>NZ_JACVAZ010000002.1:0-1494603 GCF_014852125.1 Delftia sp. DLF01
CCCGCCACCCGGGCCGGGCGCACCGGCCGAGGCCTGCTCGCCCTGCGCCGGCGCCCGCTTGTTCCACCACCACAGCCCGCCCCCCGCCACCAGGGCCAGTGCCACCACGCCCCACATCAGGGCGGGCCGTACCCGGCCGCGCTGGCGTACGCCGTGGGCATCTGCAACAAAGGGGCTGCTTGACAGGCGTTTCATGGTCACTGCGGGAAGTCGTGGGAGGAAACCGTGGGTCCGGCCCCGGAACAGGGAACGGCGGCGGATGCGGCTATGGTAGCCAGTCCCATGCTCTCCAAAACGAGGCAGATCGCCGTTTTACGCAGGCATTACCCCCGCTTTACCCCGGCTTTACCCGCTCTGACATGGTCGTTTTCGGAACAGGTCGAGCACCCGTCGGCAGGGTCTCAGACAGGGCATGGCGCTCAAAACACTGTTGACCCAGGCACGGCCAATGCCGGGCGCATCGGCCGAAAAGTCCATTGAAAACAAGGCATTGCACCGCACCCCGGCGCGGGCCGCGCCTCGCCCCCGGTTGGACTGCCCCCCGCGCTTGTGGCTACGATGCGCGGCCGCCGGCCTGCAAGCGCAGGCCGCCATCCATCCGTCCCAGGAGAACACCATGACGACTGCCAACCCACGCCTGACCGACCACCCCGAAGAAGCCGCCGTGCGCTTGCCGCTGGAGCTGTACATGCGCGGCCATGCCGAGGACAACAGCGCCCACATGCGCGCCGCCTTCATGCCCACCGCCCGCATCGAAAGCGTGCGAGAAGGCCCGCTGACCTCCTGGGACATCGACACCTATTGCGCCCGCTTCAAGGGCCAGCCCGCCGCCGACGAGGCCACGCGCCGCCGCAGCATCGACGCCATCGACATCGGCGGTACGGCGGCCAGCGCCAAGATCACCCTGGTGCACGGTGCCATCACCTTCATCGACTACTTCGTGCTGCTCAAGACGGAAGCGGGCTGGAAGATTGCCAACAAGGCCTTCCATGCGGTGGTCTAACCCACCCCGCACACCAGCGGCGTGATGCCCTCGGGCCCGTCATCCTCCAGCGGCTGCGGGGGCTGGGCTGCGGCGAGCTTGCCTTCTTCCACGGTCATGCCGCGCGGCAGGGCCACGCCGTTCTTGGCGGCCAGGACCTCGGCCATGATGCTGACGGCGATTTCGGGAGGCGTCTTGCTGCCTATGTACAGGCCGATGGGGCCGCGCAGGCGCGCCAGTTGCGCGTCGCCCAGGCCGAAGTGCTCGCTCAGGCGCTGCAGGCGCAGCGCGGTGTTGCGGCGCGAGCCGATGGCGCCGACGTAGAAGGCCGGGGATTCCAGGGCTTCCATGAGGGCCAGGTCGTCGAGCTTGGGGTCGTGCGTGAGGCCGATGATGCAGGTGCGCGCATCGGCGCGCATGGTGCGCACGAGGTCGTCGGGCATCTCGCGCGACAGCTGCACGCCGGCCACGCTCCAGTGGCGGCTGTATTCCTCGCGCGGGTCGCAGACGGTGACCGCAAAGCCGTTGAACAGCGCCATGGTGGCCAGGTATTCGGACAGCTGGCCTGCGCCGATGAGCAGCATGCGGTACTCGGGCCCGAAGCTGTTGGCGACCTGCTGTCCGTCATGCACCAGCGGCTCGGGCGCATCGCTGACCTGCTGGGCGACCTGGCCGGTGGCCTTGTCCACGGTGCGCCGCACCATGCGGCCTTCGTCCAGCCATTGGACGAGTTGCTGCAGCGCAGCAGCGTCGGGATTGAATTCGAGCAGCAGCTCCAGCGTGCCGCCGCAGGGCAGGCCGAAGCGGTGGGCCTCGTCGGCGCTGACGCCGTAGCGCAGCAGCCGGGGCGCGCCGTCGCGCAGGGCGTCGGCGTCCGAGGCGTGGCTGTAGCGGGCGATCAGGTCGTCCTCGATGCAGCCGCCGGACACGGAGCCGACCACGGCGCCCGAAGCCCCCAGCGCCATGATGGAGCCGATGGGCCGGGGCGACGAGCCCCAGGTACGCACCACCGTGGCCAGCAGCGCGCGCTCGCCCTGAGCGCGCCATTGCGCGAGGTGGCGCAGAACATGAACATCCAGGTTTTCCATTGCAAATCTCCACGCCGGCACCTGGCTTGCCTGTGCAGCTGGGCGCCTGGCGTTTTTCGGCGGCTATTGTGCTGCGCCAGCGCGCATCGTTCAGGGTGGGTGGAAAAAGCCGTGGGTCGGCGCAAGGACTCAGTACCGCGAGAGCAGCCAGCCGGCGCCCAAAACGACGACGATGGCCAGCCCCCAGCACCACAGCGGGATGGCGCGGCGCGAGCGTTCCTCGGCCTCGGTGGCCGGTGCGGCATCCAGCGGCGTGGCCACGCCGGCTGCGGCGTCGTGCTCCCAGGCCTGGGCGTCCACGGTGGGCTCGATGTGACCGGTTTCATCGGCCAGGCCGGCAGGCAGGTGGGACAGGTCGGCGGTGTCGCCTGCATCGGCAGGCGCTGCCGGCGCGCGCGGGTGGCGCTGCTGCATCAGCGTGTCGAAGCGCGCGAAGAAGTCGTCGGCCATGTTGCGGGCGGCGCCGTCGATCAGCCGCTGGCCCAGCTGGGCGATCTTGCCGCCGACCTGGGCCCGCACGCTGTAGCTGAGCAGGCAACGCGGCTGGCCTGCGGCGTCAGCGGGCTCGGGGGTGAGGGTGACGTCGGCCTCGCCCTTGCCGAAGCCGGCCACGCCGCCCTGGCCTTCAAAGGCGATGCGGTAGCGCTCGGGCGGCGTGATGTCGGACAGCGTGACCTTGCCGCTGAACTTGGCCGATACCGGCCCCACCTTGACCGCCATGCCCACGGCGTACTGGTCATCGCCCAAGGGTTCGAAGCGGTCGCAGCCGGCCAGGCAGGCCTTGAGCGTTTCTGGATCGTTGAGCGCCTCCCAGGCCTGCTGCTGGCTGACGGCAAGGGAACGGCTGGCTTGCATTTCCATGGCAATTCCTTTCTGCGATGGGGGTGGCCGCAAGCGGCTCAGCGGCCTGGCGCCGCCAGCAGCCGCGCCAGGTGACCGGCCAGCTGCTGCAGCGATTCCAGGTTGTGTACCGCAAGCATGGCATGGGCATGACGATGCAGCACGGCCGCCCCCTGGGCCAGTGGGGCATACCCGTCAAAGCGCAGCAGCGGGTTGAGCCACAGCAGCCGCGCGCTGTGGCGGCGCAGCCAGGCCAGTTCGCGGTCCAGCTCGGCGGCATCGCCGGTGTCCAGGCCGTCACTGATGATGAGCACCAGGGTGCGCCGGCCCACCAGGCATGAAACCCGGTGGCGCGCATGCAGGCGGCGCAGTTCGCCCAGGCTGCTGCCCAGGCGGGTGCCGCCGCCAAAGTCGGCAATGGCGGCGTTGGCGCGCTCGAGCATGGCGTCGGTATCGGCCTGGGCAAAGGCCGGGCCCAGGTCGCGCAGCTCGGTGCCGAAGCTGAAGACCTGGCGGCGCAGGCCCGCATGGCGCTGCGTGCCGGTGGCCGCGTGCAGAAAGGCCAGCAACAGCCGCGCATAGCGCTCCATGGAGCCCGAGACATCGACCAGGGCCAGCCAGGGCAGCGGCAGGCGCCGGCGTTCGCGCCGCAGCAGCTGCAGCATTTCGCCGCCATGGTGCGATGCCGCACGCAGGCTGGCAGCCCAGTCGGGCACCGCGCCGCGCTGGCCGGTGCGCGTGCGGCGGCTGCGGTAGCGGGGCAAGGGAAGGGCAATGTCCCTGGCCAGGCGCTGCACCAGCAGGTATTCGCTGGCGCTGAGCTGGTTGAAGTCGGCATGGCGCAGGCGGTGGCGCTCGCTGGCCGTCATGGCGGCGTCCAGCTTCAGCTCTTCATCGACGGCGGCCCTACCCTCGCCTGCCTGGCGGGGCGACAGGGCTTCCTGCACGCGCGGGCGGTGGCGCGGCGCGGACGGCCGGGGCGCCTGCGGCAGCAACTGGGCCAGCAGTTGCCGGGCCACGTCGGGATTGCGGAAGTAGGCGTCGAACAGTTCGCGGAACACGGCGCGGTCCTGGGCGTTGCTCACAAATACGGCCTCCAGCGCTGCGGCCATGTCCTCGCGCGCCAGGCCGACAAGGGACAGGGCCTGCTGGGCCAGCGCCATGCGCCCGCCATCCACGGGCACGCCCGCGCGGCGCAGCGCACGCGCAAAGCCGACCAAGTTGCCGGCGAGCTTGCCGCTGCGCGCATCGCCCAGCCAGCTGGTGCGCTCGCCCCCATCGGCGGCACCGGCGGCACCGGCGGCACCGGCTGCACCAGCCGTCACGGCGCGGGCTCCGGCGCCAGCAGTTGCTGCAGCCGCTCGGGCGTGAGCGCGGCCACGTCCTCGCGCTGCTTGAAGAGGATGCCGGCCGTGTCGTGCACGACTTCGGGATCGACCACCAGGGTGTCCAGCGCCACCAGGGCCTTGGCCCATTCCACGCTTTCGGCAATGCCGGGCACCCGCTGGAAGGCGTCGGCAAAGGGCTGGCTGCGAAGCCGTCCCACGAAGCTCGCCACCTGGGCGGTCAGGGCCTGCCCGGCCCCGGGCACCAGGGCGCGCACGATGGCCAGCTCGCGCTCGCGCCCGGGATAGTCCAGCCAGTGGTAGAGGCAGCGGCGCTTGACGGCGTCGTGCAGGTCGCGCGTACGGTTGCTGGTGAGCACGGTCACGGGCGGCACGCGCGCCGCCACCGTGCCCAGCTCGGGAATGCTGACCTGGTACTCGCCCAGGTATTCGAGCAGGAAGGCCTCGAAGGGCTCGTCGGCGCGGTCGATCTCGTCGATCAGCAGCACGGCGCCGGGCTCGGGCTGCTGCAGGGCCTGCAGCAGCGGGCGGCTTACCAGATAGCGCTCCTGGTACACCTCCTGCTCGGCGCGCTGCAGTCGGTCCTGCTGCGGTGCGGCCGCGGGCTGCGTCGAGGCCAGCTCGGCCGCGCGCAGGTGCAGCAGCTGGGCCGCGTAGTTCCATTCATACAGCGCCTCGCGCTGCTCCATGCCGTCATAGCACTGCAGCCGGATCAGGCGGCGCGCCAGCACGCGTGCCAGCGCCTGGGCCAGCGCGGTCTTGCCAACGCCGGGCTCGCCCTCCAGCAGCAACGGCCGCTGCAGCCGCAGGGCCAGGAAGACGGCCGTGGCCAGGCGCCGGTCGGCGAAATAGCCTTCGGCCTGCAGCGCGGCGACCAGGGCGTCTATGGAGGCAATGGCTTGCTCGGAAGGCATCCGCCGTGTCACCCCAGCATCTGCGATACCGCACGCTGCGCCTGCACGCTGATCAACTGCGCCCGGTAGCGCGCGCTGGCATGCAGGTCGCTGTTGAGGTCGGCATGGTCGATCAGCACCTGGGCGGCCGCGTCGGGCGTGAAGCTCTGGTTGAGCGCGGCCTCCAGCCCCGCATGGCGGAACACGCTGAGCCCGGCGCCCGTGATGGCCACGCGCACGCCGCTGTCGGTCTGGGCGACGAAGACGCCCACCAGGGCGAAGCGCGAGGCGGGCTGCTTGAACTTGAGGTAGGCGGCCTTCCTCGGCACGGGAAAGCGCACGGCCGTGATCAGCTCGCCGCTGCCCAGCGCCGTGGTGTACATGCCCTGGAAGAAGTCGTCGGCCGCGATCTCGCGCCGGTCGGTGACGACGGTGGCGCCCAGGCCCAGCACGGCGCTGGGGTAGCAGGCAGCGGGGTCGTTGTTGGCCAGCGAGCCGCCGATGGTGCCGCGCGCGCGCACCTGGCGGTCGCCGATGCCGCCTGCCAGCTCGGCCAGGGCCGGGATGGCGGCCTGGACCTGCGGGTTGGCGGCCACGTCGGCATGGCGCGTCATGGCGCGGATTTCCACGGTCTGGCCGTTGACGGCGATGCCGGCCAGGCCCTGGACGCGGTTCAGGTCCACGATCTGTTCGGGCCGCGCCAGGCGCAGGCGCATCGATGGCAGCAGGCTCTGGCCGCCGGCCAGGTACTGGCCTCCCTGCGCGGCCAGCGCGGCAGCGTCGGCCGTGGTGCCCGGGGCTTCATAGGTGAATGCGTACATGGCGCTCTCCTCAGGAGGTGGCTGCGGCGTCGATGGCCGACCAGACACGGTGCGGGCTGGCCGGCATGTCCAGGTCCCTGACACCCAGGGGATGCAGTGCGTCAAGCACGGCATTGATGACGGCGGGCGGCGAGCCGATGGCCCCCGCCTCGCCGCAGCCCTTGGTGCCCAGCGGGTTGTGCGTGCAGGGCGTGCAGACGGTGCCGAGCTTGAATTCGGGGAAGTCGTCGGCGCGCGGCATGGCGTAGTCCATGAAGCTGCCGGTGAGCAGCTGGCCGGTCTCGCGGTCGTAGACGCAGTTTTCCAGCAGCGCCTGGCCTATGCCCTGGGCCACGCCGCCGTGCACCTGGCCCTCGACGATCATGGGATTGATGATGGTGCCGAAGTCGTCCACGGCGCTGAAGCGGTCCACGCGCACCACGCCCGTGGCCGGGTCCACCTCGACCTCGCAGATGTAGGTGCCTGCGGGAAAGGTGAAGTTGGTGGGGTCGTAGAAGGCGGTTTCGTTGAGGCCGGGCTCCAGCTTGTCCAGCGGATAGTTGTGCGGCACATAGGCGGTGAGCGCGATCTGGGCGAAGGGGATTTTCTTGTCCGTGCCACGCACCGTGAACTCGCCGCCCGCGAAGTCGATGTCGGCGTCGCTGGCCTCCATCAGGTGGGCCGCGATCTTCTTGGCCTTGGCCTCGATCTTGTCCAGCGCCTTCATGATGGCCGCGCCGCCCACGCTGATGGAGCGCGATCCGTAAGTGCCCATGCCGAAGGGCACGCGGCCCGTGTCGCCGTGGACGATGTCCACGTTCTCCACGGGTATTCCCAGGCGCGCGGCCACCACCTGGGCAAAGGTGGTCTCGTGCCCCTGGCCGTGGCTGTGCGAGCCCGTGAACACGGTGACGCTGCCCGTGGGGTGCACGCGCACCTCGCCGCATTCGAACAGGCCGGCCCGCGCGCCCAGGGCGCCCGCGATGTTGCTGGGCGCCAGGCCGCAGGCTTCGATGTAGCTGCTGTAGCCCAGGCCGCGCCTGAGGCCCCGCGCCTCGCTGTCGGCACGGCGCGCGGCAAAGCCGGCCACGTCGGCCAGGGCCTCGGCCTTGTCCATGCAGGCGCCATAGTCGCCCACGTCGTACTGCAGGGCCACGGGCGTCTGGTAGGGGAAGCTGGTGACGAAGTTGCGCCGCCGGATCTCGGCCTGCGACAGGTTCAGCTGCCAGGCGCAGCGGCTGACCAGGCGCTCCAGCAGGTAGGTGGCCTCGGGCCGGCCCGCGCCCCGGTAGGCATCGACGGGTGCGGTGTGGGTGAACCAGGCATCGACCTCCACATAGACCTGGGGCGTGGCGTACTGGCCCGCCAGCAAGGTGGCATAGAGGATGGTGGGCACGGCGCTGGCGAAGGTGCTCAGGTAGGCGCCCAGGTTGGCATCCGTGTGCACGCGCATGGCCAGGAACTTGCCGCTGGCGTCCATGGCCATCTCGGCATGGCTGACGTGGTCGCGGCCATGCGCGTCGGTGAGGAAGGACTCGCTGCGGTCGGCCGTCCACTTGATGTTGCGGTTGAGCTTTCGCGCACCCCAGGTCAGGCAGACATCCTCGGCATACAGGAAGATCTTGGAGCCGAAGCCGCCGCCCACGTCGGGCGCGATCACGCGCACCTTGTGCTCGGGCAGGCCCATGACGAAGGCCGTCATCAGCAGCCGCTCGACGTGCGGGTTCTGGTTGGCCACGTACAGCGTGTACTCGTCATTGGCGCGGCTGTAGCTGCCGATGGCCGCGCGCGGCTCCATGGCATTGGGGATCAGCCGGTTGTTGACCAGGTCCAGCTGGGCGACGTGGGCGGCACCGGCGAACACGGCATCCACGGCGGCCTTGTCGCCGATGGCCCATTTGTAGCAGTGGTTGTCGGGGGCGATGTCATGCACCACCGCGCCGGGCACGCTGCCGGCCGCCGCGTCGGCCACCAGCACCACGGCGGGCAGCGGGTCGTAGTCCACCTCCACCAGCTCGGCCGCGTCGCGCGCCTGCTCAAGCGTCTCGGCCACGACCATGGCGACCTGGTCGCCCACGTAGCGCACGGTGTCCAGCGCCAGGATGGGATGCGGCGGCTCCTTCATGGGCTCGCCGTTGGTGCTGGTGATCAGCCAGCCGCAGGGCAGGCCGTTGATCTTGTCGGCCGCCACGTCGGCGCCCGTGAGCACGCCGATGACGCCGGGCGCGGCCTTGGCCGCATCGGTGGAAACGGAGCGCACACGCGCATGCGCGTGCGGCGAGCGCACGAACACCGCATGGGCCTGGGCGGCCAGCGCGATGTCGTCGGTGTACTGGCCCGCGCCCGTGAGGAAGCGGTAGTCCTCCTTGCGCTTGACGGGCTCGCCGATGTGGGGGAGCTTGGAAAAGTCGGATGCACCCATGGCTGTCTCCTTGTGGTGACCTGCGGCGCTCAGGCCGCAGGCCCTGCCATGGCCTGGCTGCCCTTTTTCACGGCGGCCACGATGTTCTGGTAGCCCGTGCAGCGGCACAGATTGCCCTCCAGCGCCTCGCGGATCTCGCGATCGCCCGCGCACGGCTGGCGCTGGCACAGGTCCACGGCGCTCATGACCATGCCTGGCGTGCAAAAGCCGCATTGCAGGCCGTGGCACTCCTTGAAGGCGGCCTGCATGGGGTGCAGGCCGCCGTCGATATCCGCCAGCCCTTCGATGGTGCGCACCTCGCAGCCCTCAGCCTGCACGGCCAGCATGGCGCAGGACTTGACGGCGTGGCCGTCGACGATGACGGTGCAGGCCCCGCACTGGCTGGTGTCGCAGCCCACATGCGTGCCGGTCAGGCGCAGGTGCTCGCGCAGCGCATGCACGAGCAAGGTGTTGGGCGGAACGTCGATGCGCTGCGCGCGCCCGTTGACGGTGAGCTGGACATTCATCGTGCTGTCTCCTGCCTGTGATCGGCGGTGATCTGGAACGTGGGGGAACGCCGGGAACCTCGCCTGCCATGGTCGCCCTGCCCGCAGGCGCCCGTTCTAGGGTTGACCCGCAAGCCCGGGCCGGGCGGCGCGGATATTCTCAAAATGACACAGTTGCCTGCGCAGCCTCCGTCATCAGCGGCCGGGTCTTCGCCTGCGCCCGCTTCTGCGCCCCGCTTCTGCACCCGCCTGCCAGCCCGTTCGCAATCCCTTGCCAGCCAGCCACAGGAGTTCCCGTCCCATGTTCTCCCTGAGCCCCGACGCCGCGCAGCCCTGCCCCGCCGATCCGCGCCACCAGCAGGTCGCCCGGGCCCGCAGCCTGGTTTTCGGCGATCAGGCGCTGGCCGGTTCACCGCCCGGCATCGCACCCTGGCTGTGGCGCTCCTGGCAGCGCTGCCTGGCGGCAGGCCGCCGCCCGGACGAGCGCGTGGTCTACGAAGCATTGGGGCCGCATGCGCTGCGCCAGACCCGTGATGGCCATGAGGTGCTGCTGCAGGCCGCGCGCCCCGTGATGGCCCAACTGGTGGGCGCCGTGGGCGCCATGCACTACTTCAGCCTGCTGACCGATGCACGCGGCACGGTGCTGGAGGTGCAGGGGCCGCTGGAGCGCAGCGACATCCGCGTGCAGGCCATCGCCCGCGTGGGCGTGGACCTGTCCGAGCAGGGCGTGGGCACCACGGCCATTGGCGCGGCCCTGGCCGAGCACAGCCCCGTCTGGCTGCACCGGGCCGAGCATTTCTTCGAGGCCAACCGCCACTACAGCTGCGCGGGTGCGCCGCTGTCCGGCCCGGACGGCCGCTGCCTGGGCATGCTGGACATCACGGGCGTGGATGTGCCGGAGCGGCCCGAACTCATGCACCTGGCGCTGCGCTGCGCCCGCGCCATCGAGGACCGCCTGCTGCGCGCCCTGCCCCATGCCCTGCTGCTGCACCTGAACTGGCCCGGCGGGCCGCTGGGCCAGGAGGGCGAAGGCCTGCTGGCCGTGGACGCCGAAGGGCATGTGGCGGGCAGCAATACCCTGGCCCGCCAGCTCGTGCCCCAGCCGCTGTCGCTGCCGGGCCAGCCACTGCACTGCAGCGAACTGCTGGCCATGCCCTGGACGGCGCTGGTGGACCATGCGCGCCAGCGCCCCAACGAGCCGCTGCGCCTGCCGCTGTGGTCGGGCCTGCGGCTGCAGGCCCTGGTGCAGCCCGGCCCCCAGCTGCGCCAGCTGCTGCCTGCGCTGGGCACGGCAGCGCTGGCCGCCGCCGCCCAGCCCAGCCCGCTGCGCGCCAGCGAGGGCGTGCTGATCGAGCAGGCCCTGCAGGACGCCCAGGGCAATGTGACCCGGGCCGCCCGCGCGCTGGGCATCAGCCGCGCCACGCTGTACCGCAAACTGGGGGCCCGCAAGCCGGTTTCACCGCCCTGAAGGCCGGTGTACTGGGGTTCCTACCGATTTCTTAGGGGGTGGATACGGCCGCGAACCCTGGCGGGTCTTCGTAAAATCCAGGCTTTCCGGTCCAGGCGCCGACAAGAGCGCAGCGCACAGGCCTACAGGCCGCCGCTTGAAGGACCCCACAGCCTATCCTTTGGAGACACCATGCAGGCTCTATGCACAACACCCCAGTCCCACGGCGCAAGCCAGGCACCGGCACGCCCGGCACGTTCCACCGCTCCCGCGGGCGCAAGCCTCTCCATCTAGCCATCGGCCCCAGCGGGCCTATTTTTTTGTTCATACAAGGAGAGCAAGCGTGTCAGGACTCCTCAAATTCGCCATGGGCATGGACTGGGTATCCACCAAACTCAGCAAGGTCGCGGGCTGGGCCGTGCTCGCTGCCGCACTGATCTCCGCAGGCAATGCGGTCACGCGCTACGGGCTGGACATGAGCTCCAACGCCTGGCTGGAGATCCAGTGGTACCTGTTCGGCACCACGGTGATGCTGGGCGCGCCGCTGGTGCTCAAGCTCAACGAGCATGTGCGCGTGGACATCATCTACGGCAAGCTGCGCGGCAAGGGGCCGGTCTTCGTGGACCTGTTCGGCCTGATCTTCTTCCTGCTGCCGGTGATGGGCCTGCTCACCTGGCTGACCTGGCCCTTCTTCTGGAACATGTTCGTGACCAAGGAGATGTCCGGAAACATCGGCGGTCTGATCCGCTGGCCCGCCGGCCTGCTGCTACCCCTGGGCTTTGGCGCCATGTTCCTGCAGGGCGTGGCCGAGATCATCAAGCGCGTTGCCTATCTCAACGGCAGCTACGCGATGACGACGCACTACGAGAAGCCGGTTCAGTAACCCCGGCCCCGCTCCCACCGACTTCTCCAGGACGACACCAGAATGCACATGGAAAACTTTGCCCCGATCATGTTCACGGGGCTGATCGTGATCATGCTGATCGGCTTCCCCGTCGCGTTTTCGCTCGCGGCGCTGGGCCTGTTCAGCGGCTTCTTCGCCATCGAAATGGGTTGGTTCCCCGCCAACTTCATGTCCACCCTGCCGATCAACATGTTCGGCATCCTCTCCAATGACCTGCTGCTGGCCATCCCCTTCTTCACACTGATGGGCGCGGTGCTGGAGAAATGCGGCCTGGCCGAGGACATGCTCGACTCCATGGGTCAGCTGTTCGGCCCCGTGCGCGGCGGCCTGGGCTACTCGGTCATCATCGTGGGCTTCATCCTGGGCGCCATCACGGGCACCGTGGCCGGCCAGGTGATCGCCATGGCCATGATCTCGCTGCCGGTGATGATGCGCTATGGCTACAACATGCGCTACGCAACGGGCGTGCTGGCGGCCTCGGGCACCATCACGCAGCTGGTGCCGCCCTCGCTGGTGCTGATCGTCATGGCCGACCAGCTCGGCCGCTCGGTGGGTGACATGTACAAGGGCGCCTGGGGCCCGGCCATCCTGCAGGTGCTGATCTTCGCCATCTACACCTTCATCCTGGGCCGCATCCGCCCCGAGTACGTGCCCGGCCTGCCCCGCACGGCACGCACGCTGCACGGCTGGGCGCTGTGGGGCAAGTGCCTGCGCGGCATCATTCCCTCGGCCATCCTGATCTTTGCGGTGCTGGGCTCCATGGGCGGCCTGCCCTTCATGGACCATGCCATCGCCACGCCCACCGAAGCCGGCGCCATGGGCGCTGTGGGCTCGTTGATCCTGGCGGCCATCCACAAGCGCCTGAACTGGCAGCTGCTCAAGGAGGCCATGGACGGCACCATGCGCCTGACGGCCATGGTGGTCTTCATCCTGATCGGCTCGCGCGTGTTCTCGCTGGTGTTCCAGGGCGTGGACGGCGCCATCTGGATCGAGCACATGCTCACCGACCTGCCGGGCGGCCAGATCGGCTTCCTGATCGTGGTGAACATCTTCATCTTCTTCCTGGCGTTCTTCCTGGACTTCTTCGAGATCGCCTTCATCATCTTGCCCCTGCTGGGCCCGGTGGCGCACAAGCTGGGGATCGATCTGGTCTGGTTCGGCGTGCTGCTGTGCGTGAACATGCAGACCTCGTTCATGCACCCGCCCTTCGGCTTTGCGCTGTTCTACCTGCGCGGCATCTCGGACACGCTGTTCAAGGAAAAGCGCATTGACCGGCCCGTCAAGTCCAGCGACATCTACATGGGTTCCATTCCCTGGGTGGTGATGCAGCTGATCCTGGTGGCCATCGTGATCTTCTTCCCGCAGACCGTGACCGTCTTCCTCGACAAGGAGGTGGTCGTGGACCTGGACAAGGTCCAGCTGGAGATGCCGGCCGACATGCAGCCGCAGGGCGGCAGCATCGACCTGGACAATCCGTTCGGCGCGTCCGCAGATACACCGCCCGCCGATACGCCACCCGCTGACACGCCCGCAGCGCCCGATGCTGCACCGGCTCCGGCTGAACCGGCAGCGCCCGCGCAATGACGCAGGAGCCGTCCACTGCGGCGCTGGAAAGCGCCGCCTACCCTCCGCTGGTGCGCGTGATGGCCGTGGCCATCGTGCTTGCACTGGCGGCCTTCGCTGCCTGGTCGGCGCCCGCATTGAGCGATGCGCAATGGTCGTTCGCCAGCCTGAGCACCTATGCGCTGGCCGCCGTGCTCATCGCCTGGGTGGGCTGGTGGATGGTCTTCAGCCGCACCCGATACCAGGACGGCGAGCTGACCCAGACCTGGCTCTGGGACAAGCGCGTGCAGGCGCGCGAGGTGGCCACCTTCAAGATCGTGCACTGGCCCTGGCTGCAGGGCTTGGTGGCGCCGCGCATGCTGGTGCGAAGGCGCAACGGCTCCATCGCCTGGATGCATTCGGCCGACCCGCGCCTGCTGGTCGCCTTCGGCGAAGCCGTAGTGCAGCAAGGCATGCAGCCCGCAGCGGCACAAACCTGAAGCCGCGCCAAAGAAAAAGCCCCGCTGGTATTGCGCCAGCGGGGCTTTTTTGTCGCGCAGCAGGCCTTGCGGCCTGCCTGCGCTCACAGCTTCTGTTGCTGCATGAAGCGGTCGAAGGTGCCTTCGGTGAAGCGGAACCAGGCGTTCTGGTCGGCCAGGAACTTGGCGTAGTCGGTGTAGACCTTCTTCCACTCGGGATTGGTGTTGTTCAGGTCGGCATAGATCTGCTGGGCCGACTTGAAGGCGGCCGTCATCACGTCCTGCGTGAACGGGCGCAGCTTGGTGCCCGAGCCCACCAGCTGCTTGATGGCAACGGGGTTCTTGGCGTCGTACTTGGCCAGCATGGTCACGTGGGCGTGCGAGGCGGCAGCCTCCACCACGGCCTTGTATTCGGCCGGCAGGCCTTCCCAGGCCTTGGTGTTGATGTAGAAGTCCAGCTGCGGACCGCCTTCCCACCAGCCGGGGTAGTAGTAGAAGGGCGCGACCTTGTTGAAGCCCAGCTTCTGGTCGTCATAGGGACCCACCCATTCCAGCGCGTCGATCGTGCCCTTTTCCAGCGCGGGATAGAGGTCGGCGCCGGGGATGGACTGGGGGATCACACCGAAGGGCTCCAGCACCTTGCCCGCAAACGGGTTGGTGCGGAACTTCAGGCCCTTGAGGTCGGCGACCGACTTGATTTCCTTGCGGAACCAGCCGCCCATCTGCGCGCCCGTGTTGCCGCCGGGCAGGTTGATGATGTTGTACTTGGCGTAGAACTCGCGCATGAGCTTGAGGCCGTTGCCCTCGTACATCCATGCGTTCATCTGGCGGGCGTTCAGGCCGAAGGGAACAGCGCAGCCCAGGCAGAAGGTAGGGTCCTTGCCGTAGAAGTAGTAGGGAGCGGTGTGGGCCATTTCCACGGCCGCGCTCTGCACGCCGTCCACCACGCCGAAGGCCGGCATCAGTTCGCCGCCTGCGTGCACCGAGATCTGGAACTTGCCGCTGGTGGCTTCACTGACCTTCTTGGAGAAGACTTCCGCCGTGCCGTAGATGGTGTCCAGGGACTTGGGGAAGCTCGATGCCAGGCGCCAGCGGATCGCCGCTTGCGCATGCACGGCGGGGGCTGCACCAGCAGCCAGGATGCCGGCGATACCGGCGTTTTTGAGGATGGAACGACGATCCACTTCACTCTCCTTGATGAACGGAATTTCTGGGCGGGCTGCCAATCTGTGTCAGCTTGTATGACCGCCTGAAAATGTACATGAGGAGAGGGCAGGCACCGCCCCCAAATGGGCTGTGCCTTCTAGGAACTTCTACCTACGAAACGCCCGCAACTCTCGCGCTCACAGCCGCACCACGCTCATGTAGCTGCTGTAGCGGAATTCGGAAAAACGGTCCCACAGCAGCTGGTCGCGCTGGAAGCTGCGCAGGCTGTGGTGGATCTTCTTGAACTGGGGTGACTTGGCGTCGTTCTCGGCCAGCACTTCCATGGAGGCCTTGAAGCCCGCATCCATGAAATCCTTGGGAAAGGCGCGCAGCTGGACCTTGTCGCCCAGCAGCTTCTTGAGGGCCCCAGGATTCAGCGCCACATAGCGCGAGGTCATCTCGCGCGCGGCCACGGCGGCAGCGGCATCGACCATGGCGCGGAACTCGGGCAGCAGCGACGCATAGGCCTTGGTGCTGATGAAGAAGGACAGCTCGGCGCCACCCTCCCACCAGCCCGGGTAGTAGTAGTAGGGGGCGACCTTGCTGAAGCCCAGCTTCTGGTCATCGTAGGGGCCGACGAATTCGGCCGCGTCCAGTGTGCCCTTCTCCAGTGCCTGGTAGGTGTCGCCCACGGGAATGTTGTGGGCGACCACGCCTAGCTTGTGCATGGTGTCGCCAAACAGGCCGCCGCCTAGGCGCATGCGCAGGCCCTTGAGATCGGACAGGGTCTTGATCTCCTTGCGGAACCAGCCGCCCATCTGCGTGCCGGTGTTGCCCGCGCTCAGGCTCTTGATGCCGTACTGGGCATAGAAGTCGTCCATGAGCTTGCGGCCGCCGCCGTGCTCCATCCAGGCGTCCATCTGGCGCGCGGTCAGGCCGAAGGGAATGGCGCAGCCCAGCGCGAAGATGTAGTCCTTGTCGGTGAAGTAGTAGGGTGCCGTCAGCGCCATCTCCACGGTGCCGTTCTGTATGCCATCGACGACGCCGAAGGCCGGCATCAGCTCGCCGGCCGGGTGCACGCTGACCTCGAACCGCCCGGCAGACAAGGCCTTGAGCGTGCGCGCAAAGGTCTCGGCCGAGCCCAGGATGGTGTCCAGCGACTTGGGAAAGCTCGCAGCCAGCCGCCAGCGCACCGTGCCTGCCGCCGCATCCTGCGCGTGGACTGCGGGTACGGCCGCCGCTGCCAGCACGCCGGCCATGCCTGCATGTTTGATGAGTGAGCGACGGTCCATGGATGGCTCTCCCTGATGGCCTTTTTCAGCAAAAAAAACGCACGTCTGCACGTGCGTTCGCTACTGTAGCAGGCGCCAGCCCTGCCAACGGTCCCGCAGCGCGCCTGAAGAGGCTCCCGCAGGCCGCCCGGCGCCAGCTGGCGCGGCCTGCGGCGCATCTGACGGAAAGCTTGCGGGGCGCCAGCCCTGCTCAGGCTACCGCGCGCTCGGGTGCCAGATGGGCGCGCACCGAGGCCTCGATGCCCGCCGCATCCAGGCCCTGCAGGGCCAGCAGCTTGGCGGGATCGCCGTGCTCGATGAACTCGTCGGGCAGGCCCAGCTGCAGCAGCTGGCGCGTGATGCCGGCGGCCTGCAGCGACTCGGCCACGGCGCTGCCTGCGCCGCCCATGATGCAGCCCTCTTCCACGGTGACGATGAGCTCGTGCGTGGAGGCCACCTGGCGCAGCAGTTCCTCGTCCAGCGGCTTGGCCCAGCGCATGTTGACCACGGTGGCGTCCAGCGCCTCGGCTGCGGCCAGGGCCGGGTACAGCAGGGTGCCGAAGGCCAGGATGGCGACCTGCTTCTTGGCAGACTCGCGGCGCACCTCGCCTTTGCCGAAGGGCAGGCCCTCCAGGCTCTCCAGCGGGGCCACACCCACGCCCGCGCCACGCGGGTAGCGCACGGCCACGGGATGGTCCTGCTCGTAGGCGGTGGTGAGCAGCTGGCGGCATTCGCGCTCGTCGGCCGGGCAGGCCATGCTCATGTGCGGAATGCAGCGCACGAAGGCGATGTCATACGCACCTGCGTGCGTGGCGCCATCGGCGCCGACCAGGCCCGCGCGGTCCAGCGCAAAGACCACGGGCAGCTTTTGCAGCGCCACGTCGTGGATCAACTGGTCGTAGCCGCGCTGCAGGAAGGTCGAATAGATGGCGACCACGGGCTTGAGGCCCTCGCAGGCCATGCCGGCCGCGAAGGTGACCGCATGCTGCTCGGCAATGCCCACGTCGTAGTAGCGGCCCGGAAAGCGCTTGTGGAATTCCACCATGCCCGAGCCCTCGCGCATGGCGGGGGTGATGCCCACCAGGCGCTGGTCCTTGTCCGCCATGTCGCACAGCCAATGGCCGAAGACCTGGGTGAAGGTCTGCTTCGGGGGCGTGGCCGGCTTGACCAGGCCCACGCTGGGATCGAACTTGCCGGGGCCGTGGTAGGCCACGGGATCGGCCTCGGCCAGCTTGTAGCCCTGGCCCTTCTTGGTGACCACGTGCAGGAACTGCGGGCCCTTGAGGCTCTTGATGTTCTCCAGCGTGGGGATCAGCGAATCGAGGTCATGCCCGTCGATGGGGCCGATGTAGTTGAAGCCGAAGTTCTCGAACAGCGTGGCCGGCACGACCATGCCCTTGGCCTGCTGCTCCAGCCGCTTGGCCAGCTCCAGCAGCGGCGGCACCTGCTTGAGCACGCTCTTGCCCATGTCGCGTGCCTTGGCGTAGAACTGCCCGCTCATGAGCTGGGCCAGGTAGCGGTTGAGCGCGCCCACGGGCGGGCTGATGCTCATGTCGTTGTCGTTGAGGATGACCAGCAGGTTGGCATCGGTCACGCCGGCGTTGTTCAGCGCCTCGAAGGCCATGCCGGCCGTCATGGCGCCGTCGCCGATGACGGCGATGGCGCGGCGGTCCTCGCCCTTTTGCTTGGCGGCCAGGGCCATGCCCAGGGCGGCCGAGATGCTGGTGGAGGAGTGCGCTGTGCCGAAGGTGTCGTACGGGCTCTCGGCGCGCTGCGGAAAGCCCGACAGGCCGCCGAACTGGCGCAGCGAGGCCATGCGCTCGCGCCGGCCCGTGAGGATCTTGTGCGGATAGGTCTGGTGGCCCACGTCCCAGACCACGCGGTCGTAGGGCGTGTCGAACACCGCATGCAGCGCCACCGTCAGCTCCACCGTCCCCAGGTTGGAACTCAGATGCCCGCCGGTCTTGGAGACGCTGTCGAGCACATAGGCACGCAGTTGCTGGGCCAGGGTCTTGAGTTCGGCACGCGACAGACGCCTCAGATCCGCGGGATCGTCGATGGTCTGCAGCAGGGAGTAGGTGTTCGTGGTCATGCTAGGTATCTTGGAGCGGCAAGGCCGCGGTCCGTATTGTCAGTGGGTGCGGCTCACCACCATGTCGGCAAGCGCCGCCAACGCGCGGGTATCAGGCAGGCCGCTGCGCGCCAGCGCCGCGTGCGCCAGGGCGCACAGCTCGTCGGCATGGGCGCGGGCCTGGTCCAGGCCCAGCAGCGAGACGTAGGTCGGCTTGTCGTTGGCCGCGTCCTTGCCGGCCGTCTTGCCCAGGGTGGCCGAGTCGGCCACCACGTCGAGGATGTCATCCACCACCTGGAAGGCCACGCCCAGCGCCTGCCCGTAGTCGGACAGCGCCTGCCAGGCCTGGGCATCCACGCCCTCCTTGCAGGCCGCGCCCATGAGCACGCTGGCATGCAGTAGGGCGCCGGTCTTGAGGCGGTGCATCTCGCGCAGCTGGGCCTCGCTCAGTTGCAGGCCCACGCTGGCCAGGTCGATGGCCTGGCCACCGGCCATGCCCTGCGCGCCTGCGGCACGGCCCAGCAGCCGGCACAGCCGCGCCTGCAGGGCGTCAGGCATGCTGCCGGCCTGATCGGGCTCGGGAACGAGCAGCTCGAAGGCCAGCGCCTGCAGCGCATCGCCAGCCAGCAGGGCCGAGGCTTCGCCGAACTGCACATGCACCGTGGGCTTGCCACGGCGCAGCACGTCGTTGTCCATGCAGGGCATGTCGTCGTGCACCAGCGAATAGGCATGGATCAACTCCACCGCGCAGCCGGCACGCACGGCGGCGGGCTGCAGGCCATCGACGGCCTCGGCGGCGGCCCAGACCAGCAGCGGGCGCAGGCGCTTGCCGCCATCGAGCACGGCGTAGCGCATGGCCTCGCCCAGGCCTGCGGGCGCATCCACGCCCACCCATTGCGACAGCGCGCTTTCGGTGCGCGCCAGGCGATCGGTCATCCAGCAGGGGAAATCCAGCGCGCCGGGGCCGGCAGGCTGGGAAACATCGGAAGCGCAAGTCATCACGGCACTCATGGCAATCTTCAATCCTGGCTCCACGGGGCCAGCGTCCCCTCGTCAAGCACCTTGACCTGTTCCTGCACCGCGTCGAGCTGGCCGCGGCAATAGCCGAGCAGCTGCGCCGCGCGCTGGTAGCCTGTCAGCATCTGCTCCAGAGGCAGCTGGCCCGACTCGATCTGCGCGATGAGCTGCTCCAGCTCCTGCAGCGCGGATTCGTAACTGGTGGGCTCGGCAAGAGCCTTGGGAGCAGCCTTGGGCATGGTGCGATGGCGGTGCGTTGTGGGGAACCGACGATTCTAGGCGCCCCTCCATGACCGTGCCGCCAATAACCGGACAGCCCTTGACAGGAGGCATCCGGCGCGCGCAATACACGTACCGGGCATCCGGAAATAACCCCACGGGCTATAATCCCATTCCCCGTCAAACCGGCCCCTTGCCTGGGCATACGGTCGGGCTCATCGACAAGAGACAGCGCCTCGGGCGCCGCTTCTTTTCACGTCGTGAAGCCTGCCTCCATGTCCAGGAACGGCCGGTTTTGCTTTTTCCAATCCCGTGCGCACGCGCACCCTCCCTGTGGGGAGTCTTTAGGTCAGGTCACCCATGTCTGATTTAAGTCTTCAACTGCAGCAGGCCGCAAGCCAACTACCAGTTTCCAGTTACTTCGACCCTGCGTTGTTCCAGCGCGAGTTGGAGACCATCTTTCAACGCGGCCCGCGCTACGTGGGCCACCAACTGGCCGTTCCCGAGATAGGCGACTACTACGCCCTGCCCCAGGAAAAGGAAGGCCGCGCTCTGGTGCGCAATGCCGGGGGGCAGGTGGAGTTGATCTCCAACGTCTGCCGCCACCGCCAGGCCGTGATGCTCAAGGGCCGGGGCAATCTGATGACCGAAGGCAAGGGCCATGCGGGGGGCAACATCGTCTGCCCGCTGCACCGCTGGACCTACAGCACCAGCGGCGAGCTGCTGGGCGCACCGCACTTCAGCCACGATCCCTGCCTGAACCTGAACAACTACCGGCTGCGCGAGTGGAACGGCCTGCTGTTCGAGGACAACGGCCGCGACATCGAGTCCGATCTGGCCGGCATGAAGCTGCGCGAGCAGCTGAGCTTCGAGGGTTTCGTGCTCGACCATGTCGAGATGCACGAGTGCAACTACAACTGGAAGACCTTCATCGAGGTCTACCTCGAGGACTACCACGTGGGCCCCTTCCACCCGGGCCTGGGCAACTTCGTGACCTGCGACGACCTGCAGTGGGAGTTTGCCAAGGAGTACTCGGTGCAGACCGTGGGCGTGGCGCCCGGCTTTGCCCAGCCCGGCTCGGACACCTACAGGAAGTGGCACGACGTGCTGCTGGCCTACCGCAACGGCGAGCTGCCCGAACGCGGCGCGATCTGGCTGACCTACTACCCCCACATCATGGTGGAGTGGTATCCGCACGTGCTCACGGTCTCGACCCTGCACCCGCTGGCGGTGGACCGGACGCTGAACGTGGTCGAGTTCTACTACCCCGAGGAGATCGCGGCCTTCGAGCCTGAATTCGTGCAGGCGCAAAAGGCTGCCTACATGGAGACCTGCATCGAGGACGACGAGATCGGCGAGCGCATGGACGCCGGCCGCAGGGCACTGTATGAGCGCGGCGACAACGAAGTCGGACCCTACCAGAGCCCCATGGAAGACGGCATGCAGCACTTCCATGAGTGGTATCGCGGCGTGATGGGTGACGCAGTCCCCGCACGCTGATCTGCTCCGGCTCTCCCGACGGCCCGCATTCGTGCGGGCCGCTTGCATCGGGCCGTCAGTATTGAGCGGCAGGCCCGCCGCCCAGCTCCTCTGAATGCAAGCGCCCTGATGTGCCCAATGGGCAGGGCTGGCGGCGGCAATGCATCCCGAGGCAAGTCCAATGTCTTGGCTTATGCAATACAGTTCCTTGCGCGTGTCCCTGCCACGGCCCTGGGCCGTACGCAGCCAGGCGGCATGCGCCAAAAACAAAACCCAACCCTTTTCTCGTCCAGCGCCGCGGTCCTTTTGCGGCTCTATCCGGTCATTTATATGCAAGCCCTGTGGATGGTGGCGGCCGCATTCGTCTTTGCGGTCATGAGTGTGTGTGTGAAGTTCGCCTCCCAGGATTTCAACGCGGCGGAAATCGTCTTCTACCGCGGGCTGGTCAGCATGGTGGCGCTGTGGTGGCTGGCGCGCCACCAGGGCATCTCGCTGGCCACGCGCTACCCGCGCGAGCATGCCTGGCGCAGCTTCGTGGGCGTGACGTCCATGGGCGCCTGGTTCTACTCCATCGGCCATCTGCCGCTGGCCACGGCCGCCACCTTCAACTCCATGAGCAGCATCTGGATGGCGGTCTTTCTGATCGGCCAGGGCCTGCTGCTGCGCCACCAGCTGCGCCGCCAACCCGAATCGCATGCGCTGCGCGCGCTGCCGCCGTTTCCCTGGAGCCTGGTCGCCACCGTGGCCCTGGGCTTCGTGGGCGTGATCCTGGTGCTGCGCCCCAGCGCGGCGCCGCAGGAATTCGTGGCCAGCGCGGGCGGCCTGATCGGCGGGGTGTTCGCCGCCATGGCCTATATGCAGGTGGCCACGCTGTCGCGCATGGGCGAGCCCGAGGCGCGCGTGGTCTTCTACTTCGCACTGGGCTCGGCCGTGGCCGGTGCCCTGGCCATGTGCTTCACGGGCGTGTCCGCCTGGCCGGGCTGGCGCGCGTTGTGGCTGCTGCCCGTGGGTGTGCTGGCCGCCGTGGCCCAGGTCTGCATGACGGCGGCCTACGCCTCGGCCAGCAACAGCCGCAACACCCTGGTCGTGGCCAACCTGCAGTATTCGGGCATCGTCTTCGCGGCCCTGCTGAGCCTGGCGATGTTCGGCGAAAGCGTGCCGCTGATCGGCTGGGCCGGCATTGGCCTGATCGTGGCCAGCGGCGCCCTGGCCACGGCCCTGCGTTCGCGCGGCTGACGCCGCCGGCCCGCATGGGGCCGTCGCATAATGGATCGGATCTTTTTGCCGCAGGCGCACCACCGCCTGCACAGGCCTTCGGAGTTCCGCATCCATGACTTCCAACACCTCCTACCAGACCCTGATCTCCGTCCAGGAGCTGGCCGCGCTGCAGGCCAGCGGCCGTCCGCTGATGGTCTTCGACTGCAGCTTCGACCTGACCCAGCCTGCGGCCGGCAAGGCCCAGTATCTGCAGGCGCATGTTCCAGGCGCCGTCTTCGCCGACCTGGACCATGACCTCAGTGCCAAGCATGGCGTGCCCGGCGCTCATGGCAGCGTGGCGGCCAGCGAGCAGGCCGCCTCGGGCGGCCGCCATCCGCTGCCCAACCGCGAACGCTTTGCCGTGTGGCTGTCCAGCATCGGTTTTTCCAACGACATGCAGGCCGTGGTCTATGACCGCAATGGTGCCAACCACTGCGGGCGCCTGTGGTGGATGCTGCAATGGGCCGGCCATGGCGATGTGGCCGTGCTCGATGGAGGTCTCCAGGCCTGGCAGGCCGCAGGCCAGCCTGTGGCATCGGGCGAGGAAAGCGCGCGCTTCCAGTCCAACTTCGAGCTGCGCGAGCCGCTGCAGCAACTGGCAACGGCGCAGCAGGTGCTCGATGCACTGGGCAGCGCAGGCCAGACCGTGGTCGATGCACGCGCCCCGGCCCGCTACCGCGGGGAGGTCGAGCCGCTGGACCCTGTGGCCGGCCACATCCCGGGCGCGCTCAACCGGCCCTTCACCGAGAACATCGCCGCCGACGGCCGCTTCAAGCCTGCCGCCCTGCTGCGCGCGGAGTTCGACCAGCTGCTGGCAGGCCGCGATCCTTCCAGCGTGGTGCACCAGTGCGGCAGCGGCGTGAGCGCGCTGCCCAACCTGCTGGCCATGCGCATTGCGGGACTGCCGCCTGCAAGGCTGTTCGCGGGCAGCTGGAGCGAGTGGTGCAGTGACCCGAAGAGGCCGGTGGAGCGCGGCTAATTCGGCTTATGCCTCCCCTTGGGGAGGCTGCACAATGACAGCACTGTGTCAAAAGGCCGACATGCAACAACACCACTGCAGCGGCCTGCTCCCAAGCCCCCGGACGGCGGGGCCCGAGCGAAATCGAGTCATCCAAACCTTGCTACAGGTGTAAGGTAAATCTTACAAACGCCGTCTCACAACCAGACATCCGGCGCAGACCTGCCCCGACTTCAACGGCGAAGGGCCCTCCTCCACAATCCATCTCAACAGATCGCAACAGGTTGAACATCTTGTTTCTACCCGGGCGTTGCGGCTGCCGAGATGCAAAGGATGGTCCTATGAACAATGAACAGCTGCTTGCCGAAATCCGCGAAGCCAACCTCACTTACCTGATGCTGGCCCAGACCCTGATCCGCCAGGACAAGGCCGAAGCGGTGTTCCGCCTGGGACTGAACGAAGAATCGTGCGACCTGCTGGCCGCACTGTCGGCAGCCCAGGTGCTGAAGCTGGCCTCGCGCAACACCTTGCTCGCCAGCTTCCGGGTGGACGACGAAATGGTCTGGAGCTTGCTGACCAACCACAGCAGCAACAAGATCGGCAACGGTGCGACCAACACGCTGCACGCCAACATCCTGATGGCCAGCCGCGTCTCCGAAGTCCTCTGATCCGCCTGAAGAACTCTGGAGCCCGCCATGTCCACCCCCGCCAAAAGTGTCCTGAACGAGTCCAAGCAGATCGAGCGCGCCGCCATGCTCATCGAGATGGGTGCACGCATGCAGGTGCTCGAATCCGAGACCACGCTGTCCTACGAGCGCCTGATCCGCCTGTACAAGGAGATCGCCGGCAAGTCGCCTTCCAAGGGCCAGCTGCCGTTCTCGACCGACTGGTTCCTGACCTGGCAGGAGAACATCCACAGTTCGCTGTTCCTGAATATCTACGAATACCTGTCCAAGGGCGCCGAGCTGGATGCCGTTGAACAACTGACCAAGGCCTACCGTCTCTATACCGAGCAGATCCAGGCCGCCGAGCTGGAAGCGCTGCTGTCCTTCACCCGCGCATGGCGCCTGGTGAAGTTCGTCGACGCGCAGATGCTGACCCGCACCCAGTGCACGGTGTGCAAGGGCCAGTTCGTGACCGAGCCCTACGAGAACGAGCGCCACTACCAGTGCGGCCTGTGCAATCCGCCCGCACGCGCCGGCAAGAGCAAGAGCGCCGGCTCGCTGATGCTGCACTGATGATCTGCACTGCGCATCGCACCCGCGATGCCGCCACAGGAATCCAGGAATCTAGACCGTCCCGCCGCCTGCCCTGGCGGCGCAGTCCCTGGCGAACTGCGGCAGTTTCTCGCCCGGCAGGGCGCGGCTGAAGTACCAGCCCTGCACCAGCAGATCGCCCTCGAAGCCCAGGGCCTGCAACTGCGCCTCGGTCTCCACGCCCTCGGCCACCACGTTCAGCTGCAGCGCCTCGCAAAAGCGCAGCAGGCCGTCCAGCACCAGCTCGCCCTTGGCATGGCCGCTGGCCACGACGAAGCTGCGGTCGATCTTGATGGCATCCACATCGAACTGGTGCAGGTAGCTCATGGACGAGAAGCCGGTGCCGAAGTCATCGATGGACACCTTGGCGCCCAGCGCATGGATCTGCCCTATGGCGCGGCGGATCGCCTCCACGTCGCCCACCATTTCTTCCTCCGTGATCTCCACGCCGACCTGCCCCCTGGCCTGGGCCAGCAGCAGCATCAGGCGCGAGCAGTGCTCGGGCGAGGTCAACGTGGCACCCGACACATTGATGCTGATCGGCATGGCAAAGCCCTCCTGGCGCCAGTGCCGGCTCTGGCGCACGGCCGCGCCCGCCACCCACAGGTCCACCTCGCGCATCAGCCCCGCATCGGCCAGCCAGCGCAGGAAACTGCCGGGCTGCTGCAAGCGGCCCTGCGCGTCCCGCGCGCGCAGCAGGGCCTCGCAGCCCAGGCACAGGCCGCTGCGGTGCGAGACCTGGGGCTGGAATTCCAGGTGGAACTCGTACTCGCTGATGCGCCGGATATGCGCCAGCATGGTCTCGCGCCGGGCCTGCGCCTGGTGCGCCTGCACCAGCGGATCGCGCACGATCAGGCCGGCCTCTTCGGGCAGGCGCGAGAACGTGGTGTCCAGCGCGTGCAGCACGATGGCACCGTCGTCCTGGCCCAGCCGGTCGATGGCCCGCACGTAGGGCGCATAGATCAGCGCTCCCAGGGCCGTCAATGCCAGTTGCAGCACCACGGCCGCCATGTCCCCGCCCGTGCTCACATAGGCATTGAAGACCACGGGCGCAGTCAGCGGCAGCACCATGGAGGCCGGTGCCACCCAGCCGGCCTGCACCACCGTGACGGCCACGACCAGGTTGATGGCGGGTACCGCGAGAAACGGCACGAGCAGGCGCAGGTTCAGGATGATCGGCAGCCCGAACAGCAGGATCTCGTTGACGTTGAGCAAGGAGATGGGCAGCGCCGCCAGCGCCAGCACGCGCAGGCCCCGCCCCCGGCAAAACAGCAGCACGGCAAGCGCCAGCGACAGCGTTGCGCCGGAGCCGCCAATGAAGACGAAGGAGCCCATCAGCCCGCCGCTGAGCGCCCAGGGCGCCTGCAGCCCCTGCGCCATGGCGGCGGCATTGGCCACCACCGCCTGGTCCAGCACCTGGAAGAAGGGCTGCATGGCGTAGTAGCCCTGGACACCGAAGAACCAGAGCACGGAATTGAGCAGTGCCAGCGTCAGCCCGCTGCGGTAGGGGGTCTCTGGGCCCGCGATGGCCAGCGGCAGTTCGGCCCGCGTGAGATCCGGCAGCACCTGTTGCAGGCCCAGCAGCAGCAGCACGAGCAGCACGGCGACAAGGGCGCCGGGAACGACGAGGTTCATGACCTCGCGCACGTTCTCGCTCACGAAGCCGGTGCGCGCGATGCGCGTCCAGCGCAGCCGGCTCAGGCGCGCCATCAGGGGCACGGTGATCAGGGGGGAGGCGATGGAGATGAACAGCACCAGGGTGGCCGCCGCGCGCGGATGCTCGCTCAGCAGATAGATGGCCATCTGCACATGCGCGAAGCACAGAAAGGTCACCGGCAGGCGCGGCAGCCGGTGGCGTATGGAGAGCATGTAGCCGATGGACGCGGCCACCAGCAGCGGCAGGATGCTGCCGATCTCCGCGTGCAGGCCCGCAAGCACCCGCACCACGGGTTCGGGCTGGCCGGACATCTGCGCCAGCGCCGACAGGATGAGGAACAGGGCCGAGACCAGCAGACAGGGAACCAGCCAGAGCAGGCCCTCGCGTATGGCCCGCATGGAGTTGGCGCCGGCCAGCCTGGCCAGGCGCTGTGTCAGGAACAGTTGCACGTCCGGAAAGCCGGCCCGTGACGTCTTGTTGCCCATGGCTCCCACCCTTTTCTTCCCGGCAGAAGTCAGGCGCTCCTGTCCGGAGCACATCGTACAACGCCGGCCGCAAAGGGCTGTTGCGGCCTGCAGAGAGCAGGATCAGCCCGTGTTGCGCACCCCGGCCGCGATGCCGTTGATGGACAGGTGGATGCCGGTCTTGATGCGCTCATCGGTCTGGCCAGCGCGCCAGCGGCGCACCAGCTCCACCTGCAGATGGTGCAGCGGATCGATGTAGGGGAAGCGATGGCGGATGGAGCGCGCCAGCGCTTCGTTGTGGGCCAGGCGCTGCTTGTCGCCCGTGATGCGCGCCAGCGCATCGACGGTGCTGTGCCACTCGGCCTCGATGGCGCTGAAGATGCGCCGGCGCAGGCGCGCGTCCGGCACCAGGTCGGCATAGCGCGAGGCCAGGTTCAGGTCGCTCTTGGCCAGCACCATGTCCATGTTGGACAGCAGGGTACGGAAGAACGGCCACTGGCGGTACATCTTCTGCAGCAGGGCCAGCTGGGCCTTGCCATCCTTGCCCGGCTGGTCGATGAAGGCCTTGACCGCAGCGCCAAAGCCATACCAGCCCGGCAGCGTGAGCCGGCACTGGCCCCAGCTGAAGCCCCAGGGAATGGCGCGCAGGTCCTCGATCTTCTGCGAGGGCTTGCGCGAGGCCGGGCGCGAGCCGATGTTCAGCTCGGCAATCTCGCGGATGGGCGTGCTGCTGAAGAAGTAGCTGGTGAAACCGGGGGTCTCGTACACCAGGGCGCGGTAGGCGCCCATGCTGGCGTCGGACAGGAAGGCCGCCGCATCCAGGAAGGCGCGCGTGGCCGGCTTGGTCGGCTGCAGCAGCGTGGCCTCCAGCGTGGCGGCCACCAGGGTCTCCAGGTTGCGCCGGCCGATCTCGGGGTTGGCGTACTTGGAGGCGATGACCTCGCCCTGCTCGGTCAGCCGGATCTGGCCGCGCACCGTGCCCGGGGGCTGGGCCAGGATGGCCTGGTAGCTGGGGCCGCCGCCCCGGCCCACCGTGCCGCCGCGGCCGTGGAACATGCGCAGGCTGATGCCATGGCTGTCGGCCAGCTCGTCGAACAGCTCGACCAGCGAGATCTCGGCGCGGTACAGCTCCCAGTTGCTGGTGAAGATGCCGCCGTCCTTGTTGCTGTCGCTGTAGCCCAGCATGATGTCCTGCTCGCCGCCGCTGCGCTGCACCATGGCCGCCACGCCGGGCAGCTGGAAGTAGCGGCGCATGATGGGCGAGGCGCTGCGCAGGTCGCCAATGGTCTCGAACAGCGGCACGACGATCACATCGCAGATGGCGCCGTCGTCCAGCGTGCCGCGCAGCAGCCCGGCCTCCTTTTGCAGCAGCAGCACTTCCAGCAGGTCGCTCACCGATTCGGTGTGGCTGATGATGCAGTGGCGTATGGCCTCGGCGCCCAGGGCCGCGCGCAGGCGGCGCGCGGTCTCGAAGATGGCCAGTTCGCCGCGCGCATGCTCGGAATAGTCGGCGCCCACCACGCGCAGCGGCCGCGCCTCTTCCAGCAGGCGCACCAGCAAGGCGCACTTGGCGTCTTCCTGCAGGCCCGAGTAGTCGGGCTCCAGGCGCGCGGCAGCCAGCAGCTCGGCCACCACTTCCTCATGCTTGTCCGAGCTTTGGCGCAGGTCCACCGTGGCCAGGTGGAAGCCGAAGACCTGCACGGCGCGCATCAGCGGACGCAGGCGCTGGGGCGCCAGCACCTCGCCGTGGTTGCGGCTCAGGGAATCATCGATGACGCGCAGGTCGGCCAGGAACTCCTCGGGCGAGGCATAGGCGTTCTGCGGCGCCACGGCATGGCGCGCGGCCTCGCCGCCCGTCAGGCCCTTGAGCGTGGCGGCCAGGCGCGCGTAGATGCCGGTGAGCGCGCGGCGGTAGGGCTCGTCGGAGCGGTGCTCGTTGGTGTCGGGCGAGCGCTCTGCCAGCGCCTGCATCTCGGTGGACACATCGGTCAGGCGCTGGGACAGCGACAGCTCGCCGCCCAAATAGTGCACCTCGCGCAGATAGTGGCGCAGCGCCACGTCGGCCTGGCGCGACAGCGCCAGCTCCAGGCTCTGGGCCGTGACATTGGGGTTGCCGTCACGGTCGCCGCCGATCCAGTGGCCCATGCGCAGGAAGCTGTGCACGGGCAGGGTGTTGCCCAGCTCCTGCTCCAGCTGCGCATACAGCTTGGGGATCTCGCGCAGGAAGGTGGCTTCGTAGTAGGACAGCGCGTTTTCGATCTCGTCGGCCACGGTGAGCTTGGAGTAGCGCAGCAGGCGCGTCTGCCACAGCTGGCTGACGCGGGCGCGCAGCTGGGCCTCGTTGCGTTCCAGCTCGCGCGGGGTGAGCGCGTCCTTGGCGCTGTTATACAGCTGGGCGCGGGCCACGATGTCCTCGCGTGCGGCCAGCAGTTGGGAGATGTCGCGCTCGGCCACCAGAATGCTCTGGCGCTGCACTTCCGTGGGGTGGGCCGTGAGCACGGGTGCCACATAGCTCTTGGCCAGCGTCTGCGCCACGGTGCCGGCCGAGATGCCGGCCCAGCGCAGCCGCGCCAGCGCCACTTCGATGCTGCCCTCCTGCGTATTGCCCGCGCGCTCGTGCACGGCGCGGCGGCGGATGTGGTGGCGGTCCTCGGCCAGGTTGGCCAGATGGCTGAAATAGGTGAAGGCGCGGATCACGCTCACCGTCTGGTCCGTCGTCAGGCCCTTGAGCAGACGCTTGAGCGCGCGGTCGGCGGTCTCGTCGGCATCGCGGCGGAAGGTCACCGACAGCTGGCGCACCTGCTCGATCAGCTCGAAGGCCGCCACGCCTTCCTGCTCGCGGATCACATCGCCCAGAATGCGCCCCAGCAGGCGTATGTCCTCGATCAGCGGCAGGTCCTTGTCCGTCTTGCGGACAGGCTTGTCATCACGCCTGTCATCTCGCGCATTGCTCTTGCGGGGGGCGGTGGCCATCAACGAATCTCCTGGAATCGGTCAGCGTATCGGTTTGCTTGGGCTTCGGTCCTGGTGCCGGGTTTACTGCGGCGCAGCATGCTAGCATCCCGCGCTCCCCCCGAGGCACCTGATGAACACCAAACCACTTCTCCCCCACTCCATCGTGATCGCCACGCGCGAGAGCCAGCTGGCACTGTGGCAGGCCGAGCATGTCCAGGCGCTGCTGCGCGCCCGGGGGCATGAAGTGGAATTGCTGGGTATGACCACCAAGGGCGACCAGATCCTGGACCGCACGCTGTCCAAGGTGGGCGGCAAGGGCCTGTTCGTCAAGGAGCTGGAAGTGGCGCTGGAAGAAGGACGCGCCCACATCGCCGTGCACTCGCTCAAGGACGTGCCCATGGAGCTGCCCGAAGGCTTTGTGCTGGCCTGCGTGATGGAGCGCGAAGACCCGCGCGACGCTTTTGTCTCCAATCGCTACGCCACGCTGGCCGAGCTGCCGCAGGGCGCCGTCGTCGGCACATCGAGCCTGCGCCGCCAGGCACTGCTGCAGGCCCTGCGCCCCGACCTGAAGATAGAGCCGCTGCGCGGCAACGTGAACACCCGCCTGCGCAAGCTGGACGAAGGCCACTACGACGCCATCGTGCTGGCCGCCGCAGGCCTGATGCGCCTGGGCCTGGCCGACCGCATCCGCGCCAGGTTCGAGCCCACCGGCATGCTGCCGGCCGCAGGCCAGGGCGCGCTGGGCATCGAGGTGCGCGCCGACCGCCAGGACCTGATCGACGCGCTGGCCCCGCTGGCCCACCAGACCACCTGGCTGACCGTGACCGCCGAGCGCGCCGTCAGCCGCTGCATGGGCGGCAGCTGCTCCATGCCGCTGGCGGCGCACGGCACATTCGACGGCCAGCAACTGCGCCTGGACGCAGCCTGGGGAGACCCGGAAGGCCGGCTGCCGCTGGTGCAGGTGCACGCCGATGCCACCGTCACCGACTTCGCCAGCGCCGACGCGCTGGGCCAGCACGTGGCTGCGCTGCTGCAGGCGGCGGGCGCCCAACCGGCCCCCAAGCTCTAGACGGCACGCCCACATGCCACCGCGCATACTCGTCACCCGCCCGGCCCATGACGCAGCCGCGTGGGTGGATGCGCTGCAGGCCCGTGGCCTGCCGGCCCAGCCGCTGGCGCTGATGGCCATAGGCCCCTGCCGCGATGCGGCAACGCAACAGGCCTTGCAGGCCGCCCGCAACGCGCTGCGCGAAGGCCCAGGCTACCGCGCCGTGATGTTCGTCAGCGGCAATGCCGTCCAGCATTTCTTCGGCACCGACCCCGCACGGCTTCCGGCCTCCACCCGCGCCTGGACGCCCGGCCCCGGCACCGCCCAGGCGCTGCTGGCCCTGGGCATTGCGCCAGCACAGATCGACGGCCCGCCACCGGACGCCGCCCAGTTCGAATCCGAAACGCTATGGCAGCGCGTGCATGACCAGATCCATGCGGGCGACCGCGTGCTCATCGTGCGCGGCGACAGCCAGGCAGGAGCGCCCAGGACCGTGCCGGCCACGGCAGGCGCCGGCCGCGATTGGCTGGCCGCCCGACTGCGCGAGGCCGGTGCCCAGGTCGAAATGCTGGCCGTCTACCAGCGCGAACTGCCTGCCTGGGATGCAGCCCAGACGGCACTGGCACGCCTGGCGGCCGAAGATGGCTCGCTCTGGCTGCTCAGCAGCGCCGAATCCGTTGCCAACCTGCAACAGCTCTTGCCGGGCCAATCCTGGCAAAAGGCGCGAGCGCTTGCTACGCACGAGCGAATCGCCGCCCAGGCCAAACAACTGGGATTCGGATATGTCAAGCAATGTCGGCCGGCTCTGGAGGACGTGGTTGCGTCGATAGAATCGACGCCATGAGTTCCGACGCAGCGCAAGACCGCCCCACCCCGCAGGACCTGACGCCCCCAGCCTCCGCCGCAGCATTCGCTGCCGGCTCCGCCCAAAGCAGCCCCGCTGCAGACCTGCGCAGCGGCTCCTCTGCCCTGGTCCTGGGCGTGGGCGCCGTGGCCGTGGCGGCGCTCATTGCCTGCGGCATGCTCTGGCAGCGCCTGGGCAATATCCAGGAACAGTTGGCCCGCCAGTCCGCGCAGTCCGGCTCCCAGTCGGTCGAGGCCCGCACCCTGGCGCGCGACGCCCAGGACCTGGCCCGCGACAGCGCGGCGCGCACCTCGGTCATGGAAGCGCGCATTGCCGAGCTGTCGCTGCAGCGCACGCAGCTCGACGAACTCCTGCAAAGCATGTCGCGCTCGCGTGACGAGAACCTGGTGGTGGACATAGATTCCTCCATCCGCCTGGCCCAGCAGCAGGCCGAGCTGTCCGGCAGCCTGCAGCCGCTGGTGGCCACGCTCAAGAACGCCCGCCAGCGCATAGAGCGCGCCGCACAGCCCCGTCTGGCTCCCGTGATGCGGGCGCTGGACCGCGACCTGGAGCGGCTGGCCCGCATGAGCGTGACCGACACCGCCGGCCTGCTCACGCGCATCGAGGACCTGGTGCGCCTGGTCGACGAGATGCCCCTGCTCAACGCCGTGGCCCAGCCACGCGCCAGCCGCCATCGCGGCGTGGCCGGCCAGACGGCCCGCCAGCCCGAACCGGCCCCCATCAAGGGCAGCCCCACCGAGTGGAGCTGGTGGCAATCCTGGGGTGAGCGCGGCTGGACGGCCGTGCGCGAAGAGGCCCAGGACCTGCTGCGCGTCAGCCGCATCGACCACCCGGACGCCATCTTGCTGGCTCCCGAGCAGGCCTATTTCCTGCGCGAGAACCTCAAGCTCAAGCTGCTGAACTCGCGCCTGGCCCTGCTGTCGCGCCAGTGGGATGCGGCGCGTGCCGACCTGGCCGCCTCGGGCATGGCCGTGAACAAATACTTCGATCCTGCCGCGCGCCGCACCCAGATCGTGCAGGCCCAGCTGCAGCAGATCCAGGCCAATCTGCGCACCACCGAACAGCCTGCGCTGCAGGAAACCCTGGCGGCGCTGGCAACAGCCGCCGCAGGCCGCTGAGCAGCCGGGAGACAGACGAATGCGCGCTGCACTGTGGTTGATCGGTTTGTTCGGCATGGCCGTTGCGGCCGCCTTGTTCGCGGGCTCCAACCAGGGCACGGTGACCCTGTTCTGGGCGCCCTACCGGCTGGACCTGTCCCTGAACCTGGCCATTGCCATCATCGTGCTGGCCTTCGTGCTGCTGTATGCCGCGCTGCGCGCCCTGGCCGCGCTGCTGCAGATGCCGCACCAGGCACGGCGCTGGCGCAGCCAGCAAAAAGAGCGCGCCATGCACCACAGCCTGCTGGAGGCCCTGTCGCACCAGCAGGCCGGCCGCTTCCTGCGCGCACGCAAGTCGGCACTGGCAGCGCTGGCGATGGAGGAGTCCCTGGCCGAGGCCCATGCCGCCGTGCCACACGGCACGCGGCTGCGTGCGGCCGCCCACATGGTGGCCGCCGATGCCTCCCACGCCCTGCAGGACAGCCCGCAGCGCGACCACCACTGGCGCGAAGTCCTGGCCAATGCACCGGCCCAGGGCAATGCCCAGGAGCAGGAAATGCGCGAAGGCGCCCAGATGCGCGCCGCGCGCTGGGCCCTGGACGACCGCGACGCAGCTGACGCGCTGCGCCGCCTGGCCGAACTGCCCCAGGGCGCGGCACGCCGCACGATTGCGCTGCGCATCCGCCTGAAGGCCTCGCGCCTGGCCGGCCAGACATCGACGGCGCTGGACACGGCGCGCCTGCTGGCCAAGCACCGCGCCTTCTCGCCAGCGGCCGCCGCCAGCGTGGTGCGCGGCCTGGTGCTGGAGAGCATCAACGAGGCACGCGACACCACGCAGCTGCAGCACTTCTGGCTGTCGCTGGACGGTGAGGAACGTGCCATGCCCGAGATCGCGCTGCCGGCCGCATCGCGCCTCATGGCCCTGGGCGGCGAGGCCGCGCAGGCCCGCGCCTGGCTGCTGCCCGTGTGGGAACGCCTGCTGTCCCATGCCGGCCCGCGCAGCGAATCGCATCTGCCGCGCCTGGTCCAGGTGCTGGAGCCCTGCCTGGACGGCCTGGACGGCACCTGGCTGGCACGCATCGAGGCGGCCACCAACAGCCACCCACGCGAACCCCGCCTGCAATACCTGGCCGGCATGGCCTGCGTGCAGCGCCAGCTCTGGGGCAAGGCCCAGCAACTGCTGCTGCGCGCTGCGCCCCATCTGCAGGAAAGCGCACTGCGCACCCGTGCCTGGCAGCGCCTGGCCCTGATGGCCGAGCACCGGGGCGATGCCGACGCAGCAGCCGCCGCCTGGAAGCAGGCGGCGCAGGCCGTGGTCATGCTGCCCGCCGATCCCGCCCGGCCCTGAACTCCTGCAGCCCGCGCGTAGTGCGGGTGCTGCGGGTACCACCGGTGCTGCGGCCTTCATCTTTTTTGAATTGAGCCGTCAATACCGCTGAACTCTTTTGGATTTGCCGCTTCCTACACTGCACGTTGTCCGCAGTGCACGAAGTTCTCGCAGAGCGCACCGCACCCTTTTTGCCATCCAGGGCCCCTTCACAGGGGCCCTGAACGGTTCCAAAGCCTGCCGCCATCCATGACAGAGTCCTCAGCCCGCGCCAACGCGCCAGCAAAATCCTCCTCCAGAGCCACGCGCTATACCGGCGTGGCCATGGCCGCCCACTGGGTGCTGGCACTGGGCCTGATCGCCGCCCTGGGCCTGGGCTGGTACATGACCGGCCTGCCGTTCTCCCCTTCGCGCCTGAAGCTGTACAACTGGCACAAGTGGCTGGGCGTCACGCTTTTGACGCTGAGCCTGCTGCGCCTGCTCTGGCGCCTCACCCACCGCCCGCCCGAGCTGCCGCCCGCCGTGGCCCGTGCCATGCCGCAATGGCAGCACTGGGCCCACAACGGCACCCACCACGCCATGTACCTGCTGTTCTTCGCCGTGCCCCTGCTGGGCTGGGCCTACAGCTCGGCGGCCGGCTTTCCCATCGTCTTCCTCGGCATGCTGCCCCTGCCTGACTTCGTGAGCGCCAGCCCCGAACTGGCGGAAACCCTCAAGCCCCTGCACGGCTGGGCGGCCTGGGCCCTGGTCGTGCTGATTGCCATGCATGTGGGCGCCGCCCTCAAGCACCAGTTCATCGACCGCGACGGCCTGATTTCCCGCATGCTGCCGGGCCGCGCCTGAACCTTTCGCCAACCTCTCGCCAGCCAGGGCCGGTGTCCATCCGGCCCCAGCCACCCCCTGACCGGACCTTCCCGACCCCTAGGAGTCTCGCCATGCGCTTTTCCTCCACGCTGACCACCATCGCCCTGGCCGCTGCGGCCCTGGCTTCCCAAGCGGCACTGGCCGAGCAAAAGCTCGTGCCCGCCCAAAGCACCGTGAACTTCACGGCCAAGCAGATGGGCGTGCCCCTGCAGGGCCACTTCAAGAAGTTCGATGCCCAGGTCCAGTTCGACACGGCCAAGCCCGACACCAGCAAGATCCGCTTCACCGTGGACACCGGCAGCGCCACCATGGGCGCCAAGGAAACCGACGCCGAACTGCCCAAGGCGGATTGGTTCAACGTCGCCAAATTCCCGCAGGCCGTGTTCGACTCCACCGCCGTCAAGGCGCTGGGCGGCGGCAAGTACCAGGTGGACGGCAAGCTCAGCATCAAGGGCCAGGTCCAGAACGTGAGCATTCCCGTGCAACTGGCCCAGTCCGGCACCACGACCACTGCCACCGGCACGCTGCCGCTCAAGCGCCTGCAATTCAAGATCGGCGAAGGCGAATGGGGCGATACCTCCATGGTGGCCGACGAGGTGCAGGTGCAGTTCAAGCTGGCACTGACCGGCGTGGGCAAGCTGTAAGCCGCGTCCCTGCCCAAGATCGGCCATTTTCTTTCCCGTTTCGTGCAACCCCAACCTAGGAGTTCTTTCATGCGCACTTCCGTGTTTGCCCTGGCCATTGCCGGCCTGTTCGCCACCGCTGTCCAGGCTGCTCCCGCAACCTACGCCATCGACCCGACGCACACCTTCGCCACGTTCGAGATCGACCACAACGGCGCCTCGACCAACCGCGTGCGCTTCGACAAGAAGAGCGGTACCGTGGAATTCGACCGTGACGCCAAGGCCGGCAAGGTCGAAGTCGTGCTGGAAATGGAATCGCTGAGCTCGGGCACCGCCGCCTTCGACAAGCACCTCAAGAGCGCCGACATCTTCAACGTGGCCAAGTTCCCCCAGGCCAAGTTCGTCTCCGACAAGTTCGTCTTCGACGGCGACAAGCTCAAGGAAGTCACCGGCCACCTGACCATCCTGGACAAGACCCAGCCCGTGACCATCAAGGCCAACAAGTTCACCTGCTACCCCAACGCCATGCTGCAAAAGCGTGAGACCTGCGGCGGCGACTTCGAAGCCGTGATCGACCGCACCGCCTTCGGCGTGAACTACGGCGTGGACTATGGCTTCCCCAAGCAAGTGCGCCTGGTGATGTCCATCGAAGCGGTCAAGCAGCAGTAAACCCGCATTCGCCGCAGTGCCTTTCAGGGCGCTGCCGCCCAAAGCCCGTGATCCGCAAGCCGGTCACGGGCTTTTTTTTGCCTTTTCTGAATTCCCGGAAAAGACCTTGCCAATGCCCTCCATTCGCACCCGCTCCACAGAGGAACAGCGAGCACATTGGCAGCCTTTGCAAATGCATCAAATTGATAGCGATTTCACGGTCATTGAGAAGTCGCAGCATAACGATTCCTCGATATCGATAGATACAAATAGACATACTCCAAAAAACTTACTTTAAATTTCATTTTCCGATCACTCCCTGGCATTCACCCATGAAGCAGATCTCCATTGCCCCCGCCGTTGTCGCCGCCATTGCCGCCCATTCATTCCCAATGGCCGCCAATGCCCAGAGCATCACGGTCGCTCCGGCTGCCGCCGTCGCGGCAACCGCGATTCCGGTGGACAACCCTTGGAGTCTGTTGGCCCTTGCCATAGGCTTGGCCATGGCCGCCTGGCTGGTGCTGCGCAACCGGCAGCACCGGGCACTCTTCATGGCGCTGTGCACCAGCGCCATCGTGTGCGCCACGCTGTGGCACAGCCCCGATCTGCGTGCCCAATTGACGGGCAGCTTTACCAACCCGGCGGGCGAGACACGGCCATTGCTCGTTGCGCAAATTGTCAATGGCGGCAATATCAATGGATTTTCTGCAGAAGATTTCACCAATGATTCCGGTGTGGCACTCAAAATCACCGCCATTCAGCCACCGAATTTGAATCAGTGTTTTCCCTCGGGCTTCACCCATCTCATGCCGCCAGGGGCACCGCCCGCATCGCCCCCGCCTCTTTGCGCCGTGGGCAACACCATCGCGCCCAATGGCACATGCCGGGTGAATGTGGAAACCATTTGCCGCGCCGAGGCGGCCCAGGCCACGGCTGGCGCCAGCCCCACCACGCTCAGCGTTCCCGGCGCGGGCCTGTCATTTGCCGCAGGCAGCACCGGCACGGTGAACGTCAGCAACAGCGGCGGCTCGGCAGCGCTCAATGTGCAGGCCACCATTCCCGCAGGCAGCGGCATCACCATCTCCTCCAACAGCTGCGCGGCAACGCTGCCTGCGGGCTCCAGCTGCGCCATCACCCTGACGGCACCCGCGGCGGAAGGCCCGACCCCGGTCAGCATTGCCGGCAGCAACGCCGCAGCCACCACCACCCCGGTCACCGTGACAGGTGGCCCGGCCCCGACCACCACGCTGAGCATTCCCGCCACGCCACTGTCGTTTGCGGCGGGCAGCACGGGATCGGTGACCATCACCAACAGCGGCGGCGCAAATGCGCTCAATGTGCAGGCCAGCATTCCTGCGGGCAGTGGCATCACGGTGTCCAACACCACCTGCCCTGCCGCCCTGGCACCCTCTGCCAACTGCACGATCACGTTGACCGCGACCTCGGCGGAAGGCCCGACCGCCATCGGCTTCGGCGGCAGCAATACGGCGTCCACTTCCGTGCCGGTCACGGTGTCGGCAACCGGCACGCCCACCACGCTGAACATTCCTGCGACGTCCGTGTCCTTCGGAGCGGGCGGCGCCGGCTCGGTGACCATCACCAACAGCGGCAGCGCACCTGCGCTCAATGTGCAGGCCGGCATTCCGGGGGGCAGCGGCATCACGGTGTCCAACACCACCTGCTCCGCCATCCTGGCTCCCTCGGCCAGCTGCACGATCACGCTGACAGCCCCCTCGGCGGAAGGCCCGACCTCCATCGGCTTCGGCGGCAGCAACACGGCTTCCACGTCCGTGCCCGTCACGGTGACGACTGCCGTCCTGCCCGCCACGCTGACCATTCCCTCGGCGTCCCTGTCCTTCGGGGCGAACGGTGCTGGCTCGGTGACCATCACCAACAGCGGCAGCGCACCTGCGTTCAATGTGCAGGCCAGCATTCCGGCGGGCAGCGGCATCACGGTGTCCAGCACCACCTGCGCCGCCATCCTGGCTCCCTCGGCCAATTGCACGATCACGCTGACAGCCCCCTCGGCGGAAGGCCCGACCAACATCGGCTTCGGCGGCAGCAATGCGCCCGCCGCTACCGCACAGGTCACGGTCACCGCACCCGTCGCGCCAACCGCGCCTACCGTTCCCCCGGCACCCGTGCTGTTCGGCGCCTACGGCGCAGGCTCGGTGACCATCACCAACAACGGAACGGCGCCTGCGTTCAATCTGCGGGCCATCATTCCGGTCGGCAGCGGCATCACGGTAGCCTCCTCCACCTGCCCGGCGTCACTGCCGGTGGGCGCAAGCTGCACCATCACACTGACGGCGGCAGGACCGGAAGGACCCACGAACATCGGCGTTGGCGGCAGCAACACGCCGGCCACGACGGTGCCTGTCACGGTGACGACCCCTGTCACGCCGACTACGCTGAACATTCCCACTGCCCCCGTGTCCTTCGGCACTGGCGGCGCCGGTTCGGTGACCATCAACAACAGCGGAAGCGCACCCGCGTTCAACGTACAGGCCACCATTCCGGCCGGCAGCGGCATCACGGTGTCCAACACCACCTGCGCCGCCATCCTGGCCCCCGCTGCCAGCTGCACGATCACGCTGACGGCCGCTGCGGCCGAAGGCCCGACCGACATCAGCTTCGGCGGCAGCAACACGCCGGCCACGACCGTGCCTGTGACAGTGACTGCCCCCGTCGCGCCGACTACGCTGGACATTCCCACCGCCCCCGTGTCCTTCGGCACCGGCGGTGCAGGTTCGGTGACCATCACCAACAGCGGAAGCGCACCCGCGTTCAACGTACAGGCCACCATCCCGGCCGGCAGCGGCATCACGGTGTCCACCACCACCTGCCCCGCCATCCTGGCCCCCGCTGCCAGCTGCACGATCACGCTGACGGCCGCTGCGGCCGAAGGGGCGACTGCCATCAGCTTCGGCGGCTCCAACACACCGGCGACGACGGTGCCGGTCACGGTGACGGCCCCCGTCACGCCGACCACGCTGGACATTCCCGCCGCACCCGTGTCGTTTGGCACCAGCGGAGCGGGCACGGTGACCATCACCAACAACGGGCCCGCACCGGCGTTCAACGTGCAAGCCACCATTCCGGTCGGCAGCGGCATCACGGTGGCGTCCAGCACCTGTCCCATCTCCCTGGCCCCCGGGGCCGACTGCACGATCACGCTGACGGCTGCGGCCGCAGAAGGCCCGACCGCGGTCATCTTTGGCGGCAGCAATACGCCCACCACGACCGTGCAGGTCACGGTGACGGTGCCCGTTCCCACGGCCACGCTTTCGATACCCAGCGCTCCGCTGTCGTTCGCTGCGGGCGGTTCGACAACGGTCCTCATCAGCAACACCGGCGCTTCTGCGGCCTTCAACGTGACCGCCACGGCGCCGGCCGGTAGCGGAATCACCGTGCAGTCGAACACGTGCGGTGCCGCACTCGCCTCTCTGGCCAGCTGCGGCATCACCCTGACTGCGGCCGCCGCCGAAGGCCCCACGGCCATCAGCTTCGGCGGCAGCAATACGCTGGCCACGACCGTGCCGGTCACGGTGACGGCGCCCGTCACCCCGACCACGCTGGGCATGTCCACCACGCCCGTGTCGTTCAACACAGGGGGAACAGGCTCGGTGACCATCACCAACGACGGTGGGGCTCCTGCGCTCGACGTTCAGGCCACGATCCCGCTGGGCAGCAACCTCACCGTGTCCGCCAACACCTGTGGTTCATCGCTGGCTCCGGGACTCAATTGCACCATCACGCTGACTGGAGGCACGGTCGAAGGTCCTACGCAGGTCAGCTTTGCCGGCAGCAACACGTCTGCCACGAACGTGGCATTCACGGTGACGGCGCCCAGCACCTCGACCACGCTGGGAATCTCCGCATCGACCCTGACGATTGCTACTGGCGGCACGGGCTTCGTGACCATCACCAACACGGGATCGAATGCCGCCGCCAATATCGGCGCCACCATCCCCGGCGGCAGTGGGCTGTCCGTTTCCGGCAACACCTGCGGGCTGTCGCTGCCGGCCGGGGGGACTTGCACGGTGACCTTCACCGCAGGTTCGGACGAGGGGCCGACCAATGTCACCATCCAGGGCAGCAACACCGACACCGCAGCCGTGTCGATCACGGTCTCGGGTTCCATCGACATTGGCGCCTACCACCTCGATGGCAGCTGTGGTGTGCTTGGCGTCCTTGGCCCCGGCTTCACCCTCACGGCAGGCTCTGCGCCGCTTCCCGTCGGCACCACGGTGACCATCATCGGTTCGGGAGTTGCCAACATCGGTGTGTTCAGTGTGACGGGAGGCACAGCCAACGTGGCGGTACTTTCCGCAACCTCCCGCCAGGTCACCCTGACCTCGGCACTGCCGGCAGGGGCCACGATCGCGTTCAGAACCACGCTGTCCATCAGCGTCGCCTTCACGCTGAATGGCTCGACGACGCTGCCCAACGGCTATGCGGGCACAGGCGGGAAGCCCGCTGGTAGCGTGAGTTCCACGCTCGTTCTCTGCAGCGCCAGCTGATTGCAGGCGCTGCGGCAGTACCCGGAAACCTCAGCGTCGGCAAGGCGGGGCCTCGAAGGCCCCGCCTTTTTTCTGTCCATCCCGCACCACGCCCGCCAGCCTGCGCACCCCTTGCTCGATGGCCTGCGGCTGCAGGCTCGCATAACCCAGGACCAGCCCGGCGCAGGACTGGCGGCGATGGGCATCACCGGCCGCATAGAGCGGCGAGATGGGGCGAACGCCCACGCCACGCTCTCGCGCCAGCCGCACCAGGGCAATCTCATCGCGCTGATGCACGGCAGGCACCCAGGCCACCACATGCAGGCCGGAGGCCGAGCCTTCGACCTGCACCGCGCCCGGCAGGTGCCGCTCCAGCGCCTGCAGCAATGCCGCCCGCCGGCCTTCGTTGCGACGGCGGGCGGCGCGCACATGGCGCTCGTAGCTGCCGTCCTCGATCAGCGCGGCCAGCACCAGCTGGTCCAGGCGCGGCGCATGCCGGTCGGCCAGCCGCCGGGCTTCCCGGAACACGGGCACCAGGGACGGCGGCAGCACCAGGTAGCCCATGCGCATCTGCGGGGACAAGGCCTTGGAGAAAGTGCCGACATGGATGACGCAGCCCATCTCGTCAATGGACTGCAGGGCGTCGATGGGGCGCAGCCCGTAGCGGAATTCGCCGTCGTAGTCGTCCTCCAGAATCCAGGCACCCGTGGCGCGCGCCCAGGCCAGCAGTTGCTGCCTGCGGCCTATGGGCAGCACGCCGCCCAGCGGAAACTGGTGCGAGGGCGTGACATAGGCCAGCCGCGCCTGGCGCCCGGCCAGCGCCGAGGTATCCAGGCCCTGTTCATCGACGGCCATTTCCTGCAGGCATGCGCCCTGGGCCTCGAACACGCGGCGCGCCATCAGGTAGCAGGGCTCTTCCATCAGCACGGTCTCGCCCGGATCGACCAGCACGCGTGCACACAGGTCGATGGCCTGCTGCGAGCCCTGCACCACCACGATCTGTTCGGCCGAACAGACAAGCCCCCGCGCCCTGCGCAGATAGCCTTGCAGCGCCATGCGCAGCGCCGGCTCGCCTTCGGGCGCGTCGTAGGACAGGGAAGACTGGCGCTGCACGATGGCGCGGTTGTAGGCGCGCCGCCAGGCCAGCGTGGGAAAGTCGTCAAAGGCCAGGGCGCCGTAGAGAAAGTCGATCGGGGCCGGCCCACCATCGCCTGCTGCCGGCGGCAGGGCTGACGCCAGCGCATCCACCCGCTGCCCATAGGAAGACAGCCGGGGACGGCCATGCTGCTGGGCCGCTGCCGGCATGCTGCGCGCACGGCTGCGCTGCGCCGCGCCAGCCGCCACGCGCGCCCTGCTGCCTGGAGCGGTCTCCAGATAGCCTTCGGCCGCAAGCTGCTCGTAGGCGGCTGTGACGGTGGTGCGCGACACGCCCAGGTCCAGCGCCAGGGCGCGGGTGGAGGGCAGGCGTGCGCCCACGGCCAGGCTGCCGTCGGCCACCTGTGATTTCAGCCATTCGTGGAGGGTGCGGGCGCCGGGCGCTGCACCGGCATGGCGGGTGAAAGCGGATTTCAACTGGTCTGCCAAAAAATCACAAAACTGGATTTTTCATTGTGCCAGGGATGGTGGATAGTCCGGTTTCCCCCGATGCCGGCACACCAGCCCAGGAAGCGCCCATGTACACGCCCGCCCATTTCTCCCTCACCGATTCCGACAGCCTGCACGGCCTGATCCGCAGCCACCCCCTGGGCACGCTCGTCACCCAGGCCAACGGCGTGCTGGACGCCAACCACCTGCCGTTCCTGCTGGATGCGGACCCAGGGGAGATGGGCACGCTGAGCGCCCATGTGGCCCGCGCCAATCCCATCTGGCAGCAGTGCCGCGACGGCGCCGAGGTGCTGGTCGTCTTCCGTGGCGCCGAAGGCTATATATCGCCCAGCTGGTATCCAAGCAAGCACGAGACGCACCGCCTGGTGCCCACCTGGAACTACGAGGCCGTGCATGTGCACGGGCAAATCAGCATCCATGACGACGAGAGATTCGTGCGCGGCCTGGTCGGCCGGCTCACGCGGGTCCATGAGGCATCGCAGGCCCAGCCCTGGAAGATGTCCGACTCGCCGCGTGAATTCATCGACGGCATGCTGCAGGCCATCGTCGGCCTGCAGATCCGCATCACCCGCCTGGAGGGCAAGGCCAAGCTCAGCCAGAACCGGCAGGCCCGCGACCTGGAAGGCGCCATCGGCGCGCTGCGCGAGCGCGGACAGGAGCCGCTGGCCGGTGCCATGGATGCGGCGCCGCGCATCTAGCGCCTGCCACCCTCACACAGATTGCCAACCACCCATGTACACATCCACCTTCACCTTCGCGCCAGGCGAATACGACGCGCCATTCCATGCCCTTGACGGCCGGATCGCCGAGATCGCCCGCGCCATCCCCGGCTACCTGGGCGAAGAGGCCTGGGAGAACCCCGCCACAGGCCTGGTCTCCAACGTCTACTACTGGCAGACCTGGGAGGCGCTGCAGCAACTGATGCGCCACCCTGCGCACCTCGAAGCCAAGCAGCAACAGGCGCGCTGGCTCAAGGGCTACCAGGTGGTGATCGCCCAGGTGGTGGGCAGCTACGGCGATGGCGGGATAGCGCACCCGCTGGCCACCACTGCGCAAGGCACTGCGCACCCGGCTCGCTGACCGGACCCGCTTTTGGCCCGATGATGGCGGCCATGCGATGGCGTTTTGATCCTGTTTCCCTGGCGTGGGCGGTGGCCCTGTTTGTCTTGCTTGTGCTGCTGGCCACCGTCGGCGCACGCTGGGGCTGGGTGCGCAGCTTCTTCGGCGACGTGATGGCCGTGGCCTGGGTCTATGCCGTGTTCAAGACCGTGATCGCCGCGCGCGTGCTGCCGCTGGCGTCGGCCGCGCTGGGCGTGGGCCTGCTGGTGGAGCTGGGCCAGTTCCTGGCATCGACCTTCCAGTTGCACATTCCCAACCGCGCTTTGCGCATCGTGCTGGGCAGCACGGCCGACTGGTGGGATGTGCTGGCCTATGTGATGGGTTTTGCAGCCGTGCTGGCGGTGGAGGCTGCGTTCCGTGGCCGCAGGCGCCCCGTCTTCACGGCATAAACCCGCAGCGGTCCGCTACGGCTCTGGAACAAGCTCCTCGACAACGGATTCGCAGTGGATTTTCAGCCGCCCATAGTGGGACAGCTGCAAGAACAGATGCTGCGCCCTTGCTGACGAAGGCCTCTTCGTATCCCGCTGCAGCACTTCGCAGCGGTCCAGGCAGTCATCCATCTCTGCGGCTGCGTCGCGCTGGACATTGGCAAAGTACGCCTGCACGGCAGGAAAGTTGACGATCCGTTCAAAGCGGATGGCTACCCTGGCCTGCGGCCTGTCGAACACGGCATAGAGAAAGAAGCACAGTTCCACGCTCCGGGCCGCCACATCCAGGCGCACCTGCTCCAGCAATCCATCGTGGTACTGGTACTGCAATCGATGGCTCCGCGCCGGATCAGGCCCGTACAGCGCAACCGCCGGCCTTGAGCACCCGCTTCGTCGAGGCCGGATACCGCTCCAGCTTGTCCGCCGGCCGGCGCGGCCTGGCCACCAGCTCGCCACCGCAGTTGGGGCAGGCGCCGTGCAGCACATGATCCGCACAGCCGGCACAGAACGTGCACTCGAAGGTGCAGATGCGAGCCTCGGCAGACTCTGGCGGCAGGTCCTTGTCGCAGCATTCGCAGTTGGGTCGAAGCTCAAGCATCGGTGTACTCCGGGTGTGGTCCATGAAGACTGGCATCCTAGTGGATGTGCTCTGCCGCGGAGCGATCCTCGCTCTCCATCTGCAGCGTCGTATGGTGCAGGTCGAAGCCGGCCTGCAGCCTGTCCTCGATATCGCGGCGCACCTGCTCGCCGTCCGCGCCGGGCAGCAGCACCACATGGCCGGTCAGCATGGGCTTGTTCTGCGTGACCGCCCACAGGTGGACATCGTGGATCGCTGCCACGCCCGCCGTGCCCGAAATCGTCTCGCGCACCGCCTGCAGGCTCATCCCTGAGGGCACGCCTTCCAGCAGGATGTTGATGCACTCGCGCAACAGGGTCCACGTCCGCGGAAATACCATGAAGCCAATGCCCACGGCCACCGCCGAGTCGATCCACCGCCAGCCCGTCAGCCAGATCAGCGCGGCACCGGCGAGCACGCCGACCGAGCCCAGCATGTCCGCCCATACCTCCAGGTACGCGCCCTTCACGTTCAGGCTCTCGTCCTTGCCGCCAGACAGCAGGCGCATGGAGAGCAGGTTGATCACCAGGCCCACGGCCGCCACCGCCATCATGCCCAGGGACTGGATTTCTGCAGGTGCCGACAGCCGGCGGTAGGCCTCATACAGGATGTAGAAGGCCACGCCCAGCAGCACCAGCGCATTGATGGCGGCAGCCAGGATCTCGAAGCGCGCATAGCCGTAGGTGCGCAGCAGGTCGGCTGCCTTGCGGCCGGCACGTATGGCCACCAGAGCCAGCAGCAGCGCCATCGCATCGGTCAGCATGTGCATGGCGTCGGAGATCAGGGCCAGGCTGCCCGTGACCATGCCGCCGATGATTTCCACCACCATGAAGGTGCCGGTCAATCCGAAGGCAAACCAGAGACGGGATTCCGGCAGGGCACGCACGTCGCCGTGCTGATGGCTGTCGCTCATGAGATTCCTTGACTTGAAAACGGTTGTGAACAGAGGGCCGCTGCACCGATGGCGTCCATGGCAGGCAGGGGCACGGACCTCCATGAGAAAGTGTGAAGTGACTTGAAGGTCAAGTGCTGCCGGCAACTCGGCACCGCAGGTGAACCAAACACCGCAGCGCGCATATCCCTGCATCCATCGCAACATTTCATTTAGGTAAATTGATTACGAATAGTAGAATCAAAACATCCACCAAGGAGACATTCGATGAACACAAGCGCCCGTCCCGACCTGTCCACGCTGCCACCGCCCGCCGCCGTGCAGCAGCTGCACCACTACGCCTACAAGGCCCGCGATGCCGAGGAGACCCGCCACTTCTACGAGGACATCCTGGGCCTGCCGCTCTACCACATCATCCAGAGCGACTACGTGCCCAGCACGGGCGAGTACTGCCCCTACACGCACTTCTTCTTCCGCCTGAAGGATGGTTCGTTCATCGCCTTCTTCGACATCGGCGATGACGAAAAGGCCCTGCCCTCGCCCAACACGCCGCTGTGGATCAACCACATCGCCTTCCGCGTGGACACCGTCGAGGAACTGGAGAACACCAAGGCCCGCCTGGTGGCGCATGGCATCGAGGTGCTGGGCGTGACCGACCACCACATCTTCAAGAGCATCTATTTCTTCGATCCCAACGGCATCCGCCTGGAGCTGTCGGCCCAACTGGCCGACGAAGTGCAGATGGCGCGCGAAAGCACCACCGCCCACGCCCGCCTGAACGAGTGGACGGCACGCAAGGAGCAATGGCGCAAGGAACGTGCCGAAGGCAAGGCCGCCCAGCCGCTCAAGCCCCAGAGCAACGACCGGCCCGAGTTCGTGCCCGACGCAGCCTAGAGCGTGTTGTGCACTTTAGAGTGCACAACACGCTCTCAATAAAACCCGGCGAACAGGCAGGCGGACGGGGTCGGTAGAATCCCCGTCAAACCGTCATCCATTTCGCATATGCAGACGGCATCCCTTCAACGGATGCCGTTTTCATTTGCCAAACGCCATTCGCACAATTCCCCGCAAGCAAGCCATGAGCGACACCATTGCCCAGCCAGGCCTCGACAGCCTGTCCAAATCGTTTGAACCCGCAGCCATCGAGGCCCAATGGGGCCCTGAATGGGAAAAGCGCGGCTACGGCGCAGCCGGCGTGCGCGGCACGGGCCAGGCAGATGCATCCCAGCCATCGTTCTCCGTCCAGCTGCCGCCGCCCAATGTGACGGGCACGCTGCACATGGGCCATGCGTTCAACCAGACCATCATGGACAGCCTCACGCGCTACCACCGCATGAAGGGCCACAACACGGTCTGGGTTCCCGGCACCGACCACGCGGGCATCGCCACCCAGATCGTGGTGGAGCGCCAGCTGCAGGAGCAGGGCATCGCCAGCCGCCACGACATGGGCGCGACGCCTCCCGAGGCGCGCAAGAACTTCGTGAGCAAGGTCTGGGAGTGGAAGAACCAGAGCGGCAACACCATCACCGGCCAGATGCGCCGCATGGGCGACAGCGTGGACTGGAGCCGCGAGTACTTCACCATGGACGACAAGCTGTCTTCCATCGTCAACGAGACCTTCGTGCGCCTGTACCAGCAGGGCCTGATCTACCGTGGCAAGCGCCTGGTGAACTGGGACCCCAAGCTGATGTCCGCCGTCTCCGACCTCGAGGTCGAGAATGAGGAAAAGGACGGCTCGCTGTGGCACATCGCCTATCCGCTGGCCGACGGCTCGGGCCAGCTCGTGGTGGCCACCACGCGCCCGGAAACCATGCTGGGCGACGCAGCCCTGATGGTCCACCCCGAGGACGAGCGCTACCAGGCGCTGATCGGCAAGACCGTGATCCTGCCCCTGGTGGGCCGCGAGATCCCCATCATTGCCGACGACTACGTGGACCGCGAGTTCGGCACGGGCGTGGTCAAGGTCACGCCTGCGCATGACAACAACGACTACGCCGTGGGCCAGCGCCACGGCCTGCCGATGATCTGCGTGCTGACGCTGACGGCCACCATCAACGACGAGGCGCCCGAGAAGTACCGCGGCATGGACCGCTTCGTGGCGCGCAAGGCCATCGTGGCCGACCTGGACGCGGCCGGCCTGCTGGTCGAGACCAAGAAGCACAAGCTCATGGTGCCCATCTGCACGCGCACGGGCCAGGTGATCGAGCCCATGCTGACCGACCAGTGGTTCGTGGCCATGAACAAGGTGGGCGAAGGCGATGCCACGGGCAAGTCCATCGCGCAGAAGGCCATCGATGCCGTCTCCAGCGGCCAGGTGCAGTTCGTGCCCGAGAACTGGGTCAACACCTACAACCAGTGGATGAACAACATCCAGGACTGGTGCATCTCGCGCCAGCTGTGGTGGGGCCACCAGATTCCCGCCTGGTACGACGAGGACGGCAAGGTCTACGTGGCCCGCACCGAGGAAGAAGCCCGCGCCCAGGCCCCCGGCAAGACGCTCACGCGCGACGAGGACGTGCTGGACACCTGGTACTCCTCGGCCCTGGTGCCGTTCTCCACCATGGGCTGGCCGAACCAGACCGAGGCGGCCGACGATGACTACAACCTCTACCTGCCCAGCTCGGTGCTGGTCACGGGCTACGACATCATCTTCTTCTGGGTCGCCCGGATGATCATGATGACCACGCACTTCACGGGCCGCGTGCCCTTCCGCCATGTCTACATGCATGGCCTGGTGCGTGACGCCCAGGGCAAGAAGATGAGCAAGTCCGAGGGCAACGTGCTCGACCCCGTGGACCTGATCGACGGCATCGACCTGGACACCCTGCTGGACAAGCGCACGCAGGGCCTGCGCCGCCCCGAGACCGCGCCCCAGGTGCGCAAGAACACGCAAAAGGAATTCCCCGAGGGCATTCCCGCCTACGGTGCCGACGCGCTGCGCTTCACCTTCGCGGCCCTGGCCTCGCTGGGCCGCTCCATCAACTTCGACAGCAAGCGCTGCGAGGGCTACCGCAACTTCTGCAACAAGCTGTGGAACGCCAGCCGCTTCGTGCTGATGAACTGCGAAGGCCATGACTGCGGCCTGCTGCCCCACACCAAGGAGCAATGCCAGGCCGGCGGCGAGTTCGCGGGCTACATGCAGTTCAGCCAGCCCGACCGCTGGATCGCCTCGCAGCTGCAGAAGGTCGAGGCCGAAGTGGCCAAGGGCTTTGCCGAATTCCGCCTGGACAACGTGGCCAACGCGCTGTACGACTTCGTCTGGAACGAGTTCTGCGACTGGTACCTGGAAATCGCCAAGGTGCAGATCCAGACCGGCAACGAGGCCCAGCAGCGCGCCACGCGCCGCACGCTGATCCGCACGCTGGAGGCCATCCTGCGCCTGGCCCACCCCATCATCCCGTTCGTGACCGAAGCCCTGTGGCAGAAGGTCGCCCCGGTCGCCGGCCTGCCCGGCGAGTCCGTGGCCGTGGCCCGCTACCCCGAGGCCCAGCCCGAGAAGATCGACGAGGCCGCCATCGCCTACGTGGGCCGCATCAAGCAGATGATCGACGCCTGCCGCACGCTGCGCGGCGAGATGGGCGTGTCGCCCGCACAGCGCCTGCCGCTGCTGGCCGTGGCCAGCTCGGCCGACGAGGCACAGTTCCTGCGCACCAATGCCGCCGTGCTGCAAAACCTGGCCAAGCTCAGCGAGGTCAAGGTGTTCGACGACGAAGCCGCCTGGGCCGAGGCCGCACAGGCTGCGCCGGTCTGCGTGGTGGGCGAGGCGCGCCTGGCGCTGTTCGTGGAGATCGACGTGGCCGCCGAAAAGGCCCGCCTGTCCAAGGAAGCCGCACGCCTGGAAGGCGAGATCACCAAGGCCAATGCCAAGCTGGGCAACGAGGCCTTCGTGGCCAAGGCACCCCCGGCCGTCATCGACCAGGAAAAGAAGCGCGTGGCCGACTTCGGCGCCACGCTGATCCGCATCCAGGAACAACTCGCCCGCCTGGGTTGAAAGATCCGTTTATGAGCACCCAGACCCGTGTCCGCAAAGCCGTGTTTCCCGTTGCCGGGCTCGGCACGCGCTTTCTGCCCGCCACCAAGGCCTCTCCCAAGGAGATGCTGCCCGTGGTGGACAAGCCGCTGATCCAGTACGCAGTGGAAGAGGCCTACGAGGCCGGCATCCGCGACATGATCTTCGTCACCGGCCGCAGCAAGCGCGCCATCGAGGACCATTTCGACACCGCCTACGAGCTGGAAAACGAGCTGGAGAACGCCGGCAAGCAGGCCATGCTGGAGCTGGTGCGCAGCATCAGCCCCGCCGACATGAACTGCCTGTTCGTGCGCCAGCCGCGCTCGCTGGGCCTGGGCCATGCCGTGCTGTGCGCCGAGCCGCTGGTGGGCAACGAGCCCTTTGCCGTGCTGCTGGCCGACGACCTGATGGTGGGCGAGCCCGGCGGCCCCGGCGTGATGGCGCAGATGACATCGGCCTTCCACAAGCAGGGCCGCTCCCTGCTGGCCGTGCAGGAAGTGCCGCTGGAGCAGACCAAGCGCTATGGCATCGTGGCTGGCGAGCCGGCCGGCGGTTCGCTGATGCGCATCGAGAAAATCGTGGAAAAGCCCGCGCCCGAGAAGGCCCCCTCGCGCATGGGCGTGGCTGGCCGCTACGTGCTGACACCGGCCATCTTCGAGGAGATCCGCAACCAGCCCAAGGGCGTGGGCGGCGAGATCCAGCTGACGGACGCCATTGAACGCCTGATGGCCCATGAAGCCGTCTACGCCTTCCAGTACCAGGGCAAGCGCTACGACTGCGGCAGCAAGGAAGGCTTTTTGCAGGCCACGGTGGAACTGGCGCTGCAGCACGAGGATGTGGGCGCGAGCTTCCGCGAATACCTGCAGGGCCTGAGCATCTGAGGCCGGGCCTCAGAGCCGCCCCTGCCCCATGCAAAAGGCCTGCGAAAGCAGGCCTTTTTCTTTGGAGCGAACCGCGTGCAGCCGCTCAGCGCCGGCGCAGGATATGGATGAACTCCGCACCCACGGTCTGCTGCTCCACCAGTTCATTGCCGGTCTGCTTGGCAAAAGCCTGGAAGTCGCGCAGCGAGCCCGTGTCGGTGGCCACCACCTTGAGCAGCTGGCCGCTGTCCAGTTCGGCCAGCGCCTTCTTGGCCTTGAGAATGGGCAGCGGGCAGTTGAGCCCGCGCGTGTCGATTTCCTTGTGAATTTCCATCGGATGCACCTCTTGAGCCTGGGATTCTAGGCGGCATCGCGGCTGAGGCCGGCAGCAGTGTCTTGATCGGCGCGACTCGCTTGTGCCTCCTGGGCCTGCTCGGCACGCTTCCAGAAGTCACGGATCACAGGATCATGCCCCCGGCTGCGCAGCCACTTGGCCAGCGCCATGCCGGTGCCCGAAGGCCAGGCCTGGACTTTCTCGGGCTCCAGCAGGCGGTACTCCAGCAACTCGGGCGACAGCCGCACCTGGCCGCTGGCGCGCACATGGAAGGCGATGATCACCTGGTTCATGCGCAGGAACTCATGCACGCTGATCAGCTCCAGCGACTCGGCCTGCAGGCCGGTTTCCTCCGCCACCTCGCGTGCCACGCCCTCCTCGGGCGACTCGCCTGCTTCCATGAAGCCCGTGATCAGGCCGAAAACCTTCTCGGGCCAGGCCGCATTGCGCGCCAGCAGCACCTTGCCGTCCAGCTCCACGATGGCGGCCAGCACCGGCGTGGGATTGTTCCAGTGCGTCCAGCCGCACTCGGGGCAGCGCAGGCGCGATACATCGCCGCCGTCCTCGGCCTGAATCACCCACTGCAGGGGCGTTGCGCAGTGCGTGCAATAGCGGGTTTCATAGTGCATGGGGCTGTTCCTGGTTTTTTGCTGTCCTGGCTCTATGCAAACAGGAAGGCCCGCCGGGTGGCGGGCCTGTCGCTGTGTCAGGCGGGGAAGACGCCCGTGGACAGATAGCGGTCGCCGCGGTCGCAGACCACGAAGACGATGGTGGCGTTGTTCTCGCGCTCGGCAATCTGCTGGGCCACCCAGCAGGCGCCCGCCGCAGAGATGCCGGCAAAGATGCCTTCCTCGCGCGCCAGGCGGCGCGCCATGTCCTCGGCATCGTCTTGCCCGACGAGCACGGTCTCGTCGATCAGCGAGGCGTCGTAGATCTTGGGCATGTACTCCTCGGGCCACTTGCGGATGCCGGGGATGCGCGATCCTTCGGCCGGCTGGGCGCCCACGATGCGGATGGCCGGGTTCTTTTCCTTGAGGAACTTCGCCACGCCGGTGATCGTGCCCGTGGTGCCCATGGCGCTCACGAAATGCGTGATCTCGCCGCCGGTCTGCTCCCACAGCTCGGGACCGGTGGTCTCGTAGTGGATGCGCGGGTTGTCGGGGTTGCCGAACTGGTCGAGCACCACGCCCTTGCCCTGGGCCACCATCTGGTCGGCCAGGTCGCGCGCGTATTCCATGCCGCCACTCTTGGGCGTGAGGATCAGCTCGGCGCCATAGGCCTTCATCGTCTGGGCACGCTCGATGGACAGGTCCTCGGGCATGATCAGCACCATCCGGTAGCCCTTGATCGTGGCGGCCATGGCTAGCGCAATGCCGGTATTGCCCGAGGTGGCCTCGATCAGCGTGTCGCCGGGCTTGATGTCGCCGCGCTCTTCGGCGCGGCGGATCATCGACAGGGCCGGCCTGTCCTTGACCGAACCGGCCGGGTTGTTGCCTTCCAGCTTGCCCAGCACCACGTTGCCACGTTCCTGGCGAGACTGCGCACCGATGCGCTGCAATGCCACCAGGGGCGTGCGGCCGATGGCGTCTTCGATGGTCGGATAAATTTTCATAGCCTCACACTGTGCCATAATTCGCCCCTGCGCTAAGTAGCCCGGGTGGTGAAATTGGTAGACGCAGGGGACTCAAAATCCCCCGCCGCAAGGCGTGCCGGTTCGATTCCGGCCCCGGGCACCAGAGATTACGTAGCCGAAAAAGCAGTCCCCTGCTTTTTCGGCTATTTCTTTTCCGGCCGCTGTCTTTACAGCGTCCGCACAAACCTCAAGCCCCTTTGCATCCAGCCGTGTTCAGCGGCTGCACTGCATTTCAAGGCCCTCCAGCCTGCACCGATCCTGCGTCCTCATGCCTTGGGCGGGATGACGCCTGCGCGCTTTTCGCCGCACCGGGCCCAACCTGTGCACAACTTTGGCATCAACCGCCTCTCAAGGCCTGCCAGGCCTGGACCTTGGCCCATGCTGAAGCCTGCTTGAAGCAGCACCATCCCAGCCCGCAGGCAGGGCTGCAGCCCTGCGTCAAATTCAGTACCTTCCCTCTGAAAACCGCCACTTGCACCACCGTCATGCAGCCCTTGCCCAGCGCGGGCACCAGCCCGGTGCGCCCACGGTTCGGTCCTGTAAAAGCCCATGAAGAAAGCCACCCTGAGGTGGCTTTCTTTCTCCACAGATCCATTGAACAACCCTGTGGATAATCAGTGAACAGCAAGTGAACGAGGCGTCCAAGTGCTTGCATTCACTGGCCGCAGGCTAAGCTGCCTGCAAATCAGGCAACCTCCAGATCCAAGGGAAAACCCTCGATTCGAAAGGCGCCTGACACACCTCGCCTCAGGCATCCGTGCGGCGGATCTGCGCGCGCCCTGCCGCCGTGATGTGCCATTGATGGCTGCTGTCCACTTCGACCAGTCCACGCTCGCGCAGCCTCTTGGACAGATGCTCGCGCGCCGCGCTTTCCAGCGACACGGGCTCGCCCATCTCCAGCTTCTTGAGCACTTCGAGTTCATCCACCGTCGGCTCGTACACGGGTGCGTGATATGTGGTTTCGGCCATCGCTACTCCTTCGCTATTCAAAATCTCATGCCCCAGGACTCTAGGGGGCACGGATGAAAACATAGCCTTGGCCCGGGAGCCGCGCAATCGGTGGCCGCACCTTTTTTCGAGTTGTGGGCGATGATTGCACGCTTTGCGGCGGCGTCCCACAGGCGCCAGGGCCAGGCCCCGGCCTGACAACGGGCGATCCACGCTCTTGCCGCACCCGCCCCATTGGCCGCTCCCTCACCATCTGACCCAGGAATTCAGGTTTTCATGCTGTACGCCATCACCGCCTTGTTCGCCTTCCAGTTGCTGGGGGAGGCCATCGTCCAGCTCACGGGGCTGCCGCTTCCGGGCGCGCTCGTGGGCACGCTGCTGCTGCTGGGGGCGCTGCTGCTGCACGGCCACCTGCCCGAGTCGCTGGAGAAGGCCGCCGGCGTGCTGCTGCAGAACATGATGCTGCTGTTCATTCCCGTCATTGCAGGCGTGATGCTGGAGTTCGACCGGCTGTCGCGCGAATGGCAGCCCTTTGTGATCGCCTGCGTGGCGGGTGCGGCCATTACCTTCCTGGCCACGGCCTTCACCTTCCGCTGGTGCCTGGAGCGCCAGCGCGCCCGCGAAGCGGCCGCCAGCCAGGGAGACAAGGCATGAGCGCGCTCACCACCCACTGGCACAGCGCCTGGCAGTCGCTGTCCGGCAACGCCTCCACCGCCCATCTGCCCTGGCTGGTGCTGACCATGGCCGTCTACCTGGCGGCCATGGCGCTGTACCGCAGAAGCGGCAACCATCCGCTCCTGATTCCCGTTTTCACGGCCGTGGTCGTCATCGTGGGCGTGCTGCTGGCCACGGGCACCTCCTATGCCAGCTACCGCAGCGGCGTCTCGCTGCTGGGGCTGCTGATCGGCCCGGCCACCGTCGCGCTGGCAATTCCGCTGTACGCCCAGCGCGAGCGCATACGCGCACTGTGGCTGCCCATCAGCGTGGCGCTGGCCGTGGGCTGCGTGGTGGCGTTGCTGTCGGCACTGCTGATCGGCTGGAGCCTGGGAGCGACGGTGCAGACACTGGTGGCGCTGGCGCCCAAGTCGGCCACCATTCCCATCGCCCTGCCCATGGCCGAGCGCTTTGGCGGGCCGGCCTCGCTGGCGGCCGTGGCCGTGGCCATCACCGGCATTGCGGGCACGATGATGGCGCCGCTGCTGATCCGCATGGTGCGCAGCGATGACCCGGCCGTGCAGGGTTTTGCCCTGGGACTTACGGCCCACGCCATCGGCACGGCACGCGCGCTGCAGGTGAATCCGACCATGGGCGCCTTCTCGGCCCTGGCCATGGGCCTGAACGGCGTGGCCACGGCCGTGGTCATGCCGCTGTGCCTGGCCGTGCTGCCCTGGTTTTGAGCGCGATTGCGGGTTTTCCCCAGAGACACCCCCACAAGCCTGTGGACAAGCGCCGCCAGCAGCAAGGATAAGTCAGTTAAGTGACTGTCATCGTTGAACAATCCAAAGCCTGCTTAATTTTCAGGCAGGCCGGTGCTCCCTGGCGCGCTGCTGCAGCCATGAAGAGAACACGCGCAGAGCGGGCGCGGGTTGCGCATCGGGCGCCAGGGCCGGCGTGACCAGGTAGTAGGCACGGTTGCCGCGCAGTGGCTGGGGGCAGGCAATGATGAGGTCGCCGCGCGCCAGTTCCTGCTCGATCAGCATGGGTGGCATCAGCGCCACGCCCAGGCCCTGGCTGGCCGCCACGGCCAGCATGGAGAACAGCTCCAGCCGCATGCCGTCCAGCGCGCGCGGCGCGGCCACGCCCATGGCATCGAACCACTGCTGCCAGCCGTAGGGCCGCGTGCTTTGCTGCAACAGCGGCATCCGGGCCACGATGTCCGCCCCCACGGGCAGCCAGGCGCGGCCCGGCTCGCGCGCCTGGGCCGTGGCCAGCAGTTGCGGGCTGCACACGGGAACGACCTCTTCGTCCATCAGCCATTGCGCCTGCACACCGGGCCAGCGCGCCACCTGCTCGGGCGTGCCTGCATAGAGCGCGGCGTCGAACACGGTATCGGCGAAAAGGAAGGGCCGCGTCTGCACGTCGATGTGCACCGTGACCTCGGGATGCTCGCGCGCCAGCTGCGGCAGGCGCGGCAGCAGCCAGCGCGTGGCGAAGGTGGGCACGGCCGCCAGGTTGAGCGGCCCGCCTTCGCCCTGGTGGGCCATGATGTCCAGCGTGTCGCGCTCCAGGCCGTGCAGCCAGCGCGAGACCTGCTGTGCGTACTGCGTGCCCGCCTCCGTCAGCAGCACGCCGTGGCGCGTGCGCCGGAACAGCTGCACGCCCAGGAACTCCTCCAGCGCAATGATCTGGCGCGAGACGGCGCTTTGCGTGAGCGACAGCTCCTGCGCCGCACGCGTGTAGCTGATGTGGCGGGCGGCCGATTCGAAGCAGGCCAGGGCTTGGGTGGATGGCAGGGCTCTACGCATATCTCATGAATTCAATGCACTTCAGAGCCTCACATCATAGGGAATAACCCGCAACAACCCATTCATACATGCGTTTTACGCATTCATGGATGAACAAACATCGTTTGCGCCGGGCCCAGGCCCGCTTCTAAGATGCAGCGCAACAACGCTACACGGCGGTGGCCTGCCCGGCACCGCGTTGACACCGCACGTGGCAGCGGCTCCCGCCCTTGACCTCTTTGTTTTTGGAGATACGACACCATGGCCCGCAACAGCTTCCAATGGGATGACCCCTTCCAGCTCGACCAGCAACTGAGCGAAGACGAGCGCATGATCCGCGACGCGGCCCATGCCTACTGCCAGGAGAAGCTGGCCCCCCGCGTGCTGGAAATGTTCCGCCACGAAAAGTCCGACGTGAGCATCTTCCGCGAGATGGGCGAGCTGGGCCTGCTGGGCCCCACCATCCCCACGCAGTACGGCGGCGCGGGCCTGAACTATGTCAGCTACGGCCTGGTGGCGCGCGAGATCGAGCGCGTGGACTCGGGCTACCGCTCCATGGCCAGCGTGCAAAGCTCGCTGGTGATGGTGCCCATCAATGAATTCGGCACCGAAGACCAGAAGAACAGGTACCTGCCCAAGCTGGCCAGCGGCGAGTTCATCGGCTGCTTCGGCCTGACGGAACCCGACCACGGCTCCGACCCCGGCAGCATGTCCAGCCGCGCCTACAAGGTGGACGGCGGCTACCGCCTCAAGGGCAACAAGATGTGGATCACCAACAGCCCCGTGGCCGACGTGTTCGTGGTCTGGGCCAAGGAAGTGACCGAGGACGGCCATGTGGGCGAGATCCGCGGCTTCATCCTGGACAAGGGCATGAAGGGCCTGTCGGCCCCGGCCATCCACGGCAAGGTGGGCCTGCGCGCCTCCATCACGGGCGAGATCGTGATGGACGATGTCTTCGTTCCCGAGGAAAACGCCTTCCCCGAGGTGCGCGGCCTCAAGGGCCCCTTCACCTGCCTGAACAGCGCACGCTTCGGCATCGCCTGGGGCGCCCTGGGCGCAGCCGAGTTCTGCTGGCACACGGCGCGCCAGTACACGCTGGACCGCAAGCAGTTCGGCCGCCCCCTGGCTGCCAACCAGCTGATCCAGAAGAAGCTGGCCGACATGCAGACCGAGATCACCCTGGGCCTGCAGGCCGCGCTGCGCGTGGGCCGCATGAAGGACGAGCACCAGAACGTGATCGAGATCACCTCGCTGATCAAGCGCAACAACTGCGGCAAGTCGCTGGACATTGCCCGCATGGCGCGCGACATGATGGGAGGCAACGGCATCAGCGACGAGTTCGGCGTGGCCCGCCACCTGGTCAACCTGGAAGTGGTCAACACCTACGAGGGCACGCACGATGTGCATGCGCTGATCCTGGGCCGTGCCCAGACCGGCATCGCAGCTTTTGCCAACTGACCCCCTGAGGCGCTTCGCGCCTTCCCCCTTCTCGCTTCGCGGAGGGGGACGACGTCCTCGCCGCGAGGCGGCTCTTGCTCGGCGTCTCTCGCTTGGGCAGCGTCCGTCTCGCACGCTATGGGGGATGGAAGCTCAAGCACTCAGCTGAACTACCAGCGGCATCGGGCGCGCTCATATTTCTTCCCTCTCATGTCCTCCACATCCTCCGCGCCGGCCGCATTGGCTGGTATCAAGGTGCTTGATCTTTCCCGCGTGCTGGCCGGGCCCTGGTGCACGCAGACGCTGGCCGACCTGGGTGCCGATGTGATCAAGGTCGAGCGGCCCGTGGCCGGCGATGACACGCGCCACTGGGGGCCTCCGTTCCTGCCGCGCGACGATGGGCAGGCCACGCAGGAGGCCAGTTATTTCACGGCCTGCAACCGCAACAAGCGCTCGGTCACCATCGACATGTCCACCCCCGATGGGCAGCAGCTGATTCGCCAGATGGCGGCCGGCGCCGATGTGCTGGTGGAGAACTTCAAGGTCGGTGGCCTGGCGCAGTACGGGCTGGACTACGAAAGCCTCAAGGCGCTCAACCCGCGCCTGATCTATTGCTCGGTCACGGGTTTCGGCCAGACCGGCCCGTATGCCGAGCGCGCGGGCTACGACCTCATGGTGCAGGCCATGTGCGGGCTGATGAGCATCACCGGCCATGCCGACGAGGCGCCCGGAGGCGGCCCGCTCAAGGTGGGCGTGGCCGTGATCGACGTCTTCACGGGCCTGTATGCCAGCAATGCCATCCTGGCCGCGCTGCATGCGCGCCAGGCCTCGGGCCGGGGCCAGCACATCGACATGGCCCTGCTCGACGTGGGCATGGCCGTGCTGGCCAACCAGGCCGCCGGCTTTCTGGCCACGGGCGAATCGCCGGGCCGTGCCGGCAACATCCACCCCAGCCTGGCGCCCTACCAGGACTTCGCCACGGCCAACGGCAACGTGCTGCTGGCCATTGGCAATGACGGGCAGTTCGCGCGCTTTTGCGCCGCCGTCGGCGAAGCCGGCTGGGCGCAGGACGAGCGCTTTGCCACCAACACCGCCCGTGTGCGCAATCGCCAGGCGCTGCTGGAGCGGATGGTGCCCCTCATGAAGACACGCGGCACGGCCGAATGGATTGCGCTGCTGGAAGACAAGGCCGTGCCCTGCGGCCCCATCAACACCATCGCCCAGGCCTTCGATGACCCGCAGGTGCGCGCACGCGGCATACGCGTCGAGCTGCCGCGCGAGGCCGGCGACGGCATCTCACGCATCGCCGGCGTGGCCAGCCCCATGCGGCTGAGCGATACCCCGCCCGTGCTGCGCAGCGCACCGCCCTCCCTGGGCCAGCACACCGATGAAGTCCTGGGCGAGCTGGGCATTGCGCCCATGGCCATCCAGGCGCTGCGCTCGCGCGGCGTGGTCTGATCGCCAGCGCCGCGCAACACCGCCTCCACATTTTTCAGCCCAAGCACCGCCATACGAATGTCCTAAAGAATCACGCCCTCCCACCCGTCGGTGCCTCACAACAAACGTCCACAACATCCATTCAAGGAGACAACACCATGACTCACACCTCCCGCATCGCGCTCGCCGGCATCCTCGGCGCCCTCGCGCTTTCGGGCGCAGCCCATGCCCAGGGCTACCCCACCAAGCCCATCAAGCTGCTCGTGCCTTTCGCGGCCGGCGGCACCACCGACCTGATCGCGCGCATCGTCGCCGAGCCGCTGGGCCGTGCCCTGGGCCAGCCCGTGGTGGTCGAGAACAAGGGCGGCGGCGGCGGCAGCATCGGCGCGGCCGAGACGGCGCGCTCCCAGCCCGATGGCTACAGCCTGGGCATCGCCACCGTGTCCACCACGGCCACCAATCCGGCGATCAACCCCAAGATCCCGTACAACGTGCTGACCGACTTCACGCCCATCGTGAACATCGCGGCCACGCCCAACATCATTGCGGCCAACCCCAAGTTCGCGGGCAAGAACTACCAGGAGTTCCTGGCCGAGGTGAAGAAGAACCCCGGCAAGTACTCCTACGCCTCGCCCGGCAACGGCAGCATCACCCATCTGATGATGGAAATGTTCAAGCTGTCCACGGGCACCGACATCACCCACGTGCCCTACCGTGGCAGCGGCCCCGCGCTGAACGACGCCGTGGCCGGCCAGGTTCCGCTGATCTTCGACAACCTGCCCTCCGCCCTGGGCTTCGTCAAGGAAAAGCGCCTGGTGCCCATCGTGGTGGCCGCGCCCCAGCGCCTGGCCGCCCTGCCCGATGTGCCCACCTTCAAGGAAGTGGGCCTGGCCCCCGTCAACCGCATGGCGTACTACGGCATCGTCGGCCCCAAGAACCTGCCGCGCGACATCGTGGACAAGGTCAACGCCGCCACGCGCAAGGTGCTGCAGGACCCGGCCATCAAGAAGCGCATCGAGGAAACCGGCTCGCTGATCGTGGCTGACACGCCCGAGCATTTCTTTGAAGAGATCAAGGCCGAACTGGCGGTCTACAAGGACGTGGTGCAAAAGCAGAACCTGACGATGGATTGAGCCTGCGCGTCACCCACCGACCATCCCCGCCACGGCGGGGTTTTTTTCAGGCCTCGCCAGCGGCAGGCGACAGCAACGCCTCACACACCTCGCACAGGCGCTCGGCCAGACGCCGGCCCGGCGCCGACAACTGGGCGCGCACGTGCAGTGCCACTTCCACATCAGGCACGGGGGCGAAGCCGGCCATGCCGTCGAGCAGGCGGTGGCCGGGCCCGACCAGCCTGCGCGGCAACAGGCTGATGCCCAGGCCCTGCTCCACGGCGGCTTCCAGGCTGGCCAGGCTGGCGCTCACATAGGCCAGGCGCCAGCGCCGGCCGGCGGCATCCAGCGCATGCGTCATCTCGCTGCGGTACAGGCCGCCCTGCGGAAACACCACCAGGGGCAAGGGATCCATCCCGTGGCAGGGATGCCGCGCACTGTCTATCCAGGCCAGCGGTTCGGGCCAGCGTGCCATGCCGGGCGTGCTGCCGTTGCGCTGCTTGACGATGGCCAGGTCCAGCTCGCCGGCCTGCAGTTGCTGCCATATCGCCTGCGACAGCCCGCTGGTCAGCTCCAGGCGCAACTGCGGCTGGCTGCGCGCCAGCGCGCCCAAGGCGGGCATCAAGGCATTGCCGGCAAAGTCCTCGGGTACGCCGATGCGCAGCACGGCTTCGGTGGCGCCAGCCAACTGCTCCACGGCCTCGTCCATGAGGGCCAGGATGCGTTGCGCATAGGCCAGCAGGCGCTCTCCTTCCAGCGTGCATTCCACATGGCGCCCGCTGCGGTCCAGCAGCGTGCAGCCCATTTGCTCCTCCAGCCTGCGGATCTGCTGGCTGACCGTGGACTGGGTCAGGTGCACGCCCTGCGCCGCACGCGTGAAGCTGCCGGTTTCGGCCACAGCGCAGAAGCTGCGCAGCAGGGTGGGGTCTATGGAAGAGGGTTGCATGGGACGTGGACGGATTTCAGTGGCTTTGTCACTGCCTGGCATTTGATCATTTAATTTTCCAATTGATGCCCCCCGTCCTAGACTGCGGCCTCAGTTCCCGATTGCCCAGCCATCCCCATGCAAGAACAAGAACACATCCGCCTGCTGCGCCATGCCGTGCAGCTGGCGCACGACAACCGCCTGCGGGGCGGCCGGCCCTTCGGCGCCCTGCTCGCGCGCGAGGGGCAGATCCTGTCCACGGGCGTCAACGAGATCGTGCAAAGCCATGATCCCAGCGCCCATGCCGAAATGCAGGCGCTGCGCGCAGGCACGCGCGCCCAGGCCAACCCCAGCCTGGCTGGCTGCACCATCTACGCCAGCGGCCACCCCTGCCCCATGTGCCTGGCGGCGCTGGTGATGGCCGGAGCCGAGCAGGTTTTCTTCGCCTTCGACAACGCGGACGCCCAGCCTTACGGCCTGTCCAGCGAAGGCGCCTACCAGCGGCTGCGCATGCCGCTGCAGCCGCCACCGCTGCCCCTGACGCGGCTGGACACGGGCATCACGGCGGCCCAGCTGTATGGCAACGCCCCCTGGGCCTGAAGCCATGTCGTCCATTGCGCCCACACGCACCGAGGCGCCTGCCGCAGCGCACGCCATTCCAACGGCGCTGTGGCTGGCCACCGTGGTCCTGGTCACGCTGAACCTGCGCCCGTTTCTCACGGCCATCGGCCCGCTGGGCCCGCAGATACAGTCCGCCACCGGCATGGATCTGTCCACGCTGTCCTGGCTGACGCTGCTGCCCATGGCGTTGATGGGCGTGGGCGCCTGGCTGGCCCCGGCCGCGCTGCGGCGCCTGGGTCCGCGCCGCGCCGTGGTCGGGTCCTTGGCGGTGATTGCGCTGGGCTGCGCGCTGCGCGTGGCGGGCTCCAGTGCGGCCACCCTGCTGGCCACGGCCGCGCTGTGCGGCGCTGGCGTGGCCCTGGTGCAAGGCGTGCTGCCGGGCCTGATCAAGCGCCAGTCGCCCGCACGCATGGCCCAGATGATGGGGCTGTACTCGGCCGCGCTCATGGGCGGAGGGGCGCTCGGTGCCCAGATTTCGCCGCTGGCCGTGCAATGGGGACTGGACTGGCGCTTTGCGCTGGCGCTCTGGACTGCGCCCGCCCTGCTGGCCCTGGTGTTGGCGCGGCATGCGCTGAGCACATTGCCGGGTCCGGCGCCCATGGCAGCCCATGCCTCGCAAGACACCGGCTGGCTGCGCCAGCGCCCGCGCACCTGGCTGCTGATGGCCTGCTTCGGCCTCATCAATGGCGGCTATGCGGCCATGGTGGCCTGGCTTGCGCCCTTCTACCAGACGCACGGCTGGAGCCCCGCGCAAAGCGGCGGCCTGGTCGCCCTGCTTTCGGTGGCCCAGGCCAGCGCCGCGCTGGGACTGCCCGTGCTGGCTTCGCGCCATGCCGACCGGCGGCCGTGGCTGGGGTTCACGCTGCTGTGCCAGATCATCGGCCTGGCCGCCCTGGCCTGGTGGCCTGATGCGGCGCCGCTGCTCAACATCGTCATCCTCGGCATCGGCCTGGGTGGCTGCTTCGCGCTGATGATGGTGGTGGCGCTGGACCATCTTCCCCACCCCACGCAGGCCGGTGCGCTCAACGCGCTGATGCAGGGCGGCGGCTTTCTGATTGCGGCGCTGGCGCCCTATGTGATCGCCCGGCTGCACCAGTTCACGGGCGGATTCGGCGCCGGCTGGCTGGCACAGCTGGGCGCCGTGCTCATGGTCTGCGTGCTGGTGTCACGCCTGGCACCGCAGCGCTACGCCCAGGCCATGCGGGCACCCGGCGACTGACCCGCTTCAGTGCGCGGCCTGGAAGCCGGCCGACCAGCGCATGAAGGCCCAGATGCACCAGGCCAGGCCCAGCGCCACCAGGCCGCCGCCGATCCAGCCGATGTTCTGCATGCCCGCGTGCATGCTGACCTGGCTGCCCAGCAGCGCACCGCCGCCAATGCCGATGTTGAAGATGCCCGAGAACATGGACATGCCCACGTCGGTGGCGTCGGCCGCCAGCTTGAGCACCTGGGACTGCATGGCCAGGGCGAAGCAGATCATGGCGACACCCCAGACCGAGCTCATCACGTAGAGCGATGCCTCATGGCCCGAGGCCGGCACCAGCATCAGCAGGCTGGCCGACAGCACGCCAATGGCGGCCAGCAGAAAGCCGCGCGGATGGCGCAGCCCCCACCAGCTGAACATCACGCTGCCCACGATGCCCATGCCGCCGTACAGCAGCAGCACGGCCGTGGTGACCTTGCCCTCGAAGCCCGCGATGTCCTGCACGAAGGGCTCGATATAGCTGTAGGCCGTGAACTGCCCGGTGATCACGACCACCAGCAGGATGTAGATGGACAGCAGCGCCGGGCGGCGCAGCAGCATGGGCACGCTGGCCAGGTTGCCCGCGTTCTCGCTGGGCAGGCGCGGCAGCAGCCGGGCCAGGGCCACCATGACGATGGCGGCCACCCCGCCCACGGCCAGGAACGTCGTGCGCCAGCCCAGCCATTCGCCCACGATGCGGCCCAGCGGAATGCCCAGCACCATGGCCATGGAGGTACCGGTGGCCAGCAGGCTCAGCGCCACGGCCTTCCTGCCGGGCGGCGCCACACGCACGGCCAGCGAGGCGGTGATGGACCAGAACACCGCGTGCGACAGCGCAATGCCGATGCGACTGACCATCAGCGAGGCAAAGCTCCAGGCCACGCCCGACAGCACATGGCTGGCCACGAACAGCGCGAACACGCCCATCAGCAGCTTGCGCCGCTCCACATTGCGCGTGAGCAGCATGAAGGGCAGCGAGGCCAGGGCCACGATCCAGGCATAGATGGTCAGCATCAGCCCGACCTGCTCGGTGGGCATGCCAAAGCTCGCACCAATGCTGCTGAGCAGGCCCACGGGCACGAACTCGGTGGTATTGAAGACGAAGGCGCCCAGCGCCAGCGCGATCACGCTGAGCCAGGCCTGGGCGGCCGTGGGTGTGGATGACGCGGAAACGGAGCCGGCCGCAGCGGAGACGGAAGGGGGCATGGGGAACGTGGGGCCTTTTTTGTTGCAGCGCAATATTGTGCTGCGCCATGCGACCGCCTGATGTCAGCTGCCTCGCAGGCCCCAGTGCCGCCAGGGAGACTCAGGCCGGAGGCAGGTGGCAGACGGCCTCGATGTTGTGGCCGTCGGGGTCGAGCACGAAGGCCGCGTAATAGTCGTCGTGGTAGTGCGGTCGCAGGCCGGGCTCGCCGTTGCAGCGCCCGCCTGCCGCCAGGGCCGCCGCATGGAAGTCGTCGACCATGTGGCGGTTGTCCACGCGGAAGGCCACATGGATGGGAGGCTGATTGGGCGTGCCCCCGCTGATCCAGAAATCGGGCTTGGGCGGCTCGCCGAAGCCCGCAGTGTCCGTATGGCCCGTGACTTCGGCAGAAAGCTCCATGAGGATTTCATAGCCCAGCGGCGCCAGGGCGCGTGCATAGAAATCCTTGCTGCGCTCGAAATCCGATACGAGGATTCCCGTGTGGTCGATCATGGCTGTGCTCCTGCCTGTTCATGACGGACACCAGCATGCCATGGAGACCGCTGCGGCACCAGTGGACGGGCGCAGGTGTTCAGTAAGCGACGGTGAAACGCTGGCGCAGGTGCAGGTCCTTGTCCAGCGCGTCGACCAGGGCCACGGCCAGGTCCGCTGCCGAAATCGTGCCGGGCTGGCCATCGGCCTGCATCAGCGGCTCATCCTTGCCCGTGCGGTATTGGCCTGTGCGTTCGCCATGGTCGCCCAGGTGCAGGGCAATGGGCGGGCTCAGCATCGTCCAGTCCAGGCCCTGCTCCTTTTGCAGATCGTTGAGGGCATCGCGGGCAGCCGAGGCGCCGGGCTTGATGGCGGCCGGGAACTCGGGCGTGTCCACCAGTTGCTTGCCGGGTGCGATGTAGAGGCTGCCTGCGCCGCCGACCACCAGGTAGCGCTTGATGCCGGCCGCCTTGGTGCCCGCCACGATGGCGCGCGAGCCGCGCATGAAGTCCTCATAGATGTCGGGATTGCCCCAGCCCGCGTTGTAGGCGCTGACCACGGCGTCCGCGCCCGCCACGGCGCGCTGCACGGCGGCGGCGTCCAGTACATCGGCCTGCACGGCCTGCAGCCGCGGCTGGGCCGCCAGCTTGGCGGGGTCGCGCACCAGGGCCACGACCTCATGGCCGCGCTGCAGAAGCTCCTTCAATACCGCCGAACCCACAAAGCCGGTTGCGCCAATCAATGCCACTTTCATCTTCGGTCCTTTATGGCGCCAGGGCGCCTGTTCACGATGGCATTGAGATTACGCCGTTCACAATGCATGCGGTAGACGGCAATTTTTACCAAGACCTTGAAGTGCAGCTTCACAATACAGCCCATGGATGACTACAAACGCATGGCCGTTTTCGCCGCCGTGGTGCAGCACGGCTCCATGAGCGCCGCCGCGCGTGCCCTGGGCATGAGCCCCTCGGCCGTGAGCCAGCAGGTGCGCCAGCTCGAACGCAATGGCGGCGTCACCCTGCTGCACCGCTCCACCCGGCAGATCGCGCTGACCGACACCGGCGAGCGCTACTACCAGCAGTGCGCCGCCATGGCCCAGGCCGCCAGCCAGGCGCGGGCCGAGCTGGCGGCCGCGCGCGACGAGCCCGGCGGCGAGCTGCGCCTGTCAGCCACCGTGGGCTTTGCCCGCCACATCGCGCCGGCCCTGGGCCACTGGCTGGCCCGGCACCCCGCACTGCGCCTGCACCTGGATGTGGACGACGCGCCCATCGACCTCATACAAAGCCGCATCGACCTGGCCTTGCGCTTCGGCCGGCTGGCCGATTCCGGCTGGGCCGCCCGGCGCCTGGGCGCCATGCGCAACTGGCTGTGCGCCTCGCCCGCATGGATACAGGCCCAGGGTGGTAGCGGTGCCTGGCGCCACCCGGCACCGCTGGCCAGCATGCGCTGGCTGGGCCTGGCGCGCGAGGGCCAGGGCCAGGCCCTGCGTGCCGAGGCGCGCCACCCTGACACGGGCGAGACCTACAGCCTGCAGGTGCTGCCGCATGTGGCCAGCAACAACCAGCTGTCCATCCAGCAGATGTGCGAGGCGGGCCTTGGCCTGGCCCTGCTGGGCAGCATGGACGTGGCCGACACGGTGGCCGAAGGCCGCCTGGTGCGCCTGCTGCCCGACTGGGACTTCGGCGGCCTCGACATCTGGGCTGTCACCCCGCAGCGCCAGGCCCAGCCCGCCAAGGTGCGCCAGGCCATCGCTGCCTTGCAGGCCTATCTGGCCCGGTTGCCGGGCGTGGTCGATGCGCCGGCCGCAGCCTGAGGGTCATGGACAGCGCACGAAAAAAAGCCCGCACGGGGCGGGCATGAAAACGAAGGAGGGACGCTCGCTCAGTCGAGGGCTGTCTTCTGGCCGTTCTTGAACACGCTCAGCGTGTACGAGGGGTTCTTCATCTCGCCGTTCTTCTCGAAGGCGATCTTCGAGGTCACGCCCGAGTAGTCGGCCTTCTGCAGGAAGGGAATGTAGACCTTGGGGTCCCAGGAGTTGGCGCGCTTCATGGCATCGGCCAGCATCATGGTGGCGTCGTAGAAGTACGGGCTGTAGACCTGGAACTGGCCGGGGTACTTGGCGTCGTAGCGCTTTTTCCATTCCGTGCCGCCGGGCATCTTGGCCAGCGAGGCGCCGCCATCGGCGCAGATCACGTTGTCCAGCGGCTTGGCACCGGCCGCCACCTTGGCCAGCTCGGGCACGCACAGGCCGTCGCCGCCGAAGTACTTGGCATCGTTCAGGCCCAGCTGGGCCATCTGGCGCAGCATGGGGCCGGCTTGGCCGTACATGCCGCCGTAGAAGATGCCATCGGGCTTCTTGGCCTTGATCGAGGTCAGGATGGCCATGAAGTCCGTGGCCTTGTCGTTCGTGAACTCCGAGGCCACGACCTTCACGCCCAGCTTTTCCGCATCCTTCTTGAACACATTGGCCAGGCCCTGGCCGTAGGCCGTGCGGTCATCGATGATGGCCACGGTCTTGAGCTTGAGCGTCTGCGCCGCGTACTTGGCCAGTGCCGCGCCCAGCGCGTTGTCATTGGCGATCACGCGGTAGGTGGTGTTCCAGCCGGGCTTGGTCAGGTCGGGGTTGGTGGCCGCGCCCGTGATCATGGGAATGCCGCAGTCCTGGAAGACCTTGGACGAGGGAATGGCCACGCCCGAGTTGAGGAAGGCCACGGCGCCCGCGACCTTGTCGTCGCACAGCTTCTGCGAAGCGGCCGTGCCCTGCTTGGGATCGGCCACATCGTCCTCGGCCACCAGCTGGAACTTGACCTTCTTGCCGGCGATCTCCATGCCCTTGGCATTGAGCTCGTCGATGGCCATGCGCACGCCGTTTTCGTTGTCCTTGCCGAAATTGGCCTGGGGACCGGACACCGGGCCGATGTGGCCGATACGGATCACCTGCTCCTGGGCCATGGCCACGCCACCCATGCCGGCCACGACGGCCGCAATACACAACTTCCGGGACATCTTCATCGCGCACTCCTCAGTTGAAACAGGCCGTCACGTTATTCCCGTCATCGCGGCTTGGCAATGCCGCGTGACGGGGCCGCGACACTCGGCACCAACTCAGTGTTTACGAGCATCCGTCCCCACCCAAAGCTGTGCTGGGTGGTGCGCCGCAACCGGCGACGCAGGCGACGCTTGCAACTCAGGCCGCGCGGGCCTGGCCCAGCGCCTGCACCTGGGCCAGCTGGTCCAGGGCCGCCAGGCAGGCATGTGCCACCTCCACGCCCTTCTTCACGAAGTGGGCGCGGAAGAACTCCACATGGTCGCCGTGCTCGTGGAAGTCGCGCGGCGTGAGCACGGCGGAGAACACGGGCATCTCGGTGTCGAGCTGCACGCGCATCAGCCCGTCGATCACGGCCGAGGACACGAACTCATGGCGATAGATACCGCCATTGACCACCAAAGCGCAGGCGATGATGGCGTCGAAGCGGCCAGTGTCGGCCAGCTTCTTGGCCAGCAGCGGGATCTCGAAGGCGCCGGGCACATTGAAGTGGCTGATGTTCTGCGCGGCCACGCCCTGGGCCTGCAGCTCGGCCGCCATGGAGTCGCGCGCCTGGTGCACGACATCGGTATGCCAGCTCGCGCAGATGACGGCCACGCGGCTGCGGCCCGCGACGGCCCTCCACGGCGTGCCCGAGGCCGTGCCGTGTGCGGAGAAATTCAAGGAGACAGGAGTCTGATTCATGGTGCTCTTTCAAGATGAGACAAATGAATCAGGGCGCGCGCCATGGCGCCGCATGGCGCGGCGCAGCCCATGGGAAAACCATGGGCATGGCGCCTGCCATGCAGGTGCTGCGCGATCTCTTTCATCCGGACTGTGACCGTCGGCTCTGGCATCTCACCAGATCTGCTGACCCCGGCCGGCCTTGCGGCTTGCCGGGCGCTCGCGGGCTCCTGGACACATGCCGAACGACAGATCCAGATACCGCCGGTGGGGAATTTCGCCCCGCCCTGAGAACGCTGCTTTGCGGCGCACGGACTGCGCACCGCCAAAGACAGAGGCCATTCTAGCCGCGCCCGCAAGCCATTGCCGCGATCGGGGCGGCAGGCGCCCTTGCGCACCACGCCTGCGCAATTCATCTGGCAACACCTACAGAATATGGGCGAATTGCTATCAAAATAGAAGCTCCGCTGTCGCCCTTGTTTCCTTGCAAGGACGACCCAGGTCAACCAATACGGCCTGTCAAACGTCATAGGAAGAGATCCAGACAGGAAACACGCCTTTGCCCGGACCCCATACCATGCCCCGTTCCAACGCCCCCACCGCGCAGTCACACCAGCAGCGTGACCTGCGCCCCCTGCGCACGCTGCGCCTGCTGGCCGGCCTTGGCCTCGCCGCCCTGGTCACCGCCTGCGCCGTGCCGCCCGATGGCTACTCGGACATGGGCTCCGGCTACCCCAGCTATCCGACCTACCCCAGCTACCCCTCTGGCGGCGGCGTCATCTACCCCTCCTATCCCACGCAGCCCGCCTATCCCGACAACGGCTGGTACGAGCGCCAGCGCCTGCAGCGTGAGCGCGATCGCCTGCAGTACGAGCGCGAGCGCATTCAGCAGGAGCGCAACCGCGACGCCTGGCGCGACCGCCAGGAACGCGAGCGTGAAATGCGCGAGCGCGACCGGGACCGGGACCGCCAGGCACAGGACCGCGACCGCCAGTTGCGCGAGCGCATGCAGGAGCAGCAGCGCCGCGAAGCCGAGCGCCAGCAGCGGGACCGCGAGCGCGATCAGGGCCAGCAGCAACGCGATCGTGAACGCCAGCAACGCGACCGGGAACAGCAGCAGCGTGACCGCGAGCAGCAGCAACGCGCCATCGAGCGCATGCAGCGCGAAAGCCAGGGCGGCGGCAACCCCTACCCCACGCAGGATCCGCGCCACTGGCGTTGAACGGCTGACCAGCGGCATGTCCAGCCCTCGGGCTCCGCACCATAATCGGCAATGCACCACATCCCTGTGCCGCTTGTGATGGGAAAGGAAACCGCCATGCACCGCACCCAAGACCTTTGCCAGCGCCGGGCGCTGGCGGCGCTTGTACCGATGCTTGCAACGCTGGTGGCGGCGCTCATCGCAGGCCCGACCTCGGCCCAGGTCATCCGCTGCACGGATGCCAAGACCGGCCGCGTCACCTACACCAACAGCAGTTGCAAGGACGGCGAGAACCGCGTGCAGGTGCAGGAAGCCCCCAGTCCCGAAGAGCTGGAACGCGAGCGCGCGCAGTCCGCCGCCGCCATAGAGCGCAAGAACCAGCAACTGGCCCGCGAAGAGGCCGAGCGCCGCACTCGTGACCAGCAGCAGGAGCGCGAGGCACGCAGCCGGCGCGAGCGCGAGAACTCGGCCCAGCGCGACGGCGGCGACTCCCCGGCCTGCCAGCAGGCGCGCCGCCGTCTGGACACCATCCTGGCCGAGGCCAATCCCGATCCCTCCACCTGGGGCCCGCGCAGCCAGGCCGCCCAGCAGCAGATGGAGATGGCCTGCCTGGGCCCCAAGGCCTATGAACAGCTGCAGCAATCGCGCGCATTGCAGCCCAATGCAATCAACCGGCCGTGGATCGTCGGGCGCCCCGTGCCGCCGCAGCCGCTGCCGCCTTCGGCGCCCATCTCGCACTGCAACGTATTCCGCTGCTACGACACCAACGGCGGCATCCATCCGCGCTGATTCACGCGCGCAGGCCCTGCTCCACGGTGGGGTAGCGCAGGCGCAGGCCCAGCTCGGCCTTCAGGCGCTGGTTGCGCAGGCGGCGTGACTCCCCCATGAAGCTCAGCAGGCTGGCCGGCAGCTCGCGCTGTGCCTGCTCGCGCGTGATGCGTGCGGGGCGCGGCAGGCCGTAGAGATCGGCCGCAAAGTCGAAATAGTCCCCCATGCGCAGCTGCGTATCGTCGCTGGCGTGGTAGATGCGCTGCGGCCGGCCGCGCCACAGCGCCCGCACGCAGGCGCGGGCCAGGTCGTCGGCATGGATGTGGTTGGTGTAGACATCCTCTGCGGCGCACAGCAGGGGCGTGCCGCGCAGCAGGCGCCCGCGCGGCGTACCGTTTTCCCGGTCCGGCGCATAGATGCCCGGGATGCGCAAAATGCTGGCGCGCAGGCCGCCGCGCCCGGCAAAGCGCACGGCACGCTCGGCGTTCACGCGGCGCTGGGCACGCGCCGTGGCCGGTGCGGGCGGGCGGCTTTCGTCGATCCAGGCGCCCTCGCAATTGCCGTAGACACCGGAGGTCGAGCCATAGACCAGGCTCGCCGGCCGGCCGCGACGGCGCAGCACGCGCAGCAAAGCCGTGGTGCGCGGGTCCAGCCACCAGCCATCTTCGCCGGCAGGCGGATTGGGTGGCGGCGCCAGGTGGACGACGCGCGTGGCCAGGCCGGCCAGACGGCGCAGCGTGGCTGGCGCGTCCAGATCGCCCAGCAGCGGCGTGATGCCGCGCCCGCGCAGATCCTGCAGGCGCTCGGCACCACGCGTCAGGGCCAGCACGCGCGGGCCCCGTCGTGCGACGCCGGAGCGTGCGCCGGGCGCGCCCGCCAATGCACCAGCCACGCGCAGCCCCACGTCGCCGCAGCCGACGATGAGCACGCGTTCGCGTCGAAAGCGCGCCGGCAGCGCGCCCAATGGGTTTTGGTTTGAGGGCAAAATCCTGGCCTGTTGCGAGGGCGGCCACCCGCGCGCCGCCGGTCGCGGCAGCGGCATGTCCGTCCGGGAAAGAAGATCGCCGGCGCGCTCCACGCGCCCGCCAGCGCCCCCGAGGATACCGAGAACATGACCGAGATAGCCAACGCTTCCCACGAAATCACCGTACAGCCCAGCGGCCGCGCCTTCGCCACGCAGGGCAGCGAGACCATCCTGGCCGCAGCCATCCGCTCCGGCGTGGGCCTGCCCTATGGCTGCAAGGACGGTGCCTGCGGTTCCTGCAAGTGCAAGAAGCTCAGTGGCGATGTCACCCATGGCCCGCATGCCGACAAGGCGCTGACCGCCCAGGAAGAGGCCGACGGCTATGTGCTCACCTGCTGCGCCAGGCCAGCCACCTCGGTGGTGCTGGAGTCCCGCCAGGTCACCGATGCCAGCGCCTTTCCCATCAAGAAAATGCCCGTGCGCGTGGCCACGCTGGAGAAGAAGTCGCACGACGTGATGCAGGTGCGCCTGCAACTGCCCGCCGCAGACAAGTTCCGCTACCACGCAGGCCAGTACGTGGAGTTCATCCTGCGCGACGGCGCCCGCCGCGCCTACTCCATGGCCACGGCCCCCCACGTGCAGGACACGGCGCCGGGGCTGGAGCTGCACATCCGCCACATGCCGGGCGGCAAGTTCACCGACCATGTGTTCGGCGCCATGAAGGAAAAGGAAATCCTGCGCGTGGAAGGCCCGTTCGGCAGCTTCTTCCTGCGCGAGGACAGCGACAAGCCCGTCATCCTGCTGGCCTCGGGCACGGGCTTCGCCCCCATCAAGGCGCTGCTGGAGCACATCCGCCACAAGGATATCCACCGCTCCGTCACCCTGTATTGGGGCGGCCGCCGCCCCGAAGACCTCTACATGGACGCCTGGGTGCGCGAACAGGCCGAAGCCATGCCGCAGCTGTGCTACGTGCCCGTGGTCTCGGATGCCCTGCCCGAAGACGCCTGGACCGGCCGCACGGGCTTCGTGCACCAGGCCGTGCTGGACGACTTTGCCGACCTCTCGGGCCACCAGGTCTATGCCTGCGGCGCGCCCATCGTGGTCGATTCCGCGCACCAGGCCTATGTGCACCAGCGTGGCCTGCCCGACGAAGAGTTCTACGCCGACGCATTCACCACGGAAGCCGACAAGGCAGCCTGAAGCCAGGGCAGATCAATCAATACGCAGAAAAACTGCTCTGCATACCTGCGCACAGCCAGGTGTCGCAATTTTTTTGCACAATAGCGCCCCTATGAACCGTAGAAACAGCCTTCTCTCGGTCATGGCGGCCGCTGCTGCCCTGGCCTCCCCGCTTGCCCTGGCGCAAGAGCCCATCCGCCTGATCGTACCCTATGCGCCCGGCGGTCCGCTGGACATCACCTCGCGCGCGCTGGCCGAGCGGGTGCGTGATTCCCTGGGAGTGGTGATCATCGACAACAAGGCTGGCGCCGGCGGCAACATCGGCGCCGACGCCATTGCCCGCGCCACGCCGGACGGCATGACCATCGGCCTGGCCGCCACGGCCACCCATGCCGTCAATCCCTGGCTGTACGCCAAGATGCCCTATGACGCGGGCAAGGACTTCGCCGGCATCACCCAGATGGTGCGCGTGCCCAATGTGCTGGTGATGAACGCGGCCCGTGCCGAGCAGCTCAAGATCCACAGCGTGGCCGACCTGATCGCCTACGCCAAGGCCAACCCCGGCAAGCTCAACTACGGCAGCGGCGGCAACGGCAGCGCGGGCCACCTGGCCGGCGAAATGCTCAAGCAAAAGGCCGGCATCTTCGCCCTTCACGTGCCCTACCGCGGCGCCAACCCGGCCCAGTTGGCCCTGCTGTCGGGCGAGGTGGACTTCAACATCGACAACCTGGCTGCCGCGGCGCCCAACATCCGCTCGGGCAAGCTCAAGGCGCTGGCCGTGACCACGCTGAACCCCACCACGCTGCTGCCCGGCGTGCCCGCACTGTCCAAGACCTTCCCCGGCTTTGCCATCGACACCTGGTGGGGCCTGGTGGCCCCGGCCGGCACGCCCAAGCCCGTGCTGGACAAGCTGAGTAAGGCCTTTGGCGATGCACTGGCCGCGCCCGAGACCAAGACCCGCTTCGAGACCCTGATGGCCGAGCCCGTGTCCTCCACACCCGCCGAATTCGACAGGTTCATGGCCGCCGAGCGTGCCAAGTACCAGCCCATCGTCAAGGCCTCCGGAGCGAAGGTGGACTGAGCCGATCCACCACGTCCCGCCTGGCAAAAAGCCGCAGCCGCCCTCAGGGCGCTGCGGCTTTTTCATTCAGGCCACTGTCGGGATTCAGGCTTGTCGGAGATGCCAGCCAGGCTTGTGCGCCAGGCGGATGCCCTGCCCCGCCACGGCCTGCAGTTGCGCGGGTGTGACGCGCTCAGGCGCGATCTCGGCCAGCGGCACCAGCACGAAGGCGCGCTCGTGCATGCGCGGGTGCGGCACGCTCAGGCGCGGCAGCGCGATGCGCTCGTCGTCCCACAGTTCGATGTCCAGGTCCAGCGTGCGCGGCGCGTTGCGGTAGGGACGCTCACGGCCGGCCGCCAGTTCGATGGCCTGCAGCGCATCGAGCAGCGCCAGCGGCTGCAGCGTGGTGTGCACGGCGGCCACGGCATTCAGGTAGTCCGGACCGCTGGAATCCACGGGTGCCGTGCTGTAGAGGGAGGACACGGCCACAAGGCGCGTGCCCGGCAGCCCGCCAATGGCCTGCAGCGCCTGGGCCAGCGCCTGGCCCCGGTCGCCCAGATTGGCGCCCAGGCCAATAGCGACCCAGTGCCCCGGCTCAGTCATCCCCGCCCACGGCGCCATCACCACCGCCCTGTGGCTTGCGGCGACGGCGGCGGCGCTTCTTGGGCGCTGACCCTTCCTCACCCTCCACCTGGGGCAAGGCGGCGGCAGGTGCGTCGGCCTGCTGCGCTTCGCCAGCGCCGGCGTCCTCGCGCGCAGGGCGGGCCTTGGCCACGCGGTGCACCTTGGGCTCGGCGCTGCGCTGGCGGGCGCGCTGCTCGTCGCGGGCCTGGGCGATCAGGTCGTCGCGGCGCGCGTCGTCGGCGTTCTGGAATTCCTGCCACCAGCTGGCCAGGCTTTCATCGACCTCGCCGATGTCGGCGCGCAGGCGCATGAAGTCGAAGCCCGCGCGAAAGCGCGGCTGGGCCACCAGGCTGAATGGCGTGGCGCCCGTGCGCTTGTCAAAGCGCGGCTGCATGACCCAGATCTCGCGCATGTCGGCGGCCAGCTTGCCGCGGCCCGACACATCGCCGATGCGCTGGTCGAACACTTCGTCGATGGATTCCTGCAGCGCGGGGAAGGGGTGCTGGCGCTGGTTCAGCCGGCGTTCCCAGCCGGTCTTGACGTCATGCCACAGCACGCAGGCCAGCAGGAAGCTGGGCGCCACGGGCTTGCCTTCCTCGACACGGCGGTCGGTATCGGTCAGCGCGGCGCGCACAAAGGGCTGCTCCGCGCGCTCGACCACCACATCCAGCAGCGAATAGATGCCGCGTGCCAGGCCCAGGCCGCGCAACTGCTCCACCGAGGCCAGCGCGTGGCCGGTCTGCAGCAACTTGAGCATTTCATCGAACAGGCGGCTTTGCGGCACATCGGCCAGCAGCGGCTCGCACTCCACCAGGGGCTTGGCGGTCTTGGGCTCGATCTTGAAGCCCTTGCCTGCCAGCTTGGCCGCGAAGCGCACGGCGCGGATGATGCGCACCGGGTCTTCGCGGTAGCGCGTGGCCGGGTCGCCGATCATGCGCAGCATGCGCTTCTTGGCGTCGTCGATGCCCTTGTGATAGTCCACCACGATCTGCGTGCGCGGGTCGTAGTACATGGCGTTGATGGTGAAGTCGCGGCGCGTGGCGTCCTGGTCCTGCGGGCCCCAGACGTTGTCGCGCAGCACGCGGCCGCTGGCGTCCACCGCATGGTGCATGCCGGCGAGCTGTGCCTTGCTGGTGCGCTCGTTGCCGCTCACGGCCTCGGCCGCGCTGTTGTCCAGGAAGGCGCGGAAGGTGGAGACTTCGATGACCTCGTTCTCGCGCCCGCGGCCATAGACCACGTGCACGATGCGAAAGCGCTTGCCGATGATGAAGGCGCGGCGGAACAGGCCCTTGACCTGCTCGGGCGTGGCATTGGTGGCCACGTCGAAGTCCTTGGGGCGCAGGCCCAGCAGCAGGTCGCGCACGGCGCCGCCGACGATGTAGGCCTCGTAGCCCGCGTCCTGCAGCGTCTCGACCACGTCGATGGCACGCCGGTCCACCAGGTTGGGGTCGATGCCGTGCACCTGCACGGGCACTTCCTGGCGCTTGCCGAAGGGGGACTTGCGGGCGCGGGGGGCAGCCGAGGTCTTGCCCAGCAGCTTGTCGATGATGTTCTTGATCATGGTGCTTCGCCAAACAGGTCCAGAATGCGCCAGCCACGTTCCTGGGCCAGGGCGCGCAGCCGTGCGTCGGGGTTGGTGGCCACGGGGTGGTCCACGCGTTCGAGCAGGGGCACGTCGTTCCAGGAGTCGCTGTAGAAGAAGCTCTCCACGCCGCCCCAGTCCAGGCCACGCGCATCCAGCCACTGCTGCATGCGCTGGACCTTGCCGTCGCGCATGCTGGGCGTTCCACGGATCTCGCCCGTGAACCAGCCCTGGGCGTCGCGCTCCAGTTCCACGGCAATCAGCTCCTGCACGCCCAGTGCGGCGGCAATGGGGCGCGTCACGAACTCGTTGGTGGCCGTGACGATGATGATCTGGTCGCCCGCCTGCTGGTGCGTGCGCAGCAGCTCCAGTGCCTGGGGACGGATCGCGGGGGTGATCACCTCGCGCATGAAGCGCTCATGCGCCTCGCCGGCCTGCTGCGCGCCACGGCCGCAGAAGGCCTCGGTGGCAAAGCGCACATAGTCGTGCACGTCGAGCGTGCCGGCCTGGTAGTGCGCGAAGAACTCGGCGTTGCGGCGGCCGAACTCGGCCGGATCGGTCCAACCGATGCGCGTCGTGAACTCGCCCCACTCGTAGTCCGAATCGAGCGGCAGCAGCGTATGGTCCAGGTCGAACAACGCCAGCCGGGGCCGGAGTTGCTTCTGATCAGAGGTCATGCATATCCTAAAAAAATGGGTCCCGCGCTGCCCTTGCAACGCAGGCTCCGCCGGCTCCCGCAGTCCCTGCCCACACGAGAATGTGGGCTCATTCGGTTTCCAGCATCGTCTTGAGCAACGGAATGGTGATGGCGCGCTTGTTGCGAAGCGCAAAGCCGTCGAGCATGTCGAGCAGCTGCATCAGGCTGCCCAGGTCGCGTGAGAAGCGCTTGAGCATGTAGTCCATCACATCGTCGCCCAGAAAAACGCCACGGGCATCGGCCTCCTGGCGCAGCACCGCGCGGCGCGCGGTTTCATCGAGCAGTTGCAGCTGGAACACATGGCCCCAGCCCAGCCGCGTGCGCAGATCCTCGCGCAGCTTGAGGTCGGCCGGCGGCAGGGGGCCGGCTCCCAGCACCCAGCGCGGCGAGCCCGTGGCCGGGCTCGTCGCATTCACGAACCAGTTGAAGGCCCGCGCCTGCTGCAGCGGAGTGTAGATGTCCACATCGTCCATCAGCACCGCCGCCCAGCGCTCGTCGAACGGCGGCGGGAACAGGGTGGATGCATCCATCCAGCCCACCATGGCGCCCTGCTCGCGCAGCGCCTCGCGCACGGCCTTGAGCAGGTGGGTCTTGCCCGAGCCCGACTCGCCCCAAAGATAGGTGGGCACCGGCGTGCGGGCGGTCTGCATGCGGCCGTCGCCCACCCAGTGGCGCAGATGATCGATCACTGCGGCATTGGGACCGACGAAAAAGCGCGACAGCGTCGGACTCGACGCCATGCTGATATCCAGAGCCAGCTGCTTCATCTGCGACATACGCGCAGCGCCCCCTTTCCTGTGTCCAGGCGGGTCCATGCGGCAAAAGCAGGCAGAGGAATCGGCAACGGCATTGGGTTGAGAGCAAAGACAGGCCCGCCTCGGCGCAGCGCTGCGGCAAGGCGGACAACGCCCGGGAGCTCCCGGGCGGACGAGGGATTTTAGTCTGCGCGGCGCCCGGCACGGCGGCAGCCGGCCCGCATGTGCAACGAAAGCCCCCTCGAAGCCCACTGGCGCGCGCGCCTGCCGGCGGCCGGCGCCGTAGAATCCCGGGGTTCCAGCCCGGCATCGGGCCTACCGCACCGTACCCATCCATGAGCTCTTCTGCCCCCTCCTCTACCCCGATTTCCTACAAAGACGCCGGCGTCGACATCGTCGCTGGCGATGCGCTGGTCGAGCGCATCAAGCCGCTGGCCAAGAAGACCATGCGCGAAGGCGTGATGGCCGGCATCGGAGGCTTCGGCGCGCTGTTCGAGGTGCCCAAGCGCTACAAGGAACCCGTGCTGGTCTCGGGCACCGATGGCGTGGGCACCAAGCTCAAGCTGGCCTTCGAGTGGAACATGCACGACACCGTGGGCATCGACCTGGTGGCCATGAGCGTCAACGACGTGCTGGTCCAGGGCGCCGAGCCCCTGTTCTTCCTCGACTATTTCGCCTGCGGCAAGCTGGACGTGGACACGGCCGCTGCCGTGGTCGGCGGCATTGCACGCGGCTGCGAGCTGTCGGGCTGCGCGCTGATCGGCGGCGAAACCGCCGAAATGCCCGGCATGTACCCGTCCGGCGAATACGACCTGGCGGGCTTTGCCGTCGGCGCCGTTGAAAAGTCCAAGATCCTCACGGGCCAGAGCGTGGCCGCAGGCGACGTGGTGCTGGGTCTGGCCTCGGCCGGCGTGCACTCCAATGGCTTCTCCCTGGTGCGCAAGTGCATCGAGCGCGCCGAAGCCCAGGGCAGCCTGCCTGAATCGCTGGACGGCAAGCCGTTCAAGCAGGCCATCATGGAACCCACGCGCCTGTACGTGAAGAACGTGCTGGCCGCACTGGAGCAGCACCCCATCAAGGCGCTGGCCCACATCACCGGCGGCGGCCTGCTGGAGAACATCCCCCGCGTGCTGCCCGAGGGCCTGGCAGCCCACCTGGATGCTGGCAGCTGGCCCCAGACCGAGCTGTTCGCCTGGCTGCAGAAGACGGCCGGCATCGACGCCGTGGAAATGAACCGCACCTTCAACAACGGCATCGGCATGGTCGTTGTCGTGCCTGCAGAGGCTGCCCAAGCCACGGCCGCCACGCTCAAGCAGCTGGGCGAGACGGTCTACACCATCGGACGCATCGCCGCACGCGGCGAGGGCGAGCCTGTCGAGGTCCGCTGACCACGGGCCCGCAGCGCATGACCCAGCACCTGCCCTCGCCCATCATCTCCCCGCAGCCCGCGCCCACGCGCGGCGTGACGCTTTCCAGCTATGTGCTGATGGCAGGCGCCCTGCTGCTGATCATGTGGCAGGGCCTGTTGCCGGGCATGCTCTGTGTCTGCGTGGGCTTTCTGGTCACGCGCGCCCTTGCCGGGCTGCTGGCACGGGCCCAGCCCAAGGCCCGGCGCGGCTCACTGCCGCGCTGGACCCAATTGGTGGCAGCCACCATCGTCATTCTTGCGCCGCTGGCCCTGCTGAGCGGCGCGCTCTCGCATACACGCACCTACATCACCGACGCGCCGCAGCAGTACCGCGAGCTGCTCGACTATCTGGCCCACACGGTGCTGGAGCTGCGTGACAAGCTGCCCGCCGACATGGCCGACCAGTTGCCGGACGGCGCGCAGGAAATCCAGCACCTGCTGGCCAGCTACCTGGCGGCCAAGGCCGGTGCCCTGGCCCATGCGGGCCGCGCCTGGCTTACCGGCCTGCTGTACGCCTATGTGGGCCTGATCATCGGCGCGCTGGCCGCCGTGCGTCCCATCACCACGCGCCGCCCGCCCCTGGTGGCTGCGCTGCGCGAACGCATCCGGCTCATGGGGCTGGCCTTCCGCCAGATCGTGGCGGCGCAGTTCTGGATTGCGGCCTTCAACACCTTCCTGACGGCCATCTTCCTGCTGGGCGTGCTGCCGCACTGGAACCTGACCCTGCCCTACACGCCAGCCCTGATCACGCTGACCTTCATCGCGGGCCTGGTGCCCATCGTGGGCAACCTGCTGTGCAATGCGGTGATCACCATCGTGGGGCTGTCGGTCTCCCCGGTGGCCGCCGCGGCCTGCCTGGGCTTTCTGATCCTGATCCACAAGGCCGAGTACGTGATCAACGCCAAGGTGGTGGGCCAGCGCACGCACATGGGCGTGTGGGAGCTGCTGGCCGTGATGTTCGTGGCCGAGTCGGTGTTCGGCCCCGCAGGCCTGGTGGCGGCGCCACTGTTCTACGCCTATCTCAAGAAAGAGCTGGAAGCCGTCCGGCTGGTCTGAGCAGCGCTCCGACACTGGGGGTTGCCGCCGCTACAGCCCCCTGAGCCGCCGGATCACCTCGCGCACGGCCACGGCCTGCGCGCCCTGCTGGGAATGCAGGAAGCGCTCCAGGTCTTCGAGCGCACGCTCGGTCACTCCCCACTGCGCATAGGCCAGCCCCCGGTCCCGGAAGATCTCCGGCATGTCGGGCCGCAGCACGGCCAGCCGGTTGAGCACGGCCACCAGCAGCGGCCAGTCGCGCCGTGCATGGTGGATCTCCTGCAGATTGCGCAGCATGCGCTCCAGGATGTCGCGCGGCGATGCGCCCTGCAGGTACATGCCCAGCGGAGCCGCCTCCTCGGCGGACAGGCCGGCGTTCTGCCAGAAGGGCTCCAGCCGCTCGGCCAGGCTGTTGGCCGAGAAGGATTCACCGCTCAGCGGGTCCATCACCACCTGCCCCTGGGGCAGGCGCAGCTTGACCAGGAAATGCCCGGGAAAGCTCACGCCCTGTGCCGGCAGATCGATGGCCGCAGCCAGCTCCAGCCAGATCAGCGCCACACTGATGGGAATGCCGCGCCGCGTCTGCAGCACATGGTGGATGTAGCTGTTGGACGGGTCGTAGTAATCGTTGAGATTGCCGCCAAAGCCCAGCTCGCCATAGAAGAACTGGTTGAGCACGCGCAGGCGCTGCAGCGAATCGGTTTCGCCGGCCAGGCGCTGGAGCAGGCGCACCTGCAGCCGGTCCAGCTCGGCGCTGGCCGCCTGCAGGTCGAGATCGGGCACGGCATCCTGGGCGATGCTGATTGCCGCCTCCATCAACGGCAGGTGGTCATCGCTTTGCACCAGCGCTGCAAAGTATTGCAGGGCCGTTGGCGTGTCTTCGTAACTCCAGCTCATGATGCTTTGTATATTGCAGCGCCCAAGCCTGCAATTATGCGGGTTTGGGCGATGCCTCTCAGCGCCGCAGAAGTGCGCGCAGCTTGAGCCCCGCCGCCCACAGCGCACCGAAGTACAGCAGCACCGAGGCGGCCATCAGCGCGGCGAGCAGGCCCACACGCTGCCAGCCGTTGGCGCGCAGCGCGATCCAGTCGAAATGCTGGCTGCCCCAGGTCAGCAGCACGGCCAGCAGGCTGCTGGCCGCGACCACCTGCAAGCCCAGCCGGCCCCAGCCCGGCTTGGGACGGTAGACGCCCCGGCGCAGCAGACCCCACAGCAGCCAGCCCGCATTGACCAGGGCCGCCAGGCCGATGGACAGCGCCAGGCCGGTATGCGCCATGAAGGGCACCAGGACCAGGTTGAGCAGCTGGGTGATGACCAGCACCACGATGGCGATCTTGACGGGCGTGCGGATGTCCTGGCTGGCGTAGTAGCCTGGCGCCAGCACCTTGATGGCCACCAGGCCCACCAGGCCTGCGCCGTAGCCGACCAACGCCAGGGCGATCTGGCCCACGTCGCTGTCCTGCAGCGCACCGCGGTGGAACAGCGTGGCCACCAGCGGCTCGGCAAAAGTGAGCAGGCCCACAGCGCACGGCACGGACAGCAGCACCACCAGGCGCAGCCCCCAGTCCAGCATGGCCGAGTAGCGCTCCGAGTCATCGGCCGCCTTGGCAGCGGCCAGCTGGGGGGTGAGCACCACGCCCAGCGCCACGCCCAGCAGCGCCGTCGGAAACTCCATGAGCCGGTCGGCATAGAACAACCAGGTCACGCTGCCCGGTTGCAGATAGGAGGCGATCTGCGTGTTGATCATCAGCGAGACCTGGGCCACGCCCACGCCCAGCAAGGCCGGCGCCATCAGCTTGAGGATGCGGCGCACGCCGGCCTCGGCCCAGGCTTCGCGCAGCGCAGCTGGCGAAAAGCCGATGCGCGGCAGCAGGCCCAGGCGCGCCAGCGCAGGCAGTTGCACCGCCAGCTGCAGCACGCCGCCCAGCATCACGCCACCGGCCATGGCATAGATGGGCTCGATGCCACGCGCCTGCAGCCAGGGCGCGCCCCAGAAGGCGGCGGCGATCATGGCCAGGTTCAGCAGCACCGGCGTGGCGGCCGAGACGGCAAAGCGCCGCCAGGTATTGAGCACGCCGGCCGACAGCGCCACCAGCGACATGAAGCCGATGTAGGGGAACATCCAGCGTGTCATCAGCACGGCGGCGTCATAGCCCTCGGGCGACTGGCGCAGGCCGCTGGCCAGCAGCCAGACCAGCAGCGGAGCGCCCACCACGCCCAGCACGCAGGTCACCAGCAGCACCCAGAACAGCAGCGTGGCCACGTGCGAGATCAGCGTGCGCGTGGCCTCGTCCCCCTCCTTGGCCTTGCTGGCGGCCAGCACCGGCACGAAGGCCTGGCTGAAGGCCCCCTCGGCGAACAGCCGCCGAAAGAGATTGGGAATCCTGAAGGCGACATTGAACGCATCGGTCAGCGCATTGGCTCCGAACATGGAGGCCATGAGCAGATCGCGCACCAGCCCGGTGATACGGGAGGCCAGCGTCAGCAGGGAAACGGTGGAGGCGGCTTTGAACAGTGACACCGTGGGGAGTGTATGCGCTGGCATGCCCCGCCGGCCGGCGCTCCAGGCGGGCCTGGCCGCTCTTGCACTCCGTTGCAACAGGCCGGCCCGTGCGGCCTGGGCCCTCAAGGCCCTGTCCGGGCTGCGTGCTATAATCCCGCGCTTCGCCGACAACATCCTCAGACACTAGGAATACATATCATGGCATCCAAGCCCGCAAAGAAGAACCCCCGTCTCGCCTCCGGCCGCAAGCGCGTCCGCCAGGACACCAAGCTCAACGCAGCCAACACCTCGCTGCGTTCCAAGTACCGCACCGCCGTCAAGAAGGTCGAAAAGGCCGTTCTGACTGGCGACAAGGCCAAGGCAACCGAACTGTTTGCCGCAGCCCAATCCGTTCTGGACACGATCGCCGACAAGGGCATCTTCCACAAGAACAAGGCCGCTCGCGACAAGAGCCGCCTGTCCGCCAAGGTCAAGGCCCTGGCCGCCGCCTAATCCAATTAGGCAACCGCACGGATGGCTCCGGCCATCTGCCGTTTGTAACGGGTGCGCTGTCAGCGAACGAGAAAACCGCCTTCGGGCGGTTTTTTTGTGCCTGAACGATGCTCCTGCATCCGCAGGACCCACCAAAAAAGCCCCACCCTCCGGAGCACGGGCGAAAAAAAACGCACCCCAGGCGCGCTTCACATCGGACGGGAACGACCCGCAAAAAAAGAAGCCGGCCTCAGCGGGCCGGCTCGTCCGGTATCAGGCAGGCCTCGGCAACCTGCAGGTTGTTGTCCTTGGCGAAATTCAGGCAGAAATCCCAGGCCATGGGCTCGTAATCGCGCAGGTCGCGGTGCACGACCACGCACTTGACGCCATTGAGCGTTGTGGGAACACACCAGGGCGAGTAGCTCAGGTGGCTGCCGCGCTGGGCACCACCGGGGCGAAACTGGCTCATGACGCCTGCCAGCCGCTCAGCCCAGTCGCTGGGCCGGAAAGTCTTGCCTTCGTGGGTGATGCCCTGGATGAACAGTTCTTTGCTGGAGGGAGAGACCATCAGGATGCACGCCAAAATACGACTTGCGCAACAAGGAACAAAACAGCCGACCTGCCAAGGGGCACGGCGCCCTGCCACGTCCTGCTTGCGCAAGTCCTTCAAAAAAGTCAGAGCCCACAGGCAGGATCGCTGCCAGCAGGCCAAGCCGGCATTTTATCTCTTATATAAGAGCTGAGGCCTTGTTGCAGCGCACTACCCAAGTGTGGCGTAGGCTCATTGCATGGCTGTGATGCGCAAACCGCAACGGTAGGCCATCGCGCGGCCCCTAGAATCGGGCTTCGCTGTTTTTCAGGCATCTGCGGCGGCAACGCCCGGATGCCGTTTACTTTCCAGCTCAGGAGATTTTTGCAATGACCGCTTTCATTGAGGCTGCCTCGCCCCACGTGATGAACACCTATGGCCGCGTACCGATCGCTCTGGAGCGAGGCCAGGGCTGCCGCGTGTGGGACGTCAACGGCAAGCAGTACCTCGATGCGCTGGGCGGCATTGCAGTGAACACGCTGGGCCACAACCACCCCAAGCTGGTGCCTGCGCTGCAGGACCAGGTGGCCAAGCTCATCCACACCTCCAACTACTACCACGTGCCCGGCCAGGAAACGCTGGCCCAGCTGCTGACCGAGCGCTCGAAGATGACCAATGTCTTCTTCTGCAGCACGGGCCTGGAGGCCAACGAGGCCGCCATCAAGATCGCGCGCAAGTACGGCGTGGACAAGGGCATCGCCAAGCCGGTGATCGTGGTCTACGAGCATGCCTTCCACGGCCGCTCCATCGCCACCATGACGGCCACGGGCAACCCCAAGGTGCGCGACGGCTTCGGCCCCTTGCTCGACGGTTTCCTGCGCGTGCCGGTGAACGACTTCGAGGCGCTGCAGCAGGCCACGGCCGGCAACCCCGACGTGGTGGCCGTGATGATGGAGCCCATCCAGGGCGAAGGCGGCCTGCACCCCATGCGCATCGAGTACATGCAGCAGGTGCGCGCACTGTGCGATGCCAACGGCTGGCTGATGATGTTCGACGAAGTCCAGGCCGGCATGGGCCGCACGGGCAAGTGGTTCGCCCACCAGTGGGCCGGCATCGTCCCCGACGTGATGACCCTGGCCAAGGGCCTGGGCTCGGGCGTGCCCATCGGCGCCGTCGTGGCCCATGGCAAGGCGGCCACCGTGCTGCAGCCGGGCAACCATGGCTCCACCTTCGGCGGCAATCCGCTGGCCATGCGTGCGGGCATCGAAACCATCCGCATCATGGAAGAGGACGGCCTGCTGGCCCACACCACCAAGGTGGGCGACCACCTGAAGGCCACGCTGCAAAAGGAACTGGCCGACGTCAAGGGCGTGGTCGATGTGCGCGGCCAGGGCCTGATCATCGGCATCGAGCTGAACAAGCCCTGCGGCGCCCTGCTGGGCCGTGGCGCCGAAGCCGGCCTGCTGTTCAGCGTGACCGCCGACACCGTGGTGCGCCTGGTGCCGCCGCTGATCATGACCGAGGCCGAAGCCGACGAAGTGGTCGCCAAGCTCAAGCCCCTGATCGTGCAATTCCTGTCCGAATGAGTACCTGCCTATGACTGCCATCAAGCACTATCTGCAGTTTTCCGACTTCACGGCCGACGAGTACGCCTATGTGCTCGAACGCGCGGCCCTGATCAAGAAGAAGTTCAAGGGCTACGAAAAGCACCACACGCTCAGCGACCGCACGCTGGCCATGATCTTCGAGAAGGCCAGCACGCGCACCCGCGTGAGCTTCGAGGCGGGCATGTACCAGCTCGGCGGCTCGGTGGTCCACCTGACCACGGGCGACAGCCAGCTGGGCCGCGCCGAGCCCATCGAGGACAGCGCACGCGTCATCAGCCGCATGACCGACCTGGTGATGATCCGCACCTATGGCCAGGACAAGATCGTGCGCTTTGCCGAATACTCGCGCGTTCCCGTCATCAACGGCCTGACCAACGAGTTCCACCCCTGCCAGATCCTGGCCGACATCTTCACCTTCATCGAGCACCGCGGCTCGATCCAGGGCAAGACCGTCGCCTGGGTCGGCGACGGCAACAACATGGCCAACACCTGGCTGCAGGCGGCCGACCTGCTGGGCTTCACCGTCCACGTCAGCACACCGGGCGGCTACGAGGTGGACGAGAAGCTGGCCTTTGGCGGCAAGACCCCGCGCGAGGGCTGCTACAAGGTCTTCAAGGACCCGCTGGACGCCTGCAAGGGCGCCGACCTGGTGACCACCGACGTGTGGACCAGCATGGGCTACGAGGCCGAGAACGAAGCCCGCAAGAAGGCCTTTGCCGACTGGTGCGTGGACGCCGAAATGATGGCCGCCGCACGTGGCGATGCCCTGTTCATGCACTGCCTGCCCGCCCACCGCGGCGAGGAAGTGGAGGCCGAGGTCATCGACGGGCCGCAGTCCGTGGTCTGGGATGAGGCGGAGAACCGGATGCATGTGCAGAAAGCTCTGATGGAATACCTGCTGCTGGGCCGCCAGCCGAACTGACAACGCAGTCCGCTCAAAAAAGAATGCCTGCAGGCTTTGCGCCTGCAGGCATTCTTTTTTTTCCTGGCGGAAGTTCGGGCCGTGGCCTTACGGCACCCGCTTGTCCGGTGCGCAACTGTCCCCGCCGCAGGCACTGCAGCCGCCACAGCCGCCCGCATCCTTGGGCGCCAGTGCCGGATGCATCTGCCCGGCCTTCTGGCGCCAGCGCGCAGGCAGATAGCGCCAGACCAGGGACATGCCGGCCAGGGCCACGATCAGACCCACGATGATGTTTTGCCACATGGTCCGTGCTCCTTTCAGCCCGCGCCCAATGCGATGGCCACGCGGTAGGTGATGAAGCTGGCAAGGTAGGCCAGCGCGAACAGATAGCCGGTCATCAGCAGCGGATAGCGCCAGCCGTTGGTCTCGCGCCGCACGGCGGCCAGCGTGGAGATGCACTGGGGCGCGAACACGAACCAGGCCAGCAGCGACAGCGCCGTGGCCATAGACCAGGTGTGGGCGATCAGCGGGCCCAGTTGCTCGGCCATGGCCTCGTCGCTGGCGGCGGACAGGGCATAGACCGTGCCCATGGCGCTGACGGCCACTTCGCGCGCGGCCATGCCGGGCACCAGGGCGATGGCGATCTGCCAGTTGAAGCCGATCGGCGCCAGCACCACCTCCAGCCAGCCGCCGATGCGGCCCGCAAAGCTGTAGCGGATGGCCGCTTCGGTGACGCCATCGGGCGGCGCCGGGTAGCTGGCCAGGAACCACAGCACGATGCTCACGGTCAGGATGATGCCGCCGACGCGGCGCAGGAAGATCATGGCGCGCTCGTACAGGCCCAGGGCCAGGCTGCGCGGGCTGGGCCAGCGGTAGGAGGGCAGCTCCATCAGCAGCGGCGTGGGTCCGGCGCTGCGGCCGGCCAACTTGGCCACGCCGGCCACGGCCATGGCGCTGACGATGCCGGCCACGTACAGCGCGAACAGCACCAGGCCCTGCAGGTTGAAGATGCCGCCCACGGTGCGCTCGGGAATGAAGGCGCTGATCAGCAGCGCATAGACCGGCAGGCGCGCCGAGCAGGTCATCAGCGGCGCGATCATGATGGTCACCAGGCGGTCGCGCCAGCTGGTGATGGAGCGCGTGGCCATGATGCCGGGCACGGCGCAGGCGAAGCTGGACAGCAGCGGAATGAAGGAGCGGCCCGACAGGCCGACCTTGCCCATGATGCGGTCCAGCATGAAGGCGGCACGCGGCAGGTAGCCCGAGTCCTCCAGCGCAAGGATGAACAGGAACAGGATCAGGATCTGCGGCAGGAAGACCAGCACGGCGCCCGTGCCCGCGATCACGCCATCGGCCAGCAGGCTGCGCAGCGCGCCTTCGGGCATGTGCTCGTTGACCAGGGCCGAGACGGCCGAGACGCCGCCCTCGATGCCGTCCATCAGCGGCTGCGCCCAGCTGAACACGGCCTGGAACATCAGGAACAGCGTGGCCGCCAGCAGCAGCATGCCCCACAGCGGGTGCAGCACCACGGCGTCGATGCGGTCATCGCGCCGGGTGTCCACCACGGGCTCCTTGACGCAGTCGGCCATGATGCGGGCCACCTGCTGGTGCAGGGCCAGCACCTGCTCGCGCGCATCGCCCGGGCGGGCCGGGGCCTGCAGCTGCGGCGCTGCCAGGGCGCGGGCTTCGGGGCCGTCCAGCCATTGCAGCAGTTCGCGCGCGCCGTCCTGGCGCACGCCCACCGTGGACAGCACGGGCATGCCCAGGGCGCGTGACAGCGCCTCGCGGTCGATATCGATGCCCTGGCGCCTGGCCATGTCGCTCATGTTGAGCACCAGCAGCATGGGAAGGCCCAGGCGCTGGGCTTCCAGCACCAGGCGCAGGTTCAGGCGCAGGTGGGTGGCGTCGGTGACGCAGACCAGCAGTTCGGGAGGCGCCTCGCGCGCGTGGCGGCCCGAGACGATGTCGCGCGTGATGCGTTCGTCCTCGCTGTGGGCATGCAGGCTGTAGGTGCCCGGCAGGTCCAGCACGCGCACACGCCGGCCGCTGGCCGTGCTCAGCCAGCCTTCCTTGCGCTCCACGGTCACGCCCGCGTAGTTGGCCACCTTCTGGCGTGCGCCGGTCAGCAGGTTGAACAAGGCTGTCTTGCCGCAGTTGGGGTTGCCCAGCAAGGCCAGGCGCAATGCGGAATCACCACCGCCGCCGCCACCCTGGGCAGGCTGCAGCGGCTGGATGAGTTTGGGAGAGGACGACGCGCTCATGCCACCGCCTCCGGCGCCACGCGCACCAGGGCCGCCTCATGGCGGCGCAGCGCGAACGTGGCCTGGCCCACGCGCACGGCCAGCGGGTCGTCGCCCGGAAAGCCTGCGGCCAGGATGCGAACGGGCTCGCCCGGCAGGAAACCGATTTCCATGAGGCGAAGCAGCAGTTCCTGCTCGGCCGTGTCGCGCGCCGCATGGAGTTCGACCACGCGCGCCGGAACCTGGCGCGGCAGCGCATCCAGGGTGATGGCCGCAGCGGTGGCCGGGCTTGGAGAGCTGGGAGGCGCGGACAGCGCGGACGGAGCCGTGGCGTCCGTCCCGGGATTCATCGAATGCATGGCGTGTTGTATCAACTGATTTTTATTCTCATTTTGATTTTGATCGAATCCCCGTGGGAAGCCCGCGCATGGTATCGGAGTAAGAGGCAGGGTCTTGCCAAAGGGCCGTCATGGTTTTTGGCCGGTTCCAGGCGCCCCGCACGCGTGCGCGCGACAATCGCGCTCCCACGATCCGCACCTGCACCTGCTTGCCCACGCCATGACCCATCCTTGCCTGAGCTGCGGCGCCTGCTGCGCATCGTTTCGCGTGGACTTTTCCGTGCATGAGTCGCAGGAGCATGGCGGCCGCGTGCCGGCCGGGCTGATCGAGGAAGTCACCGACCACACCTGCCGCATGCGCGGCACGGACTGGTCGCGCCCGCGCTGCGCAGCGCTGGTGGGCAAGGTGGGCGAGAAGGCCCATTGCGGCATCTACGAGTGGCGGCCCTCGCCTTGCCGCGAATTTGCGGCCGGCAGCGATGCCTGCAACCGCGTGCGCGTGCGCCATGGCATGCAGGCGCTGGACAGCGGCCTGCTGTAGCAACCAGCCAGGCGCTGCCGGCCGCCAACAGCCGCCACCACCAGCCGTTATTCCACGGGCAGCCCCGCCAACTGCCCCTTGAACTCCTGCAGCGAGAAATGCGTGTGCACCTGGCGCACGCCGGGCAGCCGGTGCAGGCGGGTGAGCAGCAGGTCCGAATAGGCATCGAGATCGCGCGCCACGACGACCAGCAGGAAGTCCTCCGGCCCCGAGATGCCGTGGAACATCACGACCTCGGGAATGGCGCAGACCGCTTCCTGGAAGTGGCGCGATGACTCCTCGTTCTGATGGTCTATGCCCACCATCACGAAGGCCAGCACGCCAAAGCCGATGGCGCGCCGGCTCAGCGCGGCGTGGTAGCCGGTGATCACGCCCTCATCCTCCAGCCGCTTGATGCGCCGCCACGACGGCGATTGCGACAAGTGCACGCGTTGCGCCAATTCGCCCGAGGTCAGCCGCGCGTTGTCCTGCAAGGCGCGGATCAGCAGCCGGTCCGTTCTGTCGATCTCGATTGACATAAACCACCTATGAATTCATGTTTCACAGAATAACTTATCCAAGATCAAGAGCATTTAGGGATAACTACTAAACGCCCTGCGAAGGCCGTAACTAGCATCCGCCTCCGAAGCCCCCCACAGCAACGGAGACAACAACCCATGCCAGCCTTCGAAGACATCGTCCAGCGCGAAGCCGGACTCCAACAGCAGCTGTCCGCCGGACAGATGACCATGATCGCCATCGGCGGTGCCGTCGGCACCGGCCTGTTCCTGGGCAGCGGCTTTGCCATCGGCTTCGCCGGGCCCAGCGTGCTGATCAGCTATGCCATCGGCGCGCTGATCTCGCTGCTGCTCATGGGCTGCCTGGCCGAGATGACGGTGGCCCACCCGACCTCGGGCTCGTTCGGCGCCTATGCCGAGCACTACATCGCCCCCTGGGCCGGCTTCGTGGTGCGCTATGCCTACTGGGCCTGCGTGGTGCTGGCCGTGGGCACCGAGGTGACGGCCGTGGGCCTGTACATGGGCTACTGGTTCCCCGAGGTGCCGCGCTGGGCCTGGGTGGTGATCTTCTCGGGCGCGCTGATCGGCGTGAACATGATGAGCGTCAAGGCCTTCGGCGCCGTGGAGTACAGCTTCTCCATGATCAAGATCATCGCCATCGTGGCCTTCATCGTGGTGGGCGCCTGGGTGGTGTTCGGCACCCGGCCGGCCGGCGTGGGCTTTGCCAACTACGTCAACAACGGCGGCTTCTTCCCCAACGGCCTGTGGGGCACCTGGGTGGGCGTGATCATCGCCATCTTCAGCTACCTGAGCATCGAGATGATCGCCGTGGCCGCTGGCGAGGCCAAGGACCCGCAGCGCGCCGTCACCAGCGCCTTCCGCTCCACCATGGTGCGCCTGGTGGTGTTCTATCTGGCCACGATCGCGCTGATGCTGGCCATCGTGCCGTGGTCGGCCGCCGGCAAGGACGGCAGCCCCTTCGTGAAGGTGATGGAGATCATCGGCCTGCCCGGCGCGGCCAGCGTGGTCAATTTCGTGGTGCTGGTGGCTGCCCTCTCGGCCATGAACAGCCAGCTGTACATCACCACCCGCATGATGTTCAGCCTCTCGCGCGCCGGCCATGCGCCCGCCGTGCTGGGCCGCGTGAACTCGCGCGGCGTGCCGCTGCCGGCGCTGCTGCTGTCCTGCCTGGGCATTGCCGTGGCCACGCTGTTCAACATCGTCAACCCCGAGCAGTCCTTCATGCTGATGATGGCCGTGGCCATGTTCGGCGCCATGTTCACGTGGTTCATGATTTTCGTGACCCACCTGTTCTTCCGCATCCACTGGGTGCGCCAGGGCAACAAGCCGCTGGCCTTCCGCATGTGGGGCTTTCCGGTGCTGACGCTGCTGGGCGCGGCTCTGATGCTGGCCGCCCTGGTGTCCACGCTGTTCACCGACGTGTTCCGCCTGACCGTGCTCACCGGCCTGCCCTTCCTGCTGCTGCTGGCCGCCATCTACGCCATCTGGTACCGCAAGCCGGCCGGCCAGCCCGCCCCTCAGACCCAAACCTCAGCCCAAGCCCAAGCGCAAGCCCAGGTTCCCGCCCGGTGACATCCGGCCTCCCGTTTTTCTCCCTACCTTAGAAACATGACGACTCTTGCCCCCCTCGATACCGCCCGCGCCTCGATGTTCAGCCACGTCCCGCCCTACCCCGGAGATCCCATCCTGTCGCTGATGGAAGCCTTTCAGCAGGACCCGCGCACCGACAAGGTCAGCCTGAGCATCGGCCTGTATTTCGACGAGGCCGGCCGCCTGCCCGTGCTGGACTCCGTGCGCCAGGCTGGCGATGCCCTGGCCCGCGAGCAAAGCCCCAGCGGCTACCTGCCCATTGAAGGCATAGCCCCCTACCGCCAGCTGGTGCAGAACCTGGTGTTCGGCGCTGAGCACGAGGCCGTGCGCGCGCAGCGCATCGCCACCGTGCAGACCCTGGGCGGCTCGGGCGCGCTCAAGCTGGGCGCGGACTTCATCAAGCACTATTTCCCCGACGCCGAGGTCTGGCTCAGCGAGCCCACCTGGGACAACCACCTGGCCATCTTCCAGGGCGCAGGCCTGCGCACCCACAGCTACCCCTACTACGACGCGGCCACGGGCAGCCTGCGCTTCGACGCCATGCTGCAGACACTGCGCGAACTGCCCTCGGGCAGCGTGGTGCTGCTGCATGCCAGCTGCCACAACCCCACGGGCGTGGACCTGTCGCGCGAGCAGTGGCAGCAACTGATCCCCGTGATCGTGGAGCGCGGCCTGATCCCCTTCGTGGACATGGCCTACCAGGGCTTTGGCGATGGGCTCGATGAAGACGCCTGGTCCGTGCGCGCGCTGGCCGATGCGGGCGCCCAGGCCTTTGTGGCCAATTCGTTTTCCAAGAACTTCTCGCTGTATGGCGAACGCGTGGGCGGCCTCAGCGTGGTCTGCAGCGACGCGGCCACGGCCGGCAATGTGCTGGGCCAGCTCAAGGCCACGGTGCGCAGCAACTATTCCTCGCCCCCCACGCGTGGCGCGCGCCTGGTGCAGCAGGTGCTGGCGTCGCCCGAACTGAGCGCCCAATGGGCACAGGAGCTGGCGCAGATGCGCGGGCGCATCAAGGACATGCGCGCCCAGCTGCACGGCGCGCTGCATGAACGCTTTGGCGAGCGGCGCGACTTCGGCTTCCTGCTGACCCAGCGCGGCATGTTCAGCTACACCGGCATCAGCGAGCCCCAGGTCCACCGCCTGCGCGACGAGCACGGCGTGTACCTGATCCGCTCGGGCCGCATGTGCATGTCGGGCCTGTCCGGCGCCAACGTGCAGTACGTGGCCGATGCCATTGCCACGGTGCTGGAGTCGCCGCAATGAGCGGCTGCCCCGTCCATGGCAGCCTGACCGAGCGCATCGTCGCCGAGGAAAGGGCGCAGCTGGATTTCAGCCAGTCCATGAGCTATGGCGACTATCTGCAGCTGGACGCCATCCTCGGCGCCCAGCAACTGCTGTCGCCCACGCATGACGAGCTGCTGTTCATCATCCAGCACCAGACCAGCGAGCTGTGGATGAAGCTGATGCTGCACGAGCTGGGCGCGGCCACGGCCGCCGTGGCGGCCGACCGCCATGCCGATGCCTTCAAGATGCTGGCCCGCGTGAGCCGCATCATGGAGCAGCTGGTGGGCGCCTGGTCCGTGCTGGCCACCATGACGCCTACCGAGTACACGGCCATGCGGCCGTATCTCGCCAGCTCCAGCGGCTTCCAGAGCTACCAGTACCGCTGCATCGAGTTCGCGCTGGGCAACAAGAATGCCGCCATGCTCCAGCCCCATGCCCACCGCCCGGACCTGCTGGCCCGGGTGGATGCCGCATGGCGCGCACCTTCCCTGTACGACGAGGCCCTGCGCCTGCTGGCACGCCAGGGGCTGGCCATTCCTGCCGGGCACCTGGCGCGCGACTGGACCCAGCCCTACACGGCCAGCCCCGAGGTCGAGGCCGCCTGGGCCCAGGTCTACCGCGACCCGCAGTCGCACTGGGACCTGTACCAGCTCGGCGAAAAGCTGGCCGACATCGAGGACGCCTTCCGCCTGTGGCGCTTTCGCCATGTGACCACGGTGGAGCGCGTCATCGGCTTCAAGCGCGGCACGGGTGGCACCGGCGGCGTCAGCTATCTGCGCAAGATGCTGGACGTGGTGCTGTTCCCCGAACTCTGGTCCGTGAGAACGAAACTGTGACCCCTGAGCGGCTTTGCCGCTTCCCCCGCTCTCGCTGCGCGGGCGCGGGACGACACCATCGCTGCGGGACGGCCCTTGCTCGGCGTCCGCCGATGGGCCGCGCCAAGTTTCCGACGCAAGAACACCATGCCTTCGCATGTAGTCAAAACACAAGGAAATCCATGAAGCAAATCATCGACGTGGGACTGCCGCCGCTCAAGCAGCCCTTCTCCTGGGCCGTCAAGGCCAGCGGCCAGATGCTGTTCACGGCCCACGGCCCCGTGCGGCCCGACGGCAGCATCGACACCGGCCCCATCGAACAGCAGGCGCGCCTGACCTTCACCAACCTGCGCAATGCGCTGCAGGCCGCAGGCGGCACGCTGGCGCATGTGACCCAGGTGCTGATCTACATGACCGACGTGGCCGACATGCCGGCCATCGACGCCGTGTACCGCGAGTTCTTCGAGGCGCCCTATCCCAACCGCTCCAGCATGGGGATTTCGGCGCTGGTGGTGCCGGGGATGAAGCTGGAGATCGTGGCCTACGCCATGCTCCCCTAGAGGATGTGACGGACATGCCAGCGCCCCGCAATTGCGTTCAATACAGGGCCGGCGTGCAGGACGAGACTGCGGGCCTTGTGCAGTCCTGCGTCCGCGCGAAATCTCATGTCCTCCTCGCTGCTCGCCATGGGCGTCTTCACCCTCGTCGGCGCCATCACGCCCGGCCCCGTCAATGTGCTGGCCCTGCGCCATGGTGCGGCCCGGTCGCGCCTGGTCTCGGCCGCCTATGTGCTGGGCGCCAGCGCCAGCTATGCGGCCGTGGTCTGGGTCATGGGCCAAGGAGCACAGTGGCTGCTGCAGACGCTGCCGCAGCTGTCCACGGCCGCACAGTGGCTGTGCGCCGCCTATCTGCTGTGGCTGGCCTGGCGGCTGGCCAATGCGCCTGTGGGCCAGGCCGGGAGGCAGCAAAACGGCGGATCGCAGCGCACGCTGCAGGCCCTGCTGCAAGCGCTGTTGCAGGGCACGGCCGTGCAGACGCTCAACCCCAAGGCCTGGCTGGTGGCGCTGGCCGGCGTGGGCCTGTTCGTGCTGCCCCACGCGAATGCGCCGTGGGCGCTGCTGCAGTTTTGCGCTATCTCGCTGCTGGCCTGCCTGGTGGGGGTCGGCAGCTGGGCGCTGCTGGGGCAGCTGCTTTCGGGCTGGCTGCGCACCGAACGCCGCCAGCGCCTGTTCCACCGCCTGCTGGCCCTGCTGCTGGTCGCCAGCGTGGCGGCCATGCTGGCATGATGGCTGGCCGCCATGACTTCAACCTCTCCCCACCGCTTCCACCGCCATCCGGCCGCTCCCTGGGCCGAGTTGCGCGACAGCGCGCGCTCGCCACACTGCTTTCGGCTGCACATGCATGCCGAGTATTCGATAGGCATCGTGGACGCGGGCCGTACCGTGTTCCACCATGCCCACGGACCGCAGCCTGTGGAAGCGGGCGGCGTGGTGCTGATCGAGCCCGGCGCCTGGCATGCCTGCAATCCCGACCCTGGAGCTCCGTGGTCCTACCGCATGCTGTTTGTCGATGCCGACTGGCTGCACGCGCGGCTGGGCGTGGCCGCGCTGCGCTTTCCCCGGCGCACGCTCACGGATGCGGACATCGCCAGCCTGGTGGATGGCCTGTGCCGCCCCGTCGATGGCACGGCGGCCGCCGACCGCCTGGCCCTGGGCCTGGAGCACCTGCTGGACCGCTGTGCCCAACCCGCAGCCTTGCCCCTGCCCGGCGATGCGGCCGCCCTGGCGCCTGCACTGCAACGCCTGCATGCAGGACCCGATGCAGGCCTGACCGTGCAGGCCCTGGCCCAGGAGTGCGGCATGAGCGCCACGCGCTTCATCCGCCGCTTCAAGGCGGCCACGGGCATGACGCCCGGCAGCTACCGCCTGAACCTGCGCATCAACGGCGCGCGCCGCCTGCTGGCCACGGGCGCAGCGCTGTCCGATGCAGCCTATGCCATGGGCTTTGCCGACCAGGCGCACCTGCAGCGCGCCTTCAAGGCCCACCATGCGCTGACACCGGGCTGCTACGCACGCGGCGCCTGAGCCGGTACCTGAGCCGGCCACACCTGAGCCGACCGCATCTGGGCCGGACCCTCCCATGGTTTTGCAGCGGCCAGCCCGGGGCCGGCGGTGAAAGCGCAGATACTTACGCCTTCCGCTTTCAGCCCCCACCTGCCGCGCACCATGGCCGCCTTCCAAGACATTCAGCAACGAGAAACCGGCCTGCGCCAGCAGCTGTCCGCCGCCCAGATGGTGATGATCGCCATTGGCGGCGCCATCGGCACCGGCCTGTTCATGGGCAGCGCCTTCGCCATCGGCTTCGCCGGGCCCAGCGTGCTGGTCAGCTATGCCATCGGCGCGCTGATCTCGCTGCTGCTCATGGGCTGCCTGGCCGAGATGACGGTGGCCCACCCGACCTCGGGCTCGTTCGGCGCCTATGCCGAGCACTACATCAGCCCGCTGGCCGGCTTCATGGTCCGCTATGCCTACTGGGCCGCCGTGGTGCTGGCCGTGGGCATGGAGGTGACGGCCATCGGCATCTACATGGGCTACTGGTTCCCGGACGTGCCGCGCTGGATCTGGGTGCTGGTGTTCTCGGGCGCGCTGGTGGCCGTCAACGCCAGCAGCGTCAAGGCCTTCGGCCAGGTGGAGTACGGCTTTTCCATGGTCAAGATCATCGCCATCGTGGCCTTCATCCTGATCGGCGCCTGGGTGGTGTTCGGCTCGCAGCCCCAGGGCATCGGCTTTTTCAACTACACGGCCGATGGCGGCTTCTTCCCCAAGGGCCTGTGGGGCACCTGGGTGGCCGTGATCATCGCCATCTTCAGCTACCTGAGCCTGGAGGCCGTGGCCGTGGCGGCCGGCGAGGCCGAGGACCCCAAGCGCGCCATCACCCGGGCCTTTCGCACCACCATGGCGCGCCTGGTGATCTTCTACCTGGCCACGATCGCGCTGATGCTGGCCATCGTGCCCTGGCAGCAGGCCGGCACGGACAAGAGCCCCTTCGTGAAGGTGATGGAGATCATCGGCATCCCGGGCGCTGCCAGCATCATCAACTTCGTGGTGCTGGTGGCCGCGCTGTCGGCCATGAACAGCCAGCTGTATGTGACCTCGCGCATGATGTTCAGCCTGTCGCGCGGCGGCTATGCGCCCTCGGTGTTCGGGCGGCTGAACAGCCGCGGCGTGCCCGTGGCGGCGATTGCCATCTCCTGCCTGGGCATTGCCGTGGCCGTGGCCGTGAACCTGTGGAAGCCCGAGGGCTCGCTGCTGTGGATGATGTCCGTGTCCATGTTCGGCGCCATGTTCACCTGGTTCATGATCTTCGTGACCCATCTGTTCTTCCGCGCGCGCTGGTCGCGCGAGCATCCGGGCCAGCGCCTGCAGTTCCGCATGTGGGGCTTTCCGCTGTTCACGCTGGCCGGCGCCGCGCTGATGCTGGGCGTGATCGTCACCACCTATTTCACCGAGGTCTTCCACATGACGCTGCTCACGGGCCTGCCCTTCCTGGGCCTGCTGGCCCTGGTGTACGCGCTGTGGTACCGGCCCCGCGCACAGGCCGCCCGAACCGCCCCGAAGGAGTGAAACCATGACCCGCAGACTCTGGGACATCTCCCCGGCCGTGCAGGCCGCCAGCCCCGTCTTTCCCGGCGACACGGCCTACAGCCAGCAGTGGTGCGCCACCATCGGGCCGGGCTGCCCGGTCAATGTCAGCGCCATCACGCTTTCGCCCCACGTGGGAGCGCATGCCGATGCACCGCTGCACTATGACGCCGACGGGGCATCCATCGGCAACGTGGATCTCGACGCCTTCCTCGGCCCCTGCCGCGTGATCCACGCCATCGGCAAGGGACCGCTGGTCGAATGGGAGCACATCGCCCACGCCGTGGAGCATCTTCCGGCACGCGTGCTGGTGCGCACCTACGAGCGCGCGCCCACCACCTGGGACCAGGAGCTGGCCGCCTATGCACCGGCCACGGTGGAGCGGCTGGCCGACCTGGGGGTGAAGCTCATCGGCATTGACACGGCCAGCATCGACCCGGCCAGCAGCAAGAGCCTGGACAGCCACCAGGTGATCCGCCGGCGCGGCCTGCGCGTGCTGGAGAACCTGGTGCTGGACGAGGTGGCCGAGGGCGACTACGAGCTCATCGCCCTGCCGCTCAAGCTGGTCGAGGCCGATGCCTCGCCCGTGCGCGCCGTGCTGCGCGCCCTTGCCTGATCCCTGCCCGCATTGCGGCGCCGGCCCTGCCCGCGCTTTTCGCCTTTTCGCCTTTTCGATACCCAAGGAGACCCCGTGACGAGCCTGCAAGACTGCCTCACCCTCGATGCGCAAGACCCGCTGCGCGCCCTGCGCGACCAATTCACGCTGCCCGAAGGCGTGATCTACCTTGACGGCAACTCGCTGGGCGCCAGCCCCCGCGCCGCCGCCGCGCGCGTGGCCGAGGTGGTGCAGCAGGAATGGGCGCAGGGCCTGATCCGCTCGTGGAACGATGCCGGATGGATCAGCCTGCCCCAGCGCCTGGGCGACCAGTTCGCCCCCTGGCTGGGCGTGGGCGCGGGTGAGCTGGTGTTCACCGACACGGCCTCCATCAACCTCTACAAGGTGCTGACAGCGGCGGCCCGCATCGCGCGCGAGGACGCGCCGCAGCGCAAGCGCCTGATCAGCGAGCGCAGCAACTTCCCCACCGACCTCTATATCGCCCAGTCGGTCTGCCAGGAATACGGCCTGGAGCTGGTGCTGCTCGAACCCGAGGAAATTGCCGGCGCGCTGACCGACGAGGTCGCCATCTGCATGCTCACCCATGTCAACTACCGCACGGGCGCCATGCACGACATGGCTGCCGTGACGGCTGCCGCGCAGGGCAAGGGCATTCTCTGCGTCTGGGACCTGTGCCACAGCGCGGGTGCCGTGCCTGTCGATCTCAAGGGCGCGAATGCAGACTTCGCCATCGGCTGCAGCTACAAGTACCTCAACGGCGGCCCCGGCGCGCCGGCCTTTGTCTGGGCCAACCCGCGCCTGATCAACCGCTTCTGGCAGCCGCTGTCGGGCTGGTTCGGCCATGCCGAGCCTTTCAAGTTCGTGCCGGACTACCACCCGGCCCAGGGCATACAGCGCTACCTGTGCGGCACCCAGCCCATGGTCAGCCTGAGCGTGCTGCAGTGCGGCCTGGACGTGTTCACGGCCGTGGAGCCGCTGGGCGGCATGGACGCGCTGCGCAACAAGTCGCTGGCGCTGACCGACCTGTTCATCGCCCTGGTCGAGGAACGCTGCCAGGGCCACGGCCTGGGCCTGGCCACGCCGCGCGAGCACGGCCGGCGCGGCTCCCAGGTCTGCCTCACGCGCGAGGAGGGACTGGGCGTGGACGGCAAGGACAGCGGCGCCTATGCCATCGTGCAGGCGCTGATCGCGCGCGGCGTGATCGGCGACTTCCGCAAGGGCGACGGCACGGGCCTGCACAAGGACATCCTGCGCTTCGGCTTCACGCCGCTGTACGTGGGATTCAAAGATGTCTGGCATGCAGTGGAGCACCTGCGCCAGGTGCTGGAATCGGGCGAATGGCGCAAGCCGGAGTTCAACCGCGTCAATGCGGTGACCTGAAGCCTGGAGCCAGCCCTTCAGAACGCCGTGGACGACAGCGAGGCCCAGAGATGGGCCGCGACCAGGGCGCGCCAGGGCGCGAAGTCCCGCAGCCACAACTCGGTCTGCGCCGCATCCATGGCGTCCGTCTTCAACAGCAGGGCCAGGGCCCGGCGCACGGCCACATCGCCGTGCAGCGGGCCGTCCAGGTGGCCATAGCCGCGCAGCAGCATGTAGTTCACGGTCCACGGGCCTATGCCCTTGAGGGCCAGCAGCCGCTCGCGGATCTCGGCCACCGGCAGTTCAGGCAGGGCCGCCCAGTCGTCCAGCGGCAATTCACCCGACTGCACGGCCTGCGCCAGCAGGCGCAGCGTGTGCGTCTTGCTCCGCGAAAAGCCGGCTGCGCGCAAATCCTCCTCACCGAGCTGTGCCAGCTGGGCGGCCTCCGGCATGCACCACAGCTGCTGCGGCGCGTCGGCATGGCCATCGTGCAGCGCCACCGGCTGGCCGGCTGCGGCGATCAGGCGGCGGCGCAGCGACACGGCTGCCGCCACGCTGATCTGCTGCCCGGTGACGGCCCAGCTCAGCGCCTCCCAGGGCGTGCAGGCCGCCGGCACATGCAGGCCACGCTGGCGCGCCAGCAGCGGCCCCAGCCGCGCATGGCGGCCAAAACGGCGCTCGAATTCGCCCACATCCTGGGACAGTCCGAACATGCGCCGCAGCATGGCGGCCAGCACATCGTCCATGCCGGTGATGGCGCCTGCACCGGCGGGCAGGCGCCATCGGGCCTGCACCACGGCCGCCTCTTCGCACTGCGGCGTCAGCTCCAGGGTCAGCAGCGTGGGAAGGCCTTTCCACATCAGGCCCTTGTGCATGCGGATGGTGTCGCCGTCCTGCAGATCGCATTCGGACAGGCGCTGGGCATCGCGCCGGTGAAAGCCCCAGAACTCGTTCATGCGGTAGCCGGCCGGCAGCGTCAGTTGCTGCTCTGCGCCAGGGCTGTGGCCGCCACGCCGCCCGCTCATGCCTTGCCGGCCTGGCGCAGCGGGGCTCGGCCGCTCTCCCGCCCTGTCTCCCGGCCAGCCGCCTCCTGCGCCTGGCGCGCCTCGCGCAGCAGCAGGGCACGCTTGCGCTCCACGCCCCAGCGGTAGCCGGAGATGCTGCCATCGTTGCGCACCACGCGGTGGCAGGGCACGGCCACGGCAATCGGGTTGGCAGCGACGGCGCTGGCCACGGCGCGCGCGCCCGTGGGCATGCCCAGGCGCAGGGCCAGTTCCGAATAGCTCAGGGTCTGGCCGGCCGGAATGGCGCACAGCGCCTGCCACACGCGCTGCTGGAAGACCGTGCCCTGCACATCCAGCGGCAGCGCCAGGCCGCGGCGCGGCTGCTCGACCAGGGCCACGACCTGGGCCACGGTGTGCTCGAATCCCGCATCGCCACCCACCAGCTCGGCCAGCGGAAAGCGCTGCTGCAGGTCCTGCACCAGGGCCTCGGCGTCGTCGCCCAGCAGTACGCAGCACACGCCGCGCTCGGTGCTGGCCACGAGGATGCTGCCCAGCGTGCATTCGGCCACGGCAAAGCGGATGGTCTGGCGCATGCCGCCGCGCCGGTAGTCGCCGGGCGCCATGCCCAGCATGGCGCCTGCGTCGCGGTAGAAACTGCTGCTGGCCGCATAGCCGCTGGAGTAGGCCGCATCGGTGACCGAGTCGCTCTGGCCCGGCTGCAGCGCCGCGCGCAAGGCATGCGCGCGATGGGCCTTGGCATAGGCCTTGGGCGTGAGGCCCGTGGCCTGCTTGAACAATCGGTGCAGTTGCCAGGGGCTCAGGCCCGAGCGTTCGGCCAGCTGGCCAAGGGCGGGTGGGGGCTCCTCGGTCTCCAGCCAGCGGCAGCATCGGGCCACCAGGGCCGTGGGGTTGGCAGTGGCATCGCTGGCTTGATTCATGGCTTGGTTGGACACGGCATGTCTTTCTGGGTCATCGGATGCCCTACTCTACGCAGCCCGGAGCACCCGCGCATCCCGCTTCTTGCAACCCGCAGGATTTCAGCGCGGGATTCGGTTACGCTGCGCCCTGCATTTTCCGCGTCGAGACTTGCGAGACTCCCACATGACCACCGAACACTCCGGCTGCCCCATGAACAGCCCCGGCCGCACCGAATCCATCGTCAAAGAGGAGCGCGCCCAGCTGGACTTCAGCCAGTCCATGAGCTATGGCGACTACCTGCACCTGGACCAGATCCTCACGGCACAGCATCCGCTGTCGCCCGCGCATGACGAGATGCTGTTCATCATCCAGCACCAGACCAGCGAGCTGTGGATGAAGCTGATGCTGCATGAGGTCCGAGCCGCCACGGCCGCCATCGCAGGCGGCACGCGTGCCGACGCCTTCAAGATGCTGGCCCGCGTGAGCCGCATCATGGAGCAGCTGGTCAGCGCCTGGACCGTGCTGTCCACCATGACCCCGCCCGAGTACACGGCCATGCGTCCCTACCTGGCCAACTCCAGCGGCTTCCAGAGCTACCAGTACCGCTGCATCGAGTTCTCCCTGGGCAACAAGAACGCCGCCATGCTCCAGCCCCATGCCCACCGGCCCGATCTGCTGGCCCAGGTGGAGGCGGCATGGCGCTCGCCCTCGCTCTACGACGTGTCCCTGCAGCTGCTGGCGCGCGAGGGCATCGACGTGCCCGCCGACCGGCTGGAGCGCGACTGGACCCAGCCCTACGAGGCCAGCGAGGGCGTCAAGCAGGCCTGGATCACCGTCTACCGCGATCCCCACAAGCACTGGGACCTGTATCAGCTTGGCGAAAAGCTGGCCGACATCGAGGACGCCTTCCGCCTGTGGCGCTTCCGCCACCTGACCACGGTGGAGCGCGTCATCGGCTTCAAGCGCGGCACGGGTGGCACGGGCGGCGTCAGCTATCTGCGCAAGATGCTGGACGTGGTGCTGTTCCCCGAAATCTGGGCGCTGCGCACCGAGCTGTAAGAACTGGCGGGCGCCACTGACGGCAGACCGCTGCGGTGGCGACAGCGCGCAGGCGCGCAAACGGGTAAGCTGCGGCGCCAGGAGAAATACCGTGTCCGCAGCGCCACAACAGCCCCCACACAACAACATACACACAGAGGCTTCGCAGACCTCCCCCGCAGCACCGCCGCCGCGCAGCCAGCTGCTGTGGGCCATGCTGCTGTCCCTGCTCTCGGCCTTTGCGCTGAGCCAGGCCTTTCGCACCATCACCTCGGTCATGGCCACGGGTCTTCAGCAGGATTTCGGGCTCACGGCCCAGTCGCTGGGCGCCTTCGCCGGCCTGTTCGGCCTGTCCTTCGGCGTGGCCCAGTTGCTGATGGGCATCGGCATGGACCTCTACGGCCTGCGGCGCACGGTGCTGCTGTCGTTTCCGCTGGCGATTGCGGGGTCGGCACTGTCCGCCGCCGCACCCAATTACGGCTGGCTGATGGTGGGCCAGTTGCTGATCGGCGTGGGCTGCTCGCCCGCCTTTCTGGCCTGCACCATGTTCATCTCGCGCCACTTTCCCATGGACCGCTTTGCCTTTCTGTCGGGCGTGGGCATGGGTGTCGGTGGACTGGGGCTGCTGTTCACAGGCACGCCACTGGCCTGGCTGGTCCAGCATTTCGGCTGGCGCTCGGGCTTTGCGCTGCTGGCCGTGATGTCGGCCCTGTCGTGGCTGCTGATCTGGTGGCGCGTGCACGAGCCCGCCCGCAGCGGAGCACAGACCGCCGCACGGGAAAGCTGGGGCGTGGCGGCACGCCGCATGGCCGAGCTGTTCACGCTGCCGCACACGCTGGGCATCGTCCTGCTGGCCATGGCCTGCTATGCATCGTTTCTGGCGCTGCGCGGCCTGTGGCTGGGGCCGCTGCTCATCCATCGCTATGGCTTTTCGCTGGTGGAAAGCGGCAATGTGGCGCTGGTCGTATCGATGATCTCGCTGTTCAGCCCCGCGATTTTCGGGCGCATGGATCCCGGCCCAGGACGGCGCCGGCGCTGGCTCACCAATTACTCGCTGCTCATGGGCAGCCTGTTCATGCTCATGGCCTTTTTGCACCATGGCTGGACCAATGTGGCGCTGATCTTCGCCATGGGCCTGCTGTCGGGCTATTCGGTGCTGCAGTACGCCGATGTGCGCGCTTCCTACCCCCCAGAGATGACCGGCCGCGCACTGTCGCTGTTCACCATGGCCATGTTCCTGGGCGTGGCCCTGGTGCAATGGTTCACGGGCTGGGTGGCGGCCTGGGCCGAGGCCTGGGGCGTGGAGCCCTACAAGGCCGTGATGATCTCGATTGCAGCCACGCTGGTGGGCGCGTCGACCGCGTTCCGTTTCCTGCCCTCCTCGCCGCTGCTGCGCCAGGCATCCGCCGCCTAGCGGCCGGAGTCTCTGTCTCTACAAGGCGTTGGCGGCCGAGCCATCGCCACGGTACAGCCAGGGCAGATCCATCAGCCGGGAGCCCAGCAGGCGCAGCGACAGGTCACGCCCCCAGCGCACGGGACCCGTGGCATGGAAGATGCGGCCATTGCGCTGCGAGCGCGCCTGCACGCGCGCATTGCGCTGCCAGCGATTGAGCGCGTAGCGGCGCAGGCGCATGTTCACATCCAGGTCATGCATGGACAGGGCACGCTGCAGCTCCGCTGCATCTTCAATCGCCATGCCGGCGCCCTGGGCCAGATAGGGGCGCATGGGATGGGCCGCATCGCCCAGCAAGGCCACCACGCCGCGCGCCATCTGCGCGGCCGATTGCACGGGCGGGCGATCGCCCACCGGCCACAGCCGCCAGTCGCCACCGGCTGCAGGCACATGCTGGACCAGGTCCAGCAGTTGGGGGCAACTGCCCTGCAGCACCCGCACCAGATCGTCAAGATTGCCCGCATGGTCCCAGTTCGCCAGATCCTCTGGCGCCGGGCCCTGGATGATGATCACCAGGTTCTGCAGCTCGCCCCGGCGCACGGGGTACTGGATGGCATGCATGCGCGAGCCCAGCCAGGCCGTGACATCGGTGGCCCGCAGGCGCTTGGGCAACTGGGCCTGGTGCACCAGGGCGCGGTAGGCCAGGTGCCCGGTGACACGCGGCGGGCCGTCGCCCAGCAACTGCTGGCGCAGAACGCTGCGCACGCCATCGGCGGCGACCAGGGCATCGCCTTCGATCAGCTTGCCGGCCCGGGTTCGCACGGTGACCACGCCGTCGGTCTCGGAAAAGCTCTCGATGGGCTGGCCCAGGTTCAGGTGCATGCCCGGATAAGTCTGAGCGGCTTCCCGCAGCAATTGCTGCAGATCGGCCCGGTGGATGGTGGCGTAGGCCGCGCCATAGCGTTGCACGGACTCGCTGCCCAAGGGCATATGCGCCAATTCCTGCCCGGTGACTGCGCTGCGCACGCGCAGGCTGCCCGGCAATGCCACCACCTGCTGCAGCGGTTTTTGCAGGCCCCAGGCCTGAAGCCGCCGCACGACATTCGGACCGATCTGGATTCCGGCACCCACTTCACTGAGCGCGGGCGCCTGCTCGAAAAGACGCACTTCCCAACCCGCCCGCGACGCACCGATGGCGGCGGCCAGGCCACCAATGCCGCCGCCGGCAATCAACACCTGCTTGTTCATGTGCGTATTGTGCCCCTGCCGCCACCCATGGCGGCCGGGGCCTGATTATTCAAGTCGGACACCGCTGAAGAAAATCAAAGAATGCTCGGAATCTTCTGAAACATGCGCGCATCCCCCAGGCATTGAGGCGCATCAAGATCCCAAAAACGGGCATCTCGCCACGCACCAGACTGCCATAAAGGACATCGCCCCACCCTCACCTGTGCGGTGCGGCCAAAAATCGGCCTTTGCATCGCCGCTCTGGAAATGTCCATACACGGATCCACACTTTACGCCGCGGATGATAGATATTCTCAACTGAGACAATCTTTTGACAAATGGCCGTGACAATGAAAAAAGCCCGCACTGGGCGGGCTCTTTCATGCGCGACGGAAAAATCAGATGACAAACTTCTCACGGTCCTGATTCTGAATCCACTTTGGCGGCTTGCCACGTCCGGTCCAGGTTTGGCCGGTTGCGGGATCGCGGTACTTGGGAGCCACTTTGGCGCCGGTTGTGCCAGCGGTACGACCACGAGCTGCAGGAAACACGTCATCGGCAGTCAGACCATATTCGGCAATCAAGTTGCGAACCTGTCCCACGGCGTCGGCAAGCTCGCGCTTGCGTGCTTCCTGGATCTGTTGCTCCAGTTCCTGTCGCTGCTTCAGCAGTTCCTTGTAAGAGCTCATGGTATGCGCCTTGAAAGTAGTTTAAGAGCTTTCATTATAAAAACATAATCAGCCCATGGCGCAAGACGCATGTAAGCAAAACCCACAATATCGCTGCTGCCTATTGCGAAGAGTAGTTCTCGGATAAATCCGATATGGCCAGCACCTTGTCAATGCGTTTGCCATCGAGATCGATGACCTCGAAGATCCAGCCCGCACAGCTGACCCGTTCCCCCAGAATGGGCAAATGACCGCTTTCTGCCATGAGAAGGCCCGCCACGGTGTTGTATCGGCCGCGGTGCTCATCGGGAAGATCTCGAATATCGAGGCGCGCCTTCAGCTCCGATATGGGCATCAGACCGTCCAATAGCCAGGAGCCATCCTCGCGCTGCATGGCCCAGGCTTCTGCCTCGGTCACAGGCTGTAACTCGCCGGTAATCGCCTCGAGCAAATCCCGGGGCGTCATGATGCCTTGCACCACGCCATATTCATCCACCACAAACACCATGCGCCCGGACCGGGCACGCAATTGCTCCAGCAGCTCCATGGCGCTGAGCGTCTCGGGCAGGAAAGAAGCCGGCAGCACATGTTCGTACAGCGTGGTGCCGGCGGCATCCGAGCCCAATGCCAGCAGGCGCGCCACGCTGATGATGCCGACCACGTCATCCAGCGAATTGCGGCACACCGGGTACCAGGAATGCCCGCCCTTCGAGTGGTCGTCGGCCGAGGCCTGCAATGCCTCGGTGACGGTCATGTCGGCATCCAGCCATTGCACGTCGCCGCGCGGGACCATGATCGACGTCAGTGAGCGGTCATCGAGGTGAAAGACGTTTTGCACCATCTGGTGCTCGTTGGCCTCGATCACTCCGGCATCCCGCCCTTCGGCGAGGCTTGCCACGATTTCCTCTTCGGTCACGGCGCGCGCTGCGGATTCATTGATGCGCAGCAGAGTCAGCATGGCGCGCGTGGAAAAGGCCAGCAGCCGCACAAAGGGCTTTGCAGCCGACGCCACCCAGGTCATCGGCCGGGAAACCACCGTGGCCACGGTTTCGGGATAAAGCTGGCCTATGCGCTTTGGCACCAGCTCGCCGAAGACGATGGTGACGAAGGTGATCACGGTCACGACGAGCGCCGTGGCAGAAATGCTGGCCGCGCGTTCCGGAATTCCCAGGCCCAGCAGCCATGCGGCCAGCCCGTCACTGAAGGCCGCCTCGCCCAAAATGCCGTTGAGCAGGCCGATGGAGGTGATGCCCACCTGCACCGACGAAAGAAATTGCGTGGGGTTTTCGAGCAAGGCCAGTGCTGCCACCGCACCCTTGTCGCCTGTTTCAGCCAGTGCCACCAACCGAGCCTTGCGGCTGGAGGCCAGTGCCAATTCGGACATTGCAAACACCCCATTGAGCAGCGTAAGCAACGCGATCAGCAGAAAATCCATGGTTCGTATATCAGAAAGAAGACCATGGCACTTTACTGTATCGGCGATATCCAGGGATGCCACGACGCCTTTGAGCGCCTGCTGCACCGCGTGGACTTCTCCGCCAGCCGCGATACCTTGTACATCCTGGGCGACCTTGTGAACCGCGGTCCGGAATCGGACAAGGTGCTGCGCACCTGCATGGCCGCCGGCGACTCTATGCGCGCCCTGCTGGGCAACCATGACCTGCACCTGCTGGCCGCTGCCCAGGGCGTGCGACGCAGCAGCCGGCGCGACACGCTGGCCCGGGTGCTGGATGCGCCCGACCGCGATCAGCTGCTGGACTGGCTGCGCCACCAGCCGCTGGCGCGCAGCCACCGCATGGCGCATGGCGAGGAACTGCTGATGGTCCATGCCGGCGTGCTGCCGCAGTGGAGCAGCCAGGACGTGATGGCGCTGGCGGGCGAGGTGCATTCGGTACTGCGCAGCAAGCAGTTGCCCGATTTCTTGCAGGCCATGTACGGCAACCAGCCCGATCGCTGGTCACCCGACCTGCAGGGCTGGGAGCGCCTGCGGGTCATCGTCAACGCCTTGACCCGGCTGCGCTTTTGCACCGCACAGGGTGTCATGGATTTCGACAGCACCGAGTCGGCCGAGCAGGCGGCGCCCGGCCTCATGCCCTGGTTCGACGTGCCGGGCCGCGCCACGGCGAGCGCAACGATTGCGTTTGGCCACTGGTCCACGCTGGGCCACATCAGCCGGCCCGACCTGGTGGCGCTGGACACCGGCTGCGTCTGGGGTGGCTGCCTGAGCATGATGCGTTTCGGCGATCACCTGGCGGACCGGGAACTGATCCAGGTGGACTGCCCGCAGGCGCAGGCCCCGGGCTGACCTGGACGACGCCGATGAGCGAGCGCCCATGAAAAAACGCCTGCAAGGCAGGCGTTTTTCGTGAGGCAGGCGGCTTGCGCGGCGCTCAGACCTCGGAAGTGGCGACGGGTGCCACAGGCGGGACCGGCGCAACAGGCGCCTTGAACAGCGCGGCCAGCTTGCGCTTGGGCTTGATGCCGCTGCCCGCCTTGGGCGCGGCAGCACCCTGGCTGTCCCAGCTCGCATCGACGCTGGCGGATGCCTCGTAGGGCTTGTCGAAGAACGGGTCCGAGTGCGCCGGGCGCTGGGCCATGCGCGAGCCGCGATGGCCAAAACCGGAACTGCCCCGCGACGCATCACCGCCGCGATCGCCACGCTCGGCGCCGCGATCCCGTTCACGACCGTAGCCGCCGCTGCTTTGGCGCGGCAGCTCGTCAAAACGGTGACCACGCGGTGCGCTGCCACGGAAATCTTCCATGGGGCAGGCCTCGACGTTGATCTTCTTCTTGATGAGCTTCTCGATCTCGCCCACCAGGCGCGCATCGTGGTTGGTCACCAGGGTCACGGCAATGCCGGAGGCGCCTGCGCGGCCCGTGCGGCCGATGCGGTGCACATAGTCTTCGGCGTTGAAGGGCACGTCGTAGTTGAAGACGGCCGGCACGTCCTTGATGTCCAGGCCACGGGCCGCGACATCGGTACACACCAGCAGATCCACCTCGCCGCGCTTGAAGGCTTCAAGCGCCTTCAGGCGCTCGTCCTGGCTCTTGTCGCCGTGCAGCGCCGTTGCGCGCAGGCCATCACGCTCCAGGGCACGCGTCAGGCGCGCACAGCCCAGCTTGCTGTTGGAGAAGACGAAGGCCTGGCGGATGTCGCGCTGCTTGAGCAGGGAGCGCAGCGCATAGCGCTTGTCGTCGTCGCTGACGCTGTAGAAGCGCTGCTCCACCGTGGACGCCGTCTCGTTGGGGCGGGCCACTTCGATGGTGACGGGGTCCTGCAGGTAGCTGCTGGCCAGGCGCTTGATCTCGGGCGAGAAGGTGGCGCTGAACAGCAAGGTCGTGCGTGTCTTGGGCAGGTGGGACAGGATGCGCTGCAGATCGGGCAAAAAGCCGATGTCCAGCATGCGGTCTGCCTCGTCCAGCACCACGTACTCGACTTGGTTGAGCACGGCGTTCTTGGCTTCGATGTGGTCAAGCAGACGGCCCGGCGTGGCCACCAGCACCTCGACGCCCTTCTTGAGCTCCAGCGTCTGCGGCTTCATGTCCATGCCGCCGAACACCACGGTGCTGCGCAGCTTGGTGTACTTCGCATACTGGGCGATCTGCTGGGCCACCTGGTCCGCCAGTTCGCGTGTGGGCAAAAGCACCAACGCCCGCACGGGGTGGCGTGCAGGCGAAGCGGAGGTATTTTCGTGGCGCATCAGCCGCTGCAGCAACGGCAGCGAGAACGCCGCCGTCTTGCCTGTGCCGGTCTGGGCGGCGCCCATGACATCCTTGCCGGTCAGAACGACCGGAATGGCCTGTGCCTGGATGGGCGTCATGGACTCGTAGCCCATGTCGGCCACGGCGCGCGCCAGGGACTCAGCCAGCTGGAGATTGGAGAAAGAGCTTGTCATTGAGAGCGCTATTGTCGCACCTAGCGCGATTTGTGCGTTGCAATAACGCCAATTGGCACCTGGACAAGCATGGCGTTGTGTGAGCGCAACCCGCAAAAACCCGGTATGAGGGCCCGCAATGCGGGCATTTTTTCATCGCCCGACAGCTTCCAGATGAAAAAGCGGCCCCTCGGAGGGGCCGGCGAACCTTGAACAGCAAGGCGAGCGTGGGGGTACTTCTCAGAGGGAAGCGGCCGAAAAAGTGTCGCAGGACTTGACGCTGCCGGTACGCAGGCCGGTGCTGAACCAGCGCTGGCGCTGGGCGCTGGTGCCGTGCGTGAAGCTGTCCGGCACCACGGCGCCGCCGCCTGCGCGCTGCAGGGCGTCGTCGCCGATCTTGGATGCCGCATTCATGGCCGACTCCACATCGCCCTGCTCCAGGATCTGGCGGGCGCTTTGCGCGCGGTTCGCCCAGACGCCGGCCAGGCAATCGGCCTGCAGTTCCAGCTTGACCGACAGATGGTTGTATTCGACCTTGCTGACGCGGCCACGGGCGCGGTCCACCTGGGCGCTGATGCCCAGCAGGTTCTGCACGTGGTGGCCCACCTCGTGGGCAATCACATAGGCCTGGGCGAAATCGCCGGGCGCGCCCAGCTGGTTCTTGAGCGTTTCGTAGAAGCCCAGATCGATATACACCTTCTGGTCGGCAGGGCAGTAGAAGGGCCCCATGGCCGACTGCCCCGTGCCGCAGGCCGTGGGCGTTGCGCCACGGAACAGTACGAGCTTGGGATCGGTATATTGGGCGCCGCCCTGGCGGAACACATCGCGCCAGACATCTTCGGTATCGGCCAGCACGGTGGAGACAAAGCGGGCGAGCTTGTCATCGGCCGGCGGCTTGTGGGCCGGGCCCTGAGGCTGCTGCACCTGCACCGGCGAGCCGCCGCTGAGCGCACCCAGGATGGTCAGCGGGTTGATGCCCAGCACCCAGCCGCCGACCAGGGCGATGACGATGGTGCCGATGCCTATACTGCGTCCGCCGAAGACGGGGCCGCCGCCACCGCCACCCTCGTCACGGCGGTCTTCCACATTGTCCGACTCGCGGTTGCCATCCCATCTCATGGTGTTCACTCCTGGATCTGTGCTGCAGCCTGCAGCATCGGGCGGCGATATTACGTCGGAACCTGCAGGACTGCAGCGACCGCAGCTGTGGCAATGATACGGCGTGTATCAGCGCACGGGCTGCACCGCCATGGGGGCGGTGGCGGGTGGCGCCTGGCTGCGCAGGACCTGCTCGCGGGCCACCAGCACCATGGCGGCCAGCAGCGCGGCGACGATGCCCAGGCCGATGACGACCGCCAGGCCCAGCCCCCATCCGCCGCGCCTGCGCCGCTCGCGTGCAGGCTCGCCGGGCCGGCGGGGCGCGGGAGCCTGCTCGCTGGGCGGCTGCTCGCGCTGCCACGGCTCGGGCGCGGGTCCGCGCCGCTGCTGCTCATAGCGCGGGGCCGATTCCTTGCGCGGAGCTTCGGGCCGCGCCGAACCGTCCCAGCGGGGCTCTTCGCGCGGATAAGAAGGCTTTTGTGACATAGGCGACATCGTAGTGCCTGCGCAGGCCCTCACGGGCCTGTGCGCAGCACTGGACACATCGTGAATTGGTCGATCCAAGCCTACTGTGTACAGTCGCGGCCATGAGCCATTCCAGCATGCCCTCCTCCACCGCCCTTGACGCCCAGGCCACGGCCGGGCTGTTGCCCTGGAACGAACTGGCCGAAGAGATCGCCGCCCTGCTGCTGCAGCCCCAGGCAGCGCAGGTGCCGGCGCGCATCGTGATGCCCCTGCCGGCCGGTGGCAGCCTGTTTTGCATGCCGGCCACCGACGGCCAGGTGGCCATGACCAAGCTGATCAGCTTCACGCCCGGCAACGCCGGCACGCCGCGCGCCACCATCCAGGGGGATGTGGTGGTCTTCGACGTGGCCACGGGCGAGCGCCGTCTGATCCTGGACGGCCCCACGGTCACGGCGCGGCGCACGGCCGCCGTATCGCTGCTGGCCGCGCAAAGGCTGGCGCCGAATCCGCAGGGTCCGTTGCTGATCGTGGGCGCCGGCGTGCAGGGCCTGGCCCATTTGCAGGCCTTTGCCGCAGGCCTGGGCGTGCGCGAGGTTCAGGTGGCATCGCGCAGCGCGCAGAGCGCCCAGGCGCTGGTCGACCAGGCCCGGTCCATGGGACTGCAGGCCACCGCCGTGCAGGATGTGGAGGCGGCGGCGCGCCACTGCCCGCTGATCGTGACCTGCACACCCGCCCGGGCCGTGGTGCTGCGCGAGGCGCCGCGCAGCGATGCCTTCATCTCGGCCGTGGGCGCCTTCACGCCGCAGATGGTGGAGCTGGCACCCGGCCTGTGCCAGGGCTTGCTGCAGTCGGGCCGCGTGGTGGTCGATACCGGGGATGCGCTGCATGAGGCCGGTGACCTGCTGCAGGCCGGCATCGATGTCGCCGCCCTGCCCACGCTGGAGCAGGTGGTGCGCGAGCAATGGCCGCGCTCGGATTCGCCCGTGCTGTTCAAATGCTGCGGCTGGGGCGGCTGGGATCTGGCAGCCACCCGCCTGGCCATGCGCCGGGCCGCACTCCAGAACAGTTGAAAGCGGATTTCTGCGTTGAACGAGCTTTTCCCCCCGGATTCCCCCGCCCCGGCTTCCAGCACCGCGCCCAGTCGCTGGCAGCGCCTGGGCCTGCGCACGCAACTGGCCCTGGTCTTCGGCTCGCTGCTGGTGGGCGTGACGGTGCTGATGTCGCTGGCATTCGGCGAGCTGCTGCGCTGGCGCATGGAGCGCGAGGTCAGCGCCTCGCTGCATGCCATGGCCTCCAACGCCGCCCGGCAGCTGTCCGATGGCCTGTTCAGCCGCGCCCATACCGTGGAAGTGCTGGCCGCCTCGCCGGAGCTCTGGATCCAGGGGCTGGAGGCCCCGGGCGTGGGCGCACTGCTCAACCGCGCCCGTTCGCTGACGCCCACCAGCCTCTGGATCGGCGTGGCCGACGCCGAGGGCACGGTGCGCAGCGCGACCGACCAGGTGCTGGTGGGCCTCGATGTCAGCGACCGGCCCTGGTTCGAGCCGGGCCTGCAGCGCGTCCATGTGGGCGATGTGCGCGCCTCCTCGCCTGTGATGTCCGCCTTGCTGCCGCCTGCGGCCGACGGCGCGCCGCGCCGGTTCATGGACTTCGCGGCGCCCATTCGCGTGGGCGATCTCACCCAGGGCGTGCTGTGCATGCACAGCAGCTGGGAATGGGTGCGCGAAACCATGCAGACCCTGCAGCAGGCCGACAGCGCCGACCGGCAGATCGGCCTGTTCATCTTCGACCGGCGTGGACGGCTCATCCACGCGCCGGGCGACAGCCTGGAGCCGCTGCTGGCCCTGGACCAGCGCCTGCCGGTGGCCCATACCGTGTCTGCCGATACGGCCGATGCCACGCTGCAGCCCGTACAGGTGGCGCGCTGGCAGGACAGCCCGCAGAGCTTTCTGACGGCCACCGTGCCGCTGCAGGCCCACAACCGGGCAACCGCCATGGGCTGGCACATCGTGGCCCGCCAGCCGCATGACAGCGCCTACGCGCCCGCGCGCCAGGCCATGCACCAGGTGCTGGCCGGCGGCCTGGCGGCCGCGCAGGTGGCCGCCGTCATCGCCTGGCTGGTGGCGCGCAGGCTGAGCCAGGATCTCAAGCGCCTGGCCCGTGCCGCCAATGGCATCGACGGCAGCGGTGCGGCCTCCGACATCCCGCAGCTGCACAGCAGCCGCGAAGTGCACCGCCTTTCGCAGGCGCTGCGCGGCAGCATTGCCCAGTTGCGCTCGGCCAACGAGGCCATGGAGCGCCAGGTGCGCGAGCGCACGCTGCAGCTGCAGCAGGCCAATGCCGAACTGGAGCACCAGGCGCGCAGCGATCCGCTCACGGGCCTGCTCAACCGCCGGGGCTTCGACTTCCAGCTGGACTTCGCCATGGCGCTGGCGCGCCGCAGCGGCCGCCCCTTGAGCGTGCTCGTCATCGACGTGGACCACTTCAAGCGCATCAACGACCAGCACGGCCACGACATGGGCGACGCCGTGCTGCGCACCCTGGCGCGCGCCTTCCGCATGCGGCTGCGCGAGTCCGACGTACTGGCCCGCATGGGCGGCGAAGAGTTCCTGGCACTGCTGCCCGACACCACGGCCGATGCCGCCGTGGCCATTGCAGAGCAACTGCGCGAACTGCTGGCGGCCACGCCCATGGCGCATGGCGAGCCCGTCACCGCCAGCGTGGGCGTGGCCACGCTGCGCAGCGTCACGGACACGGCCGCGGCCATGCTGCGCCGTGGCGATGAGGCGCTGTACGAAGCCAAGGGCGCGGGCCGCAACAACGTGCAGCTGCAGCGCTGAGGCGGCCCCGCGCCGCTTTTCCCGCCCTCGATTTCCTGACTGCCGCAAAACACCCGTGCGGCAAAAAACACCACACTAATACTCAAATTGAGCATATTATTCTCAGCCATCACCAGCCCTTTCCACAGTCCCGGACGGCCACCATGCAGCTCAAATCCGTGCAGTACGACAAGCCCCATTTCTCCCACGCCGGCCAGTGCGGCATCGGCGAGGCCTGGGCCCGCATTCCTCCCGAACTTGACCGCGCCCAGCGCCTTCGGACCGCCGAGCGCATACGCGCCCTGCTGCACGAACGCGATGCCGTGCTCGTGGCCCATTACTACGTGGACGGCGAACTGCAGGACCTGGCGCGCGAGACCGGCGGCTGCGTGGGCGATTCGCTGGAGATGGCACGCTTCGGCGCCCAGCACCAGGCCAGCACCCTGGTCGTGGCCGGCGTGCGCTTCATGGGAGAGACCGCCAAGATCCTCAGCCCGGAAAAGCGGGTGCTCATGCCCGACGACGACGCCAGCTGCTCGCTGGACCTTGGCTGCCCGGCCGACGAGTTCAGCGCCTTTTGCGACGCCCACCCGGACCGCACGGTCGTGGTCTACGCCAACACCAGCGCGGCGGTGAAGGCGCGCGCCGACTGGGTGGTCACCTCGTCGGTAGGACAGGACATCGTGGCCCACCTGCACGCCTGCGGCGAGAAAATCCTCTGGGCTCCCGACCGCCACCTGGGCGCCCACATCCAGCGCCAGACCGGCGCCGACATGCTGCTGTGGCATGGCTCCTGCCTGGTCCATGACGAGTTCAAGGCCGACGAACTGGCCGCCATGGCGCTGGAGCATCCGCAGGCCGCCATCCTCGTGCACCCCGAGTCGCCGGCCGCCGTGGCCGCCCAGGCCGATGTGGTGGGCTCCACCACCCAGCTCATCAACGCGGCAGGCCGGCTGCCCACCGACACCTTCATCGTCGCCACTGACCAGGGCATCCTGCACGACATGCGCATGCGCTACCCGGGCAAGACCTTCCTGCCGGCGCCCACGGCCGGCCAGGGCGCCACCTGCAAGAGCTGCGCCATGTGCCCCTGGATGGCGATGAACAGCCTGCAGGGCGTGGAGCTGGCGCTGGAGCAAGGCCTGTGCGCCATCGAGGTGGATCCCGCCATCGCCCAGGCCGCGCGCCGGCCCATCGAACGCATGCTGGCTTTCGCGGCCGGCCACCGCCAGCCCGTGCGCGCCAGCGGAGACCTCGCGCGCGATGCAGCGCTTTTCCAGCATTTCGGTCCCGCCTGAGGACAGCGCCATGACACAGCCTTGCACAGACGTACTCATCATCGGCGCCGGCCTGGCCGGCATGGCCGCCGCCCTGTCGCTGCCGCCGCATCTGCGCGTGGCCCTGCTCAGCAAGGGCGCGGCCGAGGAATGCGCCAGCGCCTGGGCCCAGGGCGGCATTGCCGCCGTGCTGGATGCACAGGACAGCATCGACGAACACCTGGCAGACACCCTGGTCGCGGGCGCAGGCCAGTGCGATGCACAGGCCGTACGCGCCATCCTCGAGCAGGCGCCTGCCGCCATCGATTGGCTGGTGGCCCACGGCGTGCCTTTCACGCGCGACGACAGCGGTGGCCTGCACCTCACGCGCGAGGGCGGCCACGGCCGCCGCCGCATCGTGCATGCCGCCGACTGCACCGGACAGGCCGTGCACGCCGCCCTGCTGCGCGCCTGCCGGGAGCGCGCGAACATCGATTTGCATGAGCACACCAGCGCGCTGGACCTGCTGACCGAAGGACAGCCTGCGCACTGCACAGGCGCGCTGGTGCGCCTGCCCGATGGCCGCCAGCAGCGCTGGCATGCCGCGCATACCGTGCTGGCCACGGGCGGGCTGGGGCAGGTCTATCCCGCCACCACCAACCCGTCCACCGCCACGGGCGACGGCGTGGCCATGGCCTGGCGCGCGGGCTGCCGCGTGGGCGACCTGGAGTTCATGCAGTTCCATCCCACGGCCCTGCAGGTGGGCGGCCGTGCGGCCGGCCTGGTCTCGGAGGCATTGCGCGGAGAAGGCGCCCTGCTGCGCCTGCCGGACGGCACGCGCTTCATGCCTGCCCATGACGAGCGGGCCGAACTGGCGCCGCGCGACATTGTGGCCCGGGCCATCCGGCACGAGATGGACCGCCATGGCCTGGCCTTCGTGCACCTGGACATCACCCACCGGCCACGTGCCTGGCTGCAGTCGCATTTCCCGGGCGTGATGGCCCTGTGCGCCAGCCATGGCATCGACATTGCCACGCAGCCGATTCCCGTCGCCCCCTGCGCCCACTACGCCTGCGGCGGCGTGCTGGCCGATATCGACGGGCGCACGGATGTCGATGGCCTGCGCGCCATTGGCGAGGTGGCGCGCACCGGCCTGCACGGCGCCAACCGGCTGGCCAGCAATTCGCTGCTCGAATGCGTGGTGATGGGGCGCGCGGCCGCCCAGGCCATCGCGCAGCAGCCGGCTGCCGCCCCTGCGCCGGCCCGGCCGACCGAAACCCTGCAGGCCGGCGCACAGGAGCAGGACACGGCAGCCATCGCGCAGGAGTTGCGCCAGCTCATGCAGGACTGCGTGGGCATACAGCGCAGCGACCAGGGCCTGGCGCAGGCCGTGCAGCGCATTGCGGCATGGCGTGAAAGGCTGGCACCTGCCGCAGGCCATGCGCTGCGCAATCAGCTCGATGTCTGCTGGCTCATGGCCACGGCTGCCGCTGCGCGGCGCGAGAGCTGCGGTGCGCATTCGCGCATCGACGCCGCCCTGGCGCTGGTGGAATGAAAAATGGCCCCCACGCTCCCCTTGCTGCGCAAGGTCCGCTGCCCCCCGAGGGGGCTGCTTTTCATCTTGGGGCGGCCCGGCGATGAAAAATGGCCCCCACGCTCCCCCTGCTGCGCAAGGTCCGCTGCCCCCCGAGGGGGCTGCTTTTCATCTTGGGGCGGCCCGGCGATGAAAAATGGCCCCCACGCTACCCTTGCTGCGCAAGGTCCGCTGCCCCCCCAGGGGGCTGCTTTTCATCTTGGGGCGGCCCGGCGATGAAAAAGGCCCGCAGCTTTCGCTGCGGGCCTTGTCTGCCGGGCCAAAGCCGTCAGGCCTTGGGAAGTGTCACGCCCACCTGGCCCTGGTACTTGCCGCCACGGTCGCGGTAGCTGACCTCGCAGACATCGTCGGGATCGCTCTCGAAGAACAGCACCTGGGCGCAGCCCTCGCCGGCGTAGATGCGGGCGGGCAGCGGCGTGGTGTTGGAGAACTCCAGCGTCACATAGCCTTCCCATTCAGGCTCGAAGGGGGTGACGTTGACGATGATGCCGCAGCGCGCGTAGGTGCTCTTGCCCAGGCAGATGGTCAGCACGTTGCGCGGGATGCGGAAGTACTCGACCGTGCGCGCCAGCGCGAAGCTGTTGGGCGGGATGATGCAGCTGTCGCCCTCGAAATCGACGAAGCTTTTCTCATCGAAGTTCTTGGGGTCCACCACGGTGCTGTGGATGTTGGTGAACACCTTGAATTCGGGTGCGCAGCGGATGTCGTAGCCATAGCTGCTGGTGCCGTAGCTGATGATCTTGCGGCCATCGACGTTGCGAACCTGGGCCGGCTCGAAAGGCTCGATCATGCCGTGATCCTCGGCCATGCGACGGATCCACTTGTCGCTCTTGATGCTCATGGCAATTCCTCGTTCCCTAGCTGCACTTGTCAGGCGCCAGCACCCGGCCGGGCACTGGCGCAAAGGCGCTATTTTGCTTGAGAAACGACGGTGCGCTCGATCAGGCGGTCATCGCCCAGGATGATCATGGCGAACAGCAGCTCGTCCAGACTCTCGGCCTGGCGGGTCTTGCGCTCGAGCAGCGGCGTGCAGGCCGGGTTGATGACCACGAAGTCGGCCTCGCAGCCCGGCTGCAGGTTGCCCACCTGCCCCGCCAGGCCCAGGGCGCGCGCCGCGCCCGCCGTGTGCTGCCACCACAGGTTGCCGGGCGACAGGCTCAGGCCCTGCTTGGTCTGGCCCTCGCGGCCCGCCACGTAGGCGGCCTGCATGGTGCGGAAGGGGCTGAAGCTCATGCCGCCGCCCACGTCGCTGGCCAGGCCGTAGAGGAACTGCGCGGCATCGGCCCGCGCAAAGTCGAAGAAGCCGCTGCCCAGGAACAGGTTGCTGGTGGGGCTGACGGCCGCAGCGGTGCTGCGTTCACGCATCAGGGCGCGGTCTTCGTCGTCCAGGTGAATGCAGTGCGCGTAGACGGCGCGCTCGCGCATCAGGCCGAAGTCGTCGTAGACCGACAGATAGCTGCGCGCCTTCGGAAAGAGCTCGGCCACCCAGCGCACTTCGTCCAGGTTCTCGGCCACGTGCGACTGGATCCAGACATCGGCGTAGCGTGCGGCCAGCTCGCCCGCGCCGCGCAGCTGCTCGTGCGTGCTGGTGGGCGCAAAGCGCGGCGTTATCGCGTAGCCCAGGCGGTCCACGCCATGCCAGCGCTGGATCAGGTTTTCGGTGTCGATCAGGCTTTGCTCGGTCTGGTCGCGCACGCCGTCGGGGCTGTGGCGGTCCTGCAGGACCTTGCCCGTGATCATGCGCATGCCGCGCGCCTGTGACGCGCCCATGAGCGCATCGACCGAACCCGGGTGCGAGGTGGCAAAGGCCAGCGCCGTCGTCACGCCGTTGCGCTGCAGCTCATCCAGGAAGAACTCGGCCACGCTGTCGGCATGGGCGCGTTCGCAAAAGGCCGACTCGTGCGGAAAGGTGTATTTCTCCAGCCAGGGCAGCAGGCCGGCGGCGGGCGCGCCGATCACATCGGTCTGCGGATAGTGGATGTGCAGGTCGATGAAGCCTGGCGCCAGGATGCGGCCCGGCAGATGGGTGACTTCGGCGCCCGGCTGTCCGGTGAACTGCGCCTGCAGCGCCTGCCAGCTGCCGGCGGCGACGACGCGCTGCTGCCCCCTGTCATCCGGGGCGACGGCCAGCAGGCCGTCTTCGTCGTAGAGCGCCTGGCCATCGTCGGCAAAACGCAGCAATGAGGAACGGTAGATTTGCATGCCGCCAAGCTTAGCGGGCGGACAGGCAGATGCCATATCCGCAGCGCTATAGGCGCCATCGGCAGGCGCCATCCTAGGGTTTACGCCAGGACCGTGCGCCCCGCAGGCCGCATCACTTGGGCAGGGTGGCCTGCACGCCTTCCACCAGCCAGTTCATCTGCAGGATCTGCGCATCGTCCAGCTGCTTGCCGGCTGGAATGCGCACCTGGCCCTGGTTGTCGCGCACCGGCTGGTCGCCGGCCTTGAAGGGCTGCAGGCGGCCCTGGGCCATGTCCTTTTGGCGCTGCAGCACTTCCTCGCGCACGGCGGGCGGCAGCTTGGGGCCGAAGCCTTCCACGCGGATCATGCCCTCCCGCACGCCGCCCCAGGTGTCCTGGCTCTTCCAGCTGCCGTCCAGCACCGCTTTGGCGCGCGCCGTGTAGTAGTCGCCCCACTGGTGGGTGACGGCCAGCAACTGGGCGTCGGGCCCGTCCTTGCGCATGTCGGAGTGGTAGGCAATCGCCATGCGGCCGCGCTCCTGGGCGGCCTGCATTACGGCGGTGGATGCGACCTGGAAGGACACCACGTCCACGCCGCCGTTGAACAGCGCCATGGCCGCATCGCGCTCGCGCGGCGGGTCGAACCAGGTATCCAGCCAGACCACCTTGACCGTGGCCTTGGGATTGACCGAACGCATGCCCAGCGTGAAGGCGTTGATGCCCTGCAGCACCTCGGGAATCGGAAAGCCGACCACGAAGCCGGCCACGCCCGTCTTGCTGGCACGGCCTGCGGCAATGCCCGACAGATAGCGGCCCTCGTAGTAGCGCGCATTCGAGGTGGCCACGTTGTCGGCGCGCTTGAAGCCCGTGACCGACTCGAACTTCACCTGCGGGAAGTCGCGCGCCACGCGCATCACGGACTCGGTGTAGCCGAAGCTGGTGGTGAAGATCAGCTGGTTGCCCGAGGCGGCCAGGTCGCGCAGCACGCGCTCGGCGTCGGGGCCCTCGGGCACGCTGTCCACCGCACGCGTCTGCACGCGCGGGCCCAGCGCCGCCTGCAATGCGCGCCGGCCCTCGTCGTGCTGGCGCGTCCAGCCGGCGTCGAGCACGGGCGTCAGATAGACGAAGGCGGCCTTGAGGGGCGCGGAACCTGCGGGGGATGAAGGGGCGGGATGGCCTTGGGACAAGGCCGTGGATACAAGACTTGCGGCCGCGACTGCGGCTGCGAGGTTTTTGTACATGGTGTTCCTCTACATGGCCCGGAAATGAAAACGCACCTGCCGTGGGCAGCGGCCGGTGCGGGGCGCGATTATAGGCAGCGGCCCTGAGGGCTGCCTGGGCCTGCGCTTATGGCCTCCATAAGGGACGGCAGATACCGTCCACTAAGATCGTCGGCAAATTCCAACCCCAAGCAACCACCAAGGAGTACAGGACCATGCCGATGTTCGTCGATACCTCGCCCCCGGGGCAGTGCCTTTTTTGCCGCCTCGTGGCGGGCGAGATCCCGTCCGCCAAGGTGTTCGAGGACGAGCAGACCATCGCCTTCATGGACATCGGCCAGGTCAATCCCGGCCATGTGCTGGTGGCCAGCAAGCGCCATGCCGTGACCCTGCTGGACCTCACGCCCGACGAGGCCGGCGCCGTGATGCGCACGGCCCAGCGCGTGGCGCGGGCCGTGCAGGCGGCGTTCGACCCCGAAGGCATCAGCCTGTTCCAGGCCAACGGCGCGGCGGGCGGGCAGACCGTCTTCCACTTCCACCTGCATGTGCTGCCGCGCCACGAGGGCGACGGCGTGGGCCTGGGCTGGCCGCGCAAGGAGCCCGGCATGCAGGCGCTGCAGGACTATGCCGAGCGCCTCAGGCAGGCGCTGGCCTGAACGGACTCAGGCCAGGGCGGCGTATCGGGCGAACACGGCCTCCAGCTGGCGCATCCAGTGGGCGCGCTGCTGGGGTGTGACGAAGCTGGCGTCAAAACTGTTGACCGCCAGCTGCCAGGCCTGCTGCGAGTTCATGCCGGTGGCGGCGAACAGCTGCAGGTAGTTCTCGTTCACATAGCCGCCGAAGTACGCCGGATCATCGGAATTGACCGTGACCTTGAGCCCTGCCTCCAAGAGCTGGGGCAGGTTGTGCTGGGCCAGGTCGGACACCACGCACAGCTTGAGGTTGGACAGCGGGCACACGGTCAGCGGCACGCCGTCGCGGACCAGGCGCTGCATCAGGGCCTCGTCGCGCGCGGCCTGCACGCCGTGGTCTATGCGCTCGGAATGCAGCACGTCCAGCGCGCCCCAGATATAGGCGGGAGGTCCCTCCTCGCCCGCATGCGCGACCAGGTGCAGGCCCAGCTCGCGGCAGCGCGCGAACACGCGGGCGAACTTCTCGGGCGAGTTGCCGACCTCGCTGCTGTCCAGCCCTACGCCGATGAAGCGGTCGCGCAGCGGCAGCGCGGCCTCCAGCGTGGCGAAGGCGTCCTCTTCGCTGAGGTGGCGCAGAAAGCTCAGGATCAGCGCCGACGAGATGCCCTGGTCTATCTCCGCATCGCGGCAGGCGCGGTACAGGCCGTTGATCACGGTCTCCATGCCCACGCCACGCTGGGTGTGGGTCTGGGGGTCGAAGAAGATCTCGGCATGGACCACGTTGTCCTGCGCGGCGCGCGTCAGGTAGGCGCGGCCCATGTCGTAGAAATCCTGCTCGTACAGCAGCACGCTGGCACCGGCGTAGTAGATGTCCAGAAAGCTCTGCAGATCGGTGAAGGCATAGGCGCGGCGCAGGTCTTCCACGCTGGCATAGGGCAGCTTCACGCCGTTGCGCTGGGCCAGCGCGAAGATCAGTTCGGGCTCCAGCGAGCCTTCGATGTGCATGTGCAGCTCGGCCTTGGGCATGGCCTTGAGCAATTGGGGCAGATGCGCGGCATCCACGGCGGGTACGGTGTGCATCAGCAGACTCCAAAGGTGATGCCGCTGGCCCGGAGGTAGCGGCGGTAGGCGGACGACATGCGGTCGGCCGCAGAGTGCATTTCGGCGCGCGGGTCCAGCGGCAGGCACTTGGGCTGCTGCGACTCCAACACGGGCTGGTCCTGGCAGAAGATGGTGTGCTGGAATTCCTGCAGCTGTGCGTCGGGCGAATCGAAGTCTGCCACGGCAAGGCGGAACCAGACGCGGCTGGTCTCGGGCGTGACGGGGCAGATGAACAGGGCGATGGACTCGCGCCAGCCGGCCCGGGTGGTGCCGGACTCGGGCAGCTTGGTCAGCACGGCGGCATAGGGCGCCGTGACTTCGTAGGTGTATTCGACTTCGGCCGCGCTGGTGGAGTGCAGGTTGGACTGCGGCTGCACGGCCTTGCAGCCCGTAGCCAGCACGCCCGTGGCCGTGGTCTCCACGGCATAGGCTTCGATGGCCGTGGCATCGCGGCTGCCCAGCCAGCCTTCGTGGACAAAGCCGAAGTGCGACATGTCCAGGAAGTTCTCGATGATGCGCGGCGCGCTGGCGGCCACGTCATAGGGGCCGCAGTTGAGCTTGCGCAGGTGCGCGTCCGCCTCGGCTTCAAAGGCTGGAAGTGCCGCCAGGGCCGGAGCAGCCGAGAGCTCCTCGCCCTTGGCCAGCCGCACCCAGACCAGGCCGTAGGCTTCCTGTGCCTCGAAGGCCTTCACGCATTGCGAGGGCGGGGGCGTGAAGCTGGGCAGGGCCGGCACCTTGACGCACTGGCCGCTGTCGGCGAACTGCCAGCCGTGGTAGGGGCATTCAAGGTGGCCGTTTTCGACACGGCCCATGGACAGGCGTGCGCCACGGTGCGGGCAGCGGTCCACGAAGACGCGGACCAGGCCTTGCGGATCGCGCCACAGCACCAGGGGCTGGTCCAGCAGTTGCACGCCCAGCGGCGCATCGACAACTTCGTGGGCCTGGGCCACGGGATGCCAGAGGGAGTTTTCGATCATGGGGGGAATCTCTTGCTGTCTGTCTGTGCCGCGGCGGCGGGCAGGCCGCGGCTGGGAGCGAGCATAAACCCACTCGATGCGCAGCACAGGTACAGCACCTGTGCGGCGCATGAACGCCAAGGCCGCCCGAAGGCGGCCCTGGCGGCAGCAGGCAACCCGGCCTGCGCCGGGTGGCCTGGCGTCTGTCTTACTTGCTGTCCTGGCCCGGCACCTTGCCTTCCACGCCCTTGACGTAGAAGTTGATGCCCGTGAGGAACTTGTCCTCGGCCACGGCGTCGGCGGCCAGCAGTTCCTTGCCGTCCTGGCCTGCGATCGGGCCCTTCCAGATGTGGAAGGTGCCGTCCTTCAGGCCCTTCTTGACCTCTTCGATCTTCGCCTTGGCTTCAGCGGGCACGTCATCGGCCAGCGAGACGATGTCGATCGCGCCTTCCTTCACGCCCCACCAGGTCTGCTGGCTGCTCCACTTGCCGTCCAGCATCTCGCGCACGGTCTTGGTGTAGTAGGGCGTCCAGTTGATGATGGCCGAGCCCAGGTGGGCCTTGGGGCCGTAGGCCGTCATGTCGGAGTCCCAGCCGAAGGCGCGCTTGCCCTTTTCCTCGGCCGTCTTGAGCACGGCGGCGGAGTCGGTGTTCTGGAACAGGATGTCGGCGCCGCCGTTGATCAGCGAAGTCGCAGCCTCGGTTTCCTTCGGGGGTGCGAACCACTCGTTGACCCAGACCACCTTGGTCTTGATCTTGGGGTTCATGGACTGCGCGCCCAGCGTGAAGCTGTTGATGTTGCGCAGCACTTCGGGAATCGGCACGGAGCCGACTACGCCCAGCACATTGGACTTGGTCATGGAGCCCGCGATGATGCCGGCCAGGTAGGCGCCTTCGTAGGTGCGGCTGTCGTAGGTGCTGACGTTGGCGGCGGTCTTGTAGCCGGTGGCGTGCTCGAACTTCACATCGGGGAAGTCGGGAGCGATCTTCTGGATGGGCTCCATGTAGCCGAAGGTGGTGCCGAAGACCAGCTTGTTGCCGTTGGCGGCCATGTCGCGCAGCACGCGCTCGGCGTCGGCGCCCTCGGGCACGCTCTCCACATAGGAGGTCTTGATCTTGTCGCCGAATTCCTTCTCCAGCGCCAGGCGGCCCTGGTCGTGGGCAAAGGTGTAGCCGCCGTCACCGACGGGGCCCACGTAGGCGAAGGCGATCTTCAAAGGCTCGGTTGCAGCGGCAGCAGGGGCCTCGGCAACGGGAGCGGGCGCAGGCGCGGCCTCCTCCTTCTTGCCACAGCCGGCCAGCGCGGCGGCGGCCACGGCCGACAGCGCTGCCACCTTGATCAGGGAGCGTTTGTGAAGATCAGTCATCGAAGTTTCCTCAAGTGGTCCTGCGGCAGGCAGGAAGAAGGCGGTGTCCGCAGGGGCGCAGACCCGCCGCGATGGGTCCCGAGAATAAAGCAAGAATGGCGCCAGCCGGCTGCGCCAGAGCCACCAGGCATGCGGGAAAACCACATTTTGGGGGCTTTGCACAATCGTGGTGCATAGGGCGGACCCGTCTGGCGGATCGCGGCAGAAAAAAAGGCCCCGAAGGGCCCTTGGTGCATGGACTGCCGCCGGATCACTTGGCGCCCGGCACCTTGCCTTCGACGCCGTTGACGAAGAAGTTGATGCTGGTCATGAAGCCCAGATCGCCGACCTGGCCTGCCGTCAGCACTTCCTTGCCGGTGTTGTCCTTGATGGGGCCGGTCCAGACGGCGAAGCTGCCGTCCTTCAAGCCGTCGCGTGCCTTGGCGACCTTGTCCTTGATGTCCTGGGGCACGTCGTCGGCGATCTTCACGAGGTCGATGGCGCCTTCCTTCACGCCCCACCAGAACGAGCCGCCCTGCCACTTGCCGTCCAGCGTGTCCTGGGTGACCTTGCTGTAGTAGGGCGTCCAGTCGATCACGGCCGAGCCCAGGTGGGCCTTGGGCGCGAAGGCGCTCATGTCGCCGTCCTTGCCGAAGGCGCGCGCACCGCGTTCCTCGGCCGTCTTGAGCACGGCCGGGGAGTTGGTGTTCTGGTAGAGCACGTCCACGCCGCCGTTGATCAGCGAGGTGGCGGCCTCGGACTCCTTGGGCGGGGCGAACCATTCGTTCACCCAGACCACCTTGGCCTTGATCGAGGGATCGACGCTTTGCGCGCCCAGCACGAAGCTGTTGATGTTGCGCACCACTTCAGGAATCGGCACCGAGGCCACGACGCCGATGGTCTTGGTCTTGGTCATGCCACCGGCCACGATGCCGGCCAGGTAGGCGCCCTCGAAGGTCTTGGTGTCGTAGGTGGCCACGTTGTCGGCGTTCTTGTAGCCGGTGGCGTGCTCGAACTTCACGTCCTTGAGGTCGGCCGCGACCTTCTGCACGAACTCCTGGTAGCCGAAGCTGGTCGCGAAGATCAGCTTGTTGCCCTGGCCGGCCATGTCGCGCATCACGCGCTCGGCATCGGCGCTCTCGGGCACGCTTTCGACGAAGGAGGTTTCCACCTTGTCGCCGAACTTCTCCTGGATGGCCTTGCGGCCCAGCTCGTGCTGGAAGGTCCAGCCGCCATCGCCGATGGGGCTGACGTACATGAAGCCGATCTTGAGCTTCTCGGCCGGCGCCTGGGCGGCAGGCGCGGCAGCGGGAGCAGGCGCTGCGGCCTCTTCCTTCTTGCCGCAGGCGGTCAGGGCCGCCACCGAGATGGCCGACAGGCCGATCATCTTCACAAGCGTGCTTTTCAGGCCAGGTTTCAGGGTGCGTTCGCGCAAAGCGGGCATGCGTTTGTCCTTTTGTGGTTCTGGAGGGAGAGAGAAAAAATGAAAGCGTCAGGAGCCCGGATAGAAGGGCTTGCCCAGCGAGGCCGGCATGTTGGCACGGATCCAGGCCGGATTGCGCGAGATCAGCACCAGCACGACGATGGTCGCCAGGTAGGGCAGCATGGACAGCAGCTGGCTGGCCACCTGCACGCCCGTGGCCTGCAGGTGGAACTGCAGCATGGTCACGCCGCCAAACAGGTAGGCGCCCAGCAGCACGCGCGCAGGGCGCCAGGTGGCAAAGGTGGTCAGCGCCAGCGCGATCCAGCCCCGGCCCGACACCATGCCCTCCACCCACAGCGGCGTGTAGACGGTGGAGATGTAGGCGCCGGCCAGCCCGCACATGGCGCCGCCGAACACCACGGCCGCCAGGCGGATGCGGCGCACCGGGTAGCCCAGCGCATGGGCCGACTGGGGCGACTCACCCACGGCGCGCAGCACCAGGCCGGCCCGCGTGCGGTAGAGGAACCAGACCAGGGCCGCCGCAATGACTACGGCCCCATAGACCAGCGGGTGCAGGCGGAACAGCGCCGTGCCCACCACGGGCAGGTCGGACAGCCAGGGCACGGCGAACTTGGGCAGCTCGGGCAGGCGCGCCTGCACATAGCCCAGGCCCAGGAAGGCCGAGAAGCCCGTGCCGAACAGCGACAGGGCCAGCCCCGTCGCGTACTGGTTGGTGTTCAGCCAGATCACCAGCACGCCGAAGATGGCGGCCAGCAGCGCGCCCGCACCCATGCCGGCCAGAAAGCCCACGGTGGTGCTGCCCGTGTGGACCACGGCGGCAAAGCCCGCAATGGCGGCGCACAGCATCATCCCCTCGGCACCCAGGTTGACGATGCCGGCCTTTTCATTGATCAGCAGGCCCAGCGCGGCCAGCGCCAGCACGGTGCCGGCGCTGAGCGTGGAGCCCAGCAGCAGTGCATAGGATTCCATCAGCGGGCCTCCTTGACGGCAGGCGCCGTTGCGGGCGGGACCACGGGCGTGCGGGACACCCAGCGCACGCGGTAGGCCACCAGCGTGTCGCAGGCCAGCAGCGTGAACAGCAGCAGGCCCTGGAACACGCCGGTCAGCGCCTTGGGCAGGCCCAGGCGCGACTGGGCGAGTTCGCCCCCGATATAGAACATGCTCATGAGAATCGCGGAAAAGATCATGCCCACGGGATGCAGGCGGCCGACGAAGGCCACGATGATGGCGGCGAAGCCGTAGCCGGCCGGGACATAGGGCGTGAGCTGGCCCAGCGGGCCGGCCACCTCCAGCGCACCGGCCAGGCCGGCGGCGGCGCCCGAGATCAGCAGCGCCGTCCACAGCGCGCGGCGCGAGGAAAAGCCCGCGTAGCGCGCAGCGGCCGGGGCCAGGCCACCGACCTGCAGCGCAAAGCCGGCACGGGTGCGGAACAGGAAGACCCACAGCATGGCCGCCGCAGCCAGCGCCAGCAGCAGCCCGATGTTGGTGCGCATGCCCTGCATGAGCTTGGGGATCTGCGTGACGCGCTCGAAGGTCTTGGTCTGCGGGAAGTTGTAGCCCATGGGGTCCTTCCACGGCCCGTAGACCAGAAAGCCCAGCACCAGGGTGGCCACGTAGACCAGCATCAGGCTGACCAGGATTTCATTGGCGTTGAAGCGGTCGCGCAGCAGGGCCACGATGCCGGCCCAGACCATGCCGCCCAGCATGCCGGCCACCAGGATGGCGGGCACGATCCACGGCCCCGTGGTCTTGTCCGCCAGCAGCGCCACGCCGCCTGCGGCCACGGCGCCGATCACGAACTGGCCTTCGGCACCGATGTTCCAGACATTGGAGCGAAAGCACACGGCCAGCCCCAGCGCGATCAGCAGCAGCGGCGTGGCCTTGACGGCCAGCTCGCCCAGCGCATAGGTGGACTTGACGGGGTCCCAGAAGAAGGCCTGCAGGCCTCGCACCGGGTCCTTGCCCAGCATCACGAACAGGCACACACCGATCAGCACGGTGATGGCCAGCGCCAGCACGGGCGAACCGTAGGTCCACAGCTTCGAGGCCTGGGGGCGTTGCTCAAGCTTGAACATGGGCGCCTCCCCTGGCGGCATTCTGGGCGGCGTTCGGGGCGGCAGCACCGTCCCACAGGCCGCTCATCCACTCGCCGATCTGCTGCACGGTGGCATCGGCCCGCGCCACCGAGGGCGACAGCCGGCCCTTGGCCACCACATGCAGGCGGTCACATATTTCAAACAATTCGTCCAACTCCTCGCTGAGCACGAGCACGGCGCAGCCTTCGTCACGCAATTGCAGGATGGCGCCGCGGATCTGCGCGGCCGCCCCCACGTCCACCCCCCAGGTAGGCTGGGAGATGATGAGCAGCTTGGGCCTGGCATCGATCTCGCGGCCCACGATGAATTTCTGCAGGTTGCCGCCCGACAGCGACTGCGCCGCCGCGTTGGGGCCACCGGCCTTGACGTTGAAGCGCGCGATGATGGCGCGCGCCTGCTCCTGCAACTGGCCCATGCGGATCCAGCCGCCCGCGCCCAGCGCGGTCTTGCGCGTCAGCAGCAGGTTGTGCGCCAGGCCCATGCTGGGCACGGCGCCACGGCCAAGACGCTCCTCCGGCACGAAGTGCAGGCCCAGCGCACGGCGCCGGCCGGGGCCCAGGCGCCCCGCCTCCCGGCCGGCAATCTGCACCATCTCGGGCGCTGCGCGCGTGTCCTCGCCGGACAGGGCGTACAGCAATTCCTTCTGGCCATTGCCCGAGACACCGGCGATGCCCACGACTTCGCCCGCGCGCACATCGAGCTGGATGCCATGCAGGTCCACGCCGAAGGGCTCCGAGCGCGGCAGCGCCAGGCCCTGCACGCGCAGCACGCTGGCGCCGACCTGGGATTCGCGGTGCGTGAGCTCGGGCGGCTCCGAGCCGATCATCAGCCGCGACAGCGAGGCATTGCTCTCCACGGCCGGGTTGCACACGCCCGTCACCTGCCCGCCGCGCAGCACGGTACAGGCCGTGCACAGCGAACGGATCTCGTGCAGCTTGTGGCTGATGTAGAGGATGGAGCAGCCCTCGGACGCCAGGCGGCGCAGCACGACGAAGAGCTTCTCCACCGCCTGCGGCGTGAGCACCGAGGTGGGCTCGTCAAGAATGAGCACGCGCGGGTGCGTGAGCAGGGCGCGGATGATTTCCACGCGCTGCATCTCGCCCACGCTCAGCGTGTGCACGGGGCGGTGGGGATCGACCTCCAGCCCGTAGTCATGCGCCGTGGACTCGATGCGCTTCACCACCTCGGCCAGCGGCAGGCTCTTGTCCAGGCCCAGCCAGACGTTCTCGGCCACGGACAGCGTGTCGAACAGGCTGAAATGCTGGAACACCATGGCGATGCCCAGCTGGCGCGCCTCCTGCGGATTGCGGATGTGGACCGGCTTGCCATCGACCTCGATGCGGCCTTCGTCGGGCTTGACGGCGCCGTAGATGATCTTCATCAGCGTGGACTTGCCGGCACCGTTCTCACCCAGGATGGCATGCACTTCGCCGGCGCCCACGGTCAGCGAAATACCGTTGTTGGCCACCACCGCCGGATAGCGCTTGGTGATGCCTGTCAGCTGCAGCCGGGGCGGTGCGGCGGCTGGCAGGGGGACTGTATCGGGGGGATTCATGGCTGGGATTGTCTTTCAATTTCTGCAACAAACTGGAACACAAGTCCTTGAAACCGCCTCGGCGGCCCTCATATCGACCACCACTTTGTTCACCAAAAAGGCGGTTCCTGCCGCCATCGCCTAGCGGGCACGGGACATCAGGGCCACATGCCGCACGGCGTCGCGCAGCCAGCGCGTGGAGGCGCCCATGTGCGTGCGGGCGTGCCACAGCTGGTAGTACACCAGCGGCGCAAACTCCACCGGGCAGGGCAGGATCACCAGGGGCAGGCGCTGGCTGAAGCGCTCGCAGAACAGCCGCCCCGTGGTCAGCACCAGCAAGCTGGTGGCCACGATGTCGGGGATCAGGCTGAAATGCGCGCAGCGCGCCGCCACCTGGCGCTGCAGGCCCATGCGGGACAGCTGGTCGTCGATCACGCCGCGCGCGCCCGGGTAGGTGGGCGTGGGCGCGATGTGCTCGGCCTCCAGCCACTGGGCCACGTCCCAGCCTCGGCGCACGGCCGGGTGCTGGGGGCTGACCAGGCAGACCACCTCGTCCTCGAACAGGCTGGCCATGTGCAGGCCCTGCGGCGGCTCGGGCCAGTTGCCGATCACCACGTCCACATCGCCCTGGGCCAGCTGCACCTCGTAGTGCGCGTCGCCGTTGAGGGCCAGGATGTCCACGGGGCAGCCGGGCGCCTCGGTCTTGAGATGGGCCACCAGGCGCGGCAGGAACAGCGGGTCCAGGTAGTCGCTGGCGGCGATGCGGAAGGTGCGCGTGGAGGTGCGAGGATCGAAATGCCGTGCATCGCTGAACAGGCCCTCGGCCGCGCGCAGGATGTCGGCGGCCGGCTGCACCATGCGCAGCCCGGCCTCGGTGGGCTGCATGTGCGCGCCCGAGCGCACCAGCAGCGAATCGCCGGCCAGGTCGCGCAGGCGCTTGAGCGCGGCGGACACCGCCGGCTGGTGCATGCCCAGGCGCAATGCGGCACGCGAGACGCTGCGCTCGGTCAGCACCGTGTGCAGCACCCGTATCAGGTGCAGATCAATCTTGTCGAACAGGGCCTGGTCGCGCATGTAGCGAAGCAATCAGCGAAAAAAAGAGCGGTCGCGCCGGGGACGCGCCGCAGGTCATGGGGAGCCCGCAGCGTAACCCAGCCATGACCCCCGCCAGCTAGATACAAGCACCAAGAATGCCCTGGGCAGGGGCGGTTAAACACTTGTGCACGCAGCACATGCAATATGCGAGCCAGTCGCCGGCAAACCATTGTCCAAACCTATACAGACTTGCAGACTGTTAGCGTGATTCAATGAAATCGCTTCAAAAGGAAGTGGATTGCAGGAGACAAGACGATGAAACAGCCAACCCCTTTTTCGGGCATGGTGGCCGCAGCCACGCTCGCCAGTGTGCTGACCGCCTGCGGCGGCAGCGGTGACTCAGGCCTGGGTGTCATCGAGATACGCAGCCTGTCCAACCGGGCCGACATGATCAGCGACGGCAATGCCTATATTGAAATTGTGCTGCCCAAGGGCAGCCCGCCCGGTGCACTGAAGGTGGCGCTCAATGGCACGGATGTCACCGCCCGGTTCGCCCTGCGCGCCAATGGCCGGATTCTGGGCCGGGTCGAGGGATTGAAGGTGGGCGCCAACACCCTCACCGCCACGGCGGCCGGCAGCGCGAGGGCACGGCTGGACATCACCAACCATGGCCGGGGCGATCCCATCTTCGCCGGGCCGCAGACCGCGCCGTGGATCTGCGCCACGCGCAATGGCGCGCAAGCCACCGTTTCCGTGCCCGGCACGGCACTGTCGGCGACCGTGACCACGCGCGTCAGCGGTCTCGATACCGATCCGGTGGATGTCCAGTGCAATACCAGGACCCAGTACACCTACTACTACATGCCCAAGGCCAGGCAAGGCAGCGCCTGCACGATGGGTCCGGCAGGCGCCACGCCCTGCCATGTGGCCTACGACCCATCGCAGCGCCCGGCCGACAGCGAGATCGCCGACTTCACCAACGACCGCGGAGATACGGTCAAGCACCTGCTGCGCATGGAAACTGGCGTCATGGGCCGCGGCACCTTCCAGATCCTGGCCTACCATGACCCCGCGCAGGCCTGGACTCCCTGGGAGCCGCAAAAGGGATGGAACGGCAAGGTGCTGTGGCGATTCGGCGCAGCCGCTTCCGGCAATCGCTTCCAGGAGCCGGCGGTCAACCTCCTCGACCAGTTCAGCGGCAGCCTGCCGTTCGACCCCAACGCGCTCGCGGCAGGCCACATGGTCGTGAAAGCCATGCTGACCAACCACCTGCACAACAACAACGAGTTGCTGGCCGCCGAGAACATGATGCGCATCAAGGAGCATCTGATCGAGAACTACGGCGAAGTGCGCTACACCATGGGCGACGGCGACTCGGGTGGCTCCATGATGCAGACAGTGATCGCCTCCGCCATGCCGGGTCTGCTGCAGGGCATACAGACGGGGCTGAGCTATCCCGATGCGGTGTCCACCTGGATGGAAACACGCGACTGCGGCCTGCTGTCCAGCTACTACAGGACGGCCGCAGGACAGGCACTGAGCGACACCGCGAAGGCCGCCATCAATGGCCATCCGGCCAGCTACTGCGACAAATGGGTAGGGAGCTTCATCGCCCCCCAGAACCCCCGGCTGCCCGACAACTGCGGCGTGGGCTTTCCCGCCTCCATCGTCTACGACCCGCGCACACGCGGCCAGGGCGTGCGCTGCTCGATCCACGACATGCTGGTCCCAGTGTTCGGGACGTTCAAGGACACCGACGGCCACACCAAGCCGCAGCTGCCGTATGACAACACGGGCCTGCAGTACGGACTCAAGGCACTGCAGTCGGGCGCCATCGACGCGGAGGCTTTCGTGCAGCTCAACGAAGGCATCGGCAGCTACACCAACGACATGGACTGGACCGGAGGCACTGCGTCCCGGCCGGCAGCCCGCGAGCGGGCCGTGGCCAGCCTGCTGCCCAGGCTCTACAGCAGTGGCCTCACCAGCAACGGCAGGAACCTGTCCCAGGTGGCCATCATTGACTTGCGGCCCGAGGGCGGCAGCGACATCCACATGACCTGGCGCAGCCTGCAGCAACGCGCAAGGCTGGATGCCGCCAACGGCCACCATGACAACCATGTGATCCGCGCCAGCAAGGGCATGGTCCCGCTGCTGATCGCTCCGGCCATGCGACGCGAGGCCTTTGTCATGATGGACCGCTGGCTGACCGCCGTGGAGCGCGACACCACCGGCGCTGCGCTGGCACAGAAAGTGGTGCGCAACAGGCCTTCGGATGTCAGGGATGGATGCATCGCCGCAACGGGAGCCGTCCCTTCGGATCTGGACAAAGTCCTGGCCCTGGACGACCCAGCCTGTCCCCTCAAGCCGACCCTGTCGCCACGCCAGGTGGCCGGAGGTCCGCTCGCGGAGGACATCTACCAGTGCCAGCTCAAGCCCCTTTCGTTCACCAGCCCGGAGTACGCCGGCATCACCTTCAGCCCGGCCCAGCAAACGCGCCTTGCCGCAGTGTTTGCGGCGGGAGTGTGCGACTGGAGCCAGGCCGGAACGGGCCAGAGCCGGGAGGCGGCCTTCCTGACCGATTTCAGTGCCGGTCCGGCGGGCACCAAGGCCGGGCCTGCTCCGGTCTCGCGCAACGATTGAGTTGCGCCTTGCGCGAAGTCCCGCAGGCGTCCAGGGGCCGGTGATCAGGGTTTGCAGCGTGCCAATTCATGCAATGAAGCAGCAGACTTTCATTGAAGATTTGCATCAAGCACCATGCAGCCGCCCACGATCAACGCCGTCCTCAAGTCCGCGCCCTTTGCGCCCCACCTGAGCAGGGCCCACCTGCTCAGGTTGCGGCAGGAGGTGCTGTTGCGGCACATCCCGGCCGGCACCCCGCTTTGCCACAAGACGCACCGGGCCGGCCACTGGGCCGGCGTCGTCCAGGGAGCGGTCAAGATCCATGCGCTGTCGCCTACCGGGCGCAGCACCACGCTGGCCACCTTTACCCCGGGTTGCTGGTTCGGCGAGGGCACACTGCTCAAGCACGAATGCTGGCCGTTCGACGCGACGGCGATCGAGGATACGCTGGTGGCACTGATGCCGGCCAGCACCTTTCACTGGCTGCTGGAGCGCAGCCTCGGCTTCAACCGCTTCCTGCTGGACCAGCTCAATGCGCGCCTGGGCCAGTTCATCGGCCGCTGCGAGCATGCGCGGCTGCACCATTCCAGCCGCCATGTGGCGCACTGCATCTCGGAGCTGACCGATTCGAGGCTGTATCCGGACACCGGCAACCGGCACCTGGGCATGTCGCAGGAGGAGTTGGCCAGCCTGGCCGGCGTGTCGCGCCAGATCGTCAATCGCACCCTGGGGGAGCTGGAGGACATCGGAGCGGTCCGCGTCTCCTATGGCGCATTGACACTGATCGATCCCGAGGGACTGCGGCGCTTCAGCGAATCCTTCGAGTGAGGCACGGCCGCGGCGCTCAGGCGGCCTCCAGCACCTCGACGCGGTTGCGGCCCTTGCGCTTGGCCGCATAGCAGGCCATGTCGGCCGAGCGCAGCGCGCTGCTGACCGTGTGCTGGCGGGCATCGAGCACCACCATGCCGACGCTGACACCCATCAGGTAGCGCTGCCCCTCATGGGCGCCCTCCCAGTCCTGCACGGCCATGCACAGGCTTTGCGCCAGCAGCATGCCCTGCTCCGCCGAGGTGCCCGCCAGCAGCACGGCGAATTCATCACCGCCCAGGCGCGCCACCCAGCCCAGCGGCCGGACCACGCTGTCGATCAGCCGGGCCATGTGGCACAGCACCTCGTCGCCCGCCGCATGGCCGCCCTGCTGGTTGACGTGGGCGAAGTGGTCCAGGTCCAGGAACAGGATCACGCCATGCTGCTGCAGGCCGACGGTCTCCTCCACCGCCTCTTCCTCCGCCTCTTGCGCCTCCTCCACCGTGGCGACGGAGGTGTTGTCGCTGTGCTGCAGGGCGGATTCACCCTGCTGCAGCGCCTCGGCCGGCAGGCGCTGGGCGGCACTGCATTCCTGCAGCCACTCATGCAGGCGCATGGCAAAGGCCTCGCGGTTGGGCAGCAGGGTCAGCGGATCGTGCATGGCCTTCCAGCCCGGCTGCTCGCGCACCAGTCGCTGCATGGTCACGTCCTCGACCACCCAGACCAGGGTGGGGTCTGCCGGCACCACGGCGCGCGGCTCCAGGCCGCGCTGCAGGCGCTGCAGGCTCTGGCCGTGCAGGCGCACCCAGATGGGGCGGCCGTCCTTGCGGACAAAGCACTGCTCGCTGTCGAACTGGCCGTACATGTCCAGGCCCTTGCGCACGCGCTCCAGCAATTGGATGTGCGCCGCGTCGGAGGCGCACAGCTGGCGTATCGCCTGCCCCTGCAGCTCGCGCGGCGGGTAGCCGAGCATGCGCGCGGCCTGCAGGCCCACCAGCTCCAGATGCGCCGACCGCGTGACCACCAGGCCCACGGGCGCGTAGTCCATCAGCGTCTGCAGTTGCAGTTGCAGCCGGCCGACCTCGTGCGCCTGCTCCTGCCCCATCTGCCCCAGGCGATGCAGGGCCTGCCACAGCGTGGAGGCTTCGCCCCAGGCATGGGTCCAGGGCATGCGCCAGCCGCCTTCCTCGGCATGGCCCGGCTCGGGTTCGGGCGCAGGATCGGGCTCCTCGGCCATGAGCCTTCCCTGGCTCGCCAGCCATTGGCGTGCAGTGCGGTGCAGGGCCGCCATGGGCTCGGTGACCAGGATCAGCAGCAGGACCAGCAGGCCAGCGACACCGGCCACGGCGGCCAGCAGCCACCACAGCACGCGCGGCGCCAGGCTGGGTGCGATGGCTTCCTCGGGGGTGATCCTGACCACCAGCCACTGCGGCAGCGGCATGCCTGCCGTCGTCACCAGGTAGCCCGCGCGCCGCTGGGTGTCGGGGCCCACCTGCACTGCGCCGGCCGCGGGGTCCTGCAGCCAGTCCGCGCCCAGGCCGGGCTCGGCCTCGGCGCGTGCCGACCAGCGCGAGGGGTCGGAATGGGCCAGGATCTGCCCGTCGCGCTGCATGACCAGCAGGCGCCCGCCGGAGCGCGAAGGATCGATGCTGGGCGGCAGCAGGGCCTGGGCGGACATGCGCACGCCGGCCGACAGCACGCCGCTGACCGTGCCGTTGCCGGTGCGCAGCGGCACGGCGTACAGCAACTCCATCATTCCGGGATCAGCCCCCTTGCGCACCATGGTGGAGACCACGGGCCGGCCATCGGCGAGACTGCGCCGCATCACGTCGCGCACGCCTTCGTCCAGATCGACCAGGGGCTCGGAACGGCCGCCGCGCAGGCTGAGCTGCAACTGGCCACGCGCGTCGGCCAGTTGCAGGGTGTCGAACAGCCGCACGGATGCGTCTCCGCGCAGCATCTCGCCCATCAGCCGGCTCGGGTCGCTGCCCTGGTCGGCAATGCCCTGGGCCAGCACCCACAGCAGGCGCTGCTGCTGCTCCAGCCGCGCGGCCAGCATGCGCGCCACGGTATCGACCTCGTCGGCCTGCCGGGCCATGGCGCGCTCCAGCGTCTGCTGGCGCATGTTGTGCGAGACCCACCAGGCACTGCCAAGGCCCGCCAGCAGCACGGCCGCAGCGGCCAGCGCCAGCACCGTGCAGCGCATGGCGCCCCAGCCTGTGGCCGCGCGCGGCCGCGAGGGTGAATCCGGCAGCTGCGGAGCATCCTGGGATGCCAGCAGTGCCTGGAAAAAGGGAGATCGGCGGGCGTCCAGTGACATGACGCCATCAATATATGCAGGCCCGAAAGCCGTCCCACTGGGTGGAACCCGCGAACCAGTGGATACCCCGCCCCGCAAGGCCCGGCGCTTGCAGGCCGGCACCCGTCAGCGGCGTGGGAATCAGCCTACTGCAAGCACTTCGAGGGCCGCCGGCTTGGGCAGATCGATGACATTGCCCCGGCCCGCGATGAGCCCGTGCTCACGCAACTGGCGCAGCACGCGCGAGAAGGTCTCGGGCGCAATGCCGAGCTGGGCGGCGATCAGCCGCTTGCGCAAGTGCAGCGTCACGCGCAGGCCACCAGCCTCGTGCGGCATGGCATGGCGCAGCAGCCACTGGGCGCAGCGCGCCTCGGCGTCCTTGGACAGGCGGCTCACCGCCAGCTCGGTCTGCGCGCAGTAGGCCTGGGCCATGTCCTGCAGCAGTTGCTGGGCGGGCGACGGCAGCTGCGAGACGGCCTTCAGGAAGTCGGTCTGGGGAAGTTGCTGCACGCGGACATCGCTGTCGGCCAGCATGTCCAGGCTGCTGCCGCGCCGCTGCAGCACAAAGGCCGCATCCAGCCAGGCAGGCCCCTCCACGACACCGAGCTGGTGGCGCATCTGCCCACCCTGGCCTATGCCCAGGAGCACGCGACCGCGCTCCAGATACATCACCGTATCCGGCGACTGCCGACGCAGCCTGAGCCAGGTACCCGCGGCCAACACCTGGGCGGAACCCGGCGCGAAGGCGAAAGCTTGCAAGGAAGACAGGGCGAACATGCATGCAACTTTGCCGGCTTTGCTCCCGCCGCGTTTTGAGCCATGTCAATCCGCCGCCAGCACACCGGTCCGCAGGCGGCATACTTGTCACAAGAATGTCACCAGTGAAACGTAATGTATCCAACTGAAAAGTTGAGCCCATGATCGATCCCCAGATGCTCGCCAGCCTGCCCGCTGCCGCGGCCGTGCTCTCCGCCGCCGTGCGGTCCGGCGCAGGCCCCGTGGCGCAGCTCATGCGCGCGGGCGGCCTGTACTGCGTCTTCCAGCCGCTGGCCGATCTGCGCAGCGCCAGCATCTATGCGCATGAGGCGCTGATCCGCGGCCCCCATGGAACGCCGCTGCACACGCCCGATGCCCTGCTCAAGGGCGCAGCGGCCGAGGGCATTCTTCGGGAATTCGAGCTGCTGGCGGTCTGCGTGGCGCTGCAGGACTGGGGCCGGCAGAGTGCGCCGGGCCGGCTGTTCGTCAACCTCAGCGCCCAGGCGCTGGTGCAGGCCGTGGGGGTCTGCGGCCCCGGCATGGTCGGGGACACGGTGCGCAGCTTCGGCGTGCAGGCCCGCTCCCTGGTGGTGGAGATCACCGAACACGACCATGTGACCGACATGCCCGCCGTCTGCGCCGCCGTGAAGGCCGTGCATGCCACGGGCGCGCGCCTGGCGCTGGATGACTTTGGCGACGGCCGCTCCAGCCTGCGCCTGTGGTCCGAGGCCAAGCCCGACTTCGTCAAGATCGACAAGTACTTCATCCACCAGATCGAGCAGCGCCCGGCCACGCTGCAGCTGCTGCAGGCCATCAAGGGCATTGCCGAGGTCTTCGGCACCACGCTGATCGCCGAAGGCATAGAGACCGAGGACGAGCTGCGCACCCTGCGCGACCTGGGCATTCCGTATGGCCAGGGCTGGCTGCTGGGCCGCCCTGCAGAAACCGCCCAGCCCCAGATCAGCACGCAGGCGCGCAGCGTGGCGCAGGACCCGCGCGTGGCCGTGCTGCCCCACCAGGGACACAGCGCACGCCCGGGGGTGCTGCGCAATCTGATGGTGATGCAGGCGCCCTGCGTGGTGCCCACGGCCAGCAACGACGAGGTGGCCGAGCTGTTCCAGGCCGGCCAGCAGCTGCATGCCATTGCCGTCGTGGAGGCCGGCCGGCCGCTGGCGCTCATCAACCGCCAGCAGTTCATGAACCACTACGCCACGCTGTACTTCCGCGAAGTGCACGGGCGCAAGCCCTGCCTGGCCTTTGCCAACGTGCAGCCGCGCATCGTGGAGCTCGATTGCGATGTGGACCAGCTCGTGGGCATCCTGACCTCGCAGGACCAGCGCTACCTGAGCGACGGCTTCATCGTCACCGACAACGGCCGCTATGTGGGCCTGGGCACGGGCGAGCAGCTGGTGCGCCGCGTGACCGAGGCCCGCATCGAGGCCGCGCGCCATGCCAACCCGCTGACCTTCCTGCCCGGCAACATCCCCATCAGCCTGCACATGCGGCGACTGCTGGACAGCGGCGCCGGCTTCGTGGCCTGCTACGCCGACCTCAACCACTTCAAGCCCTTCAACGACCACTACGGCTACTGGCACGGCGACCAGATGATCCGCCTGGTGGCGCGGCTGGCCGTGGCGCACTGCGATGCGCGGCGCGACTTCGTGGGCCATGTGGGCGGGGACGACTTCATGCTGCTGCTGCAAAGCGAGGACTGGCAGCGGCGCTGCGAAGGCATTGTGGGCGCCTTCGCCAGCGAGGCGCGCCAGCTGTTCGACGACCAGGCGCGCGAGGCCGGAGGCATCTGGGCCGAGGACCGCCACGGCATCCGGCGATTCTTTGCCTGCACCACGCTGTCCATCGGCGTGGTGCGCGTCGCGCCGGGCAGCGTGCTGGCACCCGAGGACATCGCCAACCTCGCGGCCCTGGCCAAGCAGCAGGCCAAGGCGCAAAGCCTGCCGGGCCGCGGCGCCATCGCGCTGCACACGCCGCGCGATGAAGCGCGGCGCCCGGCCCTGCACGGCACCGCAGCAGCCTGGCCGGCCTGAAACAGAAAGCCCGCAGGCTCTTGCGAGGCTGCGGGTTGGTGGCTGGCCGCCGAACGCTGACAGCAAACGCCGACAGCGTCTGGGCGCGGCCCAGCGATCAGTTCACCGATGCACCAGACTCGTACCAGCGCTTGACCATGCTGCGCTCGTCATCGTTCAGGGCACCCGGATTGCCAAAGGGCATCTTGCGCAGTTGCACCACCTGCTGGTAGATCTGCTGGGCGTGGGCCTTGACCTGCTCGGGCGAGTCCAGGCGCACATTCTTTTGCTGCAGGGCGGCACCGTGGCAGACCACGCAATGCTGCTGGAAGAAGGGCGCCATCTGGGCGTAGCCCACGGCGCCGTCGGCGGCGGGAGCAGCGGCCGCAACGGGTGCAGCAGCTTCGGCACCGGGCGCCGCCGTCGCAGCGGGCTCGGCACCAGCAGGCGCCTGCACGGCGGCGGGAGCCGCTGCAGGGGCTGCGGCAGGCGCAGACACAGGGGCGGCGGCAGGCGCAGACACAGGGGCGGCGGCAGGCGCCGGTGCAGGCTTGAGCCAGACGGCCGTGCCGATCAGCACCAGCACGCCCACCAAGGCGTAGGGCCAGGGATGGGCATTGCGGCCCAGCTTGAAGCCGTGGCGCATCACGAAGAACTGGCGGATGGCAGCGCCCGCGAACATCATCAGGATCAGCACCAGCCAGTTCAGCTCATGGCTGTACAGCCAGCCGTAGTGGTTGGACAGCATGGCGAACAGCACCGGCAGCGTGAAGTACGTGTTGTGCACGCTGCGCTGCTTGCCGCGCTTGCCGTGGATGGGGTCCACGGGCTGGCCTTCCTTAAGGGCCTTCACCACCGTGCGCTGGCCGGGGATGATCCAGAAGAACACGTTGGCGCTCATCGAGGTCGCCAGCATGGCGCCCATCAGCAGGAAGGCGGCCTGGCCCGGGAAGATGTGGCAGGCCAGGAAGGCCGCAATGCACACCAGCACCAGCACCATGGCGCCCACCGTGGCGTCGCCGTTCTTCTTCTGGCCGAAGACGCGGCAGATGCCGTCGTACAGCAGCCAGAACACGACCAGGAAGGCCAGGGCCGAGGCAATGGCCGCAGCCGAGCCCATGGCGTTGGGATCGGCCGGATTGACGAGGTAGATCTTGGCGTTCCACAGATACGACACCGTCAGCAGCGCAAAGCCGCTGAGCCAGGTGGTGTAGCTTTCCCAGTAGAACCAGTGCAGATGGTCCGGCAGCTTGGGCGGGGAGACATTGAACTTGACGGGGTGGTAGAACCCACCGCCGTGCACGGCCCAGAGTTCGCCGCTGACGCCCTGCTTCTTGAGGTCGTCATCGACAGGCGGCGTCAGGCTGCTGTCGAGGAAGACGAAATAGAAGGAGGAACCGACCCAGGCGATGGCCGTAATGACGTGGAGCCACCGCAACAGCAGGTTGGCCCAGTCGAGAATGTAGCTTTCCATAGCTCTCAACCTTGGCAGCGTGGGGGCCGCCGGTGTTCAACCTGCTCACCACTGCGGGCGCTCTGAGCAGAAGAAAAAGGCCGCGCACCCGGTAGATATACCGCCGGTGCACCGCTGCGACCATTTCGTAGACACAAAGTGTATGCAATTTTTCGACAGCCAGCCGGCTTGCGCGATATCAATTCACTAGAGATTTCCCTGATTCTGCGCGGGCGCGGCGCTGCGCCGCTGCAGCAGCTGCGCCGCCACGGCCACCGCGATCACTTCAGGCTCCTTGCCCTTGATGCCGGGCACGCCGATGGGGCAGGTCACATGGTCCAGCTCCGCATCGCTGAAGCCGCGCTCGCGCAGCCTGCGCCGGAAGGTGGCCCATTTGGTGGCGCTGCCGATCAGGCCCACATAGGGCAGGTCGCCGTGCTGGCGCTGGCGGCTCAGGCATTGGGCGACCACCTCCAGGTCCTCGGCATGGCTGAAGCTCATGATCAGCACCTGGGAGCCGGTGGGCAGATCGGCCACGGCGGACTGCACGGGATCGGAGTATTCACACTGCACGAGCTCGTGCTCCTCCTCGGGGAAGACCGAATCGCGGCTGTCCACCCACATCACGCGGTAGGGAAGATTGCACAGCAGGCGCACCAGCGCATGGCCGACGTGGCCTGCGCCGAACAGGGCCACGCAGTCGCGCGGCGGCTGCAGCCGCTCGCGCAGCATGTCCATGCGGCCCTGGGGCACCAGCACGAACCTCAGCATCACCACGCCGCCGCAGCACTGGCCCAGGCTGGGGCCCAGCGGATAGCGGTGCTGGTGCTCGGCGAGGGCGGGACCGGCCTGCCCAGGCTGTCCGGGCAATCCGGCCTGAAGCGCCGCGTCGCGCAGCAGGCTGCGCGCGCGGTCGATGGCGTCGAACTCCAGGTGCCCGCCGCCAATGGTGCCGGCCACGCGGTCGGCAAACACGGCCATCCAGGCGCCGCGCTCGCGCGGCACCGAGCCGCGCGACTCCATCACCTCGACCCAGCACAGCGGCCCCTGCGCAAGGCCCTGCTCGACTTTCTTGAACGTGTCACTCCACATGGGCGCACCTGACAGCCCGTCGTGGCGCCTGCGGGCTTCGTTGGAATTTGTTGCGGGATTTTCCGCTGCGGCACTTGAGTTTTGCGCTCCGACTGCCGGTGCCGCAGCGTTTCAGGATACGCTCGCAATCATGCCCGATTCCCCCGATTCCTCTCAGCACAGTTCCGTGCAAAAGCCACGTTCCGGCCGTCCCTGGCTGTGGGCGGGACTGATGGCCGCCATTGCCTCCCTGGTCACGGCCTGCAAGTCGCCACCCGGCCCCGGCCCGCGCCCCGACGAAGCCACCTCCAGCGCACAGCTGCAGTACCGCAAGGTGGCGGCCAACCATCTTTATGCCCGCAATGCCGAGCGCATCTACAAGGGCCAGTTGCCGCCCATGCTCTACGCGATCGGCGTGCTGCAGGTGCAGATCGACCGCAACGGCCAGGTCCAGCGCCTGCACTGGATGCGCGCGCCCAGCCATGCCCCCGAAGTGGTGAGCGAGATCGAGCGCCTGGTGCGCGCCGCCGCGCCCTTCCCCGCCCCGGCCGGCGCCGCCCGCATCACCTATACCGATACCTGGCTCTGGGACAAGTCCGGCCGCTTCCAGCTCGACACGCTGACCGAAGGCCAGCTCTGAGCCTCAGGCCGCCAAAGGCTGGCTCAGGCAGGTTCATGCCGGTTCAGGCAGATTCACGCGGCTGGCCGTCGGCAAAGCTCCTGGCGCTTCTGAGCAGGCAGGTCACGGCATAGAGCACCAGGTCATCCGGGGCGTCGTCGTTCACGCGGTCGATGACCTCGATGGCATAGCCCAGGTCCTGCGACATCTGCGGCAGCACGCCTGCCGCGCGGTCGCCGGCCTGCAGGCTGGCCACCGCCTGGTCAGCGCTGGCGTGGTAGCCGCGCAGCAAATCACGCGCGGCACACACCATGGCCGAGTCGGCGCGCTCTGCATGCAGCTCCAGCACGCCCAGGGCCGCGCCCATGTGGCACAGCGCATCGACCGCCAGCACCTCCTGGTGCTGTGGTGAGTATCTTCGGTGGCTGCGGCCCGATGGGTTGACTGTCTTCATGGCTCCCCTTGCGCGGGACCGTGCTGGTCCCGAAGCAACAATACCTTTCAGGTCCCTTGCAGTCAATACCTTTCCGGTCCATGATTGCCGGCGATGAAACAGACCGATCCTCAGTACAAGCTGCGCCTGCCGCAGGAACTCAAGGACCTCGTCGAGGAGGCAGCCAAGCGCACCGGCCGTTCCATGAACGCCGAAGTCGTGGCCCGGCTGCAGACCACGTTCGAGGCCCCTCTGCTCGGCCGCCTGTCGGCCGCGACGGACCCTGCGCTGGAATGCGAGGAGCCCGTGAGCATCTACGACATCAAGATGAGCGCCGAAGCCGTGGAGCGCATCGAAAAGCGCCTCGAACGCATAGAGCAGGCCGTGCTCCCGCCCGCTGCGCCGGGCAGCGCCAATGAAGACGGCGCCGCTGGCGCCGACTGAGACGACCGCACAAAGAAAAACCGGCCCGCAGGCCGGTTTCGTTCAAAGGCCCCTCAGGGCCTGGATCACTCGACCACCTTGGTGATCTTCGAGCCCTGCAGCGACACACCGGCTTCCAGGCCCGCATTGGTCAGCACATAGCTGGTCACGGGGCCCTGGGCGGTCGTGGTGTCCACGCTGCCATTGGCGCCCACCTTGCCTGCGGCCACTGTGGCATCGGCGCCCACGGACCAGCCCTCGCTGGCCAGGAACTTGTCGAGCGCTTCCTGGGTGTTGAACACATAGATCACAGCCTTGGACTGGCCACCGGCCTGCCAGCCCACCGAGGCGCCGGTCGTGCTGTAGTAGCCCTTGTTCTGGCCACCGACGCGCAGCACGCCGCGGCCATGCTCGACACCGATGACGAAGCTGCCGCCGATCACCGAGGGGAAGATCAGCACGCCCTTGGAGCGGGCCACCATTTCCTTGGAGCCTGGCGCCGTCTGGTACAGCCGCTCCAGCGCGGCGTTGGCTCGCGCATTGACGGTGGTGGCATCAGCGCGCGGCGCGGACTGGGTTTCCGGCTTGGTGGTGGTGCAGCCGACCATGGCAATGCTGCCGGCCGCCAGTGCAGTGGCCATCACGACGGTACGCAAAGAAAACTGACGCATGGGAAAACCTGCCTTTCTTGATTGGACGTTTTGGGGAGACCCCATCGGTTCATTGGATTGATCACCTTGCCTCCCGGTCCCGGGCACCCCTTCCAGTGCTCGCAAACCGTTTCCGAGACAGGCTGGGGATGATGCTAGGCGGCTTTGCGGTACTTGTGATGAGACATGTCACAAGTTGCGCCATAGGACTACAGGCCCGCAGGAAATGTCTGAAAATCCCGTGCCGGGCCGCCACAGCCGACACCGAAAGCGCGCTGATGCCAGAATGCACCCACAGCAACACCCGGCCCACCGGGCCTATCCACACCGAGGGAGTTCATGAAGTTCTGGAGCCACTTTCACCATCCCCAGGCAGCCATGGTGCTGCTGCGCGTCACGCTCGCGGTCCTGTTGCTTTTTCACGGCTGGGCCAAGCTGCGCTACGGCATAGGCAGCATCGAGCGCATGGTGGAGTCCACGGGCGCACCGGGCTGGCTGGCCTATGCGGTCTATCTGGGTGAGGTGGTGGCGCCGCTGCTGCTGCTGGTCGGCCTGTGGGTGGTGCCTGCGGCGCTGGTGATTGCGATCAACATGGTCGTGGCCTTTGCGCTGGTGCACACGGGCCAGGTGATGCAGCTGCACAGCTCGGGAGGCTGGGCGCTGGAGCTGCAGGCCTTCTTCTTCATCACGGCCCTGGTCGTGGCCATGGGGCATTCCAAGGGCAAGTAGCCTGCACGCTTGCTGGAGCCCCAAAAGCAACGGCCCGCAATGCGGGCCGTTCGTCGTTTCAGGTTTCACTCCAGGCCATCCCCCGACAGCCTGCCTGCAGCAGGGCTCAGGAGCCCCGGTACGTGGAATAGCTCCAGGGGCTGACCAGCAGGGGCACGTGGTAGTGCTGGTCGGCATGGGCCACGCCGAAGTCCAGGCTCACCTTGTTGAGGAAGTTGGGCTCGGGCAGTTGCACGCCACGGGCCTTGAAGTAGGCCGCCACGTCGAAGGTCAGGCGGTAGGTGCCGGTCCTGAGGCTGTTGTTGTCGAACAGCGGCGCATCGGTGCGGCCGTCGTGGTTGAGCACCAGGCTCTTGATCAGCGTGGCCTGGTCGCCATCGGTGGAATACAGCGCGACAGCCATGCCGGCTGCGGGGCAGCCGTTCATGGTGTCGAGGACGTGGGTGCTCAGGCCCATGGAAATCTCCTGTGCGGCGGGAGCTGGCCCGCCCGGTTGTCATTGGTTGGTCAATGCACGGAGCGCGGCGCGCGACAGCACTCGCGGCCCTGCCCTGCATTCGCAAAGTGTATACAGTTTTTGTACGCCCTTGAAGGGCGTTGCACGGCCAACGCCTAGGCAGATACCCGCACTTTGGGCGCCCGGGCCGGCGCGCGGGAAGGCTGCCGACGCCATGCTTCTACACTGTGGTCCGCCGCCGTCCTGGCCGCAGGACCCTCCGGCCGGCGCACACAGGGCGGCACAGGACGCGCGCTCTTTTTCCACTGTTCCACTGTTTCATCTGCCAAGGAGATACCGATGCAACTTCGCTCCCCCTTGCTTGCAACCAGCCTGGCGCTGGCCATTGCCAGCCTGGCCGCCTGCAGCAGCACGCAGCCGCCCGCGGCTTCGGCGGCGCCAACACCCGTGGCCGCAGCGCCTGCCCCGGCAGCGGCGCCCATCACGCAGAGCAACGCGGCCCAGGCCGCCAGCGCCGCCTATGACTTCGACATGGATGTGTTCCATCCCGTCGTGGGCAGGAGCGGCATGGTGGCCAGCGAGCAGGAGCTGGCCTCGCGCATCGGCCTGCAGATCCTGAAGTCCGGCGGCAATGCGGTGGACGCCGCCGTGGCCATGGGCTTTGCGCTGGCCGTGGCCCTGCCCAACGCAGGCAACATCGGCGGCGGCGGCTTCATGGTGGTGCATGACGCCAAGAGCGGCAAGAACATTGCGCTGGACTTCCGCGAGGTCGCGCCCTCCAAGGCCACGCGCGACATGTACGTGGGTGCGGATGGCAAGGTCATCGACGGCAAATCGCTCTACACCCACTACGCCGTGGGCGTGCCCGGCACCGTGGCCGGCATGGAGCATGCGCTGAAGAAATGGGGATCGCTGCCTTTGTCCACGGTGATTGCGCCGGCCGCAAAGCTAGCCGACAAGGGCTTTACGGTCAGCGAGACCCTGGCCAAGATCCTGGAACAGGAAAAGAAGAACATGGGCCAGTGGCCCGCCACCCAGGCCATCTTCTGGCGCAACGGCGAGCCCCTCAAGCGCGGCGACCGCCTGGTGCAAAAGGACCTGGCGCAGTCGCTGCGCCTGATCGGCCAGCAGGGCTCCAAGGTGTTCTACGAAGGCTCCATCGCCCGCAAGATCGCGGCCGAGATGGCGCCGCATGCAGGCGCCCTCTCGCTGCAGGACCTCAAGAGCTACAAGGTCGCCGAGCGCGAGCCTCTGCGCGGCACCTACCGCGGCTACGAGATCGTGACCATGCCGCCTCCGTCCTCCGGCGGCGCCCACCTGATCCAGATCCTCAACATGATGGAACGCTGGCCCATGAACCAGTGGGGCGTCAACAGCGCGCAGAGCATCCACTACATGGCGGAAAGCATGAAGCTGGCCTATGCCGACCGTGCCGAATACCTGGGTGATCCCGACTTCGTGACCGTGCCGCTCAAGGGCCTGACCTCCAAGCGCTATGCCGAGGCACTGGCCGCCGGCATCGACCCCTACCAGGCGCGCGCCGGCAAGGACATCCGGCCCGGCAAGCCCCAGCCCTACGAGAGCGACCAGACCACGCACTACTCGGTGGTGGACAAGGCGGGCAACGCCGTGGCCGTGACCTATACGCTGAACACCAACTTCGGCAGCGGCATCGTGGCCAAGGGCACGGGCATCCTGCTCAACAACGAGATGGACGATTTCTCGGCCAAGCCCGGCGTGGCCAACGCGTATGGACTGGTCGGCGGCGATGCCAATGCGGTGGCCGCAGGCAAGCGCCCGCTGTCGTCGATGACGCCGACCATGGTGCTCAAGGGCGGCAAGCCCGTTCTGGTCACCGGCAGCCCCGGCGGCGCACGCATCATCACCACCGTGCTGCAGACCGTGGTCAACACCATCGACTTCGGCATGAACCCGGCCGAGGCCGCCGCCACGCCGCGCTTTCACCACCAGTGGACGCCCGATGAGCTGCGCGTGGAAAAGGGCATCAGCCCCGACACCGTGGCCCTGCTCAAGTCGCGCGGCCACAACGTTGCCGTGAAGGCGTCGATGGGACGCACGCAGACCATCGAGCTGCGCGACGGCATGCTCTACGGCGCCTCCGACCCGCGCAACCCCGACGGGCAGACACTGGGATATTGAAGCAAGAAAAAGCCGCGCCCGTTGCCGAGCGCGGCTTTTCACAACAGGGCGGCGCAAGGCCGCCCTCCCACCAATCGCGTTGTCAGTTGCGCGGCATCAGGCCGGGACCTTCTGGCCGACCTCGAAGTTGGCCTGGATCTCCAGCGCACGCACCATGCCCGAGTGATCCCAGTTCGCGCCGCCGTGGGCCACGCAGCTGTTGAACAGCTCCTGGGCCTGGGCGGTGTTGGGCAGGGACACACCGAGCTGGCGCGCGCTGCTCAGGGCCAGGTTCAGGTCCTTCTGGTGCAGCGAGATGCGGAAGCCCGGATCGAACGTGCGCTTGATCATGCGCTCGGCATGCACTTCCAGGATCTTGGACGAGGCAAAGCCGCCCAGCAGCGCCTCGCGCACGCGGGCCGGGTCGGCACCGGCGCGCGATGCGAACAGCAGGGCCTCTGCCACCGCCTCGATGTTCAGCGCCACGATGATCTGGTTGGCTACCTTGGCGGTCTGGCCGTCGCCATTGCCGCCCACCAGGGTGATGTTCTTGCCCATGCGCTCGAACAGCGGCTTGACGCGCGCGAACACGTCCTCCGGGCCGCCGACCATGATCGACAGCGTTGCGTTCTTGGCGCCCACCTCGCCGCCGGAGACCGGCGCATCCAGGTACTGGGCGCCGATGGCCTCGATGCGGCGAGCGAAGTCCTTGGTGGCCACGGGCGAGATGGAGCTCATGTCCACCACCACCTTGCCGCTGCTGCCCTTGAGGCCGGCGGCCACCCCGTCCTCGCCGAACAGCACCTTCTCGACATCGGGCGTGTCGGGCAGCATCAGGAAGATGATGTCGGCCCGCTCGGCCACGCCGCGCGCGGTGGTGCACTGGGTGGCGCTGCTTTCGGCGATCTGCGCGGGGATCTTGCCCAGGGTGTTCACGAACAGCTGGTGGCCTGCCGTCAGAAGGTGGCCCGCCATGGGCGCGCCCATGATGCCCAGGCCCACGAAACCAAGCTTGAGAGAGGATGCATTCATGCTGTGTATTCCTTGTCGTTTTTGAAAAGCTGAAAAAACTTTGGCGGCGCTCAGGCGGCGACTGCCGCGCGCACGCTGGTTTGGGCGTCCAGCCAGCCCAGGCCAGATTCGGTATCGCGCGCGGGCTTGTACTCGCAGCCCACCCAGCCCTGGTAGCCGATGCGGTCCAGGTGCGCGAACAGGAAGGGGTAGTTGATCTCGCCCGTGCCCGGCTCGTTGCGGCCCGGGTTGTCGGCCAGCTGCACGTGGCCGATGCGCGCCAGGTGCTTTTGCAGCGTGGCCGCCAGTTCGCCCTCGGTGCGCTGCGCGTGGTAGATGTCGTACTGCACGAAGGCGTTGGGCGCGCCCACCTCGTCGAGGATGGACAGGGCCTCGTCCGTGCGGTTCAGGTAGAAGCCGGGAATGTCGAAGGGGTTGATGGGCTCGATCAGCAGGCGCAGATTGGCCGCGCTCAGCGCCGATGCGGCAAAGCGCAGGTTGTCCACGAAGGTGCGGCGCAGCAGCGCGGCATCGGCACCGGCAGGCGCCTTGCCGGCCAGGCAGTTGAGCTGGGGCACGCCCAGCGCATGGCCATAGGTCACGGCCTTGGCCACGCCGGCGCGGAACTCGTCCACGCGGTCGGGGTGGCAGGCAATGCCGCGCTCGCCCGCATCCCAGTCGCCGGCCGGCAGGTTGTGCAGCACGATCTGCAGGCCGTGGGCGTCCACGCGCTCCTTGATCTCTTCGACCGTATGGGCGTAGGGAAACAGGAATTCCACGGCCTCGAAGCCGGCGCGCGCCGCGCGCTCGAAGCGGTCGAGGAAGGGCACCTCGGTGAACAGCATGCTGAGGTTGGCAGCAAAACGGGGCATGTCAGAAGTCTCCGGTTGTCGTTTGGTGGGTTGGGAGCGGCAGGGCACGCAAGGCGCCCCGCCGGTAAAAATGCCCAAGGGGCAATGGAAATCGGAACCCCCGAGTGCCTGCACCGCCCGCAATGCAGGCATTGGCGCAGCGCCAGCCAGGGATGCCAGGCAAGGGCCGCCCCGCAGCGATGGCATCGTCCCCCTCCGAAGAGAGGGGGAAGCGGCGCGGCCGCCCAGGGGGTGCCTTGCTTCAATCCAGCAGGGCCAGGGCGCTGGGCACGTCGGCAGGCGCTGCGGCCAGGTCCTCGAACTCGATCACGTTGTCGATCTCGGCGCCCATGGAGATGTTGGTCACGCGCTCCAGGATGACCTCGACGACGACCGGCGTGCGGTGCTCTGCCATCCAGGCCTCGGCCTGTTGCATGGCGGGCGCGAAGTCCTCGGGACGGTGTACCCGGATCGCCTTGCAGCCCAGGCCCTCGACCACCTTGACGTGGTCCACGCCATAGCCCTTGGACTCTTCCTTGTCGTCGACATTGATGTTGTCGAAGGCCAGTTGCACGCAGTAGTCGATGGAGAAGGCGCGCTGCGCCTGGCGGATCAGGCCCAGGTAGCTGTTGTTGACCAGCACATGGATGTAGGGCAGCTTGAACTGCGCGCCCACGGCCAGCTCCTCGATCATGAACTGGAAGTCATAGTCGCCCGACAGCGCCACGATCTTGCGGGCCGGGTCGGCCACGCGCACGCCCAGGGCGGCCGGAACGGTCCAGCCCAGCGGGCCGGCCTGGCCGCAGTTGATCCAGTTGCGAGGCTTGTAGACATGCAGGAACTGCGCGCCGGCAATCTGCGACAGGCCGATGGTGGAGACGTAGCAGGTGTCCTTGTCCAGGCTGCGGTTCATGCACTGGTAGACGCGCTGCGGCTTCATGGGCACGTTGTCGAAATTGGTCTTGCGCAGGTACTCCACATTGTTCTTGCGGGCCTGGCATTCGGCCACCCAGCCGCTGCGGTCCTTCAGTCGGCCGGCCGCCTTCCACTCGCGCGCCACCTCGACGAAGAGCTTGAGCGCAGCGCCCGCATCCGAGACGATGCCGTAGTCGGGCGCGAACACGCGGCCGATCTGCGTGGGCTCGATGTCCACGTGCACGAACTTGCGGCCCTTGGTGTAGACCTCGACCGAGCCCGTGTGGCGGTTGGCCCAGCGGTTGCCGATGCCCAGCACGAAGTCCGAAGCCAGCATGGTGGCATTGCCGTAGCGGTGGCTGGTCTGCAGGCCGCACATGCCGGCCATCAGGCGGTGGTCGTCAGGGATGGTGCCCCAGCCCATCAGGGTGGGAATCACGGGCACGTCCAGCAGCTCGGCAAACTCCACCAGCAGCTCGGACGCATCGGCATTGATCACGCCGCCGCCCGAGACCAGCAGCGGACGCTCGGACTCGTTGAGCATGGCGATGGCCTTTTCCACCTGCTTGCGCGTGGCAGCCGGCTTGTAGACAGGCAGGGGCTCGTAGGTGTCGATGTCGAACTCGATCTCGGCCAGCTGCACGTCGATGGGCAGGTCGATTAGCACGGGGCCGGGGCGGCCCGAGCGCATCAGGTGGAAGGCCTGCTGGAAGGCGCGCGGCACCTGGGCCGGCTCCAGCACCGTGGTGGCCCACTTGGTCACGGTCTTGGCGATGGAGGCAATGTCCACGGCCTGGAAATCTTCCTTGTGCAGACGCGAGCGCGGCGCCTGGCCCGTGATGCAGAGAATCGGAATCGAATCCGCGCTGGCCGAGTACAGGCCCGTGATCATGTCCGTGCCGGCCGGGCCGCTGGTGCCGATGCACACGCCGATGTTGCCGGCCACGGCGCGGGTGTAGCCCTCGGCCATGTGGCTTGCGCCTTCGACGTGGCGCGCCAGGATGTGGCCGATGCCGCCATGGTCCTTGAGCGCTGCGTACAGCGGGTTGATGGCGGCACCGGGAACGCCGAATGCGACGGTCACGCCTTCTTTTTCCAGCACGCGGACTGCGGCTTCGATTGCTTTCATTTTTGCCATGGGAGGTCTCCTTCAAATTGGAGTCAACTCTAGGCAGACAGGCCGATTGGCGGAACGCCTGCGCAGACCATAAAATTTATTCCGCACAGGAATAACTACCAATGAAAAAGGAGACAGCGCCATGGACAGACTCGATGCCATGCACATGTTCGTGCGCGTGGTGGAGACCAGCAGCTTCACCAAGGTCGCGCACGAATTCGCCACCACCCAGCCCACGGTCACCAAGCAGATCGCAGCCATGGAAGCGCGCCTGAAGGTGCGCCTGCTCAACCGCAACACGCGCGGCGTGAGCCTGACCGAAGCGGGCGCGCTGTACTACGAGAAATGCAAGGCCATCGTCAACGACGTGGCCGAGGCCGACAAGGTGGTCCAGGTGCGCCAGACCCAGGTGCAGGGCCAGCTGCGCATTGGCAGCTCGGTGGCCTTTGGCAGGCGCGTGCTGATACCGCTGGCGCTGGAATTCATGGCGCACAACCCCCAGGTGCAGGTCGACCTGAGCTTCGAGGACCGCTACACCGACCTGGTGGCCAACGGCATCGACGTGGCCCTGCGCCTGGGCAAGCTGGCCGACTCCAGCCTGGGCGCACGCACGCTGGGCGTGAACCCCTGGGTGCTGGTGGCCTCGCCCACCTACCTGCGCAAGCGCGGCACGCCGCGCCGCCCCTCCGACCTCAAGGAACATGCCACGCTGATCTACAGCAGCGTGCAGGGCAACGACATCTGGCGCCTGCGCAACGCCAGCGGAGAGCCGGTCTCGGTGGCAGTCACGGGCCGGCTGCGCTCCAACAACCTCTCGGCCCTGCTGGCGGCCTCACGCTCGCACATGGGCATCGCCGCCCTGCCCCGCTACGTGGCCCACGATTCCCTGGAAGCCGGCCGCGTGGTCGAAGTCCTCAAGACCTGCCGCCTGCCCGAGCAGGAAATCCACGCCGTCTACCCCTCGCCGCGCCTGGTGCCGCAGAAGGTGCAGTCCTTCATCGCCTTCCTGCAGGGGCGGTTCGATGCCGAGTGGTGGGAGACGCTGCCGCGCGGGGCGTGAGCGCCTGAAACAAGTGGCCGGGCGCACGCCCCGGCCTCGAAAAACAACCACCCGGCAGGAGCAAAAACCTAGAGAACCAGAATCGCCCGGAAGTCATTGACATTGGTATGCGTAGGCCCGGTCACCACCAGATCCCCCAACGCATCAAAGAACCCATACGCATCATTGCGATCCAGATACTCGGCAATCCGCATGCCCTGGTCCTGTGCCCGCGCCAACGTATCCGGTGACACGCGCGCTCCCGCGTTGTCCTCTACGCCATCGATGCCATCGGTATCGGCCGCCAGCGCCCAGACCTTGTCCTGCCCCTGCAGGGCCTGGGCCAGGCCCATGCAGAACTCGCCCGCGCGCCCGCCGCGTCCCTTGGGCGTGCCGGCCGGGCGCTGCCGGATCGTGACCGTGGTCTCGCCGCCGGACAGGATCACGCAGGGCTTTGCAAACGGCTGGCCGTGGCGGGCCACGGCGCGCGCCAGGGCGGCGTGGACCTTGGCGACTTCGCGCGATTCGCCCTCGATCTCGTCGGACAGCACGTGGGTGCGCAGGCCTGCGGCCTCGGCCACGCGTGCGGCCGCCTCCAGCGAGTGCTGGGGCGTGGCGATCATGTGGACCTCGTGGCCCGCAAAGCGCGCGTCGCCGGGCTTGGGGGTTTCCAGCTCGCCCGCCTCCAGCGCGCGGCGCACGGATTCGGGCACGTCGATGCGGTAGCGCGCGAGGATGGCCAGCGCGTCGGCGCAGCTGCTGGCATCGGGCACGGTGGGGCCGCTGGCGATGATGGAGGGATCGTCGCCCGGCACATCGCTGATGGTCAGCGTGACCACGCGCGCGGGTGCGCAGGCCGCGCCCAGGCGCCCGCCCTTGATGCGCGACAGGTGCTTGCGCACGCAGTTCATCTCGCCGATGGCGGCACCGCTTTCCAGCAGGGCGCGGTTGATGCGCTGCTTTTCCTCCAGGTCGATGCCTTCGGCCGGCAGGGTCAGCAGGGCCGAGCCGCCGCCCGAGATCAGGCACAGCACGAGGTCGTCCTCGGTCAGCCCTTCGGTCAGCGCGAGGATGCGTTCGGCGGCGGCCAGGCCTGCCGCATCGGGCACGGGGTGGGCGGCCTCGACCACCTCGATGCGCTGCGCCAGTCCTTCGGGGCGCGGCGGGATGTGGTGGTAGCGCGTGACCACGAGGCCGGACAGCGGCGCGTCCGCCGGCCACAGCGCCTCCAGCGCCTGGGCCATGGAGCCGCCGGCCTTGCCCGCGCCCAGCACCAGGGTGCGGCCCTTGGGAGGCTTTGGCAGGCGTTGGGCCATGCTGTACAGGGGCTGCGCATCCTTGACCGCAGCGCGGTAGAGGTCGAGCAGAAAGGCTTGGGGATCGGTGAGGTGCAGGTCCGTGGTGCTGGTCATGGTGTGTTGTCTCCGCCGGGCATTATGGAATTTCCTGCACCGGCGGTGGCATGCGGTCAAGTCACAACTGATTCGCCCGGCCTCGTTCCTCGTGCCAACTCAACTCAATCCAGGGCCACCTTGGCATCCTTGACCAGCCTGGCGAAGCGGTCGGTGTCGTCGCGGATCTGGCGCGCCATCTGCTCGGGCGATCCGCCGATGGGCTCGGCGCCTATCTCTTCCATCTTCCTGCGGAACTGCGGCGACTCGATGATGCGGTTCATGTCCGCGCCCAGCCGCGCCAGTACCTCGCGGGGCGTGGCGGCCGGTGCCAGCACGCCGAACCAGGTGCCCATGTCGAAGCCCTTGAGCCCTGCCTCGTCCAGCGTGGGCACATCGGGCAGGGCCACCGAGCGCCGGGCCGTGGTCACGGCCAGCGCGCGCAGCTTGCCGGCCTTGATGTGGGGCAGCACGGGCGTGACGGTATCGAAGGACATGGCGATCTGCCCGCCCAGCAGGTCCGTGGTCAGCGGCCCGCTGCCCTTGTAGGGCACGTGCAGCAGCTCCACGCCGCCCATGGACTCGAACTGCGCGCCGATCAGGTGCTGGCCCGTGCCCGCGCCATTGGAGCCATAGGCCAGCTTGCCGGGCTGGGCGCGGGCCTGGGCCAGCAGCTCCTGCACGGTTTTGGCGGGCACCTGCGGATTGACCACCAGCACATTGGGGACCACGGCCACCACGGTGATGGGCGCCAGGTCCTTCTGGAAGTCATAGCCCAGCCTGCGGTAGACGCTGGTGGCAATGGTGTGGTGCACGGCGCCCATGAGCAGGGTGTAGCCGTCAGGTTTCGCCTTGGCCACATGGTCGGCGCCCAGGGTGGCGCCCGCGCCGGGGCGGTTTTCCACGACCACGGGCTGGCCCAGACTTTTGGACAGCTCCTGGCCCAGCGCACGTGCCAGCACATCGGTGGTACCGCCTGCGGGAAACGGCACGATGAGGTTGACGGGGCGCGATGGCCAGGCCTGGGCCCAGGCCGAAGACATGGCGGCTGGAATGGTGGCGGCGGCCAGCGCGCACGCGGCGGCAACCCTGGTGATGCGGTTCATGGCTTGTCTCCTGTCTGTTCTTTTGTGGGTTATCGGACCATGCAGCGCGCGCTCAGGCAGGCACGGGCACGGCCTGGGCCTCGGCGGTCTGCGCGCGCAGCCGTGCGCAGACCGCGTCGGTGACCTGCCTCGTGGTGGCCTTGCCGCCCAGGTCGCGCGTGTGCAGCGCGGCATCGGCCGTCACCTGCTCCACGGCCTGCATCAGCCGCTGCGCGGCGCGGTGCTCGCCCAGGTGCTCCAGCAGCATCACGCAGCTCCAGAAGGTTCCCACGGGATTGGCCAGGCCCTGGCCCATGATGTCGAAGGCCGATCCGTGGATGGGCTCGAACATGCTGGGATAGCGGCGCTCCGGGTCGATGTTGCCCGTGGGCGCAATGCCCAGGCTGCCGGCCAGCGCGGCCGCCAGGTCGCTGAGGATGTCGGCATGCAGGTTGGTGGCGACCAGGGTGTCCAGCGAGGCGGGGCGGTTGACCATGCGCGCCGTGGCCGCGTCCACCAGCTCCTTGTCCCAGCGCACGTCGGGGAACTCGGCGGCCACCTGCACCGCGATCTCGTCCCACATCACCATGGCATGGCGCTGGGCGTTGGACTTGGTGATCACCGTCAGCAGCTTGCGCGGCCGCGACTGCGCCAGGCGGAAGGCAAAGCGCATGATGCGCTCCACGCCCGCACGGGTCATCATGCTTACGTCGGTGGCCACCTCGATGGGATGGCCCTGGTGGGCGCGGCCGCCCACGCCCGCGTATTCGCCTTCGGAGTTCTCGCGCACGATGACCCAGTCCAGATCCTCGCGCGCGCAGCGCTTGAGCGGCGCATCGATGCCGGGCAGGATGCGCGTGGGCCGCACATTGGCGTACTGATCGAACCCCTGGCAGATCTTCAGGCGCAGGCCCCACAGCGTGACATGGTCGGGAATGTGCGGGTCGCCGGCCGAGCCGAACAGGATGGCGTCCTGGCCGCGCAGCGCGTCCAGCCCGTCGGCCGGCATCATCTCGCCGTGCGCGCGGTACCAGTCGCCGCCCCAGCCGAAACTGGTGAAGGCAAAGCCCAGGCCGGGCTGGGTTTCGGCCAGCGCCTGCAGCACCTCCTGCCCTGCGGGCACCACTTCCTTGCCGATGCCATCGCCGGGAATGCAGGCGATGCGGTATGTCTTTGTCATGAGGGCTCCTTGGATTGCGGTGGATGAAGCGCCATGCGGATCCATGGCCTTGTCCGTGAATCTATCGATGGAACAACGCCGCGCGCGCCTCTAGAGTGATGGCATCGTTCACTTTGATTCAACAATGAGCACACCCGTCTCAGCGCCATCGGAGATGGCCTTCTTCTGCCTGCTGGCCCGCAGCGCCAGCCTGTCGGCCACGGCCCGCGAGCTGGGCATCACCACGCCGGCGGCCAGCAAGCGCCTGTCCCAGATGGAGGCGCGGCTGGGCGTGCAGTTGGTCAGCCGCACGACGCGGCGCCTGGGCCTGACCGATGAGGGCCAGACCTACCTGGCCCATGCGCGGCGCATCCTGGACGACATTGCCGCCATGGATCAGGCCGTGGCCGGCATGCCCGGGCAGCCGCAGGGCCTGCTGCGCATCAATGCCACGCTGGGATTCGGGCGCAGCCATATCGCGCCGCTGATCGCCAGCTTCGTGCGCAGGCACCCGCAGATCCAGGTGCAGCTGCAGCTGTCGGCCTCGCCGCCGCCGTTGGTGGATGACAGCTTCGACCTGTGCATACGCTTTGGCGAACCGCCGGACGCGCGCGTCATCGCGCGGCGCCTGGCGCCCAACCGGCGGCTGCTGTGCGCGTCTGCCGCCTACCTGGCACGGCGCGGCACGCCGGCCACCCCGCGCGAGCTGATGCAGCACGACTGCATCGACATCCGTCAGGGCGACGACACCCACGGCGTCTGGCGCTTCACCCACAACGGCCCCGGCCGCAAGACCGAGGCCATCCGCCTGCGCGACAGCCTGAGCACCAACGATGGCGAGATCGCCGTGGGCTGGGCCCTGGCCGGCCTGGGCATCGTCATGCGCGCCGAATGGGATGTCGCCCGCTACCTGCGCAGTGGCCGCCTGGTACAGGTGCTGGCCGACCATGCCACGGCGCCGGCCGACATCCATGTGGTCTATCCGCAGCGGCATGCGGCAACCCAGCGCGTGCAGCGCTTTGTCGAGCACCTGGCACGGCACTTCGATACGGCCGCGCCCGGTTTCTGAAAAGGCATGCCGTATGCGGGGAAACGCCAATAAGCAGTAGACAGAAACTGTATACAACTCTTGTGACCAGCCGCTATGATGGCTGAATGGAGACTTCCACCACCAGTTTCATTGTCGAGAGCCTGACCCGGGCCATCGTCGAACACCGTCTTCTGCCCGGCACCAAGCTGGCCGAGCAGAAATTGGCAGACCATTTCGGCGTCTCGCGCACCCTGGTGCGCCAGGCGCTGTTCCAGCTGTCGCAAAACCGCCTGATCCGGCTTGAACCCGCGCGCGGTGCCTTCGTGGCCACGCCCTCGGTGGACGAGGCGCGCCAGGTCTTCGCCGTGCGCCGCATGCTCGAAGCCGAGATGGTGCGCGCCTTCATCGCCCAGAGCACGCCGGCCAAGATCCGCGCGCTGCGGCAGCACGTGGCGGCCGAGAAAAAGGCCATGGACGGCAACGACGTCGGCCAGCGTACCGAGCTGCTGGGCGACTTCCACGTGCGCATGGCCGAGCTCATGGGCAACGAGGTGCTGGCCCAGCTGCTGGGCGAGCTGATCTCGCGCTGCGCGCTGATCACGCTGATGTACCAGTCCAGCACGGCCGCCGAGCATTCCCATGACGAGCATGCCGAAATCGTCACTGCCTTGGCCGGCGGCGACGCCGACCACGCCGTGCAGCTCATGCAGCAGCACCTGGACCACGTGGAAGCCGGCCTGACCTTCGACCGCGACATGCCGACCAGCGATCTTTCGATGGCCCTTTCCTCCGTATCCGCATGACCTACGACGCCACTGCCCCCTATCCCCGCGACCTGATCGGCTACGGTCGCACGCCCCCCCACGCCCGCTGGCCAGGCCAGGCCCGCGTGGCCGTGCAGTTCGTCCTCAACTATGAAGAGGGCGGAGAGAACTGCGTGCTGCACGGCGACGCCGCCAGCGAGCAGTTCCTGTCCGAAATGTTCAACCCGGCCGCCTACCCCGAGCGCCACATGAGCATGGAAGGCATCTATGAATACGGCTCGCGCGCAGGCGTCTGGCGCATCCTGCGCGAGTTCGAGAAGCGCGGCCTGCCGCTGACCGTGTTCGGCGTGGCCACGGCCCTGCAAAAGCACCGCGAGCTGGCCCAGGCCTTCGACGAGCTGGGCCATGAAGTGGCCTGCCACGGCCTCAAGTGGATCCACTACCAGGGCGTGCCCGCCGATGTGGAGCGCGCCCACATGCAGCAGTGCATGGAGATCTTCGGCGAGCTGTACGGCCACGATGGCGACCACGGCCTGGGCTGGTACACGGGCCGCGACAGCCCCAACACCCACCGCCTGGTGGCCGACGACGGCCGCTTCGCCTACGACAGCGACTACTACGGCGACGACCTGCCCTTCTGGATGAAGGTCGGTAAGAGCGACGGCAGCACCCGCAGCCAGCTCATCGTGCCCTACACGCTGGACTGCAACGACATGCGCTTCGCCCTGCCCCAGGGCTACTCGCACGCCGACCCGTTCTTCCAATACCTGAAGGACACGTTCGACGCCCTCTACGCCGAGGGCGATCCGGCCGGCGATGACTCCCCCAAGATGATGAGCATTGGCATGCACTGCCGCCTGCTGGGCCGCCCCGGCCGCATCACGGCACTGCAGCGCTTTCTGGACCACATTCAGCGGCACGACAAGGTCTGGGTCTGCCGCCGCATCGACCTCGCGCGCCACTGGGCGCACCACCATCCCGACAAGGAATAACGCAGCATGGCTCTGACGCTGGAACAACTCAATGCCGCCGACCTGGCCACCGCCGCCAGTCTGCTGGACGGCCTCTACGAACACTCGCCCTGGATTGCCGAGGCCGCGCTGGCCCAGCGCCCCTTCCGCTCGCTGGCACAGATCAAGTACGCCATGGCCCAGGTGCTGGACAAGGCGCCGGTGCAGGCCAAGCTCGACCTGATCCGCGCCCACCCGGAGCTGGCCGGCAAGGCCATGGAGACCAACACGCTCACGGCCGAATCCACCAACGAGCAGAACAAGGCCGGCCTGACCCGCTGCACGCCCGAGGAGCTGGAGCACATCCGCAAGCTCAACGCCGAGTACGGCAAGCGCTTCGGCTTTCCCTTCATCCTGGCCGTGCGCGGTCCGCGCGGCGCGGGCCTGGCCAAGGCCGAGATCATCGAGACCTTCGAGCGCCGCCTGCACAACCACCCCGACTTCGAGCTGGGCGAGGCGCTGCGCAACATCCACCGCATTGCCGAGATCCGCCTGAACGACAAGTTCGGCTATACGCCCGAGCTGGGCAACGATGTCTGGGACTGGCAGGAAAAGCTGGCCCAGCACAGCGACCCGGGATATGCCGAAAAGGGCCAGCTCACCGTCACCTACCTGACCGATGCCCACCGCGCCTGCGCCCAGCGCATCAGCCACTGGATGCGCGACTGCGGCTTCGACGAGGTCGAGATCGACGCCGTGGGCAACGTCGTGGGCCGCTACAAGGCGGCCACCGAGGACGCCAAGACCCTGCTGACCGGCAGCCACTACGACACCGTGCGCAACGGCGGCAAGTACGACGGCCGCCTGGGCATCTTCGTGCCCATGGCCTGCGTGCGCGAGCTGCACCGCCAGGGCAAGCGCCTGCCGTTCCACATCGAGGTCGTGGGCTTTTCCGAAGAGGAAGGCCAGCGCTACAAGGCCACCTTCCTGGGCTCGGGCGCACTGATCGGCGACTTCAAGCAGGAATGGCTGGAGCAAAAGGACGCCGATGGCATCACCCTGCGCGAGGCCATGCAGCACGCCGGCCTGTGCATTGACGACATTCCGAAGCTGCAGCGCGATCCGGCCCGCTACCTGGGCTTCATCGAAGTGCACATCGAACAGGGCCCGGTGCTCAACGAGCTGGACATCCCGCTGGGCATCGTCACCTCCATCAACGGCAGCGCGCGCTACATCTGCGAGATGATCGGCATGGCCAGCCACGCCGGCACCACGCCCATGGACCGCCGCCGCGATGCCGCCTGCGGCGTGGCCGAGCTGGCGCTGTACATCGAAAAGCGCGCCGCGCGCGACGGCACCTCGGTGGCCACCATGGGCCAGCTCAATGTGCCCAGCGGCTCGGTAAACGTGGTTCCCGGCCGCTGCCAGTTCAGCCTGGACCTGCGCGCGCCCACCAACGAGCAGCGCGACGCCATGGTGGCCGACATCCTGGCCGAGATCGAGGCCATCGCCCAGCGCCGTGGCCTGCGCTACAGCACCGAGCTGGCCATGAAGGCCGCCGCCGCTCCCAGCGCCCCCGAATGGCAGCAGCGCTGGGAAGCCGCCGTGGACGCCCTGGGCGTGCCCCTGTACCGCATGCCCAGCGGCGCCGGCCACGACGCCATGAAGCTGCACGAAATCATGCCCCAGGCCATGCTGTTCGTGCGCGGCCTGAACGCCGGCATCAGCCACAACCCGCTGGAAAGCTCCACCGCCGACGACATGCAACTGTCCGTCGATGCCTTCTCCCACGTACTGAACCAGCTGGCCCAAGAGCAGCAATGACCGACATGAACCAAGACAAGCAAGCCACCTACGCCGCCCTGGACGCCTGGATCGACCAGCATTTCGATGAAGAGGTGCAATTCCTGCAGGCCCTGGTCCAGGTTCCGACCGACACCCCGCCCGGCAACAACGCACCCCACGCCGAGCGCACGGCCGAGCTGCTCAAGACCCTGGGCTACGAGGCCGAGAAGCACACCGTGCCCGAGGCCGACGTCAAGGCCTACGGCATGGAGTCCATCACCAACCTGATCGTGCGCCGCCCCTACGGCAGCGCAGGTGACGCCGGCGGCGGCCTGACCATCGCGCTGAACGCCCACGGCGACGTGGTGCCGCCCGGTGAGGGCTGGACCCAGGACCCGTATGGCGCCGCCATCGAGGACGGCAAGCTCTACGGCCGCGCCGCCGCCGTGAGCAAGAGCGACTTCGCCACCTTCACCTACGCCGTGCGTGCGCTCGAAGCCGTGGCCCGGCCCTCCAAGGGCGCGGTGGAACTGCACTTCACCTATGACGAGGAGTTCGGCGGCATCCTGGGCCCCGGCTGGCTGCTGGCCAACAACCTCACCAAGCCCGACCTCATGGTCGCGGCCGGCTTCAGCTACGAAGTCGTCACCGCCCACAACGGCTGCCTGCAGATGGAAGTGACCGTGCAGGGCAAGATGGCCCACGCCGCCGTGCCCCACACGGGCGTGGACGCGCTGCAGGCCGCCGTGGTGCTGATGAACGCGCTGTACGCCGAGAACACCAAGTACCAGCAGGTGACCTCCAAGGTGCCGGGCATCAAGCACCCCTACCTGAACATCGGCCGCATCGAAGGCGGCACCAACACCAACGTGGTGCCCGGCAAGGTCGTGCTCAAGATCGACCGCCGCATGATCCCCGAGGAGAACCCGGCCGAGGTCGAGGCCAGCATCCGCGCCGTCATCGCCCAGGCCATTGCCGACTTCAACGCCAAGGGCGGCTACACGGGCGAGGATGCCGTGCGCGTGGACATCAAGCGCCTGCTGCTGGCCAATGCCATGACGCCGCTGGCGGGCAACAAGCCCCTGGTGGACGCCATCCAGGCCCATGGCGAAGCCGTGTTCGGCGAAAAGCCCCCGGCCGTGGGCACGCCGCTGTACACCGACGTGCGCCTGTACGTGGAGCGCGGCATTCCCGGCGTGATCTACGGCGCCGGCCCGCGCACCGTGCTGGAATCCCACGCCAAGCGCGCCGACGAGCGCCTGGTGCTGGAGGACCTGCGCCGCGCCACCAAGGTCATTGCGCGCATGCTGTGCGACCTCACGGCCTGACCGCCTGACGGCCCGCATCAAGGCCTGACACCCAAGCCCGGCGCCGCCGGGCTTTTTTGCGCCCGGGCACCGCATCGGGGCGCATGCACTGCCGCAGCCCATGCCGTGCGCCAGAGCCGCGCGGTAGCGGCCGCCAGGCACCAGCACGGTGCCTGGTGCTTGCCAGGCGGCTGGCATCCATCTTGCAATGCACCATGGCACTCCCGCCCTGGCAGGCGATGCGCACCAAAACGGGTTGGCGCGACTGCCGCAACAGGGTTTACCGGGAGCAGAAATTTCCCATGATCTGTATACACTTTTTGTATGGATGTTGGCGCCGAACCCTGCCACGCCGGCGTCCGTTCCCATAAATCCCGAGGAGACAAATCCCCATGCAATCTTCCGTTCATCCCGTCGATGAGATGCTGCCCGCAGGCAAGCTCACGGCGCTGGGCCTGCAGCACGTTCTCGTGATGTATGCGGGCGCCGTGGCCGTGCCCCTGATCGTCGGCCGCGCACTCAACCTGCCGCCCGAGCAGGTGGCCCACCTGATCTCGGCCGACCTGTTTTGCTGCGGCCTGATCACGCTGATCCAGGCCATGGGCGCCACCCAGTGGTTCGGCATCAAGCTGCCCGTGATGATGGGCGTGACCTTCGCCAGCGTGGCGCCCATGGTGTCCATGGCGCAAAGCACGGGCGGCTCGGCGGGGGCGGGGCTGATCTTCGGCTCGGTGATCGGGGCGGGGATCGTGTCCATCCTCATCGCCCCGCTGATCAGCCGCATGCTGCGCTTTTTCCCGCCCGTGGTGACCGGCACCATCATTGCCGTCATCGGCATCAGCCTGATGCGCGTGGGCGTGAACTGGATCTTCGGCAACCCCGTCGGCCCCACCGCGCCCAGCGTACCCAACCCCGAGCACCTGAAATGGCTGGCCGACGCCCAGGCCACGGCCGGCGCACCGGGCTCCTCGCTGCCGCCCGTGCCCAAGGGCTTCGCGGTCGTGCCCACCATTCCCAACCCCAAGTACGGCGACCTGACCGGCGTGGGCATCTCGGCCATCGTGCTGCTGTCCATCCTGCTGATCGCGCGCTTTGCCAAGGGCTTCCTGGCCAACGTCTCGGTGCTCATGGGCATCCTGATCGGCGGCGTGCTGTCCGTGGCCATGGGCCTGATGGACTTCAGCAAGGTCGCCAAGGCCGAATGGTTCACGATGGTGCTGCCCTTCGAGATCGCCACGCCGGTGTTCGACCCCATCCTCATCCTCACCATGAGCCTGGTGATGGTGGTGGTGATGATCGAGTCCACCGGCATGTTCCTGGCCCTGGGCGACATGACCGATCGCAAGATCAGCCAGGACGAGCTGACGCGCGGCCTGCGCACCGACGGCCTGGGCACGCTGATCGGCGGCATCTTCAACACCTTCCCCTACACCAGCTTCTCGCAGAACGTGGGCCTGGTCGCCGTCACCGGCGTCAAGAGCCGCTGGGTCTGCGTGGCCGGCGGCGTGATCCTGATCGTGCTGGGCGTGCTGCCCAAGATGGGTGCCCTGGTCGAGTCCCTGCCCACCGTGGTGCTGGGCGGCGCGGGCCTGGTGATGTTCGGCATGGTGGCCTCCACCGGCATCCGCATCCTGAGCAATGTGGATTTCCAGACCAACCGCAACAACGCCATGATCGTCGCCGTGTCCATCGGCGTGGGCATGATTCCGCTGGTGGCGCCGAATTTCCGCCAATGGATGCCCCACGGCATTCATCCATTGATCGAATCCGGTATCCTGCTGGCCTCGATTACCGCGGTGGCATTGAACATTTTCTTCAACGGAGCCAGCAGCGATACCTCTGCTGCCGTCCGGGCCGCACGCCAGGCAGACGCCCACTGATGAAACAGTGCCCGCCCTGGCGGGCACGCCCAACAATCGCCCGGCCTACCCGCCGGGCTGTGCGCCCCCTGCCGTCCATAGGCGCCAGGGGGCTTGTTGTCGAAATCCCTGAGGCAAAACTGTCCTGACCCTCATAGGCTGTAGCTATCCGGTAAGCTCCGAGAGCATTTGCAGAGAATTCCTGTATGACCCAAAACCTGTCCAACGCCGAACAAGCCCTGCGCGACGCAGCCCGCGAATACCATCGCAGCCCCAACAAGGGCAAGATCTCCGTCACGCCCACCAAGCCCTTGTCCAACCAGCGCGACCTGTCGCTGGCCTATTCGCCCGGCGTGGCCTACCCCTGCCTGGACATCCAGGCCGACCCCTCGCTGGCCGCCGAATACACGGCGCGCGGCAACCTGGTCGGCGTCATCACCAACGGCACGGCCGTGCTGGGCCTGGGTGACATCGGCCCGCTGGCCGGCAAGCCGGTGATGGAGGGCAAGGGCTGCCTGTTCAAGAAGTTCGCCGGCGTCGACGTGTTCGACATCGAACTGGCCGAGCGCGATCCGGACAAGCTGATCGACATCATCGCCTCGCTCGAGCCCACGCTGGGCGGCATCAACCTTGAGGACATCAAGGCGCCCGAGTGCTTCTACATCGAGCAGGAGCTGTCCAAGCGCATGAACATCCCCGTGTTCCATGACGACCAGCACGGCACGGCCATCATCTCCAGCGCCGCCCTGCTCAACGGGCTGGAGCTGGTGGACAAGCAGATCGGCAACGTCAAGATCGCCGTCTCCGGCGCCGGCGCCGCTGCCATCGCCTGCGTGAACGTGATGGTGGGCCTGGGCGTCAAGCGCGAAAACGTCTTCATGTGCGACTCCAAGGGCGTGATCTACGAAGGCCGCCCCGGTGGCCTGGACGCCTCCAAGGCCCAGTACGCGCAAAAGACGGACGCCCGCACCCTGGCTGATGCCGTCAAGGATGCCGACGTCTTCCTGGGCTGCTCGGCTCCCGGCGTGCTCACTGCCGACATGGTCAAGACCATGGCCGACAAGCCCATCATCCTGGCCCTGGCCAACCCCGAACCCGAGATCCGCCCCGAGCTGGCCAAGGCCGTACGCCCGGACTGCATCATGGCCACGGGCCGCTCGGACTACCCCAACCAGGTCAACAACGTCCTGTGCTTCCCCTACATCTTCCGTGGCGCGCTGGACTGCGGCGCCACCAAGATCACCGAAGCCATGAAGCTGGCCTGCGTGCGCGAAATCGCCGCACTGGCCAAGCAGGACGTCAGCGATGAGGTCGCCGCCGCCTACCAGGGCAAGGAGCTGAAGTTCGGCCCCGACTACCTGATCCCCACGCCCTTCGACACCCGCCTGATCCTGCGCATCGCGCCGGCCGTGGCCAAGGCTGCCGAAGAGTCCGGCGTCGCCACCCGCCCCATCGCCGACTACGACGCCTACCGCGAGAGCCTGACCCGCTTCGTCTACCAGACCAGCATGTTCATGCGTCCGGTGTTCGCCGCTGCCAAGGCCAACCAGCAGCGCGTGGCCTATGCCGAAGGCGAAGACGAGCGCGTGCTGCGCGCCGCCCAGGTCGCCGTCGATGACGGCCTGGCCAAGCCCATCCTGATCGGCCGCCCCGCCGTGATCGAGGCCCGCATCGCCAAGGCCGGCCTGCGCCTGGTGCTGGGCAAGGACGTGGAGATCTGCAACCCCGAGGACGATCCGCGCTTCCGCCAGTACTGGGAAACCTACCACCGCCTGATGGGCCGCAACGGCGTCACGCCCGAGACCGCCAAGGCCGCCGTGCGCCGCTCCAACACGCTGATCGCCGCGCTCATGGTCCACCTGGGCGATGCCGACGCCATGCTCTGCGGCCTGGTCGGCAAGTTCGACAGCCACCTGGCCCATGTGCGCGACGTGCTCGGCCTCAAGCAAGGCGCTGGCGAGTTCGCCACCGTCAACGCCGTGATGCTGGACAGCGGCACGCTGTTCATCGCCGACACCTACATCAACGAGGCGCCCAACGCCACCGAGCTGGCCGACATCGCCCGCCTGGCGGCCGAGGAAGTGGCCCGCTTCGGCCTGCCGCCCAAGGTGGCCTTCCTGTCGCACAGCAACTACGGCTCGTCCAGCCGCCCCTCGGCGCTGAAGATGCGCGCCGCGCGCGACCTGTTCGCCGCCGCCAACCCCGACGTGGAATGCGATGGCGAAATGCACGGCGACTCCGCCCTGTCCGAAGCCATCCGCGACCGCGCCCTGCTCGAGTCCTCGCTGCACGGCGAGGCCAACGTGCTGATCTGCCCCAACCTCGACGCCGCGAACATCCTGTTCAACGTGCTCAAGACCACGGGCGGCCACGGCACGACCATCGGCCCCATCCTGCTGGGCGGCGCTGCCGCAGCCCATGTGCTGACCCCCTCCGCCACCGTGCGCCGCGTGGTCAACATGACGGCCCTGGCCGCAGCCCAGGCCATCGCTGCCCGCGGCTGATCCGCGCCGCACCCAAAAAAGGCGCCCCTTCACAGGGGCGTTTTTTTACGCCCCCTGCCCCGGCAGGAGCGGCATAAGCCCGGCTAGAATACGCAGCTTCGGAGACTTGGGTGAGCGGTTTAAACCAGCAGTCTTGAAAACTGCCGACGGGCAACCGTCCGTGAGTTCGAATCTCACAGTCTCCGCCAGATTCAGATGATCAGAAACAAAGCGCCTGCCCAGGCGCTTTTTTCTTGTCCATCGCGCACCAGGCAGGTTCAACCAGCGCCCTGCCCCCGGCTGCAGCCACGCAGCCCGCCGTGAGCCCGCAGTCAACGGTCTCCACACATTCTTCACACAGTCTTTACATTGGATTAACCAAGCAGACATAAGCTGCCGAGCTTCTAGCGCTCGCGTAAGCCAAGAGTCCGTAGCCAACGCTGAAGCTCCCGTTCGACCGCCTTCCTGGGAATTTCCCCTGTGCCAGCGCACTTGTCATCGCCGCTGGCATTTCCTATGACCCATCCCGTCCCCTCACAAGCAGCGAGCGCGATCTCGCGAAGCGCTCCGCTGGCCATGCCCGCACCGTCGCTTTCCCTGGACATCAAGGTCCTCATCGGCCTCTTTCTCTTTTCGGTGGTCTGGCTGCTGCAGATCGACAGCTCCAGCCTCACGGCACCCAAGGACAACCTCGAACAGCTGACCTGGGTGCACAGCCTGGAATGGGGCTACTACAAGCACCCGCCCCTGCCGACCTGGCTGCTTTCGGTGCCGGTCCATCTGTTCGGCCTGTCTGCGCGCACCAGCTACGCCGCCGGCGCGCTTTTCACGCTGGCGGGCCTGTTCCTTTTCTGGAAGCTGCTGAATGACTTGCGCGGCAGCCGCTACGCCACGCTGGCCCTGTTGGCGGCCATGTGCATCACCTACTACAACGAGCGGATGCACTTCTTCAACCATGAAGTCGTGCTGATGCCCTTCTTCGTGGCCAGCGCCCTGCTGGTGTGGCGTGCGGTGGGCAGCAGGCAGCTGCGCTGGTGGGCCGCCCTGGGCTGCTGCCTGGGGCTGGGCGCACTGGCCAAGTACCAGATGATCCTGGCCGCCGTGGCGGTATTCCTGTTCTGGCTGGCGTCAGGCGCCTGGCGCGAGCGGGTCCACATGATCGGCCTGGTGCTGGCGGCAGCCATCTCGCTGGCCATCATCTCGCCGCACCTGTACTGGCTTTTCCTGAACGACTTCGGCCCCATCCGCTATGCCACCGAATCCTCGCTGGGCGCCAGCCTGGGCGGCGGCGCCAGGCTGCTCAATACGCTGCACTGGCTGGCCGACCAGCTGCTCAACCGTGCATTGCTCGCCTGGGTGCTGCTGGGGCTGGTGATGGCACTGCAGCGCCGCAGCCGCCTTGTGCCGCAGGACACACCGCAGCGTCCCGGGACAGCCGATGCATCGCGCGCGCTGATCCTGTGCTTTGGCCTCACGCCCATCGTGCTGACCTGTGCCATCGGCATCTTTGCGGGCTCGTCGCTGCAGCTGCACTGGGGCACGCCCTTTCTGCTGCTGGCCGTTCCCGTCGCCATGGAGCTGGCCGGTGCCAGGCTGCACCCGTCGCGCATATCGATCACCACCGCCATCAAGTGCTTCGTGGCGCTTCAACTGGCCTTGCTGCTCGTGGCCCAGATGACCTCGGCGCGCAGTGAACTGCGGCTTAACAGCCGGCACTGGAGAAACTTCGATTCAAAGGCCTTGAGCCAGGCGCTTGCCGAACCCGCGCGCGAAGCGCTGGGCGGCGATATCCGCGTGATCGCAGGCCCCACGGCCGAGGCCAAGGCCCTGGCCCTGAAGCTGCGCGAAAAGCCCCTGGTGCTGATCGATGGGCGCATGGACATCAGCCCCTGGATTTCCCAGCACATGGTGGATGCCTGCGGGGTGCTGCATCTGCAACTGGCGGCATCGCAGCCGCCCGGCCACCAGCCGGTGGGCGAAGGCTTTCCCTCCCTCTTCTGGCGTGTCAGCCCGCCGGAAGAAGATGCGGGCAGCTGCGTCGAAAGCTGAACGAATAAGGTCCTTGCGGGCCGCGCCTGTCGGCATTGCGTGATTGCACCCATTGTTGAGAACCACCGCCGTGCCCATGAAATCCCCCTGCGAAGAACTCATCGACATGCTGGGCCAGCCTTATGACGCCGGCAAATTGGCCCAACTGCTTGGCTCACTGGGTGTCAAGCGAATGCCCAGGCCGTCGAGCCATTTTGATGACGACATCATCTGGTCCGCCAAGTCCTCGCTGCGCATCGATGTCTATCGTCCCCGGGCACTTTCCAGGCTGACGGGGAGAGACTGGGAGGATGGCGATGTCTGGCTCATTGGCTCCGTGCATTTTCTTGCGCCGGGGGCAGACAGCAGAATCCGGGCCGTATTTGCGGGCAGCCTGCCTTCGGGGCTGAGCATGCGATCCCCACCTGAAGCGCTGGTGGCGGTTTTTGGGCCGCCGCAAATGGATGATGGGATCGAGCGACCGGGACATGGCGGACGTCTGCTGGCCTGGCGCAAGCCGCAGGTCAACATCGTGGCCGAGTATGAGGACGCGGGCGAAGCTGGCTCCATCACCAGCTTTGTGGTGTGCCTCATCGGCTGCATAGGCGCATGGCGCCACGACGATCCGGAGGTCTTCGCGCCCTGAGGACCTGGCGGCCAAATCGCGCTTTGCATCCTCAACCCAGGGCAGGCGCTCGCAGATACCCCATCAGCACCTGCACGATGCCATCCTCCAGGGCCTGGGGGGTGAACATGGCCGGCGGATCGATGACGGCGGCATGCACCAGGGACTCCATGGTCTGCAGCAGCATCCAGGTGGCCAGGTCCAGATCGCGGTGGGCGAGCTGACTGCGGTGCAGCTCCAGGAGCTGGCGCACCTGGCGGAAGATGCCGCCGTCGGCCGCGCTTTGCTCGCGCGGCGCGTCGAAGAAGGGGAACTCCTTTTCCAGCACCCGGTGCAGATCGGGCTCGACCCGATGCGCCGCCAGCAGCGCGCGGACCATGGCCTGCACATGGCCTTGCAGGCCCTGCGGCCGCTCTGCCGCAAGCACGGCGGCAATGGCCGCGTACATCTGCGCCGCGTGGCGCTCGTGCAAGGCCGTGATCAGCGAGTCCTTGTTGGGAAAGTACTGGTAGAGCGAACCCACGCTCACGCCTGCGCGCTCGGCCACCAGATTGGTGTTGGTGGCGGCGTAGCCGCGTTCTGCAAGAACGCGAGCCGCGGCCTCCAGAATGGCCTCGACCGTGGCAAGGGAACGCGCCTGCCGTGGCTGCTTGCGGGGCTGGGGCGGCTGCCGCTGCGCCGCCAGCGAATGCGAGTTTTCAATGCGAGCCATGGCTCATATTCTCCTGGACATGTGATCTGAGTTTTTACTCGTATTTGAGAGGGAATGCACATGTCTTCCGGAATTTCGCCATCCGCGGCCGCGTCGCCGCCGGTGAACGCATTCGCGCGGCTGCTGCCGCTGACGCTGGCGGTCTTCGTCAGCTTTCTCTGCCTGGGCATGCCCATGCCCGTGCTGCCCCTGCACCTGAGCCAGACCCTGGGACTGGGCACGCTGGGGGTGGGCACGGTGATGGGCTGCCAGTTCGCGGCGGCCCTGCTGTCGCGGGCCTGGGCCGGCTCTCTGGCCGACACGCGCGGCGCCAGGCGTGCCGTGGTGCTGGGTATGTTGCTGGCCGCCGCTTCGGGCGTGGCCTACCTGATGTCCCGCGCCTTCGAGGGCGGACAGGCCGCAGTCTGGGTGCTGGCCGCCGGCCGCGTGATGCTGGGCTGCGCCGAGAGCCTGATCATCACCGGCGCCCTGAGCTGGGGGATGGGAATGATCGGCCCGCAACATGCCGGCAAGGTGATGGCCTGGGTGGGCATTGCCATGTACGGCGCCTATGCGGCGGGCGCGCCGGCCGGCGTGGCAGTGCAGGCTGCCTGGGGCTTCTCGGGCATTGCCGTGGCCACCATCGTGCTGCCGCTGGCCGCCCTGGTCATGGTCTGGGGCCTGCGCGCCACGCCGGCTGCGGCCCAGCGCCGCACACCGTTCTACAAGGTGCTGGGCACGGTGTGGCTGCCCGGCCTGGGGCTGGCCCTGTCCAGCGCGGGCTTTGGCGTGATCACCACTTTTGCGGCGCTGCTGTTCGCGTCGCGCGGGTGGGGCGCGGCCTCGCTGGCCTTCACGGCCTTCGGCCTGGCCTTCATCGGGGCGCGTTTGTTCTTCGGCCATCTGCCTGACAGGCTGGGCGGCGTGCGGGTGGCGCTGGCCAGCATTCCGCTGGAGGCGGCGGGCCTGCTGCTGATCTGGGGCGGCGGCGATGCGGCCTGGGCCTATGCGGGAGCCGCACTCACCGGCTTCGGCTATTCGCTGGCCTTCCCGGCCTTCGGCGTGGAAGCCGTCCGCCGTGCGCCACCCCAGGCGCGCGGTGCGGCCATGGGCGCCTATGTGGCCTTCTTCGACCTGTCCATGGGACTGACGGCTCCCGCCGCCGGGCTGCTGGCCAGTGTCACGGGCGTCGGAGACGTGTATTTCGCCGCCGCCGTGAGCGTGGCGCTGTCCATTGCCGTGGCCCTGCTGCTGCGCGTGAACGCAGCCCGGGGAGCCTCCCATGGCTGAGCCGCTTCACACCCCCGCCGGCACGCAGCGCGCCCTGGGCACCGTGGTGAACGTGCAGTCCATCACCCCGCGCATGCGCCGCATCACGCTGGGCGGCGAGCAGATTGCCGCCTTCTCGCGAGCGCCCGCAGCGGATGCGCCCGCTGCCTGGGTCAAGCTGTTCCTGCCGTCCGGCGAAGGCCGGGCCTATACGCTGCGCAGCGTGGACCGCCAGGCCGGCACGCTGGACATTGACCTGGTGCTGCATGGCGATGCGTTCAATGCCAACCATCAGAACAACACCTCCGCTGGCGGCGACGGCCCCGCCTCCCGCTGGGCCGCCCAGGCCCGCGTGGGCGAGCAGGTGGCCATTGCCGGCCCACGCAGTGGCGGCTTCGCTCCACCAGCCGACACCGATTGGATGATGCTGGCAGGCGATGCCTCGGCCTTGCCGGCCATGCAGTCCATCGCCGCGAGTCTGCCGGCCTCCGCCCGGGTCAAGGCCTATGTGGAAATCGTCGACGACGGCGAATGCCAACCCATGGACAGCACCGCCAACTGGCGCACCGAGTGGATCACCGCTGCGCCAGGCCAGCCCGGACAGAGGCTGTGCCAGCGGCTCATGTACCGGCCGCTGCCGCTGGGCACCGGCTATCTGTGGATGGCTGGCGAGTCCGGCGCCATGCGCACGTTGAAGATGCATTTCCTGGACCGTGGCATCGCCCGCACGCAGCTGAGCACCAAGGGCTACTGGAAATCCGGCGAGGCGGACCACAAGGATCGCCAGGATCGCTAGGGCCGCGCACGCAGCTGTCTCCACCCATCAACAGCGCCACATCCCCCGGGTAACCACCCGGACGCGGGATGCAGGCGCTCACTAGAATCAAAAAATGAACTTTGACATCAACATTCAAATTCAATGAAAACCAATGGCTGCCAGACGGCGCCTCCCTCGGCCTCCGAACTGCATGCGGCCTATGCAGCCGGCACGCTGACGCCCATGCAAGCCACGGAGCACTGCCTGCGCGTTGCCTGCGCAAGCCAGTCCGTGTTCACGCGCATCACGGCGGACCGCGCGCTCGAAGAGGCCCGGCAGTCCACCGAGCGCTGGCGCACGGGCCGGCCGCTGGGGCCGCTGGACGGCATCCCCATCAGCTGGAAGGACTTGTTCGACGTGCGCGGCACGCCGACCACGGCGGCCTCGGCCCTGCTGCAGTCGGCCGCGCCAGCCCGGGCCGACGCCGCCGTGGTGGCGCGTGCCGCAGCGGCCGGCATGGTCTGCCTGGGCAAGACCAATCTCAGTGAGTTCGCCTACTCGGGCCTGGGGCTCAATCCCTGCTTCGGCACGCCGGTGTTTGCACATGAGGGAGGCCACGACCGGGCGCCCGGGGGCTCGTCCAGCGGCGCTGCGCTGGCCGTGGCCCTGGGGTGCGGGCCGCTGGCCATGGGCACGGACACGGCGGGGTCCGTGCGCATTCCCGCCGCCTTCAACGGGCTGGTGGGCTATCGCGCCAGCAGGGGGCGCTATTGCCTGCAGGGCGTGTTTGCGCTGGCGCCGTCCCTGGACACCCTGGGGCCGCTGGCCCTGAGCGTGGCCGACTGCATGGCGCTGGACCGCGTGCTGCGCGGGCTGACCGACGACGGCCATGCGAACGCATTCCCCGCCGCAGACCTGCGCAATCAGGTGTTCTGCACGGACCTCAGCCTGCTGGATGACGACCGCGTGCAAGCTCCCGTGCGCAACAACCTCCTGTCCTCCCTGGCCTTGCTGGAGACCCGGGGTGCCCGCGTGGAGCGCCGCACGCTGCGCAGCCTGCGCGCCGTACGGACGCTGACCCGGCGCCATGGCTGGCTGGGCGCCCATGAAGCCTTTGCCACCCACCGCGCACGCCTGGACGATGCCGATCAGGCCGCACGCATGGACCCGCGCGTGCGCCAGCGCCTGGAGGCGGCCAGGCATCTGAGTCCCGACAGCTACCGGACATTGATCGCCCAGCGCGCACCACTGATGGCCTTGTTCGCGCAGGAGCTGGGCGATGCCACCCTGGTGCTGCCCACCACGGGCCACACCCCACCCCTGCTGCTGCCGCTGCTGGACGACGACAGGCTGTTTGCCGAAACCAACCTCGCCACGCTGCGGCTGACCATGCCCGGCAGCTACCTGGACACGCCGGCCGTGGCCCTGCCCAGCGGCGTGCAGCGCATTCCCGGCCTGGACGGCAGGCCTGCGTTTCTGCCCACGGGCCTGCAGCTCATGCGCCCCCGGGGCGATGACGACCGGCTGCTGCGCATTGCGCTGAGCGTCGAACAGGTTCTTTCCCCCTCCACCGTTCCCATTGATAGGAGTGCATGACATGAGCAAGGAAATCCAGATCACGTTTGGCGTGGACGTCGATGCCGTCGGCGGCTGGCTCGGTTCGTATGGCGGGGAGGACTCGCCAGACGACATCTCGCGCGGCATGTTCGCGGGCGAGGTCGGCTCGCTGCGGCTGCTCAAGCTGTTCCACAAATACGGCCTGAAGACCACCTGGTTCATTCCGGGCCACTCCGCCGAGACCTTTCCCGAGCAGATGAAGGCCGTGGTGGACGCGGGCCACGAAATCGGCATCCACGGCTACAGCCATGAGAACCCGATTGCAATGACGCCCGAGCAGGAAGAGGCCGTGCTGGACCGCAGCATCGAAGTCATCACGCGGCTGGCCGGCCGCGCGCCCACGGGCTACGTCGCTCCGTGGTGGGAATTCAGCCCGGTCACCAACGAGCTGCTGCTCAAGAAAGGCATCAAGTACGACCACAGCCTGATGCACAACGACTTCCACCCGTACTACGTGCGCGTGGGCGACCAGTGGACCCGCATCGACTACAGCAAGCATCCGGACACCTGGATGAAACCCCTTGTGCGCGGCAAGGAGACACGGCTGGTCGAGATCCCCGCCAACTGGTATCTGGACGACCTGCCGCCCATGATGTTCATCAAGAAGTCGCCCAACAGCCACGGCTTCGTCAACCCGCGTGACATAGAGCAGATGTGGCGCGACCAGTTCGACTGGGTCTACCGCGAGCACGACTACGCGGTCTTCCCCATCACCATCCACCCCGATGTCTCCGGCCGCCCCCAGGTGCTGCTGATGCTGGAGCGCCTGATCGAGCATTTCCAGTCGCATGAGGGCGTGCGCTTCATGACGTGCGACCAGATCGCCGACGACTTCCTGCGCCGCCAGCCGCGTTGATGCCGCATCCCACCTCAGCGAGGACACCATGAATACCTCCGCCATTGCCTCCGACGCCCAAGGCGCCGGCCATCCGGCCCCGGCCGGCATCGATGCCCCCTGGACCGCGCCCACCGTGACGCGCAGGCAGGTCAGCTACGCCACCTGGGTCTGCTTTTTCGCCTGGGTCTTTGCCGTCTACGACTTCATCCTCTTCGGCACCCTGCTGCCGCAACTGGGCGAGCACTTCCAGTGGAGCGCCGAGCAGCAGGCGCGGCTGAACACCTGGGTGACGCTGGGCACGGTGATCGTGGCCTTCGGCATCGGCCCCATCGCCGACCGGCTGGGGCGGCGCAAGGGCATCATCATCGCCGTGGCGGGCGCCGCGCTGTGCTCGGGCCTGACGGCGCTGGCCGGCTGGGTGATCGGCCTGTCGGCGGGCCTGGGCTTCGTGCTGCTGATCGTGGTGCGCTCGCTGGCGGGCCTGGGCTACGCCGAGCAAAGCATCAACGCCACCTACCTGAGCGAGCTGTTCTCCCTGGTCTATACCGACCCGGCCTCGCTGCGGCGGCGTGGCTTCATCTACTCGCTGGTGCAGGGCGGCTGGCCCGTGGGCGCCGTGCTCACGGCCGTGCTGGTGGCCCTGCTGTATCCGCTGGGCGAGCGCTGGTTCGGCCAGGGCGGCGGCTGGGCGCTGTCCTTCGTGTTCGCCATGTTCCCGGCCCTGGTGATCGCCGTGCTGGGCCGACGGCTGGTGGAAACACCCCAGTTCCTGACCGCGCGGCGCGTGGCCGATCTGCGCCGCGCCGGGCGCGAGGCAGAGGCCATGCGCCTGGCGCAGGAGCATGGCGCCAGCCCACAGCAGGAGCAGCACACCGGCCTGTCGGCCATGTTCCGCGGTGCCTCGCTGCGGCCCACGCTGTCGCTGGCCCTGGGCTTTTTCCTGAACTGGTTCGCCATCGTGATCTTCGCGGTGCTGGGCACCTCGGTGCTGGGCGGCGCGGGCGGCACGCCGGGCAAGGGCGTGGATTTCTCCAGCGCGCTGCAGGTGCTCATCATCTCCAATCTCGCGGGCTTTCTGGGCTATGTCTTCCACGGCTGGCTCGGTGACCGCATAGGCCGGCGCAACGCCGTGGCCATCGGCTGGATGCTGGGTGGCCTGGCCTTCGCGCTCATGCTGAACGCGCCCTCGGGCGACTTCTGGCGCATCGTGCCGCTGTACTCGCTGGGGCTGTTCTTCCTGATCGGCCCCTATGCCGCCGCCCTGTTCCTGATCGGCGAGAGCTTTCCCAGCCACATCCGTGCCACGGCCAGCTCCTTCGTCAACGCCATGGGCCAGGTGGGCGCCATCGCGGCAGGCTTTGGCGTGACCTGGACGCTGTCGCAAGGCTCGGACTGGGTGCAGGCGGCGCTGTACTGGGGCGCCATTCCCTGCGCGGCCTCGGGCCTGCTGATGTTTCTGGCGCCCCATGTCGATCCCGAGACCGTGAAGTGAGGCCGACATGAACCCGGACACCCCCAGCAACAAGGTGGCCCTCGTCACGGGCGCCGCCAGCGGCATCGGCCAGGCGCTGGCCGTGGCCTATGCGCAGGCAGGCATTGCCGTGGCCGGCAGCTACTACCCCCGGGATCAGCACGATCCCGGCCAGACCCTGGAACTCGTCGAACGCGCAGGCGGGCGGTGCGTGATGGAGGCGGTCGATGTGGGCGATGCCGAACAGGTCGAGCACCTGGCCCGGGTCGCCGTGGGCCGCTTCGGCCGGCTGGACTTCGCCGTCGCCAATGCGGGTTTGCTGCGCCAGGCGGCCCTGGTCGAGATGAGCGATGCGCAGTGGCTGGAGGTCATCAACATCGATCTGGGCGGCGTGATGCGCACCTTCCGGGCCAGTGCGCGCCACATGGCTGCAGGCGGGGCCATGGTGGCCGTCTCCTCCATTGCAGGCGGCGTCTACGGCTGGGAGCAGCATGCCCACTATGCGGCCGCCAAGGCAGGCGTGCCCGGGCTGTGCCGCGCCGTGGCCATGGAGCTGGCACCGCGCGGCATACGCTGCAATGCCGTGATTCCGGGCCTGATCGAGACGCCGCAATCGCTGGATCCGGTCAACTCGCTGGGGCCGGAGGGCCTGGCGCTGGCGGCCAGGGGCATCCCGCTGGGACGCGTGGGGCAGGCCCGCGAAATCGCCGCCCTGATCCGCTTCCTGACCAGCGACGAGGCCTCCTACATCACCGGCCAATCCATCATTGCCGACGGCGGCCTGACCGTGCGCTGGCCCAGTTGAGGACATCCGACATGAACACCTCCAAGCCCCTGGACGGCCGCCGCGCCGTCGTGACAGGCGCCGGCAGCGGCATCGGCGAGGCCATCGCCCTGGCCTATGCGCAGGCCGGCGCGCAGCTGTTGCTGGCCGACATCGATGCCGCCCGCGCCGACAGCGTGGCCCGGCGCTGCCGCGCGCTGGGCGCGCAGGTCGAAACCGTCATCGGCGACGTGGGCGACGAGTCCACGGCCCACCGCATCGTCGACCGCTGCGTGCAGGCCTTCGGCGGCATCGACATCCTGGTGAACAACGCCGGCATGCTCACCCAGTCGCGCTGCGCCGAGATGTCCACCACGATGTGGGACGAGATGCTGCGCGTGGACCTGCGCAGCGTCTTCCTGTGCGCGCGGCGCGCGGTGCCGCACATGCAGGCGCAGCGCTGGGGCCGCATCATCAACATCGCCTCGCAACTGGGCATCAAGGGTGGCGTGGAGCTGAGCCACTATGCGGCGGCCAAGGCCGGCGTGATCGGCTTCACCAAGTCGCTGGCGCTGGAAGTGGCACCCGACAACGTCCTGGTCAACGCCATTGCCCCCGGCCCCATCGCCACGCCGCTGGTCGATGGCATCAGCGCGGACTGGAAGCGCGCCAAGGAGGCCAGCCTGCCGCTGGGCCGCTTCGGCCGCGCCGACGAGGTGGCGCCCACGGCGGTGCTGCTGGCCTCCGATCCCGGTGGCAATCTGTATGTGGGGCAGACGCTGGGGCCCAACTCCGGCGATGTCATGCCGTGAAAAGAAGCACCCCCTGAGTCGCTTCGCGCCTTCCCCCTCTCTTCGGAGGGGGGCGTACGGGCAGCCGGCGACACCCTCGGTGCGGGGCGGCGCGGCCGGCATAGGCCCTTCCTCGGTGTCTCTGCTCTTTGGCTGCGCCAGTTTCGCAGGCGGCTCCATTCGCAACCGAAAGGGTTTCTGTCATGTGTGGAATGTGCGGTTTGCTGCAGGCCTCCGGCCACTGGAGCCAGGCGCCGGCCGGATCGGCCGGGCGACGCCAGCGGCTGATTCAGATTGCGCGCGCCAACCGGCTGCTGGCGCTGTGGCGGCTGCGGCTCAGCGACTTCCATGGCCAGTCCTATGTGCTGGCCGGCCCCACGGGGGCCAGCGTGCTGATTGCCGATTTCGGTGCGCTGTGGCCCGCCGCCGAGCAGATGCTGGGCCGAGCCCTGGATCCGCTGGCCATGCCGTGGCAGCCGGCGCAGGCACAAGGGCAGGCACAAGGGCAGGCACAAGTGCGGTCACAAGGGCGTGCACCAGCACAGGAACACAGGGAGCAGGCGCCATGAACGGCCTGACGGACCACCACAGCGAGCGGCTGCTCGTAGGCGTGCTCACGGGCTTTCTGGGCAGCGGCAAGACCACGCTGCTCAGGCAGTGGCTGCAGGACTCGCCCGCGGGCGAGACTGCGGTGCTCATCAACGAATTCGGGGCCGTGGGGCTGGACCATCTGCTGGTGGGCCGCATAGACGCCGACACGGTGCTGCTGGACAACGGCTGCGTCTGCTGCGCCATACGCGGCGAACTCAAGGACGCTTTGTGGCGCCTGCACCAGCGCCGCCTGCGCGGCGAGCTGCCGCCTTTTCAAAGGGTGCTGGTGGAGACCACGGGGCTGGCCGCGCCCGGCCCTGTGATCGCCACCTTGATCGGCGATGCGCAGCTGCGCCAGATCTTCAGGCCGGCCTTCATCTCCACCGTGGTCGATGCGCTGCATGCCCCGTGGCAACAGTCCCGGCGCCCCGAATGGCTGGCCCAGGTCGCGGCGGCCGACCGGCTGTACCTGAGCAAGACCGACCTGGCCACGCCACAGCAGGCCGAGGCACAGCGTGCGCAACTGGCGCAGATCAATCCCCTGGCCAGCGTCGTCACCTGCGGCCCTGGCGCAGCGGTACCGCCTGCCTGGCAGATGCAGGAATCCCATGCTCTGCAAACCGATTGGCTGGCACGCGCCATTGCCGGCACGCCGCGCGGCCGCGCGGGCCAAGGCCAGGGCCAGGGCCAGGGTCTGCATGCAGGCGCCCAGGCGTTCTGCCTGGAACTTGACAGCCCGGTGGACTGGTGCGTGCTCACCCTGTGGCTGACCATGCTGCTGCACCGCCATGGCGACCGGCTGCTGCGCCTGAAGGGACTGGTGGCCGTGGCCGCGGATGGCTGGCCGCAGGGGCAGCCCACGGCGCTGCACGGCATGGGCCATCTCATGCACGCCCCCGAGCATTTGCCCGAGTGGCCGGGCAAGGACAGGCGCTCCCGCCTGGTCTTCATCACGGCCGGGCTCGATGAGCAGCAGGTCAGGGCCTCCTGGCAATCGTTCCAATCGTTCTACCGCCTCCACTCGCAGGACAATGGCAGCCAGACCCCGGCAAGCCCCTCACCCCACACTGCGTGAACCTCCACGGCAAGGACCGCAACATGCGCAAGAACGATCCCGAACTGCGTGTCCTCGGCACCTCGGTGACGCTGACCGAAGCCCTGCGCCAGCGTGCGCAGCAGGACCTGGGCATACGCATCCATTTCGAGGTGCTGGACGGCTTCGACGCCCAGCGCCAGGCCGTGATGCGCCAGGACAGCTTCGACCTGTACGACCAGTGGTTCCACAGCGTGGATTTCCTGTGGCCCACCGGCACCCTGCAGCCCATCGACACGGCGCGCCTGACCTGTTGGGACGAGGTCAACGCCCTGCCCCGCACCGGCCGCATCACGCCGCAGGCGGCCTTTGGCGCGGGCTGCAATCCTGTCACGCGCCTGTATGTGCAGGCCGATGGCAGCGTCAGCGATGTGCCCAGTGCGCATATCTCCATGCTGCCGCTCACGCACAACGTCGACAGCTTTGTCTACCTGCCCGCCGCCCTGCCCGCGCTGTTCGACCAGGCCGAGGAAAGCTGGTCCTGGCTGGTCTCCCCCGCCTGCCGAGGGCGTGCTGCGCTGCAGGCCGATGCCGCCATCGGCGCGCTGGACGCGGCCCTTGCCCTGCAGGCCAACGGCGACATGCGTTTCGGCGACATCAGCAACCTGGGGCTGGAGGAGATCGACCGGATGATGGCCGTGCTGCTGCAGCGGCAGGAGTCCGAGCAGTTCAGGGGCTTCTGGGGCAACTACGCCGATGCGGCACGGCTGATGATCGATGCCGGCGTTGCCATCCAGAGCCACTGGTCGCCGGCCATGGGCCACTACCGCGCGGCGGGGCTGGACTACCGCCTGGCCTGTCCGCGCGAAGGCTACCGCGCCTGGTACGGCGGTCTGGGCATCTCCAGCCAGGCCAGGGGCGACACGCTGGATGCCGCCTACCGCTACCTGAACTGGTGGCAATCCGGCTGGCCCGGTGCCGCGATGGCGCGGCAGGGCTACTACATCTCCAACCCGCTGCGCACGCGCGAGCACCTGAGCGCCAGCGAATGGGACTACTGGTACGCCGGCCTGCCCGCCGCCGAAGACCTGCAGGGCACCGACGGCCAGCTCGTGATCCCGCGCGGCAGCGTGCGCGACGGCGGCTCCTACGAGCAGCGCCTGGGCCGCATCGCCGTCTGGAACACCGTCATGGACGAGCACAACTACCTGGTGCGCCAGTGGGCCACGCTGCTGCGCCGTGCGCGCGCCGTATAGTCCTGCCCGATGACGGCCCCGCCGGCGGCGGCACACGCACACGCACACGCAGATGAAGCAGGAATGAGAAGAGCCATACAAGCATCCACGCAGACCGCGCGGGACGAAGAGACCGGCGAGAGCGGCGAATCTGGCGATTCAGAGCGCCGGCTGCGCTATGAACTGATACGCCAGCGCCTGCGCCAGGCCATCGTCGAGCAGCGGGTGGCGCCCGGCCTGGTGCTGCTGGAGGGGCCGGTTGCCAAGGTCTTCGGCACCAGCCGCATTCCCGTGCGCAAGGCCTTCGAGCTGCTGCATGCCGAAGGGCTGCTGAGCACCTTCGACGGACGCGGCTACCTGGTCGCCCGGCCCGGGCAGGCCGTGCAGCCCCAGCGCCTGACGCTGGACGCGCAGGCCCTGGGCCTGGAGGCGGGCCAGGCCACGATCCACATTCCATCGGAAAGCGAGCGCATCCACGACGAGCTGGAGCAGTCCATCTCCATCGCCATGATCTTCGGGCGCTTTCAGATCGATGAGAGCGCCGCCATGGACCACTTCAACGTCAACCGCGTGGCCCTGCGCGAGGTGCTGAGCCGGCTGGTAGATAGAGGGCTGGTGGAGAAAAGCACCTACGCCGCCTGGCGTGTGGCCGCGCTGACGGCACGCGCGGTGAACCAGGACTTCGAGCTGCTCGCCTTGCTGGCGCCCGCAGCGCTGCGCGAAAGCGGGCCGCGCCTGGACAGGGACATGCTCGCCAGCCTGCGCCACGGCCTGCAAGGCGCGACGGCGCCGGGTGTTGCGGACACGCAGGAACCATTGCGCCTGGAACAGCGCCTGGAACAACGAGTCGAGCAGCACCTGCATGGCGACTTCCTGGCCCGGCACCCCAACGACAAGCTGGTGGGCATGCTGCAGCAGTGCCAGATGCCCTGGCTGATCCACAGCACCTTCTGCCGCATGTTTCCGCAATCGCCCAACCCGCCGCTGACGGAGAACTGCCGGCAGATCGTCGATGCCTTGTGGGAGGGGGAGTATGAGCGGGCCGCACAGGCGCTGCAGGACTATCTGGCCCAGGCGCGCAAGCGCGCCCAGCTGCAGCTCAAGGTGCTGGCCGTGCTGCCTGAGACGCAGCTGCCCGCCTACCTGGTGCGGCAGACCTGATCTTGTGATTCCTGCAGTCGGCTGCCGCTGCCCGGCGCGGCTGGTTGCATGTGGAACCGCTGGTTTGCCTGCCGTTCACCGGGCGTTTACGCAAGCACGGCATATTGGTCGCCCAAAGGACCGCACCGATGAACGCCTTGCGCATCAGCACCACCGTCTTCACCGAAGCCAGATTCTGGAGCCTGGTGGTTTTCTCGGTCGTTCTTCCCTGCGCCATCTACGCGGCCCTGCTGGCCAAGCGCAGCATCTCGCGCACCACGGTGCTGCTGTTCGGGCTGGCCCTGGTGGCCATGGCGGGGGTGGATGTCTACCTGCTGCAGAGCCTGGCATCGGCGGCCCGGCAGACGCCGTCGCTGTCGGACAACGCCATCTTCGTCTCGGAGCTGTCCACGGCGCTGTACCTGCTGCCGGCCATGATTGGCGGGATCGGCGTGAACATGACCTCGCATGTGCTGATACAGCATCTGTTCGATGCGGAGCGGCGGTTCGACAGCAACCGCAAGAACGAGACCACCTGAGCCGGCCGGGCCCCGCCTGGCGCTATCGGGCGCTATCGGGAGCAACCGGGCTCGGCCCGGTTCAGCCCATCACGTCTTCGGAAAAGAGCTGCCAGCGCCCGCCCGTCTTGCGCCAGTACTGGCGCAGCGGCAGGCCTTCGGCGAAGGCCTTGCTGCTGGCGCGCAGGTTGACCACGCGGATCTCCCCCTTGGCATCTTTCCAGGAATAGATGGACAGGTCCTGCAGCGTCACGCCGGGGCGGTTCAGGTAGGCAGCCAGCCGTTCCTGCGATGCGCGCGAGGCGGGCGACTGCAGCAGGTCCGGCGCGTAGAGCGCGGCCAGCTTGCGCGGGTCGGCCCCGTCCCAGGCGCTCTTCCATTCCTCGACGACACGCACAAAGGCATCTGCCGCCTTCTGCTGGGCCTGGGCCTTGGGGGGCACCCACTGCAGCTTTTCGCGGATCAGCACCGGCGTCTGCCGGTCCACGGTCTGCATGAGCAAGGTGAGGTCGGGGTTGGCCAGCACCAGGCAGCCATCGCTGGCCTCGGGCGCGCGCGAGAACTGGTCGGGCGGCGAGCCATGCAGCCAGATGCCGCTGCCCGATCGGCCCACGGCCTTGTCCCAGTCGTTGGGGAAGTTGACCGTGAGCGCACCCTTGCCATAGAACTCCGGCAGCCGGGGTCCGGGGATGTGGCGGCCCACGAAGTAGATGCCCAGCGGCGTGCGCTGGTCGCCTTCCTGCCATTTGTCCGTGCCCAGCTTGCCCACGGAGACATAGAAATCCCCCACCAGCCGCAGCCCGCCCGCCTCATGGGCGAACAGGTACAGCCGTGACTTGCTGGCGTCGATGGCAATCGCATGCCGCACCGACGCGCCCAGCATCAGGAACTCGCCGGGAACGGAGCCCGCGGGCGGCGCGCCGCTGTCGGCCTGCAGGCGGCGCTTGAGTTCGTTTTGCAGATCCTGCAGCTGGGCCTGCGTGGGACTGGCCGGGCCTTCCAGCCGCGCGACACTGCCCACGGACAGGTTGTGCCGCACCAGCACACCCTGGCCCGGATGGCCGGGAGCGGAGGAGGCGGCGACGGGCGTGCCCGCCAGCACCTCGCCGGCACGGCCGGTCTTGAAGCGCAGCAGGTCGGCATACACCAGCTGGGCTGCGCGGAAATTGGGAACCTCGGCGGTGAGATCACCGGCGGCCTTCAGCGCGCCGTCCAGATCCCGCTGCTCCACCTGGCGGATGATGGCCAGCAGGCGGGCCTCCGCCTGGCTTTGCTGTGCGGGGGCGGCGGCCTTGGCATGGGTCGCTGCTGCGGCAGCGGCGCCGCCCGCCGTGGCCACCGCAGCGGCGGCCAGGGCGGGCTTGCCCGATGCCGCGCGCAGCCTGGCTGCGCCCGCCTTGCCGGAGGCAGGCTTGGAGGAGACAGGCTTGGCAGCTGCCGTTTTGGAGGCCTTGGCCTTGGCCTGCCTGGCATGGGCTGCCGGGCTGAAGGACACCGCGGACAGCGCGACCAGCAGCACGGCCACCCCGGCGGCCCGCGCATGCAGGCGCAGCAGGCCGGTGGGTGGCAGTGCCAGGGGACGCGCTTTTTCAGGCATCAGGAGCCGGTTCCTTCATGGGTGATGCGCCATTGTCCCTTTTCGCGCTGCATGCGCAGGGTCTTGCGGGTAGTGGTCTTGAGCGCGCCCGATGCGTAGTACTGGCGGAACTGGGCCGTGGCCTTGTCGCCATCCACGGTCACCTTCAGGTCGCGCACATTGACGACGATGGCGGTGCGGCCAACGATGCGCTGGCGGCGCTGTTCCTTCCACTTGGCCAGGCTGCTGCCATCGGCCGGGGAGAAGTGGTCGCTGTAGGCGTCCAGGTAGCGGTCCATGTCCTGGCCGGCCCATGCGGTGGACCAGGCCTTGACGGCGGCTTCCACTTCCTGCGCGGCAGCCGATTGTGCGGCCTTCTTCTCATCGACGGCAGGCGCTGCCTTGGCAGGCTCGGCGGCGGCCACGGCGGTGGCGGCTGCTGCGGTAGCCGGAGCGGCGGCCTTGGCCGCTGCCTGCCTGGCTTCCTCGGCCGCGCGGGCCTTGTCCTGTGCTGCCTGAGCTGTCTTTTCCTGGGCCAGCTTGGCCTCTGCCGCCTTGGCTTCCGCCGCCTTGGCCTGGGCCAGCTTGGCTTCTGCAGCCTTGGCCTCGGCAGCCTTGGCTTCTGCAGCCTTCGCTTCCGCCGCCTTGGCCTGGGCGGCCTTGGCATCGGCGGCCTTCACTTCAGCGGCCTTGAATTCGGCAGCCTTGGCCTCTGCGGCCTTGGCTTCGGCGGCGCGGGTCTCGGCCAGCTTGGCGTCGGCTTCGCGGGCCTGGGCTGCCTTGGCATCGGCCACCTTGGTCGAAGCGGCCGTTGCCGTGGCCTGGGCCGTCTTGACCTGGGCGCCGCCCTGCTTGGGGAAGATCTGCGTGATCAGGGCCAGCTTGGGCTGGATGGCCTGGCGCGACCCGTCCAGCTGCAAGGCCTTGGCATAGGCATCGCTGGCCATGCGCGCATACAGGTCGCCCAGGTTCTCATGCGCCGTGGCGTAGCTGGGGTTGGTGCGAATGGCCTGCTCCAGCACTTCCGAGGCCTTGCGCTCCTGGCCCTCGGCGGCGTACAGCACGGCCAGGTTGTTGTAGGGCTCGGGCAGGCTGGGGTAATCACGGGTCAGCGCCGTGAAGATCTTGATGGCCTGGGCGTTCTGGCGCTGCTCCGCCGCGATCACGCCCTGCAGAAAGCGCATCTGCACATCGGCCGGGTTCTGCTTGAGGTAGGCCTCGGCCTGCTTGGCGGCCTGGGGCGCCTTGCCCTGCTCCAGCAGCCGGGAGACCTCGTCCACCGCCTCCTGCGACGCATGGGCAAACGCCCCGCACAAAGCGGCCCCCAGGCTGAAGGCGGCAATGGCCACAGGTCGGGCTATCCGCAAATAGGTACGACCCGGCACTCGCGACGGAACTCTGGACGAAATCAGCATATGGGCGCTCTCTACGCAATGAAAGTTGGAAGACGGGCCTGTTCGCTTTTGGGCTTCTTGCACACGCCGATATGCGCCTGCAGCCAAAAGCCAGCGATTTTATAGGCGAAAGCCACCTTGCCCCGCTGCATGGGCCCTTGAGACAAGGGCCATGAAACACGGCGCAAAGCCTGCTCCGAGGTAACGGAGCGGACCGGGCGGCGTTACGTAACGTGTGCCGTAACAGACCGTTGCTGAGACATTGTGATCAATAACAAAAACCATACAAATCAATATCTTAGGAAGATTCCTAGGCCATCCAGACCTGCCACCGGCACATGGCATGCATGTTGCACAAAAGGGCTCGACAGATTTCACGGCTTCCAAGCCACCGTCTGACCTTGTCGTTTCAACCCTTGTCTGGAGAGAGCAAATGACCGCCCAATCGATGCAGCCCACTGGCAACACCACCGTCAGCCCCGTGCAGTTTGCTGACCAGCAGCCCTCCACCGTTGTGCTTGCACAGCTGGGCACATCGAACACGCAGCCCGGCGCGGCTGCGGTGCTCATGCCCCGGGGCGCCGGTCCCGCCACGATGTCCCAGGTCAGCCCGGGCGTGCAGATCGTGCGCAACGGAGAAACCCTGATGGCCCAGCCCGGCAGCGCGCTGCAGGTGGGCGACAAGATCATCGTGCCCGCCGACGGCAGCGCCAAGGCGCTGTTCCAGGGCAAGGACGGCCAGACCCTGGTCGGCACCTTCGAGGGCGGCACGCAGGCCACGCTGACCCAGCGCGACGGCGACGGCGCAGGGGCCATGGTGCTGGACCTGGCCTCTGGCAACGTCCAGGTGGCACCCGCCAATGACGGCGACGCCCTGGGCCTGATCGTCACCAAGGAAAGCGCCGCAGCCGCAGCCGGTGGCTCCGTGCTCAGCGACTTCCTGCTGGCCGGCCTGATCGGCGCGGGCGGCGTGGGCCTGATCGCAGCAGCCAACAGCAGCGACGACGATCCGGCGCCCCCGCTCCCGACCGACCCCACCAACCCGACGAATCCGACGGATCCGACAAACCCCACGAACCCGACAAACCCCACCAATCCGACCAATCCGACGGACCCCACGAATCCGACCAATCCCACGAACCCGACAAATCCGACCAATCCTACGAATCCGACCAATCCCACGGATCCTACGAACCCGACCAACCCCACCAACCCCACCAACCCCACCAACCCCACCAACCCCACCAATCCAACAAACCCAACGAACCCGACCAATCCGACCAACCCCACGGATCCCACAAATCCGACCAACCCCACGAACCCGACAAACCCCACCAATCCGACCAATCCCACGGAGCCCACCAACCCGACGAACCCGACCAACCCCACGGATCCCACGAACCCAACCAACCCTACGAACCCGACCAATCCGACCAACCCCACGGATCCCACGAACCCGACCAATCCCACGAACCCCACCAATCCGACCAACCCCACGGATCCCACGAACCCGACCAATCCTACGAACCCCACCAATCCGACCAACCCCACGGATCCCACGAATCCGACCAATCCCACGAACCCCACCAATCCGACCAACCCCACGGATCCTACGAACCCGACCAACCCCACCAATCCCACGGATCCGACGAACCCGACCAACCCGACCAATCCCACGGACCCCACCAATCCGACGGATCCCACGGACGGCCACGGCCTGATCACCTCCGTGCAGGACGTGGTGGGTGCGCTGTCCGGTGGCACGGTCGCCGGCCCGGTGGGCAACCTGATCGATACGCTGGTCAATCCCGGCAGCGGCACGCTGTCCGGGGTGACAGGCCTGCTGGAGAGCCTGACCAGCACCAATGGCGGGCCGCTGGGCGTGCTGACCGAGCTGGTGGACGGCCTGGTCAATATCCAGAATCAGGGCCTGGAGCCCCTGATCAGCACGCTCAATGAGCTGCTCAAGGGCCTGGACGAAGCGGGTTCCGGCGGCTCCATCGGTACGGTAGTGGACAACGTGCTCGGCGGTCTGCTCGACGAAGACGGTGCGCTGGGCGGCCTCCTGGCCGGCGTGGGCGGACTGCTGGGCGGCCTGGTGGGCGGCGGAACGGGCAATCCTCCCGGCACGCCTGACAGCGGCGTGGTCACCTCCGTGCAGGACGTCGTGGACGGCCTGCTGGGCGGCACCGTGGCGGCCCCCGTGGGCCAGTTGCTCGATGCGCTGGCCAACCCCACGGACGGACTGCTGTCCACCGTGACCGGCGCGCTGGAGAACCTGACCAATGTGGAAGGCGGCCCGCTGGGCGTGCTGACCGAGCTGGTCAATGGCCTCACCCAGGTGGACGGCGAAGGCCTGGCCCCCGTGATCGGCACCCTCAACGAGCTGATTGCCGGTCTGGGCAACGGCCTGGGCGAAGATGGGCTGGGCGGACTGGTCGGCAGCCTGCTGGGCGGCCTGGTGCCCGGTGGCGGCACGGGTGGCGGCACGGGTGAAGGCCTGGTCACCACGGTGCAGGATGTGGTGGACGGCCTGCTTGGCGGCACCGTCGCAGCCCCTGTGGGCCAACTGCTGGACGCGCTGACCAATCCCACCGATGGCACGGCCTCGGTCGTGACCGGCCTGCTGGAAGGCCTGACCAGCGTGGACGGCGGCCCCCTGGGCGTGCTGACCGAACTGGTCAATGGCCTGACCCAGGTAGACGGCCAGGCACTGCAGCCGGTGATCGGCACCCTCAACGGCCTGATTGCCGGCCTGGGCAACGGCCTGGGCGAGGGCGGCATCGGCGAGCTGGTGGACGGCCTGCTGGGCGGCCTGATCCCCGGCGGCACGGGCGGCGGCAGCGGCGACGGCCTGGTCACCACGGTCCAGGACGTGGTGGACGGCCTGCTCGGCGGCACCGTCGCAGCCCCTGTGGGCCAGCTGCTGGACGCGCTGGCCAATCCCACCGATGGCACGGCCTCGGTCGTCACCGGCCTGCTGGAAGGCCTGACCAGCGTGGACGGCGGCCCCCTGGGCGTGCTGACCGAACTGGTCAACGGTCTGACCCAGGTGGACGGCCAGGCCCTGCAGCCGGTGATCGGCACCCTCAACGGCCTGATTGCCGGCCTGGGCAGCGGCCTGGGTGAAGGCGGCATTGGCGAGCTGGTCAGCGGTCTGCTGGGTGGCGATGGCGGCCTGCTGGGCGGCGTGATCGGCGGCGACGGTGGCTTGCTGGGCGGCGTGCTTGGCGATGACGGCCTGGTCGGCGGTCTGCTGGGTGGCGACGGTGGCCTGCTGGGCGGTGTCCTTGGCGGTGACGGCGGCCTGCTGGGTGGTGTGCTTGGCGATGACGGCTTGGTTGGCGGTCTGCTGGGCGGCGATGGTGGCCTGCTGGGCGGCGTGCTTGGCGACGACGGCCTGGTCGGCGGCCTGCTGGGCGGCCTGGTTCCGGGCGGCGGCACAGGCAGCGGCGACGGCCTTGTCACCACGGTGCAAAACACCGTTGGCGACCTGCTCGGCGGCACGGCCGGAGCGCCTGTGGGCCAGGTGCTGGATGCGCTGATCGACCCCGGCACCGGCGCACTGTCCGTGGTCACGGGTCTGGTGGAAGGCGTGACCCAGGTCAACGGCGGTCCGCTGGGTGTGGTGACGGACCTGGCCAACGGTCTGACGCAGGTCCCGGGCCAGGCACTGCAGCCGGTGATCGGCACCGTCAACGGCGTGCTGGCCGGCCTGACCGGCGGCGATGGCCTGCTGGGTGGCGTGGTCGGCGGCGACGGCGGCTTGCTGGGTGGCGTGCTCAGCGATGACGGCCTGGTCGGCGGTCTGCTGGGTGGCGACGGCGGCCTGCTGGGTGGCGTGCTCGGCGACAACGGCCTCGTCGGCGGTCTGCTGGGCGGTGACGGCGGTCTGCTGGGCGGCGTGGTCGGCGGCGACGGCGGCTTGCTGGGTGGCGTGCTCGGCGAAGACGGCCTGGTCGGCGGTCTGCTGGGCGGCGACGGTGGCCTGCTGGGCGGCGTGGTCGGCGGCGATGGCGGCCTGCTGGGTGGCGTGCTTGGCGATGATGGCCTGGTCGGCGGTCTGCTGGGCGGCGACGGTGGCCTGCTGGGTGGCGTGCTTGGCGAAGACGGCCTGGTCGGCGGCCTGCTGGGCGGCCTGGTTCCGGGCGGCGGCACAGGCAGCGGCGACGGCCTTGTCACCACGGTGCAGGACACCGTTGGCGACCTGCTCGGCGGCACGGCCGGCGCCCCTGTGGGCCAGGTACTGGATGCGCTGATCGACCCCGGCACCGGCGCCCTGTCCGTGGTCACGGGCCTGGTGGAAGGCGTGACCCAGGTCAACGGTGGTCCGCTGGGTGTGGTGACGGACCTGGCCAACGGTCTGACGCAGGTCCCGGGCCAGGCACTGCAGCCGGTGATCGGCACCGTCAACGGCGTGCTGGCCGGCCTGACCGGCGGCGATGGCCTGCTGGGTGGTGTGGTCGGCGGCGACGGCGGCTTGCTGGGTGGCGTGCTCGGCGATGACGGCCTGGTCGGCGGTCTGCTGGGTGGCGATGGCGGCCTGCTGGGTGGCCTCACGGGCGGACTGACGGGCGGCTCCGGCCTGGTCGGCGGCCTGCTCGATACGGTAGTGGGCGACAACGGCATCGTTGGCGGACTGCTGGGCGGCGACGGCGGCCTGCTGGGCGGCCTCACTGGCGGTCTGACGGGCGGCTCCGGCCTGGTCGGCGGGCTGCTCGACACGGTGGTGGGCGACAACGGCATCGTTGGCGGACTGCTGGGCGGTGACGGCGGCCTGCTGGGTGGCCTCACGGGTGGCCTCACTGGCGGATCGGGCCTGGTCGGTGGCCTGCTGAACACCGTGACGGGCGACAACGGCGTCGTCAGCGGCGTGCTGGACACGGTGGCAGGCAACAACGGCATCGTCAGCGGCGTGCTCGACACCGTGGCCGGTGGCAGCGGCATCGTCAGCGGCGTGGTCAATACCGTGGCGGGCGACAACGGTGTCGTCAGCGGGCTGGTCAACACGGTGGCGGGTGACAACGGTGTCGTCAGCGGGCTGGTCAACACGGTGGCTGGTGACCACGGCATCGTCAGCGGCGTGGTCAACACCGTGGCCGGCGACAACGGTGTCGTCAGCGGGCTGGTGAACACCGTGGCTGGCGACAACGGAATCGTCAGCGGCGTGGTCAACACCGTGGCCGGCAACAACGGAATCGTCAGCGGCGTGGTCAACACGGTGGCCGGCAACAACGGCATCGTCAGCGGCCTGCTGGGTGGCGGCAGCAGCGGCGGCGGCCTGCTGGGCGGGCTGCTGGGGGGATCGTCCGGCGGCGGGCTGCTCGGTGGCCTGCTGGGTGGCACATCGCACGCGGCAGCGGCCTCGGTCGCCGAGCTGGATCCGATTGCCACCTCCATCAGCAGCCATGCCAGCAGCACGGCCGATGCAGCAGCCAGCGTGCTGACGCAGCAACTGCACCACAACACCCTGCTCTGAGCGGCCGCGGCGCCTGCGGGCGCCGCATCCATCCCCTGCGCCGCCGCCCCACGGTGGCGGCGCACGTCCCAGGAGATCCTCCATGTCACACACTTTCAGGCTGTGCACCATCGTGCTGCTGGCCGCAGGGCTGGCCGCCTGCGGATCCACCGCCACCACCAGCACGCAGCGTTCCGAGCACCACTACGCCTTCGGCAAGGCCCCGGCCCCGGCGCCGGCAAGCTCCGGCGTCGCGCCCGTGGTGGCCACCACGCAGGCCGACCAGCGCGGGCCCGCCAACGTCGCCCACATCGTCTACTTCGACTTCGACGCCTACACCATCCGCAACAGCGACCGGGCCATCGTGGAAAGCCATGCGCAGTGGCTGCGCAGCAATCCCGGGCGCTCGGTGATGCTGCGCGGCCATACGGACAGGCGCGGCGGCATCGAATACAACCTGGCGCTCGGCCAAAAGCGTGCCGACGCGGTGCGCAACAGCCTGCAGCTGCTGGGCGTGAACCCGGCCCGCGTGGAGTCCGTCAGCTACGGCAAGGAGCGGCTGGCCGACGAAGGCACGAGCGAAGAAGCCCACCAGCGCAACCGGCGCGTGGAATTCGACTACCGCTGAGCCGCCGCGCTCCGCATCCGCCTGCCGCCGGGCCGCCATGAAGGAACAGATCCGCACGCGGTCGGTGCACCGCAGCCCGGCGTCCCGTCCCCACGGGAAGAGCAGCCTCCCAATGACCCTGACCGAGGCCGAGAGCATGTTGTCGCAGCAATTGGCAAATGGCCTGGAGTACCTGGCACGGCACATGGTGCTGCTGCCCGAACCCTACCCCGGCTGCATTCTTTTCTTCACGGTGTCGGCCGAGAACAAGGTTGCCTCCGTCTTCCACGTGCGCGCCACCACGCTGGAGGCTGCCTGGCGCGAGGGTGCGACACGCGTGCGCCAATGGGCCTGGGCCCGCAAGCGTGACGAGGTCGATCTGCGCATCGACTGGGCGCAGGACATCACGCCCCTGAAGGCGGACAGTCCGCTGCCGGACTGCAGCGCCTGGACCCAGGCGCCCATGCGCTCCCTGGCCCTGGCTGATGCCAGCCTGGAGCGTGCGCAGCTGCTGCAGCCCCTGCTGCCAGATCCGCCCCCGCTGGGCAGTGAAACAGGCAGCGCCCAACGGCCCCTGCACCCGCCCTGCCTGCTGCTGCACCTGCGCGGCATCTATATCAGCGGGGAGCAGCCCGCCCTGGCCGTGCCCCGCACCGATCCGCCCGAGCAGCGCCTTTGGCCCCACCTCGTGCCCGTGCACGCTGCGCTGCAGCAACTGCTGGCGCAGCAGGGCAAGGACGGAAGCTGGCCCGGTTGCGGGGATGTCTGCGACCACCTGGGCGTGACCTACGCCCTGCTGCAGGCCCAGCGCCATGCGGGCAGCGCCGCGCTGGCGCAGGCCATTGCGCTGGCCGTGGACCATGTGGAGCAACGGCTGCAGCCACTGCCCGGCGACTGCCTGCCCAGCGCGCTGGCCATGCTGGTGCTGGCCCGCCACCTGCGCAACAGCTTTGTCCTGGGGCCGGGAGCCGACAGCCAGGCCCGCGCCCGCATTCCGGCGCTGATGGACCCGCTGGCGGAAAGTCTGCTGTCCATGGCTGCCGCTTCGGCCAGCACCACCAAGGCTGCCGCCGCTGCCGCCAATGCCGCTGAAGCCGGCACACCCCGCTCCGGCCAGCCCATGCTGACCTGGGCCGAGCTGGCCATGCATGTCTATGCAAGCTCGCGCCCCCCCACCAGCGACAGCCCCACGCTGCGCGCGGCGCGCAGCGCCCTGCCCGACACGGCGGCCCTGCCTGCCGCCTTCCTGCAGGCCGCGCTGCCGCAGCTGCTGGGCATGGAGGGCGGCAATGACGACGATGGCGGCAATGACGACGATGGCGGCAATGACGACGATGGCGGCAATGGCGACGATGGCGAAAGTGTCGAGAAGGCAGGCGCCCTTTGTGCACGCTGGATAGGCATTGCCCTGGTCGAGAGCCTGCAGCTCGACGCAGGCCTGGAGCCGCAGCCCACCGACCTGCTGCGCCAATGGCAGATCAGCCTGCAGCGCCATCTGCAAGGCATGGCCCAGCGCGCCATTTGGCCTGAGCAGGCGCTGTACCTGCCGCCCGCCCGGCGCCGCCATGCAGCCTTTGCCGATGGCAGCCTGCGCCAGGTGCTGCAGTCCCCGCGCGAAATCGCCTGGCTGCTGGCATCCAGCCTGGCAGGCCTGGAACTGCTGGACGCCCTGACCCAGGCACTGCGCGCGGCCACCAGCCATGCCGCGGCCGAATCCGGGGAAGACGCGCTGCCCGCGCAGGCAGGCCATGCCCTGAGCGCGGGCGACAGCCCCGCCAAAGCTTCCCCGCCCTGGCCATCACTCTCCCTCACGTCGCGGGCCGATGAGACTGCGGGCCAGCCGGCTTTTCCGCCCACAGCGGGCTCCATGTACCCGTCCATGTCCTGGGACAGAGCTTCCCTGGCCGAACTGATGAGCGGGCGCTGGCTGGATGCAACGACAGAGCCCGGCACAGATCCCAGTACCGATAGCCGCACAGATAGCGGCACCGGCTGCGCGGGATTGGATGCCAGCCGCCTGCACCACCAGCCCGGCGCCGCCGTGCTGGTGCGGCGTGCAGGCATGGCCCTGGGCGTGCAGGCTGCGGCCCTGCCCACGCTGCGCGCCTCGGCGCTGATCAGCAGCAGCCCGCAGGGGCTGCTGGACCATGGCGTGCCGGTGCTGCATGTGCCTGATATGGAAGAGGGCCTGCGCAATCTGGCGCAGGCGGCCCGCCGCCGCATCCAGTCGCCCGTGGTCGCCGTCAGCGGCTGCGTGGGCAAGACCTCCACCCTGGGCATGATGCGCCAGTGCCTGCAGGACGGGGGAGACGCGCGTGGCGATGCCCTGCTGTCCCAGGGCACGGCGCTGCAGATGATCAATTGGAGCGAGGCCTCGCCCTGCGCCCTGCTGGAGCTGCCATTGCAGGCACTGCGTGGCGACCTGCCGCTGATTGACCCAGATATTCTGGTTATTACTAATCTTTCAATAAATAACACCCCCCATTCAGGGGAGTCCGAGCCCTCCGGACAGGCCGGTCTGTCCGGTGAAAGAAAATACGAAGCATTGCAGGAAGTGCTTGAGGCCATGCAGCTCATGCACAAAGGCAGTGCGCTGGTCACCGATCAGGACATAGGTGAAAACCCCAGTGTTATTGAGCATGCCAAACGCATGGGACTGCGCCTGATCACGTTTGGCCCCCATTGCAATGCACAGGTCCGTGAAATGGGGTTTCACAATGGAAATCTGCAAATAGGCATGGGCAGCCTGCGCCTGGGCATTTCCCTGCAATCCGACGGCCACCACATGGCACTCAATGCGCAGGCGGCCCTGGCGGCCCTGCATGCATTGGGCTATGCGCCCGCACAGGTGCAGGCCTCCCTGGCCCATTGGCAGCCCATGATCGGAGCCGGGCAGCCGCAGCTCCTGCCCAGTGGAATCTGCCTGCTGGACCACAGCCTGAGCAACCACTTACTGTCCATGACGGCTGCATTTTCCCAGCTGCAATCGGTCGCTCCCCATGTGAGCAGAAGGCTGATCGTGCTGGCGGGCATACAGCCCGGCCAGGCCAGCATCGACGCAGCGCAGCTGGCCCTGGAGCCGCTGGTGCGGGATGCCCAGGCCCGGCGCGTGCTGCTGTATGGGGAGCCGCTCAGGCCGCTGGCGGCAGCCTTGGGCGATCTTTTGCACGTCAATTGGTATGACGATCTGAATCAGCTGATTTGCTCGCTGCTGAGAACTACCCATAAAGGCGATACGGTTTTGTTGGCCGGTCGCGCCACGACCAATCTTGCCCTGGCGGCCGATGCCATACGGGATAGTTTCAGTGGGCACGGGGGCCATTTAATAGCGTCTATTCAGGCTCCCTGCTTTGATCCACATCAAAAACAAATGAACATGCATTCTTGATTGAATAAAACTTATAGAGGGCTGTATATAACTCGCTACAGTGTTTGTGAAACGAGTACCTTTACATTTTGTAAAGATGCTTACTAAGCCCATCAGAACATGATCCGATACCTTCTTCCCCGTCAGTTGGCCAAGGCCACGGCGATGCCGTCGGGAACGGAGACGGTGGGGGCTTTTGCATCTGCCATCGCCGAGTCCTTCGACCGGGCTGCGCACCAGCTGCGCCGGGCTGGCTGGCTGTCGCTGCCCATCAGTCTGCTGGGCCTGCTGCCGTCCATCTTCCTGCTGCAGGTCTACAACCGCGTCATTGCGCGTGGCGGCACCGCCACCCTCACGGCCATGGTGGCGGGCGTGCTGTTCTTCCTGGGCGTGGAATGGTGGCTGCGGCGCAGGCGCGCCCGCGCCCTGCGCGAAGCCGGCGCCATGATCGACCGCGACGTGTCCCAGGCACTGATGCACTCCATGCTGCGCCACCCGCTGGCCGCGCTGGAGCAGCGCTCCTCCAGCCAGTGGCTGCAGCTGTTCCGCGACGTGAGCGCCATGCGCTCGGGCATGTCCGGGGGCCTGGCGACCTCGCTGCTGGACCTGCCCATGGCCCTGCTGGCCCTGGTGGTCATCGGCATCATTGCCTGGCCCGTGCTGCCGGTGATTCTGGTGGCAATGCTCATCATGGGCGTGCTGGCCTGGTGGTGGGCCGACGAGGTGCGCAGCGGCCGCGTGGAGGAAATCGCCCAGGCCCGCATGCTGGACCGGGGCACGGCCGAGATCTGCAATGCCCGCGCCACGCTCAAGGTGCTGGGCTACGACGCCGCCGCACGCCAGAACTGGCAAAGCGGCTATGACCGCTGGCTGGCCGAGAGCTTTGGCAAGAACGGCGAGATGGAAAACGCACGCGAGGCCAGCACCGTGCTGCTGACGCTGTTCTCCATTGCCGTGATCACCGTGGGCGCCATTGCCATCAATGCGCAGTGGATGAGCATCGGCAGCCTGATGGCCGTGAACCTGCTGTCGGGCAAGGCGCTGGGCCCCATCTCGCAGCTGGCCAGCAACTGGCGCTCGCTGGCCCATGCCAACGAGGCCGCACGCCGCCTGCAGGCCGTGCTGGAGGAACCCGTCGAGCCCATGACCGACACCGTGGACCTGCCCCGGCCCCAGGGCCGGCTGCGCCTGGACCAGGCAAGCTTCCACTACCCGGGCGGCCATGTGGCGCTGGAGCAGGCATCGCTGGAGATCGGACCCGGCGGGCTGCACGCCATCGTGGGGCGCAACGGCGCCGGCAAGTCCACCCTGGCCAAGCTGCTGGCCGGCCTCTACCAGCCCACGCAGGGGCGCATCTTCATCGATGAATACGACATGGCCCAGTTCCCGCGCGCCGAGCTGGGCCGCTGGATAGGCTGCCTGGCCCAGCAGGTGTACTGGTTCAGCGGCCCCATCGTGGACGGGCTGCGCATGGTCAACCCCGATGCCGACGACCACAAGATCGTCACCGCCTGCCAGATCTCGGGCGCGCACGGCTTCATCAGCCGCCTGCCCCAGGGCTACCAGACCGTGCTGGGCGAAGGCGGCGCGGGCCTGTCGGCCGGCGAGCTGCGCAAGCTGGCCCTGGCCCAGCTGTTCCTGCGCAACCCCTCGGTGCTGATCCTGGACGAGCCCAGCAACGACCTGGACTTCGAGAGCGAAACCGCGCTGCTGCAGACGCTGCGGCAGATTGCGCTCAAGCACACGGTCATCGTCGTCACGCACTCGCTGCGCGTGGCCTCCATGGCCCAGCATCTCTACCATGTGCGCGGCGACGGCGGCATCGAGCATGGCTCGCCCCAGCTGCTGCTGCCCCAACTGTTCGGCACGGCGCGCGAGCCTGCGGCTCCCGCTGCACCCGCAGCACCCGCAGCGTCCGCAGCCCCCGCAACGCCGGCCGACCCGGCCCCGCATGCCGATCACCCCGCCGTGGCACAGGAGCTTGCCTCATGAGGGCCGGGCGCTACGACGACCTCCCCCTGGTGCTGCGCCAGTCGAGCGAAGCGCAGGCAGCCGTGCACGGCCAGCCGCCTGCGGACGCGTCCGGCGCAACGCCCCCTACCCCTGGCCGAGCCGCCCTGGCGCGGGGCAAGTGGCTGCTCGTCATTCCCGTCGCCGCCCTGGTGGTCACCGGCCTGTTCTATCCGGTGGAGAACGTGGTGGTCGCCAGCGGCCAGGTCATCCCTTCCGACCGCGTGCAGACCGTGCAGCATCTGGAAGGCGGCATCGTCACCGCCGTCCATGTGCGCGAAGGCCAGGCCGTGACCCAGGGCCAGCCGCTGCTGGAAATCGACCTGGGCAGCAACAGCCTCAACCTCGAACAGCTCACCGCCCGCATGGCCACGGCCCAGGCCGTCAAGGCGCGTCTGGGCGCGGAAAGCCAGGGCCGGCCGCTGCAGCGCACCGCCTTCCCCGCCGACCTGGACGCCCAGGTGGTCCAGGCCGAACTGGGCGCCTTCTCGGCGCGCGCGCTGGAGCACCAGGGCAGCCTTGCCGCAGCCCAGGCCCAGCTGCAGCAGGCGCGCGGCGACGTGGCCCAGGTGCAGGCGCGCATCGAGGGGCTGGAGACCAATCTGCGCCTGCACCAGCAGGAAGCCTCCATTGCCGGCCAGCTTGCCTCCGAGCAGCTGATAGGCCAGCTGGAAGTGCTGGACAAGCAGCGGGCGCTGGAGCAGGTGCGGGCCGAGCTGGCCGCCTCGCGCCAGACGCTTTTCAGCAACCGCGCCAAGATCGAGCAGGCCCAGGCCAAGCTGCAGGAGACCCAGGGCGCCTTCCGCCGCCGCGCCTCCGACGAACTGGCCCAGACCGAACGCGAGCTGGCCAGCCTCAACGAAGACCTGGTCCGCGCCCGCACCCAGCGCACGCGCACGGCCGTGCTGGCGCCCACCAGCGGCTTCGTCAAGGGCCTGCGCAGCTCGGGCGCCGGTTGGGTGGTCAAGCCCGGCGAGCCCATCCTAGAAATCGTTCCGGACAAGGACGAAGTCATCGTCGAGGCGCGCCTGAGCCCCGCCGACCGTGGCTATGTGCGCCCCGGCCAGGCCACCCGGGTGAAGATCTCGGCCTACGACTTCCTGCGCTACGGCTCGGTGCCCGGCCAGGTCACCCTGGTGGCGGCCGATGCCGACCGCGATCCCAACCTGGCCGACTCGCCCTCGTACTTCCGCATCCAGGCCAGCCTGGAGCAGCCCTGGGTGGGCCGCACCGACAACCGCATCACCACCGGCATGCAGGCCGAACTCGACCTGCTGCTGGGCCACGAACCCTTTATCTGGTATTTGCTGCGGCCCGTGCTGCGCATCCAGAGCGAAGCCTTCCGGGAGCCCTGATGCCAGGCCGCCCGACCCCCCCTTCCATGGGCTGGCACGCCCGCTGCCACACCCGGCTGCGCCAGCTGCTGGCCGCTGCCTGCTGCCTGTCCGCACTGCAGGCGCTGCAGGCCGCTGCCGCGCCCGTGGCTGCGGCGGACAGGGACCTTGATACGGACATCGGCATGGTTGCCGCAGCCGCACCCGCACCCGCATCCACATCCGCAAACACGGCCGCAGCCGCACCGGACCCCGTGGTCCTGCGCCTGGCCCAGCACCTCACGCCCGGCACCCTGGCCAGCGACGGCGGGCAGCGCCGCCTGCTCGATGCCCTCTACGCCCTGATCGACGAATACCCCGACGTGCGCAAGGCGCGCGCCGCGCTGGAATCGGCCGGGCATGACGTGAACACCGCGCGCGGCGCGCGCTGGCCCACCTTCAAGGTGGGCACCAACACGGGCGATGCCAAGCTGCGCCGGGGCCGCGAGTCGTACACCGCCGTCAACGCCGAAGTGCGCATGGCCCTGCTGGACGGCGGCGCCATCGGCGCGGGCATACGCTCGGCCGAATCGCAGGAGGCGGCCCAGGGCAGCGTGCTCTACGGCACGCGCCAGAACGTGCTGCTGGAGGCGCTGACCGCCCTGCTGGAGCTGCACCGCTTCGAGGACAAGGCGCGCGTGGCGGCCGAGTCGGCGCGCATCATCGGCCAGCTCGCGCGCATCGAGGAGCGCCGCGCCGAACTGGGAGCCGTGGGCCGCAACGACCTGCGCCAGGCCGCCTCGCGCCAGGCAGGCGCCCTGGCCCAGCAGCACGCGCTGGAGTCGCAGCGCATGGATGCGCAGGCCCGCTTCACGCGCTACTTCGGCTTCACGCCCCAGCCCGGCTGGCTGCCCCAGCTCAACGTGCCCGTGCAATGGATGCCGGCCAACGAGGACTCGGCCCTGCAGGCCTCCGAAACCGTCAGCCCCGAGCTGCAGGAGATGGAGCAGCAGATCGAGAAGGCCCGCGCCGAAGTGGACCGCAGCAAGTCCCAGCGCTTTCCCACGCTGGCCGCCGTGGTGGCCCACACGCGCGACCCCAGCGGCGTGCTCTATGCCGAGGGCACGCGCTACGGCGTGGAGCTGAGCTGGAACTTCGGCAACGGCTTCGAGCTGCGCGACCGCATCCTCAAGGCCATCAACGAACTGCAGGCCCAGGAAGCGCAGCAGGAAACCGTGCGCCGCCAGGTGCGCGAAACCGCCTCCGCCGCCTGGGGACGCACCCAGTCCGGCCGCCAGCGCGAAAGCCAGCTGGCCGACGCCGTGCGTGAGGCGCGCGCCGCCTTCGAAGGGCGCCGCCGCCTGCTCGAAGTCGGGCGCGGCAGCCTGGCCCAGGTGCTGGACGCCCAGCTGGACATGCAGCGCCTGCTGCTGGACGAGGCCGACGCCATCTACGACCAGCGCATCAACGAACTGCGGCTGGCACGCACCACCGGCCGCCTCCTGCCCCAGGACCCGCCCGATCAATGGCTGAACGCGCTGTTCACCCCGCAAAAACCGATTCCGGCAGGTGGTGGTGCGCCAGGCACTGCCCCCATGGACGAGCCCGGGAACGCACCCGATATCAAACCCGGCCCTGCGCCCTCGCGCATCCGCCCCGAACCCCAGGACGCTGCCGTGGCCACCCTGTCCGCCAGCGCCATGCCCCAACGAATACAGCTGCGCCTTGAGCAGCAGTTGCGCCCCGTTTCAGACGCTTTTCCAACCACCGCCTCGCGACAGCAGTGGTGAAGTGAGAAGCGGCAGGTGAGGTTTCCCGTGCAGCGGCCGGCTTCTGCCCATCGCCAGCCGCCGCCATCGACAACGATGGGCTTTTGCAACCGAAAGGACGATGCCATGACCGACATCATCAAGAACTTCTGGAAAGACGAAGAAGGCGCCACCGCCATCGAGTACGGCTTGATCGCCGGCCTCATCGCCGTGGGGATCGTGGTGGGCGCCACCGCGCTCGGCACCAACCTGAATGGGCTGTTCACCCGGATCGCCGCCAAGCTCACCGGCTTCACGCCCTGAGCGCCGGCTCCGCCGCGATCTGGCCGGGCTCGGGCGGTGCTTGCCTCCGCCCCCGGCGCCAAGGCACTTTGCAAACCGAAAGGACCATGCCATGACCGAAACGATCAAGAACTTCTGGAAAGACGAGGAAGGCGCCACCGCCATCGAGTACGGACTGATTGCCGGGCTGATTGCCGTGGGGATCGTCGTGGGCGCCACCGCACTGGGCACCGATCTGAACGGACTGTTCAACCGGCTTGCCGCCAAGCTCACAAATCTTGCGCCCTGAAGATGGAGTGGACCTCGCTATGGCTGTGCGTCTGCATCACATGGCTCGCAACGATTGCGGTCATGGATCTGCGCATCCGGCGCGTGCGCAACTGGATGGTGCTGCTCGGCCTGGCCACAGGCGCGGCGGCGCTGGCCAGTGGGGCGCAGCCGTTCCAGGTCTCGGCCTGGAACGCGCTGGCCGGACTGCTGGCGGGGTTTGTCGTGCTGCTTCCTTTCTATGCACTGCGCTGGATGGGAGCGGGCGACGTCAAGTTCGGCGCGGTCGCAGGGCTGTGGTTCGGGCTGAGCTTCGACCTGCTGCTGATCTGGACTGGCGGCAGCCTGCTGGCCGGCCTGCACGGCCTGCTGGTGCTGTCATTGCGCCACCTGAGCCACAGCCCCACCGGCCTGTGGCTGCAGGCCCGGCTGCCCCTGGCCTGGGCGGCCCGCCTGGCACCGCTGGGCGCTGCGTCTCAGCCCGCAGGCACCACCAATGGACCGCGCCAGCCCCAGCGCTCCATTCCCTATGCCGGCTACATGGCCATTGCGGCCATCGCCCTGGCCTGGCGCCACAGCCAGCCGCTTGCCTGAACGGGAGATGCCCATGCCGATCGCTTTCCCCTCGCCACGCACCACACGGCCCGGCCCCGCCGCAAGCCGCCGCCGTGTGCTATCCGGACGCTTTCCTGCCCTGGCGGACCCTCTGCGCCATGGCAGGAAAGCGCCAGGGCAGCCCCCATGCCTGAACACCGTCGCCACCCACTTGCACCAGGAGCCCCAGCCATGAACCTCACCAAGATTCTTGCCGGACTGCTGGTTGGGCTGGCCCTCGTGCTCGCAGGCCTTGCCTGGCTGCTGGGCAGCCAGCCCGCACGCCCCGTGGCCCAGCCCTCGCCGGCCGCCTCGGCGCAGCCGGCCCCCGAGCCCGTGCCGCAGCATGCCGTCGTGGTCGTGGCCCAGGCCATTGCCGCAGGCCAGCGCATCGGCAGCGAGGATGTGAAGCTGGCCCAGTTGCCCGCCCCCGTACCCGGCAGCTTTGCCGCGACCGACGACGTGCTGGGCCGCACCACGCTGATGGCGCTCACCCCGGGCACCCCGCTGTTCGAGCAGCAACTGCTCAGCGGCCTGGCCCTGCAGCTGGAGCCGGGACAGCGCGCCCTGGCGATCGCCATCCGGGAACAGATGGCCGCGGGCCACCATGTGCGCCCCGGCGACTTCGTGGATGTCTACTTCACGCTGGACGGCAAGTCCGACCAGGCACCCGTGGACGCGCAGACCCGGCTGCTGCTGGCGCGCAGCCGCGTGCTGGCCTACGGCTCCGGCAGCGTGGAACGCCCACCCGTCTCGGCCGTCCAGCGCCAGGCGCAGCAGGACAAGGAATCGGCAGGCTCGTCGCTGCGCCGCGCCAGCGCTGCGGATCAGACCGGGCAGCGCCCTGAGAACGTGCAATCGGCCGTGCTGGCCGTGCCGCTGGACGATGTGGAGCGCCTCACCCTGGCCGAGAAATTCGGCCAGCTCACCCTGGCGCTGCGCAACCCGGACGACCTGTCCGTGCCCGATCCCAAGCTCTTCGCCGCCCTGCCCGGCGCACTGCAGCCGGTGGCGGGCCGCCTCCGGAAAGACCAGGCATTGGAGGGTGCAGACCGCGCCTTCGCCGGCCTGCGCATGCAGGACCTGGCCACCGGCGCCGACGCCAAAAACATCCGCAAGCCTGCCGCCCAGCCCATGACGGCCTTCGCACCCGCCGTGCGGCCGCCGCCGCAGCGGGCCCCGCGCGAACGCACCGTGGAGCTGCACAACGGAGCCGCGGTGCAGATGGTGAACTACTGAAAACACACAACAAGAGGGAGATGCCATGAAGTGCAAGAACATCTCGACGGCCGGAGCAACCCCGCTGCAGCGCGCGGTCTGGACGCTGTGCGGCAGCATGGCCTTGCTGGCATTGCCGCCAGCGGTGTCGGCGCCTGCGGACACCGCTGCCGTCCAGGGCATGCACGCCCCCGGCGCCGGGGACATGCCCTCTGGCGATTCCCTGCAGCTGGTGGCCGGACGCCAGCACCTGATGCCGCTGGCCAGTATTCCGGGCCGCATCGCCGTGGGCGACCCCAATGTGCTGGACGTGAAACTGCTGCGCGCCACGCCAGGCTCCGGCGCCAGTGCCGGCTCCGGCTCCGGCGGCACCGAGCTGCTGCTCACGCCCAAGGCCCAGGGCAGCACCACGTTGGTGGTGTGGCCCCAGAAAGGTGGCGCGCCCCAGCGCTGGGAGGTCCAGGTCCGCGGCCAGCACCTGCTGCTGGAAAAGCGCCTGACCTCGGTTCCAGAACATGCCCAGGCCGTGGCCGAACTGCGCCAGTACGCGCCCGCCCAGACGCTGCTGGTGGACAACTCGCAGATCGACGTCAAGAGCAACACCGTCCAGGTGGACGTGCAGGTGGTGGAGTTCAAGAAATCCGCGATGAAGCGCATCGGCGTCAACATCTACAGCGGCGGGCGCAACAACCAGGGCTTCAGCTTCGGCAGCTTCAGCCCCGGCGTGGTGGGCAGCATCAGCACCAATACCAACGGCACGGGGACAGGGACGGGAACGGGCAATACCGGCTCGGGCGGCACGGGAGGCACGGGCTCGGGCGGCGTGTCCAACAACACCTCGTCGGCCATTGCCAGCGCCATGAGCCTGGTGATGACCTTCGGCAAGGCCTTCAGCGGCGCCGGCATCGTCACGCAGCTGAGCATCCTCGAAGGCAATGGCATGGCGCGCGTGCTGGCCCGGCCCACCCTGCTGGCCCAGACCGGCCAGAACGCCAGCTTCCTGGCCGGCGGCGAGCTGCCGATCCCGGTGCCCGCGCGCGACGGCAACATCGCCATCCAGTACAAGGAATTCGGCATCAAGCTGCAGCTGACGCCCACCATCCTGTCGGACGATCGCATCGCCCTGAAGGTCTCGCCCGAGGCCAGCGACCTGGACTTCAACAGCGGCGTGACCATCAGCGGCGTCACCGTGCCCGCCATCCGCACGCGCCGCGCCGACACCTCGGTGGAGCTGGCCGATGGCGAGAGCTTCGTCATCGGCGGGCTGGTCAGCCGTGCCACCACCTCCAACGTCAGCAAGGTGCCGGTGCTGGGCGATCTGCCCATCCTGGGCACCTTCTTCAAGAACCTCAACTACACGCAGGAAGAGTCCGAGCTGGTGATCATCGTCACCCCGCGCCTGGTCCACCCGCTTCCCGCCAGCACCAATCTCGAAGCCCTGCTGCCCGGTGCGCAATCCGAGCAGCGCAACGCCGGCAAGGTCTGGCTGCCCTACCTCGCCGGCGGAATGAGCACCCAGACCGCCGTACCCGGCTTCTCGTACTGACGACATGACAAGCAAGCCCACCGCAACCGATTCGCCTGTGGACGCCACAGGCTCGCCGGCCATCGGCTCACCCACCTCGCTGGAGACCCTGCTGGGGCTGCGTTCCTCGGCCTCGCTGGCCGGCAAGCCGCAGCCCGGCACCGATGCGCTCGCGCAGGACAAGTCACCGCTGGACAGGATGCCCGCGCCCGCCGCGCCCCGCCCGACGCCGCAGCCGCTCGACAACGACCTGCAGGTGGAGCTGCTCTTCATCCACGCAGGCACCCCCGAAAGCTCGCTGGCCCAGGCCTGGCTGCAGCACATGCTGGACGGCGCACGGCTGCATGTGGCGCGGTTCCAGGACAACGTCACCGAGCAGGTGCAGCGCTACATGCCGCATGCCGTGCTCGTGCATTTCGACCCGCTGTCCACCGACGAGGCGGCCCACCTTGCCTCCCAGCTGCACATCTCCCACCCCCACCTGCCCTGCCTGGCCGTGGGCCGCACCAAGTACCCGCAGTGCATGCTGGCCGCGCTGCGCGCCGGGGTGCAGGACTTCCTCGACGTGGACGGCCCCGTGCAGGCCGCGCACCAGACGGTGATCGATCTGATCAAGCGCGTGCCCCCGTCGGCCTCGGGCATGCCCAACGCGCCGCTGACCGCCATCATGTCGGCCCGCGCCGGCCTGGGCAGCAGCCTCATGGCATCGCACTTGGCCTGGTACCTGCAAAAGCGCCTGCATGGCACGACGGCCGTGCCGGGCAAGGACGCCACGCCCCGCGAGATCAGCAACGAGACGCTGGACGGCCTGCTCATCGACCTGGGCTTTCCCAGCGGCGACTGCGGGCTGTACCTGGGCACGCTGGGCGACTTCGACTTCATCGAGGCCGTCAACAACCTGCGCCGCTTCGACCGGCGCCTGGCATCGACGGGACTGGCCCGCCATGAAAGCGGCCTGCGCCTGCTCACGCTGCCGCGCCAGCCCGCCCGACTGCGTGACGTCTCCTATGCCGATGCCGACGCGCTGCTGCTGCGCCTGCGCCAGTACTTCCGCCACATCGTGGCCGACCTGGGGGCCGTCGTGCCCACGCAGCTGGCCATGCGCGTGGCGCTGCGCGCCAGCCAGATCTGGGTGGTCTGCGACCAGAGCGTGGCCAGCGTGGTCTCCACCACCGAGCTGCTGCGCCAGCTCGACGAGCAAAAGGTCGATCGCGAGCGCGTGCAGCTCATCGTCAGCCGGCACGACAGCCAGCTGGAGCTGGAGGCCCCGCAGATCGCCCGGCAACTGCAGCTGCCGCTGCTGGCCACCATTCCCGAGCGCCGGCGCGAACTGGTCCAGGCCGTCAACCAGGGCCAGCTGCTGCCCAGCCGGCTGCAGCGCGAGCCCTATGTGCAGGCCGTGGACAAGCTCGCCACCTTGCTGATCACCACCCACCACCAGGCCCATGCGGGCGAACAGGCCGCGCCCGCCCGGGGCCTGAACCGTTTCTTCCACCGAACAAGAAGCTGAACGCACCATGACGACCACGGCTTATTCCCATCTGGCCGACGCCCAGGCCAGCGAGTTCGAGCGAAGCGCGCTGTTCCTCGACCTGAAGAACCGCACGCACGAGCACCTGCTCAGCCGCATCGAGGAGCTGGGTGCCGAGTTCGGCCGTTGGTCGCAGGCCGCCATCGCGCAGTTCGTGCTGATGGAGTTGGACAGCTTCATCCGCCTGCACTCCGTGCCCGTCAACGAGCAGGAGGCGCTGCAGGTGGCGCGCGCCCTCACGCGCGAGCTCACGGGACTGGGGCCGCTGCAGCCGCTGCTGGAAGACCCGCTGGTCGAGGACATCCTCATCAACGGCCACGGCAACATCTACGTCTCGCGCGGCGGCGTGCTGCAGCGCGAGACGCTGCACTTCAAGGACGACGAGCATGTGCTGCGCATCGTGCGCCGCATCCTGGCGCCGCTGGGTCGGCGCCTGGACGAGTCCAGCCCCATGGTCGATGCCCGCCTGCCCGATGGCGGGCGCATCAACGTCATCATCGAGCCGCTGTCCATCGACGGCCCCTCGGTCTCCATCCGCAAGTTCCGCAAGGACCCGCTGACACCGCCCGAACTGGTACAGCTGGGCACCTTCAACCAGGACATCTGCCGCATCCTGGAGATGGCCGTGCAGGCGCGCTGCAACATCCTGGTCAGCGGCGGCACCAGCTCGGGCAAGACATCCCTGCTCAATGCGCTGGCCAGCTTCATCCCGGGCAGCGAGCGCATCGTCTCCATCGAGGACACGGCCGAGCTGGCCCTCAACCACAACCACGTGGTGCGGCTGGAAAGCCGCCCCGGCGGCTTTGACGGCTCGGGCCACGTCAGCATCCGCGACCTGCTGCGCAACAGCCTGCGCATGCGGCCCGACCGCATCATCGTCGGCGAAGTGCGCGGCGGCGAGGTGCTGGAGCTGCTGCAGGCCATGAACACCGGCCACGACGGCTCCATGGGCACCATCCACGCCAGCTCGCCGCGCGAATGCCTGTACCGCGCCGAAATGCTGGCCGGCTTCGCGGGCTTTCAGGGCAGCGAGGTCAGCCTGCGCCGCCAGATCGCCAATGCCGTGGACTTCATCGTGCAGATCGGCCGCCTGTCCAACGGCCGCCGCCGCCTGCTGTCGCTGACCGAGGTCACGGGCATGACGGACAACATGATCTCCATGCAGGAGCTGTACCGCTACGAGCCCCAGGTGGGCCCTGACGGGCAGGAGATTGACCAGTGGGTGTCGCTGGGCATCTCGCCGCACTCGCCCAAGCTGCTGAGCTGGTGGCGCATGCAGCAGCAGACCGGCCACGGAGGCGTGCGATGACAGGCCTGGCCCCCGCCGTCCTCATCCTCGGCGCGCTGGCCTGCCTGCTGCTGGCACTGGCGCTGTGGGTGATCATGCGCGGGCGCCGCAAGGAGCATGAGCAGTCGATCAACCTGCACATGAAGCGCAGCGTGGACGGCCACCGGGAGGTGATCTCGCCCTCCCCGCCCATGGCCGAGCCCGCGTTCCGCGCCCCCGCGGCGCAGTCCGCGCCCTCACCCGCTGCCGTGCAGTGGCTGGCCCAGCGGCTGGGCGTCCAGTCCTGGGGAATCTCGTCCAACACCCTGGCCCTGTTCGCCATCACCGGCCTGGTGCTGGCCTTGCTGGCGACCAGCCAGGCAGGTGCTGCCGCGGGGCTGGTGGTGGCCGTGTTGTATGCCGTGGTGCTGGCCTTCGGCATCTGGCGGCGGCAGGCCAAGCGCCGCGAAAGACTGCTGCAGCAACTGCCCGGCTTCCTGGACAACATGGTCCGCCTGATCTCCATCGGCAACTCGCCCCATGCGGCCTTCCAGATGGCGCTGAACAACGTCCCCGATCCGCTGGGCGACGCGCTGCAGCAGGCGGCGGCCATGCTCAGCGCATCGCCCGACCTGGGGCAGGCCATGGGCCAGCTGGAGCGCAACTGGCGCCTGCCCGAATTCGGCCTGCTGGCCGCCGTGTTCCGCATGAGCGTGCGCTATGGCGGGCGCGCCGACCTGGTGCTGGAGCGTGTCTCGGCCTACATCCGCGACCGCCAGTCCGCCGAGCGCGAGCTGCATGCGCTGTCCTCCGAGATCCGCATGTCGGCCTGGGTGCTGGCCCTGCTGCCCCTGGTGGTGGGGACGCTGATCATGGTGATCAACCGCGGCTACTTCATGCGCATGTGGAACGACGACAGCGGCCAGACCATGGTCCTGGTCGCCGCCGCTCTGGAGGCCCTGGGCGCCTTTCTTCTCTACCGGCTGGCCAAGCTGAGGTGAACCCATGACAGCACAGGCACAGGTACAGGCCCACCCATCCGTCTGCGCAAGGAGCCACGCATGACCCCGCAGCAACTGTGGATCGCCAGCATCAGCCTGGGCGCGCTGGGACTGGTGCTGTGGGCCTGCGCCCTGGTGTGGAAGCTGTGGCGCTCGGCCCGCGCCTCCAGCCAGGTCGCCAGGATATTGCAGGCGCGCGATACCGCATCGACCCCGAAGGCCGCCACGAAGAGTGCCATGCAGGCCAACGACGCGCAGCTGCTCAACCCGCTGTCCATCAACGTGCGCTCCTCCGATTCGCCACAGGCGGTGGCCGCCAACCTCCCGCCCCCGGCCTGGCTGCAATGGGGCGTGGCCAAGGCCTTGCTGGCCGATGAGGACCGCAAGCTGCTGGACCAGGCCGGCGTGGGCACGCGCAACGGCAGCATGGCCTATGTGGCCAGCCGCATGGTGCTGTGCGTGGTCCTGCCCCTGCTGGCGCTGGGTGTGCTGCGCCCCGGCGAGAACGCGGCGCTGATCTACGGCTTTCTCGGGGTGAGCCTGGGGCTCATGCTTCCCAAATGGTTTCTGCGCTCGCGGGCCAAGGGCCGGCGCGAGCAGGTGGTCGAGGAACTGCCGCTGTTCGTGGACCTGCTGCGGCTGCTGCAGGGCGTGGGCCTGAGCGTGGACCAGAGCCTGCAGATCCTGGCCTCGGAATTCAAGAGCGTGCTGCGCGTCATCAGCGGAGAACTGGCCCTGGCCAACCAGCTCTACAACACCGGGCGCACGCGCGAGCAATCCTTCCAGCGCATGGTCAACATGAGCGCCGACGACGATATGAGCGCCATCGTCAACCTGCTGGTGCAGGTGGACAAGCATGGCGGCGCCGTGCAGGAGCCGCTGCGGGAATTCAGCATCCGGCTGCGCGAAAAGCGCCAGGCCAGCTTCAAGGAAAAGATAGGTTCCATCACCGTCAAGATGACGGGCGTCATGGTCCTCACGCTGCTGCCCGCCCTGCTCGTCATCACGGCGGGCCCCGGCTTCCTGGCCGTGATCAGGGCATTGACCACCATGGGAGGACGCTAGGCATGCGACACCAGGAAAACACCCGCGCAGGGCGGACGCCAGCGCCGGCACCCCTTGCAACCCTGGCAGCCATGGCGACCCTGGCCTTTGCCCTGGCCGGCTGCGCCAGCAAGGGACCGCAGGGCTACGGCGCCCCTTCCGCGCAGCAGGAAACCGCCGCCCAGGCCCAGCAGCAATTGCAGAACGCCCAGCAGGCCACCCAGGTGGACAACGCCCAGACCTATCTGGACCTGATCACGCAGATGCAGCAGGCGGGCCAGTGGTATGCCTCGCTGGCGCACACCGAAGCCTTCGAGCAGCAGTACGGCGTGAACCCGGAGTCGCGCCTGATGCGGGCCGACGCGCTGCGCAACACCGGCCAGGTCGAGCAGGCCCGGCAGGCCTACCTGGCGCTGCTGCAGGGCGCCACCACGGCGCGGGCGCGGCGCGGCCTGGGCCTGCTGTACGCAAGCCAGGGCCAGTATGGCCAGGCCGTGGAGCAGCTGGACAAGGCGCGCCAGCTCAACCCCATCGACGCCAACGTGCTCAGTGACCTGGCCTACGCCCACATGCTCGACGGCCGGCTGGCCGCCGCGCAGATGCCCATCATGCAGGCCTCGCAACTCGCCCCGGCCAACGCGCGGGTGCAGCTGAACATGGCGCTGTTCTGGCTGGCCAGCGGCAACCAGGCCCAGGCGTCGCAGCTGCTGCGCCAGCTGGCCCAGCCCCAGGCCAAGGGCGCCCTGCCCATGATCGACCAGACCTCGCTGCAGACCCTGCAGGCACAGCTGGCCAGCGTGCGCGATGCCGTGCGCCTGCGCGGCGACAGCCTGCCCGCAGAGGCCAGTGCCGGTGCCGCTGTGTCCAGCGCCCCTGTGCTGCCTTCTGTGCTGCCCCCTGCACTACCCCCTGTGCCGACCCTGGGCACCCGCCCCGAAGCACGCGCCACCGAGGCCCTGCCCGAGACCCTGCCGGCCGGCATCACTCGGCGCATTCTTCTTTCCGAGCCGCCCGGCGCCGCAGGCGCAGCACCGGCCTCGCCACTTTGAGGAGCACGACATGCCAGACACATACCGCATGGACCCGCCGCGCCGCACTGCAGTCGCCAACGCTCTGGCCCCCTGGCTGCTGGCCGCCGGCCTGGCCCTGCTTCCCACGGCCTCGCTGCATGCCCAGGCCTTCGGCGAAGTGCAGAGCCCGCCCGAGCAGGTGGATGCACGGCCCCATGTGTTCGCCGAGCCCTCCACCGACTCCATCCTGGTCGGCTACACGCTCTATACCAACCCCGATGGAACCGTGATGTACCTGCCTCGGCGCGAGATCGACATCGGCGGGGGCACCCTGCGGCTGCTGGAGATGCAGCACAGCCAGCCGGGCCAGCGTGCGCGCCCCATCGCGGGCGAGCAGGCGCGGCGCAGCTATGCGCGCTACCTCAAGAGCTTCGAGACGGAAATCCCCGCCCTGTACAAGACCGGCGTCGAAGCCGGCGGCAAGAACTGAGGCCGGCCCCGGCCACGGCTTGCAGGAACGACCATGACCCGGCGCCAACCCCGCGCTCACCGCTCCCACCGATCTGCCAGCCTGCGGCAGCGGGGGGTGTATGCGCTGGAGTGGGCCATCATCTTCCCGGTGTTCTTTGCCCTGCTGTATGCCTGCATCAGCTACGGGCTGGCGTTCCTGGTGCGCGAATCCATGCAGGCCGCCGCCGAAGACGCCGCGCGGGCCACGCTGCGCTACCAGACCAGCCGCAGCGCCCGCCTGGACGCGGCCCGCAGCCTGGTGCAGCAGCGGCTCGACTGGCTGCCCGCCGACCTCCGGCCCACGGCAGGCAGCATCGACGTGCGCATCTGCAGGCTGCAGAACAGCGAACTGTGCTCGGCCACGCTGACCTGCGGCGTGCTGGTTGCCGAACGCTGCATGGTGCGCGTGGGCTTCACCATCCCTTATGGAACCAGCCCGATAGCGCCCGCCCTGCCGGGCTTCGGCCTGGTCATGCCCACCACGTTGACGGCCAGCGCCAACATCATGGTGGACAGGGGGGGGCTATGAAGCTCCCCCTGAGTCGCTTCGCGCCTTCCCCCTCTCTCGCTTCGCGGGAGGGGGGCATACGGGCCACCGGCGACACCCTCGGGGCGGGGCGGCCCTTCCTCGGTGTCCCTGAGTTGGGGCATGCCGTGCGTGGGGCACGCCCTGCTGCATCGGCCGAGTTCATGCAGGACACCGGTGATACCTTCGCGGCAGGGCTGCGCAGGCGGCAGCGTGGCGTGGCGGCGGTGGAGTTCGCGTTGATCGCCGGGGTGATGGTGATGCTGCTGATGGGCATGTTCGTGTACTGGCGCGTGCTGCAGGCCCAGCAGTCGCTGGCGCGTGCCACGGGCGATGGTGCGCGCATGGTCCAGCATCTGGCGTTTGGCGGGATGGCGGGCTACAACCCGGCCAAGCCGGCCGAACGCGCCAACATCCTGCAGGCCACCAGCGATGTGGTGAACCAGAGCCTGGCGGCCAGCGGCATTCCGGCGGGCACGGCGCCCACCCAGATACAGATCAACTGGGGCACTTCCCAGGCCACGCTGAGCGTGGTGTACATGCTTCCCCCCGTGCTGGGCCAGGGCCTGCAGGTGGGCAGCCAGACCTTGGGCGAACCCACGCGCCTGGAGTCCCGCAGCCTGATCAGGCTTGCGCCCGGCAGCTAGACAGGAGGACCAGAGCATGCTCACCCACCTCCCCGCATCCGTACACCGCCCCCGCACGCGCGGGCAAGGGCGCCGGCAAGGCGGCAGCCTGCTCGTGCAGTTCGCCCTGCTGGGCTCGGTGCTGTTCCTGTTGCTCGGCGTCGTGGACCTGGGCTACATGTACTACGCCAAGCGTGACCTGCAGCGCATTGCCGATCTGGCGGCCACCCAGGCGGCCCAGGCCATCAATGCCGAGCGCAGCAACCGCGCCGCCTGCGTGACGGCGGGCGAGGACAGCATCACGGCCAACTGGCCGGTTCCACTGACCCGCAACAGCACCCAGACCGTGGTCAGCTGCGGCAACTGGAACCCGGCGGACCCGGCGCGCCAATCGAGCGGCGGCCGCTTCTTCGACGCCAGCTCCGGCCCGCTGAACGCGGCGCGCGTGACGGTGGGCGGCACCTCGCCCACCATCTTCCCAGGTCCCTGGAGCCGTGCCGTGGTGGCCGAGGCCATTGCCATGCGCAACGACTCGGTGGCGTCCTTCCAGGTGGGCTCGCAGCTGCTGCGCTTCAACAAGGACACGCCGCTGGGCGGGCTGCTGGGCCTGGTGGGGCTGGACGTGGGCATGCTGACCCTGCTGGACTCCAAGGGCCTGGCCGATGCCAAGATCAGCCCGGCCGGCCTGCTCAAGGCCCTGGGCGTGAACCTGGGCATAGAGCAGCTGCGCGCGCTGTCGCCCGAGGGCCTGGCCAACATCGCCAGCGTCACCCTGCTGAACGTGATCGACGCCTCCATCAGCGCCATCACCGACAACGCGCTGGCCGTGCAGCTCAATGCGCTCAAGACCCAGATCATCAACGCGGGCCTGAGCACCATCAAGATCCCGCTGGGCAGCCTGGATGACCAGAAGGGCCTGTTCGCCTTCCTGGGCGCCGGCCGCACCGATCCGCTGAACGCGGCCATGGACGTGCAGCTGGGCATTGGCGACCTGTTGAAGACGGCCATTGCCATCGGCGCCAACGGCCACGCGCTGCAGGCCAACCAGCTCGATGTGGCCGGCCTAATCAAGGGCCAGCTGACCATCGTGCAGCCGCCCACCATTGCCGTGGGTCCCGTCGGCACGCAGGGCTACAGCGCGCAGATCCGCCTGAACCTGAACGTGGACACCGACCAGCTGCTGGGCGGCGCACTCAAATGGCTGGTCAAGGACATCCTGGGCACCCAGGTCAAGCTGCCCATTGCCGTGGACATCACCAACGCCACGGGCACGCTGACGGCGCTGCAGTGCAGCGCCAGCCCGCAGACCATGGACCTGTCGGTCAAGTCCTCCATCCTCAACGCCTGTGTGGGCAAGATGGATCCCAACAACAAGCAAAGCTGCGAGAAGGGCCTGCAAAATGAGCAGCTCATCACCCTGCTGCACCTGCCCGTGCTGAACGGCAAGCTCTGGGTGCCGGCGCTGGAGTACACGGACTCCACCACGGGCCTGGGCATGGAGCCGGGCTACGAAGATCCGGCCGACCCCAACTGGTCCAAGACCAACCGCTCCACGCAGGTGAACCAGCTGGCGCTGGGCGACACGGTCAACAACATCGTCACGGGACTGCTCAACCTGCTCAGCGGCCTGCTGCAGCCACCGAACAGCACGCCCACCGACATCACCACGCGCCTGCTGGGCTCCTACCTGGACGCCTCCATGGTGAACGGGCTCTACAACGTGACCAGCCTCACCAACCTGCTGCTCAGCGGGCGCGGCGTGGCCGGCGACAAGGACTACATGCCGCCCCTGCTCACGTCCAACTTCACGTTCAACAACGCCATCGCCAAGTCCTGCCTGCTGGTGGCCTGCCCGTCTTCCACCTGGCCCAGCGGCACGTTCTCGGCAGCCCTCAACTCCTACACCAGCGTGCCCGGCGGCCTGCTGGATGTGCTGGGCATCTCCACCTACGACAACGGCTACCAGAGCTGCGCGGGCCTGCTCAGCTCGCTGCTCAACTGGAATGGCTGCGTCAAGAACAACGTGACCAAGCTGCTGACCTCGCATCCGCAGTACCTGTACACGATCAACCCGAACAGCCCCGAGATCCAGTCCCTGCTCAACCGCGACAACAACCTCACCTGCACCGGCGCCCTGTGCACCCTGCTCAAGCCGTTGGTCACCACCGTGCTCAAGCCCATCCTCAACGGCGTGGGCACGCTGCTGACCAGCGTGCTCAAGGACACGCTGGGGCTGGAGGTGGGCCGCACCGACATCAAGGCCCTGTCCATCGGCTGCGACACGGCGCAACTGGTTTTCTGAACGGCAGGCAAGGCCATCCAATCCATGAATCGACAACGAGGGAATGCAACGTGAATCTGGACGAGCTCGTCATCTATGTCTGGGAAGGCCAGGCCGATATCGCCGAGCGGGTGGAGCGCTGCGTGCTCAACCTGGGCGTGGACGTGGTGCGCGCCGACGGGCTGACCCTGCCCGCCGACACCAGCGAGCTGGGCAATGCGATTGCCGTGGTCAGCGTCTCGGTGCTGGAGGGCGCGCGCTTCACGCGCCAGGGCGTGGAGGGCACTTTCGGCATGCCCGTGCTGTGGGTCAGCGCCAAGCAGCGCGACGCCAACGCCGGCACCTATGCCATGGAGTACTCGCATGTGCTGCCCTTCGACTTCACGGGGGCCGAGCTGCGCGCCATGCTGGTGCGCATCCTGCGGCGCATGCAGAGCAACCAGCGCCAGGTGCAGCGCTCGGAGGACATCATCGCCGTGGCCGACTGCATGCAGCGCCTGCTGCGCGACGTGGACACCTTTGCCGACTGCGAGCACAGCGTGCTCATCATCGGCGAGACCGGCGTGGGCAAGGAACGCATTGCCGAGCGGCTGCACGAGCGCAACAACCGCTACGGCCAGGGCCCCTTCGTGGTGGTCAACTGCGGCGCCATCCCGGACGGGCTGTTCGAGTCCCTGTTCTTCGGCCACGCCAAGGGCTCGTTCACGGGCGCGGTGAATGCCCACAAGGGCTATCTGGAGCAGGCCAACGGCGGCACGCTGTTCCTGGACGAGATCGCGGACCTGCCGCTGTACCAGCAGGTCAAGCTGCTGCGCGTGCTGGAAGAGCGCGCCATCACGCGGCTGGGCTCGGCCGCCGCCGTGCGGCTGGACTTCCGGCTGGTGGCGGCCACCAACAAGCCGCTGCGCGGGCTGGTGCGCGAGGGGCGCTTCCGTGCCGACCTGTTCTTCCGCCTGGCCGTGATCGAGCTGCAGATTCCCAGCCTGGAGGAGCGCGGCGAGGCCGACAAGCTGGCCATCTTCCACGCCATCCTGCGCAAGGTGGTGGGCGAGGCCACGATGAAGGAGCTGGGCGAGGCGCCCTTCTTCATCCTCGACGCCGTGGCCCAGATGTACTTCCCCGGCAATGTGCGCGAGCTGCGCAACCTGGCCGAGCGCATCGGCGTGGCCGCCCGCCAGACGCGCGACTGGAACGCCGACGGCGCCACGCAGCGCATCCTGCAGCACGCCCAGGCCCTGTCGGCCACCACCTTCCCGCCGGACGCCAGCGCCGCCGAGCCCCTGCTGGCCGACCGCAGCAACTGGGACATGGACGAGCGCAACCGCATCATCGCGGCGCTCAACACCAACGACTGGAAGCGCCAGAACACGGCCCAGCACCTGGGCATCAGCCGCAAGGTGCTCTGGGAAAAGATGCGCAAGTACCAGATCAGCGACGGCGAGCCCGAAGTGCCCGTGCCGGGCTGAGCACGCCCTCCGACACATCCCCTTCCCCCCACGCCATGGAGACTTCCACGAACATGCAGGACAAGCCGGTCATCATCTTCGTCAGCGCCGTCTACCCCAGCCAGTACAGCCTGCTGTGCAGCCACCTTCGCGCCAGCGGCGCGGCCGACAGCTGGTTCATGACCATGCCCGGCCATGCCGAGAACTACGCCAGCCAGTGCGACCACCTGCTGTCGTTCCGGCCCGATGGCGACATCGTCGGCCCGCAAAGCTACTACTACTCCAGCAAGGTGGAGCGCTCGGCACGCATAGGCCGCGGCCTGCTGCAGGGCCTGCAGGCCTTCGAGAAGGAAAAGGGCAAGCGCATCGACGTGGTGGTCGCCCACTCGCTGTGGGCCGCGCCCAACCTGCTGTACGGCGAGATCGATGCCGCCATCGTCAGCTACATCGAGTTCCCCAGCTACCGCGTGCACGGCAACGAGCCCGACTACCCGCCCGACCTGTCCCAGCGCCTGGCCGACCGCAACATGGAAATGCTGCACTACCACCAGGTGCTGTGCAGCGACCTGACCATCACGCCCAGCGCCCATGCGCGCTCGCTGTTCCCGCCGCTGCTGCAGGAGCGCGTGGCCGTGCAGTTCGAGGGCTTCGACATCCAGGCGCCCGACGAGCAGGCCGAGCCGCCGCCGCGCCAGGACACGCGCTTCACCGTGGCCTTCTCATCGCGCGACCTGTCCAGCTCCAAGGGCTTCGAGACCTTCATGCGCCTGGTCGATCGACTGGTGCGCGAGGGCGATGGCCAGCAGATGCGCTTCATCGCCCTGGGCGACCCCACGGCCGTGACCTACGGTTACGAACAGCAATGGGTGGAGCGCCGCTACCAGGGCAAGGTGGCCAGTTTCCGCGACCATCTTCTGCAGATCCACCCGGCCGCCCAGGTGGTGGAGTTCCCGGGCAAGCTGCCGTATGACGAGTTCGCGCGCACGCTGGCCTCGGTGGACCTGTTCCTCTACCCGCTGCGCTACGGCGTGGCCAACTGGGGATTGATGGAGATCCTGGCGCGCGGCGGCTGCGTGATCGGATCGAACTGGGGCTTTGTGCCGGAGCTGGTGCAAAACGATGTCAACGGCCTGCTGCTGCCCGACAGCGACGACGCCTGGATAGGCGCCATCCGCCAGCTGCGCGACGACCCGGCCCGGCGCCAGCGCTACGGCCGGGCCGCGCGCGAGACGGGCAAGCGCTTTCACATCTCCAACGTGGCTCCGCGCTTCATGGACCTGTTCCGCCTGGCCATGGCGCGGCGCAAGGCCGCCCCGCTGATGCTGGAGTGAGGTGCCGCACCGGCCCGGGCCAGGCCCGGGATCGGTCCAGGCCTCAGGCCCGCGCCTGCAGGAAAAATCCCGTGCCCATGCCGGCCTCGGCGGCCGACACCTCGGCTCCACCAGACACGGTGGAGGCCGCCACAAGAGCAGACATGCGCTCCATGCCGCTCCAGCTCAGGGCCATGTCCAGCTCGTCGCCGTCCTGCACCTCGGTCGCCTCCAGCACCTCCAGCACGTCTTCCACGCGCACCACCTGGTCCAGCAGGCCATGCAGCGAGGGCCGGGCGATGAAGAAGCCCTGCGCGCCATGGGCCCCCGCCAGCGCCACGGCCTCCAGGCCCTGGGCGGACTCGATGCCTTCCACGATCACGCAGGCGCCCCGGTCGGCGCACAGGCTGACCAGGCCCTGCATCATCCGGGCCGAAGGCCGGGCCTGCAGGCTCTGGTCCAGCACGGACTTGTCGATCTTGACGATGTTGGCGCGCAGCTTGCCCAGAATGTCCAGGCCGCCGCGCCGGGGCACGATGTCGTCCAGAGCCACGCGCACGCCCAGGATCTGCAGGTGCCGCACAAGGCCCAGCGCGGCCTTCTCGCAGGGGAAGGCGCCGGTCTCGGTGATCTCCAGCACCAGGCGCTGGGCGATCTCGGGCCGGTCCTCCAGGTAGTCGAACACGCCATCCCACCAGGCGTCGTCGCAGAACGAGGCGGCCGACAGATTGCAGCCCAGGCTGTGGCCGGTCTTCATCTCCAGCGCGCCTATCACCGACCACAGCACGCTGCGGTCCAGCCGCGCGGCCAGGCCCAGGCGCTCCAGCGCCTCGATGGCATGGGGCACGGCGTAGTTGTCGTAGGCAGAGAACACGCTGCGGCGCAGCAGGCATTCGTGGTAGAGCGTGCGGCCCGCGCCGGCCCCACTGCCCCCGCCTGCCATGCCTGCGGGCTCCAGCAGCGTCACGGGCTGGAATGCCAGCGCCAGGTGGCCCAGCCGCAGATCGTCCAGCAGGCGGCCCGCCAACTGCATGTCGGCCTGGTAGGCCTTGATCAGCCTGGGGTGCATCCTGCGCACCGCCATGTCCTGGACGCCCGCCGTGGCGTGGCCCTTGCCGCGTATCTCATGCAGGCCCGTCAGGGAGACGCAGCCCAGCGCCTGCACCTCGGCGCGCAGATAGGCCTGGCGCGCGCCGTCCACCACCGGGTCGCGCACCAGGGCGGACTCCAGCGCATGCATCCAGCCATGCCGGGCCTGATTGCCGGGCAGCACCGTGTCAGCCATCGTGCGGGGATCGAACCCCCGAACCAGCACCGTGTCGCCCGCACGCTCCAACGATTCGGCATCGATGCCCAGGCCCGTGAGCCGCTCCACGCAGGCCCGCATGGCCTCGTCGCAGAAGCCGTTGCCGTAGACGCTGCGCCAGGTCTGCAGGGGCGACAGCCAGATGGCCAGGTCCACGGGGGTGTCGCCGGGCGGAGCTTCGATGATGTCGTCGTGCATGGTGTGCTCCTTCATTCAACGGCCTGCAATGGGTTGTGAATAGCAGTGAAATCCGATCGCCCTGCGCCCCCGGCCGGACGGCCCGCCGCCGAGCACGCCGGCATCCACGGCCGACAGCGCCAGGTCCACATGGCCGGCCACCAGGTCAAAGACCACCGAGCAGGCATCCGCCTTGCGGCTGAAATACGCCAGCGTGGCGTCCGTGCCACCTGCGAAGCTGCCCAGCAGCGCCTGCCCGTCCTGCTCCTGGAACACGGCCTGCGCGCCGCCCTGCTGGGGCACGATGACGCGGTCGCCCTGCTGCAGCACGGCGCCGGCCTGGGCCGCGATCACATCGTTGCGCCGCACGATGCGCACGCCCTCGCTCACGCGCGTGAGCATTGCCACCGGTGCCATCTGTGCATGCGTGCCTCCATCACCGGCCTCGCGCGCAGAGGCAAAGCCAGAAGCGCGCGGCACTGCCGCAGACGCAAACGAGGCGGGCACGTTCAACGGCTTGCTGCGCGCCCTGTCCGGGTGGGCGCGCAGTCGCGGCAGGGGCACGCCTGCAAACGACAACGAGACAGCGGCCATGGTTTCTCCTCCGAAAGACTGCGATCGATGGGGCGGGTGGCGCAGCGCCCGGTTTTCCAGACACTGCGACAAGCTTTTTGCATCCTGTTGCAACAAGCGTGCCATGGGCCTGGACGTCTTCATCCAACGCAAATCCATCTGTAACCTATTGATTTATTTGGACACCCACGCACAGCCGCCGCCATGTCACCCCGCAGCGTTACGGGCGATGTCACGTAACGCCGGCGCGCCACGGCGTTACTTTCACAGCGGCCGCGCAGGGCGGCGCGGCCCTGGCTGCCAGGCGCGGACCCCCTTTCGGTGTATGTTCCAGCGCATCACTTCAGGAGCCGGCCCTGTCCCCGCAAAAGTCCATCCAACGGGATCTGGTGATCCTCTGGCTCACCATCTCGGCCGTCGCCCTGGTGCTGGCGTGGCTGCTGCTGCTGCTGAGCCGGCAGGGCACCGACCAGCAGGTTTCCCGCGCCCGCGACGCCGCAGGCGTCAGCTGCAGCGCACTGCAGGCCGGGGCCGCGCGCATGGGGCTGGCGGGGCTGATGGCGGACACGCCCAGCGCACAGGCCCGGTCCGCCGCGCAGGCCGTGCTGGACCTGGCGCTGCGCGAGCGCCCCGGCATGGAAGGCGGCTTCTGGCGCGAGGGCCCCGGCGTGGTGGCCTATGCCTTTCCCACCTACGACGGCTCGGGCATCAAGCGCGATGCGCCCAGTGCGGAGATGGAGCGCATCACTTCCACCGCCCAGCGCGCGCGGGACAGCGCAGGCCTGGTGACCGACCTGCGCCCCGGCCTGCGCGAGGCGGTGGTCTTTGCGGCCTGCCCGGCCCAGGCGGACGCACCCGGGCTGGTGGCCTGGACACTGATGCGCGTTCCCCTGATCAGCGCCGACGTGGTCAACCCCCTCATCCTTGCCGTCAGCCTGCTGCTGGGCATGGTCCTGGTCTCGGGCCTGTGGCTGGGCAGAATGCTACGGCGCTGGCAGCGGCAGTCGGCACAGATGGAGCAGAAACTGCTCAGTGCCGAACGGCTGGCCACCCTGGGCCGGCTGTCCGCAGGCCTGGCGCACGAGATCCGCAACCCGCTGGGCACCATGCGCATGAAGGCCGAGACCGCGCTGGCAGCGCCCGCGCCACTGCGCGAAGCGCGCAGCCAGGGCGCCCTGGAGGCCGTGCTGGCCCAGACCGCGCGCCTGGAAGACCTGGTATCGAGCCTGCTGGCCTTGACCCAGCCCTTCCGGGTGCAATCGGAGCCCGTGGACCTGCAGCAGTTGCTGGACGAAAGGCTGCAGGCACATGCCGAGCTGGCCCAGGCCAGGGGCGTGCAACTGGCAACGGCAGTGTCCGCCGGCCTTGCCCGGGACCTGCAGGATGGGCGCCGCCCGCTGCTGGACCCCGTGCAGATGGCCAGGGCGCTGGACAATCTGCTGCTCAACGCACTGGCGCACACGGCGGCCGGCGGCCGGGTGGAACTGGGCGCAGACCGCAGCGGCACCACCGTTTCCCACCGCAACAGCCCGCTGCAACTGTGGGTGGCAGATGACGGCACGGGCATTGCGCCCGAGCTGCGCGACACGCTGTTCGAGCCCTTCACCACCGCGCGCCCCGGCGGCACCGGGCTGGGTTTGGCGCTGGTGCGCGAAATCGTGCTGGCCCATGGCGGCCGCATCGCGCTGGGCAAGACAACACAAGGCACACGCATAGAAATGGAATTTCCATGGCCCGCATCCTGATCGTTGACGATGACACGGCCTTCCGCGAAAGCCTGGCCGAGATGCTGGGCGACCTGGGCCACGCGGTCAGCGCGGCGCCCACGGTGGCGACGGGACTGCAGGTGCTTCAGGCCGGTTCGGTGGATGTGGCCATCGTCGATCTGCGCATGCCCGGCGAGGACGGGCTGGCCTTCCTGCGCAAGGCCCGCGGCCTCTCGCGGGCGCCCTGCATCATGCTCACGGCCTATGCCAGCGGCAGCAACACCATCGAGGCCATGCGCCTGGGCGCCTTCGACCACCTGACCAAGCCCATTGCCAGAACCTCGCTGGTCGAGGTGCTGGAGCGCGCCTTGCTCAGTGCCGGCCAGGCCGGCAGCCCCGAGAACGTGGCACAGAATCCGGCGCAGAACCCGGAGCCGGAAGGCGATGAAGCCGAACTGGTCAGCGGCAGCGAGGCCATGCGGCAGGTCTTCAAGCGCATCGGCCTGGCGGCGGACAGCGACGCCACCGTGCTGGTGCTGGGGGAGACCGGCACGGGCAAGGAACTGGTGGCGCGGGCGCTGCACCGCAACAGCGCCCGGGCGGAGCGCCCCTTCGTGGCCGTCAACTGCGCGGCCATTCCGGCTGACCTGATGGAAAGCGAACTCTTCGGCCATGTGAAGGGCGCCTTCACGGGCGCCGTCAGCGACCGCGCCGGGCGCTTTCGCGAGGCGCAGGGCGGCACGCTGTTCCTCGATGAAGTGGGCGACATGCCGCTGCCCACGCAAGCCAAGATCCTCAGGGCGCTGCAGGAGCGCGAGATCACGCCCGTGGGCGCCAGCCGGGCGCTGCCCGTGAACGTGCGCATCATCGCCGCCACGCACCGCGACCTGCCCGCCGCCGTCAAGGACGGTCGCTTTCGCGAGGATCTCTGGTACCGGCTCCAGGTCGTGCCCGTGCACCTGCCGCCGCTGCGCGAGCGCCTGGGCGACGTGCTGCTGCTGGCCGAGCATTTCCTGCGCCAAGGCGGCGGCGCCTCGCCCAAGCGCCTGGGTGCCGACGCCGCGCGCCTGCTGCTGGCGCACGACTGGCCCGGCAACGTGCGCGAGCTGCGCAACGCCATGGAGCGCGCGGCCCTGCTGTGCCCCGGGCCGGTCATCGGGGCCGAGCACATCGGCCTGCAGCCTGCAGCGGCGCACGGGCCCGCCATCGACTGGAACGGCCCGCTGGCCGCCGCCGTCGCCCAGCTGGAGCGCGAAATGGTCACGCGTGCCCTGGCCGCCGCCACGGGCAACCGTGCCGAGGCCGCGCGCCGCCTGGGCCTGTCGCGCCAGCAGCTGTACCGCAAGCTGGCGGAGTTCGGGCTGGGCTGAGGCCGCAATGGGCGCACGGACGCACGGACGGCACCGCATGTGTCCGATACGGTGACACCGGCTGTCTCCACATCGGACACCGGGCCCACAGCATCCGCTGCAAGCCCTTGATTTCATGAGAATTCCTGATGGCATGGCACTTGCATTGACGGATGCGTGTCCATCGCCAACCAAGGAGCCCTCATGTCCCGATTTGTTCTTTCCTCCGCCGTTCTGTGGCTGGGTTCCAGCGCATTGAATGCGCATGCCGTGCCGCCCGGCGCCTTCGCCCCTTCAGGCCCTGCAGCCCCTGCAGGGCCTGGCGCGCCGCACGCACAGGCCGTGCTCGAAAGCGCCGTCGCCCGGCTGCTGACCAATCCGTATGGAGAGGTGGACGGCCTGCGCCTAACCGACGGCACGGTGGTCCGGTTCCCGCCGCATATGTCCGACGCGCTCACGGCAGCCGTGAAGGTGGGCGACACGGTGCGCATCATCGGCCGCAGCGAAGCCGGTGGTGCGGTCAAGGCGGATGCCATCGTGAACTCGGCCAGCGGCCAGACCGTGTACGACCAGCCGCCCGCCCGCGACGGCGCGCGCCCCATGCCGCCGCACCTGCGCATGGCCGGCCTGCAGACGCAGCAGGCCCAGGGCCGCATTGACGTGGTCCTCACCGGCCCGCGCGGTGATGCCAACGGCGTCATCCTGTCCGACGGCGCCATCGTGCGCTTTGCCCCCCATGCGCTGCAGCAGCCGCTGCAGCCGGGGCAGCTGTTTGCCGCCTCGGGCCTGGGCACGCGCAACGCGCACGGCACCTCGCTGGAGGCCACCAGCATGGGTGCCAGCCTGTCGGACCTGCAGCCGCTGTACGACCGCGCGCGCTGACACCACCGCCCGGTCCCCGGGGCCGGGCGGGCTCCTGCCCCTTCCTGCTGTTCTGCTTTCCTGCTTTCCTGCTTTCCCGCTTTCCCGCCTTCACCGAACCCCGCCATGTCCCCCAAGATCGCCCCCGTCCTGCTGCTGCTGATCTCCAACGTCTTCATGACCTTCGCCTGGTACGGGCACCTGAAGTTCGAGAACCGGCCGCTGTACCTCGTCATCCTGGTGAGCTGGCTGATCGCGCTGGCCGAGTACTGCTTTGCCGTGCCCGCCAACCGGCTCGGCCATGAGGTCTACAGCGCGGCCGAGCTCAAGACCATCCAGGAGGTGATCACGCTGGTGGTGTTCGCCGTCTTCTCCGTGCTCTACCTGGGCGAGAAGCTCACTCTCAACCACCTGGTGGGCTTCGGCTTCATCTGCCTGGGCGCCTTCTTCGTGTTCAAGGGCCCCCTGCGCTGAAGGAAGCCGCCATGCACCGCACACACCACCATGCGCGGCGCTGGCTGCCCGGACTCAATTTCTTCCTGGCCGATGTGCGCGACGGCCTGGGCCCCTTCCTGGGCGTGTTCCTGCTCGCCCAGGGCTGGCGGCTGGACGACATCGGCTACGTCATGGCCCTGGGCGGCATCGCGGGCATGCTGGCCACCACGCCGCTGGGCGCGCTGGTCGATGCCTCGCGCCGCAAGCGCAGGCTGCTGGCCGCGGCCATCGCCCTGCTGCTGGCGGGCAACCTGGCCATCTGGATCGCACCGTCGCTGGCCGTGACGGCGGCATCGCAGGTCATCACCGGCGTGGTCGCGGCCCTGATCGCCCCCTGCCTGCTGGGCATCACGCTGCAGATCACCGGCCACGCGGACCTGCCCCGGCAGCTGGGCATCAACGAAGCCTGGAACCACGCCGGCAACGTGGCCACGGCCGCACTGGCGGGGGCCATGGGCCTGCGCTGGGGACTGCCTTCCGTCTTCGTGCTCATGGCCCTGATGGGCTGCGCCTCGCTGGCCTGCCTGGCGCTGATGCGGCTGGATGAAACTCCGCAAGGCACGCCGCCCCAAGAGCAGGCCGGGCCTTGCGCACCCGGCCTGCTGCACGTGCTCACGGGCACGCCGGCGCTGCGGGTGCTGGCCGTGGCCATGCTGCTGTTTCACCTGGGCAATGCCGCCATGCTGCCGCTGCTGGGCCAGGCTGCCGTGGCGCGCGGCCATGCCAATCCCAGCGGCTTCACGGCGCTGACCATCATCGTGGCGCAACTGGTCATGATCCCCATGGCCCTGCTCGCCGGGCGCCACGCCCAGCGCAGCGGCTACTGGCTGCTGGTCAAGGCGGCGTTGCTGTCGCTGCCGCTGCGCGGCCTGGTTGCCGCCACCTGGGATTCGGACTGGGCGCTGATTCCCGTGCAGGTGCTCGACGGCGTGGGCGCGGGGCTGCTGGGCGTTGCCCTGCCAGGCCTGGTCGCGCAGACGCTGCGCGGCACCGGCCACGTCAACGCGGGCCTGGGCGCCGTGATGACGCTGCAGGGCCTGGGCGCGGCCGCCAGCCCGGCACTGGCGGGCTGGATTGCGCAGCGCTTCGGCTTTGATGCGGCCTTTCTTTCGCTGGGCGGCATCGCGGTGCTGGCCCTGGCGCTGTGCTGGTTCGGCGCGCCTGCCGAACCAAGGGCTGCCCACCTCCAGCCCAAGACCTGACATCGGGCCATGCGCGGCCCGCTTTCAGGGCATCTGGAAACATTTGGGGGCCTGGAAACATAGGAGAATTCCTAGGACCCGAATCAGAACCCGCGCCATCGCGGACTTGCCTCCCAGCGGCCAGCGCCTGCCGCCCCCGAATGACTGTCAAGAACAAGAAGCCTTCCGCGCGCAAGCGCAGTTCCTCCCCCGCCTCCAAGAAGAAAGCCTCCGGCCGCAGCGGCCGCAGCGGACTGTGGCGCTCCATGCTCGCCGCCCTTGTGGCGGCAGCGGGCACCTTCCAGATCGCCAGTTGCAGCCTGGACCCGAACTGGCACCCCAAGCTTCCCGAGCCGCCTTTCCTGTCCACCCTGCCCATCCCGGGGCTGGAGCACCTGCGCAAGCAGCCGGAGACAGGTTCGGGCACGGCCTCCGGTGGCGGCAGCCCGCCAGCCGGCAGCATGGCCACGGGCTTTTCGCACTGCCGCGACTTCTTCCCCGGTGGCGAGCCCCCGGCCCTGCAGATCCAGCCCCAGCAGCGCGAGCTGTGCTTCAGCGCCTTTGCCGTGCTGCACAGCGGCCAGACCAAGACGCCCGTCTTCGTGGTGGAGCGCCTGAACCGCAAACTGCTGGACCAGGGCCAGGGCCTCAAGCGCAGCGACAAGTTCTATGCCGATGCCCGCCTGCCCCGCGCCGAGCGCGCCGAACTGGACGACTACCGCCGCTCCGGCTACTCGCGCGGACACATGGCGCCGGCCGGCGACATGTACTCGCCCGAGGCCATGGCCCAGAGCTTCAGCCTGGCCAACATGGTTCCGCAGGACCAGACCCACAACGGCGGCGTCTGGAGCAAGGTCGAGCAGGACACGCGCCGCTACGCCCAGCGCGCCCAGGGCGATGTCTATGTGTTCACCGGGCCGGTGTTCGACGGCCAGCCGCTCACCATCGGGCCGGGCAAGGTCCATGTGCCCAGCCACATTTTCAAGCTGGTCTACGACGCGAGCACGGGGCGTGCCTGGGCGCACTGGCAGGCCAACAGTCCGGATACGCGGATGAGTGCGCCGATCAGTTATGAGGAGTTCACTCGGAGGACGGGGATGCCGTTGTTGGCTGGGGTGATGAGGGGGCGGGGTTAGCCTTCTGGCGTGGGCCAGGGGGCTGTTTCTTGCCCCTGCCGGGGGGTTGTTTTTCGAGGCCGGGTCTCGGCCCGGCGGCCGACCTACCTTTCTTTGATTCGTCAAAGAAACGTAGGCCAAAGAAAGACGACCCGAATGTCCGCGACCCCTTCGCTTCGCTACGGGGCAACCTGCGTCGTGGCGGTTGCGGGGTTCGCCGTGAAACTCACTTCGCGCTGCGCGCTACGTTCAGACATCACGGCGAGTCAGATCACAAAGCAAGCCTGTCCTTCGGCAGGCTTGCAACCCCGCAACCGCCACGCCGCAGGCGCGGACATACGGGAGTGGGGAGAAAGGCAGCCGCTCGCTGGCGCTGTGGCTCAGGGGGTTACTGTGCGCCGGTCCAGAACCTTGTCTATCAGGCCCCATTCGCGGGCCTCTTCTGCGGTCATGAAGCGGTCGCGGTCCAGGTCGCGTTCCACCTCTTCGTAGCTGCGGCCGCAGTGCTGGGCGTACAGACGTGTCACGCGGTCCTTGGTGCGCAGCATTTCCTCGGCATGGATGCGGATGTCGGAGGCCTGGCCCTGCACGCCGCCCAGCGGCTGGTGCACGTGCAGGCTGGCGTTGGGCAGGGCCATGCGGTGTCCGGGCTCGCCGGCCATGAGCAGGAAGGAGCCCATGGACCGCGCCGTGCCCATGCACAGCGTGTGCACGGGTGACTTGATGAACTGCATGGTGTCGTACATGGCCAGGCCGCTGGTGATCACCCCGCCCGGCGAGTTGATGTAGAGGTGAATGGGCTTGTCCGGGTTCTCCGCCTCCAGGAACAGCAGTTGCGCGCAGACCAGGGCAGAGACCGCATCGTTGACCTCGCCGTTGAGAAAGATCACGCGGTCGCGCAGCAGGCGCGAGTAGATGTCGAAGGACCGCTCTCCGCGCGCCGACTGTTCGACAACCATGGGGACGAGCATCATCGATTCGCGCATGGGCGAACTCCTGTGTGTGGTGGTGAAAAAGAAAGGGCTGCGGCCCTGCGCCGCATGCCCCGTTGCCGGGCCCTCAGGTCGCGTACATCAGGAAGCCGCCGTCGTTGGCCGCTTCCCTGGCGGGCTGCACCCGCGCATCGGTCAGCACATGGACGATGCGCAGCAGCGTGCCGCCATCGGCGCCGGGGCTGATCTGCAGGTCCACCGTGCTTTCAAGAAAGGGCGGATCCGCCTCGCGCAGCCGCAGGCGCAGTTCCTGCTGCGGCACCTGCCGCAAAGGCTCGGCATGCTCGGTGCCCGGCAGCCACTGCGCGCGCAGCTCGGGAATGCTCAGCGCGCGCCAGACCTTCTCGGGCGGGGCGTCCAGCGCGTACTCCTGCACCAGCTCGCGGGCCGCATCGTCGGTGTCCATATTGCTCATCTTGTTCATTGGTCCATGTCCTTGAGCAGGCCCTTGAGGGCATCCACGCATTGCGGCCAGTAGGCGCGGTACTTCGCCAGCCAGCCCGCAATCAGCGCCAGCCCTTCGGGATCGACCTCGTAATGCATGAAGCGCCCCTGCCGCTGCTCGCTCACCAGCCCCGCGTTGCGCAGCACCGCCAGATGCTGGGACATGGCCGACTGGCTGATCCCCATCCCCTCGCGCAGCGCGCTGGCATGCATGCTGCCAGCGGCCAGCTTCTCGAAGATGGAGCGGCGCGTAGGGTCGGCCAGGGCCTTGAAGATGTCGTTCTCGGGCATGGCGACACTTTAGCAACCACTTATTTCAAACGCAAGCCCCGCACGCCAATCCCGCCGCCACGCCCTCATCCGCAAACCGCTTGGCCGCCTTGAGCAGATAGCTCACGGCATAGAGGATGGGGTCGTCGGCCTCATCCCCATTCAGATGGTCCACCACCTCGATGGCATAGCCCAGATTCACCGCCGTGTCGTGCAGCAGGCCCAGCAATTCCTTGTCCTGCGGCTCCAGCGACTGCGCCTGATCGGCCTTCACGTAGTAGATGCGCAGCAGGTCCCGGCAGACGCAATTGATGGCAGTGATGTTGTGGCGAGCGTGCAGGTCCAGCACATCCAGCGCGGCGCCCATGTGCAGGACGGCGTCGATGGCGAGGTCGTCGAGCCGAGGCTTGGCAGAAGCAGCCGATGAAGGATCGGGATGATGAGGCATCCTGCGATGCTCGTTGAATCGGAGAAGAGCGTCTCTACGGAATTCGTAGAACGGAAGGCAAGCTGGGATGTGGCCGAGCGGCAGGGGTGAATGTTCCGTCAAGACCAAGTATTGGGCAAATGGTTGGGCAGCGCGGAGGCTGTCAGGCCCACTTAGACGGATGAGTACATTGCCTTTAGTGCGATGAGAATGGCGGCCGATGAGTCGACGCTCGGCCACTGATGGCCAGAAGCGATAATCGGTGACCGTGACACGTTACAGCGACTCCAGTTCGCAACCAACTTCCCCGCACAACTAGCGGCACCTTTGTTATGCACTTCAGCTTTCGTCTTGTCTTCATTGCAGTTCTAGGGGTTGGCCTTGTCGGTTGTGCAACTTCACCACCTGAGATGGAAGGACTTGCGCAGGCCGATGGAAGCAAGTCGTTCGTCATATCTCAACGTCATCTTTTCAAGACAGGCACATCTGGTATGCCAGGATTTCTGCGCGGCTCCGAAGAGATTGCGCTCCTGCCTGGTCGATACATCGCCAAGCATCAGAACGGACTTGGCACCTACTATCTCGGCCCGAATCCAGCACTCGTAGAGCGCGTCAATAGCTGGGTATGGAAGGAGCCCAACTTCCTGCTCCAGCACGCAGGCGGGATTTGGATACCCGCAACCGGTCAGACCAAGCCAAAGCTATGGTTCTATCCCGGATCGTTCTCGCCCGTCGAAGGTGGATCCCGCCAAGCGAACGGAAACATTGCTGGAGATATCGCCACGAGGAATGTCGCTCAGGGCACAGTGCCAGCCATGAGTCCAGCACAGGCTGGCATAGGGGCTGGAGTTGCGGCTGGGTTGATCGGGGCCATTATCGAATCAAGCGAGAAATCGCCAGTGCTGACGAATAACGAGCTCGTAGACGTTGAACTCTTGAAGAGCATCGACAACCAAGTTTCTTTGAGTAAACAGTAAACGTTAGTCAAGCAAGTCACGCCCGGAAAAACACGCTGCTTGCAATGGCAGCGTTGTTCATTCAATGTTCTGTGCTGGCCAGGAAGGGAGGGAATCTCGAAGCCCTAGCACTACATCGACCTCGCGCAAGCAGCCCGAACACGGTGACCGGTCCCCGAGCAAATTGAACGACTGCTTCGGACCAGCGCCGATGCCTGGTACGGGTGCACAGCAAGCGTTGACCAAGGCTCTGCAGATGGCTGCTGCGGGTCGCCAGCCGACTGGCCAGCAGTTCCAGGCTGGTTGCGATCTGTTAGCGATGCGCAACGAGCGACAGCCACCGAGCCTGAACCTGCCATAGCCTGCAAGCGCTATTCCTGCAGTAACAGCAACTGGCTACGGAGCAAGTTGCATCGAGAAATCCGAAAGCTGAATTGACATGTGCCCTCAGGAATTCATTGGGCCACCACATCCATGCACTCGATCGAGCAGTACATGGCCTTGCAAGCCAAGCACGACCAAGCGGACCGTGCCATCCGCAACAAGGCATTCGAAGCCGAATATGGCGAGTGGATCGCGGCTCAGAACGCTCGCGTTGAAGTCCAGGGCTTCCCCGGTGCCGACCTGCGTCCGTGGTGAGTCTGGGTGGCGCAGTACATCGCATCGGCCGCACAGGCCACGCCGGTCATAAAGGCTTGGCTCTGAGTCTTGCGACGACGGACGACACGGGCTCGGTCGGGAACATCGAACAGATGCGGAGCCCCCGAACATCCTGTCCAGCGGCTACAAGCGGAGCATCGACTTTGTCTGCACGGCATTGACGGAAATGCCTCACTGCCACAGGATTTTTGCCACAGCATCGTTGGACCTTCCGCAACCTACCCGAGAGGTACCCCATGGCTGAACAAGCGACCCAGGACAAGCAACCTCAACCTGATCCAGCCGAGTTCAATGCGTTCTTTCCATCCCGCTACTCGCTCAGTCAGTTCACGTCGCCCAAGTCCGACCTGCGGGATGCCGATTACGCGACAACCTATCAAGGAAGCAAGAAGATCCTGATGATCGGCGCGGACGAGCGCTACCTGCTGACCGACAACGGCAGCTTCTTTTCCACCGGCAACCATCCGGTCGAAACCTTGCTTCCCATGTACCACCTCGACAAGGCAGGCTTCGCCTTCGACGTGGCAACGGTTTCGGGAAACCCCGTCAAGTTCGAGTTCTGGGCCATGCCCTCCGAAGACGAGACGGTCAAGGGCTTCTTCGACAAATACCACCCGCAGTTCAAGCAGCCGTTGCGCCTGTCATCTGTGCTTGCGCAGGGCCTGGAGCAATATGCAGCCATCTTCGTGCCTGGCGGGCATGGCGCACTGATCGGCCTGCCCGACAGCCGTGACGTGGGTGCGGTGCTGGAATGGGCGGCGGCCCACAACCGGTTCGTCATCTCCCTGTGCCACGGCCCTGCCGCATTCCTCGCGGTTGGCGATAGCGACATCTACCGGGGCTACAAGATATGTGCCTTCCCCGACGCGCTCGACGCGCAGACCCCCGACATCGGCTACATGCCGGGTCACCTGACCTGGAAGTTCGGCGAAAGGCTCAAGGCCTTGGGAATCGAGATCGTGAACGATGGCATCTCGGGCGCGGTGCACCGGGACAGGCAGCTCATCACGGGCGACAGCCCGCTGGCTGGCAATGCGCTCGGCAAGCTTGCTGCCGAAACCTTGCTCGCGGAAGTCACGGCCTGAAGTAAACGTTTCCGTGTCGTGTTGTCAGCCGCAGCAAGGCGAAGTTCGACTCAGGGTCGTTCCCCTGGCGCCTTTTCCGCTGGCGGCTGCAGCCCGTCTGCCAGCGCCATACCCAGCGCGTCAATGACCGCCCGCACGCCCGGCACGTTGCGGCGGTCGCGGTGATAGGCCAGGTACACCGGGCAGGAAGGCAGTGGCGCGTCCACCTCCAGTCGCACCAGGCCGGGCACGGCATGGGCCATGGCGTCGGGCAGCAGGCAGATGCCCTGCCCTTGCTCCGTGGCCTCCTGGCGGGCCAGGTCGGAGCCGGATCGAAAGACGAACCGGGTGGCGCCCCGGCTGGCCAGCCACAGGTTGGAGGCGTCCTGCCGGCCGGTGGCCAGGTCCTGCCCCACGAAATCGTGGCTGGCGAAGTTCTGCACGCGCAGGTGGCGATCCGGCAGGCGCCGCTCGACATAGCCGTGCGAGGCGTACAGGCCAAACGTCAATTGCCCCGCCCATTTCTCCACCACCACGGCCGAACTGGAGCGCCCGACACGGAGCGCCACATCCACTTCGCGCCGCCCGACATCCGTGAAGCGCGACTCCACGGCCACTTCGATATGCAGCCCGGGATGCGCGCTTCTCAACTGCGAGAGCACGGCGGTCACGGGCTTCACGAAGCCCTCGCCCATGCTGACGCGGATGGTGCCGGTCAGCGCATGGGCCTTCTCATCGGGCCGGTCGTCGCGCTTGATGCCGCCCAATCCCAGTTCGAATTGCTCGGCCAGTCCCACCAGTTCCATCGCATCGGACTCGACCGTCGTCCCTGCGCTGCTGCGGTGAACCAGGGCGCGGCCCAGAGATTGCTCCAGCGCCTCGACGCGCCGCGCCACGGTGGAGGTGGACAGGCCCAGGGCAGCGCCTGCGGCAAGCAGGCTTTGGTGGCGGTGAAGCGCCAGGAGCACGCGCAGGTCATCCCAGGTGGTGGGCGGTTGGTTTTTCATGAATGCAAATCAGCTTACCAGCGCTGCCCATTCCCAGCCGGGCACCCCGTCGCAATACTCGAGTGCATGAAAACCCCTTTTGATTTCTCCCAGAAAACCGTCCTGGTGACCGGCGCCTCCATGGGCATCGGTGAAGTATTCGCCAGGGAACTTGCCCGCCGTGGCGCCAAAGTCGTGCTGATCGCGCGCAGCCGCGACAGGCTCGAAAAGCTCGCCCACGAATTGCCCGGCGCCGAATTCCTGGTGGAGGACCTGGCCGCACCCGGGGCGGCCCGGCGGGTCTTCGATGCCGTCAGCGCCAGGGGCCTGCTGCCGGATCTGCTGGTGAACAACGCGGGCTTCGGCACCCACGGCAGGTTTGATGAACTGGCGCTGGCCATGCAGCGGGAGGCCATCGACCTGAATGTGGGCGCCCTGGTGGAATTGACGCACCTGTTGCTCCCCGCACTGGAGCAGCGCCAGGGCGGCGTCATCAACATCGCCTCCACGGCAGCGTTTCAGCCGGTCCCGTACATGGCGGTCTACGCCGCGACCAAGGCCTTTGTCCTTTCGTTCAGCGAAGCGCTCTGGGCCGAGTACCGGCCGCGCGGCGTGCGCGTGCTGGCGTTGTGCCCGGGCGCTACCGACACGGCGTTCTTCGCCCGCGCCGGCGAGGCCGCATCCTTCGGGAAAAAAGCGTCCAGCGAAGACGTGGTTCGCCTGGGGCTGAAAGCCTTCGACGACAACCGCGCCTCGGTGGTGCACGGTTGCGCCAACTACCTGACGGCCCTGGGCGCCCGCATTGCCACGCGCGAGTTCATGGCCCGGTTCACGGCCCGCGTGATGAGGCCTGCAGCGCAGCCGGCTTGAATGCCCCCGGTCTCAGGGATGCAAGCTTGCCGCGGCCCGGCCATTCCTGGCCCGGGCCTGCGTTCACCAGTCAGCCGCCACTGCAGTCAGCCCTTCGTGAGAGGGAAAGTGCGGCAGCACCTCCTGGGCCAGTTCCTCCAGCACCTCGGCGGGCGGGCGCTGTGACCACTGGATGCCCAGCGCCGCGTGGTTCACCCCCGCCGCCTGCCACTGTTCGAGCAATGCCACCAGTCCCTTGCGCCCGGTGCGCAGGACATAGCCCCCATGCAACGGGGTTGGGGGATGGCCGGGGTCATCGACCAGGTCGATCCACTCATTCGTCATGTGCGGGCGGAACGCGCCTCCAGGGATCAGGTCACGCCAGGCACGGATTTTTTCCGCCAGGTGCTGGGGCCCCCGGGGGGTATGGGTGGCACCGGGGTAGGTCAGCCAGCCATCTGCATGCTCTGCAATCCATGGCAGCGATTGGCCTGACGATCCCGTCACCATCAGCGGAATGCTCCCTGCAACGGGCTGGGGGAGAAACTCGGCGCCTTCCAGGCGCCCCAGCGGGGAGTCGATGTCCAGGAGCCCAGGCTGCATGAGCTGGCGCATATAGGCAACCGCGTGGGAAAAGCGCTGTGCCCGGGCCGCGTGTTCCAGTCCGTAGGCGGGAAACTCCATCGGCCTGTCGCCAGAGGCCAAGCCCATCACCAGCCGGCCGCCGGAGAGCTGGTCAATGCTTGTGGCGGCCTTGGCCAGGTCGATCGGATGGCGCAGGGAGACGATGGCGCTGCCGGTGGCCAAGGCGATCTTGCGGGTACGGGCAGCCAGGAAGGACAGGTAGGTGAAGGGGTCGAACACCTGCCCAGCGTCTCCGAACGAGGGATCGAACAAGGGGACATCGCGCACCCACACGGCGGCAAAGCCATGCTGGTCGATGCGGGTGACCAGATCGGCCTGCCCGCGCAGCACCGACATGTCGCCCTTGTAGCTGCGCAGCGGCAGGAAGATGCCCACGGTCAGCCGGTCTGGTGCAAACATGCGCCGATAGCCAGGGTGTGCGTAGAACGAGGCATAGGAAGCCCCACCCGTGCGCGGGGAGAGAGGAGTTGCGTTCATTGTCTGGACCTGACTCGTGTTCATGCGCCGGTTGCCGGTGCCGGCAACGCGATGCCCTTGCGCACCGCAGGCCGGGCCGCGACCCGCTCATGCCATGCGCTCAGATGGCGGTGCCGGCTGAAGTCGAAGTGGATGATTCGCGCGATGTGCGTCCAACCGAAATGGGCAATGTCTGCAATGGAGTAGCAGTCGCCCGCCAGGTAGGAACGGCCCTCCAGCGCGTGGTCCAGCGCCGTGAACGCCTCCTCCGTCAGGCGCCGGTAGCGTTCGATTGCCGCAGGGACAGGGCTTTCCGCAAACAGCTCGAAGTGCACGCGCTGGCCCAGCAGCGGCCCGACACTGGACGCATGGAATTGCAGCCATTTGATCGCCTCCCAGCGGGCCTGCAGGTCCTCTGGCAGCAGCTGCCCGCTCCTGTCGGCCAGGTACAGAAGAATGGCCGCTGACTCAAACAACACCACACCCGTCTCGCTGTCCGTGAGCACGGGAATGCGGCCATGGGGATTCAGCGCCAGAAAGGCCGGCTGCCGGTGCTCACCTTCATCGATGCGCACATGGTGCAGCTGGTAAGGCAGCGAAAGCTCTTCAAGCGCAATGGTCACCTTGAAGCCATTGGGGGAGCTGTCTGAATAGAGATGGAGCATTTTAATTTTAGATAAACTGAATTCATGGAATCGCTGGAAAGACTTATTCTCAACAGATATACGTCTAATATAAAGCGATGATTTCTGCTCCATGAATTTAGTAAATCTAAAAATAAAATGACCTACCCATTGCAGGCGCTGCGCACTTTCGTGGAAGTGGGGCAGCGCAAAAGCGTCAAGGCTGCGGCGCAGGCCCTGCACGTCACGCCCGGCGCCGTCAGCCAGCAGATCCGCGTGCTGGAAGACCGCCTGGGAGTGGTGTTGCTGGAGCGTGAGCGCCTTGGCATGCGGCTGACCGAGGCAGGCGCCAGCGTGTTCCCCAGGCTGCGCGAAGCGTTTCTTCAAATCGACCAGGCCATGCACGACCTGGAAAGCGCCAAGGCAAGACGGAGCCTGACCGTCAGCACGGTCGCCACGTTCGCGGCATCGTGGCTGGTGCCCCGGCTGGGGCGTTTCAAACAATTGCACCCGGACATTGAAATCCGCGTGGAGGCCACGTCGGAACTGGTGGACCTGCGGCGCGACCGGGTGGACGTGGCCTTGCGCCATGGGCTGGGAGACTATCCGGGGCTGGAGGTTCTCCCCCTCATGGCACCGGTTCTGACGCCCGTCGCCTCGCCAGGATTCCTGAAGGCGCACGGGGCAGTGATCCATGAGGCCGGCGATTGCCTCAGCTACCCCCTGCTGCATGACGGCGACCGCGCAGACTGGCCGCTCTGGCTGAAAGCGCATGGCGTGGCCGACGACATGCGCGCGGAGCGCGGCAGTGCCTTTGACGATGACTTCCTGCTGATCCGTGCGGCAGAGGCTGGCCAGGGCCTGGCGCTGGTGCCGCAGGCCTATGCCCAGGAAGAAATCGCGGCGGGCCGGCTCATCCAGGTGCTGGACAAGCCATGGCCCGCAAGATTTGCCTACTACGCGGTGACGCGGCCCGGAGCGGCCGACCGCCCCGAAGTGCGCGCGTTCCTGGACTGGATTCGCGACGAGGCGGGAAAAAACCTGTCACCTCCCCAACCCTAGCCCAGCACAAGCCTTGCTAGCCTTGGCACATGCTGATCTCCGAACTCGCCCAGCTCACGGGCGTCTCCATCCACGCGCTGCGGCACTACGAGCGCGCGGGCCTGCTCAAGCCCCGGCGCCTGCCCAATGGCTACCGCGACTATCCGCGCTCGGCCCGGCGCGAGGTGGTGTTCATCGCCATGTCCCGCGCGCTGGGGTTCGGTCTGCCGCGCATTGCGGAGAACCTGCGCGCCTGGCGTGCGGGGCGCATCGGCCCCGGTGACCTGGCCGATGCCGTGCAGCAGCGCGTGCAGGAGATAGACGAACAGATCGCCGCGCTGCAGGCCCAGCGCGCCCAGGCCCTGGACCATGTGCAGTGGCTGCGCGCCCGCCAGGCCGAGCGGGATCTGGCGCAGACGGCACCGACCCCAGCCAGCACCCCCGACAAACCCGCCGCGCCCTGGCCGCGCGTGCGCCGTGCCGCTTCACCCACCACGAAGGAGACAAGCCATGACTGAGCCGACCACCCACCTCACCCCATCCACCCAGGCCCTGCAGAACGCCGTGCTGGCCATGCCCATGGCGCGCACCCTGGGCCTGCGCTTCGTGCGGGCCGAGCCCGGCGCCACCGAGCTGGAGATGCCGATTGCCGATGCCCTGTGCTTTCAGCCGGGCCAGTTGCAGGCCACGGCGATCTTTGCGCTGGGCGACTTTGCGGCGGTGTCAGCCGCAGGCTCTGTGCTACCGCCAGGCTGGGCCAATGCCACGGTGGACGGCAGCGTGAAGCTCTTCGCCCCCGCACGCGGCACCCACCTGCGGGCGCGCGGCCGCGTGGTGGATGCCGGCCGCGTGCTCAGCATCTGCGCGGCGGACCTGTACGCGGTGGCCGAGGATGGTCATGAAACGCATTGCGCGACCTGGCTGGGGACGGCGCGCAATCTGGAGCCCAGGCCAGCGCGGGCCTGAGGGCGCCCCCGCCGCCTCCCCACCCCGTATGTCAGCGCCTGCGTCGTGGCGGTTGCGGGGCTGCGAGGTTGTCGAAGGGCAGACGACCTCGCCAAGGCCACCACGGCTACAAGCTTTCCTTCAAGCCAATCTTCTCTTCAGATAGAAACTCTCGCCTATTGTGAATAAGCAATACCAACATCACACAGGACACGAGAGAAGAAAACGAGAAAATATAGTTGATCATGGAATAACTGGAGCCATGAAAACCCAATGACATTGGGGCAAAAAATATCACTGCATAAATAGTCCAAAAAATCATTCTTGATGACCAATAAAGACCTAGCCCGCCAGAAATTGCTGCCGCATAGAAGAACACCACATCCGTAGTTCCTTTGCACACCAAGGAAAGGAATCCCTCACCGACAATTTGAAAACCATTCGCTTCTGATATTTCATAGAACATCATGAATACAGCCAATGCAACAACTGGAACAATGGCACAAAAAATCATCAATGACGATGAATCTTTGATGAACTGAAATTGCACTGCCCATTTTCCACGATTTTTGGATATCTCCATTGCCAGAACGGCACAGACTCCCATGGCAGGCAGTTCTGCCAACAGCAATATGGCAGAAGCTTGGGATTGAATTGCAGAATACATTGCACCCAGCCCTGCAACAGACATTGACAATATATAAAGCAGATATTTCCCAAAGAACGCATTGACATAGCCAGGGATGAAGACGGAAAATATTCTTCTGCCAGGCAATACACGAAAATTGAATGAAAATCTGAATTGACAGTATTTCTGCATCAAAGCATATGCGGCAACGGAAAAAATGATGTCACTGAACAGATAGGCAAGAGCGACAGAATCATCGCTCATCCACTCATTCTTCCCAAGCAGCACCAGCACAACAATCACACAGGCTGCGTGGAAAAAAACCTGCCACATTCTGAATTTTGCAACGATGGCAGTATGTGATCTTGACTCAAGAACGCAGCTACATACATTGATGATTCCGAAGAATGGAATACACAGAATTATCAATCTTGCCTGCGATACGGCCCCATCCAACAGTTCCTCTGGCAAACCGGATATCAGGGTTTTCGAGATAACAGGAAGCCAATACACCAGAATAAAACAAAACCCGGTGTATAGGAGGACCAGCCAAAGCAGCAAACTGATGAGTGAGTCCGATTGCTTCTTCTCTTTGCTGGCAGCCATTTCCGAAAAGAAGATGGCGCCAATACTCGCTGGCAATACAAAGAAAAGTGATGCAAAGGAAAGGGCTATGCTGAATTGGGCAACGAGAGTCGAGCTATAGAAACTAATGGCAAAAATGGTGACCATGGAGGCAAGCGGTGGGGCGGAGCGCCCAACTGCAAGATCAAATACCCGCGTTGCATCGCCAGGCCTCATACCTACCCCTCCTCCGCAGAATCAAAACCAATGATATATGACTCGAATTCTTTGAAATGAAGATCCTGCTCTTCTTTGATAGAGCCATTCATTTCCCTTGTCCTTCGCCCCTCTCGTCCCGGAATATGGACCACCAAAACAATGGCGACCAAATATATTGGTGCAATCCTCGAAATACATCTGGATGCAGCAATAGAAGAATCTTTTAATCCGATATGAATTAATCAATCATTCATTGCAAAAATGCATGATGCAATCGGACTGATCTGAAAGTCTTGATGCACAGCCTGTGCTGCACCAGCGCCTGAATTGAATTCGCAGTCTGCCAACCCTGCTTTTACATCGGCGGCTCATATGCATGCCACTGCGCTGTGGCGATTGCATTGCAGTCCTGCCGAAGGACAGGACTGTCCCATTGCCTGACGCGGGTCCAAAACAGACCCGGCCAGTCAACTCACCCCCGCAGCTTCGCCCGCCGCGCCTTCACCGCCGCAGCCAGCTGCTCCAGCACAGGCACGGTCTGCTCCAGGCTGATGCAGGCATCGGTCACGGACACGCCATGCGCCAGCGGCTGGCCGTCCACGATGTCCTGCCGCCCTTCCTGCAGGTGGCTTTCGATCATCAGCCCCGTGATGCGGGCATCGCCACCGGCGATCTGCTGGGCCACGTCGGCCGCCACGTCGATCTGGCGGCGGTGCTGCTTGCTGCTGTTGGCGTGGGAGACATCGATCATGACCTGCGGGCGCAGGCCTGCGCCTTCCAGCAGGGCGCAGGCGGCCTGCACATGCTCGGCGCCGTAGTTGGGCTGCTTGCCGCCGCGCAGGATGACGTGGCAGTCGCCATTGCCGCGGGTCTCGAAGATGGCGGACTGGCCCATCTTGGTCATGCCCATGAAGGCGTGGGGCGCGCTGGCCGCCTGGATGGCATCGCTGGCCACCTTGACGCCGCCGTCCGTGCCGTTCTTGAAGCCCACGGGGCAGGACAGGCCGCTGGCCAGCTGGCGGTGGCTCTGGCTTTCCGTGGTGCGCGCGCCGATGGCGCCCCAGCTGACCAGGTCGCTGATGAATTGCGGCGACAGCAGGTCCAGGAATTCCGTGCCCACGGGCAGGCCCAGGGCCAGCACGTCCAGCAGCAGGGCGCGGGCCATTTCCAGGCCTTCGTTGATGGCGAAGCTGCCGTCCAGGTGCGGGTCGTTGATGTAGCCCTTCCAGCCCACGGTGGTACGGGGCTTCTCGAAGTAGACGCGCATGACCACGAGCAGCTCGCCGGCCAGGGCGTCGGCCTGGGCCTTGAGCTGGCGCGCATAGTCCATGGCCTGGTCGTGGTCGTGGATGGAGCAGGGTCCGACGACGACGATGAGCCGGTCGTCCCGGCCCTGCAGCACGTCCGAGATGGCGGCGCGGCTGGTTTCCACCAGTTGCTGCGCGGCTTCGGGCGCGGGCAGCCATTCCTGCAGCAGGGCCGGGGTGATCAGGGGGCGCACGGCCTTGATGCGCAGGTCGTCGATGCGGGTGGTGTCGTGCGTGCTCAGGGGCACGGCACTGCGTTGTACGTGGGTGGGGGTGGTCATGGCGCTATTGTCGCGCCTTGAGGTTTCCCGACCGGGGCGGGGCAAGGGGCTTGCCCGCCCCTTGGCATCGACTTACTGAGCCGCCGCTGCCGGTGCCGGTGCTGGTGCCGCTGCTGGCGCAGGCGCAGGTGCGGACTCTGGCGCAGCCGGCACAGCGGCCGGTGCCGCGCCGTACTGCCAGCCGGCGGGCAGCAGGCCATCGACCCAGTGCAGGCGCCAGGCCATCAGCGCCAGCAAGGCCACCACGGCCAGCGCCACCAGGGTGTTGCGCAGGCCGTTGCCTTCCGCATAGGGGTCGCCCGCCGTGCGCCGTGCACCCACCGGCACCTTGGCGGTCTGCGACAGGCTGCGGCCCAGCGGCAGGTTGATGCGCATGCGGCCGTTGATGGCCCAGCCGCTGGCGTCCAGGATGGGCCCCAGGCTGCGCTGGCGCAGCTTGAGCCAGGCAATCATCATGCTGGGCCCGGAGATGGCCGCGATGAGGCCGACCAGGGCCACGGGAATCCAGGGCCCCAGGTCGATGAACTTGCCGAAGATGCCAACCAGCACGGCGCTGATGGAGCCCAGCGCCACACCCAGGGCGGCCACGGTGCCCACATCGGTCTTGCGCGATGCGGCGGCAGCCGTGGCGGCTGTGGCGTTGGCCGCAGCGGTGCCGGGCGCCGTGACCAGCTGACCGGCCTGCGTGCCCAGGCTGGCGGTCACGCCCTCTTCCTTGGCCGAGGCGCGCTTGGCCACCTGTTCCTCCACCATGCGCAGGAATTTCTTGTAGGGCAGGAAGAAGGCCTGGCCGATGCTGGTGGGGTTCTCGATGAGCTTGACGATGGTGGCGTCCCAGTCGTTGCCCGCGCGGTCATAGAACACGCCGTTGCGGCCCACGAAGAGAAAATCCACATCGCCCGCCGTGAAGGCCGCGACGATGGCTTTCTTCTTGCCCTCGCGCCGCAGCTCGCAGTAGGCCAGGCAGGTCTTGGCACGGCCGGCCAGCGCGGCGTGGGCGGCGGTATCGCTCACTTCCACGGTCAGGTCGCAGCTGCGCGCATCCAGGTAGAGCGTGCCGGCCTGGAAGGCCGCGCCCTCGCGCCGGTAAAAGAGGCTGAACGAGACGAAGTTGTTGAGCAGCACCAGCAGGTCGCGCTGCAGGCGGATGAGCTTTTCCAGCGCCACGGCCTGCAGGCTGTGTTCCTTCTCGGACTCGTCCTGGGCGATGAGGTCCAGCAGCGCGGCTTCCTGCCCGCCGTCCAGCAGCGCCTGCACCTCCTGTTGCGACAGGGCATCGAGCGGCGTGGCGGGCCGGGCCGCCAGCCATTGGCGGCAGGGCTGCAGCGCGGCCTTGACCTGCTCCCACTGCGCGGCGGTGATCTCCTGCAGGTCTTCGCCCAGCACGGGCTGCACGGCCTGCTCGCGCAGGGCCTGCAGCGCGGCGGCCCAGGCGGGGTTGACGCCCTGGGCCAGCGGCAGCGCGCGGTCGGCCGCCACGGCGGCCAGCGGCAGGGCGGCAATGGCCTGGGCGCCGCTGTCCAGCACCTCACGGCCCAGGGCGGCATAGCCTTCGATGGAGGGGTTGAGCGGGTCCTGCGCGCGCGTGTCGAAGGCGGCCAGCCGCGTGCGTGCGAAGAAGTCGTCCACCTTGGCCTGCACCGCGTCCACGGCGCGGGCCGCGGCCAGGGCCTGGTCGCGCTCGGCAATGCCGCAGCCCAGGGCCTCGGCGCCTGCATGCCAGTCGCGCAGGGAACGCAGGTCAGCATAGAAGGACTCGGCCTGCTTGCGTGCGATGCCGGCCACGCCATCGGCGCCCGCCGCCGTGCCGTAGGCCTTGCCGATGCGCTCGACCAGCGCGGCCAGCGCCTTGTCGTCCCCGGCGGTGGCGGGGCTGACGATGCCGTCGCCATTGAAGCGCATGGCCGCCAGGGAGGCCAGGCGCTCGCGCACCTGGGCCAGGCTCAGCGCGGCGCCGCCGGCCTGGCCGGATAGGGCCAGCATGCGCTCGGCCTCGGCATGCAGCAGGGCGCCCTGCTCGCTGTCGCGCTCCAGGCTGGACAGTTGCAGCACGTCGCCGCCATCGGCCAGCACCTGGGGATCACGCACGCGCGCCACGGCCCATTGGCAGGCGGCGATCAGTTCGGGCGGGCGGATGCGGCCGTCCTTGTCTTCGTCGATCAGGTCCAGCGTGTCGCTGTCGAACTCGATGCCGCGCGTGGGGCAGGCCAGGGCCACCCACAGCTTCTGGTCCAGCTCGCCGATGTGCGCAATGTCCTGCCCGGTGCGGATGACCACCTGGTCCACTCCACCGGCGCGAAAAAACTCCCAAGCATGTTGCTGCTGCATGAAATACCCAACGGCCGCTCTGGCCAACATTCAAAAAACGAAAACGAAAAACCGAAAAAGGGCCGCAGTTTAAAAGTCATTCGGCCTGCTCAATTGAAGACATTTGTCAACGATGGGCGTCAGCACAGGCTGTCAGGGCTGGCGCTTTGTGTGAAAATAAAAGCACTGAATAGATACTTTATTGCCTCCATGCCCTCCAACTCCACCGCGTCGGCCCCTCAACAAGGCCGGGACAAGCTGCACCTGCAGCTGGCGCGGCTGTTCCGCAGCAAGGTGTCCACGGGCGCCTGGCCCGTAGGCAGCGCCATTCCCACGGTGCAGGAGCTGGAGGCGCTGCATGGCGTGTCGCGCACCACGGTGCGCATGGCGCTGGGCGCCCTGGTGGCCGAGGGCCTGCTGCTCACGCGCAAGCGCGGCGGCACCCGGGTGATCGCGGCGCCCTACAAGCCGCCGTCCTTCCTGCTGCCCACCAGCTGGAAGGAGCTGGTGGCCTTTGGCGCCCACATCGGCCAGATCACCCTGCACACCGGGCGCGACTGCCTGCCGCCGATTCCCGAAGGTTTCCCCGACGTGGGCCGCATGGCCCCCGCCTACGTGCACCTGCTGCGCGTGTACGACCATGACGCGGCGCGGTTCTGCCTGTCGCAGCTGTACCTGGAGCAGCAACTGTTCCCCGAGATCGAGGCCCAGCTGGAGCGCAGCTCCCTGGCCGTAGCCCTGAGCAGCGACCCCTCGCGCATTGCCGTGGCGCGCCAGCACCTGAGCGTGGCGCCGGCCGACGAACTGGCCGCCGAGCACCTGGGCGTGGCCCTGGGCACGCCGCTGATGCAGGCGCTGCGCTGGGCCTGCAACGCCGATGGGCTGCTGATCTACTGGGCGCGGGTGCGCTTTCTCAGCGAGTACGTGCATATGGAAATGGATCTCCTGAAATGAACCCGACTTCCTCATTCCCCGCTTCACGCCCGCATGCGGGCCGCGTGGCCTGGATCACCGGCTCGACCAGCGGCATCGGCCTGGCCGTGGCGCGCCATCTGGCCAGCGAGGGCGCAGCCATCGCGCTGCATGGCCAGGCCGCCGCATCGGCCGAGACCGATGCACTGGTGCGCGAGATCGCCCAAGCCCACGGCGTGCCCGTGCGCCACTACGGGCTGGACCTGCGCGACGGCAGCGCCATCGCGCCGCTGGCCCGGCGCATTGCGGCCGAGCTGGGGCCCATCGACATCCTGGTCAACAACGCAGGCATGCAGCATGTGAGCCCGCTGCTCGAATTCCCGGCCGGCAAGTGGGACGAGCTGCTGGCCGTCAACCTGTCGGCGCCCTTCCACGCCATCCAGGCCTGCGCGCCGCAGATGCTGGAGCGCGGCTGGGGCCGCATCATCAATATCGCCTCGGTCAGCGGGCTGGTGGGCGTGGCGCGCAAGCCGGCCTATGTGGCCAGCAAGCACGGGCTGATCGGCCTGACCAAGTCGGTGGCGCTGGAGTTCGCCACCACGCCCGTGACCTGCAACGCCATCTGCCCCGGCTGGGTGCTGACGCCGCTGGTGCAACGGCAGATCGATGCGCTGGCAGCGCGCGAAGGGCTGGATGCCGAAGCGGCGGCGCGCCAGCTGCTGGGCGCCAAGCAGCCCTCCCAGGCCTTCGTGACCGTGGAGCAGGTGGCGGCGCTGGCCGGTTTCCTGGCCAGCGAGCAGGCCGCCCAGGTGCGCGGCGCACACTGGAACATGGACGGCGGCTTTGCCGCTGCCTGACCCCGCCACGCTCGCCCTGCCCCGCCAAACCCCTTTTCATACCAACGACAGACAAACCCAACCAGGAGAGACAGATGTCCTTGAACGAAACCCATGACGCAGGCTTGCGCAGCTGGGTGGCCTCGGCCAACACCGGCGCCAGCGACTTCCCTATCCAGAACCTGCCGTTTGCGGTGTTCCGCCGCGCAGGCAGCCAGGAGGCCTGGCGCGGCGGCGTGGCCATTGGCGACCAGGTGCTGGACCTGGCGCGCGCAAGCGCCCTCAAGGCGCTGGGCGATGCCGTGCAGCCGCAGCTGGAAGCCGCTTCGCAACAGCACCTGAACGGCTTCATGGCCATGGGACCGGCCGCCTGGTCGGCCCTGCGCCTGGCGCTGTCGCGCGCGCTGCGCGAAGGCGCTGCCGCACAGGCGGCACTGCAGGATTGCCTGGTGGCCCAGTCCGACGTGGAATACACGGTGCCGGCCCAGGTCGGCGACTACACGGACTTCTACACCTCGGTGCACCACGCCACCAACGTCGGCAAGCTGTTCCGCCCGGACAACCCGCTGATGGAAAACTACAAGTGGGTGCCGATTGGCTACCACGGCCGTGCGTCCAGCCTGCGCGTGTCCGGCGTGGACTTCCGCCGCCCCATGGGCCAGCTGAAGGCGCCCGACGCCGCCGCACCCGCGCTCAAGCCCTGCGCACGCCTGGACTATGAGCTGGAGATGGGCATCTACACCGGCGCCGGCAACGCCTGGGGCGAGGCGATTTCCATGGACGAGGCAGAGAACCACATCTTCGGCCTGTGCCTGCTCAACGACTGGTCGGCGCGCGACATCCAGGCCTGGGAATACCAGCCGCTGGGCCCCTTCCTGTCGAAGAACTTCGCCACCACGGTCTCGCCCTGGATAGTGACGCTGGAGGCGCTGGAGCCCTACCGCACGGCGTTCACGCGGCCCGCCGCAGATCCCCAGCCCCTGCCCTACCTGAGCTCGGCCGCCAACTCCGAGCGCGGCGCGTTCGACGTGCAATTGAGCGTGGCGCTGGAGACCGGCCGCATGCGCGCCGAAGGTCAGGCTGCGCAGCAGATCACCCACACCAGCTACCGACACGCCTACTGGACCATGGCCCAGCTGGTGGCCCACCACAGCGTCAACGGCTGCGACCTGCAGCCCGGCGACCTGCTGGGCACGGGCACGCTGTCCGGCCCCACCTCCAGCGAGGCCGGTGCGCTGCTGGAGCTGACCGAAGGCGGCAAGAAGCCCGTGGCCCTGGCCAATGGCGAGAGCCGCACCTTCCTGCAGGATGGCGATGCCGTGATCCTGCGCGGCTGGTGCGAGAAGCCAGGCGCCGCGCGCATCGGCTTCGGCGAGTGCCGCGCCACCGTGCTGCCCGCGCGCCAGGCCTGATGGCAACGGCAGATCGATCGGGGCCGATGGAGCGGCCCGATTGATCTGCGCGATGGATCTGACCGATTGATTCACCCGATCGATCCGCCCGAATGTCGTGATTCCGACAGCCATGAGTGCATGACACAATTGCTGACATGCCCGCCCCATCGGAAGACGCCATCTCAGCACCTCCCGCCACCATCGACTTCGGAAGGCAGGCGGCCCCTGCTCGGCAGGAGCCCGCCTTTGCCGAGCCCGGCAGTGCCAGCAGGCCCGACACGGCCGACTCTCCCAAGAGCCCCAGCAAACTGCCGCCCTCGATAGCCAGCGCCTTCGCTGCCGCAGCCTATGCGCTGCAGCACGGCGATGACGCCGCTGCCCCCAACGAGCGGGCAGGCGCCGGCGCACATGCCGGCGTCACCAGCTTCACGGGCGGACAGGGCACCGGCCTGATGCCGGGCCTGTACGCCAGCCTGATTGGCGAGCCCTCACGCGACTACTACCTGCGCCTGTTCGAGCGCTTCGACGCGCTGGGCAAGCCCTTGCCTACCTGGAACCTGGCCGCAGGCCTGTTCACCCTGCCCTGGTGCGGGCTGCGCGGGCTGTGGCAAGAGGGCGGCCTCTATGCGCTGGCCGCCGGCGGCACGGGCCTGGTCTGGGGCCTGCTGCTGCGCCCCGCGCTGGGCCTGCCCCCGGCGATTGCCCACGGCATCGATGCCACGCTGATCCTGCTGGCCATTGCCGTTCCCGGCCTGGGCGCCAATGCCCTGTACTGGCACCATGTGCGCCGCCACACGCTGCAAGCCATTGGCGAGGCCCCCAACATGGCCGCAGCGCACGAACGCCTGGCCCGCCGCGCGGCCACGCCCCTGCGCAAGCGCCTGGCCGTGGCGGCCGGTGCGGTGCTTGCCGCCGCTGCCGGTGCAGGCATCTGGGCGATGTCGGGCATGCCACATTTCATGGCGGCACAGACCGAGGTGATCCCGTCCGAAGCCATACCGGCCGCTGCACCAGTTTCGCCAGCTGCACCAGCCGTGGCGCCAACGCCCGCCGCAGCCGTAGCTGCCGTTGAAACGCCAAGGACGGAACCGGCGCCCACACCCGCCCCCATACCCCAGCCGCAAGAGCCGGTCACCCAGACCGAGGCGCGCCCTGATCCGCAAGCGCCCTTGCCCGCCGCCGGCAGCACCGTCTCCGGCACGGTCGAACCCATGCCCGTCGTGGCAGCGGCCGGCGCTGCGGGTGCCGTCGCGGCCACTGCAGCAGCAGCCATTCCCGTCAAGGCCGCGTTGGTGCCAACCAAAGCACCTGCACCTACGCCTGCGCCAACGCCCGCCAAGCCCTCCAAGGTGGCGGCTGAAACCAAACCAGCCAAGCCCGCCGAACCCGTCGCAAAGGCCCCGGCACCTACCAAGGCCGCCTCGGCGGCTCTGGAGCCGGGCAACTACTACATCAACATCGGCGTGTTCTCTGAAGCTGGCAATGCCGGGCGCGTGGTGGAGCGGCTGGAGAAAGCCAAGCTGCCCACGCTCAGCCAGACCCTGCACAGCAACAAGGGCGAGATCGTGCGCGTGCGCTCGGGCCCCTTTGCCAAGCAGCGCAGCGCCGATCAGGCGGCCGCCAAGATACGCGCCATGGGCATGGAGGCCACGGTCTTCCACCACGCCCCCGCGGAAGGCCGCAGCGCGCGGCGCTGAAGCCTTTGCTGCCACCTGTTACTTCCGCATGCCTTCGGCTTCGCCTTGGCCCGGCTCAGCCCGGCTAAGGTATGCGGCATTGTCCGAGGCAGCGCGCCCGCGCCTGCCCTGATACTGCGCAGCAACACCCCATGAATCGAGGAGACAGACCATGCCGATGACCGCCCCCGCCCTCCAACGCCGCCTTGCCGCCCTGGCCCTGCTGGGCGCCACCACCCTGGTGGCAGGCTGCGCCGGCATGAGCAATCCTTTTGGTGGCAGCGGCGGCGGTGGGGCGCAACCGGCCCCGCGCCCCGTGCAGGTCTGCAATGCGGCATCGGCGCAGTCCTTCGTGGGCAAGAGCAATACCTCGGCCACGCTGGAGGCCGCCCGCAAGCAGACGGGCGCCTACATGGCCCGCGTGCTGCGCGAAGGCCAGCCGACCACCATGGAGTTCAACCAGGAACGCCTGAACCTGGTGGTCGACGGCACAGGCCGCATCGTGGCCGTGCGCTGCGGCTGATCGCCGACCGATTGCGCGGTGGCGCTGGACGAAAAAAGGACGCCGAGGCGTCCTTTTTCAATGGTCGTTGGCCTGCTCACTCCGCTAGGAACAGCTCCTGCAGATCGCTGAGGAAGTCAAAGCCCCGCTCCGTGGGCACCACCCGCCCCAGGTCGCGCGTGATCAAGCCCTTGGCCTGTGCGGCGTCCAGCCCCTTGGCGATGGACGACAGCGGCAGGCCCGTGCGCTCCATGAAGTCCTGCAGCGCAAAGCCTTCGCGCAGGCGCAGCGCGTTGAGCATGTACTCGAAGGGCAGGTCGGCACGGCGCACCTCGCCGTCCTGCGCCAGCGGCGCGCCGGCCAGGGCCTGGTCCATGTAGCGCGCGGGATCGCGAAAGCGCACCTGGCGCACGATGCGGTGCGCAAAGCTGAGCTTGCTGTGCGCGCCCGCGCCTATGCCCAGGTAGTCGCCGAACTGCCAGTAGTTGCGGTTGTGCCAGCACTGGTGGCCCTCACGCGCATAGGCCGAGATCTCGTAGCGCTGCATGCCCGCGGCAGCGGTGCGCGCGGTGATGCGGTCCAGCATGTCGTAGGCCAGGTCGTCCTCGGGGATGGCAGGCGGAAACTTGGCGAAATACGTATTGGGCTCGATGGTCAGGTGATAGACCGACAGGTGCGGCGGGGCAAAGGACATGGCCACGTCCAGGTCCCGCGCCAGGTCCAGTTCGGTCTGGCCGGGCAGCGCGTACATCAGGTCGATGTTGAAGGTCTCGAAGCTGTCGGCCGCCTCGCGCACGGCCGCACGCGCCTGGGCGCCGTCGTGCACGCGGCCCACGGCCTGCAGCAGGCGGTCGTCAAAGCTCTGCACGCCAATGGACAGCCGCGTGACACCGGCCGCGCGGAAGGCGCGGAAGCGGTCGGTCTCGAAGGTGCCGGGGTTGGCCTCCATGGTGATCTCGCAGTCGGCCTCCATGCGCAGGCGCGCGCGGATGGCGGCCAGCAGCCGGTCGATGGACTCGGGCGCGAACAGGCTGGGCGTGCCGCCGCCGATGAAGATGCTGTGCACGGTGCGGCCCCAGATCAGCGGCAGCGCGCTCTCCAGGTCGGCGACCAGGGCGTCGATGTAGCGGTCTTCGGGCAGCTCGGGGCCGTCGCGGCCATGCTCGTGCGAGTTGAAGTCGCAGTACGGGCACTTGCGAATGCACCAGGGCAGGTGCACATACAGCGACAGCGGCGGCAGGCTGCCCAGCTGCAGCGTGCCGGGGCGCATGTAGTGCTGGATGTCGCGCTGCACGGCGGCCTGGGCGCCGGAGGCCGAATCCTGGGGCTGGATGGGAATCATCGCACCCAGCGCTCGCGCACGAGTTCAATCATCTGCAGCGTGGCGCGGCCGCGGTGGCTGTGCGCGTGCTTCACGGCCGGGTCCATCTCGGCAAAGGTCTGGCCCAGCTCGGGGATGTACATCACGGGGTCGAAGCCGAAGCCCTGCGTGCCACGGCGCTCGGTGGTGATCTCGCCGAGCACACGGCCCATGGCGATCAGCGGCTCGGGGTCCCTGGCGCTGCGCACGCCCACCAGGGTGCTGACCATGGCGGCGCGGCGGTCGGCCACGCCCTGCATCTGCTCCAGCAGGGCGCGCACGTTGTTGTCGTCGCTTTTCTCGTAGCCGAACTGCGTGCAGTAGTAGGCCGTGTCCACGCCCGGCAGGCCGCCGAAGTGCGAGACGCACATGCCGGCGTCGTCGGCAATGGCGGGCAGGCCCGTGCGCTCGGCCGCGAAGCGGGCCTTGGACAGCGCGTTCTCCACGAAGGTGCAATGCGGCTCGGGCGCCTCGCCGTCGAACAGGTCGCCCTGGCGAATCAGTTCAACGCCCAGCGGGGCGAACATGGCTTGCAGCTCGGCGAGCTTGCCGCGGTTGTTGGAGGCCAACACAATCTTCATCGTAGAAATCCAGTCGGGCGCCCGTGCGCCCTTTGTCGTCAATAGGTTCGGTAGTCCATGCGCGCCACCGGCACCGCTGCTGCGGGCCGGCAGCGGCTTTCAGCGCTTGAACTGGCGCTCGGCCGAGCGGCGTATCGCCTCGTTGATCTCGGCGATGGAGCGCTCGATGGCGGCGTCATCCAGCTCATCTTCCAGGTCTTCGATTGGCCCCCCCTGGATCGTGGATTCAAACGCGTCGTTCTCGATGTCCTGGGTGGAGATGCCCATGGTGGACTCGAAGGCGTCGGGCGTCTCCCACTCCATGGCGATGGCCGTGACGTTGTCGCTGGCATCGCCCGCGTTGCGCAGCGCCGTTTCCACCAGCTGGGGGATGGCCTGGGACACGGTGCGGCCGTGCAGGGTGCGCATCAGGTGCCCTTCGTCCACGCTGCCCCACAGGCCGTCGGAGCACAGGAGCAGCTTGTCGCCCTGCTCCAGCCGGCGCGGCTCGGTCACGTCGTAGATGGGCTTGGACGGCGAGCCCAGGCAGGTGAACAGCACATTGCGGCTGGATGTCTTGAGCTGCGCGGCGATCTCGCCCATCTCCAGATAGGAGTGGTCGCGCGTGCGCACCAGCAGCTCGCCACCGCGCACCAGGTACAGGCGCGAGTCGCCGCAGTGGATCCAGGTGATCTTGCCCTTCTGGATGACGGCCGCCACCAGCGTGGTGCGCGGCGTATCGATCATGCCCTTGGCGCTGGCGTAGCGCAGGATCTGCCGGTGCGCGTGCAGCAGCGCATCGACCAGAAAGCCCTGCGGATCGTCCAGCAGCGGCTTGGCCTGGCGCTGGAAATGCACGGACATCACCTGCAGCGCCAGCTGCGCGGCGACCTCGCCTTCGGGATGGCCGCCCATGCCGTCGGCCAGCACGAAGAGCACGGCCTCCCGCGTGTAGCAGTAGCCCATGCGGTCTTCATTGAGCGCCCGGCCGCCGCGGCGGCTCAGCTGAAATACCGAAAACCTCATGGCTTGCGCTCCTGGCCGACGGCCGGCAGGCCTGCCGCGCCGCTGATCTTCTGCATGTTCTTCTTGGCGTCGGTCACCAGCGTGTCCAGTTGCAGGCGCATGCGCTCGGAGACACTGAGCTTGGTGTAGCGGCGCTCACCCTCGCGGCTCAATTCCTTTTGCAGCGCAAACACCGACTGCGGGCGCGAACCGGGGTCCATGGCCATGCACCACTCGACGACTTCGATGAGGTTGTCCGAGTACACGCCGCGCAGCTTGGTCAGCGCCAGCGTGAGCCGGTCCTTGTCCTGGCGCTGCGGCGCCTCGTTGGGCGGAAAGCCCTGCATGCAGGCATAGATGCAGGCGCCAATCGCGTAGATGTCGGTCCAGGGGCCGAGCGACGCATCGCGGCGGTACATCTCGGGCGCGGCAAAGCCCGGCGTGTACATGGGGCGGATGAAGTTGCCTTCCTTGGACAGCACCTCGCGCGCCGCGCCGAAGTCGATCATCACGGCGCGGTCATCATTGGTGATGAAGATGTTGGCCGGCTTTATGTCCAGGTGCAGCATCTTGTGCTGATGGACGATGCGCAGGCCGCGCAGCACCTCGTCGAACAGCGAGCGGATGGTCGATTCGCGGAACACCTTCTCGGCCTTGAGCTCGCGCGCGGTGACAACGAAGTCCTGCAGGGTGGCACCCTCCAGGTAGTTCATCACCATGTAGACGGTTTCGTTCTCGCGAAAGAAATTGAGCACGCTGACCACGGAAGCGTGCGAGATCTGTGCAAGGGAACGCCCTTCCTCGAAGAAGCTCTTGAGGCCCAGGCGGTACAGTGAAAGCTTTTCGGGAGCCACGGCGGGCTGCAACTCTCCGGGGGCACGGGTGGCCAGCGATGCGGGCAGGTATTCCTTGATCGCAACCTGCTTGCCCTCTGCATCCAAGGCCAGGTAAACGACGCCGAAACCGCCGGAAGCAAGCCTGCGCACCACCCGATAGCCGCCGATCGTGCTGCCTGGCGGCAATGGCGCCGGCTTGATCTTGGAAGACATTTTTCTCCGGTGAGTCTCAGGGATGAGGCGAAACCCGGATAATCGGGCAATTGCAAGCATCCATCAAAAGTCCAATGCCAGTTTACAGCATGACCGGATACGCCAGTGCCCAGCACGGCGCGTCCGCAGAAGATGGTGGAGCGTCGGGCCGCAACAGCCGGCTCGGTCTGGAGATCCGCTCGGTCAACAGCCGCTTCCTGGATCTTTCGTTCCGCCTGCCCGACGAGTTGCGCGCCCATGAGCCGGCCCTGCGGGCCCTTCTGACCGCCCGCCTCAAGCGCGGCAAGGTCGAAGTGCGCGCCGCCATCGACAACGACGACGGCAACTCCCTGCCCGACCCCTCCACCGCCATGCTGCAGCGCCTGGCCATGCTCCAGGACACCGTCCAGTCATGGCTGCCCGACGCTCGCAGCCTGTCCGTCTCCGACGCACTGCGCCTGGCCAGCGGCGGCGCCAACTCGGCCATCGACTGGAGCAGCGTGCTGCCCACGCTGGCAGAGCAGGCCCTGACCGAACTGCTGGAGGCCCGCGCCCGCGAAGGCAAGCGCCTGGCCACCATGCTGCTGGACCGCATCGCCCAGCTGCGCAAGCTCGCGGCAGACGCCACGCCCCTGGTGCCCCAGCTTGTGGAGCAGCAGCGCCTGCGCTTCATGGAGCGCTGGAAGGAAGCGATGGCCCTGGCCGAAGGCGCCGTGGCGCCCGAAGCCGCCCAGGACCGCGCCCTGACCGAGGCCACGGCCTTTGCCATCCGCATCGACGTGGCGGAAGAAGTCACCCGCCTGGACTCGCACCTGGACGAGATCCAGAGCCTGCTCAAGAAGGGCGGCGAGATCGGCAAGCGCCTGGATTTCCTGATCCAGGAACTGCACCGCGAAGCCAACACGCTGGGCTCCAAGTCCGCCACGCTGGAGCTGACCCGCATCAGCGTGGACATGAAGGTGCTGATCGAGCAGATGCGCGAGCAGGTGCAGAACATCGAATAAGCCCATCACAGATGCCCATGCGTAACCAAACTGCGCACAAATCCATGGATTACCCCGGAAACCTCTTTGTCGTCTCGGCCCCCAGCGGGGCCGGCAAGTCCAGCCTGGTGCGAGCCCTGCGCGAGTTCGATGCGCGCGTCTCGCCCTCCGTCTCCCACACCACCCGCGCGCCGCGTGGCCAGGAAAAGCACGGCCGCGAGTACTACTTCGTCTCCGACCAGGAATTCGACACCATGGTGTCGAACAACGCCTTCGTCGAATGGGCGAATGTGCACAGCCGCCGCTACGGCACGGCCAAGAAGGCGCTGGAAGAGCGCATCCAGGTCGGCACCGACGTGCTGCTGGAGATCGACTACCAGGGCGCGCTGCAGGTCAAGGAAGCGTTTCCGAACGCCGTTCTGATCTTCATCCTGCCGCCCAGCTGGGACGAGCTTCGCGCACGCCTGGAAAACCGGGGCGAGGACGCGCCCGAGGTGATCGAGCTGCGCCTGACGAACGCGGCCGAGGAGATGGCCCAGGTGGCGAAATTCGACTTCGTTATAATCAACGAATTGTTCGAGAGCGCACTGTTTGATCTCAAGACGATCATCCACGCCCAGCGCCTCAAGTATGCGGCTCAGCGCAGCCGCCGAGCAGAGACCTTCGAGTCTCTCAATATTTCTGTACCCAACTGACGTTTCCCGGAGATCCTGATGGCACGCATCACTGTTGAAGACTGCCTGGAGCAGATCCCTAACCGCTTCCAGCTCGTGTTGGCCGCCACTTACCGCGCCCGCATGCTGAGCCAGGGCCACACGCCCAGGATCGAAACCAAGAACAAGCCCGGTGTCACCGCCCTGCGCGAGATCGCCGAAGGCAAGGTCGGCCTGGAGATGCTGAAGAAGGTTCCGGGCTGATTTGCTGCAAAGCAACACAATGGCCCCACAAAGAGCACCGCACAGCGGTGCTTTTTTTACATGAAGCCTGCACAAACCCGCATGCACGCTACATTTAAGTCATGAAAGCGGCCTTGACTTCGTTCACAGCCCCCTCTGATCCCGTACCGACACCCCGGCCCGAGCGCATGTCTGCAGAGCAGGCAGCGAGCGTGTCGGCCAATGCCTTTGCCGGACTGATGGAGCACCTGGGTTACCTGGATGCCACCAGCATCGAGCAGGTGCGCGAAGCCTATGCCTTTGCCGACCTGGCCCACAGCGACCAGTGGCGCAGCAGCGGCGAACCCTACATCACCCATCCCATTGCCGTCACCGCGCTGTGCGCGAGCTGGAAGCTCGACGCCCCGGCCCTGATGGCCGCGCTGCTGCACGATGCGATGGAAGACTGCGGCGTCACCAAGGCGGACCTCGCCCAGCGCTTCGGCCAGGACGTGGCCGAGCTGGTCGACGGCCTCACCAAGCTGGACAAGCTGCAGTTCAACACGCGTGAGGAAAACCAGGCCGAGTCCTTCCGCAAGATGCTGCTGGCCATGGCGCGCGATGTGCGCGTCATCCTGATCAAGCTGGCCGACCGCACCCACAACATGCGCACCATGGGCGACATGCCGCGCAACAAGTGGGGCCGCATCTCGTCGGAGACGTTGGAGATCTACGCACCCATCGCCCACCGCCTGGGCCTGAACCAGACCTACCGCGAGCTGCAGGATCTGGCCTTCCGTCACCTGCACCCCTGGCGCTATGCCACGCTGGAAAAGGCCATCGCCCGCTCGCGCAAGCGCCGCCGCGACCTGGTCCAGCGCGTGCAGGACGAGGTCAATGCGGAGTTCGCCGGCGCAGGCCTGCAGGCACGCCTGGCCGGGCGCGAAAGCACGCTGTATTCGCTCTATCTGCGCATGGAGAAGAACCAGCTGAGCTTTGCCAAGGTGACGGACGTCTACGGATTTCGCGTCATCCTGCCGCGCGTGATCGACTGCTACACCGCGCTGGGCGTGCTGCACCAGATGTACAAGCCCATGCCGGGCCGCTTCAAGGACTACATCGCCATTGCCAAGAACAATGGCTACCAGTCGCTGCACACCACGCTGGTGGGCCCCTCGGGCGTGAACATCGAGTTCCAGATCCGCACCGAGGAAATGCACATCGTCGCCGAAGCCGGCGTCGCCGCGCACTGGCTGTACAAGGCCCAGCCCGGCCACGATTCCGAGCAGTTGGGCACGCAGTGGCTGCAGTCGCTGCTGGACATCCAGAACGAGACGCGCGATGCGGCCGAGTTCTGGGACCACGTCAAGGTGGACCTGTTCCCCGACGCCGTCTACGTGTTCACGCCCAAGAGCGAGATCATGGCCATGCCGCGGGGCGCCACCGTGGTGGACTTCGCCTACGCCATCCACAGCAAGGTCGGCAACCACATGACGGCCGCCCGGATCAACAACGAGGAAGTGCCGCTGCGCACCGAACTCAAGAGCGGCGACGTGGTGCAGATCGTCACCTCCGAGGACGCCACGCCCAACCCGGCCTGGCTGGGCTTCGTGAAGACGGGCCGCGCGCGCTCCAAGATCCGCCACTACCTGAAGTCGGCCGCGCAAAGCGAATCGGCCCGCCTGGGCGAGAACCTGCTGGCCCAGGCCATGCGTGCCGAAGGCATGGATGCCGTGCCGCCGGCCGACGAGGCCAACCAGGCACTGTGGGACGAGGTGCTGCGCATGGCCGGCAGCCGCAGCCGCGCCGACCTGATGGTGGACATCGGCATGGGCCGGCGCATTGCGTCGCTGGTGGCCTCGCGCCTGACGGCGCTGATGGCGCGCCACGGCCACCGGCCCGACGCCCTGCTGCTCACACGCGAACGCTTCAACTCCAGCAACCGCCCCTTCCAGGGCGCCGTGCTGCTGGACGGCTCCAACCAGGGCTCCATCCACTACGCGCAATGCTGCCGCCCCGTGCCGGGCGACCCCATCGTGGGCTACCTGGGCAGCGGCGAAGGCCTGATCGTCCACCATGCGCAGTGCAAGATCGCGCAGCGCCTGCAGGAAAAGGACAGGGACCGCTTCATCGTGGTCGAGTGGGCCGATGACATGGATGCCGCGCGCCTGTTCGAGGCACGCATCGTGGTCACCGTCAACAACGGCAAGGGCGTGCTCGCGCGCGTGGCGGCCGAGCTGGCCGGTGCCGAGGTGGACATCCTGCGCGTGGACATGGCCGACGAGGCCGCCATGAGCACCACGGACCTGTGCTTCGTGATCTCGGTGCACGACAACCAGCAGGTGGAGTCCGCGCTGCGCAACCTGCGCCGCGTGCACTCGGTGGTGCGCGCATCGCGCGTCATCCCCTGAACACTGCCCCGCTCCTGCGGGGCTTTTTCATTGCTCCAGGTCCTGGGCCAGCTGCTGCAGAAACGGGCCGCAGTCCTGCTCGATCTTGAGGGCCAGCAAATCCTCGGAGCGCATGCGGCCCTGGTTGATGGCGGCCACCGGCTTGCCCTGGGCCACGGCCTCATGCACGAAGCGCAGGCCTGAATACACCATCAGCGAAGAACCGGCGACCAGCAGCCCGCCGGCCTGCTGCAGCATGGCGCGCACGGCCTGCACCCGCTGGCTGGGCACACCTTCCCCGTAGAACACCACATCGGGCTTGAGCACGCCGCCGCAGTGCGGGCAGGCCGGCACGTCGAAGCGGCTGAAGTCGCGCCCCTCCAGATCGGCATCGCCGTCGGGCGCGGCCTGGGCGCTCAGGCCGGCCCAGCCGGGATTGCGCTCCAGCAGCATGGCCTGCAGCACGGCGCGCTCCATGCCGGTGCCGCAGCCCATGCAGCGCACGGCGGCGATGCGGCCGTGCAGGTCGATGACGCCATCGCTGCCCGCGGCCGTGTGCAGGCCGTCCACATTCTGGGTGACCAGGCCTTCGATCCATCCGCGCTGCTGCAACTGCGCCAGTGCCGCGTGGGCCTGGCCGGGCCTGGCCTGCGCCATCACGGGCCAGCCCAGCAGGCTGCGCGCCCAATAGCGCTGGCGCGTGGCATGGCTGCCCATAAAGGCCTGCAGCGTCACTGGCTGGGGGCGCTTCCATTGCCCCTCCAGATCCCGGTAGTCCGGAATGCCGGAGCCCGTGCTGCAGCCCGCGCCCGTCAGCACCAGCCAGCGCCGGCCGGGCGGCAGCAAGGCGCGCAGGGCCAGCGCGGCATCGTGCAGAACCGGGGACGGTGATGGCGGCGGAGCGATGGCGGTCATGGCCGCACAGCATAGCGGCCCCGCACGCCCAATGCAGAAACACCGTGTTGCACTCCGAGCCGGGACGCAGCGGAGACAATGGCCGGATGCCTCACGCACACGCCACCGCCCACGCCTTTCCCACCGCCCGCCATCCCGCCGCGCTCAACCGTGCCGCCCTGGCCACCGCCCTGGCCGCCGTGCTGCTGGCCGGCTGCGCGTCCCGGCCGGCGCCTGCGCCAGTCACGGTGCCGCCCTCCATGCCCGCCCCCACGGCGCCTGTCGCGCCCGTGCAGCCCGAACCGGCCACCGCGCCGGATGCCGCCCAGCAGGCCGAAGCCACCAGCTTCGAAGCGTGGAAGCGGGATTTCGCGCGCAAGGCGCTGGACGCCGGCATCTCGGAGAAAACCGTGCGCAGCGCACTGGAGCCTGCCCGGCTGCAGCGCCGCGCGGTGCAGCTGGACCGCTCGCAGCCTGAATTCACGCGCACGCCCTGGCAGTACCTGGACAGCGCCGTATCGGCCCAGCGCATTGCCCAGGGCCGCGCCAAGCTGCGCGAAGCGGCTGCACCGCTGCAGTCGGCCAGCCAGCGCTATGGCGTGCCGGCCGAGGTGATCGCCGCCATCTGGGGCATGGAAAGCAATTTCGGCGGCAACTTCGGCAACTTCCCCACGGTCGATGCGCTGGCCACGCTGGCCTTCGACGGCCGGCGCGCCGCCTGGGCGCAAAAGGAGCTGCTTGCAGCCCTGCGCATCATCGACAACGGCGATATCGATGCAGCCCACATGATCGGCTCCTGGGCGGGTGCCATGGGCCACACGCAATTCCTGCCCTCCGTGTTCCTGGCCTATGCGGTGGATGCCGATGGCGACGGCCGCCGCGACATCTGGGGCAGTCTGCCCGATGTGACGGCCTCCACGGCGAACTACCTGGCCCATTCGGGCTGGAAGACGGGCGAGCCCTGGGGCGTGGAAGTGCGCCTGCCGGCAGGCTTTGACCATGCACGCGCCGAGACCAGCGTGCGCCAGGACAGCGCGCAATGGGCGGCCGAGGGCGTGCAGGCCGTGTACGGCTCCGCCCTGCCCTCCATGGCCGATGCCAGCGTGATCGCACCGGCCGGCGCGCGCGGGCCGGCCTTCATGGTGGGTGCCAACTTCCGCACCATCCTGCGCTACAACAACTCCGTGAATTACGCGTTGGGCGTGGGCCTGCTGTCGCAGCAACTGGCCGGCGGCCCGGGCGTGCAGGCGGCCTGGCCGCGCGATCTGGCACCGCTGTCGCGCGAGCAGTTGCGCGCCTTGCAGGCCGCGCTCAACGAACGGGGATTTTCGGCCGGGACGGCCGATGGCGTGATGGGCCCGGCCACACGCGCGGGCCTGCGCCAGTTCCAGCAAAGCCAGGGCCTGGTGGCCGACGGCTATCCCACGCTGGAGCTGCTGCAGAAACTGCAGCCCTGAACGCTCACCCGGCGGCGCTGCCCGGCTCCGGGTAGGTGACTTCCAGCACTTCCAGCGTGCGCACACCTGCGGGTGTGGGCAGGGCCACCTCGTCGCCCACACGGGCCTTGAGCAGGGCGCGAGAGACGGGCGCGATCCAGCTGACCTGCTGGCGTGCGCTGTCGGCCTCGTCGATGCCCATGATGGTGATGGTGCGCTCCTCGCCCTCGTCATCGACATAGGTGACGGTGGCGCCGAAGTAGATCTGCTCGCTGCCGGCATGCACGGAGGGATCGACCACCTCGGCGATCTCCAGCCGCTTGGTCAGAAAGCGGATGCGCCGGTCGATCTCACGCAGGCGCTTCTTGCCGTAGAGATAGTCGCCGTTCTCGGAGCGGTCGCCATTGCTGGCCGCCCAGTGCACGATCTCCACGATGCGCGGACGCTCGTTGTCGATCAGGTCCAGCAGCTCCGTCTTCAGCCGCGCGAAGCCCTGGGGCGTGATGTAGTTCTTGCCGCCCGGCGGCAAGGGCGGCAGGCCGACTTCATCATCGTCGTCGCCGTCGGATTCCTTGGTGAAAGCCTTGCTCATAGGGAGCCGATCTTCACACAGATCACCGCAGCAGGCGAAGACGCCGAACAAACCTCGACACCAACGGCGGCACAAACTGCGGCACAAACGAAAAAGCCTCAGAACTTTGCAGTTCTGAGGCTTGTCGTTTTGGTGCGGCTGGCAGGAATCGAACCCACGACCCCTTGGTTCGTAGCCAAGTACTCTATCCAGCTGAGCTACAGCCGCCAAGCTTCGAATTATAGCGTGCTTTTTGAACGCTTACGGAAAACCATGAAAATATCGAAAAATAACCGTTGCCAGCGCCTGAACCATTGCCACGGCCTCTGTGCGGGCCTGTGCGGGCGCCTGAAACGAAAAAGCCTCAGAACTTTGCAGTTCTGAGGCTTGTCGTTTTGGTGCGGCTGGCAGGAATCGAACCCACGACCCCTTGGTTCGTAGCCAAGTACTCTATCCAGCTGAGCTACAGCCGCCAAGACAACTATTGTATATCAATTTCCTGCCTCTCCGCAAAAATTGCAACCATCGCAAACTCCGGGCCCCGTGGCGCGCGGGCTGGCCTATATTGGCCGGTCGCGGATGCAGGCCCTGCCCTGCACCTGCGCGGGAGACAAACACAGCGAGCGGCCCGCCGCAGCGGCGGGAACGACAAGACATGACAGACAAGCGCGCGGCCACGCAGCCGCAACCGCCCGAGGGCGCCATGTGGGGGCAGCTGTTTCGCCGCAGCGCCCGCCCCTCCCTGAGCCTGCAGGGCCAGATCCGCGAGATGCTGGTCGATGCCATCCTCTCGGGCATCCTCGCACCCGGCGAATCCATTCCCTCCAGCCGCGAGCTGGCGCGCCACCTGGGCGTGGCACGCATCACCGTCGTGCTGGCCTACCAGCAGCTGGCCGAGGAAGCCTTTTTGCTGAGCCGCCAGCGCAAGGGCCACTTCATCCATCCCGACGTACTCAAGGGGCGCACGCCGGGCGGCGCTGCGGCCAGCAGCACCCCTGGCGAAGGCCGCCGCACCGACTGGTCGCGGCGCCTGTGGCTGCTGCCCAGCCAGCAGCGCAGCATCGTCAAGGAAGAGGACTGGCAGCGCTACCCCTATCCCTTCCTGTACGGCCAGTTCGACAAGGAGCTGTTTCCCACGGCCGCCTGGCGCGAATGCTGCCTCAAGGCCCTGGGCGTGCTGGACATACGCCAGTGGGCGCCCGACCAGATCGCGCGCGACGACGAGATGCTGATCCAGCAGGTGCAGACCAAGATCCTGCCGCGCCGCGGCGTCTGGGCCTCGGCCGACGAGCTGATCATTACCGTGGGTGCGCAGCACGCCCTCTACATGGTGGCAGACCTGCTGATGCGCGAGGGCACGGCCGTGGGCATCGAGGAGCCCGGCTACCCCGACGCGCGCAACATCTTCAGCAGCCGCACCTCCCAGGTCATCCCGCTGCCGGTGGACGGCCAGGGCCTGCCGGTCACGCCGCTGCTGCGCCAGCTCGACTACCTCTACGTGACGCCCAGCCACCAATGCCCCACGGGCGTGACCATGCCGCTGGCGCGGCGCGAGGCGCTGCTGGAGATGGCCGAGGCGCACGACATCATCCTCATCGAGGACGACTACGAGAGCGAGAGCAGCTTCGACGGCCAGCCCATTCCGGCGCTCAAGAGCCTGGACCGCAGCAACCGCGTGATCTACGTGGGCAGCCTGTCCAAGAGCCTGGCGCCGGGTCTGCGCGTGGGCTACATCGTGGCTGCGCCCGAGCTGATCCGCGAACTGCGCGCGCTGCGCCGGCTCATGATCCGCCACCCTGCCACCTTCGTGCAGCGCACGCTGGCCATGTTCATCTCCCTGGGCCATTACGAGGCCCAGCAGCGGCGCCTGGCCCAGGCGCAGAAGGAGCGGCACGCGGCGCTGACGGCCGCCATGGCCGAGCATGCCCCCGGCTGCCGCATCACGCCCGTGCGCGGCGGCGGCTCGTGCTGGGTGCAGTTGCCCGACCACATTCCTGTCGAAGCCCTGGCGCAGCGCGCCGCAGCGCACGGCGTGCTCATCGAGCCCGGCGATGTGTTCTTCGCCCGCCCGGGCACGCCCGGCAGCTACATGCGCATGGGCTACCAGTCCATACCCGCCAACGACATCGGCCAGGGCGTGAAGGCCCTGGCCGATGCGATCCGTGAGGAGCAGTCCGAGAAGTAACGCGAGGAGTGGCCGGGACCGGCCCTGCCGGTCCCGTCGCCCCTGGGTCAGTACTTCTGCGGCTCGGGCTGCGCGGCCTCGGACAGCGAGGACACCACCGGCGCCACGCCACGCTGCAGGAACTGCCGCACGCCATAGGCCAGCAGCAGGATGCACAGGCTGGCCACGCCCAGCGCCAGCGGTGTGCGCTGCTCGGGGATGAAGGCCATGGCGATGACGATGGACAGCATGCCGAAGATGGCGAACCAGGTCAGGTACGGATAGCACCACATGCGCACCTTGAGCAGGTGCGGCGCCTCGCGCTCCAGGCGGGAGCGCAGGCGCAGCTGCGAGATGGCGATCAGGATGTAGACGAAGATCGCCACCGTGCCGTAGGAATTGACCAGGAAGGCAAACACCTTGTCGGGCGACACATAGGACATCACCACGGCGCCGTAGCCGAATACCGTGGCCACCAGGATGGCGCGCGTGGGCACGCCATTGCGGCTGACCTTGGCCAGCGCCTGGGGCGCATCGCCGCGCCGCGTCAGCGCGAACAGCATGCGCGAGGATGCATATAGCCCCGAGTTCAGCGCCGACAGCACGGCCGTCAGCACGATGGCGTTCATGATCTGCGCGGCAGCGGGCACGCCCATGGTGTTCAGTGCGCTCACATACGGCGTGGCGATGCCAACCGCATTCCAGGGCACCAGGCAGGCCACCAGGAAGATGGAGCCCACATAGAACACCAGCACGCGCGTGATCACCGAGCTGGTGGCCTTGGCCACGGCCTTCTGCGGCTCGGCAGTTTCAGCCGCCGCAATGGTCACGATTTCGGCACCGAAGTAAAAGCCCGTGGCCGCCACGGCCCCGGTCAACACCGGCACGATGCCGTTGGGCATGAAGCCGCCATTGCCGGTGAGGTTGCCGAAGTGCATGCCCTGCGACGCAGGCGTCAGGCCCAGCACGTAGACGCCGGCCACGAACAGGAAGACCACGATGGCCGCCACCTTGATGGAGGCGAACCAGAATTCGAACTCGCCAAAGGACTTCACCGAGACCAGGTTGGTCAGCGTCAGCATCACCAGCAGCACCAGGCTGATGCTCCAGTTGGGGACATCGGGCAGCCAGTAGCGCACCAGGTCGGCACCGGCCACGGCCTCCAGCGCCACGACGATGACCCAGAAGTACCAGTACATCCAGCCCGTCAGAAAGCCTGCCAGCCGGCCCACGCCGGGGCGGTCGCGCCAGGCCTCTCGCGCATATTCGTAGAAGGACCCTCCGCCGGGCATGGAGCAGGCCAGCTCGCCCAGCATGCGCATGACCAGCACCACGAGCAGGCCCGTGATGAGGAAGGAAAGAATCGCGGCCGGCCCGGCCGACTTGATGACCACGCCGCTGCCCACGAACAGCCCGGCGCCGATGACGCCGCCCAGGGCGATCATGGTCATGTGCCGCTGTTTGAGCCCGTGTGAAAGCCCCGGCGAAGAGGCTTGCTGATGTCCGATCATGTCTTGTCTCCTGTTGCGTTCAGGCGCCACGGCTGATGCTCTGTTGTGGTGGCTGCGCAGGTGCGCGCCTTGCCGTGGCGTATCCGGTGTTCCCGGTGGCACGGGGCCGCAAGGCCCCGCGCCGTCAGGCGGCCGCCACCGGCGGGCGGTCCTTGCGGAAGGCGTTCTTCACGGCGATCTTTCCGTCCTTGAAGGTGAAGACATCCACCATGCGCGCTTCCACGCGCAGGCCGTCGGCCTTGGTGCCCTTGAAGGTGCTCTCGGACACGCCACGGTCGCCCTGCACGAAATGGTCTCCATCGAGCCAGGCCGCATCGGGGAAGGCCTGCCAGGCCATCTGAAAGCCCTCGCGCACCGCCTGGCGGCCGACGAAGCTGCGGCCCATGAGATCGGGCCCGGCCACGGCGTGGAACTCGCACTCATCGGCCATGAAGCCCATCAGGGCCTCGATGTCGTGGCGGTTCCAGGCCTCGGCGAAGCGGGCCAGGAACTGGGCATCCGGAGGGTTGGTGTCTGCGCTCATGCTGTCTCCTTGTCTGTGGTGGGTACCACGGCGCCGGGCCCCGGGCAGGGCCGCCGCGCCGCGTCATCGAAATGTCGATGGGCCATGGTAGGTAGCAGGCACACGGACCCGTTAGAACCAGATGCCATCAATCGTTAGGTCCAGGCGCGCGCACCGGCCGCCACTGGCTCTATCGAAAGCTGGGCTGTGGCGCTAACTGGCTCCATGGCCTGCTGGCTATGCTGATTCCATCGTCGGCGCACCGCCTTGCGTGGCTCGCCGGCATTGGCCCCATTCCACCGAATCCATAGCAAAAAGCGGCAGATCCCAAGCCGCCGCACCAGGAGACATCCGCCATGAAAGCCGAGGACATCCGCCCCAGCCACCTGCGTCCCTACGACCCTCAGTACGACCCGCTGGTGGCCGCCAACCCGGGCCACGGCACGGGCTATGCGCCCACTTACTGGGTCGGCACGGCGGGACGCCCGCCAGACGATGACGGCCCCGTCACCGGCGACATGGACGTGGACGTGGCCATCGTCGGCTCGGGCTTCACGGGCCTGGCCACGGCCCTGTTCCTGGCGCGCGAGCACGGCATACGCGCCGTGGTGCTGGACGCCAACCAGACCGCCTGGGGCTGCACCAGCCGCAACGGCGGCCAGGGGCAGAACGCCAGCGGGCGCCTGTACCGCTCGCAGTGGATTGCGCGCTGGGGCAAGGACGTGGCGCTCAAGCTCGACGCCGAGATCCGCGAGGGCTTCCAGACCTTCAAGGACCTGGTGGCCGAATTCCCCGAGTGCGAGCCCCAGCCCGGCGGCCACCTCTACATCGCCCACCGCGAAAAGAAACTCGACTTCCTGCGCAACGAGACCCAGATCATGCGCGAGGTCTTCGGCTACGACGCCCGCATGCTCAGCCCCGAGGAGCTGCGCCGCGACTATGTGAACGACGCCGACAGCCACGGCGCCATGCACGAGCCCGACGGCATCGGCGTGCACCCGCTCAAGCTGGCCTTCGGCTACCTGCGCAAGGCGCGGGAGCTGGGCGTCAAGGTGCACCCGGCCAGCCCGGTGCTGGGCGTCGAGACGCGCAACGGCGTGCACCACCTGCGCACGCCCGGCGGCACCGTGCGGGCGCGCGCCGTGGGCTTTGCCACGGGCGGCTACACCAGCAACGCCCTGCATGGCAGCCTGCGCTCCAAGATCATGCCCATCCTCTCGAACTCGCTGGTCACGCGGCCGCTGACCGAGCAGGAACTGGAGGCCACGGGCTTCAAGACCACCCAGGTCATCACCGACACGCGCACGCTGCGCTTTTACTACCGCCGCCTGCCCGACAACCGCGTGCAGATCGGCAGCCGCAGCGCCGTCACGGGTGCCGATGCGCCCAACCCCATCCACATGGCCAAGCTGGTGGACGGCCTGCACCGCAAGTTCCCGGCGCTCAAGGGCATCACCATCGACTACTCCTGGTGGGGCTGGGTCGATGTGAGCCACGACATGATGCCGCGCGTCTTCCAGCCCGACCCGGCCCAGAGCATCTTCTACGCCGTGGGCTATGGCGGCAACGGCGTCTCCTTCTCGGCCCACGCGGGCCGGCGCATGGCCGAGCGCATCGCGGGGCGCCAGAGCAAGACCTTCGAGCTGCCCATCTACAACTCGGAGCTGGAGTATCCGAACGTCTTCAACATGGTGCGCTCGCCCGCGTTTGCGCCGTTTCGCCGGTTGGGGCAGCGGTTCCTGTACCACTGGTACTACATGCGCGACGAAAAGCTCTGAACCCCAACCGATTGCTGCTTGGGCCGGCCTCCTGCAGGGGGCCGGCCCTTTTTTTCAGCAGCGCCGGGGGCAGCCACCTGCTACCGGTTCCGCATCCAGTCGGCCGTGTTCATGAAGCTGGCCTTGAGGCGCACGCGCAAATCCTCGGGCACGCCGGTCTCGCCCATGGCCTGGTCCATGCAGGCCACCCACTGGTCGCGTTCCAGGATGCCGATGGAAAACGGCATGTGGCGCATGCGCAGGCGCGGGTGGCCGAAGCGCTCCTGGTAATGGTCCGGGCCGCCCAGCCAGCCGCACAGGAACCAGAACAGCTTCTGGCGCGCATCGGCCAGCGTGCTGCCGTGGGCGGCACGCAGTTCGGCATAGCCGGGCTCCAGGTCCATGAGATCGTAGAAACGGTCCACCAGGGCCTGCACCCTGGGCTCGCCGCCGATCCATTCATAGGGGGTCTGGGGGGCGTTGTTCTGGGATTCCTCTGACATGGCGAAAAGCGGCTGGCGGCTGAGTGAAACCCGCGATTGTCAGGCATGTGCCATGTCCGTGCCCGTACCGGTATCCGTGGGGGCCCCGGCACGCAGGAACCCGTACACCGCCAGCGCCGTGAGCACCGTGATGCCCGCCAGCACATCCAGCAAGATGCCAAAGGCCTGGCCATAGGCCGCCAGCACGGCGGGTGCAGACAGGCCGGGCAGCAGGGCCATGGCCTCGGCGATGTTCCCCGTCACCAGCAACTGCGCCGCGCGGCCGGTGGCATGCACCGCCTGGGGCGCCTGAGCTGCCAGGGCCGACAGACGCCATGCCAGCAATGCGGCCAGCCCCGCGCCCACCAGCGCCAGCGCCATGCCTTCGCCCGCCACGCGCACCGTGCTGAAAATGCCCGTGGCCATGCCGGCGCGCTCACTGGGCACCACGCTCACGGCCAGGCCATCCATCAAACCCCAGGGCAGCCCGATGCCCAGGCCGATCAGCAGCAACGGGGGCGCCATCTGCGCAAAGGCCGTGCCCGGCGCGCACCCGCCCAGCCACAGCAGGCCCGCCGCGCATACCAGCAACCCCGCCAGGCACAGCAGCGCGGCCGAGATCCAGCGCGTGAGCCAGCCCGCCAGCAACGGCACGAACAGCATGGGCAGGGACAGCACAAACATCAGCTGCCCCGCCTGCAGCGGCGCCATGCCCTCCACGCCGATGAAGCGCACCGGCAGCAGCACCAGCAGCACCACGAAGGCATAGGCCGGCGCACCCGCCAGCAACTGCACGCCCACGAAACGCGGATAGCGAAACAGCGACAGGTCCAGCATGGGCTGCCCCGTGCGCTGCTGCACGCGCCGCTCCACGGCCACAAAGGCCGCCAGCGCCAGCGCGGCACCGGCCAGCGGCAGCAGCGCCGCCCCGCTGGACCAGCCCGCCTCCGGTCCCTGCAGCACGCCCCAGGTCAGCAGCGCCAGGGCTGCGGTGAACAGCAGCGCACCGGCCCGGTCCAGCCGCTGCGCCTTGGGATTGCGCGACTCCGGCATACAGCGCAGCCCCAGCACCAGCGCGGCCAGCGCCACGGCGGCCACGCAAAGCACCACGCCGCGCCAGCCCGCCACGCCCAGCAACCAGCCCGACAGCAACGGCCCGAAGGCCAGGCCCACGCCGAACGACGTGCCCACGCCACTGAAGGCACGCATGCGCGCCGTCCCGTCGAACACCTGGGCCAGCGCCGCCGTGCCGCCCGCCAGCGCGGCCGCCGCGCCCAGGCCCTGCAGCGCACGCAGCAGGTTGAACACGACAATGGCTCCCTGCCCGCCCAGGCAGGCCTGGGCCAGCGCACTGGCCAGCACCACGCCAAGCCCGGTCAGGAAAACGCGCCGCCGCCCGTGCAGATCGGCCAGCGCGCCGGCCGCCATCAGCGTGGCGCCAAAGCTCAGCATGAAGGCATTCGTCACCCAGTTGAGCGCCAGCGGCCCGCCGCCCAGCGCCTCGCGCAGCGCAGACAGGGCCACGGCCGGCCCGGTAAAGCTCAGCGGCATCGCCAGCGCCGCAAGACACACCGACAACAGCACCCAGACCGGGGACGCACGCGGTCGCGCTGTGCCGTGGAGCGCACCCGGTGCGCGGGAAGAAGTCAGGCAGGAGGACATGGTTGGCAAGGCTTTCGCAATTTCCCGGCCGCACATGGCCAAGCATGCATGAACGATAAAAGCGCTGCAATGCCGTGAAAATAGGCGCCAGACTCCCCACACTCCCAACCCCAGGTTGGCAATCGACATGGACAGCTTCAGCGGACTCGAATCCTTTGTGCGTGCAGCCGACCTGCTGAGCTTTGCCGAGGCCGGGCGCGCCCTGGGCATCTCGGCCTCGGCCGTAGGCAAGAACGTGGCGCGGCTGGAACAGCAACTGGGCCTGCGCCTGTTCCAGCGCACCACGCGCCAGGTACGCCTCACGCAGGAAGGCGCGCTGTTCCACGAGCGCTGCCGCCGCATCCTGGATGAACTGCACGATGCGCGCGCCACCATGCAGGCCGCCGCCGAGGCGCCGCGCGGACGGCTGCGCGTGAGCCTGCCCACCATCGGCTACCGCTTCCTGCTGCCCGTGCTGCCCGAGTTCCAGGCCCTGTACCCGGAGGTTGACCTGGACCTGGACTTCAACGACCACCTGGTGGACGTGGTCGAGGCCGGCCTGGACGTGGTCATCCGCAGCGGCGAACTGGCCGACTCGCGCCTGGTCGCGCGCCGGCTGGGGCCGTTCCGCTTCATCCTGGCCGGCTCGCCCGACTACCTGGCGGCACGGGGCATACCGCAATCCCCCGCCGAAATCGCACAGCACAGCTGCCTGCGCTACCGCTTCCTGAGCAGCGGCAAGCTGGAGGAATGGGTGCTGCCCGGCATGCCGCCCCACCTGCCCGCCGCCCTGGTCTGCAACAACATGGAAGCCATGCTGGGCGCGGCCGTGGCAGGCATGGGGCTGGCCTATATGCCGGACTTCCTGGCGCGGGATGCACTGGGGCGTGGCGAACTGCAGCGGGTGCTGGCGGAGGACCTGACGCACACGGGGCAGTTTTCGGCGTTGTGGGCGTCGAGTCGGCAGTTGTCGCCTAAGGTGAGGGCGTTTGTGGATTTTGTGGGGGAGAGGTTGTTCAAGGAGTCTTGAACGCGTCCTTCCTCTGCTGTTGCTCGTTTCTGCCCCTGCCGGGTGGTTGTTTTTCGAGGCCGGGTCTCGGCCCGGCGGCCGACTGCCCTTTCTTGATTCGCCAAGAAAGGTCAGATCAAAGAAGGCGACCCGGATGTCCGCGACCCTCCGCTTCGCTGCGGGCAACCTGCGTCGTGGCGGTTGCGGGGTTCGCCGTGAAACTCACTTCGCGCTGCGCGCTACGTTCAAACATCACGGCGAGTCAGATCACGAAGCAGTCCTGTCCTTCGGCAGGACTGCAACCCCGCAACCGCCACGCCGCAGGCGCTGACATACGGGAAGTTGGTGCGGGCCTTCGCTTCGCTCGGCCTTTTTTGAGCGCGCTCGTCGTCCAAAGCATCTATCATTTCGACCGGCCCCCTGTTCAGGGGCTGGTGCTTCAAAACACCTTTATAGAGCGGCGCAGCCTCCCCGTCAGCGAGGCCTTGTCACGTCTGGATCATCGGACCGTGGGTGCCTGCCCACGTCCCTGCGGTTACGGACGGGATGGGGCTACCCGCAAGGGCGTCCGCACGGCTCTGTACGTGTTTTGAACATCCCGTCCACCTTCTTCGCGCTTCAAAACGTAAAGCGGGTGGCTTCCATCTCACAGAGGAGAGCGAAACCATGCACGCCATATGTCCCATCCTGGTTACCGTCACCTGCAGGGCCAGGCCATGAAGCAGGAAACACGATCCACCAGCGCCAGAACCACGCAGCTGAACTTCTCCATCACCGAGGTGAACCGAATGGTCCAGATGGGCTGCAACGAGATCTCCTCCATCTCCCACCTCGCCCAGGCATGGCTGCTATCGCCCGAAGGCCTGCGCGACACGGACGTGGTGATCAACGCCTTGCGCACCATCCAGCACAGCGCCGAGCGGCTGGCCACCTACGTGGAAGACGAGATCTATCTCCTGCGCAACACCGCCAAGCCCGAGGTCTGAAGCAGCATGCAAAACAGCCGAGCGCGACAATGGCGCATCGGCTGTTTTGCATTTCCGGCTGTTGGCTATTGGCTGTTCCCCAGCCTCCCCCCTTGTGCCCACGCCTGCGTTGGGCGGGATGCGGGGTGGCAGCCCTGCCGAAGGACAGGGCTGCTTCGTCATCTGACTCGCCGTGATGTTTGAGTGAAGCGCGCAGCGCGCAACGAGTTTCACGGCGCACCCCGCATCCCGCCCAACGCAGGTCGCCCCGTAGCGCAGCGTAGGGGTCGTGGGCAGTTTGGGGCGCGCTTCTTTGCTTCCTTTCTTATCGCGCGATAAGAAAGGGAGTCGGCCGCCGGGCCGAAACCCGGCCTCGAAAAACAACCACCCGGCAGGGACAAAAAACAGAACCCAAAGACCTACTCAGCCACCTGCCTCAACGTATCCATCACTGGCCTCCTCAACACCTCCCGCAACGCCCACCACCCCGCCATCCAGGCCAGCAAGGCCCCGGCAACAGCCCCCGCCAGCGGAGCCCACCAGGGCACGGTCCAGTTGAACTCGAACACCCAGCGCGCCAGGGCCCAGCCCACGGCCCCCGCCGCGCAGCTGGCCAGGAAACCCGCCAGCAGGCCCACGCCGGCCAGCTCGGCGCGCTGCACCTGCGCCAGCAGCCGGGCCTGGGCACCGACGGCGCGCATGATGGCGTACTCGCGCGCGCGCTCCTCGCGCGTGGCGGTGACGGCGGCGAAGAGCACGACCAGGCCGGCGGCCAGGGTGAAGCCGAAGAGGAATTCCACCGCGCGTATCACCTGGTCCAGCACGCGCTGCACCTGGGCCAGCGTGGTGCTCAGGTCCACGTTGGTGATGTTGGGAAACTCGCGCACCAGGGCGTTGTCGAAGCCCGCCACGTCAGGCGCGCGGTAGGCGGCCAGGTAGCTGACGGCCACGTCGTCCAGGTGGTCCACGGGATAGATGACGAAGAAGTTGGCACGCATCGATCCCCAGTCCACCTTGCGCAGGCTGGTGATGCGCGCCTCGCTGGGCACGCCGCCCACGTCGAAGCCCAGCGTGTCGCCGAGCTTGAGGCCCAGGGTCTCGGCAATGCCGTCCTCCACGCTGATCTCGCCCTTGGCGCCAGGCGTCCAGGTGCCCGCCGTGATCAGGTTGTGTGCGGGCGCCTGCGCCGTGGTGGAGAGGTTGAACTCCCGGTCCACCAGGCGCTTGGCGCGGTCTTCGCTGAAGTCGTCGGGGCTGACCGGCTTGCCGTTGACGGTGACCAGACGCCCCCGGATCATGGGGAACCAGTCATAGGAGGTGACGCCAGCCTTGTCCAGCGCCGCGCGGAAACCGTCGGCCTGCTCGGGCTGCACGTTGATGACGAAGCGGTTGGGCGCATTGGCCGGAGTGGCCTGGCGCCAGCTGCCGATGAGGTCGGTGCGCAGCAGCACCAGCAGCATGAGCGCCAGCAGCCCCACGGCCAGGCTGCTGATCTGCACCACGGCATAGGCGGGGCGCGCGGCGATCTGGCGCGTGGCCAGCACCAGCCAGCGCGGTGCCGTGCTTTCGTGCACCAGGCGGCGCAGCACCTGCACGGCCAGCCAGCCCAGGGCCGCGAACAGCAGCACGGCCACGGCAAAGCCACCCACGGCGATCAGGCCCAGCTTGATGTCACGGCTGGCCGCCAGCAGCAAGGCCGCAAAGCCGGCCACGCCCACGGCCAGCACCACCACCGAGGCAGGCTTGAGCGCGCCCAGGTCGCGGCGCATGACGCGCAGCGGCGGCACGCGCGCCAGCTGCAGCACGGGCGGCAGGCCAAAGGCCAGCAGCAGGGTCAGCCCCATTCCCACGCCGAAGGCCGCAGGCCACAGGCCTGGTGCGGGCAAGGCGGTTTCCACCAGCCCGGCCAGCAGCAGCACGAACACATGGTGGATGGCCCAGCCCAGCAGCACGCCCGCGGCGCTGGAGGCCAGGCCGACCAGCACGAACTCCACCGTGTAGGCGCCTGCAATGCGCCGCTGGCTCTGGCCCAGCACGCGCAGCATGGCCGAGGCGTCGAGGTGGCTGTTGGCAAAGCCGCGCGCAGCCAGGGCCACGGCCACGGCCGACAGCAGCGCCGCCAGCAGGGCGACCAGGCTCAGGAATTTCTCGGCGCGGTCCAGCGTCTGGCGCATCTCGGGGCGGCCGCTGTCCAGCGACTCCACGCGCACGCCATGCACGCCGGGCGCCTTGGCCTGCTGCTCGGCCCAGACGCGGTAGCGCTGCACGGCCGACTCGGAGCCATCACCCGCGCCGGCCACGGCCAGGCGGTAGGTGATGCGGCTGGCCGGCTGCACCAGGCCTGTGGCGGCAAGGTCGGCGGAGGTGATCATCACGCGCGGCGCAAAGTTCATGAAGCCCGCGCCCCGGTCAGGCTCGATGGAGATGATGCGCGCCACGCGCAGTTGGGCGTCGCCCAGCAGCAGCATGTCCCCCACGCCTATGCCCAGCGACTCCAGCAGCGGCGCATCGACCCACGCCTCGCCCCGCGCCGGTATCTCGCGCGTGGCCCGGTCGGCTGCGCCGGGGGCATCGGCCACGCGCAGGCTGCCGCGCAGCGGATAGCCTTCGGGCACGCTCTTGAGCGCCACCAGGCGGCTCATGCCGCCTTGCGCGTCGCTGGCGCGCGCCATGGTCGGGAAGCTGGATGTCTCCAGGGCCTGCAGCCCTTCGGCGCGTGCGCGCTCGGCAAAGGCCGGCGCCGTGGGGTTGTCGCCGACCACGACCACGTCGCCGCCCAGCAGCTGGCGCGCATCGCGCTGCAGCCCCGCCTGCAGCCGGTCGGCAAAAAAGCCCACCGAACTGAGCGCGGCCACGGCCAGCATCACGGCGACGATCAACAGGCGCAACTCGCCCGCGCGCAGGTCGCGCCACAGGGTGCGCCAACCCAGGGTCCATGCAGAAGATCCATTCATGCCGCGCAGATTAGCGCAGGCGAAGATGGGCACCCGGGCGCCACGGCTATTGGCACGGCCGTTCAGAACATCAGCCGCAGGCCAAAGTCCAGCCCGAGCGCGCCGGCCGGCTGCATGCCGCCCGTGGTCAGGTAGCCGGGCTGGGGCAGGATGGCCGGGTTGCTGACCACCAGCGGCGTCACGCCCATCACGCCCGGGTTGTTGCGCCCGTTGCCCACGCTGATGCGCGATACCGTGGCGTACAGCGCCGTGCGTTTGGACAGCGGGTGCACATAGCCCAGGGCGAGCTTGTTCACCGAGGAATCGCCGTCGGCCAGGCCCTGGCCATTCCTGAACTGCACACGTGCATAGGAGGCGCGCAGCGCCCCCTGGCCCACGGGGATGTTCACGCCGGCCAGCACGCCCAGATAGCGGTCGTTGATCGCGGCCAGCGTGCCGGCGTCGCGCCGCTCGTTGCGCACGCCGGACCATTCGCCAAACAGCTTGACAGTGCCGAAGTCATAGGAGCCGCCCAGGTTCAGCGAGCGGATCTTTTCCGCGCCGGCGCCCGAGGTGCCCAGGGTGTTCTCGCCATAGCCCAGCGCCACATCGGCCGCCCCCATGGCCCAGCCGATGCGGGCACCCGCGTAGCGCCCCCGCTTCGAGCTGTTCTCGGGAAAGGCGTACATGGCCTGCCCGTAGACGCCGCCCAGGCCCGGCGGCAGGAAGTAGCCGATGGAGTTGCCTGCGCGCAGATAGGTGTCCGTGCCCACCGACAGCCCGCCGCCCAGCAGGCCGCCCGTGGCCAACGCGCGGGCGATGGCCAGGTTGCTGTTGACCACGGCGATCAGGTTGGTGCCCACGCCGTTGACGGTGAAGGGGTCGAAGGCCCAGTCGTTCAGAAACGAAGGCGTGTGGTCGCGCCCCATGCGCAGCTCGCCCAGGCGCCCGGACAGGCTGATGGTGGCGCGCCGCCCGAAGTTGAGCGCGCCGCCGCCCGTGTCATTGGCCACCGGCGCCTCCAGCCACAGGCCGGCCATGAGGCCGCCGCCCAGGTCCTCGCTGGCGCGTATGCCGATGCGGCTGGCCAGGTTGCCCGAGGGCGACAGCGCCCAGGTGCTTTGCCGCGCCGAGCGCGCGGGGCCCGCGTCCCAGGATTCGCTGCGCACGCTGTAGCGGCTGATGCCGGCGTCCATCACGCCGAACAGCGTGACCGAGGTGGGCGCCTGGGCGGCTGCCGCGCCTGCCAGACACAGCAGGCCCAGCGCGTGCAGGCCGCAGGGATGGGGGTGAAGTCGGGGCATGGAGGTCTCCTGTTCGTCGTGGGGCTGGCGCGGTCCTGCGCCACGAATCGACTCTAGGAAAGCCATCGCGCCGCTTCTTGGCAGTTCATGCCAACGGCTTTGCAATTCACGACATGCGCGGGTTGCCCTGTTCAGGGTTGCCATGGATTTGTCCCAACAAGGCAAATGCCTGTCCCCCAATGGCAAGTCCCGGGAAAGCGGGCTTTCGATACTGGATGCCAGAACACGGAACAAGGAGACACGGACATGAGACTGCCCCACGCCATCGCCACGCTGCTCGCGGGCTGCGCCATCGCCATCGCCATTGCCGGTACGGCCTGGAGCCGCCAGCCGCTCAGGCTCATCGTGCCCGCACCGCCGGGCGGCACCATGGACATCGTGGCGCGCGTCGTGGGCCAGCAGCTCGCGTCTGAAACAGGCCAGGCCGTGGTGATAGACAACCGCCCGGGCGCGGGCGGCCTGCTGGGCATGCAGACCCTGCTGCAGGCGCCCGCCGATGGGCAGACGCTGCTGGTGGGCGCAAGCAATCTGCTGGCCGAGATCCCCCATGTGATCAAGATGCCCTTCGATCCGCTCAAGGACCTGGTGCCCCTGGCCTCGCTGGCCCGCTCGGGCGTGGTGCTGGTGGCCGCGGCCAGCCAGCCCGCCCAGGACTTGCAGGAGCTGCTCGCGCAGCTCAAGGCACGCAAAGGCCAGACCAGCTTTGCCAGCTACAGCCCCGGCACCGTGTCGCACTACGCCGGCCTGATCCTCAGCGACAAGGCGGGCCTGGACCTGCAGCATGTGGGCTACGCGGGCTCGCCGCCGGCCGTGCAGGCCCTGCTGGGCGGCCAGGTGGACGTCATGTTCGACGGCATGCTGACCTCGGTGCCCCTGATCAGGGCCGGCAAGCTGCGTGCCTACGCGTTCTCCGGCCCCCGGCGTTCGCGCCACCTGCCCCAGGTGCCGACCACCGCCGAACTCGGCTACCCCGAGCTGCAGTTTCGCGGCTGGGTGGGCCTGATCGCGCCGGCCCGCCTGCCGCCCGAAACCATGGAACGCCTGCGCGCCGCCATCGGGAAAGCGGCCAGCGCGCCGGCCGTGCAGCAAAAACTCTCCGACGTGGGGCTGGAGCCCGAGGTGCTCACCGACACCGCCGCGCTGCAGCGCGAGACACGCCAGATGTCCGAGCGCAACGCCGGCATCGTGAAGAAATACCAGATCACCGCGAACTGACTTCCGGGGAAACACCGACCATGCAGATCCGACAGATCACCCCCGCCATCGGCGCCGAAATCTCCGGCATCCATCTGGGCGATGCCGCACGCGACGCCGCGCTGTTCGCGGACATCCGCGCCGCGCTGCTGACCCATCGCGTGCTGTTCTTCCGGGACCAGGACATCACGCGCGCCGAACATGTGGCCTTTGCCAGCCGCTTCGGCCCACTGGAGGACCATCCCGTGGCAGGCAGCGATCCCGAGCACCCTGGCCTGGTGCGCATCTACCGCAGCGACGATCCGCACAGCTACGAAAACACCTGGCACTGCGATGGCCTGTGGCGCCCCAACCCGGCCATGGGCGCGGTGCTGCGCTGCATAGAGTGCCCGCCGATCGGCGGCGACACCATCTGGGTCAACATGGTCAAGGCCTACGAGGAGCTGCCCGAGAGCATCAAGCGCAGCATCGACGGCCTGCGCGCCAAGGCCGGCATAGAGCACACCTTCGGCGCCGTGATGGCGCCCGAGGCGCGCGCGCGGCTGGCCAGCGAGCACCCGCCCGTGGAGCATCCCGTGGTGCGCACCCACCCCGAGACCGGCGAGAAGCTGCTGTTCGTGGGCGCGGGCTTCAGCACCCACTTCGTCAACTACAGCACGCCCGAGAACGTGCGCCACGGCATAGACAAGGCGCCCGGCGCCGCGCTGCTGATGAACTACCTGATCAGCCGCGCCACGATTCCCGAATACCAGGTGCGCTGGTCCTGGAAGCCCGGCGACGTGGCCGTCTGGGACAACCGCAGCACCCAGCACTACGCGCTCAACGACTACTACCCGGCGCCCCGCCGCATGGAGCGCGCGGGCATCGTCGGCGACATCCCGCGCTGAGGCCCTGCACAGACTCTTTCCACACCTACCCCTCACCCCCACCCACCGGAGCGTCCCATGAATTTTCTCGATGGCCACCTGTTCCCCGAAAACCAGCAGCCCCTGATCATCACGGCGGCCCCCTATGCGCCGGGCTGGCTGCCCGGCGATTTCCCCGAAGACATTCCCGTGACCATGCAAGAGCAGATCCAGAAGGCCGTGGACTGCTACAACGCCGGCGCCACCGTGCTGCATCTGCATGTGCGCGAGCTGGATGGCAAAGGCAGCAAGCGCCTGTCCAAGTTCAACGAGCTGATCGCCGGCGTGCGTGCGCGCGTGCCCGAGATGATCATCCAGGTGGGCGGATCGATCAGCTTTGCTCCCGAGACGGACGGCGCGGCTGCCAAGTGGCTGTCCGACGACACGCGCCACATGCTGGCCGAGCTGGAGCCCGTGCCCGACCAGGTCACGGTGACCGTCAATACCTCGCAGATGAACGTGACGGAGCAGGCCGAGGACGCGGACTTCAGGGGCACCTCGCGCGAGAAGCCCGCCATCTTCGACGCCTACAAGGAGATGACCGTGCCCGCCCAGCCCGGCTGGGCCGAGGAGCACATCCGGCGCCTGTCGGCCGCCGGCATCCAGAGCGCCTTCCAGTGCTACAACATCAACAGCTTCGAGTCCGTGGAGCGGCTCATGCGCCGGGGCATCTACAAGGGCCCGCTGGTGATGAACTGGGTGGCGATTGGCGGCGGCATGGACGCGCCCAGCATCTACAGCCTGGCACACTTCGTGCGCGCCGTGCCCGACGGCGCCGTGCTCACCGTGGAAAGCAATGTGCGCAACGTGCTGCCCGTGAACATGATGGGCATCGCCATGGGCCTGCACGTGCGCTGCGGCACCGAGGACTGCCTGTGGAACCAGTCGCGCAGCGCCAAGGCCAGCACGGTCTCCCAGATCGAACAACTGGTGCGCATCGCGCGCGAGTTCGGCCGCCCCATCGCCACGGCGCAACAGGCGCGCGCCATCAGCAAGATTGGCGTGTTCTACGACACCGCGGAAGAGACATTGGCGGCCAACGGCTTCGCGCCCAACCGCAACGGCGGCAACCAGGGATTTCTGCGCAAGACCGCCTGACGCACTAGGCCTCGCCAACCCGTCCCTGCCCCCGCCTGCGCCAGTCCGAGACGCTGGCGCCGAAAGCGGCCCGGAACCAGTGGCAAAAGCCGCTGGGCGCGGCAAACCCCAGCAGGCCCGCCACCTCGCCCAGGGGCTGGCCACCGTCTTGCAGATGGCGCAGCACCAGTTCCCTGCGGATGGTGTCGAGCAGCGACGAGAAAGTCTGCCCCTCCGCAAGCAGGCGGCGGTGCAGCGTGCGGCGGTCCATTCCCAGCTGGCGTGCCACCTGCTGGGCCGTACAGCGGCCGCCCGGCAGCAGTGCAATGATCAGCTCCCTGCAGGCCGCCTGCATGCCTTCGCCCCGGCTGCGCAGCGCCTGCTCCAGATGGCTTCGCGCAAAGCGCGCAACGCCCGAGCCCTGCGCCTGGCCGCATTCGCGCAGCAGTTGCAGATCCGCCAGGCGGCAGACCATGCCGTTGAAAGGCTGGTCAAACAAAGGGGTTACGCCGAAGAAGGCACGGTGGGCCGATGCATCGGCCGGTGTAGCGGCACAGCGTGTCCAGCGCCTGGCGCGGCGTGGGCTCTTGCTGCAGCACAAGGCTGATGGGGCCCAGGTGGGACAGGCTGCGCCGCGCCGCCAGGCGCAGCGCGAAATCCTGCGTTCCCGTGGTGCGCGCGGCCACCTCCAGCAGCTCGCGCACGGCATGGATGGGAATCAGCGTCTCCGGGTCGTCGAGCAGGCGCGCCGACAGTCCCGCCGCGCGCACAAGGACGGCGGGATCATGGCCCAGGCTTTTCACCAGGTCGGCATAGCCATGCAGGCTGGCACTGCGGATAAGGCCGCAGGTGACGGGCCTGCGGCCTGCGGCCACGGTGCCGAAGGCATGGAGCGCAGGGGTCTGCATGGCAGGTCCATTTCAGGGAATCAGCACCGTCGCGCCCGTGGTGCGGCGCGACTCCAGCGCCTGGTGCGCCTGGGCCGCATCGGCCAGCGCAAAGCTTTGCTGGGGCTCGCTGGCGATGCGCCCGGCCAGCACATGGTCGAACAGCTCGCGCGCCATCTCCAGCATGTGGGCGCGCGGCTGGATGTAGTGCACCATCGCGGGCCGCGTCATCCAGATCGATCCCTTGGAGGCCAGCAACTGGGAGTCCACCACCACCGAGCCCGACGAGGTGCCGTTGCTGACCAGCCGGCCGCGCGGCTGCAGGCAGTCCAGCGAATCCATGAGCGTGTCCTTGCCCACCGAGTCATAGACCACGGGCACGCCCTTGCCGCCCGTGATCTCCATCACGCGAGCGACGGTGTTCTCGCGCGAGGTCACGATGACGTGGGCGCAGCCGTTGGCGCGCGCGGCGGCGGCCTTCTCGTCGGTGCTCACCGTGCCGATCATGGTCACGCCCAGGGCACGCGCCCACTGGCAGGCGATCAGCCCCACGCCACCGGCCGCCGCGTGGTAGAGGATGGTTTCGCCCCCCTGCAGCGGATGGACCTGGCGGAACAGGTACTGCGCCGTCATGCCCTTCATCATCAGCGTGGCCGCCGTGCGGTCGCTGATGCCTTCGGGCAGCGGGATCAGCACCTCGGCCGGCATCACGCGCACATCGCTGTAGGCGCCCTGCGGGCCCATCAGGTAGCCCACGCGGTCGCCGGGCCGCACTTCGGTCACGCCCTCCCCCACGGCCTCGACCACGCCCACGGCGTCCGAGCCCAGGCCGTTGGGCAGGGCCAGCGGATAGCGGCCCGTGCGGAAATAGATGTCGATGAAATTGACGGCGATGAAGCTGTGGCGCACGCGCGCCTGGCCGGGTCCCGGCGCGCCGGCCTCGGCATGCTCCAGCCTGAGCACCTCGGGGCCGCCGGTGGTATGAAAGCGTATGGCCTTTGCCATGGAGTCTCCTTGTGTAGCGCCTGGGTGGGGCGCCCTGCATCAGTTGAGCCGGATGTCGAAGTTCCGGACGATCTCGGCATTGCGGTCGAACTCGGTGCGCAGGTCGGTGGACATCTGCTCCAGCGAGCGATCGCCTTCGACGGGCTCGAAGCCCGTGCCCGCATAGCGTTCGCGCACGGCCTTGCGTGCGTTGACCCGGGCCAGCGCGCCGTGGATCTTCTCCAGCAGCGGGCGTGGCGTCTGCGCCGAGGCGAACACGCCGCTCCAGTTGCTGAAATCCACCTCGGGATAGCCCAGCTCGGCCAGCGTGGGCACCTGCGGGTAGTCGGGCAGCCGGCTCTTGTAGGCCACGGCCAGCAGCCTGACCTTGCCGCCCGCGATCAGCGGCTTGGAGGTGACCGATCCGTCGAACATCAGCGGGATCTGGTTGCCCATGACCTGGGCCAGCGCGGGCGCCGAGCCCGGGAAGGCCACATGCTCCATGTCCAGGTGGGCCCTTCTGTTGAGGATGGCGCCCGCGTACTGCGAGGCCGTGCCCTGGCTGTACGAGGCGAACGACAGCGTGCCCGGGTGGGCCTTCACGTAGGCGATGGCCTCGGCCCCGTCGCGCGCGGGAAACTGCGGCGAGGCGATGAACAGCATCACCGAGCGCGCCATCTGCGCCACGGGCCGCACGTCCTTCATGGGGTCGAAGCCGACCTTGAGCACATGGGGCACCTCGGTGAGGATGTTGGTCACCGTCACCAGCAGCGTGCTGCCGTCGGCCGGCTGGGACAGCATGTGCTTGACGGCGATGGCGCCACCGGCGCCGGGCCGGTTCTCGACGATGACGGGCTGGCGTATCTCCTGCGCCAGCTGGTCGCTGATGATGCGCGCGAACACATCGATGGTGCCGCCGGGCGGCGCCGGCACGATGAGCCGGACCGGCTTGTCGCCGAAGGCGTGGGCGCCACCGGCCAGCAGCGAGGCGGCCAGGGCGATGGCAGTCCAGGGGGGCATGCGTTGCATCGTGGGCTCCCGGTTCAGGCGGCCTTGCGCAGAAATCCCTGCTGGGCGCCGTTGCGGTTGGGTGCGAAGCCGTTGGCCGCCAGCGTCTCGTCCACGGTGCCGTAGAACTGGCCGATCCGGCAGATCTCCCGCGCCCGCTGCGCCGTGGCAATGGGGCGGCCGAACTCGCGCGCGATGCGCACCAGCTGCTCGATCTGCGCCACCGTGCCCATCTTGGCCGTGCGGCGCTGGTTCCAGAGGTTGTCCTCGGTGCCGCAGCGCACATGCAGGCCCATGGCGATGCCCATCATGTTCACGGGCAGCACGTTGAGCACCGAGCTTTCCACGGTGAGCACGGCGCCGTCGGGCACGGCACGCACGAAGTTGGCCAGGCTGTAGATGCTGGGCGCGTCCATGCCGCCGCCAATCGCCACCCAGTTCATCACCAGCGGGCCCTTGTAGATGCCCCGGCGCATGAGCCGCTCCACCGACTCGAAGCTGTTGATGTTGTAGCACTGGAAGGCGCTCTGGATGCCGGCGGCCGACAGGCGCCGGATGTGCTCCTCGGCCCAGCCGGGCTGGGCGGGCACGGTCATCTCCCTGTAGGCATTGAAGACGGCCGGGTCCTCCATGGAGGTGCCGCGTATGTCGCGCGCATCGAACTGCTCCAGGAAATTCATCTGCGAGGTATTGATGGTCACCGTGACCTGGTCGGGCACGGGCTCCAGCTCGGCCAGCATGTGGCGCGTGTCGTCGGACAGCCACTTGGCGGCCGCGCCGTCCGTCTCGGGAGCAAAGCTGATCGATCCGCCCACCTGGATGATCATCTCGGGCACGCGCGCACGCACGCCGGCGATCAGCTCGTTGAACTTGGACAGGCGCTTGCTGCCTTTGCCATCCAGCTCGCGCACATGCAGGTGCAGCACGGTGGCGCCGGCGTTGTAGCAGTCCACGGCCTTCTGGATCTGCTCGTCCATGGTCACGGCGATCTCGCCGGGAAAGTCCGAGGGCAGCCACGAGGGCGCATAGGGCGCGGCCGTGATGATCAGGGGCTGCTGGTTTTCGGGGAACAGGTGGCCGTCGAGAAAATTCATGGCATGTCTCCTTGTGTCGTGATCGTGTTTCAGAAGGTCGGCGTGCCGACGATGCCCGCGCGCTCCATCTTCCGGTGGCTGGGCGGGTAGTCCATGGCCGCGTAGTGCTGGGTGGCGCGGTTGTCCCAGATCGCCACGCTGCCCGCCCGCCAGCGCCAGCGCACCTGGTACTCGGGTATGGCAGCCTGGCCGATCAGGTACTGCAGCAGGCCGGAGGCACCCTGCGTGAAGTCCTGGCCCACGCGCACATTGGCGGGCGTGTGGAAATTGGTGAAATGCGTGGTGAAGCCGTTCACGAACAGCACCTTCTCGCCGGTCTCGGGATGGGTGCGGACCACGGGATGCTCGGCATCGGGGTACTGGGCCTTGAGCGCCAGCCGCCTTTCGATGGGCATGGCCGCACCGAACGTGCATTCGATGCTGTGGCGCGCGCGCAGCGGCGCGATCAGCGCCTTGACGGCGTCCGGCAGGCGTTCGTAGGCCAGCGCCATGTTGGCCCACAGGGTGTCGCCGCCCACGGGCGGGCATTCCACGCAGTGCAGCACGCAGCCCATGGGCGGCGCCTCGCGCCAGGTGGCGTCGCAGTGCCAGGAATTCTCGTAGCGGTCGTTGGGCTGCTCGGGCGTCCTGTAGATGCGCACCAGGCCCGGATGCTCGGGGTCGCTGCCGGCCACCGGATGGTCCTCCAGCTCGCCGAAGCGCCGCGCAAAGGCCACGTGCTCGGCGCGCGCCAGGCCCTGGTCGCGCAGGAACAGCACCTTGTGGCGCAGCAGCGCCGCCCGGATCTCCGAGAAAAGCGCGTCGTCGCGCACCGCGTCGGCCAGCCGCACGCCGAGCAATTCGGCGCCGATGGCGCATGTCATGGGCTCTATGCGCATGCCTGTCTCCTGTCATTGTTGTGAAGGCCCGTGGCGGCACGGTCCGCCCGGCGTGGGGCCGGTCTCTGCAATGTAGGAAAACCCGGTTCCGCGGACTATGCAAGCCATGCCATCCTCTTTGCATTTCGTGCCACCAGGGCACGGACTGACAGGAGGGCAAGCATGGTCACCATGGTGCGCGCGGCGGCCTTGACCCATTTTTCGGACGTCATGCGCGAACTGGGCGGCGACCCCGACAAGGCACTGCGCCAGGCCGGCCTGCGGCCCGCGCTGCTGCGCGAGCAGGACCAGCTGATCGACGTGGCCATCGTCGCGCGCCTGCTGGAAGACGCGGCCCAGTCCACGGGCTGCGAGTCCCTGGGCCTGCGCATGGCCCGGCACCGCCAGCTGTCGAGCTTCGGCGCCGTGAGCCTGCTGCTGCTGCACCAGCCCACGCTGCGCCATGCGCTGGACACGCTGGTCGCGCACATGCACCTGGTCAACGAATCGCTGCTGATCCACCTGGAGGATGCAGGGGACATCGTCATCCTGCGCGAGGACTTCGTCCTGCACGGCGCCATGCGCCAGTCCGTGGAACTGGCCATGGGCGTGCTGTGGCGCATGTGCGAGGCATTGCTGCGCGAGCGCTGGAGGCCGCAGGGCGTCAGCTTCAGCCACGCGCCACCGGCCGACCTGTCCGAGCACCGCCGCATGTTCCGCTGCCGCATCACGTTCGGCGCCGAGTTCAACGGCATCGCCTGCCGCGCCGCCGACCTGGACGAGCCCAACCCGCTGGCCGACCCCGCGCTGGCGCGCTATGCGCTGCGGCTGGTGGAGGTCATGCCGGCCCACCGTGCCGCCTCCGTGGGGCACCAGGCGCGCAGGGTCATCTACCTGCTGCTGCCCTCGGGCAACGCCACCTGCGCAGGCGTGGCGCAGGGCATGGGGCGCAGCCTGCGCACGCTGCAGCGCGAACTGGACCGCGAAGGCCTGAGCTTCAGCGAGCTGCTGACCGAAGTGCGCCACGAACTGGCCCTGCGCTACCTGGACCATCCCCACTACAGCGTGGGCCAGATCGCGTCCATGCTCGGCTATGCCAGCCACAGCGCCTTCACGCGCTGGTTCGCTGCGCAATTCGGTTGCGCGCCCGAGGCCTGGCGCAGCCGCGCGCAGGGACTGCCTCGCGCCTGACGCACCCAGCGTTCCTGGCGCACTTGGCGCACTTGATCGCACTTGACGCACCACCACGGCGCACCCCGCCCCTGCACGGTGCGGCGGGCGCATTGCGGTGCACGCTGTCTGCGCACCAGACAGCGTGCACCACGGGCAGGCACCGCGCCGCGGTGCTGGCACGGCACTTGCATTGACTGCCCTGACCCGCTGGCCCTGGCCTGCGGCCCGCAAAACACTGGATGCGCAACGCAGGACGCCAGATGAACATCGTTGTGATCGGCCACGGCATGGTGGGCCACAAATTTCTCGAGCAGCTGCATGCCCTGGGCGTGGCAGACGCGAACGTCACCGTGCTGTGCGAGGAGCCGCGCGCCGCCTACGACCGTGTTCACCTGTCGGAATTCTTCTCCGGCAAGAGCGCCGAGGACCTGAGCCTGGTGGCGCCCGGCTTCTTCGAGGCCAGCGGCTTCACGCTGCGCCTGGCGGCCAGGGCGGCAGCCGTGGAGCGGCGCGAGCGCACCGTGACCACGGCCGATGGCGAAATCATCCCCTACGACCGGCTGGTGCTGGCCACAGGCTCGGCGCCCTTCGTGCCGCCCGTGCCGGGGCGCGACCGGCCGCACTGCTTTGTCTACCGCACCATCGAGGACCTGGAGGCCATGCAGGCATCGGCCGCGCGCTCCAGAACCGGCGTGGTGGTGGGCGGCGGCCTGCTGGGCCTGGAATGCGCCAAGGCCCTGCGCGACCTGGGCCTGGAGACCCATGTGGTCGAGTTCGCCCCGCGCCTGATGGCCGTGCAGGTGGACGACGGCGGCGGCCGCGTGCTGCGCAGCAAGATCGAGGACCTGGGCGTGCAGGTGCACACGGGCCGCAATACGCTGGAGATCACCGACGGCGCCACGGCGCGCCACCGCATGGTGTTTGCCGACGGCACGCACCTGGAAACCGACATGATCGTCTTCTCCGCCGGTATCCGCCCGCGCGACGAGATCGCCCGCCAATGCGCCCTGGCCATAGGCCCGCGCGGCGGCGTGGCCGTGGACGACCATTGCCGCACCAGCGACCGCAGCGTCTACGCCATTGGCGAATGCGCCTCCTGGCGCGAGCAGACCTTCGGGCTGGTGGCACCCGGCTACGACATGGCGCGCGTGGCGGCCCGCCACATTGCGGGCGAGGCCGAGGCCGCCTTCGGCGGGGCCGACCTCAGCACCAAGCTCAAGCTCATGGGCGTGGATGTGGCAAGCATCGGCGACGCCCAGGGCAAGACGCCGCGCAGCCGCAACTACCAGTTCATCGACGAGCGCAAGCAGGTCTACAAGAAGATCGTGGTCAGCGAGGACGGCCGCCAGCTGCTGGGCGCCGTGCTGGTGGGCAATGCCGATGAGTACGGCACGCTGCTGCAGATGACGCTCAACAGCATCGCGCTGCCCGAAGAGCCCGAGTTCCTCATCCTGCCCTCCAGCGACGGCAAGGCCAAGCCCGGCCTGGGCGTGGACGCCCTGCCCGACACGGCGCAGATCTGCTCGTGCAACAACGTCACCAAGGCGCAGATCTGCGCGGCCGTGGGCGAAGGCGCCTGCACCATGGCCGAGCTCAAGGCCTGCACCCAGGCTGGCGCCACCTGCGGCGGCTGCGTGCCCCTGGCCACCCAGGTCATGAAGGCCGAGATGGCCCGGCGCGGCATGGCCGTCAACAACCATGTCTGCGAGCATTTCCCGCACTCGCGCCAGGAGCTGTACCACCTGGTGCGCGTGGGCGGCATCAAGACCTTCGACGAGCTGCTGCACCGCCACGGCAAGGGCCTGGGCTGCGATGTCTGCAAGCCGCTGGCCGCCAGCATCCTGGCCTCGTGCTGGAACGAGTTCGTGCTGCAGCCGCAGCTCGCCAGCCTGCAGGACAGCAACGACTACTACCTGGGCAACATCCAGAAGGACGGCAGCTACTCCGTGGTGCCGCGCATGCCCGGCGGCGAGGTCACACCGGACGGCCTGATCGCCGTCGGCCAGGTGGCCAAGAAATACGGCCTTTACACCAAGCTCACGGGCGGCGCCCGCGTGGACCTGTTCGGCGCCCGCGTGGAGCAGCTGCCGCTGATCTGGGAGGAGCTGATTGCCGCCGGCTTCGAGTCCGGCCATGCCTACGGCAAGTCGCTGCGCACCGTCAAAAGCTGCGTGGGCTCCACCTGGTGCCGCTACGGCGTGGACGATAGCGTGGGCCTGGCCGTGCAGCTGGAAAACCGCTACAAGGGCCTGCGCGCGCCGCACAAGATCAAGTTCGGCGTCTCGGGCTGCACGCGCGAATGTGCCGAGGCCCAGGGCAAGGACGTGGGCGTGATCGCCACCGACAAGGGCTGGAACCTCTACGTCTGCGGCAACGGCGGCATGAAGCCGCGCCATGCCGAGCTGATCGCCTCCGACCTGTCCAAGGACAGGCTGCTGCAGCTCATCGACCGCTTCCTGATGTTCTACGTGCGCACGGCCGACCGCCTGCAGCGCACCAGCACCTGGCGCGAAAACCTGGAAGGCGGCCTGGACTACCTCAAGGACGTGGTGGTCAACGACAGCCTGGGCCTGGGCGCCGAACTGGAGGCCCAGATGCAGCATGTGGTGGACACCTACCAGTGCGAGTGGAAGACCGCCGTCACCACGCCCGAAGTGCGCCAGCGCTTTCGCAGCTTCATCAACAGCGACCAGCCCGACGAGCACATCGTCTTCGTGCAGGAGCGCGGCCAGATCCGCCCGGCGCGCAGCGAAGAGCGCAGCGAGGCCCTGGTCTGATCCAGGCCTGATCCAGGCCTGATCCCGGCCCGCACCCACACCACCGACAAGGCACCGCCATGACACACCCCGCCCAAGAACAGTGGATGCCCGTCTGCGCCACCCGCGACATCGTCCCCGACACGGGGGTCTGCGCGCTGGTCGAAGGCCGGCATGTGGCGGTCTTTCGCCTTGGCGAAGACCGCTTCTACGCCATAGACAACGTGGACCCGCGCTGCGGCGCCAGCGTGCTCGCGCGCGGCCTGGTCGGCAGCCTGGGCGAGCGCGTCGTCGTCGCCTCGCCCATCTACAAGCACCACTTCGACCTGGCCACCGGCGAATGCCTGGAGGCGCCCGAGCACTCCGTGCGCGCCCATGCGGTGCGCAATGAGAATGGGCAGTTGATGGTCGCGCTGCACTGAGGGGCACGTCAAAAGCCCGCGTGTGGTGGGCTTTGAAGCCTTACGGGTTGGACACCCACTCGCTGCCGTTGGACCAATAACTCTTCAGGTTTGAATACCTGAATCCCCCCGTTCCAAAAGACACCGCTGACAGCAGAACTCGCTGGTTGTGGATGTTGTAGCTGGTCGGAAAAGCCGACCATACGGGAGTGGTCGTATAGATCAGTGCTCCAGTGAAGGCGTCCCAAACCCGACCGTCAAGCAGTACACCACCTCCTTGTGCCACGGTTTCGATGGCCATTCGATACCACTTCCCGGTTTGGAGCTGGTTCGCAGCGGAGTTGCCGTGGTGTTTATTCAGCCGATTAGTGTCGATCTCGATCTCTTCGAGACCCACAACGCCTTCGCCCCACAGTTCGCCAGCGATGATGGCTGCAGAACGATGATCTCCAGCCTGTTTGTAGGTGCCGCCCTTGTGCCGCGATGCCAGCACCAGATGGCTGCCGGACTTGCTGAGCGCATCCCCCGTGAAAATCACATCCATTGCAATCGTGTGCCGCGAGTCGTTCACCGCAATGCTTGCCGGACAGGGCGATTCGAAGAGAGCAACCGTGTACTCGGTCTGCAGGTTGGTGCCCGGGCGTTGGATCTGGCCATACGATGCTCCCTGTGGGATCTGGATGCCGGATGCCGATGCCACGTATTCGGTACCAATGGGAACTATGGTGGTTGCGTGGATTGTCATATCGATGACCTTTCTTGATGACAGGAAGGCGCTCGATGGCACTCGAATGGGGGGCTCTGATCGACCCTCAATGAATTCAGCGTCCCGCAGCGCGGGCACTTGATACTCAGTTGCAGGAAGATCCCCATGGCCAGCTTGCGATTGCAACTGGCACATCTCACTTCTTGCATTGCCTGGTCCATCTGGAAGCCGTCCGCTCACTGTTGCGATGACTTCATTCTGTGGGACCGATTGCGCCAGTGCGCAGACCAGGCGGCTGTTTGTCTTGTGGCGCATCGGCTCACATGTCCCCTGCCATGCAGCGGCTGCTGTGACAAGATGCGCGCGAGACCTGCAACGTAGGCGCAACGCTGTTCCCCAGCCTGCTGCGCGCCGAGCTGCACGGCGTGCGCTGGATACGGTGCAAGCGCACTCCAACGCAGTCACCAGGGCCGGCCTGGCCGAAAGCTCTGCCTTGGGCATCGGGCAGACGCCTGCCTATGATGGCGCTCTGCCGATCCTCCGATATGCCTCTGGCGCCCTCACCATCCATGAACTACCGCATTGAAGACCACGTCCCCGCCGTCCAGGACTACATCCAGATCCGGCTGGCTGCCGGCCTGAGCCGCAAGTCGCCCGAGGCGGCCGCCATCGGCCTGAAAAACGGCCTGTTCAGCGTGGTCGTCTATGCCGATGCAACGCCGGTTGGAATAGGCCGCGTGATCGGAGACGGCGGGTGCTTCTTCGAAATCGTGGACATCGCCGTCATCCCCGGGCACCAGAAAAAGGGCCTGGGCCACCTCATCATGCAGCGCCTGATGCAGTACATCCACGGCAATGCCCTGCCCACGGCCTATGTCAGCCTCATGGCCGACCACGGCACGCCGGAGTTCTATCGCCGCTATGGGTTCGAACCCTCCCTGCTGCCCAAAAAGGCGGGCATGTCCTTGCGCATTGTTTGACTGCAGAGGCCCGATCAAGACAGAGATGAACAACAAACTGAGAGCAGCGGCAGTGATCGCCGCAGCGTTTTTGGCCGTTGCCTTCCTTGTGCCCGCGCCGAAAAGTGTGCCGCTCACCGAGCGCTATCCCGGTCCGTGGAAAACTGATTTCAGCCGAGACATCGCCATCGCGCTGGGCAAGAACCAAGCTATCGGCTGCGTGCAATTCCAATACCGGGAGAGCCGCCTGGACCCAGGCGAGTACCTTGTGTACTGCAATGATCGGGGCATGTGGAGGTCCTATCTGGTCTGGATCCCGTCGCAGAAGATCACCGGGCCGCACATGATTGATGCATCGATTCCGCCGTGATCGAAGAATCCGCACTGGCATGCAAGATGGCGCTGCATTGAGTTCAGCCACGTCCCATGCCGGCGGCGCGGCACCATGAAATCCGCCCGACAGGGCGCCTGCCCGTGCCCGTCCTGCGGGCTCAGGCGTAAAGGGACAGCAACGCCAGGCACACGATGACCACGATGGCCGCCGTGATGAGCATCACCCTGAAGCCACCGTCGCTGCTGCGCAGCAACCGCAACTCCAGCAGGGCCGCACCCACCCGGGCCATCCAGAAACAAAGCAGTTCCACCATGGGCGCAGCATAAGCGGCCCGGCAGATCAGGTGCGGGGCGTGGAAAATGCCGGCGAGCGCCTTGGCATCGCAGGCCATCGAGATGTCGTGAAGCCCGTTACCCACAGGGAGGTTTATGGAACAGATTCGGGAACAGTCAGCTGGCAGCAGGCCAGCCACAAAGAGGAAAAGAATCCTCATGGTCTGCACAGGGAACATCTGCCGCAGCCCCACGGCCCATGGCGTGCTCGAGAAAATGGTGGCCGACGCGGGCCTGGCGGGCCGCATCGAAGTGGACTCCGCAGGCACGCACGGCTACCACGTGGGCGAGGCACCCGACCGCCGCTCCCAGGCCCATGCCGCGCGGCGCGGCTATGACCTTTCGCAGCAGCGCGCGCGGCAGCTGCGGGCCGAGGACTTCACGGCATTCGACCAGGTGCTGGTGATGGATGGCGCCAACGAATCCGCCGCGCGCAGGATCTGCCCCGAGTCCGAATGGCACCGCGTACAGCGGCTGACGGAGTTCTGCACCGAGCACACCGCGCGCGAAGTGCCCGACCCCTACTACGGCGGCGACCGGGGTTTCGAAGACGTGCTGGACCTGGTGGAAGACGCCTGCGCGGGGCTGCTGGCCACGCTGGGCATGGCGCCGCGCAAGGGTTGACAAGCCACGGCACCGCTTGCGCATGCGAACCCTCATTCTTTGCTTCGGCATCCTGGGCACGCTTGTGTTCGGCGCAGCCTTCGCCCTGTCGTTTTCCTCGCCATTGCTGGTCGAGAGCCTGGGCAAGGAGATCATCCGCATCGAGATCGAGCGCAGGCTGGGCACCCAGCTGGATACGCTGACAGGCTCGCGCATGGCGGGCCTGGCCCAGAAAGCGCTTGGCAGGACAGATGGCGAGATCGCCGCAGTGCGGCGCGAGATCGAGGCAGGCATTCCCGACAAGCTGGCTTCGGTCATGACCGACATGCGCCGTGCTGACTGCGAATGCCGCAAGCGCAATGCCGTCTACACGCAGCAGCGCCAAGCCACCCAGCTGGCATCGCTGATCCAGATGCGCGCCCGGCTGGTGGAATTCATCGAGTCGGCCTACCACCAGACCACGGCCAGCCTGGTGCGAGAGTCCAGGATCTTCACTGCGTCCAATGCGCTGGTGTTTCTGGCCCTGGCCGGCGTGACGGCGCGACGCAGGCGGGCGGGGCTGCAGCTGGCACTGCCCGCCATCGTGCTGGTGACCGCCTCGGCGGTGACTGCCACGCTGTATCTGTTCGCCCAGGACTGGCTGCACACCATTGTGTTTGGCAGCTACATCGGCCTGGCCTACATGGCCTATCTGGCCTTTGCCATCGCGCTGCTGTGCGACATCGCATTCAACCGGGCACGTGTGTGCACACGGGCCATCAACGGCCTTGCATCGTCTTTTGGTTCGGCATTCGAAGTCTTGCCTTGTTGAGCCCAAGGCCCCACCTGCCCCGGCAACTGCCCCGATCACAGCAGCGGCACGGCCTCCATAGCCCTGCCCACCCGCCACCACAATCCACCCCTTCCCGCTCGCTTGGCCGCGTGGGCACCGAAGGTGCACGCATGCTGCTGCAATGGATGCGCGCAGAGGCCGGGGAATCGCCAAGCCTGGATCTGGGTTATGAGCTGGTGGTGCGACAAAGCAATTGACTGGCAGATGCCTGGCTATCCATTCGCATATTGAGATAGAGTTCGGCGGCTTGGCCATTCCCGCCCAAGCCACTCTTCTCCACTGCGCCTGCGCTATGGAGATTTTTCATTTCAATCCATCTTCAAAGAACATGAACACCATTGCATTGGGAGGACGCCTGCGGCCGCAAGGCGCAATCCGGACTCGCCGGATCATGGCCGCCTTGCTGGCTGCGAGCGCTGTACTGTGTGTGCCGAACGGAGTATCGGCGGCCGAGAACGATGCACTATCTGCCTCTCTGACTGCATTCGGTGATGCCGCTGCGGCAAGACGCCTGGAGGACCAGATCGCGGATCTTGTGAAAAAGCGCAATCAGGCGGGCATGACCAAGCTGGTGGGGCAGATCGCGCAGAACGACGGGGCTTTCATGGAAAAGATGGACAGCCTGATGCAGGCCAAAAATCGCGTTCCTGATCCTGAAATGGCCAGGATTGCCATGGCCCTGGGCCCTTGCCACCATGCCGGTTTTCTTCTCAGGAAAATGGCCTTCGCCCTTGCCGATGGTCAGGCGAAGCCCATCATTCGCAATGGGGTGATCATGATTGACGGCACGCACATGGACGATATGTATGCCGAGCAAATGTCGCGCTGTGAAAGGCTGGCCAAGCAGCCCATGCGGAAAATCAAGATAGGTTCCATGTGCTCCGTCAATGGCTCGGGCTGCGACGAGGATCCGGATATGGATTGAAAAGGCCGAGCGCTGAAAAACGAATGCAAGAAGAGAAAAGGCCGGGTCTGCCGCCCGGCCTTTGGTGACCGCCCCGGCGGTGACTTTTGGTTCGGCATTCAAGGCCTTGCCTTGTTGAGCCCACGGCCCCCTCCGCCCGGACAACTGCCGCAATCACAGCGGCGGCATAGCCCCCAAGTCCCTACCCGCCCGCCACCACTATCCTCCCCTTGCCCGCGCGCTTGGCCGCGTACATGGCCTCGTCGGCGCGCTGCAGGAGCTGGGTGGCATCTTCCCGGGAGGCATTGAGGGCAATGCCCATGCTGGCGCCGACCTGCACGGTGGCGCCGCTGTGCAGGCGGATGGGCTGGCGGATGGCGGCCAGGCAGCGCTGCATGATCTGCCGGGCGTCGTCGGCCGAGGCCAGTTCGTCCAGCAGCAGCACGAACTCGTCTCCGCCCAGGCGGGCGACGCAGTCGGTTTCGCGGGCCTGGGTGGTGAGGCGGCGGGCGATGATGCGCAGCACTTCATCGCCGGCGTCGTGGCCTTCGGTGTCGTTGACTTGCTTGAAGCCGTCCAGGTCCATGAAGCAGACGGCCAGCTGGCCGGGGCCGCTGGCCTGGGCCAGCGCGCGCTGCAGCCGCGCCTGCAGCGCGCGGCGGTTGGCCAGGCCGGTCAGCACGTCGTGCAATGCCTGGTGCTGGGCCGCCTGCTCGCCGCGCTTGAGGGCGTCGATGTCCACGAAGACCCATATCGATTCGCCATCGGCCAGGCCCGCGCCGCTGACATCGACCCAGAGCAGGCTGCCATCGCTGGTCTGCAGCTGCATCTGGGCGTGGCATTTGCCGCTGGAGCGCAGTGCGCCATAGGCCAGTTCGCCGGAGCGCTCGTAGGTCTCCTCGTCCGGGTAGAGGATGCGCGCCGAGTGGTCCAGCAGCTCGCCGGCCGGGCGCTTGAGCATGCGCTGCAGGGCCTGGTTGGTCCACAGCAGCCGGCGCTCGCGCAGGCGGGCGATGCCGATGAGGTCGTTGTCCATGAACAGTTCCTGCTGGCGCAGCAGCTCGGCGAGCCGGATGCGTGCCACGCGTTCGCGCTGCTGCAGCAGATAGAGGCTGACCGAGCCCAGCGCGATCAGCGCGATGCTCAGGCCCGTGAGCGCCCAGGCACGCCAGGCCGATGCACGCCACCCCGCCAGGTAGCTTTCCGTGCCCAGGCCGGTGAAGACGGTCAGCGGGTAGCCGGTCAGGCGCTGGTAGGCCGTGATGCGCTCCACGCCATCGAGCAGCGTGGGCGTGATGTACCAGCCAAGCTCCCGGTCATCGGCCAGGGCCCGGTGGTACTCGCCCGAGACTTCCGAGCCGCCGATGCCGGCCATGGGCTGGGGATCGCCGGCCGCGTAGCGGGCCACCAGCAGATCCTTGTCCGAACGCAGCGCAATGGCGCTGTCGGGCCCGAAGGCCTGGCGGCGGAACAGCGACTGGAAATGCTCGGCCGCGACGACCGCGTAGACGATGCCCTGGAAATCCCCATCGCCGGATTGCAGCCGCCGCGCCAGCACGATGGCCCATTTCTTGAAGGAGTGGCTGACCAGTGGGTCGGAGACCACCATGCGGTCGGTGTTGCGCGCCCGGTCGAAGTAGCCTCGCTCGGCCACGGAAAATGACGGCTCCTCCTCGTTCGCACTCTGCAGGACCTGGCCATTGGCGTCGGTGACGCGCAGCGCCGTGACGAAGGGAACGAGAGCGCGCTGCTCCTGCAGGATTTCATAGAGGGCCAGCGCCGCCACGTCCGCGCCTTCCAGACTCCGGCTGCGGTAGCGGCCCGCGACGGTGGCCAGGGCGTTGTCCACCAGCCGCATCTCGGCGTTCAGCTCCAGGCTCAGGCTGCGGGCCTGGTTCCGGGTGACGGCCACGCCCAGGTCCAGGTCGGCCTGGTGGTTGGCGCGCAGGCTCAACCAGGTGGCCAGGCCCAGCAGGCCGGCCACCAGCAGGTTGCCGAGCACCAGGCGCAGGAGCACCTTGTCGGAAAGAAGCCTCTTCATGGCGCCGGGTGTCCCTTTCCTACTTGCTGGATGGGCATCGGGGTGGATGGACCGGCCCATTTTTAGCACAAGGCAAGAGCACTCCATGCCAGGTCGCACGCCATGGCGGCGGCGCCTTTCGGCGCTGCGCCCGGCCCCCTCAGGGCATGCGCCAGCTCAGGCCCGCGTACACGGCCCGGCCATCTCCGGGAAAGTAATAGGCACCGTCCACGCCGCGCACATTGGCCTGTACGGCCGTGGTCGCGGCATAGCGCCGGTCGGTCAGGTTGCGGCCTTCGACGAACCAGCTCCAGCCATCGCCCAGCGCCCCGCTCAAGCGCAGGTTGAGCAGCGCATAGCCATCGGAGGCCACGGTGTTGGCATGGTCCACCCAGGTGCGCGAGGGCAGCCACTCCAGGCCAGGCGCGACCGTGACCTGCTGCGTGGCCTTCCACTGCAGCTCGGCCCGCAGCAGGTGCGGTGGAATGCCGGCCAGGCGGCGGCGGCCGTAGACGGCGTCGTTGTCAAAGCGCAGGTCGCTGTAGAGGTACTGGGTGCGCAGCGACCAGCGCGGCGCAAGCCGTGCCTGCATGGACAGCTCCAGCCCCTGGTGGATGGTGCGGTCGGCATTGGTGGTGCCCAGGGCCGCGCCGCTGGCGTCGGTCAGCGCCAGCAGTTCGCGGCGCACGCGCGAGTGGTAGATGGCGGCGTCCCAGGCCAGGGCCTCGCCGTGGCCGCGCCAGCCGGCCTCCACCGTGGTTGCGCTTTGCGCGCGCCCCAGCGGCAGCGAAGGCTGGTAGACCAGCTCGCCAATGGGCGGTGCCTCGAAGCTGCCGCTGATGTTGGCGTACCACTGCGACGTGGGCGTGGCCGCGAACAGCAGGCCCAGCTTGGGCGAGGTGTGGCTGAAATCCACGTCGTAGCTGGAGGCGGGCACCAGCAGATTGTCCTGGCGGCGCTGGGCGCGCACGAACTGCAGGCCGGCCTGCAGCGTCCAGCGGGTGCTCAGGCCATGGCTGTATTCGCCATAGACCACGTCCTGCTGCGCCTTCACGCGCGTGCGCCCCGTGGACGTGCCGGCCGCGCCGCCCGCATTGGTGTAGCGCCATTCATCGCCATCGAGCTGCGCGCTGGAAAAGCCCAGCACCAGCCTGCGCGTGAGGCCACCGCCCCGCCCCAGCTCGGCCACCAGGCGCGAGTCCAGGCCCGTGTCGCGCATGTCCTGCTGGACGATGCCCATGGTCATGGGGTGGAAACGGTCGCGCTGCGCCGCGAACAGCGAAGTGGTCCAGCGCAGGCCTTCGCGCGGCTGCCAGTCCATGCGCAGGGCGCCGCGCGTCTGGCGGTAGTTGTTGCCGGCGTCCTGCGCCACATAGCCGGGCGCGGCCTGGCGCGGATTGGCCAGCATGGCCGCGCGCGTGAGGCTGCCGGGCATTTGCATGTCGGCATCCACATGGGACAGGAAGGCGCGCAGCTCCAGCGTATCGGTGAGCTGCAGGCCCACATTGCCGGACAGGCGCTGCGTGCGCCAGGCCGACTGTTCGCGCCAGCCGTCCTGCTCGCTGCGGCTGAAGTTCAGAAGGCCATCCACCCGCTCGCCACGGCCCGCCAGCTGGGCCTGGGCCTGCCGCTGGCCGAACGATCCGGCCTGCAGCCGCAGCGATGCGGCAGGCGCCGTCAACCCGGTCGGCGAGACAAAGTTGATCGCGCCGCCCAGGCTGCTGGCGCCGTACTCCAGCGCATTGGCGCCACGCCAGACCTCGACATGCTGGGCCGCCATGGGGTCGATGGACTGGAAGTCCGCCGCGCCATCGGCCTGGTTCAGCGGTATGCCGTCCTGGTACAGCTGTATGCCGCGCATCAGGTAGCCGCGCTGCACGCCCGAGCCCCGGATGGACAGCCGCGTCTCGGGGCCGTGGCGCGTCTGTGCGAGCACGCCCGGCGCGTAGGCCAGTGCATCGGCGGCGGTGCTGGCACGCCCGGCCGCGTAGCTGGCTGCATCGATGACGGCCGTGCCGCCTGCGCGCTGCGACAGCTCATCGCGCGCAGCCTGCACGGCCTGCGCGGCGCGGGCCTCGGCCGTGGCGGCGGCGCCGCGGGCGCGCACCTCCACATCCGCAAGAACAGGTTCTGCCTGGGCCAGGGCGGAGGATGCCGCGCAAAGGCCTGCGGCGCCGGCCAGAGAAAGTGCAAAGCTCTTCATGCAGCCCCCAGGATCTGCCGCAGATCGGCCGCGCAGTCCTGCGCGTCCTGCTCATGGCGGAACGCCACGCGCAGCCGGCCCTCGGGATCGAAGACATAGGTGATGGCCGAGTGGTCCATGGTGTAGGACGCACCCGTGGGCACCTTCTTGTAGAAGACCTTGAATTCCCTGGCAACCTCGGCCGTCTGCGTCTCGTCGCCGCGCAGCGCGACAAAGCCGGGGTCGAAGGCGCCCACATAGGCCTTGAGCACCTGGGCCGTATCGCGCTCGGGATCGATGGTGATGAAGGCCACGGCCAGGCGGGCACCATCGGCGCCCAGAAGCTCGCGTATTTCCAGCGCGCGCGTCAGCGCCGTGGGGCAGACATCGGGGCATTGGGTGAAGCCGAAAAAGACCATCAGGGCCTGGCCCTTGAAGTCGGCCAGCGTGCGCTCGCGCCCATCGGCATCGCGCAGGCGGAAGTCCCTGCCGTACTGCGCGCCGGTCAGGTCGATGCCCTTGAACGGCACGGTGGCGGGCTTGCAGCCGGCCAGCAGCGCCAGTGCGGCCAGGCCGCCGCCAAGGCAGGCACGGCGAGACAGGGCAACGCAAGCAACGGATGGGAGGGTCGAAGAAAAATCGGCGGCGCGCTGCGGCGCCGCATGGCAATCGGAACGGAACATGGCTTCCCTGCGTGGAATCTTGGCGAAGCCGCACCGCCAAGGCTGCGCCCGGCCGGTGCGGCAATGTTCTGAGACAGGCCAGCGGCCAGACAGCGCGGGACAGCGCTGCACAGCAGCCGAGGGCTCAGGCGATCAGCAGCAGCAAGGGAGGCCCGCGCGGCGGCAGCGGCGCGCCGACCAGGGAGGCAATGCGGGCAGAGACGATGGGCTGCAGCGCGCGGCCCAGCGGCTGCGGTTGTGCCCAGGAGGGGGAGACATGCGCGGGCGGCGGCGTCACTGCCAGGCACAGCGGGCAGTCCAGCGAATGCTGGGCAGACACCGCCTGCCCTTCTTCACCGTTGACCACGACCAGCTTGACGCTGCCGCCAGCCGTGCAGACCAGCTCCATGGCCTGCGGGTGCACCAGGGGCGATGCAATGGCCAGGCCCAGCGTCAACGCGAACCACGCCATGACCAGGCGGGCCAACGAGACGGAGTTGCGCAGGGCGTGCATGGCTGGGGATTATGGGGCTGAGATGCCGGATATGCGTGGTATCCGTAGCCGCCCGCCCGCATGGGCCATCCCATAATCGCCTTTTCCCCAAGCAGTGACCGCCATGTCGAAACTCCATGTTGTGCAGCAGGGCCAAGGCCCGGCCCTCGTTCTGAGCCACGCGCTCGGTTGTGACCTCCAGATGTGGGACGGCGTTGCCCAGGCGCTGGAAGACCGCTTCACCGTGGTGCGCTACGACCACCGGGGCCACGGCCGCTCGCCCGCCATCGGCGAGGCTTTCGACATGAACGACCTGGCAGACGACGCAGCCGGCGTGATCGAGGCGCTGGGCCAGGGGCCGGTGCACTTCGTGGGCCTGTCCATGGGCGGCATGACGGCCCAGGCCCTGGCCGTGCGCCATCCGGCGCTGGTGCGCAGCATCACCATCGCCAATTCGGCCAGCTACTACGACGAGGCCGCGCGCGCGGGCTGGCAGGCGCGCATTGCCACCGTGCACGACCAGGGCGTGGCGGTGATTGCCGACGGCGCCATGCAGCGCTGGTTCACCCCCGAGTTCCGCACCGGGCAGGCGGCCCGCGTGGCCACCTTGCGCGCAGGGCTGGAGGCTTTGGCGGCCAAGCCCTATGCGGCCGCCTGTGCGGCCGTGGGCGGCATCGATTTTCGCGAGAGCAATCGGCGCATCGCCTGCCCCGCGCTGCTCATTGCGGGCAGTCGCGATGAGGCCACGCCGCCTGCCCTGTCCGAGGACATGCAGGCGCAGATTCCGGGCGCGCAGCTGGTGTCGCTGCCCGCCGCGCATTTGAGTGCCGTGGAAATGCCCGTGGAGTTTGCGCGGTTGGTGAGCGACTTTGTCGCGCAGGTCCGCTAGATCTGCAGTCCCACCCGGGCGGGATGGGGACTGAGCGAAGTCGCTATCGCGGGGGGCATCACGGCCGGCAGATCAACTCCGCCACGTCCATCAGCAGGGCTTCATCGATCTGCTCGCGCAGGTCCGCCGCCAGCCTGCGCCGGTAGAACACGCCCAGGTCCAGCCCCACGCCCAGCGCGCGGATCTGCACGTCGCCCGCGCGCTCGTGCCGGGCGATGACCTGGCGCAGGTGCTGGTCCAGGTAGTGCTCGTCGTTGGCCTGGTGCGTGGCCGTGTCCATGGGGCAGCCGTCCGAGATGACGAGCAGGATGCGGCGCTGCGCGGGCCGCGCCAGCAGCCGCTCGCAGGCCCATTCCACGGCCTCGCCGTCCACGCCCTCGCGGAACAGGTCGGGCCTGCGCAGCGCGGCAATGCCGTGGCGGGCGTGGCGCCAGGGTTTGGCGGCATCCTTGAAGACGATGTGCAGCCGCTCGTTGAGCCGCCCCGGGATGTGGGGCTGGCCCGCGCGCTGCCAGTCGCGGCGGGCGCGGCCGCCGTTCCAGGCCTGGGTGGAAAAGCCCAGCACGTCCACCGGCACGCCGGCCATGGACAGCGCGCGACCCAGCAGGTCCACCAACAGGGACAGCGGGCGCGCATGCGCCTTCATCGAGCCCGAGCAGTCCAGCAGGAGGGCCACGGCCGCATCGCTGACGGGGCGCGGCAGCTCGTTCCTGAAGATGGCGCGCTGCTGCGGATCGCTGACCAGTTGCGCCAGCCGGCTTGCATCCAGGTGTCCATCCTCCAGGCCGAACTGCCAGCCGTCGTGGCGCGGCACGGCCAGGCGCTGCTGCAGGTGGCGGGCCAGCCGGCCCGCGTGCAATCCGCTGCGCGCCAGTTCCTCATCCATCTGTTCGCGGAACTCGGCCAGTTGCGCTGCGCGGATCAGCTCGGCCGCCTGCGCCTCGCGGTCATAGGCGCGCGTGAACACGCGGTAGCTGTGGGCCGAGCCGGCCCAGGCGCGGCTGTCGCCGCTGAGCGCCACGGGCGGCGCATCCAGGCTTTGCGATTCAAAGTGCAGCGGCAGCGCGAAGCTGCCGCGCCGGCGCGGCCCGCCAGCGCCGCGCGGCGCCTCTTCCTGGGCTGACCGCACGGCCTGGCCCACCCAGCGGCTGATGGCCAGGGCCGGCGCAATGAAGGCCTGCTGGTCCTGCCGGTGGCGGCGCAGCAGGGCCCACTGCGCGCCCAGTTGCGCGGACAGGCCGGCGCGCGTGGCCTCGGCCAGGTCGGCCAGGGCATCGGGCGGCTCATGTCCGCTCAGGCGGCTCCAGGCGGTCAGCGCCACGGTGAACAGCAGGATGCCCAGGCTGCTTTCGGTCAGGCCCGAATCGGCAAAGGCCTGGCTCCAGTGCACAAAGCGCGCATGCAGGTTGGCGCGTGCGCCGGGCCATTCTTCAGGCGCCAGGCTTTCCACGCGCAACTGCTCCAGCAGTTCGAACACCAGCCGCTCCACCGGGTCGCCGGGCAGGTGGCGCGCGTGCAGCGCGGCATCGCTCAGGCGCAGGCGCAGGCTGGCGCCGTCGAGCAGGCCGCGCTGGTCGGCCAGTTGAGCGGGCACATCGGATTGGTGGGCCGCTGCCAGCACCACGGGCGCCGTGCCCCGGTACAGCGTCTGCCCGCTCCATTGCAGCGAGGCATCGCCCGCCATGGCGCGCAGCAGCGCGCCGCCCCAGGCCTCCATGCGCGCCAGCGAGGGGGATGCCTCAGCAGGCATGGGCGGGCTCGTCGCGCAGCGCCAGTTCCTGGCCGAAGCAGCGCTGGAAATACTCGGCCACGATGGCCCGCTCGGCCGGCTCGCACTTGTTGAGGAAGGACAGCTCGAAGGCCAGCCGCAGGTCGTGGAAGATCTGCGCGTTCTCGGCCCAGGTGATGACGGTGCGCGGCGACATCAGCAGCGACAGGTCGCCCACGGCAAAGCCCTTGCGCGTGAGCGCGGCCAGCGCCACCATGGCGGCCACCTGCTCGCGCCCCTGCGGCGTGGCCAACTGCGGCACGCGCGCCAGCACGATGGCTGCTTCCTCGGCCGGTGCCAGGTAGTCCAGGCTGGTGACCAGGTTCCAGCGGTCCAGCTGGGCGTGGTTGAGCATCTGCGTGCCGTGGTACAGGCCGCTGAGGTTGCCCTGGCCCAGGGTGTTCATGGTGGCGAAGAGGCGGAACTGCGCATGCGGCTGGAGCACGCGCTTTTGGTCCAGCAGGGTGAAGCTGCCCTCGCGTTCGAGCACGCGCTGGATGACGAACATCACGTCGGGCCGGCCCGCGTCGTACTCATCGAAGACCAGGGCCACGGGCCGCTGCAGCGCCCAGGGCAGGATGCCTTCCTGGAACTGCGTGACCTGGCGGCCCTCCTGCAGCACGATGGCATCCTTGCCCACCAGGTCCAGCCGGCTGATGTGGCCGTCGAGGTTGACGCGCACGCAGGGCCAGTTCAGCCGCGCCGCCACCTGCTCGATGTGGGTGGACTTGCCCGTGCCGTGCAGCCCCTGGATGACCACGCGCCGGTTGTGCGCAAAGCCGGCCAGGATGGCCAGCGTGGCCTGCGGGTTGAAGCGGTAGGCCGGGTCCACGGCAGGCACATGCTCGCTGCGCTCGGCAAAGGCCGGCACCTGCATGTCGGTGTCCAGGCCGAAGGTCTCGCGCACGCCAAGTGTGCGCGTGGGATGCATCAGGGTCAGCTCAGTCATCGTCAGGGGCTCCCGGGGGGACTTCGTCGTTGATGCGCGCAATCGCCTCGGCCGCCGCGCGCAGTTGGGGAAGAAAGGACAGCGCCCGCTCGCGCGTGAAACGCATGATGGGCGCCTGCACGGCCAGCCCCATGTTCGAGGGGCCGCCCTGGATGGAGGGCACGAGCACGCCCAGGCACAGCAGGCCGGGCAGGAATTCCTCGTTGTCGAAGGCATGGCCCTGGGCGCGCACCTGTTCCAGCTCGGCGTCCAGCGCGTCAAAGGCCGTCAGCGTGTTGGCCGTGAAGCCTTCCAGCGGCACGGCCGACAGCAGCCGCCTGCGCTGCGCGGGCGCCATCTGGCTCAGGAACAGCTTGCCCGTGGCCGAGCAATGGGCCGGCACGCGCGAGCCCGGGTGCAGATAAAAGCGCAGCGGCGCGGGCGTTTCCACGCGGTCCAGGTAGAGCACCTCGCTGCCCGAGAAGGCGGTGATGTTGCAGCTCTCGCCGATGTCGCGCACCAGCTGGGCCAGCACCGCATGGCGTGCGCCATGCGTGGTGTTGTTGAGCAGCACGCTCTCGGCCAGCCGCATCAGGCGCCGGCCCGTGCCGTAGTGCCGGCCATTGCCCTCGCGCTGCAGGATGCCCGCGCCTTCGAGCTGCTGAAGCATGCGGTGCATGGTGGGCTTGGGCAGGCCTGTCTCCTCGACCATGGTCTGCAGCGTGAAGGGCTCGTTCTTCTGGGCAATGGCCTCCAGCAGGGCGAACAGCCGCAGGTTGGGCGTGTCGCCATCGATACGGGCAGGGATGGGGTCACGGGTGTTCATGGTGTTGGTCATCATATGTTTTTCAATTTTTCGAGTCAATTTGTTCCGAAAAAAGAAATTTGTTTGACATCCAGGCGAAGTCAGTCCTAGACTTGCGCCGTAATTTCTTTTTTCGGAACATTAAGTTCCATTTTCAAGGAGACAACATGACTGCAGCCAACAATCGTACGGTGGTCGAAGGCGTCCAGAAGATGACCCCTTCCGAAGCCTTTGTGGAGACCTGCGTGGCCAACGGCGTCACGGAGATGTTCGGCATCATGGGCTCGGCCTTCATGGATGCCATGGACATCTTCGCGCCCGCCGGCATCCGCCTGATCCCCGTGGTGCACGAGCAGGGCGCCGCCCACATGGCCGACGGCTATGCGCGCGTCTCGGGCCGCCACGGCGTGGTGATCGGCCAGAACGGCCCCGGCATCAGCAACTGCGTGACCGCCATCGCCGCCGCCTACTGGGCCCACAGCCCCGTGGTCATGATCACGCCCGAGACCGGCACCATGGGCATGGGCCTGGGAGGCTTCCAGGAAGCCAACCAGCTGCCCATGTTCCAGGAGTTCACCAAGTACCAGGGCCATGTCTGCAACCCCAAGCGCATGGCCGAGTTCACGGCCCGCTGCTTTGACCGCGCCATCTCCGAGATGGGCCCCACCCAGCTGAACATTCCGCGCGACTATTTCTACGGCGAAGTGCAGTGCGAAATCCCCAAGCCCATGCGCGTGGAGCGCGGCTCGGGCGGTGAAAACAGCCTGCAGGCCGCCACGGAACTGCTGGCCACGGCCAAGTTCCCCGTGATCCTGGCCGGCGGCGGCGTGGTCATGGGCGATGCGGTCGAGGAGTGCAGGCAGCTGGCCGAGCGCCTGGGCGCACCCGTGGTCACGGGCTACCTGCGCAATGACGCCTTCCCCGCCAAGCACCCGCTGTGGGCCGGCCCGCTGGGCTACCAGGGCTCCAAGGCCGCGATGAAGCTCATCGCCCAGGCCGACGTGGTGATCGCGCTGGGCTCGCGCATGGGCCCCTTCGGCACCCTGCCCCAGCACGGCATGGACTACTGGCCCAAGAACGCCAAGATCATCCAGGTCGAGGCCGACCACACCAACCTGGGCCTGGTCAAGAAGATCTCGGTGGGCATCCACGGCGACGCCAAGGCCGTGGCGCGCGAGCTGGGCCGCCGCCTGCAGGGCCAGACCCTGGCCTGCGACGCCACCAAGGCCGCGCGCGCCGACACCATCGCCACCGAGAAGGCCGCCTGGGAGAAGGAGCTGGACGAGTGGACGCATGAGCGCGACCCCTACAGCCTGGACATGATCGAAGAGGCCAAGGGCGAGCGCACGCCCACGGGCGGCAAGTACCTGCACCCGCGCCAGGTGCTGCGCGAGCTGGAAAAGGCCATGCCGCCGCGCGTGATGGTCTCCACCGACATCGGCAACATCAATTCCGTGGCCAACAGCTACCTGCGCTTCGACGAGCCGCGCAGCTTCTTCGCGCCCATGAGCTTCGGCAACTGCGGCTATGCCCTGCCCACCATCATCGGTGCCAAGTGCGCGGCGCCCGACCGTCCGGCCATCGCCTACGCCGGCGACGGCGCCTGGGGCATGAGCATGGTGGAGATCATGACCGCCGTGCGCCATGACATTCCCGTCACGGCCGTGGTCTTCCACAACCGCCAGTGGGGCGCGGAAAAGAAGAACCAGGTGGACTTCTACAACCGCCGCTTCGTGGCCGGCGAGCTGGAAAGCGAGAGCTTCGCAGCCATTGCCAGCGCCATGGGCGCCGAGAGCATCGTGGTCGACCAGATCGAGGACGTGGGCCCGGCGCTGCAAAAGGCCATCGACCTGCAGATGAACCACGGCAAGACCTGCGTGATCGAGGTGATGTGCACGCGCGAACTGGGCGACCCGTTCCGCCGCGATGCGCTGGCCAAGCCCGTGCGCTTCCTCGAAAAGTACAAAGATTTTGTCTGAAGCTGTCTGACACCCCCTGAGGCGCTGCGCGCCTTCCCCCTCTCTACCCGCTGCGCGGGGGAGGGGGACGACACCCTCGGTGCGGGGCGGCCCTTCCTCGGTGTCCCTGGGATGGGCCGCGCCGGTTTCATGCGCCTGGGTGAAGCGCAAGGCCCTCGAAAGCCGATTCCCAGATTCCCTGCGTTGCTCGCGCCGGGCCCTGTACTTTCCCGCAGGAGCTTTCATGGTCCCCCCACTTTCACTCGCCGTGGCCGCCGACGATGCGCCCGCCACGCACCGCCCCCATCTCCAGCACTTGCTCGACCAAGCCAAGGCGCAAGGCCCCATTCCGGTGGCCGTGGCCTATCCCTGCGATGCGGGCTCGCTGCAGGCCGCCATGCAGGCCGCGCAGGCGGGCCTGATCACGCCGCTGCTGGTGGGCCCCGAGGCACGCATCCGGGCGGCGGCCCAGTCGGCCGGGCTGGACCTGGCGGGCGCGTCCATCCATTCCACCGCCGACGATCCGCGCGCGGCGGCGGCCCAGGCGGCGGCGCTGTGCGGCAGCGGCCAGGCCCGCGCGCTGATGAAGGGCAGCCTGCACAGCGACGAGCTGCTGGGCGCTGCCGTGGCGCGCGAGGCCGGCCTGCGCGGCAGCCGCCGCGCCAGCCATGTGTTCGTGATGGACCTGCCGGGCTTCGAGCGCCCACTGCTGATGACCGACTGCGTGGTCAACATCTTCCCCACGCTGATGGACAAGCGCGACATTGCGCAGAACGCCATCGACCTGGCCCGTGCCATCGGCATTGCCCGGCCGCGCGTGGCCGTGCTCTCGGCGGTGGAGACGGTCAACCCCGCCATTCCCGGCACCATCGACGCGGCCGCGCTGTGCAAGATGGCCGACCGGGGGCAGATCAGCGGCGCCATCCTCGACGGGCCGCTGGCTTACGACAACGCCATCTCGCTGCGCTCGGCGCATCACAAGGGCATCGTCTCCGATGTGGCCGGCCAGCCCGATGTGCTGCTGGTGCCCAGCCTGGAGGCCGGCAACATGATCTACAAGCAACTGGTCTACATGGCCGATGCCGAGTGCGCGGGCCTGGTGCTGGGCATGCGCGTGCCCATCGTGCTGACCAGCCGTTCGGACTCGGTGGCCAGCCGCATCGCGTCCTGCGCGCTGGCGGTTCTGGCCGATGCGGCGGGCGGCAAGGAGCAGCCATGAGCCAGGTTCAAGCCCCGTTGGCAGCGCAGCCGCCCGTGCCGCGCATGCTGCAATGGCTGAAGCTCCTGCCAGGCACAGGCCTGTCGGGCGTGATTGCGCTGGCAGCCACCTTCGTCTCCACGCTGCATGGCGGGCCGCAACTGCTGTTCGCGCTGTTCTTCGGCGTGGCCTTCCACTTCCTGAGCCAGGACGCGCGCGCCAAGCCGGGCATCGAGTTCTGCGCACGCGGCGTGCTGCGCCTGGGCGTGGGCCTGCTGGGTGCGCGCATCACGGCCACGCAGATCGCGGGCCTGGGCTGGACCACGGCGCTGATCGTCATCGCCGCCGTGGTCACCACGCTGCTGTGCGGCACGCTGCTGGGCCGGCGCCTGGGCCTGACGCGGCCGCAGGGCGTGCTGTCGGGCGGCGCGGTGGCCATCTGTGGCGCCTCGGCGGCGCTGGCCATCTCCTCGGTGCTGCCGCGCGACAAGGACAGCGACCGCTTCACGCTGACCGTGGTGGTCACGGTCACGGTGCTGTCCACGGCCGCCATGGTGCTGTACCCGCTGGTGGCGCGCGCCCTGCATCTGCCGCCCGAGCTGGCGGGCCTGTTCATCGGCGGCACCATCCACGATGTGGCCCAGGTGGTGGGCGCGGGCTACACCATCGACCAGGCCACGGGCGACTACGCCACCATCGTCAAGCTGTTCCGCGTGTCCATGCTGGCCGTGGTGGTGGTCATGGTCTCGGCCCTGTTCAAGCGCCAGCGCGAGGCTGCGGCCGAACAGCACCACGGCAAGAAGCCGGGCCTGGTGCCCTGGTTCCTGTGGGTGTTCGTCGCGCTGGTGGCCATCAACTCTCTGGGCTGGGTGCCGCCGGGCCTGCAGCACCAGTTGAGCGACCTGTCGCGCAACTGCCTGGTGCTGGCCATTGCGGCCCTGGGCCTGAAGACCTCGTTCCAGCAACTGGCCCAGGCCGGCTGGCGGCCTTTTGCACTGCTGGTGGTGGAGACGCTGTGGATGGCGGCCTTCGTGCTGATCGCCATCGAGTTCGAGATGCGGTGAACCCAGGCGCAATACGGCAGTTTTCCAGGGCCCGCCATGCGCGGGCCCTTCTCATTTCTCATGGAACCGGCGCATTTGATGTTCGCGCATTGAGGTGATACATTTGCACACAATTTTTTGACCCACGTCAACGCCCGACACGAGCCGTGAACGTTCTTCGCAAGCAAGCCGGCAGATTCCGCAGACGCACTGCCATCCAGGTCCTCGCCCTCCTGCGCAGGCAACAACCCCTGCAAGCTGCCTTGCTGCGGCTGCTTCCGTGCCTGCTGCTGCTGGCCGGCTGCGCCGTGCTGCTGGACTCCCTGGTGCCCATCCCGCTGTGGGCCGTCGCCGGCCTGACGGGGGTCATGGCGGGCTACATCGCCCACAACTGCCAGGCGTTTGTTGCATCCCAGCGCAGGAAGTCCATGCTGCGCCATCTCGCGCGCTGCTGCCTGCTGCACGCCCAATGAAACACGGGCGCCCGGGTCGTCAGGCACCGCTGCTGGCATAGGCCGTCAGCGCCTGCGCGACCGCCTTGAAGACCACGGCGCAGCGCTCGCTCTTGCGCAGGTCCTCATGCATGGCCACCCAGGTATCGAGCTTCCATGAGAATGCCTGCGGCAGCACCCGCACCAGGCCCGGGTCCCTGGCCGCCAGCGCCGACTGGCAGATGCCGATGCCAAAGCCAGCGCGGATGGCGCCGAGCTGTGCCAGGTCGCTGTCCGAGCTCAGCGCCATGGCCTCGCGCGTGAACATCGGAAACTGCTGCTGAAACCTGCGGATGAAGGCGTTCTCATGGTCGAAGCCGATCAGCGAGTGCCCGGCCAGCTCCTGCAGCGAAGCCGGCACCCCATGCCTGGCCAGATAGCTCTCATGGGCATGCAGCCCCAGTTCGATGGCGCCGATATGGCGGGCCACCAGCGCCTCCTGCTGCGGCCGGAACATGCGCACGGCCACATCGGCCTCGCGGCGCAGCAGGTCATCCACCGCGTTGGACAGCACCAGTTCGATGCGCAGTTCAGGATGGGCCGCGCGCAATTGCGCCAGCACGGGCGGCAGCAGCTCCACGCCCACGACCTCGCTGGCCGTCAGGCGTACCGTGCCGCGCACGCCCGCGCCATGGCTGGCCGCCACGCGTCGCAGCGCGGCAGCCGTCGCGGCCATGCTGGCCGCATAGGGCTGCAATTCATAGGCCGCCTCGGTGGGCGCGAAGCCATCGGACGAACGGGTGAACAGTTGCAGGCCCAGCGCCGACTCCAGCCCGTCGATGTGCCGGCCCACGGTTGGCTGCGCCAGGCCCATGGCCCGGCCCGCCGCTGACAGCGACCCGGACTCCAGCACCTGCAAAAAGCTGCGATACCACTCCCAATGGGGTTCCGACATCACTGATCCATTCATTTATGCATGGACACCAGAAGATTCTAGGCAATTTTCCTTTTGCGGCGTGTTGCGGACACTGGCGTGGTCAACACAGGACCCGCACCATGCCATCCATTGCACTTTTCGGCGCCGCAGGCGCCATCGGCCAGAGCCTGGCCGCCGCGCTCAGACAACAGGGCCGCGCCTATCGCGTGGTCGGCCGCAACGCAGCCAGCCTGCGCCAGACCTTCGGCGCCGATCCCCTGGCCGAGATCGCCACCTGGAACCCGGATGTCGCCGGCTCCATCGAGGCTGCCGCCCACGGCGTGGACACGCTGATCTACCTGGTGGGCGTGAACTACTGGCAGTTTCAATTGCATCCCGAGTTGATGCGCAAGACGCTGGAAGGCGCCATTGCCGCGGGCGTGCGCCGCATCGTGCTGATCGGCACCGTCTATCCCTACGGAAAGGCCCGCACCCTGCCCGTGGCGGAAGACCATCCGCGCGAGCCCCATACCTTCAAGGGCCGCATGCGCAAAGCCCAGGAGGACCTGCTGCTGCAAGCCCATGCACAGGGCCGCATCGAGGCCACCGTGCTGCGCCTGCCCGACTTCTACGGCCCCGGAGTGCACAACAGCCTGCTGCACGGCGCCTTCGAGGCGGCGGCCCACGGCGGCCGGGCCGACATGATCGGCCCGCTGGACCGGCCGCACGAGTTTGTCTATGTGCCTGATGTGGGCCCCGTCGTGGCGCGCCTCATCGACACGCCGCAGGCATTCGGCAGGGTCTGGCACCTGGCTGGCGCGGGGACGACCACGCAGCGCGACATCGTCTCGGAGATCGAACGCCTGAGCGGCAGGCCGTTGAAACTGCGCGTTGCAGGCAAGACCGCGCTGCGCCTGGCCGGCCTGTTCAGCCCCTTGATGCGCGAACTGGCCGAGATGCACTACCTGCTGACCGATCCGCTGATCATGGATGACTCGGCCCTGCATGCCCTGCTGGGCCCCATTGCCAAGACTCCCTACACCCAGGGCATACGCGCCACGCTGGATGCCGCCAGGGCGGGCGCGGGCTCAGCTGTGAACTCCAGCCCGCAGCAGGCCACGGCCTGAAAACAAAAAAGCCCTGACAGCAGAACTGTCAGGGCTTTTGTCTATCTGGCAGGGGAGGAAGGACTCGAACCCTCGCATGCCGGAATCAAAATCCGGTGCCTTTACCAACTTGGCGACTCCCCTAGAAGACGTAAATTCTAATACGTTTTTTTGGGCCGAAATCCAAAATTCAGAAAATTTGGTTCAAAACGTTCTTCAATCATTCCGGCGCCAACGCGGCATCCAGCTGGCCACGAATCGCCTGCTGCCCCGCCGCCGTGAAGCAGCCAATGAAGACAAAGGCGGACCCGGCAACCTGTGCCGCGCCCAGATCCGCCACGCGCAGCCGGCCTCCCACCACATGGATTTCCTGCAAAGGCTGCTGCCCCCGCAGCCGCACGATGCCCTTGGCCCGCAGCAGCGGCACCGGCAGGGCGCGCAGTGCCTGCCTGAGGCGCTGCTTGTCGAATTGCCGGTGCGTGGTGTACGAGAAACTGGTGATTCCTGCCATCCCGGCGAGACCTGCCGAGCCATCCACGGCCCTCTTCCAGGCGCCACCTTCACCCGCAAGCGCACCCAGCAGGCGCTGCGGGTGCTGCGGTTGGCGTGGCAGGGGCACAGCGTCCAGGAAGACGGCCAAGGGAATCTCGCCGCACTGTGCGGTCAGCACCATGGTGTGCGGGGCGATCTCGGCCAGGCGCTGCCTTGCCTTGCCGATCATCGGCGCGCTGGCCAGGTCGGCCTTGGTCAGCACCAGCGCCGTCGCGCCGGCGATCTGGCGGCGGACCATGTCGCCGACCAGCGGGTCGCACAGTTGCTCATCGACGTCCTGGACATCCACCGCCACCAGGATGGCGTTGAGCTGCAGCGCGGGGTCGAGCATGCCGACCTGGGCGATGCGCACGGGGTCGGAGACGCCGCTGGCCTCGATGACCAGCAGGTCCGGGCGGTCGGGCCTCGCGCCCACGGCGGACAGGGCCTCGGCCAGCCGCCCGCCGATGGAGCAGCAGATGCAGCCGTTTTCCAGCTGCAGCACGTCGCTGCTGCGTGTGCGGATCAGGGCGGCGTCGATGTTGATCTCGCCGAAGTCGTTGACCAGCACGGCCACGCGCAGGCCATCGGCGCGCTCCAGCAGCCGGTTGAGCAAGGTGGTCTTGCCCGCGCCCAGGTAGCCGCCCACGACGACCATGGGAATGGGCGCCCGCTGCGCCGCGGCGGCCGGCGTGCTCATGGCAGGGACCCAGGCGCGGGGAAGATGCGCCCGCCCAGCACGGTGCCCCAGACCTTCACGTCCTTGAGGGCGGCGGGCGCCACCGCGCGGGGATCGTCTTCCAGCACGGCGAAGTCCGCCAGCTTGCCGGGCTCGATGCTGCCCACGCGCTGCTCCAGCTTGAGGGTACGGGCTGCGCCCATGGTGATGGCGTGCAAGGCATCGTCCACCGACAGGCGCTCGGCCTCGCCCAGCACGCGGCCTGACGCGGTTTCGCGCTGCACGGCGCACCAGGCGGTGAACAAGGGGTTGATGGGGGTGATGGGCGCATCGGAGTGCATGGAAAAGTCCATGCCCAGGCGCCGTGCCGTGCCCGCCGCATTCATGCGTGACGCCCACTCGATGCCCACGGTCTGCCCGGCGTGCGCATCGCCCCAGTAATAGAGGTGGTTGGAGAAGAAGTTGACGCACATTCCCAGACGCGCGGCGCGCTGCAGCTGGGCGCTGCTGGCCAACTGGCAGTGCTGCAGGGTGTGGCGATGGTCGGCGCGCGGGTGCCTGGCCAGCAGGTCCTCGATCACATCCAGCACCACCTCGGTGGCCTCGTCTCCGTTGGTGTGGATGTGCAGTTGCAGCCCGGCCAGGTGGAAGGGCTCGAACAGCGCGGGCAGCTGCGACGGCGGAATCAGCCACAGGCCGTTGGGCTGCCCGCCCGCGTAGCCGGGAGCGCGCAGGCGCGCGGTGAAGCCCTGGATGGAGCCATCCACGATGAACTTGACGGGGCCGAACTGCAGCTTGTCGCTGGCCGACGATGCGGCAGCGGCGTGCACGCGCGCGGCGCCGCCTTCCGGGTTTCGCTGCGGCGCGAAGGCCGGGACGATGCGCAGCGGATAGGCCGCGTCGCCCGTCACTTCGCGCAGCGCGGCCAGGCCCTGGGGCGAGAGATCGCTGACCAGGTCGGTGGCCGTGGTCACGCCCGCGAGCTGGGCCACGCGGCCGAACTTCCAGATGGCCTCGCGCTGCTCGGCAGCGGCCAGCGACAGCGCGCTGCCGATCACCTTCTGCACCGGATACATGGCGGCGAACTCCTGGAGTTCGCCCGTGGGCTGGCCCTCGGCGTCCTTGTGGATGCCGTCGATGTCGGTGTCCTCGTCGATGCCGGCCAGCGCCAGCATGGCCGAGTTCACATTCATCAGGTGCACGCTGGCGTGCAGGATGACGATGGGCCGCGTGGGGGAGACACGGTCCAGCTCGCGCACCGACAGCCGGCTGCTGCCAAAGAGGATGGGATCGAACCCCCAGGCCAGCAGCGTGGCCTGCGCGTCGGGCAGGGCACACTCGGCCTCGGCCAGGCGCGCCAGCACGGCGTCCAGCGTGCGCAGGCCGGGCCACAGCCGCCCGTCGGGATCGCGGCGGTCAAAGTAGCCCAGGTAGACCGCATCCCACATGGCGCCTTCCATCAGGTGGCTGTGGGCCTCGATCAGGCCGGGCATGAGCACCTTGCCGCGCAGGTGGTCGATGCGTTCGGCATCGGGCCAGGCGGCCATGTCGGCCTCCCCGCCCACCGCCAGCACCGTGCTGCCCCGCACGGCCACATGGGTGGCCTGTGGCTGGGCCGGGTTCATGGTGAGGATGGTGCGCGCCGCGAAGATGCGCACGCGCTCGCTGGTTTCGTGGTTCATGGGGATGTTTCCCTCAGGCGGTCTTGACGTGTGCCGCACGCGGCAGGCAGTGGACGATGGCCGTGACCAGCAGGTTCAGCGCCAGGCTGATGAAGCCCAGGTTGATGCCGCCGAAGTCCGGTTGCTGCAGGTACAGCACGATGGCCAGCGCCTGCCCGCAGACGATGCCCAGGGCGATGGCCAGGGGCCGGATGCGCCAGCCAAACAGGATGGCCATCATTCCCGGGAAGAACTGCGTCACGCCGTAGTAGGTGGTGTTGATCAGGGTCAGCATCAGGTTGGGGGTGAGCAGCGTCATCACGATGGACAGCAGCAGGTAGATGACGATCACCACCTTGGCGCCCTGCTTTTGCTTGGCCTCGGGCAGGCCGGGCAGCAGGTTGCGCGCCACGATGGGGCCGATGGCCAGGCAGATGCCCGCCAGCACCAGCAGGCCCGACAGCGCGGCGCCTGCGGCGACCAGGCCCAGCAGCCAGTCGGGCAGCAGGCGAACGGCAGCGGCGAAGAAAGCCTCGTTGGGCGATGCCAGTTCCAGGTTCTGGCTGATGGCGTAGTACGAGGCCAGCACCAGGAACGGGTACATCAGCATGTACAGCGGCATGGCGATCTGCGTGCGGCGGATGGTGTGCGAACTCTTGGCCGTGAAGAAGTTCTGCACGGCGAACGGCATCATGTAAAAGCCCAGCGCCTGGAACAGCATGGTGCTCATGGAAAAGCGCAGCTGCGTATCGGTCATGTGGTTGCTGACCTTGGCACTGGCGGCGGCGAACACATCGCCCACCCCGGCATGCCAGCCCACGGCCACGCCCGTGGCGATGATGGCCACCACCATGAGGATGTCCTTGAGGATGGCGATGTAGGCCGAGGCACGCACGCCCGAGATGGCGATGTAGGTGAAGGCCAGGCCCGCCGAGATCAGCAGCAGGTGCAGCGGCTGGAAGTTCCAGCCCAGCCCCTTGAGCGCCGCCACCAGCCCCGTGAACTGCAGCTGGCCCCAGGGCAGCAGGAACAGGATGGCCGAGCCGGCCACGATCAGCTCCAGCGCGCGGCTGCCGAAGTGGCCCTTGAAAAGGTCCGGCAGCGTGATGGCGTTGTGGCGCAGGCCGGCCTTCCAGATCATGGGGCCGAGGAAGTAGCCCAGCGGATAGGCCAGCAGGATGTAGCCCAGGAACCAGACGCCATAGGTCGGCCCCTTGGCGTAGATGCCGCCCGGAAAGCCGACCATGGTGCCGATGCTGTAGATCTCGCCGGCGGCGAGGAAGAACACCAGGTAGGCGCCGAACTGGCGCGAGGCGACGAAGAAGTCATGCACGCTTTGCGCACCCTTGCCCGTGCGCGAGCGGATGGCCAGGTACAGGGACAGTGCGATGAAGCCCAGAAAGACTGCGGTGGTCATGGCAGTGCTCCCTTCAGGCCGACTGCACGTCGTCGGCTTCGTGGCGGTCGAACATCAGCCAGCACACGAGCATGCACAGCGACGTCAGCACGAACCACATGAAGATCCACAGGTAGATGAAGGGCACGCCGAACACGAAGCGATCGACGGACGCGACCCAGGGAAGCAGGCCGATCACCGCGATGTACGGGATGCCTATGCCGATGAACAGCTTGAGCATGGTTTGTCTCCTTTTGCTCCGATGAAAGAGTTGGCGGTTGTGGCCGCTCTATAGGACGTTTCAATGTCCATGGATGCGATCTTAGGAAGTGCCTACCTATAATTCAAATGAGAAATTTGCCAACAAACCATGAGGACTCCGCATGGATACCCAGAAGCTGCGGCACTTGCTGGCCATCGTCGAGCACGGCACTTTTTCAGACGCGGCGCGCGCCGTGCACCTGACCCAGCCGGCGCTGAGCCGCAGCATCCGCGCGCTGGAAGACGAGCTCCGGGCGCAGCTGTTCGACCGGGGCGCGCGGCGTGCCCGGCTGACGGTCTTCGGCGAACTGGTGGCCGAGCGCGCACGCCGCATGCGGCTGGAGGAAACCCAGCTGCGGCGCGACCTGGAGCTGCTGCGCGGCGGCCAGGAGGGCGCACTGGCCATAGGCGTGGCGCCGGCCCCGGCCGCACTGCTGCTCAAGCCCTTTCTGATCCACATGGCGCAGGCGCATCCGCGCATCAAGGTGCGCACCGAGATGGGCGCCACCAGCGCCCTGCTGGAGCTGCTGCGCAATGAGTCGATAGACGCCATCGTCGGCGACGCCTATGTGCTGCGCGCCGCCGATGACGTGGACATGGAGCTGCTGGGCGAGCTGCCCGCCGGCCTGGTCTGCCGCGCGGGCCACCCCGTGCTGCAAAACCCCGGCATGGACGAGATCCGCCGCTACCCCCTGGCCACCACCACGCTGAGCACGGCCATGGCGCGGCAGCTGGCCGAGCTGTGGGGCGAGGGCGCCGAGCCCGACAAGCTGTTCACCCTGCACTGCAACAACCTGGAACTGCTGCGCAGCGTGACCCTGGCCACGGACACCTTGCTGTTCGGCGTGCTGTCCATCACGCGCCAGGAGCGCGCCAGCGGCACCATGGCCGAAGTGCCCCTGCCCGCCGATCCCCGGCGCTGCGGCCGCTACGGCATGGCGCGCATGGGCGCGCGCAGCCTGTCACCGGCGCTGGAAACCGTCTACGCCTTCACCCGCACGCACTGGCGGGAGCTGTCCGAGCACGACCAGTGAAGCCGGGCAGGCGCAAGTCATGCGTCGGCCCGCGCCAGCGGCAATGTCTGCGTGCGCAGCCACTCCAGCACCAGGGCGAAGCGGGCCTCGTCATGCACCGGCCTGGGTGACATGAGCACGTAGTGCGAGCCGTCGGCCACAAAGCCGCGCGGCGCGCACAGGGTGCCGCTGGCCAGATCGTCGGCCACCAGCGCCAGCGGCCCGATGGCAATGCCCGCCCCGGCAACGGCGGCCTGCAGGCTCAGGTAGAAATGCTCGAAGCGGGCCTCGCGCCCGGGCTGCAGCGGCACGCCGGTCAGCTCGCTCCAATGCCGCCATGCGTCCGGGCGCGATGCCGTGTGCAGCAGCACGCCGCCCAGCGGCCCGGAGCGTGCCAGCGTCTTCGCAAGTGCAGGCCTGCAGACGGGACCCACGTGCTCCTGCAAAAAGGGCTCGGCAACCACATCGGCGCCCAAGTCGAAATCCGCGCGGCGTATGGCCAGATCGATGCCTTCACGCGCAAAGGGCACCGAGCCGCCGGCCGACACCAGGCGCAGCTCGCGCTGCGTGCCGATCGCTTCCTGCAAACCGCTCAGGCGGGGAATCAGCCAGCGCATCAGAAAGGTGGGCTCGCAGGACAGCACCAGCGGCCGGTCCGGCCCGGCAGCCTGCCGCGCTCGGCCCAGCGCGCCGCGCAGGCGCTCCAGCGCCAGGGCCACCTCCTCGGCCAGCACACGCGCCGTGGGGGTGGCAATGATGCTGCGGTTGCTGCGCTGGAACAGCGCAAAGCCCAGCGCATCTTCCATGTCGCGCACGGCGCGGCTCACGGCGCCATCGGTCAGGTGCAGCTCGCGCGCGGCCTTGGAAACGCTGCCGTGGCGCACCGTGGCCTCGAAGGCACGCAGGGCGGACAGCGGCGGCATATGGGTGGGTGGGGCCATGGGACTGGAGGGCGGCATCGGACACATCGGACACATCGAAAAAAGGGAGTGGGGAGAGATTTCAGTTGACTTTTGATCAACTGAATACTGAATCCATATCGATTTTCTGCAGTGCGATTTTCATGCAAAGTACCTCCATCGATTGAGCTTTCAGCAATGACCATGAACGAAGCCCCCGCCATCGCCCCTGCACCCCTGGCCATCACCATGGGCGATCCCGTGGGCATAGGTCCCGAGATCATCGTCAAACTGGCCATGGACCCTGCCCGGCCCCATGCGCCTTTTTTCGTCATCGGCGACACGGGGCGGCTGCAGCGGGCAGCCAACATGCTGGGCGTGCACCCGCGCATCCAAGTCATCGACACGCCGGCCCAGGTTCCCGCCACCGTGCCACCCGCCACCCTCTTCGTGCTCCAGACCGGGGACCGGCTGCCCGAGGACCTGGCCTGGGGACGCATCGATGCGCGCGCCGGGGCCGCCTGTCATGCCTACATACAGCGCGGCATCGACCTGGCCCTGGCCGGCGAAGTCGCAGGCCTGGTGACCGCTCCCATCCACAAGGAGGCGCTGCGCGCGGCGGGCTGCCCCCACCCCGGCCATACCGAGATGCTGGCCGAGCGCTCGGGCACGCGCGACTTCGCCATGATGCTCGCCAATGACGAGCTGCGGGTGCTGCTGGTCTCCATCCACGTGCCGCTGCAGCAGGCCATTGCCGCAGTCACGCCGGACAACGAACTGCGTGCCATCCGCCTTGCGCACCGGGCCTGCCGGGCGTTCGGCATCGCCCGGCCCCGTGTGGCCGTGGCGGGGCTCAATCCGCACGCCGGCGAGAACGGGCTGTTCGGGGACGAGGACCGCTCGGTGATCATCCCCGCCATTGCGGCCGCACGGGCCGAAGGCATAGACGCCAACGGCCCCTGGCCGGGCGACACGGTCTTCATGCGGGCGCGCCGGGGCGAGTTCGACGTGGTTGTCGCCCAATACCATGACCAGGGGCTGATTCCCGTGAAGTACCTGGGCGTCGAGCAGGGCGTGAACATTACCGTGGGCCTGCCCTTCGTGCGCACCTCGGTGGACCACGGCACGGCCTTCGACATCGCCGGCACGGGCCGTGCGGACCATGCCAGCCTGGCCTGCGCGCTGCGCCAGGCGGCGGCCATGGTGCAGGCGGGCCGCTCCGGCGCCAGCGGGCAGGCGCAGCGCCCGGACTTCATCTTCATGCTCACGCAGCAGGACAAGACCATTGCCGATGCGCGCGAGCGGCTGCGCGAAGTGCTGGCCCAGGGCGTGCGCCATGTGGGCTTCAAGGACATAGGCCTGCCCCTGCCCCAGCTGCGCGAGCTGGCCCGGGACATCCGCGCAGGCGGTGCCAGGGTCTATCTGGAAGTCGTCAGCCTGGACGAGGCGAGCGAGGTGGCTTCGGCCCGCGCGGCGGTCGAGCTCGGGGTGGACGTTCTCATGGGCGGCACGCGCCCCGAGGCAGTGCTGCCCGTGCTGCGCGGCAGCGGCATTGCCTACTATCCGTTTCCCGGCAGGATCAGCGGGCATCCGAGCGTGCTTTCAGGGCCGGCCGAGGACATCGTGGCCAGCGCGCGCCGCATCGCGGGGCTGGAGGGCGTTCATGGCCTGGACCTGCTGGCCTACCGTTTCCGGGGCGACGTGCCGGCCCTGATCAAGGCGGTCTGCGATGCGGTGGACAAACCCGTGGTCGTGGCCGGCTCCATTGATCGCAGCGAACGCATCGCGGCCGTGCTTGCCAGCGGTGCCGCGGGCTTCACGGTAGGCACCGCCGCCTTCGAGGAGACTTTTCCAGCCGCGCGGCCCGGGCTGGCGGCGCAGTTGCAGGCCATACAGGCGCTGGTGGACTGAAAGCGGGCCGGCCATCGCGCGCACCTCACGCACCTCCCGCACCTCAGACAACGCACGCAACTCTCGCACCTCCCGTGCCGGCCACGCCTCCCGCACATTCCGCGCGCCGGTGTCATGGGCCAGCAACTGGCGCCGCTCGGCTTCGGCCAGGCGGTGGGTCTTCAGCCGCTGGACCACATGGAACTGGCGCTTCTTGGCCATGAGGGACGCGCCACCTGCAAGGCCTTCCATGCGGCTTGCCGCCTTGCCATGCTGCGGGGCATTCCAGGGGTACAGGCCTGCCACCAGGGTCACAACGACAGCCAACACCATGACCACGAGCGCCCTCCAGGGTGCCCGGGGTCCGCGTTGGCCTTGCCTGTGATGCGCCTGAGAGTTCATGAAGACAGGGCAAATGATTGCGGCAGCTTGCATTGGTGCAGGTGCTTTAGCCTGCATCAATGAACCTGGCCGGATACCAGTCCAAAAACCAATCAGAACCTGGCGCACTTCAGTTGCGCCATTCCTTGATTCTCCAGCAGCCGGAATCTGATGAGAACCCTCGTTTTCCAACAGATGCATTGCCTGAAAACGGAGATAACGCCCAGCAGCCTCTATTGCCGCATGAAAAACAAATGATTCATTGCTATCAATAGAAAACCTGAAACCCATCCATGGCCAAAAAGCAAAGCCCGCCAACTGCCCTCTGGACACTGCCAGCCAGGCACCGCGGCGCCACAGATGAACATCGAATGGCATCACCCTTTCCCCTACCATCCGGCAGCGTGTCGTCCTACTGGATAAACCATGCCATTTAGGGAACGATGATATTCACCCTGAATACCTCTCATTCGGCACACCATTGACAACGGCCGGTCTTTGAAGTGCAGCGCCGGTATTTGCAGGGCCCAATCGATGGCTGCACGCATTCAGCCATTTTCCGCAGTTTTGTGATCAGTTGTTTTGGCCAGATGGCTTGGCATCCGATGAATAAAGCAGGGATCTTGGTTGATGATTCGAACGCTGCCGCGGACCGTTGCCGGCCCCGCTGGAGTCTGGTCGCGCCTGCCGCTCGCGTGCCTTGGATGGAGCCTGGCAGCCGCTCCCGTCTTCCTGTGCGGCGCACAGGCGCAAACACCTTCTTCGGCGGCCGTTGCCGGTACCTCCATGGCTGAGGCACGCATCGAATCCCTGGACCGCGACCAGGCCGAGCAGGCCCGGTTCAAGGCACTCTCCGAAGGGGCCGCCCCCGCCTACCAGGACCGTTTCATGGATCCGGACGAGATCGCACAGTCCGCTGCCGCCCAGCCCGAAGCCGAGCAGCCCGAGGGCTTTCGCGCCTGGGTGGTGGAAAGCCGCCTGGGCCTGGGCGAATCCCGCACCACCGGCTATGGCCGCCAGCGCGCCACAGAAATCGGCCAGCGCCTCGAATACCGCCGCGAGACACTGAACTACGGCGAGTTCACCCTGCAGGCCGAAGGCCGGCACCTGAGCGGCGACAACTTTGGCAATGGACTGGGTATGGGCGGCTTGAGTATTGGCGGCCTGGGCTATGCCCGGCAAGCCACGAGCGAGCGCTTCACGCTGCGCAACCTTGGGTTTCCGCTGACCACGCAGACCTTCGCCGACACGGCCGTGGGCGACCTCTACAGCGAGCTGACCGATGGCCTGGCGCGCAACTACCGGCTGTCGCTGGGCTCGACCACGGTGCGCGGCGCCTCGGCGCGCATCTTCCGCCCGGACCTGGACCTGCGCGCGGGCTACGGCCAGCGCGGCCTTCTCACGGGAGGGCCCTACCCCGGGTTTGAGAAAAACCAGGGCACGCTGGGCTGGCTGGGCGCCACCGTGCGGCTGGATGGCCCCTGGTTTGCCGCCTTCCAGCTGGACCAGGCCGACGATATTCCCGCCTACTACAGTCCCAGGCACTACCCCGGCGATGACACGCAATACGACCCCGGCTCCGCCCTGGGCCTGGGCAGCAAGCGCGTGACCAGCTGGGCCGCCTCGCTGGGCTACGGGCGCGGCGTGCTGCGCGATGGCGACTTCAGGCTCCGCACCACGCTGCTGGGCAGCCGTACCAGCGCGCCACTGTTTTCTCCAGCGGCAGGCACCGCCGGCACGGGGGGCCGCAGCGCCCAGGGCCTGTTCATCGAGGCCAGCGCGCGCGCTGGCGCCTACCGCCATGAATTCGGCGTGCATGCAGCCCAGCCCCAGCTGCACTTTGGCGACTACGCGCTGTCCAGCGCGGCGCGCGGCGCCTATTGGCGCGTGGACCGCCATGTCACCCGCCTGAGCTGGGGCATGGGGCTGGACTACGAACGCACGCCGCAAACCACGGCGCAGGATGCAGGCTTTCAACTGTCGGGCTACCGCCGCCTGGGAGCGAATGGCAATGCCCAATACCAGTTCGACCGGCACACGGCCGTGGGCGGCAGCTTCAGCGCCTACCAGACGCGCAACGATGCGGGCACCGCAGGCGGCGGCCAATCGCGCAGCCTTTATGGCAGCGCGTTCTACCAGACCCGCTTTTTCGACTGGCCGCGCAGCCGCTTCATGCTGACCGTTCGGCGCAACGAGCTCATCGTGCTGGGCGACTCCTCCGCGACGGGCCAGGAGGTGCAGTGGGAGCAGGACTGGGCCGGTGCACGCCAGGCAACGCTGCGGTCCGAGCTCACCACCACGCTGGGCTATGCGCGCGACCGCAGCGGCGGCATGTCGCGCAACTATCCAACGGCCGGGCTGCAATGGCGCTACTGGCTGGAAAGCGGGCTGCAGCTGGCCGGCAACCTGCGCTACACCTCGCAAAGCGGCAGCCTCTACACCAGCCGGGGCCTGTCGGGCTCGCTGTCGGCCGAGAAGGAACTGGGCCGGGGCTGGCGCATGGGCGTCATGGCGCACTTCAACCAGGCCCGGTCCTCGCTGCTGCCCACGCCCTCTTCCCTGCCCAACCTCTACCGCAGCGACGAGAAGACTGCCTATGTCTACCTGCGCTGGGAAGGCAGCGCGGGCACGGCCTATGCGGCCGCAGGCGCACCCGGTGAAGGCGTGGGCGGCGGCAGCCTGTCCGGCCGCGTGTTCTACGACGCCAACCGCGACGGCGAACAGCAGGCGGGCGAGGTGGGCGTGGCCGGCGTCGAGGTGGTGCTTGACGGCCGCTACCGCACGGTGACCGACCGCGATGGCCAGTTCGAATTCCCGGTGGTACCCACGGGCCACCACCGGCTGTCGCTCACCCAGGAAAGCGTGCCGCTGCCCTGGGGCGCCTCCGGCGACAACACCAGCAGCGTGCATGTGCCCCTGCGCGGCCAGGCCTCGGCGTCGATTGCCGTGGTCAAGGTGGGCGAGTGAGTGAATGAGTGAATGAGTGAATGAGTGAATGAGTGAATGAATGACTGATTAAGGCGCACAGGCTTCCCAGGCAACCCGTTCCATCCAAGGAGATTCCATGAAACGAACATCCATCGCCCAACGCCTGCTGGCCGCCTTGCTCGGCGGCCTCGGCCTGGCCCTGACCGCGTTGCCTGCCATGGCCGAGAGCCAGTACGGATCGGGCACCGGAACCATCACGGCCCAGGCCAAGGTCAACCTCAGCGTGACCGTGCCCAAGCTCATCTTGCTGCGCGTGGGCTCGACCAATACCACGGTGGACACGGTGACCTGGACCTCGACGCTGAGCATCCCAGGCGTGCCCACCACGCCGCTGGCCTCGGTCAACAACACCAACGTGGACTGGAACGGCGCCGCGCCCACCGTCGCCACCGCCTCGGCTGCCGCCACGCTCACGGTCTATGCCTGGACCAATGCCGGCGCCGGCACCATCAACTGCGCGGTCGGCGCCTGGAATGCCACGGGCGGCCCCGCCAACGCGGACTTCACCGTCACGACCACCGGTAACCTGCCCCACCCCGGGCCCAATCTGGGTGCCTGCGCATCCACCTCGTTCCCCTCCAACGTGGTTGCGACGGGAACCTGGGCGTATGCGCTGGGAGGTACGCCGGCCAGCTGGGCTGCCAATACCTATACCAACGTCATCACGTATACGGCCCAGGGCATCTGATGGACAAGGCATTGCCTCGCCTGCTGGCCGCAGCAGCCCTCTGCGTTGTGCAGCCGCCCGCGCAGGCCGTGTTCACCATCGTGACCGACACAGACCTGCTCAACTACAGCCTGACACTGCGCGTGGGCACGACCGGGGCAACCGTGGACACCGTGGCCTTCAGCGTGACGGGAGCCAACGCCGGCCTCACGCCCGTGGCCGTGACGGGCACGCCCAGCATCAGTGTCTCGGTGTCTCCCACACGTCCCGCGCTGGGCACCGCCGTGGCCCGGCCAGTCACCCTGGTCGTCGATTCATCCACCGCACTTTCCTGCCAGTCGGGTGGCTGCGGCAGCGCGACCATTCCGTTCAGCAAGATCAGTTGGGTGGCATCGAACAACGGCAATGCTGCGTCCGGTGACATACAGAACGGGCGCTTCACCGCCAGCGCCGGCCAGTCCATCGCCAGCTACAACGCCAACGCATCCGTCTGTTCTGGCGCGCTGTGCCCGGTCGCTGGCTGGACCGTCCAGTCACGGCAACTGACCGGCACCGTGCTGCAGTTCACCTACGACAACGACGTGGTCTACCCGGGCGGCAACTACAAGGGCACCGTGCGCTTCACGGCATCGATGGTATGAGGCGTTTGGCGTGGCCGCTCCTGTGCATGGCGCTGGCCTGGGCCACGGCCCTCGCGGCGCATGCCGAAGTGGCGCGGCTGGACGACTCGGCTTCGCCCCGGTCCCAGGTCCGCAGCGACTTCGCCCGGGCCAGGGTCGTCGGCGAGCGGCTGCTGGAGCTGCCCATGGGACGCATCGAATACCGGCTGGCCACGGCGCCCCATGTCGGCCGCACGGCGCGCATCTTCTATGTGATTCCCGCCCTGGTCACGGGCCTGCGCTCGCCTGCGGGCATGCAGGTGCAGTGGCGCGGCAATGGCGTCTTTGCGGGCGGCACGGGCCGGCCCGGCGACCGGGTCCAGGTCTGGAACGGCGTGGTCCGCACGCCCTGGATGGCCGAGGTTTTCGACCTCACGCTGCACATCGACCCTGCCGAGCTGCGCCTGACCCGGGGCTCGGCACTGAGCTTCGAGTCCTACTTCGAGATCGAGACCCTGCCATGAAAGCTCCTCCCATCGCCGTTTCACTGGCCCTGCTGATCGCCTGCAGCGGCGCCGCCGCCGCACCGTTCGAGCTGGCCGTGGCGCCCTCGCGTTTCGAGCTGTCGGCCAAGCCGGGTGCGCGCACGGGCCAATCGCTGGACATCCACAACCTGGCCTCGGCACCCACCGAGGTGGCCATGCGCACCATCGACTGGACCTATTCCGACACGGGCGACATCACCTACCACGACGAACTGCTGCCCGGCAGTTGCCGGCCCTGGGTGCTGCTGGAGCGGCGCAGCGTCACGATTGCAGGCCGCAGCAAGAAGGCCTTCCGCTTTCAGGTGGAGCCGCCTGCCGATGCGCCGCGCGGCGAATGCCGCTTCATGATCGCCATCGAAGGCGTGGAGCCCGCGCAGCAGACCGTCATACGCAGCGGCGGCGCCAGCCTGAGCCTGCCTGTCACGGGCCGCATCGCGGTGGCCGTCTACGTGACGCTGGGAGGCGCTGCGCCCCAGCTGGACATTCGCCAGTTTTCCATGGCCGAAGACGGCAAGACGCGCCGCGCCCTGGTCACCGTCAGCAACACCGGCGATGCCCATGGCCGGCTGGAAGGCAGCCTGGACGCCGTGGACAACAAGGGCCGCCGCTTCGAACTGGTGCCGGAAGGCACGCCCATACTGCCCGGCCAGACACGCACGCTGGCCCTCATGCCCAAGGGTGAAGACGGCCAGCCCGCCCCGCCGCCCGCGTATCCGGTCAAGGCCAAGGGCAGCCTGGACTGGGAAAAAGGCAGCTTCAAGATCGATGTGGAACTGAAGTGATGGCAACCAGGCCGATCGCGTGGCTGGCCCTGTCCATGGCGCTGGGCGGCCTGGGCCACACCGTGTATGCGGCGTCCAGCACCACAGGCCCCAGCCTGCTGGTGCCGCTGAGCACCTCGGTGAACCTGGACTTCACCATCGCCATCGACAAGTTCATCTTCTTTCGCATAGGCGACGGCACCTGGCCCACGCCCGGCGGCACGACCAGCAGCGTGGCCTTTGTGCTCGCCCCGTCCATCCCTGGCGTGCCCACCACGCCCGTGGCGGGCAGCAACACCTCGGTGAACTGGAGCGGCGCGGCCCCCAGCTTCAGCATCACGCCCAGCGGCAATATGCTGCCGGTGGAGGTGCGCAGCAACGCAGGCCAGGTCACGCTGCGCGCCACCGCCACCACGGCGCTGGCCAGCGGGGCCAATACCATTCCGCTGTCGGAGATCACCATCGCCACCAGCGACAGCAACCTGCCCGCACCGCTGATACCCAATACGGGAACGGGCGCAGCGGTCAACGTCGTGGCCACCGCCTTTGCGGGGCTGGTCACCCAGCGCACGGCGAACTGGACCCTGTCCTATGCCAACCTGGCCTCCCGCAGGGCAGGCACCTACACGGGGCAGGTCACCTTCACGGCCAGCTCGCCCTGAGCGCCCTGAGCGCTCTGGGCGCTTCGGGCGCGCTCAAAGGCCCAGGTACAGCGCAACCAGCGACACAGCAGCCGGCACGGCCTGCACCCAGAGGATCTTGCGGCTGGCCGTGGCGGCGCCATACACGCCGGCCACCAGCACGCAGATCAGGAAGAAGTATTTGAAGCCCAGGCCATCGGCCCCCTGCGCCAGCCCCCAGATCAGCCCGGCGGCGAGAAAGCCGTTGTACAGGCCCTGGTTGGCGGCCAGTGTCCTGGTCTGCTGGGCAAATTCGGGCGTCAGGCCAAACGCGCGGCGTCCGGCCGGCTTGTCCCAGAGAAACATCTCCAGCACGAGGATGTAGACATGGATTGCGGCGACGATGCCGATGAGTACGTTGGCCATCTGGGGTGGGAAGAAAGTGGACAGGCCTCTGTATACGGGATGCACCTACACCCGTCCATTGCCGCTGCGCTACACAGGGCCTGCCACCACCCCTTCCCTGTCACCCGGAAGACTTGTTGCCGGGGTGCGACGGTTTTTCCGCGCCCTGCGCAGGTGCCACGGCGCCAGCGGCCGCGCCGCCCAGCGCACCGGCCACACTGCCTACCGTGCCGCCGACCACCACGCCCACCGGGCCGGCAATCGCAGCACCCGCCGCAGCGCCTGCAGCGGCTCCGGCCAGCACGCCGCCGCCGATGAATACCGAGCGCGACTCGCGCTCTGCATCCTCGGGCGACAGTTCGAACTGCGCGGACGCATCGGGGTCCTGCGAAGGAACACCGTGGCCGGGGCGTGCCTGCTCGGCAAGGTCTTCATCCTCGGGGGCATCCGTGGACACCGGCTGGATGGATGGCTTGTTGCTTGCATTCATGGGGCTCTCCTTCAAGGCATGCCACACGCATGCGGGACTGCCTGCGCTTCATTGCCCTGTCGTTTTTGTTGTACGCCTCGCCCTGCCGCGCCGCAGCCGGCCCAGGCTGCTGCCCCGCGTCAGCCAAGGCCCGCAGCCCCGCCGACCTTGACTACAGGGGCTCGTAGGAACTGGCCTCCGCCGCCCAAGGCACCTCCTACGCCCGTCGCGGCGGCCCGACTACCCGGTGCCCGCAGATGCCGTCCTAAGCTAGAACCCAGAAGCACACAGGCTTCGACTTCGCCAGGCGATGCACAGGTTTTCTTGACAGGCCGGCTACCGCGCCCCATTCAAAGCCGCATCGCTCAGCCGCCAGACGCACCGCGCTGGCGGGTCAGCACAAACCCACTCACTGGAGAACGTCATGGTCACACCCAACACCGCATCGAGCGTCATTTCTTCCGAAACCGTCAGCGGCACCAATGTCTACAACCCGGCAGGCGACAAGCTGGGGACCATAGACACGCTGATGATCGACAAGCTGTCCGGCAAGGTGCGCTATGCCGTCATGGAGTTCGGCGGCTTCCTGGGCATCGGCACGGACCGCTATCCGCTGCCCTGGGAATCCCTCAAGTACGAGCCCAACATGAATGGCTACGTGGTGTCGCTGACGCGCGAGCAACTGGACAACGCTCCACGCTACGAGCGCGATACGGCTCCGGCATACACCGATGAATATGGCCGCCGCGTGAACGATTACTACGGCGTGCCCTACCTGTAAATCCCGACCCTTGCGGTCTTTGACACAGCCCCGTTCGCGGGGCGTTTTCTTTGGTGCGGATAGCTGCCAGCGAATGGCCAAGGAAGAACGCCCTGCGCAACTTCACTCCCTCATTCCTGGAGAACTGCCATGAATACCACCCCACCTGCCATCGACTACAAAGCCTGCATGGACGCCTGCCAAGCTTGCGTCATTGCCTGCAATACCTGCGCCGCCGCCTGCCTGAAGGAGTCAGACGTCCAGATGATGGCCGCCTGCATTGCCCAGGACCTGGAATGCGCGCAGATCTGCGAACTGGCCGTGGCCGCAATGGCGCGCCAGAGCCCGCATGCGCCGGACATCTGCCGCCTGTGCGCCCAGATCTGCCAGGCCTGCGCCGACGAATGCAGCAAGCATTCCCACGACCATTGCCAGACCTGCGCGGCAGCCTGCCAGCAATGCGCCATGTCGTGCAATCTCATGGGCATGCAGTCTCACTGACACGGCTGGCATGGGCCATGACAGCCGCCCTGGCAGAAATCCTGCAAACACGCAGGAAAAAACGCCACCGGCGCTGTCGCCAAACGCCGCGCCTTCGCGGAACCGGGCCTGCCTACACTTTGATGCATATCCAGGCACACAGGAGGCAGACATGGCACTTGAAATCAGCGCAGAGGAACGGTTCTTCACCCTGCTGAACCAGTTGAAGCACATGCCTCCCTGCTCATCCCGCCAGGAGGCACACGACATGCTGTTGCTGCTCTGGATGCGCATCTGCGAAGGCGCTGGCGCTCGCCGTGAATTGCTCAACCGCATGCGACAACGCACGCTGTGCGCGGAACATGGCTGGAAAAACCTCGACAAAAGCCCTTGCCATCTGGATTCGGACACCCTGCCAGGCATCCGCATCTATCTGCACTCCAACGGCACTATCGTCATTCAAAGACAGGGGGGAGCGCAGGATTCCGAAATCCTGCACTTCAGCGCCAGGCGCGAATTTGCCGAGGCCTAGGCCCGGACCGCGCACAGCGCATGGGGGCAGTCGGAGCAGAGGCTAGGTGCAAACACCAACGATGTCCCACATGCGACATGGGCCCTGTCTCCATAGAATGCGTCATTGTGTAGCACACTATCCATGAGGAATACATGACAGCAGATTACAAAACCCTCCTCCAGCAGAAGGCCGAGCTTGAGGCAAAGATCGCCGCCACCCTGAAGGCGGAAAAAGGCGGAGTCATCGCCAAGGTCCGCGAACTCGTCGAGCAGTTCGGTCTGACCCAGGATGACATCTTCAGCACCGGCAAGGCCAAGTCCGCCAGCATTGGCGTGGCCAAATACCGCGACCCCGCCAGCGGAGCCACCTGGACCGGCCGGGGCAAACCGCCGCGCTGGATTGAAGGCAAGGACCGCAAGGCCCTCGAGATCTGAGCACGGCCCGCCAACGCGGGCCTTTTTTATGGCCGCAACTGCCTGCTGCGCGAGAACGTGAGCATCCAACTACTGCGCAAGGTATTCGCATCCACCGGCGAAATCGGCTTTGCCTGCCACGTCTGCGCTGATGTGGTGATCCCCTACCCGCAGACCTTCGCAGTGGTAAAGGGCCTGCGCGCGTAACTACCGCAGGCCCAGACGCAACAAAGCCCCGCATGGTTCGCCCAGCGGGGCTTTTTGCTAGCCCATCTTTACGAGCTGGCTAGAGATTTGGCGAATCAGACTTGTTATGTATTCGGCATCCTTGAACGCCGCAGTTGACGCGCTTGTTGATGTCTTTGTGCCGCTTAGCGTTATGGCATTGCTACTCAGGGCTGTTTGTACCAAATCGGTGGCTTTTTTTACAGCCTCTGCACTTGAATAAGCTGGCAAAATGATCTCCTTACAATCAGTTTCAAAGCAAACACTGTAGCAGCCGAAGGATGTTCGTGTAAATCTAGTAGGTCTGCCGTGCCATAAGCACTTGCGCCCGATTCGACTTAGGATCGAAAGAGCCCTGCCAAAGGAGGGGCTATGCGAAGTCCCCAGGGCTGCGGCCTCTAGACCGCCCTGTTCCTCACGCGCAGAAAATTTCCCCCGTTTGAATTTGTTAATCAAACGGAAACGCCCCGAAACCCAGCATCCATGCGGGTTTTCGGGGCGTTTTGATTCTTTGATTCTTTGTTAAAGCTTTAACATCCAGCCATCGCGTCTGGCGAGGGCCCAGCGCTCTTCCACATATGGCGTTGCACCGGGATCAGGCCCCGGTACCTGTCTTGAGAGGGGGCTTACCTGCTGCTTCGAGCTTCTTGTTAAGGGCATCCCTACGCGCAGCGGCCTTGGCCGGTTGCACGTAATAGTGATCGAACAGACCCTCTAACACCTCAAGATTCCATTCCGCCTCATGCGGATCCACAGGCAGCACAGCATTGGTCTGCTTGTCCTTCATCGGATGAGCTGCGAAATTCCCGATGTTCCTCACTGCATCAAGATTTTCAGCAAGCGCTGCGGGCAAGGTATTGGACTCGAGGGCAGCCTTAATTGCTGGCGCAAGGTCGTTCTGCGTGTACCCGTTTTCTCTTAATGTGGCTTGCAAACACCGCCTAGACAAGGCAGCAGAAGCCTTAGGACTCATCGTCAGAACAAGAGCCGCTTCATTAAAGTCTTCTGCGATCTCTGCCGGAACTTCCTTCGGTGCGGGAGGCCTTGACGAATGCCGTGGATAAACCGTCCAAAGTTCAACCGCATCATCTGCGCCGCGCTTCGATAGGTTCAACAGCGCCTTTTTACACGCTGGACAAGTCATGTAGTGAAGGCACCATCTTGTGACCGTCTCGTCTTCGATGCCAACCTCACCGTTGCCGTTAACCAACATCGGGGAGAACATGGGGTGGATCTCAACTTGGCAGTGCATGCACTTCATCGAGCAGCTCCATCATTGATGGGTAGATTGATGGGCACAACAAAAAAGCGCCTCGAAAGGCGCTTGTTTGCTGACACATTGGCGGAGAGGGAGGGATTCGAACCCTCGGTACGTTCGCACGTACGCCTGATTTCGAGTCAGGTACAATCGACCACTCTGCCACCTCTCCGCAGCGTCGAAGCTGAAATTATAGCCTAAAAATTCAGGCCTTCAGCAAAGTCTGTCCACCCATGTACGGGCGCAGCGCCTCGGGGATGGTCACCGAGCCGTCGGCGTTCTGGTAGTTCTCCAGCACAGCCACCAGCGTGCGGCCCACGGCCAGGCCGGAACCGTTGAGCGTGTGCACCAGCTCGTTCTTGCCCTGGGCATTCTTGAAGCGTGCCTGCAGGCGGCGCGCCTGGAAGGCCTCGCAGTTGGAGACCGAGCTGATCTCGCGGTAGGTGTTCTGCGCAGGCAGCCAGACTTCCAGGTCATAGGTCTTGGCCGCGCCAAAGCCCATGTCGCCCGTGCACAGGCTCATCACGCGGTAAGGCAGGCCCAGCTTCTGCAGCACGGCCTCGGCGTGGCCGGTCATTTCTTCCAGCGCCTCGTAGCTCTTTTCCGGATGCACGATCTGCACCATCTCGACCTTGTCGAACTGGTGCTGGCGGATCATGCCGCGCGTGTCGCGGCCATAGCTGCCGGCCTCGGAACGGAAGCAGGGGCTGTGGGCCGTGAGCTTGATGGGCAGCTGGTCCTCGGCCACGACCACGTCGCGCACGAAGTTGGTCAGCGGCACTTCGGCCGTGGGAATCAGGTAGAGCGCCACATTGTCGGGCACGGGTTCGCCATCCTGGCCGCCCTTCTTGGCGGCGAACAGGTCGCCCTCGAACTTGGGCAACTGGCCCGTTCCCTTGAGCGAGTCGGCATTGACGGCGTAGGGCACATAGCACTCGGTGTAGCCATGCGAGTCGGTCTGCAGGTCGATCATGAACTGCGCCAGGGCGCGGTGCAGGCGGGCGATGGGGCCCTTCATCACGGTGAAGCGCGAGCCCGACAGCTTGACGCCCATGTCGAAGTCCAGCCCCAGCGGCTGGCCCACGTCCACATGGTCCTTGACCTCGAAATCAAAGGTCTTGGGCGTGCCCCAGCGACGCGCCTCCACATTGCCGCTTTCGTCCGCACCGACGGGCACGCTGTCGTGCGGCAGGTTGGGCACGGCCAGCAGCATGGTCTGCAGTTCGCCCTGGATCTGCTCCAGGCGCGTGGCCGACTGGTCCAGCTCGGTCTTGAGGCTGCCGACTTCGGCCTTGGCGGCCTCGGCAGCGTCCTTCTCGCCCTTGCCCATCAGCATGCCGATCTGCTTGGACAGCTGGTTGCGCTTGGACTGCAGCTCCTCGGTCCGTGTCTGCAGGGACTTGCGCTCTGCTTCCAGGGACTGGAAGGCCTCCACGTTCAGGAAGGCCTGGGGCTTTTTGCGGGTCTCCAGCCGTGCGACGGCCGAGTCAAGGTCTTTGCGAAGAAGAAGGATATCGAGCATAGCCGGCAATTTTAGGCGGTATCGCCATGGCAGCGCCCGCCCCTGGGCGTTGGGGGTCTTGCCGCTACAGAAATCCCGCGCCAGCGCCGATACTTCCAATATGCCGCCCACAGCGGTTTGCGCACCCGGGAGCACCCATGTTTTTTGTCTTCGGTCCCAACGGACAGATGTTTCGCGGTCCCGCCGAGCGGCTGGGCCAGGTGGCGCCCGTGCGCCGCGTACAACGCCCGCAGGCCCTGCGCACACGCTCGGCCGATGTGATGGCGGGCGACGCCACCGCCTCGTTCCCCGCCATCCTGGCCGACCTCGCGGGCCAGCCTGCCGGCGCGCCGGAGCCCGCGCCGCGGCTGCGCGGAGCGGTCGATGCCTACCTTTCCACGGAAAAAGGCCCCAGCCAGCCACGCCAGCCCCTGCAGACCGTGGCCGACGTGATGAGCCACGAGGCCGTGACGGTATCGCCCGAGGCCGGTGTCAACGACGCCTGGCGCGTGTTGGCCGAGCACGGCGTGGCCCAGGCGCCCGTGCTGGATGCCGGTGGCCGCGTGGTCGGGCTGCTGCTGCGTGCCGACATGGCGCCGCTGGACCTGCTGCCCGAGCCCGGTGCGATCAAGGACGCCATTGCCCTGGCGCGCCGGCCCGTGAACGAGGTCATGATCTCCCCCATTCCCACGGTGGCCACCACCACCGACCTGCGCCGCGTGGCCGGCGTGCTGCTGGAGACCGGCCTGCCGGGCCTGCCCGTGACCGATGAGCAGGGCCTGCTGGCCGGCTTCATCAGCCGCACCGACATCCTGCGCGCCGTGGCCTCCGATCCGCCGCTGGATCTGTGGAGCTGAGGCTTTCGGCCCCACCATGCAAAACGGGCGCCAGGCGCCCGTTTGCTTTTTGGCCAATGCCCGCTGCGCCTGCGGTTCAGCCGCCCGTCTCGGGCTGCTTGCCCACGGAGATCTCCAGCCCCGTGGCCGCGTCGATCTTCAGGCCCTTGGGCAGCGGGAACTTCACGGTCTCCTCGATGCCATCCATCTTGCGCACCGACAGCGCGCCCAGCTGGCGCAGGCGCTGGATGACCTCTTCCACCAGCACCTCGGGGGCGGAGGCCCCGGCCGTCAGGCCCACGCGCCCGGCATTGGCAAACCATTCCTCGCACAGCTCGCCCGCGTTGTCCACCATGTAGGCGGGCGTTCCCAGGCGTGCGGCCAGCTCGCGCAGGCGGTTGCTGTTGGAACTGGTGGGGCTGCCCACGACGATGAGCACATCCACCTGCGGCGCCAGCACCTTGACGGCGTCCTGGCGGTTTTGCGTGGCATAGCAGATGTCCTGCTGCTTGGGCTCGCGCACCTGCGGAAAACGGGCGCGGATGGCCGCCGTGATGCCTGCGGCATCGTCCACCGACAGCGTGGTCTGCGTGACCACGGCCAGCTTCTCGGTCTGGCGGGGGGTGACACGGGCCACATCGGCCTCGTCCTCGACCAGGTGGATGCCCTCGGACAGCTGGCCCATGGTGCCCTCGACCTCGGGATGCCCCTTGTGGCCGATCATCAGGAACTCGTAGCCTTCCTTGGCGAGCTTGGCCACTTCCACATGCACCTTGGTCACCAGCGGGCAGGTGGCGTCGAAGATGGAGAAACCGCGCCGCCGCGCCTCTTCCTGCACCGCCCGGCTCACGCCGTGGGCGCTGAACACCAGGGTGGAGCCGGGCGGCACGTCGTCCAGCTCCTCGATGAAGATCGCTCCCTTGGCCTTGAGATCATTGACCACGAAGGTGTTGTGCACGATCTCGTGGCGCACGTAGATGGGCGCGCCGAACTTGGCCAGCGCACGCTCCACGATCTCGATGGCACGGTCCACGCCGGCACAGAAGCCCCGGGGCTCGGCCAGCAGGATTTCCTGGGGCGAGGTCGAATCCAGCACCTCAGAGCACCCCGATGATCTGCACTTCGAACGTCACCGGCTGGCCCGCCAGCGGGTGGTTGAAGTCGAACAGCACGGCGCCGTCCTCGCGCACCTGCACCACGGCGCCCGCGTAGCTGCCCAGGCCGTCGGGCGTGGGGAACTGCACCACGTCGCCGGGCGCGTACTGCTCGTGCGGGTCGCCCAGCTCGTTCATCAGCTTGCGCGCCACCCACTGCATCATGTCGCCGTTGCGCTCGCCAAAGGCTTCGCCGGCCGGCATCTCGAACGTGGTGCGCGTGCCTTCGGCCAGGCCCAGCAGGCGCTGCTCGACGGCGGGCGACAGCTCGCCCGCGCCCAGGGACAGCGTGGCGGGCTTGTCGTTGAAGGTGTTGATCACATCGCCTGCAGGCCCGGACAGGCGGTAGTGCAGCGTGAGGAACGAGCCGGTCTGGACCGTGGGGAGGGCCGAGGAAGAAGCGCTAGAGGTCATGGAAGTCCCGATAAACTGGCCCGTATTGTAGAAAAACATCCATGCCCCCACGCCCCGTGCAACGGTGTCCCTGCGGCGCCCCCCACCTGGCTGAACCATGGCTCTCAAAGACCTGCCCGCCCAGGCCCAGCCGCGCGAAAAGCTCGCGGCGCGCGGCCCCTCGGCGCTTTCCGATATCGAACTGCTGGCCATCGTGCTGCGCACCGGCATGGCCGGCAAGGGCGTGCTGCAGCTGGCCCAGGAACTGCTGCAGTTGCCCGGCCGGGCCGGCCTGTCCGGGCTGCTGCAGGCCGGGCACGCCGACCTGAAGGCCATCAAGGGGCTGGGGCCTTCCAAGTGCGCGCAACTCCTGGCCGTGCTCGAACTGGCGCGCCGCGCCATGGCCGAGCAACTGCGCGAGCGCCCGGCCCTGGCCTCGCCCGAGGCCGTGGCGCGCTACCTGCAGCTGCACCTGGCGGCGCGCCAGCATGAGGTGTTCGCCGTGCTCTTCCTGGACAGCCAGCACCGGCTGATCGCGCTGGAGGAGATGTTCCGCGGCACGCTCACGCGCACCAGCGTCTACCCCCGGGAAGTGGTGCTGCGCGCCCTGCACCACCATGCGGGCGCCGTCATCCTGGCCCACAACCATCCCAGCGGACAGGTCCAGGCCAGCGCCGCCGACAAGGCCGTCACGCAGGGACTTCAGGCCGCCCTGGGCCTGGTGGACATCCAGGTGCTGGACCATGTGATCGTGGCGCCCGGTGCCTCGCTGTCCATGGCCAGCGAGGGGCTGATGTAGGCAGACTCTGTAAAATGAGAAAAATTCTCATTTGCAAAACCGCTGCACCATGCCCTCCCCGTCCACCGCCGACCCGGTGCACACGCTCTACGTCGCCCACCATGACTGGCTGCACGGCTGGCTGCGGCGCAAGCTGGGCAATTCCCACCAGGCAGAGGACCTGGCGCACGACACCTTCGAGCGCGTGGTGGCGTCCCGGCAGGCCCATGCCATCCAGGAGCCGCGTGCCTACCTGACCACGCTGGCCCAGCGGGTGCTCTACAACTTCTGGCGCAGGCGCGAACTGGAGCAGGCCTGGCTCGATGCGCTGGCCACGCTGCCCGAGGAAGTGGCGCCCTCCCCCGAGGACTACGCCCTGGTGCGCGAAGCCATCGAGGCCCTGGACCAATGGCTGGACGGCCTGCCCCCGAAGGTCCGGCAGGCCTTCTTGCTGCGCCGGCTCGACGGCCTCAAGCACGCCGAGATCGCCGAGGCCATGGGCGTGTCCATTGCCACGGTGGAGCGCTACATGAAGCAGGCCCTGGTGCACCTGTACCTCTCGCCGCAGGCCTTCCCCGGCTGATCGCCTGCATGGATGCCGCCACCGATCAGGCCATCGACTGGCTGGTGCGCCTGGACTCGGGCCACGCCAGCGATGACGACCGTCGCGCCTTCGCCCACTGGCTGCGCCAGTCGCCCGGCCATGCCCAGGCCTGGGCCATGGTGCAGCAACGCCTGTCCGCCGGGGTGGAGCCCGCCCTCGTGCAGTTGCGCCGGCAGGGCGGGGGCACGGCGGCCCTGGGCCTGCAGGCGCTGGTGGCGCCCATCCCGAAGGCCGCGCGCAGGCGCGGCCTGTTGCGCGGTGGGTTGGCCGCCCTGCTGGCCAGCACCGCCACGGCCTGGCTGGTGCACCGGCAAACACCGCTGACCACGCTGGCCGCCGACCTGCGCACGGGCACCGGCCAGCGCAGCCACCACCGGCTGCCGGACGGCAGCGAGATCGAACTGGACGCGCGCTCGGCCGCCGACATTGCCTACAGCGACACCCGCCGCCTGGTGCGCCTGCGCGAAGGCGCGCTGCTGGCGCAGGTGGCGGCCAGCGCGCCGGGCCAGCCCCTGCGCCCGTTTGTCGTGCAAAGCGCCCAGGGCACGGCCCAGGCGCTGGGCACGCGCTTCATGGTGCGCCAGGCAGAAGGCAGCACCCTGGTGCATGTGCTGGAGCACAGCGTGCTGCTCACCAGCCTGAACGGCCGGCAGCACCGGCTGCAGGAGGGCCGCAGCGCCTGGATCGACGCCGACGGCATCCGCACGCAGGACACCGCCCACCTGGCGCCGGCCGCCTGGGCCGACGGCGTCATCGACGTGCGCGACCAGCCGCTGGGCGAGGTGATCGACGCGCTGCGGCCCTACCAGGCCGGCATCATCCGCATCAGTCCCGAGGCCGCGCGCCTGCGGATCTTCGGCGTGTTCCAGCTGGCCCGGCCCGACCAGGTGCTGCAGGACCTGGTGGACACCCATCCCGTCAGCGTGCGCCGCTGGGGGGACTGGCTGACGGTGATCGACGTGCGAGACCGGTCCGCTTGAATCTTTTTTGCGCCGCGTGAGGGGTTTTGCCGCCCTTGTCGCACATACGGAATGAAAGCCCTTCATTTCCACCGCAACGACAAGGACCTCCGACTCCATGGCCTCCGCACGCCGCCCTCTCCGTATCCCGCAGCCTGGCAGCACGCCCGCACACCGCAGGCCGAGCCCGCCCTCGCTGCTGCTGCCCGTGGCCGCCGCGCTGGCCTGGTCGCTGTCCGCACCGCCGCAGGCCTGGGCACAGCCGGTGGCGGCCAGCACATCGCAGGCAGCCGCCACCCTGGAATGGAACCTGCCCGCCGGCGCGCTGGACGACTCGCTGGCGCGCATCGCCCGCCAGGCCCAGCGCAGCATCAGCGCCGATCCGGCCCTGCTGGCTGGCAAGCGCGCGCCCGCCATCCGGGGCAGCTACAGCGTGGAGCAGGCCGCCCAGCTGGCGCTGGGCGACAGCGGGCTGCGGCTGGCACGCACGCCCCAGGGCACGCTCACGGTGCTGGCCTCCGCCGCCGCGCCCGCGGCGTCAACGGCTACGGCAGCGCCGGGCCGCGCCCAGGACCATGCGCTGGCCGAGGTCAAGGTCGTCGCCCAGGCCGACCGGGCAGGCACGACCGAAGGCACGGGCAGCTACACCGCGCGCGGCCCCAGCGGCGTGGCCACGGGCCTGGCGCTGAGCGTGCGCGACACGCCGCAGTCGGTCAGCGTGATGACCCAGCAGCGCATGGAGGACGAAAACCTCACCAGCATCAGCGACGTGCTGGCGCGCGTGCCGGGCATCTCCACCTCGGCGCTGGGCACCGAGCGCAGCAACGCCAATGCGCGCGGCTACCCCATCACCAACTACCAGCTCGACGGCGTCAGCACGCACACCGAATTCCTGGGCCTGGACGCCCTGCCCACGCAAAGCATTGCCGACATGGCGCTGTACGACCGCATCGAGGTGCTGCGCGGCGCCTCGGGCCTGACCACGGGCGCGGGCGATCCGTCCGGCATCGTCAACATGGTGCGCAAAAAGCCCACGGCGCAGTTCCAGGGCTCGGCCGAGGCCAGCGTGGGCTCCTGGGGCAGCCGGCGCGGCGTGCTGGACCTGTCCTCGCCGCTCAACGCCTCGGGCAGCGTGCGCGGCCGCCTGGTCGCCGTGCACCAGGAGGGCGACAGCCACATCGACTTCTACAGCAAGAAAAAAGAGGTGCTCTATGGCGTGATCGAGGCCGACCTCACCTCCACGCTCAAGCTCACCGCCGGGCTGGACCACCAGCGCGGCCGCTCGCGCGGCTCCATGGCCTACCTGGGCTTTCCGCTGTTCAGCAGTGACGGGCGGCAGACCGACTTCCCCGTCTCCTTCAACCCGGCCAGCCGCGACAACCGCTTCAACACCGACTCCACCAGCGCCTTCGTCACGCTGGAGCAGGCGCTGGCCAACCGGTGGCAGCTCAAGCTCTCGGCCAACTACCTGCGCTCCAACCAGCGCGAAGACGCGGTCTACCTGGCCGTCAACAACAGCCTGTTCGACCGGGAGACCGGCGATGGCCTGTCGCTCAACGCCGAGCGGCGCGACTACCGGCTGCGCAACAAATCCGTGGACATCAACCTGCGCGGCCCCTTCAACCTGGGCGGGCGCGAGCACGAGGCGGTGCTGGGCTTGGACTACACCGACTTCCAGAGCCTGACCGACGGCAGCTTCGACATCACGGGCCTGCGCAACAAGCCCGTCAACATCTACCAGTGGGACAGCAGCGGCAGCCCGGTGTTCGGCGACCGCTTCGTGGTCTTCGACAGCACGCGCCGCCAGACCAGCCTGTACGGCGCCGGCCGCTTCGCGCTGGCCGACGACCTCAAGCTCATCGTGGGCGGCAAGCTGTTCAACTACGACAGCGACTACCGCACCGACACCACGGACGGATACCACCAGACCTCGCCCTCGTCCGAACGCCGCGTGTTCACGCCCTACGCAGGCCTGGTCTACACGCTGAACCCGCAGCACACGCTGTACGCCAGCTTTGCCACCATCTACAGCCCGCAGACCTCGCGCGACCGCAACGGCTCCTTCCTGGACCCGCAGGAAGGCAACACCTACGAGGCCGGCATCAAGAGCGAATTCCTGGACGGGCGCCTGGCCACCAGCGCCGCCATCTACCTCATCCGCCAGGACAACCTGGCCGAGTCCGATCCCGGCCAGTTCATCCCGGGCACCACCACCACCGCCTCGCGCGCCATCAAGGGCGCCAAGACGCGGGGCCTGGACCTGGAAGTCAACGGCGCCATCAACCGCCAATGGTCGATTGCCGCCTCCTACAACTTCAGCGCCTCCGAAGACGCCACGGGCCAGCGCATCAACACCACCTTCCCGCGCCAGATGGCCCGCCTGTGGACCACGTACCGCATGCCCGGCGAATGGCGCCGCCTCACCCTGGGCGGTGGCGTCAACTGGAGCAGCGGCATCGAGTACAGCGGCGAAGCCTGGCAGGTCGGCAAGCAGGTCAGCGCACGCCAGGCCTCCTACGCCGTGGCCGGGCTCATGGCCCGCTATGACGTGAGCGACCAGCTGTCGCTGACGCTGAACGTCAACAACCTGTTCGACCGCAAGTACATCGCGGCCATGTCCGGCTGGTGGTACTCGGGCATGTACGGCGCGCCGCGCAACGTCCAGGTCAGCGCCCGCTATCGCTTCTAGGGCCACCAGGTATTGAGAGGGCGCCATGGCCGCCGGGGTGCCGAAATTGCGGTACAACCGGCGTCACCATGACTTTGAAAGCCACCAGCCTGCAGGACCTCGCGCCAGTGCGCCGCGCACTGGCCGAAGCCGCCGCCCAAGAGGCCCTGCTCCAGCAGCAGCGCGCCGAGGCGGCGCGCCGCCTCCTGGCCGAGCAAAAGCTGTTCGAAAACACCGTGGGCCCGGTGCATGCGCTCAAGTCCGCGCACGCCCGCCACCTCCATGCCCCCGAGCCCCCCGAGCCGCTGCCCCTGCAGCTGGAGCTGGACGAGCAGCGCGTGCTGCAGGAGGCCATGAGCGACGAGTTCGACGTCAGCACCCTGCTGGACACCGACGACCAGCTCAGCTTCCGGCGCCCCGGCATCGGCCTGGACGTGACGCACAAGCTGCGCGCCGGGCAGTGGAGCATCCAGCGCCAGCTGGACCTGCACGGCCTGCGCGTGGACGAGGCGCGCGAGGCGCTGGGCCAGTTCATCCGCCTGTCCCACCGCACCGGCATACGCTGCGTGCGCGTGGTGCACGGCAAGGGCCTGGGCTCGCCGGGCAAGACCCCCGTGCTCAAGGGCCGCGTGCTGCGCTGGCTGGTGCAGAAAAAGGAAGTGCTGGCCTTCGTTCAGGCCCGCCCGGCCGAAGGTGGCGCGGGCGCCCTGGTCGTCCTGCTGCAGCCGGGCAAGCGCCAGCTGTACTGAAGGCGTGGATGGCGTGAACGGTGATGGGGTTCAGGCCGCGGCCACCGCCGCCGCCTTGCGCGCCCGCCCTATCACCAGCGCCATCACCGCAGCCACCAGGCAGGCCAGGCCGGCCGCATACAGCGCGGGCGTATAGGTCAGCAGCAGGGTGCGCGTCAGGCCCGCGCCCCAGGCAGCGGTGGCCGCGCCCAGCTGGTGGGCCGCGAAGATCCAGCCGAACACCAGCCCCACCTTCTGCGGCCCGAAATGCTGGGCCGTGAGCTTGACCGTGGGGGGCACCGTGGCGATCCAGTCCAGCCCGTAGAACATGGCGAACAGGCCCAGGCCGTAGAAGGTGAACTCCGAATGCGGCAACCAGAACAGCGACAGGCCGCGCAGCCCGTAGTACCAGAACAGCAGCTTGCGGTTGTCGTAGCGGTCCGACAGCCAGCCCGACAGCACGGTGCCCACGAAGTCGAAGGCACCCATCATGGCCAGCACCGACGCGGCGGGCACCGCGCCCATGCCGTTGTCGCCGCACAGCGAGATGAAGTGCGTCTGCACCAGGCCGTTGGTGGACAGGCCGCAGATGAAGAAGGTGCCCGCCAGCAGCCAGAAGGTGCGGTTGCGCGCGGCCTCGGCCAGCACCTTGAAGGGCGTGCCGAAGTTCATGGCCATGGCCGGCGGCGGCGGGGCCGAGGCATCGCCGCCAAAGGGCGCCAGGCCCAGGTCCGAAGGCCGGTCCCGCACGAACAGCAAAGCCAGCACGGCAATCAAGGCGCTGGCCACGAACACCGGCACCGTGGCCGAGCGCCAGCCCCAGTGCTCGATCATCCAGGCGGCCAGCGGCAGGAAGGCCAGCTGCCCCGTGGCCGCACTGGCCGTGAGCACGCCGATGACCAGGCCCCGCCGCGCCGCAAACCAGCGGTTGGCCACCACGGCGCCCAGCACCAGCGCCGTCAGGCCCGTGCCCATGCCCAGCAGCAGGCTCCACAGCAAAAACAGATGCCACAGCTGCGTGGCCTGCGTCACCATCGCCATGGCGCCGCCCACCAGGGCCAGGCCCATGCACATCACGGCACGCAGGCCGAAGCGCTCCATCATCACCGCCGCAAACGGCCCCAGCAGGCCGAACAGCGCAAAGCGCAGCGCCAGGCTGCTCGATATCTGCTCCGTACTCCAGCCGAACTCGCGCGACAGCGGCTGCAGCATGGCGCCCGGCAGGCCCAGCGCCGCCGACATGGTCAGCATGGTGAGGAAAGTGATGGCCGCGACCAGCCAGCCGTAGTGGATGCCGCGCCGCTGCAGCCAGCGCGCCGTGGAGTTGGAGAGCATGGGAGTCTCTTCGGGGGTTGGGAATTCGGTAGGGCCTACGCCTGCGGGCCGTCTGCAGCGTTGCCATCGCCATCGAGCAGCACCAGGCATTCGTCGATCAGCGCATGCAGGGCCGCCACGCGCTCCAGGCCCACGCGGGCGTTGAGCTCGTTCTGTGCGGTCTTCCAGCTTTGCTTGGCCTCTTCGCGCTTGGCCTGGCCCGCGTCGGTGATGTGCACCAGGCGGCTGCGCTGGTCCTCGCCCTGGCCCATGCGCACCCAGCCGGCGTCGATCAGCGGCTTGAGGTTGCGCGTCAGCGTCGAGGCGTCCATGCGCATGCGCCGCGCCAGGTCCGAGGGCCGCACCGGACCGGCGGCCAGCACATGGCTGAGCAGCGAGTACTGCGTGATGCGCAGCCCCGTCTCGTTCAGATGGGCGTCATACACCTGGCCCACGCTGCGCATGAGCTGGCGCACGCGGTGGTTGGTGCAGCCCTGGGGCACGGCGAGGATGTCTGGATTCACTGGCATGGCGCAGATTATTGCATATACAACTGTTGTAGATACAATAATATCCACACCGCCATCCCAGACAGCCTGGCACCCGCATTTTTCCCAATGAAAGAGAGACATTCCATGGACACCCGCACCCACTCCCCGGAGCAGGCCGCCCACAGCCTCACCTCCGGCGCCACCACCGGCGCCATCTCCCCTGCCCTGCAAGCCTGGCTGGACGAGGAACAGGCGGTCACCCTCCGGCTGGACGCCGGCCCTGGCGCAGGCGTGTCGCGCCCCGACCAGGTCGCAGGCCGCAGCGGACTGGAGCTGATGCAGGCCATGCTGCGCGGCGAACTGCCCTACCCGCCCATTGCACGCACGCTGGACTTCATGCTGATTTCCGTGGGCGAAGGCAGCGCCGTCTTCCAGGGCCGCCCCGGCGCCAACCACCTCAACCCCATGGGCACGGTGCACGGCGGCTGGTTCGCCACCTTGCTGGACTCGGCGCTGGGCTGCGCCGTCCACACCTGCATGCCGCCGGGCCGGGGCTACACCACGGCCGAGCTGGGCGTGAACCTGGTCAAGGCACTGACCCCGCGCGTGCCGCGCGTGCGCGCCGAAGGCCGCGTGCTGCACTGCGGCCGCCAGCTGGCCACGGCCGAGGCGCGCCTGGTCGGCCCCGATGGCACGCTCTACGCCCACGCCACGACCACCTGCCTGGTGTTCGAGATGCCTCCTGCGCGCTGAAGCCCGTTCGGCACAAGCAAAAAAGCCCCGTGCCAGATGCACGGGGCTTTTTTGTTGCTTGCCTGCCGGAACTTACTTCGACAGATCCAGGCGGTACTTGGACGTGCCCTTGCCCGAGCCGTCATCGGCCGCCACCAGCGAGATGTTGGCCAGGCCCGCCGCCTGCGCCACCGGCAGCGCGTTGGCGCCGGAGCTGAACACCACGTTGGCCGAGGTGGCCACCTTGGTGAAGCGCCAGCTCTTGGCCGCGCCATTGGCAGCGCGCGTGATGCTGCCCTTCTTGCGCACGTAGCCGATCACCACGTCGCGGTTGGCGTCCGGCGAGGCCCAGATGGCGCTGGAGCCGTCGAGCTTGGCGATGAAGCTCTTGCCGCTGGTGGCGCGGTAGTTGTTCGTGGCGATCACGAACTCCTGCGCGGGGTCGATGGCCTTGCCCAGGTACTGCAGGTTCTTGATGCGGCTGCCCACGGGCTGGGTCACGTCGATCTCGTACTGCACATCGGCCGTGGTGAACATGTCGAAGTTGTAACCCGGGAAGGTGCTGATCAGCTGCTGCTCACCCGTCTTGGCCGGATCGATCTGGTTGAAGCGCTTGGCAGCGGCCTCCAGCCAGTCCTTGATGTCGGCGCCATTCACCTTCACCGCATACACGGTGTTGGGGTACAGGTACAGGTCGGCCGCGTTGTAGATGGCCAGCGGGCCCACGGCCACGTCGGTGTAGTCGGCGCCGCCCTGGAAGCCCGACTTGAACGGCGCGCTCACCGACAGCACGGGCAGCTGCGCGTACTGCGGCAGGCTGGCCTTCACATAGTCGGCCACATAGTCGCGCTGCGCCTGGTTGACGATCTGGATGGCGCCCGGGTCGCCCACATCGGCGAACAGCGTGCTCATGCGGAAGTCCGTGCTGCCGATGGGCGTCTTCACGTACTGGATGGCGGCCTGGTGCTGGCTCTCGATCAGCGGCGCCACCGTCGGGTCCACGGCCACGTAGCTGGCCTTGCCTGCGGCGTCCTTGCCGGTCTGGATATTGCGCAGCTCGCTCTTGCCCGCGCTCTTGTCCACGCTCCACTGCTTGCCGTCCCACTTCAGCGCCAGCTGGATCACGCCCAGCGCCTTGCCCCAGGAACTGGCCATCACCGACTGCACGCCGTTGATGGTGCCCGCTTTGTTGTCCACGCCCGCCTGCGTGAACGCCGGCGTGGCCGCCGCATCGGGGAACACGCTGTGCTGGTGGCCCATGACCATGGCGTCGATGCCGGCCACCTTGCTCAGGTGCAGGCCGGGGTTCTCCATCGTCGGCGAGTAGGCCGCGCCATCCAGGCCGCCGTGCAGCATGGCCACCACCACATCGGCGCCCTTGGCGCGCATCTCGGGCAGGTACTTCTGGGCGGACTCCACGGCGCCTTCGGTGTAGAGCTTGCCCTCCAGATAGCGCTTGTCCCAGTTCATGATGCCCGGCGTGGTGAAGCCGATCACGCCGATCTTGATGGGCAGCTCCACCGCCTTGCCATCCTTGTCCTTGGCCGCGATCTTGCGCTCCAGAATCACATAGGGCTGCACCAGCGGCTGCTTGGTCTTGCTGCTGTAGACATTCGACAGCGCCATGGGAAAGCCATTGCCCGCGCACTTGAGCGCCTTGTCCACGCCGTCCACGTCCAGGCCGCCGCCCAGCACCTGGTTCAGGAAGGGCAGGCCGTAGTTGAACTCATGGTTGCCCAGCGTGCCCGCATCGAAGCCCAGCGCGCCCATGGCCTTGTACATGGACAGCTGCTGCGTGCAGGGGATCTTGGCCACCTCGGCCTCGTAATCGGCCAGGGCCGTGCCCTGGATGGTGTCGCCGTTGTCCACCAGCAGCGTATTGGCAAACTCCTTGCGCGCCGCACGCACCAGCGTGGCCGTGCGCTCGAAGCCGTAGGAGGCATCCTCGGCAAGCTTGAAATAGTCATAGCTGCGCACATTGAAGTGCAGATCCGTGGTCTCCAGCACGGCCAGCGTGGCCGTCGCGGGCTGGCTGGCCACCGGGGGCGTCGTGCTGTCGTTGCTGTCGCTGCCACCGCAGGCGGCCACCAGCGCGGCGCTGGCCAGGACGCTCAGCGCCAGGCGGCGGGACAGGAGCAGGGATTGCAATGTGGGGAGGTTGCTCAGCGGCATGTGGTTTTTGTGGGGGTGGTGAAGGGGGGGAGTTTGTTGGTGGGGGTTTACAGGGGTGTGACAGCTGGTCTGTTCTGGTCTGGTCTTGGTCAGGTGCTGTTTTTTGTCCCTGCCGGGGGGTTGTTTTTCGAGGCCGGGTTTCGGCCCGGCAGCCGACCTACCTTCTTTTGCTTCGCCAAAAGAACGTAGGCCAAGAAAAGGCGACCCGGATGTCCGCGACCCCTTCGCTTCGCTGCGGGGCAACCTGCGTCGGGCCACCTGCGGGGTTCGCTGCGGAACTCGCTGCGTTCACTGCGTGAACTCCGCTCAGACAACCGCAGCGAGGCAGATGACGAAGCAGTCCTGTCCTTCGGCAGGACTGCAACCCCGCAGGCGGCCCGACGCAGGCGCTGACATACGGGAGTTGTTGCGGGCCTTCGCTGCGCTCGGCCTGGTTTCTTGATACGCGCCGTTAAACTTGCGGCGAGCCGAAAGGCTTGGTGTGTCGTAACACCAGCACGTAGAGGTTGCAGCCCCCACCTAGAGCGGGGCCTTTGTTTCATACAGGAACCAAGTTATGCACCCTCTCACCGCCGCACAGGCGACCTCTCCCCAACCACCTTTTCTTCCCACCTGGCGGCAGGCCATGCATGCCTCGCTGGGCCTGGTGCACAGCACGCTGCAGCAGTTGATCGAACTGATGGTCAACGATCCCGACAGGGACGACAGCGAAGTCGATGTGGACTGCGCCGTGGAGCTGGCGCTGGAGCACATCAAGCGCATGAGTGTCCAGCAGCATGCGGACCGCTATGCCTTCGAGGTGGAGTGGATCAAGGCAACGGCGGCGCTGCGGCTGGCGCAGGGCGCCTTCGGGCGGCCAGAATCACGCTTTGGCCTGCGGCTCAAGGACGCCATCCAGCAGCTGGAGATGCTGCCGGAGCTGGTGGAGTTCGTGGACCAGGACGACGGCGAGTGAACTGTGCGGCGTGCCCGTATCTCTGTGAGAAACTGGCCCGCCGAACACCCCCTTGCCTTCACCCATGGAACTGCGCCAGCTGCGCTACTTTGTCGATATCGCCAAGACCGAGCACCTGACGACATCGGCCAGGAACCTCTATGTCACGCAGTCCACGCTCTCGCATGGGCTGCGCCAATTGGAAGAGGAGCTGGGCATGGCGCTGTTCGAGCGCATTGGCCGGGGGCTGAAGCTGTCGCAGGCGGGCGTGGTGTTCCGCAACTATGCGGAGCGTGCGCTGCATGAGGTGGAGGCCGGGCGCATGGCGCTGGCCGACCTCAGCGAGCTGCAGACCGGCACGCTGACCATCGGCGTGATTCCCACCTTCCTCAACACCCTGGTCGCCCCGGCCGTGGCGGCTTTCATGCGCGCCTATCCCAAGGTCAACGTGGTGGTGATCGAGCTGCTGGCCCCGCCCGTGGAGCAGGGATTGCTGGACGGCAGCCTGGACCTGGGCGTGAGCTTTCACCCGCCCCAGCGCGCCGAACTGGACGCGCTGCCGCTGTTCGACGAACGCATGATGCTGCTGGTCAACCCATCGCATCCGCTGGCCGGGCGCCGCACGCTGTCCGTCAAGTCACTGGCCGGCGTGCCCCTGGCCCTGCTGCCGCGCACGTTCTACACGCGCAGCCTGATCGAGGACGGGCTGCGCACCGCAGGCGTCACGCCCTTGCTGCGCGCGGAAATGGGCTCGGTGGAATCACTGATCGCGCTGTGCCGCTGGGGCGACATGGCCACCATCGTCCCCGAACGCGCCGCCCAGCAGGCCACGGACATGGTGGCCATCCACCTGGTCGCCCCCCAGCTCATCCGCACGGCAGGCCTGCTGTGGCGCCGAGGCGCCAGCTACAGCGCGGCCGCGCGCGAGTTCGCGGCGCAACTGGCCCCCGCCACCAGAACCAACATGCCCCGCTAAAAAAACCCCAGGCCGAGCGCAGCAAAGGCCCGAGCAAACTCCCCGTATGTCAGCGCCTGCGTCGGGCCGCCTGCGGGGTTGCAGTCCTGCCGAAGGACAGGACTGCTTCGTCAACTGACTCGCCGCAGTTGTCTGAACGGAGCGCGCAGCGCGCAGTGAGTTCTGCGGCGAACCCCGCAGGCGGCCCGACGCAGGTTGCCCCGCAGCGAAGCGAAGGGGTCGCGGACATCCGGGTCGCCTTTTCTTGGCCTACGTTCTTTTGGCGAAGCAAAAGAAGGTAGGTCGGCTGCCGGGCCGAGACCCGGCCTCGAAAAACCACCACCCGGCAGGGTCAAAAACTAACCCGTTGCAGGGAAAAAACCAGCTCACTGCAAAGAGGGCCGCGCCCTCTCAGGCACCCGAGCCCCCAACGCAGCCGGCACATAAGCCGCATCAAAACTACACCCCACCCCAAACTTGGCCTCATTCCCCACACAAGCAGCAGCAATCCCCGCCGCAGTCGGCTTCACCCCCGCCTCCACCCACTGCATCAACGCAGTCATCAACGTGGGATAGGTCGCATCGCTGATATAGCTGTGCGTCCCCTGCCGCGTAAAGGTCTGCACCAGCCGGTCCCCACTGCCGCCCTGCTGCATCACCGCACGAAACCGCGCATCCAGCTCCACGAAGGCCGTGGGGTCGCTGATCCACTTGGCCGAGAGGACCGGCACGCCAATCTTGCCCACGGGGTCGGTGTCATCGGCGAACTTGCGGTAGGCCGCAGGGTCGGCGCGGTAGCGCAGCACGCCGGCATTGAGTGCGGCATCGTCGGCCGAGCCGGCATAGACCGCACCCTCGTTGCCGAAGGGGCTGGCGCCGCCCGTGCGCTTGGCCGAGATGTCCTGGAAGTGCATGGTTCCCCAGTTCATGTGCGACTGAATGGCGCTTTCGGGGATCTTGATGACCTTGGTGATGGTGTCGATCTTCGATTGCTGCGCGGCCGTGCGCTGGGCGGCGGGCTTGTCCAGCGCCAGGCATTCGTTCACGCGCAGGGCCACGTCGGCCTGGCGCATCTTGGCGTCTGCGGGCAGGCCCAGGTTGAGCGCGTACTGCGGCTCATTGGGGCGCGGGTGGTTGCCGCACAGGTACTGGTAGACCACGCGCAGGTCGGTGCGGAAGTCGTAGGCATGGGTGCCGCCGCCCAGCACGCCGCTGGTCAGCAGCACGCCGTCGTAGGGGCGCTCGCCCACGGTCTGCTCGTTGAACATTTCCGCGCCCTTGGCCGCCACGCCCGCACCCCAGGACTGGCCGTGCAGGATGGTGCGCTGCGGCTTGGCCACATGCTGGCGGAAGATGCCGCGCAGGCGCTCGGTGTCCTCGGCGGCGGCGCGCACTTCCACGCCGCCCTGGCGGTAGGTGGAGCCGGCCCAGGCATAGCCTGCGCGCACCATGATGGACCAGCGCACCAGGTCTTCGGCCGCACGGTCGGCGGTGGGCGCGGCCAGGTCCGGGCCGCCGTGGGCGTGCAGCACCAGGGTGCCGTTCCACTGCGCGGGCTTGGCGATCAGGTAGTAGGCGCCCTTGGAGTCCTGCCCGGCCCAGCAGCTGATGCCCGCAGGAATCTCGGCAGGGCAGGCCGTGCTCTTGGGCGCGGTCTCGATGGAGGTGACCGGCCCGTGCAGCACGGCCGAGCCGCCGCCGCAGCCGGCCAGGGCGAGCGCGGCCAGCAGCGAGGCGCTGGCGGGACGCAGGGGGAAATACGCGGATGCTTGCATGTCTTGTCTCCTGTCTTGGCTTCTTGTTGGAAGTCACCTGCCGCGCCGCGGCAAGCGGTCGCATCGGTGACTGGATGGGATTCTGTAGAGGCTTGTCCAATATTTCAAAGATTTTTAGGATATCGGCTGGATACTTTTCACATATATGGAACTGCGCCATCTCCGTTACTTCCTGGCCGTGGCCGATACCGGCCACATCACGCGCGCGGCCGAGCTGCTGGGCATGCAGCAGCCGCCGCTGTCGCAGCAGATCCGCGCGCTGGAGGAGGAGCTGGGCATTGCCCTGTTCCGGCGCCACCCCAAGGGCGTGGACCTGACCGACGCGGGCCTGGAGCTGCAGGGCGAGGCCACGCGGCTGCTGGCCGACTTCACCGCCATGCGCGACCGCATGCAGGCCTTTGCGCGTGGCGAGCGCGGGCGCATCCATGTGGGCTTCACCAGCTCGGCGGCGGCCCATGCCTTCACGCCCGAGGTGCTGCGCCTGTGCCGTGGCCGCCATCCCGACATTGCGCTGGATGTGAGCGAGAACAATGCCGCCGAGATCACCGAGGCCGTACAGGCCGGGCGCATGCACTGCGGCTTTCTGCGCGTGCCCGTGGCCCGGCCCGAAGGCCTGGTGTTCGAGACGCTGCTGCAGGAGCCCGCGCTGCTGGCCATTCCCGTGGACCATCGCCTGGCGCGCGATGCATCGAAGCCCGTGGCGCTCAGGCAGCTCGATGGCGAGCGCCTGATCCTTGTGCGGCGCACGGGCGCGCCGGGGCTGTATGCGAACCTGCTGGCGCTGTGCGCCCGGCACAAGGTACAGGTGGAGGTGGCCGCCGAGGTGGAACGCATGATGACCAATGTGAACCTGGTGGCGGCGGGCGTGGGCCTGTCCATCGTGCCGGCCTCGGTGCGCGGCGCCCATCCCGAGGCCGTGGTCTACCGCGCCTTCGAGCCCGCCGTGCGGCTGAGCGCCCCGCTCACCCTGGTGCACCGCGAGGCCGGCACGGAAACCGGCGGCGCAGGACCCGCGGCCACCTTCATCGCCCTGGCGCGCGAGCTGGCGCAGCGCCACCAGGCCCCGGGCGGCTGAGGCATGCGGGCACCGCAAGGCACCGATACCGGCCGGCGCGCCCTGCTGGCGGCGGGTGCCTGCGCGCTGGCCTGGCCCGCCCAGGCATTGCCGGCCCGGCCCGCCTGGCCGGGCGCCAGCGTTCGGATCGTGGTGGCCTACCCCGCAGGCGGTGTCAGCGACATGGTGGCCCGCGCCCTGGCCGAGCAACTGGCGCAGCAATGGGGCACGCCCGTGATCGTGGACAACCGCCCCGGCGCCAGCGGCACCGTGGCGCTGGAGCTGCTGGCGCGCAGCGCGCCCGACGGCCGCACCCTGGTCTTTGCCGCCGCCACCGCCGTGGGCCTGGCCGCAGCCTCCGTGACGCCCGTGGCCGGCGTGATGCGCACGCCCATGCTGCTGGTAGGCACGCCGGCGCTGAAGGCCGCAGATTTCGAGGGCATGCTGGCCGAGGCGCGCGGCATGCCCGGCGGCATACGCTGGGCCACCACGGGCGAGGGCACGACGGGCCACGCCGTGCTGCAGCGCATAGAGCAGGCCACGCGCATTCCCATCGTGCATGTGCCCTACAAGGGCGGCGGCCAGCAGCTCAACGATGCGCTGGCCGGGCATTTCGAGCTGCTGTCCACCAATGTGGCGCCGCTGCAGCTGCAGGCGCTGCGCGCGGGCCGCCTCAAGGCCCTGGCCGTGGGCGCGCCGCAGCGGCTGGCAGCCCTGCCCGATGTGCCCACGCTGGCGCAGCTGGGCCATGCGCAGGCCAACCTGGATTCGCTGTTCGGCCTGTTCGCGCCGCCGCAGATGGCGCCAGCGCTGGCCCAGCGCATCAATGCCGCGGTGGCCCAGGCGCTGCGCGCGCCGGCCATCCGCAGCCGGCTGGAGGCGGCCAGCAACCAGCCGTTCGAGGGTTCGGCCGCAGAGTTCGCGCAGCAGGTGATGCGCGAGGCCGGGCGCTGACCGCCCTGCATCGCTCCCCCCGCACCACGCCCCGCACCACGCCGGACGGGCTCAGCGCGCGTACTTCTTCGCCCCGGCCACGCAGACCACGGCGGCCATGGTGACCAGCACCATGCCCCAGCTCACCTGCTCGTGCAGCAGCAGGGCCGCCAGGCCCAGGCCCATGAAGGGCTGCAGCAGCTGGATCTGGCCCACGGCCGCAATGCCGCCCTGGGCCAGGCCCCGGTACCAGAACACGAATCCGATGAGCATGCTGAACAGCGAGACATAGGCCAGGCCCAGCCATGCGGGCCGGCCCACATCGGCCAGCGATGCCGGCATGCTGATCAGGGCGGCCGGCAGCATGACGGGCAGGGCCAGCACCAGCGACCAGCTGATGACCTGCCAGCCGCCCAGCGTGCGCGACAGGCGCGCGCCCTCGGCATAGCCCAGGCCGCAGACGATGATGGCGGCCAGCATGAGCAGGTCGCCGCGCAGCGAGCCCCCGGCCCCGCCCACGGCCGCATAGCCGGCCACGAAGGCCGCGCCCGCCAGCGAGAACAGCCAGAAGGCCGGGCGCGGGCGCTCGCCGCCGCGCAGCACGGCGAACACGGCCGTGGACAGGGGCAGCAGGCCCACGAAGACGATGGAATGCGCCGAGGTGACGTACTGCAGCGCCAGCGCGGTCAGCAGCGGAAACCCCACCACGCCGCCCAGCGCGCTCAGCGCCAGCGAAGGCATGTCGGCACGCGCGGGCCGGGGCTGGCGCAGCGCCAGCAGCATGGCCAGGGCCAGCAATGCCGCGATGCTGGCGCGCGCACAGGTCAGGAAGGTGGGGTCCAGGTCGGCGACCGCCACGCGGGTGGCCGGCAGCGATCCCGCAAAGATCGCCACGCCGATGAATCCGTTGATCCACCCGCTGCTTGTCTTGTCCATCAAAAAGCTCCTTGGTTTGCAGCAGGCAGTGGGCCATTGCACGGCCGGATCTTCCATAGACAGTCCAATACAATTCAAAAGAACTGTTATGCACACAAATCCACTACAGAAGAGAGAGCAGCCATGCGCAGCGGCACACGCATCCAGGCGGTGATGGAAGAGATCCAGTCGCGCATCGCCGCGCGCACCTACCTGCCCGGCACGCGCCTGCCCTCGGTGCGCGCGCAGGCGCAGGCCATGCAGGTGTCGGTGTCCACGGTGGTGGAGGCCTATGAGCGGCTGGCGGCCGAGGGGGTGATCGTCTCGCGCCCGGGCTCGGGCTTTTTTGTGGCGGGGCCGGTGGCGCCGCTGGCGCTGGGCGGTATCGGGCCGCGCGTGGACAGGGAGGTCGACCCCCTGTGGCTGGCCCGCCAGTCGCTGCAGGCAGATGCCCACGCGCTCAAGCCGGGCTGCGGCTGGCTGCCGCCTTCATGGCTGTACGAGGAAGGCGTGCGCCGCGCGCTGCGCTCCCTGGCGCGCTCGGGCACGCTGGAGCTGACGGAGTACGCAACGCCGCTGGGCCACCCGGCACTGCGCCGCCTGCTGGCGCGGCGCATGGCCGCCATGGGGCTGGAGACCTCGCCCGAGCAGATCCTGCTGACGGAGTCGGGCACGCACTCCATCGACCTGGTCTGCCGTTTCCTGCTGGAGCCCGGCGATACGGTGCTGATCGACGACCCCTGCTATTTCAATTTCCATGCGCTGCTCAAGGCGCACCGCGTGCAGGCCGTGAGCGTGCCCTACACACCGCAGGGGCCCGACGTGGCCCGGTTCGCCGACGCGCTGCAGGCCCATTCGCCACGCCTGTACATCACCAATTCGGCCATCCACAACCCGACGGGCGCCACGCTGTCGCCACTGGTGGCGCACCGCATCCTGAAGCTGGCCGACAGCTCGGACCTGGTGATCGTGGAGGACGACATCTTCTGCGACCTGGAGACCCATGCGGCGCCCCGGCTGGCGGCCTTCGACGGCCTGTCGCGCGTGATCCAGATCGGCAGCTTCTCCAAGACGGTGTCGGCCTCGCTGCGCTGCGGCTTCATCGCGGCGCGGCCCGACTGGACGCAGGACCTGGCGGACCTGAAGATCGCCACCAACTTCGGCGGCGGGCGCATGGCCGCCGACATCGTGCTGCGCACGCTGACCGACAGCGGCTACCGCAGGCACATGGAGTCCGTGCGGCTGCGGCTGGCGCAGGAAATGGAACGCACGGCCGCGCGGCTGCAGGCCCTGGGCATGAAGCCCTGGCTGGTGCCGCAGGCCGGCATGTTCCTGTGGTGCCAGTTGCCCGGGGGCATGGATGCCACGGCGCTTGCGCGCACCTGCCTGGAAGATGGCGTGGTGCTGGCGCCCGGCAATGCCTTCAGCCAGTCGCAGAGCGCGGGCGACTTCCTGCGCTTTAATGTGGCGCAGTGCTCGGATGCGCGGATCTTCGAGGTGCTGGCGCGGGCGCTGAAGGGCTAGGCCGTTTCAGCCTGCAGCAGGCCGCGCACCCGTGCCTGCACGTGTTCCAGGGACGGCGGCAGGTCGAACAGCACGCGGTAGACGATGGGCGCGGCCAGCGCGTCGATCAGGGTGTCCGCAGCGGGCATCGCCTCGCCACGCCGCGCTGCGCGCTCGCCGATCTGCGCCAGTTGCCCGCGCAGGATTTCCACGCAGGCGCAGGGCGTGTGCTCGTTGCCCGCTGCGGCGGCCATGTCGCGCAGCATGGTGCGGCCCAGCGGCGAGGCCGATTCCTCCAGGAACTGCTCGGCCCAGGCCAGCAGGTCGCCCTCCAGCGTGCCCGTGTCCAGCGGCGGCGCCGTGGGCCGGATGATTTCCACGGCCACATCGGCCAGCAGCTGCTGTATGTCGCCCCAGCGCCGGTAGAGGGTGGACGGCGTCACGCCCGCCTGGGCGGCGATGAGCGGAAAGCTCAGTTCCTCGCGCGGCATGGTTTCCAGCAGGCCCTTGACGGTCTGGTAGACCGTGGCCTGGATGCGCGCGCTGCGTCCGCCGGGACGGGCGGGACCGCCTGTTTTGGAAAGGGATGGGACTTGCGTGCTCATGGTTATTAAAGCTAAAAATTTGCGTTAACAGCGCACAAGCGCAGAATTCGCTAACGCAAAAACTTTGCATTAATTGTGCAGCAGGGCTCTTAACCATGTCGGTACTGCAACCATCCAACTCCACTCCCGCTGCCCGGCCTGGCCGCAGCCTGGCCGTCCTGGCCTTCGGCCTGGGCAGCTTCTTCGCGGCCTCCAGCGCGCCCACGCCGCTATACCGGCTCTACCAGCAGGACTGGGGCTTTTCCTCCGGCATGCTGACCCTGGTCTTCGCGGTCTATGCGCTGAGCCTGCTGCTGGCCCTGCTCACCACGGGCGCGCTGTCGGACCACCTGGGCCGCAAGCCCGTGATCCTGGCGGCGCTGGTGCTGGAGATCGTCTCGCTGGCGGTGTTCGCCCGCGCGGGCGACGTGCAGGCCCTGGTGCTGGCGCGCGTGCTGCAGGGCTTTGCCACCGGCATGGCCAGTGCGGCCATGGGCGCGGCGCTGCTGGACCTGCACCGCGAGCGCGGCACGCTGGTGAGCACCATGGCGCCCATGGTCGGCATGGCGGCGGGCATTGTCGTGGCGGGCGAGTTCGCGCAGCTGTGGCGCCAGCAGCTGGGCCTGGTGTTCTGGCTCATGGCGCTGATCTTCGTGGCCGTGGCCGCCGCCATGGCCGTGCTGCCCGAGACGGGCGCACGCCGCCCCGGCGCACTGGCCGCCATGCGCCCGCGCGTGCGCATTCCGGGCCAGGCCCGGGCCGACTTCATGCGCGTGCTGCCCATGAGCATCACGGTGTGGGCGCTGGGGGGCTTTTACCTGTCGCTGGGCCCGTCGATGATCCGCTCGGTCACGGGCTCGGAGATCGCCGCCAGCTTTGCCGTGTGCATCAACACGCTGAGCGCCGCCGCCGCCATCTGGACGCTGCGCAGCCGCGCGCCGCGCGCCATGCTGCAGTTCGGCGGCAGCGGCCTGCTGGCCGGGGTGGCCCTGCTGCTGGTCGGCGCCCATCTGCAAAGCCTGCCCCTGGTGCTGGGCGCCTCGGTGGTGGCGGGCGCGGGCTTCGGCGTGGGCTTCCAGGGCGCGCTGCGCAGCGTGATCCCGCTGGCCGAGCCGCACGAGCGCGGCGCCCTGATCTCGGCCATCTACATCGCCAGCTACCTGGCGTTCAGCGTGCCGGCCATCGCGGCGGGCATGGCCGCCGCGCGCTTCGGCCTGTTGCCGGTCACCTATGCCTACGGCCTGATGCTGATGCTGTTCGCGGGCCTGGCGCTGGCGGGGACGCGCCAGCCCAGGCCGGTGGTGGTGTCCTGAGGCATTGGTCGAAAATAAAACCATAGCAATCCAGCCTTATTCCACCTGGTGATAAACGGGAAATAACGGAGAAAATCTCAGCGGCAGCGCAAAAAAAGTCCAGCCGAACTTGCAGGATCGGCAGGGCTTGTTCGGCATACGGGGAGTCACACCACTTTTCCCAGCCCCATGCCCCGCACCTACCCCCACCAGCCCCAGGACGGCCTTGCAGCCGCACGGGGCTGGCCTGCGTCCATGGGGATGGCTGGGGTGGCAGCGGTGCTGGGGGTGGCGATGCTGGTTGCCACGGCAACGGACTGCGTCCATGCGGCGCCGTCCGCCCAGGCCGCCCAAGCCGGCCAGCGCAGCTTTTCGATTGCGGCCGGCCCGCTCACGCATGTGATCGCGCAGTACGCCAACCAGGCTGGCGTTGCGCTGTCGTTTGATGCCGCGCAGCTGGGCCGGCTGCAGTCCCCGGGGCTGCAGGGCAGCTATGGCGTGGAAGACGGTTTTGCCAGGCTGCTGCAGGGCACGGCGCTGCAGGCCGTGCGCGAGTCCAGCGGCGTCTATACGCTGCGGCCGCTGCCAGCGGCGGCCTCGGGCACGGGCGGGCAGACGCTGGGCACGGTCACGGTCCGGGCCACGGCGCCGGCCAGTGCCACGACCGAGGCATCGGACAGCTACGCGGCCAGCCTGGTCACGGGCTACAAGGGGCTTCAGTCGGTGCGCGACATCCCGCAGCCCGTGACCGTGCTCACGCGCCAGTGGCTGGACGAGCAGGCCCTGCCCGACCTGCATGCCGTGCTGCAGCACACGCCGGGCGTGACGGTGGAGTACATCGACAGCGAGCGCATCGCCTATTACTCGCGCGGCTACCAGATCGATTCGCTGCAGGTGGACGGGCTCAATGTGAACCAGGTGGCCTCGGCCTCCACCTTCATCCAGCCCGATACGGCCATGCTGGACCGCGTGGAGGTGCTGCGCGGCGCCACGGGCCTGCTGCGTGGCGCGGGCTCGCCCTCGGCCATGGTGAACATGGTGCGCAAGCGGCCCACGGCGCAATGGCAGGGCTCGGCCGCGCTGACGCTGGGCTCCTGGGACCGCCAGCGCATGGAGGCCGACCTGTCCGGCCCTCTGAACGCAGCCGGCACGCTGCGCGGCCGGCTGGTGGCGCTGGCGGACGACAAGGCATCGTTCCAGACCGCGCGCAAGGAAAAGCGCCTGGGCCTGTACGGCGTGCTGGAGGCGGACCTGGGGCCGCGCACCACGCTCACGGCCGGCCTGCAGCACACGGACCTGCAGGCCACTGGCTCCTGGGGCGGCCTGCCCGCCGCTGCCGACGGCAGCCAGCTCGGCCTGCCGCGCAGCACCTACCTGGGCACGCCCTGGAACACCTGGGACCGCCACAACCAGCAGGCCTTTGCCGAGCTGGAGCACCGGCTGGACAGCGGCTGGCAACTGAAGGCCCAGGCGGCGCACACGCGCTTTCGGTCGGACGGGTTCAAGCAGACCTCGTTTTCCAGGGCCAGCGACAGCAATCCCTACCTGTTCGACGTGAGCACCTCCATCTATGGCGGCGACGGCAGCACGCAGAACGCGCTGAGCCTGCTGGCCAGCGGCCCCTTCGAGGCCCTGGGCCGCAGGCACGAGCTGTCGCTGGGCGCCGACCTGCAGCGCATCCGCAGCACGGGGGCCACGGGCTACTGGGGCGTGAGCCCGCTGCGCAATGTGGACATCCGCGGCTGGAATCCGTACACCAGCTACCCCGAGCCGTTCTACAGCGAGGGCAACGGCAACGCCTATTCATCGCCCGTGTCCCACATCCACCAGTACGGCGGATTCGCGCGGGCCCGGCTGTCGCTGACCGACTCGCTCACCGCCATTGCCGGCGCGCGCCTGAGCTGGTGGAGCTATCTCGAACCCGGCAATGCCCAAAGCGGCTACAGCGTGCGCCGCGAGCTGACGCCCTATGCGGGCCTGGTGCATGCGCTGTCGGACACGCTCGACGCCTATGCCAGCTACAGCGAGATCTTCAGCCCCCAGGACAAGAAGGCCGCCGACGGCAGCATCCTGGCGCCCGCCCGGGGCGAGGACCTGGAGGCCGGGCTCAAGGGCAGTTTCATGGACGGCCGGCTGCAGGCCAGCGTGTCGGTGTTCCGCATCCAGCGCGTGGGCAGCGCCATGCAGGACACGGCATCGGCCATGCCCTGCCTGCCGTACTACCCGACCAGCCACTGCTTCATGGCCGGCGGCAAGAGCCGCAGCCAGGGCTGGGAGCTGGAGCTGTCCGGCGAGCCCGCGCCAGGCTGGCAGGTGCTGGCCGGCTACACCTACACCCAGGCCAGGTACCTGCGCGACACCTCCGAGGCCAACGTGGGCCAGCCGCTGCGGCCCGTGGACCCGCGCCATGCGCTGCGCCTGTTTGCCAGCCACCGCTTCAAGGGGCCCTTGCAGGGATGGACCGCAGGCGCCGGCGTGCGGCTGCAAAGCGATGCCTACGCCAGCGTGGGCGATGTCACCACCCGCCAGGGTGGCTATGCGCTTTTTGACGCGCTGCTGGCCTACCGCCTGGACGACACCTACTCGCTGCAGCTGAACGTGAGCAACCTGCTGGACAAGCGCTACTACGCCAAGTTCTCGCCCAACAGCACCTACTTCAACAACTACTACGGCGATCCGCGCAACGTCACGGTGTCGCTGCGCGCGCGCTTCTAGGGCCACGGCCGGCCTGCCCTCCTTTCCCGGCTTTTCTTCCCCGGTTTTTCCTCCCGCTTTTTCCAACCTTTGCACATGACTGCCATGACGCACCACAGCACTCCTGCGGACTTCCGCTTCGCTCCCCACCCCCTCACGCGCCTGATCCGCCAATGCCTGGGCGCCGGCCTGGCCCTGGCCGCCGTGGGCGTGGCGGCCCAGACGGCCGAGGGCCCGGCCCTCAAGGAGGTGACGGTGAGCGACCAGGCCGAGGCCATTGGCGGACTGCAAAAGACCTATGCCGGCGGCCAGATCGCGCGCGGCGGCGACCTGGGCATTCTGGGCAAGACCGACCAGATGAACGTGCCCTTCAGCACGACCAACTACACCTCGGAGCTGATCGAGAACCAGCAGGCGCTGACCATCGCCGACGTGGTGATGAACGACGCCTCGGTGCGCACGCTGCAGGCGCGCGGCGGCTATGGCGATGACTTCCAGGTGCGGGGCTTTTCCCTGTCCATGCGCGATGTGTCGGTGAACGGCCTGTACGGCCTGTCGCCCTCCACGCGCCTGCCGCTGGAGGTGATCGAGCGCGTGGAAGTGCTCAAGGGCCCCGGCTCGCTGACCAATGGCGTGGGCCCCAGCGGCAGCATCGGCGGCAGCATCAACGTGGTGACCAAGCGCGCGGGCGACGTGCCGCTGAACCGCCTGACCGCCACCTACATGGGCAAGGCCCAGTTCGGCACCCACCTGGACGTGGGCCGCCGCTTTGGCGAAGACAACCAGTGGGGCGTGCGCGTGAACGGCGTGTGGCGCAATGGCGAAGGCAACATCGACGGCGGCCGCCAGCGCCTGGGCCTGGCCTCGGTGGGCCTGGACTACGAAGGCCAGGGCCTGCGCTGGTCGCTGGACGCGCTGACCACCAGCGGCAAGACCACGGAGTTCCGCCCGCAAAGCGCCTTCCTGGCCGGCATCACCCAGGTGCCCGCCGTGCCCGACAGCCGCACCAACTTCAACCCGGGCACGGAGCTGCTGGACAAGGCCAAGACCGTGATCTCGCGCGTGGAATACGACATCAACGCCAACACCTCCGTCTACGGCGGCGTGGGCTACAGCGATGTGTCCAGTGACCAGAGCTTCCCCACGGCCGTGCAGCGCATCGACTCGCTGGGCAACTTCACCGTGCGCAACGGCTTCTACGACGAGTTCAACAAGACCACCTCGGCCGACGTGGGCATGCGCACGCGCTTCAAGACCGGCGCCATCGGCCACACCGTGGTGGCCGCGGCCAACTACATGGACCGCGAGAGCGGCTACTTCTACCAGCTGACCACCAAAGCCGTCCCCTCCAACATCTACAACCCCTCGCCCCTGCCTGCCATCGACTTCGTGCGCGGCGCGCCCACCAAGAATGCCGAGCTGACGCAGCACAGCCTGGCGCTGGCCGACACCATGGCGCTGTTCAGCGACCGCGTGCTGGTGACCGTGGGCCTGCGCGACCAGACCATCGAACAGAAGAACGCCAGCGGCACCACGCTGTACAAGGCCAGCGCCGTGACGCCGCTGGCCGGCGTGGTGTTCAAGCCGCAGAACAATGTCTCGGTCTACGCCAACTACACGGCAGGCCTGTCGGCAGGCGGCACGGCCGGGCCCAACACGGCCAATGCCGGCCAGGTGTTCGCGCCGCAGAAGTCCAAGCAGTACGAAGTGGGCGTGAAGGTGGACTGGGGCCGCATGACCACGCAGGCCGCGCTCTACCAGATCCAGCGCCCGGGCTCCATGACCGACCCGGTGACCAATGTCTACAGCTTCGGCGGCGAGACGCGCAACCGCGGCCTGGAGCTGACCGCCTACGGCGAGATCCAGAAAGGCCTGCGCCTGCTGGCCAGCGCGGCCTTCAACAACGCCAAGCTCTCGCGCACGGCAGGCGGCGTGAACCAGGGCAACGATGCCAACGGCGTGCCCGAGCGCACCTTCAACCTGGGCCTGGACTGGGATACGCCCTGGGTGGAGGGCCTGAGCCTGAGCGGCCGCGTGATCCACACCTCGTCCATGTACTACGACGCGGCCAACATCCTGCGCATGCCCGGCTGGACACGCCTGGACCTGGGCGCACGCCTGCGCACCCATGTGGCCGGCAAGCCCGTGGTGCTGCGCGCCAGCCTGGAGAACGTCAGCAACAAGAGCTACTGGGTGACTGCCGCCGGCTACACCACCACGGGCGCGCCGCGCACGCTGATGCTGTCGGCACAAGTGGACTTCTAAGCCCCCGGCCACCGGCAACCGCCCCGCCCCCGGCATGGCGCCGGGGGCGCGGTGATGGCGGGGGCCCCAGGCCCCCTTCTGTCAGAGAAAAAAACACCCCATGCAAAGCCACACGATCAAGACCTGGGCCTGGTTGCACAAATGGAGCAGCCTGGTCTGCACCGTCTTCATGCTGCTGCTGTGCCTGACCGGCCTTCCGCTGATCTTCCACCACGAAATCGGCCACCTGCTGGGCACCGAGGTGGAGGCCCCGCCCATGCCCCAGGGCACGCCCCATGCCAGCCTGGACAAGGTGCTGGAGGTGGCCCGCGCCCAGCACCCGGACCGCGTGGTGCAGTTCGTCTCCAAGTCCGACGACACCGACGACCTCTGGTTCGTCACCATGACGCCCACGCCGGCGCCCACGGACGATTTCCGCTCCGTGGTCATCGATGCGCGCACGGCCGAGCTGCTGGCCCAGCCGCGCTTCGACCAGGGCTTCATGTGGGTCATGTTCAAGCTGCACGTGGACCTGTTCGCGGGGCTGCCGGGCAAGCTGTTCCTGGGCTTCATGGGGCTGCTGCTGCTGATCGCCATCGTCAGCGGCGTGGTGCTGTACGCGCCCTTCATGCGCAAGCTCGATTTCGGCACCGTGCGCCGCACGCGCCAGCCGCGCCTGAAGTGGCTGGACCTGCACAACCTGCTGGGCATCGTCACCCTGGTGTGGCTGTTCGTGGTGGGCGCCACCGGCATGATCAATACCTGGGCCGACCTGCTGATCAAGTACTGGCAGCATGACCAGCTCAGCAGCGTGCTGGCGCCCTACCAGGGCCAGGACACGGTGCCGGTGGCGGAGCGCGCCTCGCTGCAGCAATCGCTGCAGGCCGCCCAGCAGCAGGTGCCAGGTACCAAGCTGTACTTCATCGCCTTCCCCGGCACCACGTTCTCCAGCCCGCACCACCACACCTTCTTCCTGCGTGGCAACGAGCCCCTGACCTCGCGCCTGTTCCTGCCCGTGCTGGTGGACGCCAAGACCGCCCAGGTCACGGCCGCGCCCGCCCTGCCCTGGTATCTGACGGCGCTGCTGGTGTCCCAGCCGCTGCACTTCGGCGACTACGGCGGGCGGGCCATGCAGATCCTCTGGGCGCTGCTGGACATCGCCAGCATCATCGTGCTGGGCACGGGCCTGTACCTGTGGGTCAAAAAGGGCAAGAGCGTGCCGGCCCCGCAGCCCGCGCCGCGCGGCAAGGAGGTCTCGGCATGAGCGGCGCGCAACACCGGGGCTTTCTCGCCCTCTGGGGCTGGCCCATCGCGCTGGGCGTGCTGACGGCCATCGGCCTGGTCTCGGCCCTGTTCAGCGACGGCGGCCTTGGCGACATGCTGGCCGGCGTCTGCCTGGCCATTCCCACGGCGGCGGGAATCTGGCACGGCTGGGTGCGGCGCAGCCCGCCGCAATGACGACTGGATGGCGGAATAGCGGGCGCGGTGTCAGCCGCGCCGGGGCAGCTGGCCCGCGCCGTCCAGCATTCCCAGCAGGGCCGCGCCCAGTTGCCGCCAGGCATCGGTGGCGCCCGCCCAGTCGCTGGCCAGGCAGGCCTGCTCCAGCGTCTGCGCCAGGCCGCTGGCCTGCTCGTGCCCCAGCAGGCGCAGCACGCTTTTGAGGTTGTGCGCCAGCCGGCGCAGCGCCGCGGCGTCGCGCGCGGCCAGCAGGTTTTCGCCCAGCGCCACATCGTCGGGCAGCTGCGCAAGACAGCTGGCGCGGTAGCTGTGGAACAGGGCGGCATCGCCGCCGAAGTAGCTGGAGACGGCGGCCGGGCCGCCATCCGCCGGCATATCCGACGGCATATCCGACGGCATATCCACCGGCACATCCGCATCGGCAGCCTGCACGCTGGCCGGCGCGGGCGAGCCGGCCGGTTGCGCCGCCAGCACCGATTCCACGCAGTCCACCAGTTGCGCCACCGACACGGGCTTGCGCAGCACGCCCCAGACCTGCAGTTGCTCCAGCCGCAGCGCCACGTCGGCCCGCACGCCGGCGCTGAAGACCACGGCGCTGCAGCCGGCCTGCGGGGAGCTGCGCAGCCATTCGATGAGCTCGACCCCGGAGGCGCCGGGCAGCATCAGGTCGGTGATCAGCAGGGCAAAGGGCTGGCTCTGCAGCAGGCTCTGCGCCTGCTCCGCACTCGCGCAGGACACCAGGTTGAGGGGCATGCCCTCCAGCGCCAGCGTGACGAATCGCGCAATCGAGGCATCGTCCTCCACCAGCAGGACCGCAGGATGGGCCGGATTCACGCTGCCTGCCTGCCCAGCAGTTCGCCCAGCGCCTCGGGCAGCTCCTGCACGAGCTGGGGTTTGTGGATCACGCGCGCGCCGCCCAGTGCAAAGGCGTAGGCCTCGCGCTCTGCCGCATCCAGCGAGGTAACCACCAGCAGCTTGCAGCGCGCGAACTGCTCATGCGTGCGCAAGGTGGTGATGAGGGCGGCGCCGTCGATGTCGGGCAGCAGGATGTCCACCAGCAGCACGTCGGGCTGGATCTGCCCGTACAGCGCCATGCCGGTGATCCCGTCGTGCGCCACGTGCAGCTGCACGTCGGGAAAGTGGCGCTGCACCAGCAGGCGCACCAGGTTCTGGAAGTGCACGGAGTCCTCGATCAGCAGCACGCGCGGGCCCGTGCCGGCCTGCGCGGGAGCGGGCGCGGGGGCCGCAGCCGGCGCCCCGGACGTGGTGGCCGCATCGCCCTGCCTGCCGCGCCAGCGCTCCACAGAGGCGCGCGTGATGCGCCGGTGCCCCCCGGGGGTCTTCCAGGCCTCCAGATCGCCGCGATCGACCATGAGCTGAACCGACCGCACCGCCATGCCCAGCAGCTTGGCCACCTCAGCGGTCGTGTAGTGCGGAATTTGGCCTGGTGGGGTGCTGTTCTCGGACATGGCAGCAATTTTGCATCAAATACGATTAAAAAATTCAATACAAATTTGATGAATTTGATATTTATGATTGAATCCAACGCAGAACCCTTCAACTGCGTTGCGAAAGGCCCGCCATGAAGAAGATACTGATCGCCGAAGACCAAGCCGACATCCGCAAGCTGTTGCGCATGACGCTGGAGTCCAGCGCATACGAAGTCATGGAGGCGCCGACCGGTGACGAAGCCTGGGCCCTGGCCCAGCGCAGCCAGCCCGATGTCGTGCTGCTGGACATGATGATGCCGGGGACGCTGGACGGCCTGGAGGTGTGCTGCCGCATCAAGACCTCCTACGACCTGCGGCACACGCGGGTGATCCTGCTGACGGCCCGGGGCAGTGCGCAGGACCGCGAGGCGGGCTTCAATGCCGGTGCCGACGAATACCTGCTCAAGCCCTTCAGCCCGAACCGGCTGCTGGAGACCCTGGCCAGTCTTTACAGGAGCGACTGATGACGATGCACACGCAGGCCGCCGCGGGCCGATGGCAGATACCGTCCGGGAACGCCGCGCGCCTGTCCGCGCTGGTGCGGGCCGCCGTGCAGGCCGTTGTGCTGCCCGCTGTGCAGGCGCTGCTGCTGGCACTGGTTCCGGTCTGGGTGGCGGTGCTGGCCATGGGGCCTGGCGCAGCACGGGCCGGCGAGGTGCTGGACCGCGTGGCCAGCAGCCACACGCTGAAGGTCTGCATCTGGCCCGACTACTACGGCATCACCTACCGTGACGCACGCACGGGCAGGCTCACGGGCATCGACGCGGAGCTCTCGGCAGAGCTGGCCAAGGACCTGGGCGCGCGGCTGCAGCATGTGGACTCGTCCTTCTCGCGGCTGGTGCCCGACCTGCTGGAGTCGCGCTGCGACGTGGCCATGTTCGCCGTCGGCATCCTGCCGCAGCGCCAGCAGCAGCTGCGCTTCACCCAGCCCTACCTGAGCAGCGATATCTACGGCATCACCACCAAGAGCAACCCCGCCGTGCGCAGCTGGGCCGACATCGACCAGCCCGGCGTGCAGGTGGCCGTGCAGCGCGGCACCTTCATGGAGCCGGTCATGCGCGAGTCGCTCAGGCATGCGCACCTGGTGCTGGTGGAGCCGCCGCAAACCCGCGAAAAGGAACTCATGGCCGGGCGCGTGGACGTGTTCATGACCGACTACCCGTACAGCCGCAAGCTGCTGGACAGCTCGGACTGGGTGCAGCTGATCGCGCCGCCCCAGCCCTTCCATGTGCTGCCCTACGGCTATGCGGCCAGCCCTGCCGACGCCCAGTGGCTGGCGCGCCTGAACCAGTTCGTCTCGGACATCAAGCGCGACGGCCGCCTGGCCAGGGCCGCGCGCCACAACGGCCTGACCGCCATCGTCGCGCCCTGAAACTTCCGATGGAGCACCTTCATCATGTCTGAACGAGCTGCCGCGCATCATTTTCTCGGAGCCCGGCGCAGTGCCCACATCAAGGCGCTGGTGCTGACCTTTGCACTGTGCGTGCTCGCCGGACTGGTGCTCTTCGTCTGGAGCCAGCTGCATGCCGATGCGGACCAGAGCAAGTCCCAGGCCTCGCTGCTGGCCCGCGTGCTGGAGGACCAGACGGCCAAGACCTTCGAGAACACCGAAATGGCCCTGGCCAGCCTGGCGCACAACCCGGCCATCGTGGCCGCAGGCAGTGGGCGCGGCACGCGCGAGGCCGCCATGGCCCTGCTGATCGCCCAGTTGCCCTACCTGCGCAGCATGGCGCTGATCGACGACAAGGGCCTCATCCTGGCCAGCACCCAGGCCGGGGAGGCCGGCCAGCAGATCAACACGCAGGATCTGCTGCACGACAAGGCGGCCGTCCTCGTCCCCGGCAAGCCCCAGCTGGGCCGGCTGGTGCCCGGCCGCAGCCTGTCGTCGCTGGCGCCACGGGCGCATCCGACGCCGCGCGGCGTGTCCTTTCTGCCGCAGTTGCTGACCTTCCACCAGGACAACGGCATGCCCGCCGTGCTGGTGGCCCTGATCAATCCCGACGCCGTGGCCAACTTCTACCAGTCCACGCTGGAGACCCTCAGCTACGAGGCCGTGCTGCTGACCTATGACGGCCGACCCCTGGCCAGCACCAATGAGGGCACGGGCGTGCAGGCGGCCGCCGCGCTGCAGACGCCGCTGTTCCAGGAATGGCTGCCGCACAGCGAATTCGGCTCCTACATCGGCGCGGGCATGCTGGGGCGCCACCAGATCGTGTCGTTCCGCACCGTGCGCAACTGGCCGCTGCTGCTGGTGGTGGAGGAGCCCTATGCGGCCATGGTGGCGCGCTGGCGGGACAACGCCTTTGCCTTCTTCGTGGCCGGCGTGGCCCTGCTGGCCCTGGTGCTGGGACTGAGCTGGTCGGTGCTCAAGACCCGCAGGGTCCAGAAGTCGGCACTGCAGGCCATGGAGCAGGCACAGGCGCGCCTGGCGCGCAGCGAGCATGAGATGGCCGTGCTCATGCGCAGCGTGCAGGAGCTGATCTTTCGCACCGACAGCCAGGGACTTCTGACCTTCGTGAACGCGCGCTGGGAGCAGCTGACCGGCCAGCCCAGCGCCGAGGCCGTGGGCCAGCCGCTGGAGAACATCGTGGACGGCTCGTACCTGGCGCAGATCCAGGCCCTGCTCGATCCCCTGGCCCGGCTGGCACCGCGCAACTGCCAGGCCATGTTCCGCCTGCCGGGCAACCGGGAGATGCTCTGCGACATCGCCGTGGTTCCCCTGCTGCGCGACGGCCGGCTGGTGGGCTTTGCCGGCAGCGCCGTGGACGTGACCGCCCGCTGGAAGGCCCAGCAGGAGCTGCAGACCCAGCTGGCCTTCCAGCATCTGCTGTTCGAGACCACGCCCCTGCCCATGCTGGTCACCGACGCGGACCAGCGCGTGGCCCTGGTCAACAAGGCCTGGGAGGACTTCTTCGGCCGGGGCCGCTACGCCGTGCTCGGCCACGAGATCAAGGGCCTGCACGCGCGCGACGATGCCCTGCTGCAGATGCGCAGCAACCAGGTCGTGATGCGCTCGGGCCAGCGCATGATGGTGGAGGCCCGGCTGCCCCATGTGGACGGCAGCTACCGCGATGTGCAGATCTCCAAGGCAGCCGTCAAGAATGCCCAGGGCCAGATCACCGGCGTGCTCAGCATTTTTGTGGACGTGAGCGAATTCCGCGCAGCCGAGCATGCCACCCGCGAAGCCCGCGACGCGGCCGAAGAGGCCTTCCGCGTGAAATCGGAATTCGTGGCCAACATGAGCCACGAGCTGCGCACCCCGCTGCAGTCCATCATGGGCTTTGCCGAGCTCGGCGGCCTGCGCTCTCGCGGCAATCCCGCCATGGCCGACATGTTCAACGACATCCACGAGGCCGGCATACGCATGCTGGCCTTGGTCAACGACCTGCTGGACGTGGCCAAGCTGGAAAGCGCCGTGGGCACCATCCACGTGGAGCGCACCGACCTCAGGAGCCTGATCCGGCCCGTGGTGCGCGAGCTGGAGCCGCAGCAGCAGCAAAAGCTGATCGACCTGCGGCTGGAGCTCGACGACACGCCGCTGATCGCCAAGGCCGACCCCGTGCGCTTTCAGCAGGTGGTGCGCAATGTGCTGGCCAATGCCATCAAGTTCTCGCCCATTGGCGGGCGCATCGATGTGCAGGGCCGCATCGATGAACAGGGCGATATCTGCATCGCCGTCTCCGACCAGGGGCCGGGCATTCCGCCGCAGGAACTGGACAAGATCTTCCAGCCCTTCGTGCAGTCCAGCAAAACCCGCAACGGCTCGGGCGGCACCGGCCTGGGCCTGGCCATCTGCCGCAAGATCATCGACGCCATGGACGGCACCATCGCCGCCAGCAACCGCTCCGAAGGCGGGTCGCTGTTTCGCATCACCCTGCCCTGCCGCACCGGCGCATCGGAGACGCGGCCGGCGGAGTTGCTGTAGCGGAGCCAGACAGGGCTGAGAGCGCGTGGGCATTCGGCAACAAATGAGAAAAAGTCTCATTTAGAATGCCACAACCCTGCTCCCTGAACCTGCCGGTCGGCACGCCCGGCCTCCATTCCCGTTCGTATGACACGCCATCCGACTCCCGCAGCCTGGCTGGGCCTGGACCTGCGCTGGGCCTACGGCAGCCTGCTGCCCGCCATCTGGCGCAGCACGCGCTGCATCCACCGTGCGCAGGATGTGCTGCATGACGCCTTCGTGCGCTACGCCCTCAGCGGCAGGCATGAAGGCATCGCCCAACCGCACGCCTATCTGCGCGTGGTGGCGCGTACCGTGCTCGCGGACCAGATGGCGCATGAACGCCGCTTCGTGCCCCTGCCCGACCTGGCAGGCGAGCCGGACTCCACGGCCCCCGGCAGGCGCGCGGACGCCATCGCCGTGCAGGAAGCATTCACCGCGCCTTCCGCCGAGGTGCTGGCCGATCTGCAGCAGCGCCTGGCCGCTGCGCAGCGGGTCATCGAAGGGCTTCCCCCGCGCTGCCGCGAGGTGTTCTGGCTGTGCAAGGTGGAAGGCCATTCCCAGCCCAGGATTGCCGCCACGCTGGGCATCAGCCTGAACATGGTGGAGCGCCACCTGATGCGCGCCCTGCTGGACCTGCGCGCCGCGCGCGAGCTGCTCGCGCCATGACCACGCCGCGCGAAGAGGCCGCGCGCTGGTTCATACGCATGCACCGGGATGCGGGAGCGCAGCCCGGCGCCGCCGACGCCGCCGCCTGGCGCACCTGGATGGACGCCGACCCGCGCCACGCCGCCGAATACGCCGCCTTCGAGGCGCTGTGGCAGGACTTCGACTCCACGCCCCGCACCGAGGCCCTGGCCACGGCCGTGAACACCGCCGCACGCCAGCGCCGCAACACGCGCCGCGCAGCCATCACCCGCGGCGTGCTGGGCGTTGCCGGCCTGGGCACGGCGGGCCTGCTGGCATGGCGCGGCTGGCTTGAATGGCAGGACACCACCGTGTTCGCCCTGGCCCGCGACAGTGCGATTGGCGAACGCATCGTGCTGAACCTGCCCGACGCCAGCGTGCTGACCCTGGGACCGGCCAGCCGCATCGCCACGCGCTACACGCGCCGCCAGCGCGCCGTGGTGCTGGAGCAGGGCGAGGCCCTGTTCGACGTGGCCAGGGATGCAGACCGCCACTTCACCATCGACGCAGGCCAGGCGCGCATCACCGTGCTGGGCACGCGCTTCACCGTCAACCGGCTGCCGGGCCTGGTGCGGGTGAGCGTGGAGCATGGCACGGTGCGTTTGGCGGTGAAAGGTGCTGAAGGAGCACCGTCCTTGCTGCTGCAGGCGGGCGAAGTGGGGGAACTGCCGGACGAAAGCGCCGGTGCCGCACCCGGTGCCGCACCCGGTGCCGATGGCGCCCACGCCAGCCCCCGCCCCCGTCGCGTGCAGCGCGATGCGCGCGACAGCTTCTCGTCCATCGAACGCGGTCTCATCGTCTTCGACAGCGCCGGGCTGGGCGAGATCGCCGCCACGCTGTCGCGCTGGCGCCGCCAGCCCGTGCGTGCGGCCGTAGCCGACGGCACGGGCGGGCCGCGCATCACGGCCGCCGTGCAGCGCGCCGATGTGGAGAGCTTCCTGGACGCGCTGCCGCGCATCGCCGCCGTGCGCGTGCAGGAGCGCGACGGCGCCACCTGGCTGGCCCCGCGCAGCACGGCGCCGGAAAAAATCCGGAAAAACTGAAAAAAAGCGGTCAACACACATCAGGGATCCGGCGGGCTGCCCCGTCATACAGGCGAGCACAACCGATTTCCAGGAGAACGTTCCCGCCATGCCCGCCCGCCCTCTTTCCTCCCGCCCGGCACGCGCCTGCCTGTCCCTGCTCGCCTGCGCGGCGGCACTGGCCTGCACGCCAGCCCTGGCCGCCCCTGCCGACATCGACCTGCCGGCCCAGCCGCTGTCCGACGCCATCAAGGCCCTGGCGCGCGCCACCGGCACCAGCATCGCGGCCGACAGCGCCCTGCTGGCAGGCAAGACCGCGCCCGCCGTCCAGGGCCGCCTGGAGCCGGCCGAGGCACTGCAGCGCCTGCTGGCCGGCAGCGGGCTGCAAGCCTCTGCCCAGCCCCAGGGCGGCTGGCTGCTGCGCCCCGCCCCGGCGCGCCCGCAGACCGCGCTGGACGAAGTGCGGGTGACGGCCACGGCCCTGCGCGACGGCCGCACGGAAGGCACGGGCAGCTACCGGGCGCCCTATGCCAGCGCGGCCACCAAGATCGAGCTGACGGCCCGGGAGACGCCGCAGTCCGTGTCCGTGATCTCGCGCGCGCAGCTCGATGACCAGAACTTCGTGGAGCTCACCGAAGCCGCCAAGGTGGTGCCCGGCATCGTCGTGCGCCGGCAAAGCAGCACAGGCGGGCGCAGCGACATCCTCTCGCGCGGCTACCAGTCGTCCACCTACCAGTTGGACGGTCTCACCGTCAGCGGCAACCCGGCCACCCAGGAAACGCTGGACCTGGCCCTGTTCGACCGGGTCGAGGCCCTGCGCGGGCCGGCCGGGCTGTTCTCGGGCGCGGGCGAGCCCAGCGTCATGCTCAACCTGGTGCGCAAGCGCGCCCTGCCGGACTACCAGGGCCAGGGCGCCATCGGCCTGGGCTCGCGGGGCCGCAAGCGGGCCGAGGTGGATGTCACCGGCCCGCTGTCCGAAGATGGCCGCCTGCGTGGCCGGGTGGTGGCGCTGCACGAGAACTTCGGCAGCCCCGTGATGGCCATGGACGGCCACAAGCAGGCCCTGTATGGCACGGTGGAGCTGGACATCACTTCCCAGAGCACGGTCTCGGTGGGCGCCACCTGGCAGCGCGGCCGGGGCAACTACGACACCGGCCTGCCCGCCCACGCCGACGGCAGGCTGGCCCCCATTCCGCGCGACGTGGCCATTGCCGCCGACTGGGGCCGAGCCGCGCCCGAATCGCTGGCCGGCTTCATCGAGTCGGAGACGCGGCTCGACGGCGGCGGCCTATTCAAGGTGGCCGCGCGCCGTGTGCTGCGCCAGCAGCGCGACAAGTACATCAACGGCTACTCGGCCGTCTCGGACACCGGCATCAGCCGCTTCACCCAGGCCCAGACCGTGGACCGCGACTACGCCGACACCACGGCCGACATCTACTACAGCACGCCCTGGCAATGGGCCGGGCAGACGCACCATTTCATCGCGGGCGCGGACTACCGCAGCTCCAACATGCACCTGCGCATGCTGCGCGGCGCCATGAACACGCCGGCCGACCTGTTCCACTACGACCCCTCCTCCATCCCCGAGCCCAGCTTCAAGCCCTTTGCCGACGACATCACGCGCACCAGCCTGCGCGGCGTCTACGGCCAGTTGCGCATCAAGCCCACGCAGGCCCTCACCCTGGTGGCGGGCGCGCGCAAGAGCTGGTGGAAGACAGAAACCTCGGACCGGCTGCAGAACACGCGCTCGGGCTACGAGGTCGATGGCCAGTTCACGCCCTTCGGCGCCGTGCTCCTCGATCTGAACGACAGCTGGACGCTCTACGCCAGCCAGTCGCGCATCTTCCAGCCGCAAAGCGGGCGCCTGGCCGGCGGCGGCCAGATCGCCCCGCGCGAGGGCCGGCAGGTGGAGGCCGGCATCAAAGGCAGCCTGCTGGACGGACGCCTGAGCGCCACCGCCGCCATCTACCGCATGCAGGACACCAACCGCGCGCTGGCCGATCCTGGCGATGCCGCCTTCGTCATCCCCGCAGGCAAGGTGCGCTCCGAAGGCTTCGAGGCCGAAGTGGTCGGCTCGCTGTCGCCGCGCTGGGACGTGGCGGCCAGCTACGCCTACATGCGCTCCAAATACCTGCAGGGCACCGTCACGCAGACGGGCACCGACTTCAGCACCATGTCGCCGCGCCACAGCGTGAACCTGTGGGCGCGCTACCGCGTGGCCGGCCCCGTGGCCCAGGGGCTGGAGCTGGGCGCGGGCGTGCGCGCCGTCAGCGAGTTCTACGACACCCTGGGCACCGTGCGCTGGCGCGCGGGTGGCTACGGCGTCTGGTCCGTCTATGCCGCCTACCCGCTCACCCCCAAGGTCAAGCTGGCCGTGAACATCGACAACCTCTTCGACCGCGTCTACTGGGAGCGCGTGGGCACGGCCACGCGCAGCAACTACTACGGCCTGCCGCGCAGCATCATGGTCACGCTGCGCAGCAGTTTCTGATCCCGTCGCCAGAGGGCGTGCGCCGCAGAAGGCTGCCGCGCCCCCTGCCTGCCGCGCAGGCATTCAATACATCGATACCATCGAATGATTTCTCACAAATAATTCAATAGATCCACACAATGCATGGATTTACGCTTGTGTCCATCGCCGGCAGCCGCCGCCAGCCAAGACACACGCCATTGCCATGCAAGACCGTTTCCTGATCGAGCGCATCGAGGCGCGGATCCTCGACATTCCCACCATCCGTCCGCACAAGCTGTCGTTCGGCTCCATCAGCCGGCAAAGCCCGGTGATCGTGCAGCTGTGGCTGCGCAATGGCGCCACGGGCTTTGGCGAGGCCGCCACCATCGGCGGCCCGTCGTGGAACGAGGAATCGCCCGAGAGCATCCACCACGCCATCACCAACCACCTGGCGCCCAGCCTGATCGGCCAGGACGGCGCGCGCTTCGAGGCCTGCCTCTCGCGCATGGACCTGGCCTGCAAGGGCAATGCCTTTGCCAAGAGCGCCGTGGAAATCGCGCTGCTGGACGCCGTGGCGCGCAGCCTGCAGCTGCCGCTGTGGCAATTGCTGGGCGGCAAGCAGCGCGACAGCCTGCCCCTGGCCTGGACGCTGGCCAGCGGCGACATCGAGCGCGACCTGGCCGAGGCCCATCTGCGCCTGGAACAAAAACGCCACCGCATCTTCAAGATGAAGATCGGCGCGCGCACGCCCGAAGCCGATGTGGCCCATGTGAGCGAGATCGCACGCGGCCTGCAGGGACGCGCCACGCTGACCGTGGACGTGAACCAGGCCTGGGACGGCGCCACGGCGCGGCGCTTTCTGCCGCAGCTGATCGATGCCGGCGTGACCCTGATCGAGCAGCCCGTGGCCGGCTGGAACGTGCCCGCGCTGCGCGAGCTGACGGCCACGCTGCAGGGCGCGCTGGTCATGGCCGACGAGAGCGTGTGCACGCCCTACGACGCCATGCGCCTGGCGCGCGAGCAGGCCAGCCATGTGTTCTCGCTCAAGGTGGCCAAGCACGGCGGCCTGCTGCGCACGCGCAAGGTGGCGGCCATTGCCCAGGCGGCCGACATCGGCTGGTACGGCGGCACCATGCTGGAGACCTCGATCGGCTCGGCCGCCTCGGCCCATGTCTTTGCCACGTTGGGCGGGCAGCACTACAACTGCGAGCTGTTCGGCCCCCAGCTGCTGGTGGACGACATCGTCACCGAGCGCATGGCCATCAGCGACTTCGAGCTGCAACTGCCCGACGGGCCCGGCCTGGGCGTGGAGATCGACCTGCAGCAGCTGGACCGCTTCGACCGCGCGCTGGCCGGCAGCCAGCCGCAGCACTTCGACATGGGGCAGGCCCGGACCGGGGCTGCGACCTGAATTCCTTTCATTCCTCCTGGAGACAAACATGCTTTATCTGGTCCGCATGGACGTGAAGATCCCCCACGACCTGCCCGCCGACGTGGCAGCCGAGATCAAGGCCCGCGAGAAGGCCTATTCCCAGCAGCTGCAGCACGACGGCCGCTGGCCCCACATCTGGCGCGTGGTGGGCGAGTACGCCAACTACAGCGTGTTCGACGTGGCCTCCAACGACGAGCTGCACGAGCTGCTGCAGGGCCTGCCGCTGTTCCCCTACATGGACATCCAGGTCACGCCGCTGGCCCGGCATCCCTCGGCCATCGCCTGAGCACAGCCCAGACCAAGACCAAGACCAAATTTTTCGGAGACAACTGAAGTGAATGTGAAACGCCGTTTTCTGACCGCCGCAGCCGCAGGCCTGTGCCTGTCCGCCGTGATGCCCGCCGCGCACGCCCAGGCCCCCGAGGCCAACTGGCCCAGCAAGCCCATCCGCTGGATCGTGCCCTTCCCGCCGGGCGGCGCCATGGACGCCATTGCGCGCACCCTGGGCGAGAAGGCCGGCCGCACGCTGGGCCAGCCCTTCGTGATCGAGAACCGTCCCGGCGCCGGCGGCAACATCGGCGCCGACTTCGTGGCCAAGCAGCCCGGCGACGGCTACACGCTGATGATCACCTCCATCGGCATGGCCACCAACAAGCCGCTGTACCGCAAGCTCAGCTACGACCCGATCAAGGACTTCGCCCCCGTGGGCGTGCTGGCCGTGGTGCCCAACATCCTGGTCACCAACTCCACCCAGCCCAACGTCAAGAGCGTGGCCGACGTGGTGGCCGCCGCCAAGGCCTCGCCCGGCAAGCTGACCTATGCCTCGGCCGGCAACGGCACCTCCATCCACCTTGCAGGCGAAGTGTTCAACTCGCTGGCCGGCGTGGACATCCTGCACATCCCCTACAAGGGATCGGGCCCGGCGGTGTCCGACCTGCTGGGCGGACAGGTCAACTACATGTTCGACTCCATCACCTCGGCGCGCCCGCACATCCAGTCGGGCAAGCTGCGCGCCCTGGCCGTGACCACGGCCAAGCGCTCGTCCAGCATGCCCGACGTGCCCACCATGGAAGAGGCCGGCATCAAGGGCTACGAGGTCTCGCCCTGGTTCGCCGTCTTCATGCCCGCCAGCACGCCGCCGGCCATCGTCAAGAAGCTCAACCAGGTCTTCGTGGCAGAGATGAAGCAGCCCGACGTGCTCGAACGCTTCAAGGCCATCGGCGCCGAAGTCGTGGGCTCCACGCCCGAGGAAGCGGCCAAGCACCTGCAGGCCGAGTCCGTGCGCTGGACCAAGGTGATCACGGAGCGCAACATCAGCATGGATTGAGCGCTTCTCTTTTCCAGGACATCCCATAAAACCACGAGGAGACAAACATGTCCGAACTGTCCCAGGACCAGCTGCTGAATCTGGTCAACAGCAAGCAGATCGCCCCTGGCAGCGACCGCGTGCGGGCGCTGACCCAGCGCATCGTCAGCGATCTGTTCCACACCATCGACGAGATGGATGTCACGCCCGACGAATTCTGGGCCGCCGTGGACTGGCTGGGCCGCCTTGGGAGCAGCGGCCAGCTGGGCCTGATCACGGCAGGCCTGGGCTTCGACCGGCTGCTGGACATCCGCAGCGACGAGGCCGATGCGCGTGCCGGCCGTGCGGGCGGCACGCCGCGCGCCATCGAAGGCCCGCTGTTCGTGGCCGGTGCACCGCTGTCGCAAGCGGAGGCGCGCCTGGACGAGGGCGAGCCCCAAGGCGAGGTCTTCGTGATGGAAGGACGGGTGCTGGACCTTGACGGCCAGCCTCTGCCGCATGCGCTCATCGATGTCTGGCATGCCAATGTCCAGGGCGGCTACTCGCACTTCTTCCCGGGCATGAAGCCCTACGAGCTGCGCCGCCGCATAGAAGCCGACGACCAGGGCCGCTACCGCTTTCGCAGCTATGTGCCGCCCGGCTACTCCATACCGCCGAACAGCCCCACCTCGGAACTGTTCGACGCGCTGGGACGCCACGGCCATCGTCCCGCCCACATCCACTTTCTCGTGGTTGCACCCGGCATGCGCACGCTGACCACCCAGGTCAACCTGCCCGGCGATACCTACCTGGACGACGACTTCGCCTTCGCCACGCGCGACGGCCTGATCGTCGAGCTGGAGCGCGGCGTGGCGCCGGCCGGCTATGAGTCGCTGGGCGTGAACGCGCCTTTCGTACGCACGCGCTTCGACTTTGTGCTGCAGCCCGCAGTCAGCGAAGGCGAGTCCTTGCCGCTGACACGCATGGAGCGTGTGCGCGCCTGAGGCTCCGCCACCTTCCGGGGCCTTCCGGCCTGCCATTTTTTCGATTCGTCCGTTCCACAGCAGGCCGCCCCTTGGAGTGCGGCCTGCTTCACCGTACCCGCTTCCCGCACCATGTCCAGCCTGCATCGCATCGCCGCAACCCTGCTGACCGCCACCGTGGCCCTCGTGCCCGCCCTGGGACACGCCCAGGCTCCGGCAGCCTTTCCTTCCAAGCCGGTGAACATCGTCGTGCCCTACGCGGCCGGCGGCCCCGTGGACAACCTGGCACGCGCGCTGGCCACGCGCCTGAACAAGGTCTGGTCGCAACCCGTGGTCATCCTCAACCGCACAGGCGCCAACGAGATCATCGGGGCCGAGTACGTGGCCAAGAGCGCACCCGACGGCTACACGCTGTTCGCCGCGACCGAAGCGTCGCTGACCATGAACCCGCACCTGTACAGGAAGCTGCCCTACAACCCGCAAAAGGACTTCGCCCCCATCTCCCGCCTGATCAGCGTGCCCATGGTCTTCTTCGTGCCCCAGAGCTCCAAGGCCGGCACGCTGCAGGAGTTCATCGCTCAGGCACGCCAGGCAGGCAAGACCAAACCGCTGACCTATGGCTCATCGGGCGCGGGCGGCATCGTGCACCTGCCGCTGGCCATGTTCGCCAAGCAGGAAGGGCTGGAGATGGTGCACGTGCCCTACAAGGGCGCTGCACCGCTGATCCCCGAAGTCATCGCCGGCCAGATCGACGCAGCGGTGCTGGGCGTGTCGGTGATCGAGCAGCACATCAAGTCGGGCAAGCTCAAGGCCCTGGCCGTGTCCTCGGAGACACGCAGCATCGCCTTGCCGGATGTGCCCACCTTCAAGGAAGCCGGCGTGCGCGACATCCAGGCTGTCTTCAACATCGGCCTGCTGGCACCGGCTGGAACGCCGGCTCCCCTGGTGGAGAAGATCGCCGCCGATGTGCGCCGCGTGCTGCTGGAGCCCGAATTCCGCAAGACCCAGGTGGACGCGTTCTCCTACGTGGCCGTGGCCTCCAGCCCCGCCGAATACCGCGACTTCCTGGCGCGCGACTACCAGGTGCAGGGCGAGCGCGTGCGCACCTCGGGCGCCTCGCTGGATTGAACCGGACGGGGTCCGTTCAGCTCTGGACTGCGGTGCGCTTGGCAACCACGTGCACCGCAGCCGCAGGCCTGCGCCCCCAGTTCATCAGCGCCGTGCCGGCCACGGCCATGCCGCCGCCCAGCACGATGCTGGCATCGATGCTCTCGCCCAACCACAGCGCCGACAGCGCCACGCCGATCACGGGCACCAGGGTGATGTAGCCAGAGGCCGCGCCCGCGCCCAGCGCCTTGACGCCATCGAAATACCAGGCATAGGCAAGCGCCGTGGCGCCGAAGGCCAGGAAGGCCAGCGCACCCCAGGCGGTGCCGTTGCCAAGCACGGCAGCCTGCAGGCCGGCCGGCCCCTCGACCACCAGACTGGCCACCAGCAGCATGGCCGCGCCCATGGTCGAGGTCACGGCCGTGGCCGACAGCGCATCGACACCCGTGAGCAGCCAGCGGCCGATCAGGGTGTAGGTCACCCAGCACACCACGCAGCCCAGGATCAGCAGCTCTCCGGCGCCCACCGATCCCTGCAGCAGCGCCAGCGGCTGGCCATGCGAGATCACCACCACGGCGCCGCAGGCCGCCAGCGCCATGCCCAGGGCAATGGTGCGGTTGAGCCGCTCGCCGAACAGCCATACCGCCAGCGCCAGCGTGAGCACGGGGTTGAGCGTGATCACCAGGGCCGCCTTGCCGGCCGGCACATGCTGCAGCCCCATGAGGAAAAAGGCCGCATAGCCGAACACGCCCGTCGCGCCAGCGGCCGCCATGCCCAGCCAGCGTTTGGCGCTCCAGTGCCTGAGACCGGCCATGCCACCGGCCCAGTACAGCCACGGCAGCAACACGGCGGCGGCCAGCAGGAAGCGCAGGCTGGCGGCTGCCAGCGGCGGCATGTTCTGTGCCACCACGCGGCCCGCAGGCCAGGAAGCGCCCCACAGCAGTGCCATGCCGACAAGCCGCAGGTGGGGACCGAAGAAGCGTTGAAAATTCATGGCGCGTACTATGTGCTCATATCGATTCATAGACAAATGAGCGAATGCTCATGACCTGGACACCGTGATCCCATGACCTTCACCCAGCTCGAAGTGTTCGCGGCGCTGGCCCGCGCCGGCAGTTTCTCGCGCGCGGCCGCGCTGCTGGGCATTACCCAGAGCGCCGTCAGCCATGCCCTGCGCGCGCTGGAAGGCGAGCTGCAGGTGCAGTTGGTGCGGCGCGAAGGCCCTCACTCCCCGCTGACCGACGCAGGCACGCGGCTGCTGCAGCGCGCCAACGACATCCTCCAGCAAAAGGAGGCCTTGCGGCAGGAGGCCGATGCCGAGCGCGGCATGGCGCGCGGCACGCTGCGCGTGGCCTCGTTCGGCGCCACCTCTTCGCTGCGTCTGCTGCCCCCGCTGATCACCGAATACCGCCGCCGCCAGCCCGCCGTGCTGGTGCAGATCGACGAGCAAAACGACGACACCGTGGTCAAGTGGCTGCTGGAGCGGCGTGTGGAGATCGGCTTCGTCGTGCTGCCCGACGAGCGCTTCGAGACCGTGCCCCTGGTGGAAGACGAACTGGTGGCGCTGCTGCCCGCATCGCACCGGCTGGCGGCCCAGCGCAGCATCCGCGCAGCCGATCTGCAGGGCGAGGCCTTTGTGCGCACCTCGGCCGGGTCGGGCGCGCACATCGACCGCTTCCTGGCCGAGGCCGGCGCCCAGCCTGCGGCCATCTACCACTTCGAGCAGATGTCCTCCATGCAGGGCTTCGTGGCCCAGGGCCACGCCATTGCGATTGCCGCACGCCTGGCCGTGCCCGAGCAGGCGCCTGAAGGCATGGTCTACCGCAGCCTCGCGCCCCGCCAGCGCCGCGTCACCGGCCTGGCCGTGCGCAGCATGGAGCGCCTGTCGCCGGCCGCTGCCGGCTTTGTGGAGCTGGCGCGGGAGATGGCGAAGAAGAAGCGGTTTGGCTAAGCCTGCGCCGCCGACGGCAAGGTCAGCGGATGCAGCACCAGCGCCTCGCGCACGATGGGCTTGAGAGCCTGGGCCTCGTCGGGGCTGGCCAGCACGCGGGCCAGTTCGGCGCGCATGCGGGGCTCCCAGAATTTGCGGATGTGTTCGGCGATGCCCTGCAGGGCCTCGTCACGCTCGGGCATGGCCTCGAAGAACTCGCCGATGCGGTTGGCCATGCGGACCAGGTTGGCGCTGTCCATCACTTGCCTCCCGCCACGGCCATGCTGCCTGCCTGCGCGGCTTGCAACAGGCCGATCTGCTCTTCATGCATGCGCGCAAAGCCGCGCTGCCAGTCGGACGGCTGGGCGTGCTGGGGGACGGGCAGCACCTGCACGGCCGTGACCTTGTATTCGGGGCAGTTGGTGGCCCAGTCGGAGCTGTCGGTGGTGATGACGTTGGCGCCGGATTCGGGAAAGTGGAAGGTGGTGTAGACCACGCCGGGCTGTATGCGCTCGGTGACGGTGGCGCGCAGCACGGTCTCGCCCGCGCGGCTGGCGATGCCGACCCAGTCGCCGTCGCGTATGCCGCGGTCCTCGGCGTCATGCGGATGGATTTCCAGCCGGTCCTCGCTGTGCCAGTGGCTGTTGTGCGTGCGCCGGGTCTGGGCGCCCACGTTGTACTGCGACAGGATGCGCCCCGTGGTCAGCAGCAGCGGAAAGCGCTGGGTGACCTTCTCGTCGGTGGCCACGTACTGGGTGATGATGAACCGGCCCTTGCCGCGCACGAAGCGGTCCCTGTGCATGATGGAAGTGCCGGCCTCTTCGGTGCTGTCATTGCAGGGCCATTGCACGCTGCCCAGCCGGTCGATCTTGTCGTAGTTCACACCTGCAAAGCTGGGCGTGAGCGCGGCGATCTCGGCCATGATTTCGCTCGGGTGCGTGTAGTGCATGGCGTAGCCCAGCGCATTGGCCAGCAGCTGGGTGACCTCCCAATCGGCATAGCCGGCCAGCGGCGCCATGACCTTGCGCACGCGCGAGATGCGGCGCTCGGCATTGGTGAAGGTGCCGTCCTTTTCGAGGAAGGAAGCGCCCGGCAGGAAGACATGGGCGTACTTGGCGGTTTCGTTGAGGAAGATGTCCTGCACCACCACGCATTCCATGGCCGAGAGCGCGGCCGTCACATGCTGGGTGTTGGGGTCGGACTGCACGATGTCCTCGCCCTCGCAGTACAGGCCCATGAAGCTACCGGCCAGGGCCGCCTCGAACATGTTGGGAATGCGCAGGCCGGGCTCGGGGCTGAGCGCCACGCCCCAGGCCCCCTCGAACTCGGCGCGCACCGTGCTGTCCGAGATGTGGCGGTAGCCGGGCAGCTCATGCGGGAAGGAGCCCATGTCGCAGGAGCCCTGCACATTGTTCTGGCCGCGCAGCGGGTTCACGCCCACGCCTTCGCGGCCCACGTTGCCCGTGGCCATGGCCAGGTTGGCAATGCCCATGACCATGGTCGAGCCCTGCGCATGCTCGGTCACGCCCAGGCCGTAGTAGATGGCCGCGTTGACGGGGCGGCCCGCTGGATGGTCCTCGGCGCCCAGCGCATACAGGCGCGCGGCGCCGCGCACCAGGTCAGGCGCCACCCCGGTGACCTCGGCCATGGCCTCGGGCGAGTTCTCGGGCCGGGCCACGAATTCCTTCCACTGCGCGAAGGACTTGGCATCGCAGCGCTCGGCGATGTAGTCCTCGGCCAGCCAGCCTTCGGTGACGATGACATGGGCCAGCGAGGTGATCATGGCCACGTTGGTGCCGGGCCGCAGTTGCAGGTGGTAGTCGGCGCGGATGTGGGGCGACTTGACGAGCTCGATCTCGCGCGGGTCGATGACGATGAGCTTGGCGCCCGCACGCCGGCCGTCGCCGCGCAGGCGCTTTTTCATGCGCGAGCCGAACACCGGGTGCGCGGCCGTGGGATTGGCGCCGATGACCATGACCACGTCCGTGTGCTCGATGGACTTGAAGGTCTGCGTGCCGGCCGAGGTGCCATAGGTCTGGCCCAGGCCATAGCCCGTGGGCGAATGGCACACGCGCGCGCAGGTATCGACGTTGTTGTTGCCGAAGGCCGTGCGCACCAGCTTTTGCACCAGGTAGGCCTCTTCGTTGGTGCAGCGCGAGGAGGTGATGCCGCCAATGGAATCCTTGCCGTGCTTCGCCTGGATGCGGCGGAACTCGCTGGCCGTGTGGGCAATGGCCTCTTCCCAGCTCACTTCGCGCCAGGGGTCGGTGATCTTCGCGCGGACCATGGGCCGGGTGATGCGGTCCTTGTGCGTGGCATAGCCCCAGGCAAAGCGGCCCTTGACGCAGGCATGGCCCTCGTTGGCCTGGCCGTCCTTCCAGGGCACCATGCGCACGACCTGCTCGCCCTTCATCTCGGCCTTGAAGCCGCAGCCCACGCCGCAGTAGGCGCAGGTGGTGATGGCGCTGTGCCCGGCCTGGCCCAGCTCGGTCACGGTCTTTTCCTGCAGCGTGGCCGTGGGGCAGGCCTGCACGCAGGCGCCGCAGCTGACGCAGTCGCTGTCCATGAAGCTGCCGCCCTGCCCCGCCGTGACGCGCGACTCGAACCCCCGGCCCGAGATGGTCAGCGCAAACGTGCCCTGCGTCTCCTCGCAGGCGCGCACGCAGCGGTTGCAGACGATGCACTTGCTGGGGTCGTAGCTGAAGTACGGGTTGGAGTCATCGACCTCGGCGCGCGCCTGGCCCTTGAAATGGTTGGCGCCGTCGAAGCCGTAGCGCACCTCGCGCAGGCCCACGGTGCCGGCCATGTCCTGCAGTTCGCAGTCGCCGTTGGCGCTGCAGGTCAGGCAGTCCAGCGGATGGTCGGAGATGTACAGCTCCATCACGCCGCGGCGCAGCTCCTGCAGTTGCGGGCTTTGCGTGCGCACCTTCATGCCCGGCTCGGCCGGCGTGGTGCACGAGGCCGGAAAGCCCTTGCGGCCTTCAATCTGCACCAGGCACAGGCGGCAGGAGCCGAAGGGCTCCAGGCTGTCGGTGGCGCACAGCTTGGGCACGCTGACGCCGCCTTCCATGGCCGCGCGCATCAGCGAGGTGCCCTCGGGAACGCAGACCTCGCGGCCGTCGATCTCCAGGGTGATCAGGCGTTCGGACGGGCTGGCGGGCGTGCCCCAGTCGGCTTGCTTCAAATGGTCGAGCATGGTGTTCTCCGTTCAGGCAGCCGCTGCGGCCGTGGTGGACTCGATGCCGAAGTCCTGGGGGTAGTGGTTCAGCGCCGAGCGCACGGGATACGGCGTCATCCCGCCCATGGCGCACATGGAGCCGTGCTGCATGGTGTCGCACAGGCTTTCCAGCAGGGCCACCTGGCCGGCGTGGGCGGCAGGGTTGCTGCCGGCGCGCACGATGCGGTCGATGACCTCCACGCCGCGCGTGGAGCCGATGCGGCAGGGCGTGCACTTGCCGCAGGACTCGATGGCGCAGAACTCCATGGCGTAGCGCGCCAGCTGCGCCATGTCGGCCGTGTCGTCATGCACGACGATGCCGCCGTGTCCCACCACGTTGCCCTTGGCGGCATAGGCCTCGTAGTCCAGCGGCGCATCCCAGTCGGCCGGCGCCACATAGCTGCCCAGCGGGCCACCCACCTGCACGGCCTTGATGGCGCGGCCGGTGGCCGTGCCGCCGCCAAAGTCTTCCACCAGCTCGCGCAGGCTCAGGCCGAAGGCCTTTTCCACCAGGCCGCCGCGCGCAATGTTGCCGGCCAGCTGGAACGGCAGCGTGCCTCGCGAGCGGCCCATGCCAAAGCCCTGGTAGAAAGCCGCGCCGCGCGCCAGGATCAGCGGCACCGTGGCCAGCGTGATCACGTTGTTGATCACCGTGGGCCGGCCCCACAGCCCCGCTATGGCCGGCAGCGGCGGCTTGGCGCGCACGATGCCGCGCCGGCCCTCGATGCTCTCCAGCATGGCCGTTTCCTCGCCGCAGACATAGCTGCCTGCGCCCTTGCGCACCTCCATGTGGAAGGCCCGTCCGCTGCCGGCCACGTCGCGGCCCAGCCAGCCTGCGGCCTCGGCGCGCGCAATGGCCTCGCGCAGGGTGGCGATGGCATGCGGATACTCGCTGCGCACATAGACCAGGCCCTGCGTGGCGCCCACGGCCAGGCCCGCGATGGCCATGCCTTCGATCAGCGTGTAGGGATCGCCCTCCATCAGCAGCCGGTCGGCGAAGGTGCCCGAGTCGCCCTCGTCGGCGTTGCAGGCAATGTACTTTTGCGGCCCCGCTGCGGCGGCCACGGTCTTCCACTTGATGCCGGCCGGAAACGCCGCACCGCCACGGCCGCGCAGGCCCGAATCCAGCACCTCCTGCACGATGGCCGCGGGCTCCATGCGCGCCGCGCGCTCCAGCCCCTGCCAACCGCCATGGGCCCCATAGTCGACCAGGTTCAGCGGGTCGATGACGCCCACGCGCGCAAAGGTCAGGCGCTCCTGGCGCGCCAGGTAGGCAATGGCCTCGGTCAGTCCATGGCACAGCGCATGGCTGCCGCCCTGCAGCATTCCGGCATCGATCAGGCCCGGCACCGCATCGGCCGTGACCGGGCCGTAGGCCACGCGGCCTTCGGGCGTCTCGACTTCCACCAGGGTCTCCAGCCACAGCAGGCCGCGCGAGCCGTTGCGCACGATCTGCACCTGAAGGCCGCGCGCCTCGCACTCGCGCTGCAGGGCGCCGGCCACGGCGTCAGCGCCCACGGCCAGCGCGGCGGCATCGCGGGGCACATAGACGCGCACGCCGGGGCCTGCCCCTGCCCCTGCCCCTGCATGCGCAGGCTGGGCCACCGGCTCGCCGGCCTGCTCCGGCTGGCGGCATTGCGCGATGAGTGCATCCAGGCCGTTGGCCGAGACATGCGCATGGGGCTGGCCATCGAGCATCACGGCAGGCGATGACGCGCACAGGCCCAGGCAGTAGACCGATTCCAGCGTGACGGCGCCATCGGCACTGGTTGCATGCCCATGCCCGTGCCCACTCGATCCGCAGCCCAGCGCCTGGCCTGCGTGGGCCAGCAGCGCGTCCGCACCGCGCGACTGGCAGGCCTCGGCGCGGCAGACCTGCAGCACATGGCGGCCCGCTGGCGTGCTGCGGAAATGGGGGTAGTAGGAGATGACGCCATGCACCTCGGCACGCGAGAGGTTCAGCGCATCGGCAATGCGCGGCACGGCGGCTTCGGGGATATGGCCCAGCATGTCCTGCACGGCGTGCAGCAACTCGATCAGGGGGCCGGGGCGCCGGGCATGGACGGCAATGGCGTGCTCGACGGCCTCGCGCTCATGGGCGCCGAGTGCACTGCCGGCAACAGCGGCATTGAGGACGGCGATGGGAATGATCTTCCCTTGTGTGGCTGGCATGGGTGTCCCTGCTGGCTTTCGTTGTGGGGAGCGGCGCGGTCCGGTCCGCTGGCGCTTTGTCTCTCATGCCATTTCAAGGCCTGCCGGGCAAGCCGTCAAATTCAAACGGATGATTGCGCCATTCAATCGGCAAATGAGCCGCCGGGCAGTGCTGCGCCTGCTGCCTCAGGTCTTGCGGATGCCGCAGCCAGCACGGGTTTGCGCCACTTGGCAAATGCGCCCGGCTTGTCGCAAATCACACGGTATTTGGTATGAATTTTGATAAGCTCACGCGCACCATGAACCACCCGCCATCAGCCATGACGCCACAGGATGGCTATCATTTTTCAGACCAGATCGGCCACCTGCTGCGGCGTGTCTATCAGCGCCACACTGCACTCTTCCAGCAATACATTCCCGACTCGCAGCTCACGGCTGCGCAATTCGTGGTGCTGTGCTCCGTGCGCGACAACAGCGGCAGCTCGCTGGCAGACATCGTCAAGGCCACCGTGATCGACCAGGCCACCATCCGCGGCGTGGTGGACCGGCTCAAGCAGCGCGAACTGGTGCAGGTGGACCATGACCGCATCGACCGCCGCAAGGTCGTCATCAACCTCACCGAGGCCGGCCAGGACCTGGTGCGCGACATGGAGCCCTTCGCCAAGCAGATCACCGAAAGCACCTACGGCAGGCTCAATCCGGCCGAGCGCCTGGCGCTGGATTTTTTGCTCAAGAAGATGCTGGAAGGTGGCGAGGCCGACTGAGCCGTTGCAGCCTCCCCAAAAAAACAAAGGCCAGAAGGAAAAATCCTTCTGGCCTTTTTGCTGAGCCGACCTTTCAGTCAGCTCAGGCCGTCATCAATCCAGCGCCCGGTTGCGCGATTCCACATCCACGGCCCAGATCGACAGGGCACCGCCCACCAACATGGCGGACAGCACGGCCAGCGCCAGGGTGAAGTGGGTGGCCATGATGGGCGCAATGATGGCCGGGGCGAACAGGCCGCCGAAGCGCGCCACGGCGCCGGCCATGCCCATGCCGCTGGCGCGCAGGTCGGTGGGGTAGACCTCGGGGGTGAACGCATACAGCGCGCCCCAGGTGCCCAGCAGCGAGAAGCTCATCAGCAGGGTGGAGCCGATGACCACGAAGGGCGACGAGCCCAGGCTGTAGAACATGCAGCCGACGGCGCTGAGCAGCAAAAAGCCGATCAGCGTGGGCTTGCGGCCCCAGCGCTCCACGCCATAGGCCGACAGCGCAAAGCCGGGCAGTTGCACCAGGGCCAGCACCACCAGGAAGACTTGGCCGCGCATGAAGGCGAAGCCCTCGCTGCTGAGCTTGACGGGCAGGTAGACGAAGACACCGTAGTAGGCGATGGAGATCAGCGCCCAGGCCAGGAACAGCGAGAAGCTGCGGCGGCGCAGGTCGCCGTTGAACAGCGCGAGGATAGATTTGCGCTCCTGCTTTTCAGGCTGCAGGGCGGGGATTTCCGCGGTGGTGCCGTTGACCTTGGCCACCCGCTGCAGCACCTTGCGGGCCTCTTCGGACTTGCCGTTGCGGTTGAGGAACATGGGCGACTCGGGGATGTAGAAGCGCAGCACCACGCCGATCAGCGCCGGCAGTCCGGTCACGAAGAAGATCACGCGCCAGGCATCGTCACCCCAGGACACGGCCACCAGCGCCAGGATGGCCAGGAAGATGGTGCCCACGGCCCAGAACGATTCCAGCAGCACCAGCCAGCGGCCGCGGCGGTCGCTGGGCAGGAACTCGGCCATCATGGTGTAGTCCACGGGCAGCGTGCCGCCCACGCCGATGCCGGTGATGAAGCGCAGCACCAGCAGCCAGGCGAACTCGGGCGCAAAGGCCGAGGCCACGCCCGCAAAGGCGTCGATCACCACGGCCATCATCAGCACCGGGCGGCGCCCGATGCGGTCGGCCAGGCGGCCGAAGACGAAGGCGCCGATCAGCATGCCGATGAAGAAGAAGGTGCCGGTCTGCAGCGCCTCGGGCACGGTCTTGCCGAAGGTCTTGGCAATGGACGGCGCGCTGAAGCCGATGGACAGCACCTGCATGGCATCGGCCAGCCAGACCAGCCCGAAGATGACGAACAGCCGATATTGGAACTTGCCGACACCCGCTGTCTGGATGCCTTTTTCCACCGAAATGTATGTAGATGACATGCAGGGACTCCTTTTCTAGCCATCGCAATTGTTGAATCTGTCTTTTCCCAGGCAAGGCCGTTCAGCTTGTGTTGCCGTCTCCTGCCGTGCCTTCCACCCTTCACACATCCGGAGCGAACCGCTCCCTCGGCGCCATCTCCATGGCCCGATGAAAAATTTCCGGATGTCGGTCTCTGCATCCGGGCGATGGGCGCATTGCGGACAGGCTGCACATCGACAGCGCCGCCCGTTGTTGCCCATCACCCGTCCCCAGCATCAGATGTCAGGACCCAGGCCCTGGAGAGATTCCAGGGCAAGGTGTCCATATCCGCGGCATCGCCCCTGCCGCCGCCCATTGCTGCCCATTGCCGCCCTCAGTGCGCATGCGCCTGTGCCTGCATGCGCAGCCGGTTAATCGTCTTCGTGTCGTCTGGCCAAGCTTTTTCCTCCGGTGCAAATCGTTCGCGCAAATATCCGAGCAGGTCCGCGATCTGCCTGTCGTCCAGGCTGTCCCCGAAGCCGGGCATGTAGCCCAGCGCATCGTCGGCCGGCGCCTGTATGCCGTTCAGGATCACCTGGACCAGGTTGTCGGGGCTGGCCGCGTGCAGGTTGGTGTTCAAAGCCAGCTGCGGCTTGACGCCGAACAATGTGGGACCGCTGCCCGCCTCATGGCAGACCGCGCAGGCGTTCTGGTAGATGCGCTCGCCATTGGCATGGCGGTCCAGGGCCCTGGCATGTTGTGCGACCGCAGGCGCCGCCGCCTGCACGGCGGCCGGTGCCGGCATGGCCTGGGCGGCCTGTGGGGCCTGTGGGGCCTGGCCCGGCAGTTCCATCAGATAGGTGGCCATGGCGCGCACATCGGCTTCGGGCAACTGGGCCAGGCCGTGGATGACGGGCGCCATGGGGCCTGCCGCCACGCCGTGGCGGGCCGAGAAGCCGGTGCGCAGGTACTGGTACAGCTCTTCGCGGCTCCAGGGCAGCTTGCCCCCGGCCAGTTGATTGAGCGCGGGCGCCGTCCAGCCTTCGGCCTCGCCGCCGCCCAGGTAGTGGATGCCGGTCTTTTCGGCACCCAGCGCATTGCGCGGCGAGTGGCAGGCCGCGCAGTGGCCCGCGCCTTCGACCAGGTAGGCACCCCGGTTCCATTCGGCGCTGCGCGCGGGGTCGGCCTTGAAGGGCGTGGCGTCGTGGAACAGCAGGTTCCAGCCCGCCATGGCCGGGCGCAGGTTGTAGGGGAAGGCCAGCTGCGTCTCGGGCGCCTTGGCCTTCACGGCGGGCTGGGACATCAGGTAGCCGTAGAGGGCCTGCAGGTCGCCATCGCTGAGCTTGGCGAAGGCCGTGTACGGGAAGGCCGGATACAGCTGGCGCCCATCCTGGTGGATGCCGTGGCGCATGGCGCGCTCGAAGGCCGCGTAGGACCAGCGGCCGATGCCGGTTTCGTTGTCGGGCGTGATGTTGGTGGAGTAGATGGTGCCGAACGGCGTCTCCAGCCCGAAGCCGCCGGCATTGGCCGCGCCGCCCGGGGCCGTGTGGCAAACCACGCAGTCGCCCGCAGCCGCCACCAGGCGGCCGCGCTCCAGGGCCTGCGGCGAGTACAGGGAAACATCGGGTCCGTCGGTCAGCGGCAGGGCTGGCTTCAGCGGCCAGGCCATGGCCGCCATGCCGGCAAGGCCTGCGGCGCCTGCGGCCAGCCAGCCCCAGCCACGGCCGGGCCGCGCCGCACCGGGCTTGCCGGCACCCTCGCCCGCCAGGGCCAGGCGCAGTTGCTCTGGCTGGAAGGGCACTTCGCGCAGGCGCACGCCTGTCGCATGGTGAATGGCGTTGGCAATGGCGGCGGCGGCGGGCAGCGTGGCCACGCCGTCCAGCGCCAGATCGCCCTGGCGGATGACCGCGACATCGCCGGGCGCATGCTGCGCCAGGTCGGAGCCGGGCTTGGCGATCACATCGAAAGAAGCAGCGGAAGCTGTGGACCCTGCCCAGTCGTCAAAAGCGGGGGCCGCGCCCAGCAGCCGGCGCGCGTCGGCCAGCAATTGCGGGTCCTGCTGGACGATCTCGGGCCGCGTGCTGGCGGCCTGCGCCGCTTGCAGGCTGCGGCTGTCATGGCCGGCCACGACGCGGGTCACTTCGATCTCGCCCGTTTGCGGGTGCACGGCCACCTCGGCCACCCAGGCGCTCCAGGCATGGAGATCGGCGCCCTGCGCGTCCAGGGTCTGCAGTTGGGCGGTGGCAAAGCCCCGGCCCAGCAGGCGGCCGTCGGCACCCTGGTGGGATGGTGCCTGCTGCGATGCCTGCGCACGCTCGGCTACCTGCCGGGCCAGATCGCGCACCGGGCCTTCGGGCAGGTGCTGCAGCCGCCATTGCAGCGGATCACGGCCCTGGTCCAGCGCCTGCTCATGCCAGTGGCTTTCGCGGGCGAAGACCTGGGCGGCATTCAGATCATCGACGCCGGCATGCCGCAGGCTGGCGGCCAGCCTGCGTTCATGCACTTCGCCGGCATCGAGCACGGTGGCCAGGGCCGCGGCGCGCGCCAGCTCGGGCTGGCTCAACAGGCGCGCCATGCTGGGGCGCACGGCCCAGGGCGTGTCGGACAGCAGCAGGTCTGGCTGTGGCGATGCATTGCCCGGCTGAGGCTGCACCACCGTGTCGGCTTCAAGCCCTTGCGAAGGCTGCGCACCCACGCGCAGCACCAGCTCCCGGCTGTCTGCGCTGCCTGCAGCAGTCCAGGCCTCGCAGGCCACGCTGACAGGCCGGCCCACGGCCTGGGACAGCAGGGCCGCATCGGCCGCAGCGTCCATGAGATCCAGCACATGCGGGGTGCCGGCCGCCGTGGCCGGCAGGCTGAACAGCCGCAGCGCGGACTCGGGGCATTGCAGCAATGCGGCCAGTTCACGGCCGATCATCTGCCGCACATCAGCGTCACAGGGCGGCAGCCAGACGCTGGCATGGCCGTCCAGGCACCACACGGCTGCGCGTGCGGCACCCTCGCAAGACACGGGCGCCGCCATGCGCCAGACATAGCGGCCGGCATCGGGCAGGTCGGCCTTGTCGGCCTTGTCGGCTCTGTCGGCAGCACGGGGCGCGCTGGCGGCCCTGGCTTCCTGCCGGTCGTCCCAGGCAGGGGCCAGGCCGGCAGCGGCCTGCCGGGCATGGACAGGCGCCACGGCCACCACGCCCAGAAAATGCCCGCGCTGCACCGCAGCCACCACGCCGGCCATGGCCTGGGCGTCCTGCAGCCGTGCATGCAGGGGCACGCTGCCCCGGTAGCGCAGACCGTCCCAGGCCGCGACGGGCGGGCGCAGCGCCAGGCCGTGCAGCAGGTCGGAAGGCAGGGCGGGAGTGTTGCCGGTCGGGCTCATGGCTGGACCTCGCCCGCGCTGGAAGATGGAAAACCGGAGGGTGCCTGCAGCGCGGCGCGTTGCGCCCGCAGCTGCACGGCACGCAGGGCGGCCTGCATGATTTCCACATGCGTGCCGCAGCGGCACAGGTTGTGGTGCAGCTCGTTGCGCAGCTCCTGCTCGGTGGGATTGGGGTTGCGGCGCAGCAGGGCCTCCACGGTCATGATCATGCCGTTGAGGCAGTAGCCGCACTGGGCCGCCTGGCAGTCGATGAAGGCCTGCTGCGTGGGGCCGGGGCACTGGCGCGAGCCCAGGCCTTCCAGCGTGGTGACCTCGCGGCCCACGGCCGCCCGCACGGGGATCACGCAGGAACGCGCGGCCACGCCATCGATCAGCACCGTGCAGGCGCCGCATTCGCCCAGGCCGCAGCCGTACTTGGGCCCGTTCAGCTCCAGGTCATTGCGCAGCACATGCAGCAGCGCCGTCCCGGGCGCTGCCGGCACCTCGCATGCGCGTGCATTGACCTGCAGGCGGATGGGGCTGGGGGTACTGCTTGGATGGACTGGGGTTCCCATGGGACGAGGCTCTTGCAACTTGGCTGCGGTTCAGGATGTCGGCGTTCTGCGGCCGGACAGGAGGGGGGGGATTCCCTCCCCTCCCCTCGTCCGGCAAGGCAGCGAGTATCAGGCCGCTGCCTTGACCTTGGGCTCGACCAGGGGCACGTTGAACACGTCGTAGCCGAAGCACCAGGACGGATCTTCGTTGGTGCGCAGCCAGGTGTTGTCGTGCGAGATGCGCTGCACCTTGCTGGCGCGCTCGGCACGGTTGGCTTCGTACAGGGCGAAGGCCAGCTCATGGTTGTGCGCGCCGACTTCCTTGAGGCAGCGCGCCAGCATGGCGCCGTCCTCGATGGCCATGGCCGCACCCTGGGCCATGTGGGGCTTCATGGGGTGGCAGGCATCGCCCAGCAGCACCAGGCGGCCACGGCTCCACAGCGGCAGCGGATCGCGCTCGAGCAGCGACCACTTGGTCACTTCCACGGTGGCGTCGATCAGTGCCTGCACGGTGGGATGCCAGCCCGAGAAGGCCTCGCGCATCTCTTCCTTGCTGCTTTCCAGCCAGCGGTCGTTGAGATCCCACTTCTCGACGGGCACGCCGGTCACGTAGTACAGCTCGTCGGCCTTGCCCGTGACGAAGTAGGTCATCATGTGGCGGTCATCGCTCCACCACTTCACGCAGGCGTCGAAGGGCAGCATGCCGGCCTTGACTTCGGGCGTGGGGAACACGGCGCGGTGGGCCAGGTAGCCCGCGTACTTGGGCAGCTCCGGGCCCAGCAGTTCCTCGCGGATGCGGGAGTTCACGCCATCGGCGCCGATGACGATGTCCGCCTCCTCGGTCGTGCCGTCCGCGAAGTGCATGACCACCACGTTGCCGCGGTCCTCCACCTTGGTCAGGAACTTGCCGTAGGCCATCACGCTGTCGGGCAGGGCCTCGACCAGCAGCGCATGGAAGTCGCCACGGTGCACGGTCAGGTAGCTGGCGCCGTATTCCTTGACGGCGTAGTCGCCCAGCGGAATCTGGGCCAGCACGTCGCCCGTCTGCCAGTGGCGGCTGTACCAGTAGTCGGGATGCGAGCCCTGCTCGTTGAGCGCGTCCTCGATGCCGATGCGGCGCAGGATCTTCATCACATTGGGCCCGACGTGGATGCCGGCTCCCAGGCGCGAGAAGCTGGGCGCCTGCTCATAGACGCGGACATTGAAGCCTTCCTGGAGCAGCAGCTTGGCAGCTGCAGCCCCGCCGAGACCGGCGCCGACAACGGCGATTCGAGGGGATTGAGACACAGTTTTCTCCTTGCAGGAATGTTGAAAGCCAGACGGGGCAACCGTTGCTTCGGCGCGTCCTTGCAGGGTGTACAGCAGGAAGCGTGCCAGGCAACAAAACACTTAATTCAGGTGTATGCACTTGAATTTTTCAAATCGACGCATGCACCATAGGGCGGCAGAATAAATTGAATTTCGCCATTTTTGGTGCAATTTCTGCACCAAATCAGTACAAACCCCGAGCAAATTCTCATTTGCAAGGCGGCACGTCTTTTGCAAGAATAAAGCGTACACACTCAGTTGATTCTGATCAGAAACCCTCGAAACTTCGCAAAGGCAAGTCCATGACCAAAACGTTCCGCATCGGCCAGATCGTCCCCAGCTCCAACACCACCATGGAGACCGAAGTGCCGGCCATGCTGCAGGCCCACTCCACGCTGCGCCCGCAGGACCGCTTCACCTTCCACTCCAGCCGCATGCGCATGAAGAAGGTGCAAAAGGAGGAGCTGGCCGCCATGGACGCCGAAAGCGACCGCTGCGCGCTGGAGCTGAGCGACGCGCGCGTGGACGTGCTGGGCTATGCCTGCCTGGTGGCCATCATGGCCATGGGCAAGGGCTACCACCGCGTCTCGCAGCAGCGCCTGACCGAGCGCACGGCCAGCAATGGCGCCACCGCCCCGGTGATCACCAGCGCCGGCGCGCTGGTGGAGGCGCTCAAGGTCATGGGCGCCAAGAAGATCGCCCTGGTGGCGCCCTACATGATTCCGCTGACCCAGCTGGTCATGGACTACGTGGCCGCCGAAGGCTTCGAGATCGTGGACTGGCGCGCGCTGGAGATCCCCGACAACCTGGACGTGGGCCGCCACGACCCCGCCAAGCTGCCCGGCATCGTGGCCGGCATGAACTACGCCGACGCCGACGTGATCGTGCTGTCGGCCTGCGTGCAGATGCCCTCGCTGCCGGCCGTGGCCCAGGTCGAGGCCCAGACCGGCAAGCCCGTGCTGACCGCCTCCATCGCCACCACCTATGCCATCCTCAAGGAACTGGGGCTGGACCCCGTGGTGCCGGGCGCGGGCGCGCTGCTGTCGGGCGCCTATCCCTACGACACCGGCACCAGCGCAGCCAAGGCCTGAGGAACACACGCATGACCAGCCACTCCAGTTCCCCCACCCCCAGCACATTCCGCTACGGCGGCAACGTCCACGCCAACGGCATCCGCCAGCACTATCTGCGCTACGGCGGCGCCGAGGGCGAACGCGCGCAGCGCGACGCCGTCATCCTGATCCCCGGCATCACCAGCCCGGCCGTGACCTGGGGCTTCGTGGCCGAGCACCTGGGCCGCCAGTTCGACACCTATGTGCTGGACGTGCGCGGGCGCGGCCTGTCGTCCTCCGGCCCGGGCCTGGACTACAGCCTCGATGCCCAGGCCGCCGACGTGGCCGCCTTCGCCCAGGCCCTGGGCCTGCAGCGCTGGGCGCTGGTCGGCCACTCCATGGGCGGGCGTATTGCCGTGCGCGCCGCACGCAGCCAGCCGGCCGGGCTCACGCGCCTGGTCATCGTCGATCCGCCGGTCTCCGGCCCCGGCCGCCGCGCCTACCCGGCCGCCCTGCCCTGGTATGTGGACTCCATCCGCCAGGCCACACTGGGCATGGATGCCGAGGCCATGCGCGCCTTCTGCCCCACCTGGACCGAAGAGCAGCGCCAGTTACGCGCCCAGTGGCTGCACACCTGCCACGAGCCGGCCATCGTGCAGAGCTTCGAGGACTTCGGCCGTGACGACATCCATGCCGACCTGCCCCGCATCCAGCACCCGCTGCTGCTGGTCACGGCCGAGCGCGGCGACGTGGTGCGCAGCGAGGACGTGGCCGAGTGGCAAGGCCTGGCACCCCAGACCGAGCATGTGCGCGTGCCCAATGCCGGCCACATGATCCCCTGGGACAACGAGGCCGGCTTCTACGCTGCGCTCGGCGATTTCCTCGGCGCGCGGGTGGACTGAATGTCCAACCGCAGCCCACTCCCATCCATCGCGACACCAAGGAGCCGACCATGTCCGTCAGCGATATCGATCTGATCCACGCCTGGAAGCAGGTGCTCACGCTGTCCCGGCTCGAAGCCGGCCAGACCGTCACCGTGCTCACAGGCGCCGACACGCACCCGCAGACGCTGCGCTGCGCCATTGCCGCCTCCAGCGAAATGGGTGCGCGCGTCAACCGCCTGGACCTGCCGCCCGTCAATGCCGAAAAATCACTGAGCCGCGACTCGCTGGCCTACCTGGGCACGACGCCGCTGACCGGCAACCCCGCCGCCATCGCCGCGCTCAAGGCCAGCGACCTGGTGCTGGACCTGATGACCCTGCTGTTCTCGCCCGAGCAGCACGAGATCCTGCAGACCGGCACCAAGATCCTGCTGGCCGTGGAGCCGCCCGAAGTGCTGTGCCGCCTGGTGCCCACCGAGGGCGACCGTGCGCGCGTGCAGGCCGCATCCAAGCTGATCGAGGCCGCCGGCCAGATGCACATCACCTCGGCCGCGGGCACCGACCTGCGCTGCCGCCTGGGCAGCTTCCCGGCCATCTGCGAATACGGCTTCGTGGACCAGCCCGGCCGCTGGGACCACTGGCCCAGCGGCTTCGTGCTGACCTGGCCCGACGAGGGCGAGAGCAACGGCCGCGTGGTGCTGGACCGGGGCGACATCCTGCTGCCCATGAAGGACTACGTGACCGAGCCCATCGAACTCGTCATCGAAAAGGGCTACGTCACGCGCATCAGCGGCGGCCTGCAGGCCGACATCCTCAAGGAGTACATGGCCTCCTACGAGGACCCCGAGGCCTATGCCGTCTCCCACATCGGCTGGGGGCTGCAGCCGCGCGCCCACTGGTCCATGCTGGCCCACTACAACAAGGAAACCCACATCGGCATGGACGCCCGCGCCTTCGAGGGCAACTTCCTGTGGTCCATGGGCCCCAACAACGAGGCCGGGGGCAGCCGCACCACGGCCTGCCACATCGACATTCCCATGCGCCACTGCTCGGTGGCGCTGGACGGCAAGCCCACGGTCATCGACGGCGTGGTGCAGGACGAGGAAGGACTGGCGCGCGCCGCCAAAAGGTCCAAGCAAGGAAAGGACATCGCATGACCACGACAACTACCGGCCAGGCCACCGGCGCGCAGAGCGTTCCCACCGAGGGCGTGCAGGGCGACATCTCTGCCTACGCGCGCCAGGGCTTCGGCACGCCGCTGCCGCTCAAGGCCCCGTTCGGCCTGCTCATCATCGACTTCGTCAACGGCTTTGCCGACCCGGCCGTGTTCGGCGGCGGCAACATCCCCGAAGCCATCGCGCAGACGCAGCACCTGCTGGCCCATGCGCGCGAGCGCGGCTGGCCCGTGGCGCACAGCCGCATCGTGTTCTCGGACGACGATGCCGACCACAACATCTTCTGCCTGAAGGTGCCCGGCATGCTGACCCTGAAGGAAGACAGCCCCAACAGCGCCATCGTGCCCCAGCTGGCCCCGGCCGCTGGCGAATACGTGGTGCGCAAGAGCACGCCCTCGGCCTTCTTCGGCACCATGCTCGCACCCTGGCTGGCCCAGCGCGGCGTGCAGACCCTGCTGGTGGCCGGCTGCGTGACCAGCGGCTGCGTACGCGCCAGCGTGGTCGATGCCATGCAGTCGGGCTTTCGCCCGCTGGTCGTGGCCGACTGCTGCGGCGACCGCGCCCTGGGCCCGCACGAAGCCAATCTGTTCGACATGGCCCAGAAGTACGCGGCGGTGATGCCGCTGAGCCAGGCCATCGCCGACACCGACGCCCTCGCCGCAGGTTGATCCCACCGCGCCAACGCGCCTATGGGGCCGGCCCTGCGCAGCCGGCCCCGGAGTGCATAACATGCACAGGGCACGCCTGAAAGCGTGCCCGCGAAGAACACCGCCCCATGAACCTGCCCCAGCCCCAAGCCCTGCACGCACAGCTGCTCACGCGAGCCGACACCCTGCTCGTGGTGCGCCAGCCCGTGGCGCCGCCGCGCCCTGCGCCCGGCCAGCCCGGCACGGCCACCGACTATGTGCAGTCCACGCCCGAGGTCTTCGTGGCCGTGCTGGCCGACGAAGCCGCGCCCCAGGGCTGGCGCGCCCTGGCCTTCAACGGCCATGTGGACCTGGGCACGGGCATACGCACGGCCCTGGCGCAGATCGTGGCGGAAGAGCTCGAAGTGCCTCTGGAGCGCCTAGACATGGTGCTGGGCCACACGGCCGCCGCGCCCAACCAGGGCCCGACCATTGCCAGCGCCAGCATCCAGATCTCGGCCGTGCCGCTGCGCCGCGCCGCCGCCCAGGCGCGCGAGCAGCTGCTGGCACTGGCCGCGCAGCAATGGAGCGTGGCGGCGGACCGGCTCCAGGCGCGCGAAGGCCTGGTGCGCTTTGCCGATGGCAGCGATGCCCGCGAACTCGGCTATGGCGATCTGCTGCGCGGCCAGCAACTGCAGCTGACGCTGGCCCCGCCCGATCAGGAAGTGAAGCTCAAGCCCGCTAGCGAATACCGGCTCGTCGGCCGTGGCGCGGCGCGCGTGGACATCCCTGCCAAGGCCACGGGCGAGCTGAGCTTTGTCCATGATGTGCGCGTGCCCGGCATGCGCCATGGCCGCGTCATCCGCCCTCCGCACCCGGGCCGCGACGGCGGCGATTTCATCGGCCGCTGCCTAGTGGCCGTGGAGCGCGACTCCGTGGCCCACCTGCCCGGCAACGTGCAGGTGGTCACCGAAGGTGATTTCGTCGGCGTGGTCGCCGACCGCGAGGAACAGGCCATTGCCGCCATGCGCGCGCTGCGCGTGCAATGGCAGGCCGTGCCGCCGGCGCCCGACCTGTCTGACTTGGCCGCAGCCATCCGCGCCAATCCGGCCCAACACCGTGCGCTAGTGGACCAGGGCACTGTGGACGATGCCTTCGCGGGCGTCGGCACGGGTGCGGCCACCGAACTGCGCCGCAGCTACGTCTGGCCCTACCAGATGCATGCCTCCATCGGCCCGTCCTGCGCCGTGGCCGATTTCAGCGGGGGCCGTCTCAAGCTCTGGGCCGGCACGCAGAACCCCCACATGCTGCGCACCGACCTGGACCGCCTGCTGCAACTGGGCGAGGACCGCATCGAGATCGTGCGCCTGGAGGCGGCCGGCTGCTACGGCCGCAACTGCGCCGACGATGTCTGCGCCGACGCCGCCCTGCTGTCCATGGCCGTGGGTGCGCCCGTGCGCGTGCAGCTCACGCGCGAGCAGGAACACCAGTGGGAGCCCAAGGGCACGGCCCAGCTCATGGACGTGAGCGCAGCCATCGATGCCCGGGGAGAACTGCTGGCCTACGACTTTGCCGTGCGCTACCCCTCCAACGACGCGCCGCTGCTGGCCCTGCTGCTCACCGGCCGCATCCCGGGCGAGCCGCGCACGCTGGAGATGGGTGACCGCACGGCCGTGCCGCCCTACCGCTATGCCAGCCAGCGTATCACCTGCCATGACATGGCGCCCATCGTGCGCTCGTCCTGGCTGCGCGGCGTCTCGGCCCTGCCAAATTCCTTTGCCCACGATTGCATGATCGACGAGCTGGCCCATGCGGCCGGTGCCGACCCCGTGGACTACCGTGTTCGCCACCTCGATGACCCGCGCGCCGTCGAGCTGATCGAGGCCACGGCCCGCCACGCAGGCTGGCAGCAAAACCAGCCGGGAAGCCGGGGCCGCCCCGGCGCCGACGGCCTGCTGCACGGGCGCGGCGTGGCCTATGCGCGCTATATCCACAGCCGCTTTCCCGGCTTCGGTGCGGCCTGGGCCGCCTGGGTCATCGACATCGACGTGGACCCCGCCAGCGGCCGCATCGCCGTGCGGCGACTGGTCGTGGGCCAGGACACGGGAATGATGGTCAACCCCGACGGCGTGCGCCACCAGATCCACGGCAACGTCATCCAGACCCTGAGCCGCAGCCTGATGGAGAAGGTCGCCTTCAACGAGCAAGGCGTGGCCAGCCGCGAGTGGGGCAGCTACCCCATCATCGGCTTCCGCGACCTGCCTCCCATCGAAGTGGTGCTGATGCCGCGCCAGGACGAGCCCCCCATGGGCGCAGGCGAATCGGCCTCGGTGCCCGGCCCGGCCGCGCTGGCCAATGCGCTGTTCGACGCCACCGGCCGGCGCTTCTATGCCGCGCCGTTCACGCCCGACGTGGTGCGCGCCGCACTGAATGCCGCGCCGAACGCCACGCCAGAGACTGCGCTGGCAGGGCAGAGGGCACAGCCGGCCTAGTTTTTCAGCGCCCCCGCATGCCGCAGGCACTGCGCACGCCAACCGGCGTCGTCCTGCAGTTGCAGCGCCGCCTGCAGAGCGCGCGTGGGTGCCACGCCCTGCTGGGCCATGAAGCCTATGGGCGTGACCAGTTCGGGCGAGCGCAGCGGCCGGGCCACCAGGCCCGGCATGTGGCGCACCGTGGCCACCATGGCGCCGGGCAGCACGGTGGTCATGCCATCCGTTCCTTGCGCCACGGCCATCACCAGGGTCAGCACGGAGTTGGTTTCCATGGCGGGCTGCACGGCCATGTCCACGGCGGCGAAGGCCTCGTCGATCACCGTGCGGTTGTGCATGTCGGGCGTGAGAAGGCACAGCGGCATGCCGGCCACGTCGCGCCAGGCGATGTCGGCGCCAAAGGCAAAGGGCCGGCCCTCGCCCTGCCCATCGCGGCACTCGCGGCACAGCAGGTAGTAATGCTCCTCGTACTGCGGCCAGGACTGCAGGCGCGGGCCGCGCGGCGGCATGCGCGCGCTGTAGCCCAGGGCCAGGTCCAGGGACAGGTCTTCGAGCCCGCTCTCGATCTCGGCCGAGCTCATGGACAGCACCACGGGCGTGATGCCCGGATGGTGCTCGCGCAGCAGGGCCGCAAAGCGCGTGAGCATGGGCATGGCCGTGGGCACGGCCGCCATGCGCAGCTGCCCGCGCAGCGCGCCGGCGGCGGCGCTCAGTTCCTGGCGCAGGCCTTCCTCGGCCCGCAGCATGGCCAGGGCCGTGGCCAGCACCTGATCGCCCTCGGGCGTGAAGCCCGCGAACGAGCGGCCCCGGCGCACGATGACCGTGCCGAACTCCTCCTCCAGCGCGCGAAGCGCATTGGACAGCGCCGGCTGGGTGATGTGGCATGCCAGCGCCGCGCGGCCGAAATGGCGGTGCTCGTTGAGCGCCGCCAGATACCGCATCGAGGTCAGCAGGTTCATGCCGGCAGCGCCAGAAGGGTCAGGTTCCCTGGCTCACCGTGATGGTGGGGAACTTGCTCGTGAAATCGCGTGCCTTGAGCGCCACCTTCACGGCCAGGTCGCGTGCCACCTTCTTGTAGATCTGCGCGGCCTCGCTGTCGGGCTCGGCCACCACGGTGGGCTTGCCGCTGTCGGCCTGCAGGCGGATCTGCAGCGACAGGGGCAGGGCGCCCAGGTAGTCGATGCCGTACTCGGCCGCCATCTGCTTGCCGCCCTCGGCGCCGAAGATGTGCTCCACATGGCCGCAGTTGGTGCAGACGTGGGCCGCCATGTTCTCCACCAGGCCCAGGATGGGCACGCCCACCTTCTCGAACATCTTCACGCCCTTCTTGGCGTCGATCAGGGCAATGTCCTGGGGCGTGGTGACGACCACGGCGCCCGTCATGGGCACGCGCTGGGCCAGCGTCAGCTGGATGTCGCCGGTGCCGGGCGGCATGTCCACCAGCAGGTAGTCCAGATCCTTCCAGTTGGTCTGGCGCAGCATCTGCTCCAGCGCCTGCGTGGCCATGGGGCCGCGCCAGATCATGGCCTGGTCGTTGTTGACCAGGAAACCGATGGACATGACCTGCACGCCATGGCTTTCCATGGGCTCCATGGTCTTGCCGTCGGGGCTTTCGGGGCGGCCGGAGATGCCCATCATCATGGGCTGGCTGGGGCCGTAGATGTCGGCGTCCAGGATGCCCACGCGCGCGCCCTCGGCGGCCAGCGCCAGCGCCAGGTTGGCCGTGGTCGTGCTCTTGCCCACGCCGCCCTTGCCGGACGAGATGGCGATGATGTTCTTGACACCCGGCAGCAGCTGCACGCCGCGCTGCACCGCATGCGCGGCGACCTTGGACGTGATGTTGACCGAGACATTGCCCACACCCTCGACGGTCTTGGCCGCCGCGACGAACTGGCCGCGCAGCGCCGGCACCAGGCTTTGCGCCGGATAGCCCATCTCCACGTCGAAGGCCACGTCGGCCCCCGTGACCTGCAGGTTGCGCAGGGCGCGGGTGCTCACATAGTCCTTGCCGGTGTGGGGGTCGAGCACGCTGGAGAGCGCGGCCAAGAGCGCTTGTTCTGTGACTGCCATTGCTTTGATTACTCCTAGAGCCGGATAGTCTATCCAAGGCACCATCCCCTCGCTCACGCGAGACAATGCGGGCCTTGCTGCCTTTGCGGCCCCTGTTCCCGCCTTTTTCCGCGAAAGATCCGCCCCGTGAAATTCAAGATGGCCCACAACTCCCTGTTCGCGATCCTGCTGCGCTCGCGCTGGTGGATCAGCATCGCGCTGGCCGCGCTGGTGACCCTGGTGTCCACGGCGCTGCTGCCCAAGGACATCGCGCCGTTCGCCGCCATCACCGCCCTGCCCTTCTTCGGCATAGGCTGCGTTGCCGCCTGGCGCCAGCTGCGCGCGCCCAGCCCCGCCAAGGTGGAGCAGGCCCTGGAGATTGCGGCCCAGCAAAGCTGGCGCGAGTTCGCCGATCGGCTCGATCGCGCCTGGCAGGCCGAGGGCTACACCGTGACCCGCCTGTCCGACAAGGACGGCGCCGACTTCGTGCTGGAACGCGAAGGCCGCACCACCGTGGCCAGCGCCAAGCGCTGGAAGGCCGGCGTGCACGGCATGGAGCCGCTGCGCGCCCTGCTGGCCGCAGGCCAGGCGCGCGATGCGGCCACGGTCTGCTACCTGTCGCTGCAGCCGCCGGCCGAGAATGCGGCCGCCTGGGCCAAGCAGCAGGGCATCGCCCTGATCTCCGGCAAGGACCTGGGCTCCCTGCTGGCCAAGGCCTGATCCCTTCGGGGTCATCCCCTGATCTGATGACGGCCGGCGCGCGGCACACTCCAGGCATGCCCGATGCCGCGCCCTCACCCGACTCCAGCCTCCCACCCCCCAGCACCGGACTGCTGCTCAGCGGCGGCGGCGCCCGCGCCGCCTACCAGGCCGGCGTGCTGGAGGCCATTGCCGAGATACGCCGCGCCTGCGGCCAGCAGCATGGCCCCAATCCCTTCCCCATCCTGGTCGGCACCTCGGCCGGCGCCATCAACGCAGCGGCCCTGGCCTGCGGCAGCGACCATTTCGACCGGGCCGTGCGCCGCATGTCGCGCATCTGGCGCAACCTGCGGCCTGAGGACATCTACCTGTCCGACTCGCTGAGCGTGCTGCGCAGCGGCGCGCGCTGGCTGACCCTGCTGTCGCTGGGCTGGGCCCTGGCGCGCTGGGGCCGCATGCGCCCGCGTTCGCTGCTGGACAACCAGCCGCTGGGCCGGCTGCTGTCGCGTGGCCTGGTTCCGCTGGAACGCCTGCCGCAATTGATCGCGGACGGCCACCTGCGCGCGCTGGCGGTGTCCGCCTCCAGCTACACCACCAGCGAGCACGTGACCTTCTGCCAGGCGCAGGACCAGCTCCAGCCCTGGGTGCGCAACCAGCGCAAGGCCGCGGCCGCCCAGATCACGCACGCGCACCTGCTGGCCTCCTCGGCCATCCCCTTCATCTTTCCGGCCACGCCGCTGCCGCTGGACGGCGCCACCGAATACTTCGGCGACGGCTCCATGCGCCAGACCGCGCCGCTGGCGCCCGCCATCCACCTGGGCGCCGAGCGCATCCTCGTCGTGGGCGCGGGCCGGCGCACCGAGCCGCCGGCCAGGCCGCCGCCAGAAGGCGCAAGCTACCCGTCGCTGGCCCACATCGCGGGCCACACGCTGTCCAGCATCTTCCTGGACGCCCTGTCCCTGGACGTGGAGCGCGCCGAGCGCATCAACCAGACCCTGGCCCTGATCCCCCCCGCCGACCGCGAACGCAGCCGGCTGCGCCCGCTGCAGCTGCTGGTCATCTCGCCCTCCGAGCGCATAGACGCCATCGCCGCGCGCCATGTGGGCCAGTTGCCGCTACCCATGCGCACCCTGCTGGGCGCCCTGGGCGTGCGCCAGGACGCCAGTGACCCGCGCGGCGCCGCCCTGGCCAGCTACCTGCTGTTCGAGCGCAGCTTCACCCGCGAACTCATGGCCCTGGGCCGGCGCGACGCGCTGGCGCGGCGCAGCGACATAGAGCAGTTCCTGGGCTGGCAACGGCCGCTGGTCGCCAACTGACGGCCTGCAGCCAACAGGCCTAGCGCAGCGAAGGCCCGCAACAACTCCCTGGTATGTCGGCCTGCACGGAAAAGCCATCGCCGCCCCACAACCGCCCAGCCCTTCTAGAATGTCAGGTTCCCCCGAGAAAGCCGCCATCCATGACCGCACGCAAACTCTTCGTCACCACCGCCCTGCCGTACGCCAACGGCAACTTCCACATCGGCCACATCATGGAATACATCCAGGCCGATACCTGGGTGCGTGCGCAGCGAATGCAGGGCAACGCGGTCAACTTCGTGGGCGCCGATGACGCCCACGGCGCGCCCATCATGATTGCGGCCGAGAAAGCCGGCAAGACGCCCCAGCAGTTCGTGGCCGACATCGCCGCAGGCCGCAAGCAGTACCTGGACGGCTTCCACATCGCCTTCGACAACTGGCACAACACCGACGCGCCCGAAAACCATGTGCTGGCCCAGCAGATCTACAGGGACCTGAAGGCTGCCGGCTTCATCGAGACGCGCACCATCGAGCAGTTCTTCGACACCGAGAAGAACATGTTCCTGCCCGACCGCTTCATCAAGGGCGAATGCCCGCGCTGCCATGCCAAGGACCAGTACGGCGACAACTGCGAGGTCTGCAGCGCCGTCTACGCGCCCACCGACCTGATCAATCCCTACTCGGCGCTGTCCGGCGCCAAGCCCGTGCTCAAGAGCTCGGAGCATTTCTTCTTCAAGCTGTCGGACCCGCGCTGTGTGGAGTTCCTGACCGAGTGGACCCAGGACGGCCAGCATGTGCAGCCCGAGGTGGCCAACAAGATCAAGGAATGGTTCGGCGTGCGCACCAACCCGGACGGCACGACCAGCGAGGGCCTGGGCGACTGGGACATCTCGCGCGACGCGCCCTACTTCGGCATCGAGATCCCCGATGCGCCGGGCAAGTACTTCTACGTCTGGCTGGACGCGCCCGTGGGCTACCTGGCCTCGCTCAAGAACCTGCTGGACCGCCGTGGCGAGGACTACGAGGCCTACATGGCCGACCCCACGCTGGAGCAGTACCACTTCATCGGCAAGGACATCATCACCTTCCACACGCTGTTCTGGCCCGCCATGCTGAAGTTCAGCGGCCGCAAGACGCCCACCAAGATCTGCGTGCACGGCTTCATGACCGTGAACAACGGCGAGAAGATGAGCAAGAGCCGCGGCACCGGCCTGGACCCGCTCAAGTACCTGGGCCTGCAGATGAACCCCGAGTGGCTGCGCTACTACCTGGGCGCCAAGCTCAACGGCAAGAATGAAGACATCGACTTCAACCCCGATGACTTCATGGCCCGCGTCAATTCCGACCTGATCGGCAAGTACGTGAACATCGCCTCGCGCGCGGCCGGCTTCATCGCCAAGCGCTTCGGCGGCCAACTGGGCACGGTCAGCGAAGACGGCCAGGCCCTGCTGGCCCAGCTGCGCGGCCAGAGCGAGGCCGTTGTCCAGGCCTTCGAGAACCGCGACACGGCCCGCGCCGTGCGCGAAATCATGCAGCTGTGCGACCGCGTCAACGAATACGTGGATGCCAACAAGCCCTGGGAGCTGGCCAAGCAGGAAGGCATGGACGCCCGCCTGCAGGACGTGTGCACCACCTGCATCGAGGCCTTCCGCCTGCTGACCATCTACCTGAAGCCCATCCTGCCGGCCGTGGCCGAACAGGTGGAAGGCTTCCTGAACGTGGCGCCGCTGCAGTTCGCCGACGCACAGAGCCTGCTGGGCGCCGGCCATGCCATCGGCCTGTACAAGCACCTGATGCAGCGCGTGGACGTCAAGCAGCTGGAGGCCCTGTTCGAGGCCCCCGAGCCCGTGGTCGAGAAGGTCCTGCCCGGCGGCGAGGAGATTGCCGAAACCATCAGCATCGACGACTTCGCCAAGGTGGACCTGCGCATCGCCAAGATCGTGGAATGCAAGCCCGTGGAAGGCTCGACCAAGCTGCTGCAGCTCACGCTGGACGTGGGCGAAGGCAAGACACGCAACGTGTTCTCCGGCATCTCCAGCATGTACCAGCCCGAGCAGCTGCAGGGCAAGCTCACCGTGATGGTGGCCAACCTGGCGCCGCGCAAGATGAAGTTCGGCATCTCCGAAGGCATGGTGCTGGCAGCCAGCCACGCCGATGAGAAGGCCAACCCCGGCATCTACGTGCTGGAGCCCTTCCCCGGTGCCACACCTGGCATGCGTATACATTGAAATGCCCCCTGAGTCGCTTCGCGCCTTCCCCCTGAAGGGGGGCATACGGGCACCCGGCGACACCCTCGGTGCGGGGCGGCCCTTCCTCGGCGTCCCTGACTTAGGCTCTGCCGGTTTCAAAGATTGCGCACAGTGTGTTGGACGACAATCATGAAGTCTGCAAAGTCCCGCAAGCCCTCACGGTCCCCGGCCCTGGGGGCTTTTCTTTGCCTGTGCGCCACCGCCCTGCTGTCCGGCTGCACCGTGGTGGCCGTGACCGCCACGGCGGTCAGCGTCACGGCATCTGCCGTGGGGCTGGCCGCGGATGCGGCCGTGGGCACGGTCAAGATCGTCGGCAAGGGAGTGGGCAAGGCCGTCGATGCGATGAGCGATGACGGGGCAGCCGCAGACAACAGCGGCATCACGGTCCGCTACCGCACGCCCGATGGGCAGCCTTTGACGCCCTGAGGCTACTGCCCCGCGTAGCGCCCGGGCCGGTGGCTCACGGCCAGGAACACGCCCATGACCACGGCCGCCAGCACCGACCAGGCCACGCGCTCGAAGGGCACGACCCACAGCGCCAGCAGCACCACGCAGCAGTCGATGGCCATCTGCACCTTGCCGGCGCGGATGCCGTAGCGGTCCTGCAGATAGAGCGAGGCAATGGTGGCGCCGCCCAGGCTGGAGCGGTGGCGCGCCAGGAACAGCAGGCCCGAGCCCATGAGCAGGCCGCCCGCAATGGCGGCAAAGGCCGGGTGCAGGTAGTCGATGTGGATGAGGCGCGGCCCCATTTCGGTGATCAGCGACAGCGCGCCCACGCAGATGAAGGTCTTGACCGTGAAGGTGCGGCCCACGCGCGTCCAGGCAAACCAGTAGAACGGAATGTTGATCGCGAAGAAGACCAGGCCGAACGGCCAGCCCGTGGCGTAGTGCAGCACGAAGGCCAGGCCCGCCGTGCTTCCCGTCAAAAGCCCCGCCTGGGCGAACATCATCATGGCGATGCCCACGAACAGGGTTCCGGTGAAGAGGGCCTGGACATCCTCGAAGAGGCCATGGCGCAGCGAAGCGGTGGCCGGGACAGGCGCAGCGGGCGCGGCAGCGGGTAGGGAAGGCGTGGACATTGTCGGGGTGATGACAGATCTATCGTCGCAAAGGCCCCGGTTCGGGGCCTTCACCGTACCCATGGGGTGTCATAGGTACAAACCCGGATTCTAGAGATTGTTGCCCCGGCGCGCTGTGGCGTGCAGGGTACAGCGCATCGCAGGATGCTTGCAGGAACTTGCAAGGGCCTGCTGTCAGGCGCCGCCGTGCAGTTTCTCGCGGCCCGCGCTGCGCAGCACGCGTCCGTCGGGCCCGAAGGTCACGGTGAACTCCATGTCGCGCGTGGGGGGATCGATGTAGTTCCAGTCCCAGTCGGTTTCCTGCTTGAGCTGGTAGGGCGTGATCTTGGCGGGCTTGCCCAGCATGCGGCGCACCTGCTCCTCGTCCATGCCGGGGCGGATCTTCTCGAAGTTGTGCGGCGCCAGCACCTGGCGCAGCGCGCTCATGCGTCCATCGGTGCCGATGGTGATCATGTAGTTGCGGCTGCCGGCGGGCTGGCGGTTGTACTCGAAGGTGCGCGAGCCGTCCGGCTCCGTCCAGATGCGTTCGGGCTCGCCAAAGCGGGCGCGGACGTCGGCCTCGGTGGACAGGCCTTCTTCGAGTTCCTTGATGTTTTGGGGATCGCAGCCGGGCAGCGAGAGCATGCCCATCACGGCGACGGCAACCCCCAGAAGACGGGAGACTAGGTTCATCGGCGGTGTCCCGGTAAAATCACGCGATTCAAGAGGTTATCAGACTATGTCATTCTTTCGCCGCCCCGACTATCGCTCCGACGCCACCAACTTCATCAACGATCTGAAGAAGCAAAAGCCCGAGCTGCCCAGCCAGCAACTGGCCGGCCGCTCTCTGCTGTGGGACAAGGACGTGAACCACGAAGTCTGGGAAGACCTGCGCGCCGGCCGCGTGGACCAAAAGCCCTACGTCTACCAGACGAACTCCTGATTGCCCATGCGATGAAAAATCAGCCTGTTCCCACCGTGCACCCTGCGCATGCGGCATTCGCCCAGGCAGCAAGGCATGGCCGAGGCTGAATCCGCGCTGGCGCCTGCGGGCGCCTCCGCCACATCCCCCCCTCCTGGCGACGGCACTCCGGTCGTGATCGACCAGGTGGCTTTGGCGCGCCTGTACGGCGAGCCGCTGTTCGCCCTGCCGCAGGACCTGTACATCCCGCCCGATGCGCTGGAGGTCTTCCTCGAAGCCTTTGAAGGGCCGCTGGACCTGTTGCTGTACCTGATCCGCAAGCAGAACTTCAACATCCTCGACATTCCCATGCTGGACGTGACGCGCCAGTACATGCGCTATGTCGACGAGATCCGCAGCCGCAACCTCGAGCTGGCGGCAGAGTACCTGCTGATGGCGGCCATGCTCATCGAGATCAAGTCGCGCATGCTGCTGCCGCCCAAGAAGCAGGAAGGCGGCGAAGAGGCCGAGGACCCGCGCGCCGAGCTGGTGCGTCGGCTGCTCGAGTACGAGCAGATCAAGCTCGCTGCCCACCAGCTCGGCCAGGTGCCGCACTACGGACGCGACTTCCTCAGGGCCCAGATCCACATCGAGCAGAACCTGCAGCCGCGCTTTCCCGATGTGGACGTGGCCGAGCTGCAATCGGCCTGGCGCGACATTCTCAAGCGCGCCAAGCTCGTGCAAAGCCACAAGATCACGCGCGAGGAACTCTCGGTGCGCGAGTACATGAGCCAGGTGCTCAAGGCCCTGCAGGGCCGGCGCTTCGTCGAGTTCGAGACCCTGTTCCAGCCCGAGAAAGGCTCGACCGTGCTGGTCGTGACCTTCATCGCCCTGCTGGAGCTGGCCAAGGAAACGCTGATCGAGATCACCCAGGCCGAAGCCTTTGCGCCCATCTACGTGCGCCTGGCCTATACGCCCGTCTAGCGGGCACGGACACAGGCACGCGCACACCGACAGGCCGGCTCCACCGGCCTCCATGCACCATGACTTACAGCGTCAAAGAAATCTTCTACACCCTGCAGGGCGAGGGCGGCCAGGCCGGCACGCCGGCCATCTTCTGCCGCTTTGCAGGCTGCAACCTCTGGACCGGCCGCGAGCAGGACCGCGCCAGCGCCATCTGCCAGTTCTGCGATACCGACTTCGTGGGCACCGACGGCACGCTGGGCGGCAAGTTCGCCACGGCCGACGCCCTGGCCGAACGCATCCTGTCCCAATGGCCAGCCGGCGACAGCCAGCACCGCATGGTGGTGCTGACCGGGGGAGAGCCCCTGCTGCAGGTGGACGAGCCCCTGATCGCCGCCCTGCATGCGCGCGGCTTTCGCATTTCCGTGGAAAGCAACGGCACCGTGGCCGCGCCCGAGGGAATCGACTGGCTGTGCATCAGCCCCAAGGCCGGCGCCGAATGGGTGCAGCGCAGCGGCCAGGAGCTCAAGCTGGTCTGGCCGCAGCCCGGCTTCGATCTGCAGGCCATCGAGGCCGGCACCCGTTTCGACCGCTATTTCCTGCAGCCCATGGACAACGTCCTGCAGGCCGACAACACGGCCGCCTGCATAGCGCAATGCCTGCAGCGCCCGGCCTGGCGCCTGAGCCTGCAGACCCACAAGCTCACCGGCATCCGCTGATTTTTGCCATGCAGTTCACCGTTCACCAGCGCTTTTTCTTCGATGCCGCCCACACGCTGGAGCGCGCCATCGAGACCGAGAGCAGCCGCCGCATCCACGGCCACACCTACTATGCCGAAGTCAGCGTCACCGGCCCGCGCAATCCGGACAACGGCATGGTGATCGACCTGGGCTACCTGCGCTCGCGCCTGAAGACCCTGGGCGACGCGCTGGACCACCGCTTTCTCGACGAAATCCCCGGCCTGGGCAAGCCCACGCTGGAAAACCTGTGCCTGTTCATTGCCGATTCCCTGGCCGACCTGCAGCCCGCTCCCAGCCGCATCCGCGTATGGCGCGACAGCATCGGCGATGGCTGCGTGCTCGACCTGAACTGAAGCCAGGCCCCGCAGCGGCGCCGCTGCCGTTGAACAACTTCACGGCCTTCATGGGATTTGTCCTTCGCATATAGACTTGGTGGCTTTTTTTGCCAGCCAAGGCCCCATCAAGACCGCGCAAAGCGCCCCTCGAGAGACAAACATGTTCCGCACCCTGCTCAAATCCAAGATCCACCGCGTCAAGACCACGCAATGCGAGCTGCACTATGAAGGCTCCTGCGCCATCGACGAGGACCTGCTGGACGCCGCCAACATCGTCGAGAACGAGCAGGTGCACATCTGGAACATCGACAACGGCGAACGCTTCGTCACCTATGCCATCAAGGGCCAGCGCGGCAGCGGCATGATCTCGGTCAACGGCTCGGCCGCGCGCCGTGCCGCCGTGGGCGACCTGCTGATCATTGCCTCCTTCGCCCAGGTACATGAGACCGACGTGGCCACGCACCAGCCGCAGCTGGTCTTCGTGGACGATGCCAACCGCCAGGTCGAACTGCGCCACCACGTTCCCACGCAGCAGCTGTGAGCTGCGCTGCGGTGTGACAATCGCGCGATGACTCAATCGCTTGCCGCCCGCAGCCTTGCGGCTGTGTGGCACCCCTGCACCCAGATGAAGCGGCACGAGGCCGCGCCCCCCATCGCCATCGCGCGCGCCCAGGGGCCCTGGCTCCACGACACCGAAGGGCGCCGCTACCTGGATGGCGTCAGCTCCTGGTGGGTCAACCTCTTCGGCCACAGCCATCCGCACATCCAGGCCGCGCTCACCGACCAGCTCGCCCGGCTTGACCATGTGATGCTGGCCGGCTTCACGCACGCGCCCGTGGTGGAGCTGTCCGAACGGCTGGCCACGCTCACCGGCCTGGGCCATGCCTTCTACGGCAGCGACGGCGCATCGGCCACCGAGATCGCCCTCAAGATGAGCGCCCATTACTGGCGCAACCTGGGCCGCCCCGCCAAGAGCCGCTTTGCCGGCCTGGCCGGCGGCTACCACGGCGAAACCGTGGGCGCGCTGGCCGTGACCGACATTCCCCTCTTCCGCGAAGCCTATGCGCCCCTGGTGCGCCTGGCCGACACCGTGCCCAGCCCCGATGCACGTGGCGCGCAAGGCGGCGAAAGCCCGGTCGATGTGGCACGGCGCGCCGCCGAAGGCCTGCGCCAGTGGCTGGAGCAGCACCACGAGACCACGGCCGCCCTCATCGTCGAGCCGCTGGTGCAGTGCGCGGCCGGCATGGCCATGCACGACCCCGAATACCTGCGCCTGGCGCGCGCCCTGTGCGACCGCTACGAGGTGCACCTGGTGGTGGACGAGATCGCCGTGGGATTTGGCCGCACGGGCAGCATGTTCGCCCACCAGCAGGCCGGCATACGGCCGGATTTCATCTGCCTGTCCAAGGGCCTGACGGGCGGCACGCTGGCCCTGTCGGCCGTGCTGACCACCGAGACCGTCTACGCCGCCTTCTACGACGATTCCGTGGCGCGTGGCTTTCTGCACTCGCACTCGTACACCGGCAACCCGCTGGCCTGCCGTGCGGCCCTGGCCACGCTGGAGCTGTTCGAGCAGACCGATGCCATCAACGCCAACCTCGCGCTGGCGCAAAGGCTTGACGGCGCCTTCGCCCCTTTGAACCAGCACGCCCGCGTGCGCCACGCACGGCGCCAGGGAATGATCTGGGCCTGGGATGTGCAGACCTCCCTGCCCGACTTCTCGCGCCGCTACAGCGCAGCCGCACTGGAGCGCGGGCTGCTGCTGCGCCCTATCAGCAACACCCTCTACGCCATGCCGCCCTATTTGCTGGACGAAGAGGCCATGCAGCACCTGGCGGCCAGCGCGCTGGCCGCCCTTGAAGACACCCTGGCCCAGGAGAACCATTCGTGAACGCCCACCGCACCATTGGCTGCTTTGTCACCGGCACCGACACGGGCGTGGGCAAGACCCTGGCCTCCTGCGGGCTGCTGCATGCGCTGGCCCGCCACCATGCCCGCGTGGTGGGCATGAAGGCCGTGGCCGCAGGCGCCGAGCCCGACGGCCAGGGCGGCTGGGCCAACGAGGACACGCTGGCGCTGCGCGCCGCCTCCACCCTGGCCGTGCCGCCCGAACTCGACAACCCCGTGCTGCTGCCCGATCCCATGTCGCCGCACATCGCCGCGCAGCGCGCGGGCCGCTCCATAGAGATCGCACACATCGTGGACAGCTACCGGCGCCTGGCCGAACAGGCCGACGCCGTGGTGGTGGAAGGCGCGGGCGGCTTTCTCGTGCCGCTGTCCGACCAGCTCTCGGGCGCCGACCTGGCCTGCGCGCTGGACCTGCCCGTGGTCATGGTCGTGGGCCTGCGGCTGGGCTGCCTGAACCACGCCGCCCTCACGGCCGAGGCCATCCGCGCGCGCGGACTGCGCCTGGCCGGCTGGATTGCCAGCCGCGTGGCTCCCGCCATGCTGGTGCCCGAGGAAAACATGGCCTGGCTGCGCCAGCACCTGGACCGGCAACTGCAGGCACCGCTGCTGGCCGACATCCCCTTCCAGCAGCACCCCGACCCGCGCGCCACCACCTATACCCTGCCGGAGCAATGGCAATGAGCGGCTCCTGGCTGGACGACATCCCCGCGCGCATCGCCGAGCTCGACGCGGCCCACCTGCGCCGGCGCCGCCGCGCCACGGCGCCGCTGCAGGGCGCCGCCAGCGGCGCCCACATGGAGGTGGACGGCCACCCCATGCTGGCCTTTTGCAGCAACGACTACCTGGGCCTGGCAGGACACCCCACCCTGGTGCGCGCCGCCTGCGCGGGCGCCCAGGCCTTTGGCGTGGGCTCGGGCGGCTCGCCCCTGGTCAGCGGCCACAGCACGGCCAACGCCGCGCTGGAGGAACAACTGGCGCACTTCGTGCAACTGCCGCGCGCGCTCTACTTCTATGCGGGCTACGCCACCAATGCCGGCATCGTGCCGGCCCTGGTGGGCGCGGGCGATGCCCTGTTCTCCGATGCGCTCAACCACGCCTGCCTGATCGACGGCGCCCGCCTGTCGCGCGCCCAGGTCCACCGCTATGCCCATGCCGACCTGACCGATCTGGCCGCGCAACTGGCCGCCAGCACGGCCCGGCGCAAGCTGGTCATCAGCGATGCCGTGTTCAGCATGGACGGCAACGTGGCCGACATCCGCGGACTGCTGGCGCTGTGCGAGCAGTACGACGCGCTGCTGCTGCTCGACGACGCGCATGGCTTCGGCGTGCTCGGCCCACAAGGCCGGGGCAGCCTGGCCGAGGCGGGACTGACGGGCGCAAACGCCTCGCCGCGCGTGCTCTACATGGCCACGCTGGGCAAGGCCGCTGGCGTGGCCGGTGCCTTTGTCGCGGGCAGCGACATGCTGGTCGAATGGCTGCTGCAAAAGACGCGCAGCTACATCTTCGCCACGGCCGCGCCGCCCATGCTGGCCAGCGCGCTGCAGGCCAGCGTGGCCCTGATCGAGGCCGAGGACGAGCGCCGCGAGGCCCTGGCCGAACGCATTGCCGAGCTGCGCGCCGGCCTCACGCCGCTGCTGGCGCGCACGGGCTGGCAGCTGCTGCCCTCGCGCACCGCCGTGCAGGCCCTGGTCATAGGCTCCAACGCCACGGCCCTGGCCGTGATGGAGGGCCTGCGCGAGCGCGGCCTGTGGGTGCCCGCCATCCGCCCGCCCACCGTGCCCGAAGGCACCGCGCGGCTGCGCATTGCGCTGTCGGCCTCCCACACGCGCATCGACGTACAGCTGCTGCTGACGGCGCTGGACGAGGTTTCGCGCCTGGCCCCACCCCTCCCCTGAATCCCTCTTCACCACCGGAACGGAGACATCCATGCCCCATCTCTATGTCGAATACACCGACAACCTCGCCGGCCTGCCCGGCCAGCAACTGCTGACCGAACTCAACGCCTTCGTCTGCGGCCACCCCAGCATCCTGGACGAGGCCGACGTCAAGGCCCGCCTGCTGCCGGTCAGCCAGTTCGAGATCGGCTCGGCACCGGCCAACCGCGGCTTCGTCCACGTGCAGCTGCGCCTGCTGGCGGGCCGTACCGACACGGCCAAGAAGGAACTGTCCGAAGGCATTGCCGCGGTGCTGCGCCGCCTCACGCCCCAGCCGGCCGGCATGATGGTCCAGCTCAGCGTGGAAATCGCCGACATGGACAAGCCCAGCTACTACAAGGGTCGCCTGTAAGGCAGGCGCCGGGCCTTGTCCGCCGTGAGCACCCGCGCACGCTGCGCGCAATGCCTGCGCCCTGAGCGCACCTGCCTGTGCCCCCTGGTGCAGCCGGTGCCGCATGCGGTGCAGCTGCTGGTGCTCCAGCATCCCGAGGAAGAACTGCAGGCCAAGGGCACGGGCCGGCTGCTGCACCTGTGCCTGCCCGCCAGCCGCCTGGCGGTGGGCGAAGCCTTCGAGCCAGCGCAGTTGCAGGCACTGCTGCACGCGCCCTGGCAGGCGGGCGACGCCCCGAGACAGGCCGTACTGCTCTATCCGGAAACACCGCACAGCGACCAGTTGGGCCTGGCCAGGCAAGCGCCCTGGCCGCAGCCCGCGCCATGCCCCGAGGACCTGCGCCTGGTGGTGCTGGACGCCACCTGGCGCAAGAGCCGCAAGATGCTCTACCTCAACCCCGGCCTGCAGGCCCTGCCGCGCCTGGCACTGCAGGGCGACCTTCCCGCCTCGCGCTACGGCGCCCTGCGCAAGGCCCATGCGCCGGGCCAGCTGTCCACGCTGGAGGCAGCGGCCTGCGCGCTGCAACGGCTGGCGCCTACCGGCCCGTCGCTGCAGCCGCTGCGCGATGCGTTCGAGGGGCTGCTGTCCCTGCATGCCCTGCACAGGCCCGAATGAAAAACGCCTCGGGGAGCGAGGCGTTTTTCATGGCAGCAGGCCGTGCTTCAGTTTTCCGGCGTGATCCTGGCGAACTTGACCAGTTCGGCGTACTTGCCCATGTCGGTACGGATGATCTGGGCCAGGTTTTCGTCGCCCGTGGGGGCAATGATGCCCGCCCCTTCCAGGCGCGCGCGCATCGCCGGATCGGCCAGGCCCGCCTTCAAGGCCTTCTGCAGGCTGGCCACCACATCGGCAGGCAGGTCCTTGGGTCCCGCCAGCCCGAACCAGCCGCTCAGCGCATAGCCCTTGAGCGCCGCGTTCTCGCCCAGTGCGGGCACATCCTTCATCATGGCGATGCGGTGGGCCGTGGTCACGCCCAGGGCCTTGATCTTGCCGCTCTGGATGAACGGAGCCGCCACCGAGGGAGAGACGATGGCGAAATCCAGGTTGCCGCCGGCCAGGTCGCTGGTCATCGCGGCCGATCCCTTGTAAGGCACATGGACGATGTCCACCCCGGCAATCTTCTTGATCAGCTCGCCCGAGAAATGCGGCGTGGACCCGATGCCCGGGCTGCCGTAGCTGTACTTGCCGGGATGGGCCTTGGCCAGGGCGATGAACTCGTCGATGGTCTTGGCCGGCATCTTGGTGCCGGCCACCCACAGGTTGGGCAGCACGCCGGTCAGCGCGATGCCGGTCAGGTCCGTGGCCGGGTCGTACTTCTGCGCGGCATTGACGAACTTCGTGCCCGCCAATTCGTTGCTGGAGCCTGCGAGCAGGGTATAGCCGTCGGCCTTGGCACCGACCACGCGCTGCGCGGCCACCACGCCGGCGGCACCGGGCACGTTGTCGACCACGACGGTCGCATTGAGGTGCTTGGCCAGGATGTCACCCACCACGCGCCCCACCAGGTCGACCGAGCCGCCTGCCGCGTAGCCGACGACGATGCGAATGGGCTTGTTGGGATAGGTGGTCTGGGCGCACAGTGGGCCCGCCGCCAGGACAGCCGCGGCGCCGATCAGCGCGCGGCGGGAAATACGGAATTCATGCATGGATCGATCTCAGGGGAGATAGGCATCAGCCAACAATCAAAATGATATTGCTCAACAATATTCAGCGATTGTCTGACATTACCTTGTGAAATCCATCCCTGAAAACCATGAGTTCCACCCGTGGCCCTAGCCTGCAATTCAGCGCAGAACTGCCGGCAGCCAACCGCGCAGGCTGTTGACGAAGGCCCAGCCCTGCACGCGCGGCAGATCGTCCAGCCGCACCGGGTGCTCCACCACGCGACCCTCGTCCAGCGCCACCGCGCGGCCCACGCCGGGCAGCAGGCCACTGGACAGCGGCGGGGTCACCCAGCGGCCCGCCAGCAGCACGGCGATGTTGCCGCGCGTGCCCTCGGTGATCTCGCCGTCCTCGTTGTGGAGCACGGTGTCGAACACCGAGGCATCGGTGGGCTGCAGGCTGTCGTAGTGCGCGCGGCGCGAGGTCTTGAAACGCACCCAGTCGCCACGCGCCACCGCATTGGCGATGGGCCGGTCGGCCAGCGCCAGCCGAACAGGCGTGGCGGAAGGCGGCAGCGGCGCCGCCTGGGTCTGTATCCGCCCCGTGGCATCCAGCGCCAGGCGCACGCGCCAGTGGCCGCTGGCGTGCGCCTGGCGCAGCTGCTGCAGTGCCTGCTCCAGCACGGCATCCGTGCAGGGCCGCCCGAAATGCCGCGCCGCGTCCTGCATGCGCGTCACATGGCGCTGCAGGTGGATGAAACCGCCATCCCGCAGGGCCAGGGTTTCCAGAATGTCGAAATCCAAGTCCGTATCCGCCATGGCTGCACGCCCTTTCACACCTTGTCCAGAAAAGCCCTCTTGTGGCGCCATTCCTGCCATTCGGCAGGCGCCTCGGCGCCCGAGGTGATGCCGCTGCCGATGCCGTAGCGCAGTTCCGTGCCACGCGCCACCACCGTGCGTATGGGCACATTGAAGGTGGCGTGCACGCGCCCCGCTGCGATGCCGGGCCGCACCACGCCCACGGCGCCGCAGTACACGCCGCGCGGACCCGGTTCCAGTTCGTGGATGAGCCGCATGGCCTGGCGCTTGGGCGCACCCGTGATGGAGCCGCAGGGAAACAGCGCCGCAAACACGTCCGCCAGGCCCGTGCCGGGCCGCGTGCGCGCCTGCACATCGGACGTCATCTGCCACACGGTGGGCAGGGGTTCGGCATGGAACAGGCGCGGCACCTGGACGCTGAAAGGCTCGGCAATGCGCGAGACATCGTTGCGCAGCAGGTCCACGATCATCACGTTCTCGGCCCGCTCCTTGGGCGAGGACCGCATGGCCTGGACATTCGCCTCGTCCTGTGCAGGCGTGGCGCCACGCGGCGCCGTGCCCTTCATGGGGCGCGTGAGGATGCGCTCGCCATCCCAGTCGAAGAACAGCTCGGGCGAGACGGACAGCACCTGCTCGTCGCCGCTGTCCATGCAGGCCACGTAGCCGCCGGGCTGGGCACGGCGCAGCGCGGCGAACAGCGATGGAATGTCGCCCAGCAGCCGGCCCATGAACTGGGCCGTGTAATTGATCTGATAGCAGTCACCGGCCGCAATCGCCTCGTGGATGCGCGCAATGGCGGCATCGAAATCCGCGCGCTCCAGGCCGGGCTGCCATTGCACCTGAGATTGCACCTGAGATTGCACCTGAGATTGCACCTGAGATTGCACCTGAGGGCCGGTATCGACTGCGTCCGCGTCTTCAGGCCAGGGCCGGGGGCCGTCGAAGACGGCAAACCAGGCCAGCGGCTCGCCTGGCGGCGTGGCATGCAAGGCGCCCGCGTAGGCCGCGTCAAACGCCGCCGCCGCCTCGTAGCGCACCCAGCCCAGGCACCACAGGCCGGCCTGGGCGGCCTGCTGCACGGCGTCAAGCACACCGCGCACCTGCTCGGGCGCATGGGCTGCCAGGCTGCGCAGCGGCGGCCCGAAGCCATGGCGCAGCCGGGCGGCCGAACCGTCATGGGGGTTGGGAAAATCGATCAGAAACTTCACAAAACGGTCGTCAACGCATGCTGTACTTGCATCAGCAGCTTCGCTATCGATAGCAGCCACTGACACGGGGCCGCCCAGTGTAGAGCGCGGGAAACAAAAAAGCGCCCCGAAGGGCGCCAAACCAAGCATCCCGAAAGGACGCTTTCCACCAACAGGCCCGGCACCATGCCGGACCCATATCCATTCACATCACTTCTGCGTGACGGTGTGCTGGCCTTCCAGGCGGGCCACGGCCTCGCGGTAGGCGGGGCCGCTGCGCAGTTGCTGGTAACGGGCCAGGCCGCGCTGGTATTCGGCCGAGTTGTAGCTGATGTCGCGGTCTGCCGAAGGCGAGGGCAGGTAGGTCATGCCCGCCTGGTGCCACATTTCGAGGTCGGCCAGCACTTCGGCACGGCTCAGGCCTGCGGTGGCGGAGGACGATGGGGAAACGGCTTCTTGGGCCATTGCAGTGCCGGCGAGGCCCAGGGTCAGGGCGGCCAGTGCAGCGGAGAGGGTACGCATGTCAGATCCTTTCAAAAGGCCGCTCGGCATTCATTTCCTCACGGCATGGACGTACTATGCGGCGCTGCAGCATTCTTCGTCTGTGCGTTTTCTCACGTGTTTTCGCATCCGGCCCGGGCGGCCCGCTGCCCTTTCACCCGTGCTCCCCTCGACAGAAGGCGAATTCACGCGTTCCTGAAACAGTGTTTTTCGCGGCTTGAAACAGCCGCGGCAGACAAGGCTCAGCGCGCTTCCTCGAGCAGCACGCGCAGGCCTTCGACATGGCAGATGCGCAGGTTGCGGCCTTCACGCCGCAGCAGGCCCAGGCGCACCAGGCGCGACATCTCGCGCGCCACTTCCTCGCGGCTGGAGCCCAGCATCAGGGCCAGGTCGGTCTGCCGGGGTGCGGGCGCCAGCAGGGCCTGCCCCTGGTCGATGCCCGCGCGCTCGGCACGTTCCAGCAACTGGGTATGCAGGCGGCTGCGCACCGACAGCGTTCCCAGATCCACCATGCGGCGCGCCAGCGCCACGGCCAGATCGCTGAGCCGGCCGATGAAGGCGCGCAGGACCTGGGGCTCGTTCATGAGCAGGGCTTCCACATCCTCATGGGCCAGCGAGGCAATCAGGCTGGGGACGCCTGCCTCGACCACCAGAGGCATGGCCGTGCAGCCCACCTGCTGCTGCGGCAGGCCGCCGAAGAACACGCCCTGGGCAATCTCGCCCAGCGTGAGCCCGCGCCCGTTGGGGGCATAGCTGCTGACGCGCAAGCCGCCCTGCACGAGCATGTAGAGACGCTGATCGGTGTACGCGCCCTCCAGCGTCTGGTGCAGCGCCAGATGCTGCCAGCGGCACTGCGCCGCCAGTTCGGCCAGTCGCTCGTCGGTCAGGCTTTGCAGCACATGGACCTGGCGCAGGCCCTGCCAGGCCACGGCGGGAAGAAGCGGAGATGTCTGTAAGGAACCGGACATGGTGCAACACCGTTGAAGCGCATCCGCAGGGCCTGTGCGGGCCCTGTCGTCCGTCGCGGGAAGTACAGCATAGCGGGATCGCATAGACTCGTCGCGCGCCGGGAATCGCACTGTCCGGCTCCCCGGATGGCCGCACCGCGCAGCACAGAAAAAAGGGAGGGCTTCATGGAATCGAGCATCGAATCGGCACGACTACCCGCGCGCCCGCAGGCCACCGTAGCGGCCTGGGCGCAATCCGTGGAACAGGCGATCGCCAGCCAGCAATGGCATGGCGCGTGGCGTGCACTCATAGACGCCGCCCTGCCGGCCGAAACCGCCGTGCAGCAGAGCCTGCTGACTGCGCTGGATGCCTGGTCCTGACCTTGCTTGGCAGCGTGCTGGCCGGGATGCTGGGAATCACCAGCCTCTATGTGCTGGGGCTGTTTCCGGCCGCGCTGATATCGGTCGCCTGGCTGCGCATCCGTGTGCTCAAGCGCCCCTGGGCCGGCGCGGTGCTGCTGGCCCTGGGCATGTCGCTGGCCCTGATATGGCTCGCCGCCGCCTGGTCCAAGTGGTCCGCACTGCTGTTGCCCCAACCCGCCGGCAGCGCAGGCCCCTGGACGGATACCCAGCACTGGCTGGACCTGCTGATGGGCGCGCCTGCCGTGGCAGCCAGCACGGCCATGCTCGTGGCCCTGCTGTCTCCGCTGTGGCGCCGATGGCGTGGCCTGCCCGAAAGGTGACGGAAAAGCAAAGGACAGCTCAGGGACAGGTGACCCCCGCGCGCATCGCATAGACTCGCGGCAATTCCATCCCCCTCCGAGCGCCCCATGACCCAAGCACCCGTCACCGCCGGCACGCCCTACGGCACCATCCCTCCCGCCTCGCCGCTGCCCCAGCGCCGCCCCGTGAGCCTTCCGCGCCTGGCGCAGATGCGCGAGGCCGGCGAGAAGATCACCATGGTCACCGCCTATGACGCCACCTTCGCGGCCGTGGCCGATGCGGCCGGCGTGGAGTGCATTTTGGTGGGCGATTCGCTGGGCATGGTCTGCCAGGGCCTGCACAGCACCGTGGGCGTGTCGCTGCAGGACATGTGCTACCACACGGCCAGCGTGGCGCGCGGTCTGCACCGCGTGCAGGGCACGGCCTGGCTGATCGCCGACATGCCCTATGGCAGCTACGCCGAAAGCCGCGAGCAGGCCATGCGCAGCGCCTGCGAGCTGATGCAGGCCGGCGCCCATATGGTCAAGCTCGAAGGCGGCGGCTGGACCGCGCCCACCGTGCAGTTCCTGGTCGAGCGCGGCGTGCCCGTCTGCGCCCACCTGGGCCTGACGCCGCAGACCGTGCATGCGCTGGGCGGCTACCGCGTCCAGGGCAAGAGCGACGAGGGAGCGGCCACGCTGCGCCGCCATGCGCTGGAGCTGCAGGATGCAGGAGCCTCCATGCTGGTGCTGGAGATGGTGCCGGCACAGCTGTCGCGCGAACTCACGGCCGAGCTGCCGCACTGCCACACCATCGGCATCGGCGCGGGCAGCGGCACGGCCGGCCAGGTCCTGGTGCTGCACGACATGCTGGGCGTGAACCTGGGCAAGATGGCCCGCTTCGTGCACAACTTCATGGCGGATGCGGGCAGCGTCAAGGGCGCCTTCGAGGCCTATGTGCATGCCGTGAAGAACGGCAGCTTCCCCGACGACAGCAAGCACGCCTGGTAGTCCGGCAGGCTGCACGATCCGTTTTTCCGCTTCCCGCTTCCCGTTCCCCCGTTTTCCCGTTTTCCCGTTTTCCCATGCAAATCGTCCACTCCATCGCCGACCTGCGCGCCATCCTGTCGAGCAAGGGCCGCCCCGCCTTCGTGCCCACCATGGGCAATCTGCACGACGGCCACCTGTCCCTGGTGCGCGCCGCGCGCCAGCACGGCGACATTGCCGTGGCCAGCATCTTCGTGAACCGCCTGCAGTTCCTGCCGCACGAGGATTTCGACAGCTATCCGCGCACCTGGGAGGCCGACTGCGCCAAGCTGGAGGCCGAAGGCTGCGACCTGCTGTTCGCCCCGCGCGAAGCCGATCTCTACCCCGAGCCGCAGACCTTCAAGATCCAGCCCGATGCGCAGCTGGCCGACATCCTCGAAGGCCATTTCCGCCCCGGCTTCTTCACGGGCGTATGCACCGTGGTGATGAAGCTGTTCTCGGCCGTATTCTTCGCCAGCGGCGGCGGAACGGCCGTGTTCGGCAAAAAGGACTACCAGCAGTTGATGGTGATCCGCCGCATGGTCGAGCAGTTCGCCCTGCCCGTGAACATCGTGGCCGGCGACACGGCGCGCGCCGACGACGGCCTGGCGCTGAGTTCGCGCAACGGCTACCTGAGCGACGACGAGCGGCAGCAGGCCATGGCGCTGTCGCTGGCGCTCAAGCAACTGGCCGATGCCGCGCGTGCGGGCCAGGCGCCGCTGGCCGAACTGGAAGCCTGGGCCATGCAATCCCTGGCCGCCCAGGGCTGGGAGCCCGACTACCTGACCGTGCGCCTGCGCCGTGACCTGCAGCCCCCCGCCGAGGCCGCGCAACTGGCCGGGGCGCCACTGGTGGCCCTGGGCGCCGCACGCCTGGGCAAGACGCGCCTGATCGACAACCTGGAATTCTGATCCAGCGCAAAATCCTGGCGGCCATGGCGGTCCAAGCTGGATGCCATGGCCAAGAAATTCCCCATCCACCCCGCCCATCCCGAGCGCACCTGCTGGGGGTGTGACCGCTACTGCGCCCGCGACGAGCTGGCCTGCGGCAACGGATCGGACCGCACACAGCACCCGGTGGAGATCTTTGGCGACGACTGGATGGAGTGGGGCCTGCCACCCGAGCCCGCTGCAGACAAGGCTCCCGGCCTGGACAGCGCGGCGCGCTGATACCGCACCCCGCCCTCTGCCCTCAGCCGACCGCGGCCACCTCGGCGGCGAGCGCGTCCACCAGCCACTGCACCTCGGCCACGGCCGGCCGGTGCAGCGGCAGCAGCGCATGGACCTGGAAGGGAATGGAAAACGCCAGCGGCCGCACCACCAGCTGCGGCCCGGCGCAGGCACGCGCCGTCAGCGGATTGACGATGGCCACGCCCAGGCCATGCTGGACCATGGCGCAGACCGCCACGGCGCTGTGGGTTTCCAGGTGCAGCTGGCGCTGCACGCCGGCCTGCTCGAACACGGCATCGATCTGCTGCCGATAGGGATCGTCGCGCGCCAGGCTGACAAAGCTTTCCCCGGCAAAGTCAGCCACCTCCAGCACCGGCCTTGCGGCCAGCGCATGGCCTGCGGGCAGCACGGCCACCTCGTCCATGGCGGGCAGCGCAAGGGCGCGCGTGCCCGGAGGCGCCTCGGCCAGCTCGGCCAGGCCCAGGTCGTAGCGCTGGGCGGCCATCCACTCCTGCAGCAGCGGCGCCTCCTGCGTGGCCACGCTGACGGCCACGGGGCCGTGCTCCGCATGCAGGCGCGCCAGCGCTGCGGGCAGCAGCGCATGGCTGAGGGCGGGCAGGCACAGCACGTTGATACGCGCCTGGTGCGGTCGGCCCAGGGCCAGCGCATGCTCCACCACCCGGTCCAGACCCTGCCAGCTGCGCTGCACCTCGGCCCACAGCGAGAGGGCGCGTGCCGTGGGCCGCAGCCGGCCCTGGGCACGCTCGAACAGGGCATAGCCCAGCAGGCTCTCCATCCGCGCCAATTCGCGGCTGACGGTGGGCTGGGAGCTGAACAGCATCTGCGCCGCCGCCGTGGCGCTGCCGCTGAGCATGAGCGCGCGAAACACCTCCAGGTGGCGATGGGAGATGCGGGGCTCGGGGGACGTGTGCGGCAGCGCGGGGTCTTGCATGGCCAAAGCATATCCAAATCAAATAGACACCATAAGAACAAGCATTGGACTGAATGACCCCCATCCGCCATCATGCGCGGCAGTTCCCCTGAAAGAGACACCATGTCCAATCCCTTCTCGCCCGCCCAGCTCTGGGCCCTGGCCGACCAGCACGGCACGCCGCTGTGGGTCTATGACGCCGCCACCATCCGCGCACGCATCGCCCAGCTCAAGGCCTTCGACACCATCCGCTTTGCGCAGAAGGCCTGCTCCAACATCCACATCCTGCGGCTGATGCGCGAGCAGGGCGTGAAGGTGGATGCGGTATCGCGCGGCGAAATCCTGCGCGCGCTGGCCGCCGGCTACGCGGCCGGCCATGGCGACGACCTGCACAGCGACATCGTGTTCACCGCCGACGTGATGGACGAGGCCACGCTGGCCTGCGTGGCCGAGCACAAGGTGCCCGTGAACGCCGGCTCCATCGACATGCTGCACCAGCTGGCCCAGGCCTCGCCCGGCCATCCCGTGTGGCTGCGCATCAACCCCGGCTTCGGCCACGGCCACAGCAACAAGACCAACACGGGCGGCGAGCACAGCAAGCACGGCATCTGGCACAGCGACCTGCTGGCGGCGCTGCAGGCCATCCGCGACGGCGGCCTGAAGCTGGCCGGCCTGCACATGCACATCGGCTCGGGCGTGGACTACGGCCACCTGCAGCAGGTCTGCGGCGCCATGGTCGAGCTGGTGCGCGCCACCCGCCAGGCAGGCCATGACCTGCAGGCCATCTCGGCCGGCGGCGGCCTGTCCATTCCCTACCGCGATGGCGACGCCACCATCGACACCGCCCACTACCACGGCCTGTGGGATGCGGCACGCAAGGACGCCGAGGCCATCGTGGGCCATGCGCTGGGCCTGGAGATCGAGCCGGGCCGCTTCCTGGTGGCCGAGTCGGGCGTGCTGCTGGGCCAGGTGCGCGCCACCAAGAACGCGGGCAGCAACCATTTCGTGCTGGTCGACACGGGCTTCAACGAGCTGATGCGCCCTTCCATGTACGGCAGCTGGCACGGCATGGAAGTGCTGCGCCGCGACGGCCAGGCCATGCCCCTGCGCGATGCCGTGGTCGCCGGTCCGCTGTGCGAATCGGGCGACGTTTTCACCCAGGGCGACGGCGGCGTGGTGCTGCCGCGCGCGCTGGCCGGCGCCTCGGTGGGCGACCTGCTGGTCATCCATGACACGGGGGCGTATGGCAGCTCCATGTCCAGCAACTACAACACGCGCCCGCTGGCCGCCGAGGTGCTGGTCGATGGCGACAGCACCCGCCTGATCCGCCGCCGCCAGACGGTGGAGGAACTGCTGGGTCTGGAGCTGGGCCTGTAACTGGGCATGTAGCGCGCCAGGCGCCAGGATTTCTGACGCAAAAAAGCCCCGGGGCCTTCCAGCTCCGGGGCTTTTTCATCGCCGGGCCGCCCCAAGATGAAAAAGCGCCCCCTCGGGGGGCAGCGGACCTTGCGCAGCAAGGGGAGCGTGGGGGCCATTTTTCATGAAGGTGCCGGACTCACTCGCCGCGCGGATCGCGCGCCATCAGGTGCTGCACGGCCTCGGCCGCCTGCAGCCGGCCGTCCAGCAGCTCGACCACGGTTTCGGTGATCGGCATCTCCACATTCAACAGCCGCGCGCGCGCCAGCACGGTGCGTGCGCTGTACACGCCCTCGGCCACATGGCCCAGCGAAGCCACGGCCTGCTCCAGCGTGCGGCCCTGGGCCAGCAGCAGGCCCACCTTGCGGTTGCGCGACAGGTCGCCCGTGGCCGTCAGCACCAGATCGCCCAGGCCCGACAGGCCCATGAAGGTCTCGGTGCGCGCGCCCAGGGCCAGGCCCAGTCGCGTCATCTCGGCCAGGCCGCGCGTGATCAGCGCAGCGCGGGCGTTCAGGCCCAGCTGCAGGCCGTCGCACAGGCCGGTGGCAATGGCCAGCACGTTCTTCACGGCGCCGCCCACTTCCACGCCCACGATGTCGGCATTGGCATAGACGCGCATGGCGCCGCCGTGGAAGGCGGCCACCAGGGCGTCATTGACCTGGGCATGGCGGCTGGCCGCCACCAGGGCCGTGGGCTGGTGGCGTGCCACCTCGGCCGCGAAGCTGGGGCCGCTGAGCACGCCGCACAGCAGATCGGGCGCCACCTCGGCGCAGACCTCGTGGGCCATCAGTCCATGGGCCGCGGCCGAAGCGCCTGCGGGCACGGCCTCGAAGCCCTTGCACAGCCAGGCCACGGGTGCGGGCACATGCTGCAGCCGGCCCAGCCATTCGCGCAGGGCAGCCATGGGCGTGCCGATCACGATCAGGTCGGCGGCCGCCAGATGGCCGTCGATCTCGCCATGCACCACCTGCAGCGCGGCAGGCAGTGCCACGCCCGGCAGGTAGCGTGCGTTCTCGCCGCTGCCGTGCATGGCCTGCGCCTGGGCGGCGTCGCGCGCCCAAAGGGTCACGACACGCCCGTCACCGCGCGAGGCCGCGCTCATCGCCAGCGCCGTGCCCCAGGCGCCTGCGCCAATCACCACTATGTTCATATCTGCTCGACGTTGAAGAAGCGACGTTGATGAAAAAAAGAGGCCCTCGGGCCTCTTTTCTTGTACCACAGCGATGCGACGCGCCTGGGCGCAAATCACATCGTCCGGGAATGGACCGGCTTACTGCGGCAGCGAGTTGCCGTCCGCCTGGGCGGCTGCCTGCTGCTGCTCGTACATGGCCTGGAAGTTGATCTCGGCCAGGTGCACGGGCGGGAAGCCGGCGCGCGTGACCACGTCAGCCACGTTGCCGCGCAGGTAGGGATAGATGATCTGGGGGCAGGCAATGCCGATCACGCCACCCATCTGGTCTTCGGGCACGTTGCGGATCTCGAAGATGCCGGCCTGCTTGGCCTCGACCAGGAAAACGGTCTTGTCCTGGATCTTGGTCTGCACGGTGGCGGTCACGGCCACTTCGTAGATGCCTTCGGCCACGGGAGTCGCCTCGACGCCAAGCTGGATGTCCACGCTGGGCTGCTCCTGCTCCAGCAGGATGGCGGGCGAATTGGGCTGCTCCAGCGACAGGTCCTTGAGGTAGACGCGCTGGATCTGGAAGACGGGAGTGTCCTGTTCGGCCATGGAATCAGTCTTTCTGGGCAAAAAACCCTGGTGCGGTGACCAGGGCATCAAAAAAATCACCAACAAAATGCCCGCTGCCAAGAGCTTGCGCAGCGGGCACCTGGGCCAGCATTATGCAGTGCCCGTGTTTCAGCTTTGCAGCAGAGGCACCAGACCGCCGTCGGCATCCAGCGCCATCAGGTCGTCGCAGCCGCCCACATGGTGGTCGCCGATGAAGATCTGGGGCACCGTGCGGCGGCCCGTGCTCTGCATCATCACGTCGCGCGCGGCCGGATCGGTGTCGATGCGGATCTCTTCGATCTGCTCCACGCCCTTGGACTTGAGGATCTGCTTGGCCCGGATGCAATAGGGGCAGACAGCGGTGGTGTACATCTTCACGGCTTGCATGTGCGTCTTTCTTCGAGTTTGCGGCGTGCCGGCGGCTGGCGTCCGGGGCGCGGAGCAGCGGCTTCCATCGCCGTCAGATGGGGGCGCCTCAGGCCTTTTCAACCGGCATGCCGGCATCGCGCCAGGCCTTCAGGCCACCGGCCAGGGCCTGGGCCTTTTCGTAGCCCAGCTTCTTCGCAATGCCTTCGGCACGGGAGGCGCGGTTGCCCTTGGTGCAGATCAGCACCAGCGGCAGCGCCTTGTTCTTCACGGTGGTGGGCAGCTTTTCCTCGAACTGGCTCAGCGGCACATTCTTGGCGCCGTTGGCATGGGCGGCCGCGTACTCTTCGGGCTCGCAGACATCGATGACAACGGCCTTTTGGCGGTTGATCAGTTGCACGGCCTGCGCCGCCGTCAGCGAGCCGCCGCCTGCGCCGCGCACCAGGGGCAGCAGCAGCATCACGCCGGAAGCCAGCGCGATCAGGATCAAATACCAGTTATCGATGATGAATTTCACGTCATTCCTTGGGTTGGCAAACCTGTCAATTCTAGAATGCTGGCTTTTGCCCCCGCGACAGCCCAGCTTTGTCGCATCGAGAGACTTAGAAAGCCGCCATGTACAAGCTCGTGCTGATCCGCCACGGTGAATCCACCTGGAACCTCGAAAACCGCTTCACCGGCTGGACCGATGTGGACCTGACCGCCACCGGCGTCGAACAGGCCAAGAACGCCGGCCGCCTGCTCAAGGCCGAGGGCTATGACTTCGACCTGGCCTACACCAGCGTGCTCAAGCGCGCCACGCGCACGCTGTGGCACACGCTGGACGAAATGGACCGCACCTGGCTGCCCGTGCAGCACAGCTGGCGCCTGAACGAGCGCCACTACGGCGGCCTGCAGGGCCTGAACAAGGCGGACATGGCCAAGCAATACGGCGATGCCCAGGTGCTGGTGTGGCGCCGCAGCTACGACACGCCCCCGCCGGCCCTGGAGCCGCAAGACCCGCGCAGCGAGCGCAGCGACGTGCGCTACGCACAGCTGGACCCCAGCCAGGTGCCGCTGACCGAATGCCTGAAGGACACGGTGGCCCGCGTACTGCCGTTCTGGAACGAGTCCATCGCGCCCGCCATCCTGTCCGGCAAGCGCGTCGTGGTCGCGGCCCACGGCAACTCCATCCGCGCGCTGATCAAATACCTGGACGGCATCTCGGATGACGCCATCGTCGGCGTCAACGTGCCCAATGGCATTCCGCTGGTCTATGAGCTGGATGCCGATCTCAAGCCCATTCGCCACTATTACCTGGGCGATGCAGAAGCTGCCGCCAAGGCTGCAGCCGCCGTGGCCGCACAGGGCAAGGCCTGAGCCGGGCCCGCTTGAGGTGAGCGCCTGCTGCGGAAATTGCGCTTGCTGCGCCGTTTTTAGGGAACCACGCGGGCGCTTGCCTTTCCAAGCGGGTGTATATTGACGCGGTTAAAGGGGTGATATGGGCCAGAAAATCAAAATTGCCGGCTGGGTTTCCGTAGGCGTAATCGCCGGAGCACTGACCACGGTTTCCTTGCAGACCGTGGCCCGCGGTGCCATGACCCCGCTGCCGCTGGAGGAAATCCAGCAGCTGTCCGCCGTCTTCGGCCTGATCAAGACCGACTATGTCGAGTCGGTCGATGACAAGAAGCTGATCACCGATGCCATCTCCGGCATGGTGTCCAGCCTCGATCCGCATTCGCAGTACTTCGACAAGAAGTCCTACAAGGAATTCCGCGAGGGCACCTCGGGCCGCTTCGTCGGCGTGGGCATCGAGATCACGCAGGAAGACGGCCTGATCAAGGTCGTCTCGCCCATCGAAGGCTCCCCCGCCTTCCGCGCCGGCCTCAAGACGGGCGACCTGATCACCAAGATCGACGACACGGCCGTCAAGGGCCTGTCGCTCAACGACGCCGTCAAGCGCATGCGCGGCGAGCCCAACACCAAGGTGCAGCTGACCATCCTGCGCAAGGATGAAAGCCGCAGCTTCCCCGTGACCATCACGCGCGAGGAAATCAAGACGCAGTCCGTCAAGGGCAAGGTGATCGAGCCCGGCTACGGCTGGATCCGCCTGAGCCAATTCCAGGAACGCACGGTGGACGACTTCGTGCGCAAGGTCGAGGAACTGTACAAGCAGGACCCCAACATGAAGGGCCTGGTGCTGGACCTGCGCAACGACCCGGGCGGCCTGCTGGACGCTGCCGTCGCCATCTCGGCAGCCTTCCTGCCGCCGGATGTGACCGTGGTCTCCACCAACGGCCAACTGGCCGAGAGCAAGGAAACCTACAAGGCATCCCCCAGCTTCTATGCCCGCCGCGGCATGGGTGACCCGCTGCAGCGCCTGCCCGCCTCGCTCAAGAAGCTGCCGCTGGTGGTCCTGGTCAACGAAGGCTCGGCCTCGGCCAGCGAGATCGTGGCCGGCGCACTGCAGGACCACAAGCGCGCCGTCATCATGGGCAGCCAGACCTTCGGCAAGGGCTCCGTGCAGACCGTGCGCCCACTGGGCCCCGACACGGGCCTGAAGCTGACCACGGCGCGCTATTACACGCCCAGCGGCAAGTCCATCCAGGCCAAGGGCATCGTGCCCGACGTGATGGTGGATGAGACGCCCGAAGGCGACCTGTTCGCCGCCCTGCGCATGCGCGAGGCCGACCTGGAAAAGCACCTGTCCAGCGGACAGGGTGCCGAGGTCAAGGACGAGGTGCGCGAGAAGGCCCGCGAGGAAGCACGCAAGCGCCTGGAAGAGGAAGCCAAGAAGCCGCCGGCCGAGCGCCGCCTGCCTGAGTTCGGCACCGAAAAGGACTTCCAGCTGCAGCAGGCGCTCAACCGCCTCAAGGGCCAGCCCGTCATGGTCAGCAAGACCCTGACCGAGCGCGAGCCCGAGAAGAAGGAAAACTGACAGCGCGGCGCGGACCGGGTCCGCGCCTGCACCAAGCCGGGCCTTGCGCCCGGCTTTTTCACGTCTGGAGACGCGAATGAACGACGATCAACTGCTGCGCTACTCGCGCCACATCCTTCTCGACGAAATCGGCATTGAAGGCCAGGAGCGCATCCTGGCAGCGCATGTGCTCATCATCGGCGCAGGCGGCCTGGGCGCGCCCGCCGCGCTGTACCTGGGCTCGGCCGGCATAGGCCGCATCACCCTGGTGGACGACGATGCGGTGGACATGACCAACCTGCAGCGCCAGATCGCCCACACCACGGACCGCGTGGGCCAGCCCAAGGTGGAATCCATACGCACGGCCGTGCATGCCATCAACCCCGGCATCCGCATCGACTGCCGCCAGCAGCGCGCCGACGACGCGCTGCTCGACGAGCTCGTGCCCCAGGCCAGCCTGGTGCTGGACTGCACGGACAACTACCGCACGCGCCACATGATCAACGCGGCCTGCGTGCGGCACAAGGTGCCCCTGGTGGCGGGGGCGGCCATCCGGCTGGACGGCCAGCTCATGGTCATGGACCCGCGCGACGAGAACTGCGCCTGCTATGCCTGCGTGTTCCCGCCCGATGCGCAGTTCGAGGAAGTGCAGTGCTCGACCATGGGCGTCTTCGCGCCCGTGGTGGGCGTCATGGGCACGCTGCAGGCGGCGGAAGCCCTCAAGCTGATCGCGGGATTTGGCACGCCTGCAACAAACCGCCTGACCATGTTCGACAGCCGCAGCCTGGATTGGAGTAGCATGCAAACCACTCGTGTACCGGAATGTCCCGTTTGCGGTAACAAGGCGTAGGAATCGGCTGACCCCGACGCCGATCCCCCACTGGCACAATCGCCCGCTGTCGCGCAGGACAATGGAGGCCGGGCTCCACCGGACTCCGATTGCCATCCGCGTCCCTATTGGATACAGCCGTGAAATTGCGCACCTATCTTGTTGAAGACAACCCTACGATCCGCGAGAACCTGATCGCCACGCTCGAAGAACTGGCCGATGTCGAGGCCGTGGGCATCGCGGAGACGGAGAGCGCGGGGACGGACTGGCTTCAGCAGAACCCCGACGCATGGGATCTCGCCATCGTCGACCTGTTCCTGCGCCAGGGCAGCGGCCTGGGTGTGCTCACCGCCTGCCGCGAGCGCCAGCCGCACCAGAAGATCGTGGTGCTCAGCAACTATGCCACCCCCGACATCCGCAGCCGCTGTGCCCAGCTCGGCGTGGATGCCGTCTTCGACAAGTCCAATGAAATCGACGCACTCATGGACTATTGCATGAATATCGATGCGGCGTCACTCAACCAACTCAAAACAGCCTGAACCCAAAGCACTGCATTTGATTTTTCACCAAAGAAAAAGGCTGCACGACTTGATAATCGTGCAGCCCGTATTTTCTATTGACTGAAAATCAATCGATCAGCCTGTTCTTCAGTGCGTAATACGTCAGATCGCTGTTGGACGACAATCCCATTTTCTCCATGAGTCGCGTGCGATAGGTGCTGACCGTCTTTACGCTCAGTGAAAGCGACTTTGCAATATCACCTGCGGTTTCGCCACGCGCGAGCTTGAGGAAGACCTGGAACTCACGCTCGGACAGCTGCTCATGCGCTGGCGCGTCATCCTTGCGGTTGAGCTGCTGGGCCAGCAGGTCGGCCACGGCAGGCGTCAGGTAGCGGCGGCCCAGGGCCACGGTGCGGATCGCTTCGGCAATCTCCTGGGGATCGCATTCCTTGTTCAGGTAGCCGCTGGCGCCTTGGCGGATCAGGTTGATCGCGTAGTGCTCCTCGGGATAGCCGCTCAGGATCAGGATGCCCATGTCCGGCGCCTTGGCGCGCAGCATGGCCAGCGCGTCGATACCGCTTTGGCCCGGCATGGACAGGTCCATCAACAGCACGTCGATCTCGTGGGCACGCACCAGATCGATGGCCTCGCGGCCATTGGCGGCCTCACCGACTACACGCAGGTCCACGTGTTCCGAGAGAAACTGACGCAGGCCCGAGCGCACAATTGCATGGTCGTCCACAATGCCAATTCTGATCATGAATACCTCTTTTTCGGGGGACCAGCGGGATCGCTGGTCGTGCAAACAATATATGGTAACGGCCGGCGCAGGAACTGCCCCGGCAGCCGATAACACGAATTATGCAGAATATCGGCGAAGATCTTGTAGGTGAGAGGATGCTTATGCGTTGGATAAATTTCCGAAGAATTGCGATCAGCCTGGCATTCGCCATCGTCGCGGCCGTGCTGCTGGTGAGCATTAACGAGGCCAGCTACAAGCGCTCCACCAAGGCGCTGGAGGCCATGACCCAGACCCAGAACACCCGCTCGGAGATCAGCCAGCTGCTGCGGCTGATGCTGGATGCGGAGACCGGCCTGCGCGGCTACCTGCTCACGGGCGAGGAGCGCTACCTGGAGCCCTACAGCAAGGCGATCACGGCCATCAACTACAACATGGACGAGCTGCGCCAGATCTTCATCTACGACCCGCAGGAGCTGGCGATCTTCACGCCGCTGGCGCGCCAGGTCGAACGCAAGATGAGCGAGATGGAACTCAGCCTGCGCCTGTACCGCCAGGGCAACGAGGAGGCCTGGCGCTTCGTCATGTTCACCGACGTGGGCATGGAGAACATGGACGCCATCCGCGACTACACGGGCAAGCTGCTGTCAGGCATAGACCAGCGCTCGGCCAAGAACCTGCAGGACATCGAGCACACGCTGTCGCTGTCACGCATAGGCATCGCCACGGTCACGGCCCTGGGCGTGCTGGGCTTCTTCATGTACCTGCGCCAGGCCCACGCGCTGCAGCAGGCCCACCAGCGCGAGCAGGAGATCCAGCGCGACGAGCGCAACCGCCTCGAAGCCCTGGTGCGCGAGCGCACGGCCACGCTGACGGAGCTGGCCAACCACTTGCAGCAGGTGCGCGAGGACGAGCGCGGACACCTGGCGCGCGAACTGCACGACGAACTGGGCTCGCTGCTGACGGCGGCCAAGCTCGACGTGGCGCGCCTCAAATCCAAGATCGACCTCAGCGCACCGGACGTGGGCGAACGCGTCAGCCATCTGGTGGAGACGCTCAACAGCGGCATCGCCCTCAAGCGCCGCATCATCGAGGACCTGCGCCCCTCCTCCCTGTCCAACCTGGGCCTGACGACGGCGCTGGAAATCCTGGCGCGCGAGTTCGGCGAGCGCAGCGGCATCGAAGTCACGGCCAACCTGGAGCAGGTGGAACTGCCGGAATCCACCCAGCTCACGGTCTACCGCATCGTCCAGGAGTCGCTGACCAACATCGGCAAATATGCCAAGGCCAGCCATGTCCTGGTCTCCGTGCACAACTATCCGACCTATGTGACGGTGCAGATCCAGGACGACGGCGAAGGCTTCGAGACCTCGGCCATGCGCCCCAACTCCCACGGGCTGGCCGGCATGCGCCACCGCGTGGAGGCCGCAGGCGGCCGTCTGACCGTCTCGTCCGAACTGGGCAAGGGTACGGCAATCTCCGCCGTCATCCCGCTGGCGCCGATCTCCACGGACAAAAGCGCCGGTACGGTCGCCACCGCCTGAAGCGGCAGCATCCGCCATGCAAAAGCCCCTGCGCGCCAACGCGCCAGGGGTTTTTTTCATCGCCGGGCCGCCCCAAGATGAAAAGCAGCCCCCTCGGGGGGCAGCGGACCTTGCGCAGCAAGGGTAGCGTGGGGGCCATTTTCCATGCGCGCTCCTGAATGGCTGCAGCCGGCGGCGGCTGCAAACCCTGTGCAGCCGGAGCATTCCTACACCACCCCCCCGCCTAACCCTGACGCCATGCCACGCCGGCCACCGTCAGATACACCTTTGGCGGCTCAGTACAGTCGAACCCATGCAAACAGCACTTGGCCCATCCGCCCCGTGCCGTTTCTTGGAAACGAACAACCCAAGGAGTTTTACATGCTGCACTACGCCATCGTGTTCTTCGTCATCGCCCTGGTAGCCGCCATATTCGGTTTTGGTGGTATTGCGGCAGGTGCTGTAGGCATCGCCAAGATCCTGTTCTATATTTTCGTGATCATGGCTGTCGTCACCTTTGTGATGAGCCTGATCAAGAAGTAGCGGCGGCGCCGCCTTCAGCCCCCTGCCAGCCCAAGCCCGCTTACCTCGGGCAGCCAGCCCGGCAGCCCGACCGCCTTTCGCATTCATGCCAGTTTTGAGGAGATAGAACCAATGAGCCAAGCCGAGAAAGCCGTGAACAAAGCCGCCGATACCGCCAAGGACGTTGCCCAGGATGTCGCGGATGCCGCCAAGGAAGCCGTCAACACCACACGCCGCACTGCAGCGAATGCGCTGGACAAGGCCGAGGAAGGTGTCCAGTCCATCGAGCGTGAACTGAACCCCGTCATCGATGACCTCGCGGCACGCGCCCAGGAACTGGCCACACGCGGCATCAACTTCTGCGCCGACAGCTCCGACCGCGCCCGCCGCCAGCTGCAATCGGCCACGGAAGCCACCACGCGCTACGTCATCGAGCAGCCTGGCCGCTCCATCCTGCTGGCTGCAGCCACGGGCGCTGCCCTGGCCACCGCGTTCTTCATGAGTTCCCGCTCGCGCAAGTGAGCTGCCGCCGAGTCCCCTGAGTTCCCTCGAGTCCCGTTACTCTCAATCTTCTTGTCCAGGAAAGAACTGATCATGCAAAAGTACACCCGTGCCATCGCTTTCGCTCTCGTCGCCGGTGCCACCGTGCTCGGTACCACCGCCTGCTCCGTGGCCCGCGACCAGCAGTCCGTGGGTTCGTATGTGGATGACGCCGGCATCACCACTGCGGTGAAGGCCAAGATGGCAGAAGACAAGAGTGTCTCGGCCACTTCCATCAGCGTCGAGACCCTGAACGGCACGGTGCAGCTGTCGGGCTTTGCCAAGTCCGAATCGGAAAAGGCCCGCGCCGCCGAGATCGCCCGCACCACCAAGAACGTGCGTGAAGTGCGCAACAGCATCGTGGTTCGTCCCTGATGCAGGCCCCTGCGGGGGCTGATCCAAGTACAAGGCCGGAGACTTCCGGCCTTTTTTCATCCAGGGCTCCAACTGCCGCACGGTCCGCCGCGAGGATTGCCGACCATTGCAGCCGACGGCAGGTACGACCCCTTTCCACCGTGCGCCGGACATACGGCGTAAAGTGACCGACATGCGAGTCTTCAACTGCGATGCCTGTGGCCACCCGGTCTTCTTCGACAGCGTTCAATGCGTGCACTGCGGCGCCACCCTGGCCTTCCTGCCCGAGCGACTGCATGTGGCCTGCCTGCGCCCGGTTTCCGGCACGCGGGACAGCGTACTGTGGGAGAGCCTGTCCTCGCTGACGAGCGGCAAGCCGCCAGGCCGGCTCTACAAGATGTGCAGCCACCGGGGTCCCGTGGGACAGTGCAACTTCGCCCTGCCCGCAGACGATCCCCATGCGCTGTGCGAGTCCTGCCGCCAGACACGCTGGCTGCCCGATCTGTCAGACCCGTCCAATGCGCTGCGCTGGACCCGGATCGAGGCCGCCAAGCGCCAGCTGTTCTACACGCTGGCCCGCCTGGGCCTGGGTCCCCGGCCTGGAGAGGATGGGCCGCGCTTCGAGTTGCTGGCCGACCTGCCGGGGCAGGCGCCCGTGATGACCGGCCATGCCAACGGCACCATCACGCTGAACGTGGTGGAGGCCGACGATGCCGAGCGTGCCCGGCGCCGCCAGGCCCTGCACGAGCCCTATCGGACGCTGGTGGGCCATCTGCGCCATGAATCCGGCCACTTCTTCTGGGACAGGCTGGTGGTGGGCGCGGGCCGCATCGAGGAATTCCGCCGCCTGTTCGGCGACGAGCGCCAGGACTATGGCCAGGCCCTGCAGAACTACTATGCGCGCGACCCGATGGATGAGCAGTGGCGCGACAACTTCGTCAGCGCCTATGCCACCTCCCACCCGTGGGAAGACTGGGCCGAAAGCTGGGCCCATTACCTGCACATGGTGGATCTGCTGGAGACTGCGGCCAGCTATGGCACCTGCATCACCATGCCTGGAGGCTCAGGGACAAGTACAGGCTCGGGCACGCAGCCTGCGCTGTGCGTGCAGGACCCTTTCGCGGTCCATGCACGGCCGGACTTCGGCACCATGCTGGACCAGTGGGTGCCGCTGACGCTGCTGACCAACAGCCTCAACCGCAGCCTGGGCCATGGCGATGCCTATCCGTTCGCCCTTTCGGCCGGGGCCAGGCGCAAGCTGGAATTCGTGCACGCCGCCGTGAATGCGAGCGCCACGCGGCAGGCTGCCTTCTAAGAAGGAACTTCGAGAGGGCCCTGGCCGCCCTTGCCGAGCCTCAGGACAGCCAGGCGGTCAGGGCATCAAGGCGCGCGATCGGCTCGTGCGATCACGAACCGCGATTGGCCTGCACCTTCTGCAGAAGGCGGGTACGCACGCTGGGAGAGACGAACTTGTCGATCTCGCCATCCAGCGTGGCGATCTCGCGCACGAAGGTGCTGCTGATGAACTGGTAGCGGTCGCTGGGCGTGAGGAAGACGGTCTCCACCTCGGGCATCAGCGTGCGGTTCATGCCGGCGAGCTGGAACTCGTAGTCGAAGTCGGTGACCGCACGCAGGCCGCGCACCATGGCCTTGCCGCCGCGCTCGACCACGAAGTCGCGCAGCAGGCCATGAAAGCTCTCGACCTGGACGTGGGGATAGATGGACACGGCCTCGCGCACCATCTGCATGCGCTCCTCAAGATTGAACATGGTCTTCTTGTGGTGGCCCGCCGCCACGGCGACGATGACGTGGCTGAACAGCTGGGTCGCGCGGCGCACCACGTCTTCATGACCCAGCGTGATCGGATCGAAAGTTCCGGGATAGACGGCAATCACGTCGTGGCTCATGGCGGTCGCTTTCATTGGCTGCGCGTGCCCTGTCCGGCACGGATGGCGCATTATGCATTGCGCTGCAGCATGGCCGGTCGGCTGTGCGACAGCCGCGCTCCTGCCAGGGAACGCGGCCGCCGCAGCGCCCTTTACTCGTCCTGCGGTGCCTTGCGCAGCAGGTGGGCGTGAACGGCGCCCGCCTTCAGATGGCGGAACAGCTGCAGGCCACCGGCCTCGGCCAATTGCTCCTCGGTCCAGGCCTGGGGCGCCTCCAGATAGACATAGCCCGTGGCGGACACCGCCTGCGCGGCGGCCTTCAGCGCAGGCTCGAACAGATCGGCATGGTCGAAGGGCGGATCGATCAGCACCAGGTCCAGCGTGCCCGGCGCCACCTGGCGCAGGCAGCCGATGCCATCGCCGCGCAGCACGCGCACGGACTGGGCGTCCAGGCGCTCGCGCAGGCGCTGCAACTGCTGGACCAGGGTGGCGTCCTGCTCGTTCATCAGCACATTGGTCGCGCCACGCGATGCGGCCTCGAAGCCCAGCGCGCCAGTGCCCGCGAAGGCATCCAGGCAATGCCAGCCCGTCAGGTCCTGGCCCAGCCAGTTGAACAGGGTCTCGCGCACGCGATCCGGCGTGGGCCGCAGGCCCGGGTGCTGCGCCACGGGCAGCCGCGTGCGGCGCCATTGGCCGCCGATGATGCGGACCTCGCCCGCGCCCACCGGCGCCGGCCGTCCGGCCTTCGCCTTGGCGGCAGCAGGTGCTGCGGCAGCTGCCTTGGGTGCTGCGGCCTCGGCCGTGGCCTTTTCCAGCCAGCGCTTGCCGGCAGGGGTATGAATTTTGATGCTGTTGCGGCTCATTGTTTGCCTCCCACGACGACGGTCACCATGCGCTCGGGCTGCAGCATGCGCTGCATGGCCTCGCGCACATCACGCACGGTGAGCGCCTGCACGCGCTCGGTCCAGTGCTCCAGGTAGTCCAGCGGCAAGCCGTTCCAGGCGATGTTGGACACATTGCCCAGCAGCTTGCGGTTGCTGTCGATGCGCAGCGCAAAGCCGCCGATCAGATTGTCCTTTGCGGCCTTGAGCTCCTTCTCGGTCGGGCCTTCGGCCACGAAGCGGCGCAGCGTGTCCTGCGACACCTTCAGGGCCTCGGCTGCCTGGTCAGGACGCGTCTGCAGGGCGATCGTGAAGGCGCCTGCGTCCAGGCCCGGCGAGAAATCGCTGTAGACGCTGTAGCTCAGGCCACGCTTTTCGCGCACTTCCTCGGTCAGCCGCGAGGTGAAGCCGCCGCCACCCAGGATGTGATTGCCCACCAGCACGGCCATGAAGTCCGGGCTGTTGCGTGCAATGCCGGGCTGGGCGATCAGCACCTGCGCCTGGGCCGAGGCGAAGGGGATGTTCTCGTTGACTGGCGCCTTGAGCGCCTGCACCTTGGGCACGTCGGGCAGGGGCGCGCAGGCACTGGCGTCCTGGCCCTGCGCCGCCTGCAGCGGAGCCAGCAGTTGCTGCACCAGCTGGTCGGCCTGCTCGCGGCTGACCGCACCGACGATGCTGACCTTGGCGCGGCAGGCCGCGATCAGGCGGCGGTGGAAGGACTGCATGTCGGACAGGTCGATGTGCGCGAGGCTCTCGCCCGTGGCGCGTGCGCCGTAGGGATGGGTGCCGAACACGCCCTGGCTCAGGGCCTTGCCGGCCACCGTGCCGGGGCGCGTGTCCGATTCCTTGATGGCCGCAGTCCAGCGCTCACGCTCGCGCAGCCACACGTCCTGCGGCCAGCTGGGGTTGGCGATCTGGCGCGCCGCCAGCGCCACGGCGCGCTGCAGCAGCGCAGGCTCGGTCAGGGAGCGCAGCCCGTAGCTGAAGCTGTCGCGGCCCGCCTGCGCGCCAAAGCTGGCACCCAGATCGGCCCAGGCCTGGCCCAGGCCGTTCTCGTCCAGCGCAGGCGCATCGCCCTGGGCGGTCACGCCCTTGGAGGCCATCAGCGCCACGGCGCTGGCCAGGCCGACCTGGTTGGCGGGATCGCGCCGGCTGCCGGCATCGAAGTCCATCTGCACATCGACCATGGGAATGCCCGGGCTGTCCACCAGCCAGACCTGCGCCCCGCTGGGCTGGGTCCAGTGCTGGATGGGCAGCAGGGCCCATGCGGACGTGGCACCAAAGCCCATGCCCACGCCTGCCAGCACCGTGCTGGCCACCATTTTTTTCATGTTCTTCATCTTCACTCCAGCGTGCTTCGGGGGCATCAATGCAGGGGTCCGCCGATGCCGGCACCCGCATCGGGGCGACGGGGCTTGCCGCCTTCGGGCAGGGGTTGCGGCACCAGGGTGCCCACCGTGAGCTGGTCATCGCCAAAGTACTTGGCAGCCACACGCTTGACGTCATCGGGCGTGATGGTGCGCAGCTGGGTCAGCAGTTGGTCTTCCGCATCCAGCGGCATGCCCTGTATCCAGTAATTGCCCAGGCTCTGGGCCTGGCCCATGACCGAATCGCGCTCATAGACATTGGAGGCCATCCACTGCGTCTTCACGCGCTCCAGCTCGGCGGGCTCCACGCCATCCTTGGCGACCTTGGCCACTTCGGCGCGCAACGCCGCCTCGACCTCGGCGGCGGTCTTGCCCGTGGCGGGCACGCCCGTCAGCATGAACAGGCCGGGGCCACGGCCCATGAGGGACATGGAGCTGCCCGCGCCGTCGGCCACGCGGCCTTCGCCCTGGACCAGGGCCCGCTCCAGGCGGGCGCCGTCATAGCCGTCCAGCACGGCCGACAGAACCAGCAGCGCCAGCGCATCCCGGTCATCGGCCTGCAGGTCGCTGACGCGCGTCAGGGAGGGCGCGCGGAAGGCCAGGGCCACCAGGGCCTGCTCGGCCGGCTGCTTGACCTCGATGCGGCGGATGCCGATCTGCGCGGGCTCGGTGCGCGGCTTGCGCACCGGCAGGGCGCGTGCGGAAATGCTGCCGTAGTACTTCTCGGCCCACGCGCGGACCTTGGCCACGTCCACATCGCCGGCAATGACGATGGTGGCATTGCCGGGCACATACCAGCGGCCATGAAAGTCGCGCACGTCGCCGGGCGTCAGCGCGTCCAGGTCGCTCATCCAGCCGATCACGGGGCGGTGGTAGGGCGAGGCCACGAAGGTCGCCGCCATCAGCTGCTCCATGAGCACGGCGCGCGGCTGGTCCTCGGTGCGCATGCGGCGCTCTTCCTTGATGACCTCGATCTCTTTCTTGAACTCGCTGTCGGGCCAGTGGTTGTTGGCGAAGCGGTCGGATTCGAGCTTCATCACGTCTTCCAGGCGGCTGGACGGAATCTGCTGGTAGTAGCCCGTGTAGTCGCGGCTGGTGAAGGCGTTCTCCTGGCCGCCCAGCGCGGCCACGCGGCGCGAGAACTCGCCGGGAGCCACCTTGCGCGATCCCTTGAACATCATGTGTTCGAGCGCGTGGGCCACGCCCGAGGTGCCATCGACCTCGTCCACGGAGCCCACGCGCACCCAGACCATGTGCACGGCCGTGGGCGCGCGCCGGTCGGGCTGCACGATGAGCTGCATGCCGTTCTTCAAGGTGAATTGCTGTGCCGAAGTGGCGGTGCGCGTGCCCCCGGCGGCCTGGCTGGCCACCGTCTGCAGCAGCGATGAAGGGATGGAAGAGGATGCATCCGGGGCTGCCAAAGCAGCCCCGGTGCCCATGCAGGCCATTAAGCCCAGGAGGGTGAGTGCATGTTTCATAGAATGCTGTGATTCTAAGAACCTGCCGATGTTCAGTTTTTTCAAGAAAAAGCCCACCCCCTCCGCCGCCGAGATTTCCCCGACGGACAGCAGCGCCGCGCCTGAAAAGGCCGGCATTCCCGCAACCCCACCGCAGGACAGCCCCCCTGCCCTGCCACCGGCCGCGCCAGCAGCGCCGGCCGCCGACACCGGCAGTGCCTGGTGGCGCAAGCCCTTTGGCGGCGGCAAGGGCGATGCCGCGCCGCCCGAGACCCCGCCTGCCCCAGCTGCTGCACCCGCGTCCACCATCGCGCCTGCGGACTTCATTGCCGCGCCCGAGCCCACGGCCAAGCCCGAGGCCGAAGGTGCCAGCCGCCAGAACTGGATGCAGCGCCTCAAGACCGGCCTGCGCAAGACCGGCAGCAGCATTGCCACGGTCTTCACGGGCACGCAGATCAACGATGCGCTGTACGAGGAACTGGAAGACGCCCTGCTGATGGCCGACACCGGCGTCAAGGCCACCGAGCACCTGCTCGCCGACCTGCGCCGCCGCGTCAAGGAGGCCAAGGCCACCGACCCCGCCGCCGTCAAGGCGCTGCTGGCCGATGCCCTGGCCGACCTGCTGCGCCCGCTGGAAAAGCCGCTGGTCATCGGCGAGCACCAGCCCACCGTGATCATGGTGGCTGGCGTCAACGGCGCGGGCAAGACCACCTCCATCGGCAAGCTGACCCGTCACCTGGCCGACGAAGGCCAGAGCGTGCTGCTGGCCGCCGCCGACACCTTCCGCGCCGCCGCGCGCGAGCAGCTTGGCGTCTGGGCCAACCGCAACACGGTGGAGATCGTCAGCCAGGAAGGGGGCGATCCTGCGGCCGTGAGCTTTGACGCCGTCACCGCCGGCCGCGCGCGCAAGAAGGATGTGGTGCTGGTGGACACGGCAGGCCGCCTGCCCACCCAGCTGCACCTGATGGAAGAGCTGCGCAAGATCCGCCGCGTGGTCAGCAAGGCCGACGCCACGGCGCCCCATGAGGTGCTGCTGGTCATCGACGGCAACACCGGCCAGAACGCGCTGGCCCAGGTGCGCGCCTTCGACGATGCGCTGCAGCTCACGGGCCTGATCGTCACCAAGCTCGACGGCACGGCCAAGGGCGGCGTGCTGGCCGCCATTGCCCAGGAACGGCCGATCCCCGTGTACTTCATCGGCGTGGGTGAAAAGGTCGAGGACCTGGAGACCTTCAACGCCCGGGAATTCGCGCAGGCGCTGCTGTCCTGAGGCCACCCGGCACACCACCACCCGAAGGAGCGCGCTGCGCTCCTTTTTTCATGGGCATGCGAGCGCAGCGAAGGCCCAGGCATGCAGGCAAGGGTTTTCCCTTGATTCGAATCAAGCCGCAGGTTTTATGCTTTGCATTGATTTATAAGAAGAACGTTGTTTTATACAAGAAACAACTGATAGCCCTCAGGCATTTCTTTTGCTTGTACCTGCCTTGCCTTGTTCCCCGGAGTTCCCCATGAAAGCCCCCACCTTGCTCGGCGCTGCCGCCCTGCTGGCAGCAGCCGCATGCCAGAGCGCCCTGGCCCAGGATGCCGCCGCGCAGCAGCAACTGGCCGCCAAGCCTTTCACCATCGTCGCGCCCTTTCCGCCCGGAGGCCCGGTCGATGCGCTGGCCCGCCTGCTGTCCACGGGATTGGCCGAGCGCTACAAGCAGACCTCGGTGGTGGAGAACAAGCCCGGGGCCAACGGCAATATCGGCATCGACATGGTCAGGCGTGCCGCGGCGGACGGCCATACGCTGCTGGTCGTGCCCCAGGGCAACCTGACCATCAATCCCACGCTGCTGGCCAGGCCCGGCTACAGCGTGGAGGCGGACTTTGCGCCCGTGGCCTCGCTGGCCAAGGCGGCCAATGTGATCGCCGTGCACCCTGGCGTGCCCGCCAAAACGGTGCAGGAGCTGGTGGCCCTGTCCAAAGCCAGGCCGGCCACCATCAGCTATGCCTCGCCCGGCGTGGGCTCCAGCCTGCATCTGGCCGGCGAGCTGTTCAAGCAGCAGACCGGCGCCGACATCCTGCACGTGGCCTACAAGGGCACGGCGCCCGGCCTCAACGATGTGCTGGGCGGCACGGTGCCAATGATCGTGGGCAATGTGCCCGCACTGCTGCCGCATGTGCAGTCGGGCAAGCTGCGCGCGCTGGCCGTGACCGACCCGGCCCGCAGCAAGTACCTGCCTGATGTGCCCACGCTGGCCCAGGCGGGCGTGCCGGGCATTGCCATCTCGTCCTGGTACGGCGTGATGGCGCCAAAGAAGACGCCGCCGGCCGTGCTCAAGCAGCTGGAGAAGGATATTCAGGAGATCTTCAACACGCCGGCCGTGGTCAGGCAGCTGGATCTGCAGGGGATCGAGCCGTGGGTGGTCACGGGCAGCGCCTTCGGCGAGCTGATCCGCAAGGAGACAGCGACCTGGGTGCCCGTGATCAAGGCCGCCAACGTCACGCCGCAGTGATGCGGGGCGCGGCGGCCATGTCTGCAGTGTCCGCCACGTCCCGGGTCGAGACCTGGGAGCGCAGCCACTGCGCATAGTCGGCCATGCAGCGCTCGGTGCGCATGGTGATCTGCGGCACGCTGTAGCTGTGCCCGGCGCGCAGCAGCCGGGCCAGGCGCTCCAGCACGTCGGGCAGGGTCTTGCAGACCAGCCGCCACTCGGGCGTGGCGTGCATCTCGCCCTCCCACACGTAGTGCGAGGTGATGGGCTCCACCTGCACGCAGGCCGCAGCCTGCTGCTGCACCAGGCTGCGCGCCAGATGGGCGGCCTCCTCGGCGCTGGGGACGGTGGTGGCCACCACGCACAGCGTGGACCAGGGCGAGGCGGGGTTCTTGGCGGAAGTCATGGAGGCGTAGTCTACGGTTGCGCGCTGCAGGCCGGTACGGGCCTTTGCGGCGTCAAGCCATCAGCCCCTTTTGCCGCGCCTGCAGCCGCGCCAGGCCCAGCAGCGCATCCGTGAAGGGCGTATCCACGCCGCACAGCTGGCCCATTTCGCGCACCGCGCCCACCAGGGCGTCGAGCTCCACGGGCTTGCCCGCTTCCACGTCCTGCAGCATGGAGGTCTTGAAGGCGCCCAGCTTGAGCGTGACCGCATGGCGGTCTTCGGGCGATTCGTTGATGGGCAGGCCGATGCGCGCGCCGATCTCCTTGGCCTCCAGCATCACGCGCGTGATCAGGCCGCGCACCAGCTCGTCGCCCAGGATGCGGTCCGAGGTGGCGCCCGTCAGCGCGCTGACGGGGTTGACGGTCATGTTGCCCCAGAGCTTGTACCAGGCGTCGCGCTGGATGTTGTCGGAGACCTTGGCCTCGATGCCGCCACGCTGCAGCAGTTGGGCCAGTGCCGCCAGGCGCGGCGTGGGCGGCTGGCCGGGCCCTGTGGCCAGGGGCTCGCCCAGGATGAGGCTGTTGCCGAAGTGGCGGCGCACCGCGCCGGGCGCATCGTTGGAGCAGCTGGCATGGACCACCGAACCCAGCACCTGGCCCAGCGGGATGGCTTGCGCAATGCGGCCTTCAGGGTCCACGGCTTTCAGCTGCCTGCCGCGCACGCTGGCATCGACACCGCCGTGCAGAAACCACCAGGGCACGCCGTTCATGGCCGTGAGCACCACGGTCTGCGGGCCGATCAGCGGGGCAATGCGCTCAGCGACATCGGGCATGCCCGGCGCCTTGACGGAGATGATGACCAGGTCCTGCACGCCCAGGGCGGCCGGGTCCTGTTCGGCGCGCAGCGCGAAGTGCTCGCGCTGCTCGCCGTGCACCAGGGTCAGGCCCTGGGTGCGCAGGGCCTGCAGCGCGGCGCCGCGCGCCACGGCGCTGAGCTGGCAGCCGGCGCGGGCCAGGGCCGCGCCCATCCAGCCGCCGATGGCACCGGCGCCGAAGATGCAGGCCTTGTCGAATGAAATGCTTGTCTGTTCCATGGTCATGCGCGGGAAGCTCCGGGTTCAAAGATCGAGATAGCTGCTGTCGCGCCGGTTCACGCGGCGCACCAGGTGGTCGAACACATCGCGGGCACCGCCGTGGCTGGCGTTGAAGGTCAGCGAGTCCTCGTTGCAGCGCTGGGCCATGGCGTCGGAGACCATGCGCGGCGCGCCCATGGACAGGGTGGCCATCTGCACGTCGCAGGCGCGCTGCAGCGTCCACAGCACCACGAAGGCCTGGGGCAGGTCGCTGCCCCAACTGAGCAGGCCATGGTTGCGCAGGATCACGGCCTTGCGGTGGCCGATGCTGGCCAGCAGGCGCGGCCCTTCGTCGGCATGGATGGTGATGCCCTCGAAGTCATGGTAGGCCACCATGCCGTGCAGCTGGGCGCTGTAGAAGTTGCTTTGCGACAGGCCCTGCTCCAGGCAGGCCACGCCCATGCCCGAGGTGGTGTGCGTGTGCATCACGCAGTGGGCGCCCGGCAGTCCGTCGTGGATGGCCGCATGCACCACGAAGCCGGCCGGGTTGACCGGATGCCGCGAGCCGTCCAGCACCTCGCCGCGCACGTTGATGCGTACCAGGTTGCTGGCCGTGACCTCTTCGTAGTGCAGGCCGAAGGGGTTGATCAGGAACTGCTTTTCACCGCCCGTCACGCTGTCGGGCAGGCGCACCGTGATGTGGTTGTAGATCAGTTCGTCCCAGCCCAGCATGGCAAAGACGCGGTAGCAGGCGGCCAGTTCGATGCGGGCGGCCCGCTCATCAGGGTGCATGGAGCAATTCATGGTGTGGGTTCTGAGGTGGGTCGTGGGGAAATCAGGCATCCAGCCCCTGGTCCAGCGCCTGGGAAGCACGGCCCAGCTTGTCCAGGATGCGGTCCAGCATGGCGCGCTCATCGGCCGTCAGGGCATTGAGCAGGGCCGCCTGGTAGGGGCGTGCGCGGGACAGCACCTCGTCGAAGAGCGCCTGCCCTGCCTCGCTCAGCTGCAGCAGGTGGCGCCGCGCGTGCTGCGGATCGGCGCGGCGCAGCACCCAGCCCCGGTCGATCAGCGGCTGCAGCGCGCGGCTGATCTGGGCCTTGTCCATCAGGCTCAGGCGCGACAGCGCGCTGGCGTGCAGCTCGCCATGGCGCTGGATCTGGCCCATGAGCCGCCACTCGGTCAGCCCCACGGGCGATGCTGGTGCGATGTAGTGGCGCGTCACCTGGGTCTGCAGCGCATTGGACAGCGCGCCCAGGCGGAAGGTGATGAAGTCCTCCAGCGCCAGCGTCTGGGGGCAGACCGGAGCACCACCATGCTGCGCACCACCATGAACAGGGCCTGCGGTATCGGAGCACAGAGGAGGTGGTGCATTTTTTGGCATGGTGCGGGAGGCTGCGACACGGCGTGGGGAGATGGGCGGATTGTGTTTTCATTGTTGACATATCAACAATGATGAAAACCCTGAGCCACTCTCCCGCCGGAAGGTACCTGTCGCCCTGCGCGTCCGGCACTGTCCCGCCCCTGCTCGCAAGGTGTCAGTCGTGAATGCAGATCACTTGCTGCAGGCAAGGCCCGTTGGAACAGGGAGGCTGCCGCAGCCGGCATTCGATGGAGACCGGTCCGGCTGCCACGCAGCAGCATGGCAGTATCTCGCCCTGCCCCACGAAAGCGAGCGGCGCCTGCCGGTAGACGACACAGCCGGCCTGCAGGGGAAGGCGGCAGGCGCCGCAATAGCCGCTGCGGCACTGGTACTGGACATCGTGTCCGGTCCGCTCCAGCCCCTGCAGCAAGGTCTCGCCTTCGTTCAGGCGAAAGCTGGACTCGCTGGTAGTGACCAGGCTCACAGTTCGATCTCCAGCAACTCGGCCGCCGAGACCTCGGCATTGATCTGGCCCACCAGATAGGAGCTGAGCTCGACCTCTTGAGGAGCCACCTGCACCGTGTCGGAAGCCAGCCAGGTATTGATCCATGGCAGCGGGTTGTGCCTGATGCGCTCGAACGCGGGCTGCAGTCCCACGGCCGCCATGCGCAAGTTGGTCATGTACTCCACGTACTGCCCCAGGATGTCGGCGTTCAGGCCGATCATGGAGCCATCACGGAACAGGTATTGGGCCCATTGCTTTTCTTGCAGCGCAGCCTGCCTGAACATGTCGGTGCACTGCGCTTGAGCCTCCTTCGCCACCTGGGCAAATTCGGGATCGTCCTGGCCCGAGCGCATGATGTTGAGCAGGTGCTGGGTACCCGTCAGATGCAGGGCCTCGTCCCGCGCGATGAGGCGGATGATCTTGGCATTGCCTTCCATGAGCTTGCGCTCGGCAAACGCGAACGAGCATGCAAAGCTCACGTAAAAACGGATGGCCTCGAGAATGTTGACGTTCATGAGGCACAGGTACAGCTTCCTCTTGAGTTCGTAGGCGCTGATGCTTCGCGTGCCGCCATTGACCCGATGCTCGCCCTCCCCCAGTTGCGCATACAGCATGCCGTCGTGGATGAGATCGTCGTAGTAGGACGCGATGTCGCTGGCCCTCAACTGGATATCCTCGTTGCGCACGATGTCGTCGAAGATGTCACCGGGGTCGTTGACGATGTTGCGGATGATGTGGGTGTAGGAGCGCGAGTGGATGGTCTCGGAAAACGCCCAGGTCTCTATCCAGGTCTCCAGTTCGGGCAGCGACACCAGTGGCAGCAAAGCCACATTGGGACTGCGGCCCTGGATGGAGTCCAACAGGGTCTGGTACTTAAGGTTGCTGATGAAGATGTGCTTTTCATGCTCCGGCAGGTTCTGGAAATCGATACGGTCCTGCGAAATATCCACCTCCTCGGGCCGCCAGAAGAATGACAGCTGCTTTTCGATCAGCTTCTCGAAGATGGGGTACTTCTGCTGGTCATAGCGGGCCACGTTGACGGGCTGACCAAGGAACATGGGTTCCTTAAGCTGATCGTTGCCGGCCTTGGAAAATATGCTGTAGCTCATGTGCGGCGCCTTCCTCAGATCCTGCAGGCGCCGCCTGCGCAGCCGTCGTCCCCGACCTGGGCCTGTGCGTCATCCGCGCCATCGCGGGTGTTGTGGTAGTAAAGCGTCTTGACGCCGTACTTGAAGGCCTGCAGCAGGTCCTTGAGCAGCTGTGTCATGGGCACCCGCCCGCCTTCAAAGCGCTGGGGGTCGTAGTTGGTGTTGGCCGAAATCGCCTGATCCACGAACTTCTGCATCACCCCCACCAGTCGAAGATAGCCGTCGTTGCCAGGCAGCTGCCACAGCAGTTCGTAGCGGTCGCGCAGTCTTCCCAGTTCGGGCACGACCTGGCGCAGCACGCCATCCTTGGATTGCTTGATGGACACCAGCCCGCGCGGTGGCTCGATGCCGTTGGTCGCATTGGCGATCTGGCTCGAGGTCTCCGAAGGCATGAGAGCCGTCAGCGTGGAGTTGCGCAATCCGTGAGCGCCGATCTCGGCGCGCAGTGCCTCCCAGTCCAGGTGCAGGGGCTCGCTGCAAATGCCGTCGATGTCCTGCTTGTAGGTATCGATGGGCAGCAGGCCGGCTGCATAGGTGGTGTCGCCAAAGGCCTGGCAGGGTCCCTGCTCGCGCGCGAGTTGCACCGACGCCTTGAGCAGGTGGTACTGGATGGCTTCGAACGTCCGGTGGGTCAGGGCCAATGCCGCAGGGTCCGAATAGCGTGTGCCGTTCTTCGCCAGATAGTAGGCATAGTTGATCACGCCAACGCCCAGCGCACGGCGCTTTTCCGTGGCACTGCGGGCCGCGGCCACTGGGTAGTCCTGGTAGTCGAGCAGCGCATCGAGCGCGCGTACGACCAGGTGGGAGAGGTCCGCCAATTCGTCGAGCGAATCGATGGCGCCAAGATTGAAGGCCGACAGCGTACACAGTGCGATTTCGCCCTGGGGATCGTGAAGATCCTGCAGCGGTGTGGTGGGCAGCGCGATTTCCATGCACAGGTTGGACTGGCGTACCGGTGCCTTGGACGGGTCGAAGGGGCTGTGCGTATTGCAGTGGTCCACGTTCTGGATATAGATGCGTCCCGTGCTCGCGCGTTCCTGCATCATCAGCGAGAACAGATCGACGGCGGGCAGGCTGCGCTTGCGGATGGCCGGATCCTGCTCGTAGCGCAGGTAAAGGCGCTCGAATTCATCCTGGTCGGCAAAGAAGGCGTCGTACAGGCCGGGCACGTCATGCGGCGAGAACAGCGTGATCTGCCGGCCCTTGACCAAGCGCTGGTAGAGCAGCCGGTTGATCTGCACGCCGTAGTCGAGATGGCGGACGCGGTTGTCCTCGACGCCGCGGTTGTTCTTGAGCACCAGCAGCGACTCGACTTCCAGGTGCCACAGCGGATAGAACAAGGTGGCGGAGCCCCCGCGCACGCCACCCTGCGAGCAGGACTTCACCGCAGCCTGGAACATCTTGAAAAACGGCAAGCAGCCCGTATGCTGCGCCTCGCCGCCCCGTATCTCGCTACCCAGAGCACGCATGCGTCCCGCGTTGATGCCTATGCCCGCACGCTGGGACACGTACTTGACGATGGCGCTGTTCGTGGCGTTGACGCTGTCCAGGCTGTCATCGCATTCGATCAGTACACAGGAGCTGAACTGGCGCATGGGCGTGCGCACGCCCGCCATGATGGGCGTGGGCAGAGATATCTTGAAACGCGACACCGCATCGTAGAACCGCGTGACATAGCCTAGCCTGGTGGTCGATGGATAGCGGGCGAACAGGCACATCGACACCAGCATGTAAAGGAATTGGGGGCTTTCGTAGATGTGCCGGCTCACACGGTTTTGCAGCAGGTACTTGCCTTCGAGCTGCTTGACGGCGGCATAGGAGAAATCCAGATCACGCCCGTGCTCGATCCGAGCATCCAGCGCGTCGAACTCGGCACGGCTGTAGTCCGCCAGCAAATTCCTGTCGTACTTTCCCAGTGCTGTCAGACGCTGTACATGGGCATGCAAGTGTGGCGGGTCGAATTGGCCAAAAGCCATCTTGCGCAAATGGAAGATGGCCAGGCGCGCTGCGAGAAATTGGTAATCAGGTGCTTCCTCGGAAATCAAGTCTGCAGCCGACTTGATAATGGTCTCATGGATTTCCGCAGTACGGATGCCGTTGTAGAGCTGGATTTTCGTCTGCAGTTCGACCTGCAAAGCAGATACGTTCGAGAGGCCTTCAGCGGCCCATCCCACGACTCTCTGGATTTTTTCAAGATCAATGTTTTCGATACGGCCATCACGCTTGGTGACAGTGATCGTCTGAGGATTCTTCATTCTGGATTTTCCATGGATGCAGGTGCGCCATACGACACGGTACGCAGGGGCTCAAGGGCGGCTTGGCCTAGCCACCGCCCGATCTGCGGACCCTTTGCCGAACTGCCCGAATCCTAGCACCAAACACTACATGTAGTGTTTTTCAAGACATCAAACACCATAGGTAGTGTTCATCGAACAACCCAAGCTCTATCAAGCGCCCTCATCAAGATCCATTTAACCCGGGCAAAATACCAGCAACATGTCAGAAAACTGCAAATCATCACACAACCCATGGTTTTGCTTGACATCGGACTACCACTCAATATCAGAGAATTGAAGACAAAATCCTTGGTAGATGGGTTTCAAAAAAACTACTGTCAATAGCCTGCATTTCTGTGAATTCTTGACATCTGAAAAAACAACCAATAGATAACAAAAAAAGGCCACCAAGGTGGCCTTTTTTTTATTAATCATCTACTCCCCATTAGCAGTGCAAAAATACCTTTTCACACATTCACGGAGAAATCAACGGGCGAGCAGCGTATTCGATGGCAGTGTCTCATCCAGCAGCTTGCGGGCCGTCTCCACGCCCGCCACGGGCAGCAGCGCCGGGTCCAGCAGGCCCACCTGCACCAGCACGCTGGCCTGGTCCCAGTAGATGTGCTCGTGGTAGAGCTTGTCGCCCCGGAACTTGACCACGGCCAGCAGCGGGATCTCCACGCGCCGCCCCGTGGGACGCACGCCGGGCAACATCCACGGGATCTCGGTGGTGTGCGTGAAGCAGAACAGCATCTCGTCCACCACCTGCGAGGCCCCCACCGTGCGTGAAATCGGCGTCAGCGACGTGTCGGGCGGATTGCTGTTGACGAAGTGGTTCGTATAGAACGCGTGCAGGTTGCTGAAGCCCACGCCGCCGGTCATGGTGGGGATGTGGTTAACATAGGGCTCGGCCACCATGGTGGCCATGGTGTCGTCCACGTTGCGCGTGGCGAACTCGTACTCGCAGTGCTTGTCCCACAGCGCGGCCAGGTCGAAATGCGGGCCGATGGCGGACTTGAGCGTGGCAATGCTGCGTTCGTGCGCCATCAGGGCCGAGGCGCGGTGGAAATGGTCGCCGCCCTTGCGCGCAAAGGCATGGTCCACGCCCGGATAGACATGCACGGCCACGCCGGGACGCCCGCCCAGCGCCTGGACGATGCGCTGGCGCGCCTCGGGCGGGCAGAAGGCGTCGAGCTCGGCCACATGCAGGGTGAGCGGGCAGCGGATGCGCTCGGCCTCGTCCAGCGCCGCCTCGATGCCCACGCCGTAGTAGCCGACCACCGCATCGGCATCGGTGCGGCAGGCGGCCAGGTAGGCCAGCTTGCCGCCCAGGCAAAAGCCCAGCACGCCGGCCTTGCCGTCCGTGACCTCGGGGCGCTGGCGCAAGGCGTTCAGGCAGGCCTGGATGTCCTGCACGCCCAGGGCCTCGTCGAATCCCTTGTAGAAACCGAAAGCGCGCTCCCAGTCCGCCGGCGTGTAGCCCAGCTCCACATCGGGCTGCTGGCGCCAGAACAGGTCGGGCACCAGCACCACGTAACCTTCTTCGGCGTAGTAGTCGGCCACCTCGCGCATGGTGGCGTTGACGCCGAAGATCTCCTGCGCCAGCACCAGGCCGGGGCCGCTGCCCGAGGCCGGCACGGCCAGGTAGGCGTTGAAGCTGCCGCTGCCGTCCAGCGCGTTGATGCGCACATGGCGGCTGGCCGGGGGTTCTTTCTGCTGCATGGGGTTGTCTCCGTTTCAAAGGGTGGGGAAAGCTGCGGTGCCGCTTTTTTCATGACCCGTCATACGCATTCGGGGTGCCGCACCGTCACCTGATAGTAGCCCGCGTGAAAGGCCAGGGGCTCGCCGTCGAAGCGTTCGCAGCGCTCGACCTGGCCGATGAAGATGAGGTGGTCGCCGCCATCGTATTGCCGGACGTTGCGGCAGACGAAGCGGGCCAGCACGCCATCGATCAGGGGCACGCCGGCCGGGCCTTCCGCGCAGTCCAGGCCGACGAACTTGTCTTGCTGCGGCGTGGAAAAGCGCCGCGACAGAAGGTGCTGGCCCGCAGCCAGCACGTGGATGGCGAAGTGGCTGGCGCCCTGGAAATCGCAGACGCTGGGCGCCTGGCGCGCCAGGCTCCACAGCACCAGCGGCGGGTCCAGCGAGACCGAGGAGAACGAGTTGGCCGTCATGCCCACGCGCCGCCCGTCCGGCGCGCGCGTGGTGATGACGGTCACGCCCGTGGTGAACTGGCCGAAGGCCTTGCGCAGCTCGCGCGGATCGAAGGAGCAGGCCGGGGCGGCGGCCGGGGTGTCGCATGTGCTCATGGCGGCCTCTGCGGCTAGGCGGGGACGGCTGCCATGGCGGCGATGGCCGCGCAGCTGTCGATGTAGTGGTCCGCCTCGCCCGCGTCCGCGAACCAGGGGAAGAAGGTGCGCGGATCGTCGAAGCCGTTGGCAAAGGCGCTGGCCAGCGGTGCCAGCGTGCCCGCGCTGGCCAGCAGCTTGAGCACATGGGGTGGCGGTGGCGCCAGCAGCATGTTGGTCCACTGCGTGACCCATTGCGCATAGCCGAACCAGTAGCGGTCGAAGGTCTGCTGCATCCAGGCGGCGTCGAATGCGCCATTTCCGTCACGATTTCCGTCACCATTGCCGCGCGCCAGGATGCTGCGCAGATAGGTGTCGGCGCACTTGGCCGCGTTGTTGGAGCCCTGGCCCGTGATGGGGTCGTTGAGCACCACCACGTCGCCCATGCCCAGCACCTTGCGCCCCGACGGCAGCGTGGCCACGGGCTTGCGTACCGTGGGGGCGAAGCGGCCCGCGAGGATGCCGTTGTCATCGGTCAGCGCAATGTCGCGGCAGCGCTCGGCCTCCCAGGGCACGAAGGTGTCGAGGATCCAGCGGCTGCGCTCCAGGTGCTGCTCCGGTGTCTTCACATCGCCCCAGCAGTCCATGGGGCCGCCGGGCACGCCCTCGAACACCATGATCTCGCAGGGCCCCGTGGTCGTCAGCGCCGGGAACACGAAATACTCGCCCACGCCCGGCAGCAGGTTGAAGGACACGGCGGAGAACGGCTCGCGCGGCCTCATGCCCGTCACATAGGTCAGCGCCAGCGCGCGCTGGGGCTGGTCGAAGCGCGAGCGGTGGGCATCGCGCTCGAACAGCCTCGATATCTCGCCCTTGCCGCTGGCGACCAGGGTCAGGTCATGGCTGCGCGTGCATTCCTCCAGCTCGGCGATGCCCGCGTCCTTGAGCACCAGCTCGCCGCCCTGGCGGCGGAAGTCGTCCATCCATGCGGGGATCTTCAGGCGCTGGTCCACGGACTGCGCGCCCGCGTTCAGACGCGCCGCCCAGTCGATGGCCTTGTCGACCGATTTCCCGCCGTGCTGCGCCGGCTGTGGCACGCACAGGCCGATGCCCTCGACCACCGGGCATTCGCGCGACCAGTGGTCCAGGCCCAGGCCGCGCTCTATCTGCAGCGCGCTGTCGAACATGCACTGGCTGGACATGACCCGGCCCTGGGCGATGTCCTGCGCCGTGCGGTTGCTCAGTATCGTGACCTGATGGCCCGCGGCCAGCAGGCCCAGGCCCAGTTGCAGGCCCGACTGGCCGGCTCCGACGATGGCGATTTTCTTCATGGCTGTCTCCTTGCGGCTCCGTGTCCGTACTGCGTACTAGTCCATCAATTGGGGAATGGCGGCCACGGCGCGCTCGGGCCCCATGGCGCCGTAGCCGCCGTCCACCGCGTAGTCGGCCCCGGTCACGAAGCTGGCATGGTCCGAGCACAGGAACAGCACCACCTGCGCCACCTCGTGCGGATCGCCCACGCGGCCCAGCAGGTGAAAGGGCGCGGCCACGCGGTCGGTCTTGGCGCGGTCGCCGCCACTGAGCCGGTCCATCACCGCCGACCAGGTCCAGCCCGGGCAGACGCTGTTGACGCGGATGCCATCGGCCGCCAGGTCCATGGCCATGCTGCGCGTGAGCTGCTTCATGGCCGCCTTGCTGGCCGGGTAGAGCCAGCGCCCCGTCTGCGCCGCTTCCGAAGAGATGCTGGTGAAATTCACCACGGCCCCGCCACCGGCGGCCACCATGTGCGGGTGCACGGCCTGCAGCATGGCCACGGCGCTGGCGACGTTCACGTTGAACGAGGCCAGCCAGTCGGCACGCGGCGACTGCAGGCCTTCGTCTACATACGAGCAGGCCAGGTTGACCAGGATGTGCACGCCGCCGTGCCGGCTGCATGCCTGCTGCACGCAGGCGGCGACCTGCGCGTCGTCGGTGATGTCGGTGCGCACGAAAAGCGCGCCCTCGCCCAGCGCATCGGCCAGCACCTGGCCGTTGTCGGCATCGATGTCGGCAATGACCACCTTCACGCCGGCCGCGTGCAGCGCACGCACCACGCCGGCGCCTATCAGGGTGGAGCCGCCGGTGACGATGGCGCTTTTGCCTTCGAGTCCCTTGAACATGACGCTTGTTCTCCCGTGTGGATGCCAGGCCGGGCTGGCCTGTGCAGCACACGTTACGGGGGGCCGGGCCGCGCAGGCATCCGGCAAGCGCAGGCGCTGTCCCTGGCGCGCAGAAATTGGCTCCCAGGGAATGGTCCGAATTGTGGGAGCGGGTGGTTTTTGCTACGTTCTGCCCAGCCTATGGAACACGCCATGCACACACCGCTGCCGCTGCAGCGCTACCGGCTTTTCGAGAGCCACGACATGGACGAGGCCCGCGAAAGCGTGGCGCGCGTCTTCTGTCCGCATGGCCTGGGCATGCTGCGCCCGCGCGCCGAGCTGGACGCCTGCCACCACAGCGCGCCGCTTTCCCGCAACGTCAGCCTGAACTATGTGCAGTACGGTCCCGGCGTGCACATCGAGCCCGGCTACCTGCGGGACTTCTTCCTGCTGCAGATTCCCCTGCGCGGCAGTGCCGAGATCCGCTGCGGCGCGCAGCAGGTGGATGCCACGCCGCGCCTGGCCTCCCTGCCCTCGCCGACCGAGCCGCTGTCCATGCGCTGGGCCGACGACAGCCCGCACCTGATCGTGCGCATGGCCCGCCCGGCCCTGGTGGCGCGGCTGGAGGCGCTGCTGCAGGCGCCCGCAGGCCGGCCCCTGGTGTTCGATCTGGGCGTGCCGCTGGACCAGCCGGCGCTGGCACCGCTGGTGCATTTCATCGACTGCCTGCGGCACACGCTGGATGCGGGCAACGCCCTGCAGGCCACGCAGGCACTGGCCCAGCATGCGGAGGAATACCTGCTGACCAGCCTGCTGATGTCGGCCACGCACAGCCACAGCCGCGCACTGGCCGGGGACAGCCGGCGCAGCCTGCTGCCGCGCGGCGTGCGCAAGGCCCAGGAGTACATGCAGGCCCATGCCGACCAGCCCCTGTCGCTGGCCGATGTCTGCCGCGAGGCCGGCTGCAGCGCGCGCACGCTGCAGGCCGCCTTCCGCCAGCACGCGGGCATGGGGCCCATGGATTTCCTGCGCCAGCTGCGGCTGGACCGGGTGCGCGCCGAACTCCAGGCAGCCAAGGGCCCGGGCGTCGCAGCCGGCTCCGGCGTGCGCGACGTGGCGCAGAAATACGGCTTCCTGCACCTGGGCCACTTCGCGGCCCAGTACCGCAGCCGCTTCGGCGAGCTCCCGTCCGAGACGGCGAGCCGCCGCGTGCAGGCCTGAGGGCCTGACTTTGCCGGTTCAGCCCCGGCCCACGAAGGGCATCTTGGTGGCCATCACCGTGTGGAACAGCACATTGGCCTCCAGCGGCAGGCTGGCCATGTAGAGCACGGACTGGCCCACCACATCCGCGTCGATCAGCGGCTCCACCGCGATCTCGCCATTGGCCTGGGGCACGCCCTTGGCCATGCGCGATGCCAGCTCGGTCATGGCATTGCCGATATCGATCTGGCCCACGGCGATGTCGTAGGCACGGCCGTCGAGCGCAGCGGTCTTGGTCAGGCCCATGACGGCATGCTTGGTGGCCGTGTAAGCGCTGGAATTGGGGCGCGGCGCATGCGCGGAGATGGAGCCGTTGTTGATGATGCGGCCTCCGCGCGGCGACTGGTCGCGCATGGTGCGAAACGCCTGCTGCAGGCAATAGAACATGCCGTTGAGGTTGACATCGACCACCTCGCGCCACTGCTCGGGCGTCCAGTCCAGGAAGGAGCCGGGCGGATTGCCCCGGCCGGCGTTGTTGAACAGCAGGTCCACGCGACCGAAGCGCTGCACCGTGCGCGCGAACAGCTGCTCCACGGCAGCCGGGTCGCTGACATCGGTGGCGATGCCCAGCATGCGCTCGCCCGCGCCGTACTTTGCCTGGGCCTCGGCGCAGGTCTCATCCAGCGGCGCCTGGCGGCGGCCCGCCACCACCACCTGGTAGCCCGCGCCCGCCAGGGCCAGCGCCACGGCCTTGCCCACGCCGGTTCCTCCGCCCGTGACCACGGCCGTCTTTGCGTTCTTCATCTCCATTGCTTGTCCATCCTGTAGTGCATGTATTGCAGCCGCCGCCCGCGCACCGGTGGCGGGCGGCGCCGCTGCATTGTCGGCGACGCGCGGGGCCTGCGGACTGTGCCGCAGGCGACACCATCGCCGCACTGCGAACGAAGCTCAGGCAAAGCGCCAGGCAATGGAGCCCAGCGGCCCGTAGTCCACATGGAAGCTGTCGCCGGCCTGGGCCGTGACGGGCCGCGTGAACGAGCCGGCCAGCACCACCTGGCCTGCGTCCAGCTGCTCATCCCATTGCGCGAGCCGGTTGGCCAGCCAGGCCACCCCCGTGGCCGGATGGTTGAGCACGGCGGCCGCCACGCCGGACTCCTCGATCACGCCGTTGCGCTGCAGCAGCGCCGACACCCAGCGCAGGTCCACCGCGTCGGGGCGCACGGGCCGCCCGCCCATGACGATGCCGGCATTGGCCGCGTTGTCGGCGATGGTGTCGCGCACCGTGCGCATGGCCTGGGTATCGCGGTCCTTTTGCTCGATGCGGGCGTCGATGATTTCCACGGCGGGCACCACCCAGTCGGTGGCGGCCAGCACATCGCACAGGGTGACGCCCGGCCCCTTGAGCGTGCGGCCCAGCACGAAGGCCAGCTCCACCTCCACGCGCGGAGCGATGAAGCGTGCAAAGGGAATGTCGCCGCCGGGCTCGAAGAACATGTCGTCCAGCAGGGTGCCGTAGTCGGGCTCGGTGATCTGCACGGCCTGCTGCATGGCACGCGAGGTCAGGCCGATCTTGTGGCCCCTGACCGTGCGGCCCTCGGCGCGCTTGAGCCGCATCCAGGCGCGCGAGATGGCGTAGCCGTCCTGCACCGTCATGTCCGGATGGCGGCGGGAAAAGTGCCGGACCTGCACCCGGCTTTTTTCGCTGGCGTGCAGCTCGGCCGCCAGGCTGTCTATGGTGTGTTGCGCAAGCATGGGCGGCCCTTCAGCGTGCGGCCGTGCCATCGTCGGCCCAGGCCAGGTAGCTGTCGGACACGCCCTGGCGCTGCATGGCATCCCACTGCGCCACCGAGGGCGTGGGCATCTGGAAGGCATCGCCCACGCGGCCATACCAGCCGGGGTTCTGCAACCGCGCGATCAGCTCCATGGGCGCGGGGTCGAAGTACATGAGCTCGCCATCGACCACGGCCGCGTCCATGACATGGGCGGCCAGCACGTCGGCCAGCACCAGGCTGCGCACGCCGTCGATGTCGATGAGCTGGCGCACGCGGCACTCGAAGGACGCAGGGCTGTCCACGATGCGCGGCGCCTTCACCCGCCGTGCATCGCCCAGGACCAGGCCGGCCTGGGCCGACTCGTCCACCTGCGCGCCGAACTCTATGGCCGTCACCGCCATGCGGCGCGCCAGCGGCTCGGACACCAGGTTCACCACGAACTCGCCCGTGGCCGCGATGTTGCGCGCCGTGTCCTTGAGCACGCCCTGGCGCGAGCCTATGCACACGCACAGCAGCGGCGGATCGCCCGACATGGCGTTGAAGAAGGAGAACGGCGCGACGTTGACCGTGCCGTCCCCGTCCACCGAGCTGATCCAGGCGATGGGACGGGGCAGAACCAGGGAGTGAAGGATGTTGCTGCGCTGCTCGCTGTTGAGCGATTGCATTTCAAAGTACATGGGATTCCGGAGGGGAAGGGAAAAAGGGAGGGCGTCGCGTCACTCGTTGCCGGCGCGCGCCGCGTCCTGCTCGGCCTGGGCGATGCCCGGGGCGCGCGCATTGGACTGGTGCAGTTCCACCAGGTTGCCGGCCGGGTCGCGCAGGAACAGCTGCTTGAGGCTGGGCGATGCCACGTTGTCCAGCGTGAAGTAATCGACGCCGCGCGCCTGCAGCTCCTGCTCGGCGCCGAGGATGTCGTCCACGGCCAGCGCGATGTGGTTGGACACGGGGTCCTTGCCAGGGCCCTGCGCATAGCGCGACGGCCCCTCGCTGCCGAGGATGTGCAACTGGCTGCCGTTAGGCAGGTTGATCCAGGAGCCGTAGATGCCGGGGATCTTCCAGCGCGCGGCGTCCTGGGGCAGGTTCAGCACTTCGCGGTAGAAGTCGAGCATGGCGTCGGCCTGGGCGTGGTTGACGCCGAATCCGACATGGTGGAGTTCCAGAACTTTGATGGGCATGGGATGTCCTTGCAGATTTGTGTGCCGCCAAATAATACGCTTAACGTACTATACACAAAGCGTAATATATGAAAGCCGTAAAATCAACCGCCCTTTCTTCTCCCGGCTTCAACCCGGCTTCAACCCGGTTTCACCCGCTTCCATCCACTCCCATGAGTCCGCGCAAGACCGCTGCCGCACCGGCCCCCGATTCCACCCCCCTCGCCAACGCCCCCGAAGCGCTGCGCCCGCACCTGGCCCTGATGGCCCAGACCGCGCAGCCCGGCACCGACACGCCGGCCGCCGGCCTGGGCCTGCTGCTGCTGTGGCTGGCCGATGATGTGGAGCAGCGCGCCAACGCATCGCTGCAGGCGTTCGGCCTGTCCGAGAGCAAGCTCGACGTGCTCATGATCTTCGGCCTGGCCGAGCGCGGGCTGCTGGGCGACACGGTGGTCACACCGTCCTATATCGCCAGCTACGTCGGCGTGACGCGCTCGTCGGTGACGGGCCTGCTGGACTGGCTGGAAAAGCGCTCGCTGCTGGCGCGCAGCCTCAGCCAGGAAGACCGCCGCAGCTTCGACCTGGCGCTCACCGATCAGGGCCGCGAGGTGCTGGCCCGCGCGCTGCCGGCCTTCTGGCGCATGTGCGAGTCCCTGGTCGACTACCTGGACGAGGGCGAGCGTGCCAGCCTGCAGTCCATCCTCTTCAAGGCCTGGACGAGGATGAAGGCGCAGCAGGGCGCTTGATCCTGGGAGCGCGGCAGGCCGCCCTGGCTGCTGCAAGCCTGCGCAGCCGGCACGGTGCCATATTTCGCGCGGGCATAAGCTCAATCTTGCTTGTGCAAAATTTCCTTTGCGATCAATGCCTTGCGCCGCGCATGGCTCGCTATAAGGAAATGTGAATTCCGTCGTGGTGCGCGCCGGGGCCGGGTGTTGCAATGCCTTCAGAGGCCATGCCGGCAGGCGCCATGTGGGCGCCGGCGCCGGGCCTGGCCGAGCTGGAGGAACCACGCCTTGCCCACGCGCAGAAACACATTGCTCTGGTCGCTCGCCGCCACGCTGGCGCTGCCCGGCCTTGCGGCCGCCGCCGCGCTGAAGATAGGCGTCACGCCCGGCTCGCTGGCCGACTCCGTGGAGGTCGCCGCCAAGGAGGCGCGCGCCCAGGGGCTGGACGTGCAGGTCATCGAGTTCACCGACTGGACCACGCCCAACACGGCACTGGCGGCCGGCGACATCGACCTCAACTACTTCCAGCACCAGGCCTTCCTGGACAACGCCATCCGCGAGCGCGGCTATGCCTTCACCAGCGTGGCCACGGGCCTGCTGCCCAACATCGGCCTGTACTCGCTCAAGACCCAGCGCTTTGCCGACCTGAAGGAGGGAGCGCGCGTCGGCGTGGCCAACGATCCCGTCAACCAGGGGCGCGGCCTGCTGCTGCTGGAGAAGGCCGGCCTGATCCAGCTGCGCGAAGGCAAGGGCCCGCGCGCGGGGCTGGACGACATCGTGTCCAACCCGCGCAGGCTGCGCTTTGTCGAGATCGAAGGGCCGCAGCTGGTGCGCGCGCTGGACGATGTGGACCTGGCCCAGGGCTACCCGGCCCACTTCGTCAACGCCGGGCGGCCGCAGGTGGCCGGCAATGCGCTGCTGTATTCGGGCATTGACGACCTGTACTACGCCATCCGCTTCGTCTCGCGCCAGGACAACGCCCGGGACCCGCGCATTGCGCAGTTCGTGCGCATCTACCAGACCTCGGGCGCCGTGCAGGCGCAGATCCACAAGTCATTCGCCGCCAACGACAGGCTGTACAGCCTGCCGTGGCGCAAGCCGTGACGCGGCCCCTTCCTGCCTTTTTCGAACCTTTTTTTCCGGAGATCCCGATGAAGCTTTCCCGTGCCCTGATCGCCCCGCTGGCCGCCCTGGCCCTGTTCTCCGCCCACGCTGCCGACAAGCTGCGCATCGGCGTGGTGCCCGGCGCCTACGCCGACTCGGTGGCCGTGGCCGCCAAGGAGGCCAAGGCCCAGGGCATCGATGTGCAGGTGGTGGAGTTCACCGACTGGACCACGCCCAACGTGGCCGTGGACTCGGGCGACCTGGACATCAACTACTTCCAGCACCAGCCCTTCCTGGACAACGCCATCCAGAAGAACGGCTACAAGCTGGCCAGCGCGGGCACGGGCATCCTGGCCAACGTGGGCCTGTACTCGCTCAAGCACAAGGCCATCGCCCAGGTGCCGCAGGGCGGCAAGGTGGGCATTGCCAACGACCCCGTGAACCAGGGGCGCGGCCTGCTGCTGCTGCAGAAGGTGGGGCTGATCAAGCTCAAGCCCGGCGTGGGCTACCTGGGCAGCCTGGACGACATCGTCGAGAACCCCAAGAAGCTCAGCTTCGTCGAGGTCGAGGGGCCTCAGCTGGTGCGCATCACGGGCGACGTGGACCTCGCCCAGGGCTACCCGCACTTCATCGTGGCGGCCAAGGCCTTCGATCCGTCCAGCGGGCTTGCGTATTCGGGCATCGAGGATGCGCGCTTTTCCATCCAGTTCGTGGTCAAGGCCAGCCGCACGCAGGACCCCGTGGTGCAGAAGTTCATCCGCATCTACCAGAACTCCGATGCGGTGAAGGCCGAGGCCCAGCGCGCCTTCTCCAACGACAAGCGCCTGTACAACCTGGCCTGGGTCAAGCCCTGAGCGGCACGGGGAGGACTTCAGCCATGTCAACCAGCATTGCAGCCAGGCAGCCCCTGGCGGACAGGCCGGCCCACGAGGCGGGCAGGCGCTCATCGGCAGCGGCCGGCACCACGCGGGAATCCATCCGTGGACCCGGCGCCGTGGCCTTCAGCGGCGTGGCCAAGACCTACCAGTCTTCGGCCGGGCCCGTACAGGCGCTGGACGCGATCAGCCTGGAGATCGCGCCGGGCAGCATCTTCGGCATCATCGGGCGCAGCGGCGCGGGCAAGTCCAGCCTGCTGCGCACCATCAACCGGCTGGAGCAGCCCAGCAGCGGCCAGGTGCGGGTCGACGGCGTGGACATCGGCACGCTGGACGAGGCGCAACTGGTGCAGCTGCGCCGGCGCATCGGCATGATCTTCCAGCACTTCAACCTGCTGTCGGCCAAGACGGTGCATGACAACGTGGCCCTGCCCCTGCAGGTGGCGGGCCTGCCGCGCGCACGCATCAATGCGCGGGTCAATGAGCTGCTGGCCCTGGTGGGCCTGCAGGAGAAGGCTGGCACCTATCCGAGCCGGCTGTCTGGCGGGCAAAAGCAGCGCGTGGGCATTGCCCGCGCCCTGGCCACCGACCCCGAGATCCTGCTGTGCGACGAGGCCACCTCGGCCCTGGACCCCGAGACCACGCAGTCCATCCTGGAGCTGCTGCGCACCATCAACCGCAAGCTGGGCATCACCATCGTCCTGATCACGCACGAGATGAGCGTGATCCGCGAGATCGCCGACCGCGTGCTGGTGCTGGAGCAGGGCCGCATCGCCGAGCTGGGCGAGGTCTGGAAGGTCTTCGGCAACCCGCAGCACCCGGCCACGCGCGCCCTGCTGGCACCGCTGCAGCACGGCCTGCCCGACGACCTGCGCCAGCGCCTGCTGAGCACCGCGCCCGCAGGCCGCCACGAACGCATCCTGCAGCTGACCTACCGCGGCGAGGACGGGCTGGAGCCCGACTTCCCGCGCATCGCCCAGGCCCTGGGCGGCCGGGTGCGCCTGCTGCATGGCGGCGTGGACCGCATCCAGGGCCATGCCCAGGGGCAGCTGCTGATCGCGCTGGGCGGCGGCACGGCCACGCATGACTGGCACACACTGACGCAGGGCCCGGCGGCCATTGCGCATGACATCAAGGATCTCGGATATGTCGCTGAATCTGTCCATTCCCATTGAGCGCTACGGCAACGCGCTGGCCGACACGCTGATGATGGTCGGCGTCTCGGGCGGCATCGCGCTGGCGGCGGGCATTCCGCTGGCGGTGCTGCTCATCGTCACCGCGCCCGGCGGCTTCCTGGCCTCGCCGCGCACGCACCGCGCGCTGGGCAGCGTGATCAACGGCTTCCGTGCCACGCCCTTCATCGTGCTGCTGGTGGCGCTGATCCCGTTCACGCGGCTGGTGACGGGCACCACCATCGGCGTGTGGGCGGCCATCGTGCCGCTGGCCATCAGCGCCACGCCGTTCTTCGCGCGCATCGTCGAGGTCAGCCTGCGCGAGGTCGATCCCGGCCTCATCGAAGCCGCCCAGGCCATGGGCTGCCGCAAGTGGGACATCGTGCGCCACGTCTACCTGCCCGAGGCCCTGCCCGGCATCGTGGGCGGCTTCACCATCACCCTGGTGGCGCTGATCAGCTCCTCGGCCATGGCCGGCGCCGTGGGCGCGGGCGGCCTGGGCGACCTGGCCATCCGCTACGGCTACCAGCGCTTCGACACCCAGGTGATGCTGCTGGTGATTGCCGTGCTGATCGCGCTGGTCACCGTGGTCCAGGTGCTGGGCGACCGCTACGTGCGCCGGCTGCGCAGCCGCTGACGCTGAAAACAGGCACCACGCCTTTCCCTCCGGGGCCGCCGCCTGGCGGCCCTCTCCCCACCGACTCAGCAACGAGGCACGGAATGACCACACCGGATGCCCTGGGCGCAGCCTTGCCCGGCAACACACACCACACCCCGGGCGGGGCGCTGCGGCGCCTGCCCCTGCCGCCCTCCACCCCGCACCGCATCACCAGCGAGGCCGAGGCTCTGCAGGCCGCCCAGGCCCTGGCCGATGAATGGCGCGTGGACGCAGCCGCCCGCGACCATGAGCGGCGCCTGCCCTGGCAGGAAATCGAGCGCCACACGGCCAGCGGGCTGGGCGCCATCACCGTGCCCCGCGCCTACGGCGGCCTGGGCGCCTCGTACGAGACGCTGGCCCAGGTCTTCGTCACGCTGTGCGCGGCCGACCCTTCGCTGGGCCAGATTCCGCAGAACCATTTCGCCGTGCTGCAGAACCTGCGGGACATGGGCAGCGAGCCCCAGAAGCGCCGCTGGTTCGCCGACGTGCTGGCCGGCCACCGCCTGGGCAATGCCGGGCCGGAGCGCAAGGGGCGCGCGGCCCATGTGCTGGAGGCCACGGCGCGCCTGTCGCGCGATGCCGATGGCGGCCTGCGCGTCAGCGGCACGCGCTTTTACTCCACGGGCTCGGCCTTCGCGCACTGGGTGCCGTTTCGCGCCCAGGACGAGGAAGGCCGCATCGTGCAGGTCTGGGTGCGGCGCGATGCGCCAGGCGTGACCGTGTTCGACGACTGGGACTCCTTCGGCCAGCGCACCACGGCCAGCGGCAGCGTGCAGCTGGACCAGGTGCAGGTACAGCCCGAGGACGTGGTGCCTGCCTGGCAGTTCGAGGCCACGCCCTCGCTGTCCGGCCCGGTGTCGCAGCTGATCCAGGCCTCCATCGACGCGGGCATTGCCCTGGGCGCGCTGCGCGACGCGGTGGACTTCGTGCGCGACAAGAGCCGGCCCTGGATGGACTCCGGCGTGGCGCGCGCCAGCGACGATCCCCACCTCATCCACGAGGTCGGCCAGCTGCAGATCGAGGTGGACGCGGCCCATGCCGTGCTGCTGGAGGCCGCGCGCACGCTGGATACGCTTGCTGCAACGGCTGGTGGCGCGGTGGACGAGCAGGCCAGCGCCCAGGCCTCGGTGGCCGTGGCCGAGGCCAAGATCCTCACCACCGAGGCCGCGCTGCAGGCCGGCGAGCACCTGTTCGCGCTGGCCGGCTCCTCGGCCAGCCGCGCTGCCCACCGCCTGGACCGCCACTGGCGCAACGCCCGCGTGCACACGCTGCACGACCCCGTGCGCTGGAAATACCACCTGCTGGGCAACTACCTGCTCAACGGCGCCCTGCCGCGCCGCCACCAGTGGAACTGACCGCCATGACACAGACATCGACCCAAGAGCTGCAGGCCCTGGCCTCCACACCGGGCAGCCAGCCCGCTCCCGCAGCGCCTCCCGCCCGGCCCGCCCACATCATCGGCAGCGAGGCCGAGGCGCTGGAGGCGGCCCGCAGTTTTGCCGCCCTCATCGCCCCCGGCGCCCTGGCGCGCGACCGCGACCGCCTGCTGCCCTGGCAGGAGGTGGAGCAGTTCAGCCAGAGCGGCCTGTGGGGCATCACCATTCCCCGGGAGTACGGCGGCGCGGGCGTGTCCACGGCCACGCTGACGCGGGCCATTGCCCTGATTGCGGCGGCCGATGGCAACTTCGGCCACATTCCGCAGAACCACTACTACTCGCTGGAAGTGCTGCGCGTGGGCGGATCGCCCGCGCAAAAGGCCTTCTTCTATGACCGTGTGCTGCGCGGCGAGCGCCTGGGCAATGCGCTGGCCGAGATCGGCCACCGCGACTTCCAGCGCCGCACCCGGCTGCTGCGCGAGAGCGGCGGCTGGTTAGTGCAGGGGCGCAAGTTCTATTGCACGGGCGCCCTGTTCGCGCACTGGATTCCCACCCTGGTCAGCGCGCAGGAAGAGGCGCCGGGGCAGGGCGAGCGCATGTATCTGGTCTTCATCCCGCGCGATGCGGCCGGCGTCACCGTCACCGACGACTGGGACGGCTTCGGCCAGCGCGTGACGGGCAGCGGCTCCGTGCAGTTCGATCGCGTGCGCGTGGAGCCCGAATGGGTGGTGCCCTTCACCAGTTCCTTCGAGCGGCCCACCACCATCGGCCCCTTCGCCCAGATCATCCATGCCGCCCTGGACGCGGGCATTGGCCACGGCGCGCTGCAGGCCGCCCTGCCCTTCATCCGCGAGCATGCGCGGCCCTGGGTGGACGCGGGCGTGGCCAGCGCCACGCAGGACCCGCTGCTGCTGCAGCAACTGGGCAATGTCCACGTGCGCCTGCGCGCCGCCGATGCCCTGGTGGCCCGCGCGGCCCTGGCCGTGGACGCCGCCCAGCGCGCGCCCACGGACGACAGCGTGGCCGCCGCCTCGGTGGCCGTGGCCCAGGCCAAGGCGCTGAGCACCAGCGCCAGCCTGCTGGCGGGCAGCAAGCTGTTCGAGCTGGCGGGCACGGCTTCCACCCTGGCGGGACAGGGCCTGGACCGCTTCTGGCGCAACGCGCGCACCCACACCCTGCACGACCCCGTGCGCTGGAAATACCACGCCGTGGGCAACTACGTGCTCAACGGCATACGCCCGCCGCGCCATGGCGCGCTCTGACCTTTACCAACGACACAGGAATGCAATGATGACAACGACCTCCCCCACACTCTGGCCCCGGCTGGCCGCCTTCCTGGGCGCTGCCCTGCTCGCGGGCAGCGCCCTGGCCGCGCCCCTGAAGATCGGCGTGGTGCCGGGCATCTTCGCGGACTCGGTGGAAGCCGCCGCCAAGGAGGCCAAGAAGCAGGGCCTGGACGTGCAGGTGGTGGAATTCACCGACTGGGCCACGCCCAACGTGGCGCTGGACGCGGGCGACATCGACCTCAACTACTACCAGAACAGCAACTACCTGGCCAATGCAGCGCGCAGCAAGGGCTTCAAGTTCACCAGCGTGCAGGCGGGCATCCTGTCCTATCTGGGCCTGTACTCCACGCGCCACAAATCCCTGGCCGACCTGCCCACGGGCGCCAAGGTGGCCATTGCCAGCGACCCCGTCAACGTGGGCCGCGGCCTGCGCCTGCTGCAGCACGCGGGCCTGATCACGCTGCGCCCCGACACCGGGCTGCTGGGCACCCAGGCGGACATCGTCTCCAACCCCAGGAAGCTGCAGTTCGTGGAGATCGAGGGCCCGCAGCTGGCGCGCACCACGCCCGACGTGGACCTGGCCCAGGGCTTTCCGTATTTCATCATCGCCTCCAAGGCCTTCGATGCCAGCAAGGGCCTGGCGTACACCAGCTACGAGGACGACTCCTGGGCCATCCAGTTCGTGGCCCGCAGCGACCGCGCGGCCGACCCGCGCATCGCCCGCTTCCTGGACATCTACAAAAACTCCGACGTGGTGCGCAAGACCATCCACGCCTTCTACCTGAACGACCAGAAGCTCTACCGCCTGGCCTGGTTGAAGAACTGACGCAACGGACTGCAGGACCCGCCCCATGACGCAAGCCAAGCGCCACATCCACGTCAACGCCTTCAACATGAACTGCGTGGGCCACATACACCACGGCCTGTGGACCCATCCGCGCGACCGCTCCACCGAGTACGGCTCGCTGGCCTACTGGACCCACATCGCCAGGGTGCTGGAGGAAGGCCTGTTCGACGGCATCTTCATCGCCGACGTGGTCGGCTACTACGACGTCTACCAGGGCGGCGTGGACCTGACCCTGCGCGAAGGCATACAGCTGCCCGTCAACAACCCCTGGCTGCTGGTCTCGGCCATGGCGGCGGTGACGCGGCACATCGGCTTCGGCCTCACGGCCACCGTGGGCGCGCACCAGCCCTATACCTTCGCGCGCGACGTGACCACGCTGGACCAGCTGACCAACGGCCGCATCGGCTGGAACATCGTCACCGGCTATGTGGACAGCGGCGCGCGCGGACTGGGCCAGAACGGCCTGGCCGAGCACGACAGCCGCTACGACCGCGCCGACGACTTCCTGGAGCTTTCCTACAAGCTCTGGGAAGGCAGCTGGGAAGAGGGCGCCGTGATCGCCGACAAGGCGCGGCGCATCCACGCCCTGCCCGGCAAGGTGCACCCGGTGGTGCACGAGGGGCCGTTCTACCGCGCCAACGCCATCCACATGAGCGCGCCCTCGCCCCAGCGCACGCCCGTGCTGTTCCAGGCCGGCACCTCGCCGCGCGGGCTGCGCTTTGCGGGCCGGCATGCCGAGGGCATCTTCATCGGCGCGCGCACGCCCGAGGCCGCGCGCGAGGCCTCGCGCCAGCTGCGCCAGGCCGCCGTGGACGCGGGCCGTCGTCCCGAGGACATCAAGATCTACGCCGGCGTGGCCGTGGTGCCCGGCCGCACCGAGGCCGAGGCGCGCGAGAAATACGCCGACTACCTGGCCCACGCCAGCGCGGAAAGCGGGCTGGCCCACTTTGCCGCCAGCACCGGCGTGGACTTTGCGCAGTACGGGCTGGACGACCCCATCTCCTTCGGCAACACCAACGCCATCCAGTCGGCGGCCCAGGCCGCGCAGAAGCAGGGCTGGACCACGCGGCGCAAGCTGCTGGAGCAGTTCACGCTGGGCAGCCGCTACGCCACCATCGTGGGCGACCCGTCCCATGTGGCCGACGAGCTGGAGCGCTGGATCGACGTGGGCGAGATCGACGGCTTCAACCTGACCCGCATCGTCGCGCCCGAGACCTGGGAAGACTTCGCCCGCCTGGTCGTGCCCGAGCTGCAGAACCGGGGCCGCTACCGCACCAGCTACGGCGAGGACGCCACGCTGCGCCAGCGCCTGTTCGGCCAGGGCGACCGCCTGCCCGCCAGCCACGCCGCCGCGCGCTGGCGGCGTTGAAGTCCTTAGCCACCCTCCCCCACCGGCCCGTGGCCCGGCCCTGCCTTGCAGGCAGGCCGGGTTGGCGGGCCTTTGAATTTGCAAAGCCATGACCACCACCCTCCCCTGCGCCACCGAGCCTGCGGCCTACGCGGCGCCCGGCCCAACCACAGACGGCCCGGCCGATCCCGACGCGCCCTCGCTGCCATCCCTGCAGGCGCGTTTTCGCCCCGTGTTCGACCGCATCGCCCAGGGTGCGGCCGAGCGCGAACGCACGCGCAGCCTGGCCCATGAACCCATCGCCTGGCTGCGTGACAGCGGCTTCACCGCGCTGCGCGTGCCGCGCCGCCTTGGCGGGGCCGGCGCCAGCGTGGAGCAACTGTTCGCGCTGTGGACCGAGCTGGCCGAGGCAGACTCCAACGTCGCCCAGATCCTGCGCCCGCACTTCGGCTTTCTGGACCGCGTGCTCATCGACCGCGATGCCGCCACCCAGGCCCGCTGGCTGCCGCTGGCCGCGCGCGGCGCCGTGTTCGGCAATGCCACCACCGAGGTGGGCACGGGCACCCTGGGCACGCTGCAGACCACCCTGGTGCCCGATGCGCAGCCCGGCTGGTGGCGGCTGGACGGGCGCAAGTTCTACAGCACGGGCACGCTGTATGCCGACTGGGTGACCGTGGTGGCGCGCGCGGTGGAGCCGGGCAAGCAAGACCAGACCGTGCACGCCGTCGTGCCCACCTCGGAGGCCGGCGTGCAGCGCTTCGATGACTGGCGCGGCTTTGGCCAGCGCCTGACCGGCTCGGGCACCACCGTGCTCAGCCAGGTGCGCGTGCCCGACGACGCCGTGATCCGCTTCCCGCGCGCCCAGCCCACGCCCCTGGTGGCCTATTTCCAGCTGGCCCACCTGGCCACCCTGGCCGGCATTGCACGGGCCTTGCAGCGCGATGCCATCGCCTATGTGCAGGCGCGCCGCCGCGTGTTCAGCCACGGCAGCGCCACCCTGCCCAAGGACGATCCGCTGGTGCAGCACATCGTCGGCCAGCTGGCCGGCACGGCCTACATCGCAGGCCTGGCCGTGGCCGACGTGGCCGCCGAACTGGGCCGCATCGCGCGCGAGCGCGAGGCCGGGCGCGAGGTGCCGCTGCAGCAGCTGCATGCCCTGGAGCTGCGCACGGCCCAGGCCCAGGTGGCCGTGGTCGATCCCGTGCTGCAGGCGGCCGCGCGGCTGTTCGAGGTGGGCGGCTCCAGCGCCCTGTCCGAAGACCTGGCACTGGACCGCCACTGGCGCAATGCGCGCACCCTGGCCTCGCACAACCCCGTGCTGTACAAGGCCCGCTCGGCGGGCGACATCCTGCTCAACGGCGCCGACCCCATCTACTACTGGCACGTGGGCGTGACGGGCGTGACGGGCGTGGCGGGCTGAAGGCCCTTGCGCGGCCGCGCTGCGCAGGGACGGGCGCAGCGGCCGTGCGCATATCGCCAGAACGCATTAGCACATGCCATGCGCCACAAAATTCCTTTCAGAAACAAGCACTTGCCAAGGCACCCAAACCGATAAGCAAATGCATTAAGTTTCTTTCGCCATACCGGCGTTCGGCCCTGTAATGAAGGCATCCATCCCACCTCATCCGGGCTGGCAGTCTTCGCAAACCGCATGCCGCGCTGCCTCCTGGAACCCACGCCAAGGAGTTTCCATGAGCCGATCGCTGAAGACTGTCATCGTCAATGGCAGCCTGAGCCGCCCCTCCCGCACCCGTGTCCTGCTGGACGCCCTGCATGCCCGCCTGGGCCAGGAGCTGCCGCTGCAGGCACAGGTCATCGACCTGCTGGACCTGCAGCCCCACTTGGGCGCGGCCCTGTCCAAGAACGACCTGCCGCCGGCCACGCTGCAGGCCATCGAAGCCATCGAGCAGGCCGACTTCCTCATCGTCGGCGCGCCGGTCTTTCGCGCCAGCCTGCCGGGCCTGCTCAAGCACCTGTTCGACCTGATCGACCTGGACGCGCTGCAGGGCACGCCCGTGCTGCTGGCCGCCACCGGCGGCAGCCCGCGCCACGCACTCATCCTGGACCACCAGCTGCGCCCGCTGTTCGGCTTTTTCTCGGCCCTCACCCTGCCCATTGGCGTGTACTCCACGCCCGAGGACATCCAGGACGGCCAGGTCCACAGCGAATCGCTGCGCCAGCGCATCGAGCTGACCGTGCAGCTGTCGGCGCCAGTGCTGCGCGGTGCGCTGCAGCAGCTGGTGCAGGCCCAAATCCAGGCCGAGGCAAAGCCGCCCGTTCCCGAAGCCGCCGACCTGGCCCTGGCCGGGCAGCCCGCGTGAGCCAGGCAGAGGCCGTCCCTGCGGACCCGATAGCCACTGCGCAGGATCTGGCGCAGTGCCTTGCCGCCACGGCGGCCCGGCGCGATGCCGCAGGCGGCACGCCCAAGGCCGAGCGCGATGCGCTGCGCGCCAGCGGCCTGCTGGCACTGAGCATTCCGCGCGAGCTGGGCGGCCTGGGCGCGGACTGGGTGCAGACGCTGGAGACGGTGCGCATCCTGGCCACGGCAGACGGCTCGCTGGCCCATGTCTACGGTTTCCAGCACCTGCACCTGGCCACCGTGCAGCTGTTCGGCCAGCCCGCCCAGTGGCGGCCCTGGCTGCTGCAGACGGCACGCCACCGCTGGTTCTGGGGCAATACGCTGAACCCTCTGGACCGCCGCACCACGGCCACGCGCCAGCCCGGCCACTGGGAGTTCTCGGGCAAGAAAAGCTTTACCTCGGGCGCGCTGGACTCGCAGATGCTGGTGGCCTCGGCCATCGATGCCGACAGCGGCCAGCTGCTGATCGGCGTGGTGCCCACGGAGCGCACGGGCATCACCTTGCTGCGCGACTGGGACAACATGGGCCAGCGCCAGACCGACAGCGGCTCGGCCCTGTTCGAGCGCGTGCGCGTGGAGGCGGCCGAGCTGCTGCTGGACCCCGGCCCGCTGTCCACGCCCCATGCCGCGCTGCGCCCGCTGCTGGCCCAGCTCATCCTGGCCCATCTGTTCCTGGGCATTGCCCAGGGCGCGCTGGAGCAGGCGCGCGGCTACACGCTGAACGAGGCGCGGCCCTGGTTCAAGTCCCCTGCCGATGCGGCCGGCGCAGACCCCCACATCCAGGCGCTGTATGGCGAGCTGTGGGCCGCGCTGGAAGGCGCGCGCCTGCTGACCCTGCAGGCCGCGCAGCGCTTTGACGCCGCCTGGCGCCGTGGCCCGGCGCTGACCGCCCACGAGCGCGGCGAAGTCGCCGTGGCCGTGACGGCCGCCAAGATTGCCACCACGCGCTCGGGGCTGGACCTGTCCAGCCGCATCTTCGAGGCAACGGGCGCGCGCGCCACGCACGCGGCGCTGCGCTTTGACCGCTTCTGGCGCAACCTGCGCACGCAGACGCTGCACGACCCGCTGCACTACAAGCTGCAGGAGCTGGGCGACTGGGTGCTCAACGGAACCCATCCGCAGCCCAGCTTCTACTCGTGACGCCGCGCCATGAACACCCGTCTGCCCACCTGGCCGCCCGGCAAGTCCTCGGCAACACCTGCGCCCGTACCTGCAACCGTGCATGCGCCCGCAACCTCTGCCGCGCACGATGACGGTGCCGCGCCCGCGCCGTGGATACTGCAAGACCCGGCCTCGCAGGCCCTGCTCAAGACCATGGGACAGGTGGCCGCCAGCGAGGCCGGCGTCCTCATCCTGGGCGACAGCGGCGCCGACAAGGAAATGGTGGCCCGCCACATCCACCGCCTGAGCCCGCGCCGCCACGGCCCCTTTGTCGCCGTCAACTGCGGCGCGCTGTCCGAGGCCCTGATCAACGCCGAGCTCTTCGGCCACGAAAGCGGTGCGCTGACGGGTGCCTTCGGCAACCTGCCCGGCCGCTTCGAGGACGCCCATGGCGGCACCCTGCTGCTGGACGAGATCGACGACCTGCCCCTGCACATCCAGAGCAAGCTGGTGCGCGTGCTGCAGGACAAGGCGGTCACCCGCATCGGCGCCAGCCAGCGCACGCCGGCCGATGTGCGCGTGCTCGCGGCCAGCAGCGCGCCGCTGCACACCAAGGTGGCGGCGCGGCGCTTTCGCGAAGACCTGTACTACCTGCTCGATGTCGTCACCCTCACCGTGCTGCCGCTGCGCCAGCGCCCGGCCGACATCCTGCCGCTGGCGCGCCACTTCATCGCGAGCTACTGCCAGCGCATGCGCTACGCGCCCATGGCACTCAGCCAGGACGCGCAGCGCAAGCTGCTGGAGCACGACTGGCCCGGCAACAGCCGCGAGCTGGAGAACGTCATCCACCGCAGCCTGCTGCTGACCCAGGGCATGCACATCGGTGCGGGCGACCTGCACATCGCCAGCAGCCAGGGCGAGCCCGATCCCGTCCCCACACGCGAGGCCGAACACGGCGCCCAGGCCGCCGCCGCCGAACTGGCCCTGGGCGAAGCGCTGGACAGCCTGTGCGACGTGCATGCCGAAGGCCTGGAGCAGCACGTGCTGGGCGCCCTGCTGCTCAAGGCCTGGCAGCGCAACCGCGGCAATCAGGTGCAGACCGCGCGCCAGCTGGGCATCAGCCGCAGCGTGGTGCGCGCGCGGCTGCAGCGCCTGGGCCAGGTGCCGGGCGAGGCCGCGCCACCGTCTTTTCCATCGTCCCCGGAGATCCCATGAGTCAAGACCCCCACGCATCGCCAGACATCTTCTGGTTCCTGCCCACCTCGGGCGACACGCGCTACCTCGGCACCTCCGACTTCGGCCGCGCGCCCACCAACGCCTACATGCGCCAGATCGCCGTCACGGCCGAGGAGCTGGGCTACGACGGCCTGCTGATCCCCACCGGCAGTTCCTGCCTGGACCCCTGGGTGGTCGCCTCCAGCCTGGTGCCCGTCACGCAGCGCATCAAGCTGCTGGTGGCCCTGCGCACCTCGCTGGGCGCGCCCGTGTCCAGCGCACGCCAGGCCGCCACGCTGGACCAGGCCCTGGGCGGGCGCCTGCTGCTCAACGTGGTGCCAGGGGGCGATGCCACCGAGCTGGAGGCCGACGGCATCTTCCTGGCCCATGACGAACGCTATGCCTATGCCGATGAATTCCTGACCATCTGGCGCCGCCTGCTCGCCGGCGAGGCCGTGGATTTCGACGGCAAATACTTCAAGGTCAAGCAGGGCCGCAACTTCTTTCCCCCGGTGCAAAAGCCGCATCCGCCGCTGTACTTCGGCGGCTCCTCGGACGCCGCCCACGACCTGGCCGCACGCCAGGTGGACGCCTACCTCACCTGGGGCGAGCCCCCCGCCGCCGTGGCCGAAAAGTTCGCCGACATCCGCCGCCGCGCCGCGCAGCAGGGCCGCCAGGTCCGCCTGGGCGTGCGGCTGCACGTCATCGTGCGCGAGACCAACGAGGAGGCCTGGGCCGATGCCGAGCGCCTGATCAGCAAGCTCACCGACGAGGACATCGCCCGCGCCCAGGCCGGCTATGCGCGCATGGACTCCGTGGGCCAGTCGCGCATGGCCGCGCTGCACGGCGGGCGGCGCGACCGGCTGGAGGTGGCGCCCAACCTCTGGGCCGGCGTGGGCCTGGTGCGCGGCGGCGCGGGCACGGCCCTGGTCGGCGATGCCGCCACCGTGGCCGAGCGCCTGCGCGAGTACGCCGCGCTGGGCGCGGACAGCTTCGTGCTTTCGGGCTACCCGCACCTGGAGGAATCCATCCGCTTTGCCGAGCTGGTCTTCCCCCTGCTCGGCAAGCGGGCCGTCACCACCAGCGACCAGGCCCAGACCGGCGGCGCCTTCGACATCCGCAGCATCCAGCGCAGCCAATCCGCATCGTGAGCCGGCCGGGGCCGCGGCCCCCGGACAGACCGGAGTCTGTGCACGCAACGCGATCAACGCCACAATCCGCCCGTCCCCCACGATGAGAGCGTGACGTTGCCATGAGCCTGAGAATCGATGACGAAATAACCTTCCGCAGACTGGAGGTGCTGCTCGCCTTCCTGGAGACAGGCAATCTCGCCAAGACGGCGGAACGGCTGGAGACCAGCTCGGTCAGCGTGCACCGCGCCCTGCATGCGCTGGAGGCCGGCATGCGCTGCGCCCTGTTCCGGCACGAGGGGCGCAACCTCAAGCCCACCGAGGCAGCGCAGACCCTGGCCGATGTCGCCAGGGAGGTGCTGGCCACCATGTCCGAGGGCATACGCGCCACGCGCGAGGTGGCAGGCTACTCGGCGGACCGCATCCGCATCGGCTCGCTGTACTCCCTGACCAACCGCACCGTGCCGGCGCTGGTGATGGCGCTGAAGCTGCGCCGCCCCGATCTGCAGACCGAACTGGTGCTGGGCTCGAACGCCGGCCTGCTGGAGCGGCTGCGCAACGGAACGCTGGACGCGGCGCTGATGGCCATGCCGGACAACGCCGCCGACATGCAGACGCAGCTGCTGTTCGAGGACGACATTTTCTTTGCCGCGCCCGTGGGCTCGCCCTATGCGCATCTGGCCGAGGTCGATCTGGGCGCCATGGCGCGCGAGAACTTCGTGAGCCTGGGCGAAGGCTTTGCGACCTATGGCGGCTTCATCGAGTCCTTCCGGGTGGCCGGCTTCACGCCCAACGTGGTGATGAAGACGGATGACATCTTCTCGCTGATGAACCTGGTCAGCGGCGGCGTCGGCTACACGCTGCTGCCCGGGCGTGTGCGCGGCGTGATGCCGCAGAAGGTGCAGCTGATACCGCTGCAGGCCAGGTACCTGATGCGCCAGACCATCGTGCTGACCTTTTTGCGCTCCCGCGAACGCGACCCCAACCTGCTGGCCCTGCTCAGCGTGTGCCGGCTCGCGGACGGGCAGCTCGGCTGACCCGCCATACCGGGGGCGACAGCCCCGCTTCGCCGGGTTAACCCTTCATTGTTTCTCTCTGCGTAATTGTTGGCGCTCGCGCTTTATTGATGCGCTCCGGGCCGCCGCGTACCGTGCATACCAGCATGCACACGTATTGCAGGCGCATAAAAAACCGGAGACATCGCATGAATTCCCATTGGATATCGATTGGCGCGTTGATAGGCATGTTCGTCCTGGCGACGGCATTGCCCATCAACATGGGCCTGCTGGCCTTTGTCGGGGCCTTCCTGGTCGGCACCCTGGTGGCCGGCATGGGAACCAAGGCCATCATTGGCGGCTTTCCCGCCGACCTGTTTCTGACGCTGGCGGGCATCACCTACCTGTTCGCGCTGGCGCAGAACAACGGAACCATCGACTGGCTGGTCCGCATGGCGGTGCGCGCCGTGCGCGGGCGCATTGCCGCCATACCGTGGATCATGTTCTTCATTGCGGCCCTGCTGACGGCGGTGGGCGCCGTCAGCCCTGCGGCCGTGGCCATCATCGCGCCCATTGCCCTGGGCTTTGCCGCCAAGTACGGCATCAATCCGCTGATGATGGGTCTGCTGGTGATCCATGGCGCGCAGGGCGGCGGCTTCTCGCCCATCAGCATCTACGGCGGCATCACCAACAAGATCGTGGCCAAGGCGGGCCTGCCGCTCAACGAGATGGCCACCATGCTGGCCAGCATGGGGGTCAACCTGGCCGTGGCCGTGCTGCTGTTCTTCCTGATGGGCGGCGCCCGGCTGATGCGCATGAAGGCCGATGCCGATGGCAGCGTGCCCGCCACGCCGCGCGTCTCGCATGCCCAGGGCGGCGCCCAGGTGTATGGCGACGCCGAAGGCGAGGCCCTGTCCGAGGAGCGCAACACGGCTGCACGCTCCAGCGACTCGCTGATGCGCGCCGCCCCTGAACAGGACGCCGCGCCGCAATCGCGCAGCTACCAGATGGCCACCGTGGTCGGCCTGCTGGCGCTCGCGGTCCTCACCCTGTTCTTCAAGCAGGACATCGGCTTTGTCTCCATCACCATCGGCCTGGTGCTGACGCTGATGGCGCCCAACCTGCAAAAGCGCGCGCTGGGCCAGGTGTCCTGGCCCGAGATCATGCTCATCGTGGGTGTCAGCACCTATGTGGGCGTGATGGACAAGATGGGCACCATCGACTTCGTCGGCCACAGCGTGGCGCAGCTGACCTCGCCCCTGGTGGCGGCCTTGCTGCTGTGCTTCGTGGGCGCCGTGGTGTCGGCCTTCGCCTCCTCGACGGCGGTGCTGGGCTCGCTGATTCCGCTGGCCGTGCCCTTCCTGCAGGGCGGCTCCGATGTGAGCGCCGTCGGCTTCATCGCGGCCATGGCCGTGTCCTCGACCATCGTGGATGTCAGCCCCTTCTCGACCAACGGCGCCCTCGTCCTGGCCAATGCCAAGGGCGTGGACCGCGACCGCTTCTTCCGCCAGCTGATGGTCTACGGCGGCCTTGTCACCCTGGTGGCGCCGCTGCTCGTGTGGCTGCTGTTCGTGGTCCTCTAGCCAGGCACTTCGACCGGACCGCCCGCCCCCTGCCCCCTCCATGTCACGCCAACCCCTGATATCCCATGACTGACCCCTCCTGGAACCTCAAAGCCGGGGAGCGCGCCGCCAGGCTGGCGCGCGCCCGGGCCGCCCTCGGGCCGCGCCTGGCCGGCAAGAGCGTCGATGCCGGCGCCATCACCGAGCTGCTGCACGCCGTGCTGGCGCCCGGCGACCGCGTCTGCCTCGAAGGCAACAACCAGAAGCAGGCCGACTTCCTGGCCCGCGCCCTGGTCCAGCTCGATCCGCAGCAGGTGCACGATCTGCACATGGTGCAGTCGGTGCTGGCGCTGCCGGAGCACCTGGATGTGTTTGAAAACGGCATCGCGCGGCGGCTGGACTTCAGCTTCTCCGGCCCGCAAGGGGCGCGGCTGGCCAAGCTGGTCTCGGCCCGGCAGCTGGAGATCGGGGCCATCCACACCTACCTGGAGCTGTTCGCGCGCTACTTCGTGGACCTGACGCCCAAGGTGGCCCTGGTGGCGGCCCACGCGGCCGATGCCCAGGGCAACCTGTACACCGGCCCCAACACCGAAGACACGCCGGCCATCGTCGAGGCCACGGCCTTTTCGGGCGGCATCGTCATCGCCCAGGTCAACGAGATGGTGGATGGCACCACCACGGCGCTGCCGCGCGTGGACATTCCCTCGGACTGGGTGCATTTCGTCGTGCAGGCGCCCCGGCCCAACGTCATCGAGCCGCTGTTCACGCGCGACCCGGCCCAGATCAGCGAAATCCAGGTGCTGATGGCCATGATGGCCATCAAGGGCATCTACGCCGAGTACGAGGTCCAGCGCCTGAACCATGGCATCGGCTTCGACACGGCGGCCATCGAGCTGCTGCTGCCGACCTACGGCGAATCGCTGGGGCTGAAGGGCCGCATTGCGCGGCACTGGGCGCTGAACCCGCATCCGGCGCTGATACCGGCCATCGAGGCCGGCTGGGTGGAGTCCATCCATTCGTTCGGCTCCGAGCTGGGCATGGAGGACTACATCCGTGCGCGCTCGGACGTGTTCTTCACCGGCGCCGATGGCAGCCTGCGCAGCAACCGCGCCTTCTGCCAGGCGGCGGGCCACTATGCCTGCGACCTGTTCATCGGCTCGACGCTGCAGATCGACCTGGACGGCAACAGCTCCACCGCGACGCTGGGGCGCATTGCCGGCTTCGGCGGCGCCCCCAACATGGGCGCGGACGCGCGCGGCCGGCGCCATGCCAGCGCCGCCTGGCTCAAGGCCGGGCGCGAGGCGCGGGCGGGCCGCAGCGGCGCGGCAGGCACGCCGCGCGGGCAAAAGCTGGTGGTGCAGATGGTGGAGACCTTCCGCGAGCACATGCAGCCCGCCTTCGTGGAGCGGCTCGATGCCTGGACGCTGCAGGAGCAGGCCGGCATGGACCTGCCGCCCATCATGATCTACGGCGAGGACGTGACCCACATCCTGACGGAGGAAGGCATTGCCAACCTGCTGCTGTGCCGCAGCGACGAAGAGCGCGAGCAGGCCATCCGCGGCGTGGCCGGCTACACGGCCGTGGGCCTGGCGCGCGACCGTCGCATGGTGGAGAACCTGCGTGACCGCGGGGTGATCCGCCGTCCGCAGGACCTGGGCATCGACCCGCGCCAGGCCACGCGCAATCTGCTGGCCGCGCGCAGCATGCGCGATCTGGCCCAGGCCTCGGGCGGGCTGTACCAGCCTCCCCGCCGATTCAGGAACTGGTAGGAGAGACGATATGAGCGAGATACCCGCAGGGCTGGAGTCCCTGAGCTATTGCTTCGCAGGCGGCCGGCCGGCCGGCGCCTTTGCCCCCGTCCTGGTCGGCGTGGTCGGCTCGGGCAACCTGGAGGTGATGCTGGAGAGCACGGGCGGCGATGGCTGCGAAGTGCAGGTGCAGACCTCGGCACACGGCTTCGGCGCCATCTGGCAGGCCGTGGTGGAGGATTTCCGCGAACGCCACCCCGTGGGCGGCGTGCGCGTGTCCATCAACGACATGGGGGCCACGCCGGCCGTGGTCAGCCTGCGGCTGGACCAGGCCCTGGCCGAACTGCAGGGAGGCCAGCCATGATCAGCTACGCGGAATGCACGGCGCGCGAGCGCCTGGCGAAGCTGCTGGATGCCGCCAGCTTCCATGAATGGCTGCCGCCCTCCGAGCGGCTGACCAGCCCCCATCTGGCACAGCTGGGCGTGCCCAGCGCCTTTGACGACGGCGTGGCCATCGGCCGGGGCCTGCTGGGCGGGCGCACGGTGTTCGTGGCCGCGCAGGAGGGCGAATTCATGGGCGGCGGCGTGGGCGAGGTGCATGGCGCCAAGCTCGTGGGCCTGCTGCGCCGCGCCCTGCTGGAGCGGCCCGCGGCCGTGCTGCTGCTGGCCGAGTCGGGCGGCGTTCGGCTGCATGAGGCCAATGCCGGGCTGATCGCGGTGTCGGAGGTCATGCGCGCCCTGCTGGACGTGCGCGCCTCGGGCATCCCTGTGGTGGTCCTCATCGGCGGGGCCAACGGCTGCTTCGGCGGCATGGGCATCGTGGCGCGCTGCGCCGACCAGGTGGTGATGAGCGACATCGGCCGCCTGGCCATGTCGGGACCGGAGGTGATCGAGGCCTCGCACGGCGTCGATGAATTCGATGCGCGCGACCGCGCCCTGGTCTGGCGCACCACCGGCGGCAAGCACCGCTGGCTGTGCGGCGACTGCGATGCGCTGGTGGCCGACGATGTCGAGGCCTTCCGCGCCGCCGCCATCGCCGCGCTGGACCACTCCCGTCCGGTGAGTCTTGAAGGGCTGCTGCAGGAGCATGCGCTGCTGCGCGCGCGGCTGGACACCCTGGACGCCCTCAAGGCGGGCAGCGCCATCGGCCCGCAGGACGAGGCCATGCGCCTGTGGCAGGCCCTGGGCGTGCCCGACGCCTGGCGCGTGCCCGACCTGGACGCCGCCGCCGTGCGTGCCTTGCGCACGACGCCCGCCACGGGCATTTCACAGGAGTAGCCGCCATGCAATGGAACACACTTGCCGAGCACCTGTTCGGCCCGGGCCACCAGATTCACGCCAACGGCGATTTCCTCGAAGGCCACGCCGTGTTCGATGGCCAGCCCCTCACCATCGTCGGCACCACGGGCCACGCGCCCATCGGCGTGCGGCTGGCCCTGGCCCAGGCCCGGGTGGTGCTGGAGACGGTCGGCGCGCACCCTGGCCGCCCCATCGTGCTGCTGATCGACACGCAGGGCCAGCAACTGCGCCGCCATGACGAGCTGCTGGGCATCAACCGCGCCATGGCCCACCTGGGCACCTGCATCGACCTGGCACGGCGCCGGGGCCACCGCGTCATCGGCCTGGTCTATGACCAGGCGCTGTCGGGCGGCTTCATCACCTCGGGCCTGATCGCCGATGCCTGCTACGCCCTGCCCGAGGCCGAGATCCGCGTGATGCGCATCCCCGCCATGTCGCGCATCACCAAGCTGCCCGAGTCCCTGCTCAATGCCCTGTCCGAGTCCAACCCGGTGTTCGCCCCCGGCGTGGGCAACTACGTGGCCATGGGCGGCGTGCGCGGCCTGTGGCAAGGCGATCTGCAGGCGGCGCTGCGCGACGCCCTGGCCCACAGCCCGCGCGAGGACATGCGCGCACTGGACGGCGCCGAGCGCGGCGGCCGCAAGCTGGCCGCCGAGGTGGTGCAGCGCGTCCTGGCCGCTGGATGAAGGCAGGCCGCAGCATGCTGGACACCCTGCACCGCCACCAGCTGGTGGACCTGGGCCCGCAGGCCTGGGCGGACCTGCTGGAACGCCCCTGGGATGCGCAGGCGCGCGAGATCCTCACGCACTGGCGCGACCATGCACTGCCGCTGGTGGTCGCGCGGCAGTCGGCCGACCATGCCGCAGCCGGCCTGATGGCGCTGGGCCTGCCTGCGCCCGGGCGCTGGCAGCGGCGGCGCATGGGCTTCGATGTGGCACGCGGCGCGGCCATGGGCACCCGCGAATTTCCCTCGCTGGATGGGCTGATGGCCTCGCACACGATCTCGTACTCGGCCTCGCCCCTCGCCACATACGGCGCCTTGCAGCACTGCCTGCGCGCTGCCGGGGCGACGGGCTTTGTCTTCGGCAGCCACGGGTGGCAGTGCATCACGGGCCTGCCCTATCTGCGGCCCGGCTCGGACATCGACCTCTGGGTTCCGGTCGATGGCGCCGAACAGGGCGATCGGCTGGCCAGCCTGCTGCAGGCCATGCCGCAGGACGGCCCGCGCGTGGATGCCGAGCTGGTGTTTCCCGGCGGCTGGGCCGTGGCCTGGCGCGAATGGGCCGCCTGGCGTGCAGGCAGGGTGCGATCGGTCCTGGTCAAGGGCCTGCACGGGGTGGCACTGCGTGAAGACCATGACTGGTGTGCGTCGGCTGCGGCGCCTGGAGTTCCTGCATGAAACCTGCACTTCTCCACCCGGCCCGGGCCTTGCCATCGACCGGGCATATCGGCCGCGCGGCCACGCTGGCCCTCTACGACGAGCTGTCGCTGACGCCCAAGCCCGGCCTGGTGACCCTGGTGGACCGCGGCAGCCATGACGACATGGATGCCCACAGCTTCATGCGCAGCCTGTTCGCGCTGCGCAGCTACTTCCCCAAAATGGCCCAGGCAGGCAGCCAGGGCGCATCGTTTCCCGTGCTGGAGCGCCTGGGCATCGAGGCGGAGCAGCGCATGCTGGCCGCCACCGGCGGCATCAACACCCACCGTGGCGCCGTCTTCATGCTGGGCCTGCTGTGCGCGGCCGGCGGCGCGGTGCTGGCCGAGCAGGCCTGCATTCCCGGCGCCGCATGGCTGCGCGAGGCCCTGTGCCGCCACTGGGGCGATGCGCTGCAGCAGCGCAGCCTGCGGGCCTCCGCCCTGCCCGGCGGCATCGCCGCGCGCCGCCACGGCCTGCGGGGCGCCTCGCAGGAGGCGGCCCTGGGTTTCCCCATCCTGTTCGACACCGCCGTGCCGGCGCTGGCCAGAGCGCATGCCAGCGGGCTGCCCGCTCCCTTGGCGCGGCTGGAGGCCCTGTTCCACATCATGGCGGTGCTGGACGACTGCAACATGGCCCACCGCGCGGGCATGCAGGGGCTGCGCCATGGCCAGGATGCCGCGCGGCGCTTTCTCCAGGCGGGCGGCTGCGCGCATCCCGAAGGCCTGTCCAGGGCGCAGGCCATTTGCGACGATTTCGTTGCGCGCCGCCTTTCACCGGGCGGCGCGGCCGATACCCTGGCGGCGGCCTGCTGGGTGCTGCGTGTCTGCGAGCGGCCATGAGCTTTGCACTGCTGTTTTCGGGCCAGGGTACGCAGCATCCCGCCATGCTCCCCTGGCTGGCGGACGATGCATGGACACAGGCAGTCTGCGAACAGCTGCAGGTTGCGCACTGGCGCGACAGGTTGGCGGATGCGCCGTGGGCCGAGTCCAACGCCGTGGCCCAGCCCCTGCTGGCAGGCCTGGCCATGGCCGCGTGGATGCAGCTGTCCCCGCAACTGCCCGCGCCTTCGGCCGTGGCGGGCTACAGCGTGGGGGAACTGCCCGCGTTCGGTGCCGCGGGCTCGCTGGATGCCTGCGACATCGTCGCCCTGGCCGCGCGCCGGGCGGCGGCCATGGACCGCTGCGCCCAGCAGATGCCCGGCGGCGGGCTGCTGGCCGTCAGCGGCCTGCCGCCCGCACGCATGGCCGCCCTGCTGGAGACGACCGGGCTGGCCGTGGCCATACGCAACGGGCCAGAGAGCCTCATCCTGGGCGGCCCCCATGCGGCGCTGGAGCAGGCGCAGGCGCAGGCGGTGCGCCAGGGCGCGCATGCCACCCGGCTGCGCGTGCAGGTGGCTTCCCACACCCCGTGGATGCGCCAGGCCGCCCAGGCCTTCGCACAGGACCTGGGCCAGGTGGCCGTGCACGCGCCCGCCGTGGCGCTGTTCAGCAACACGGCCCGGCGGGTGCGTGACGCCGCAGGCGCCCGGACGGCGCTGTCCGAGCAGATAGCGGGCACGGTGCACTGGGACGACTGCATGGACAGCATTGCCGCACGCCAGGTGCGGTGCGTTCTGGAAATCGGCCCCGGCCAGGCGCTGGCACGCCTGTGGAACCAGCGCCATCCGGACATTCCGGCCCGCTCCTGCGACGACTTCCGCAGCGCGGCGGCCATTGCCGGCTGGATAGGCCGGCACTGCGGGGACTGACGCCCCGGGGCCTTGCGCCTGAGCCTTTGCGCCGAAGCCTTTGCACCGGAGTTTTTTGCACCGGCTTCGTGACCCCCTTGATTTCTAGACCCAGGAGACAACCACCATGAGCCAAGACCTTGCACCGTCCCTTGCACCGTCCTATCCCCCATCTGCAGAGCTGGCCCGCAATGCGCGCGTGAGCGGGCGCGCCGCCTATGACCGGCTCGTCGCGGAGGCGGACGCCGACCCCCAGGCGTTCTGGGGCCGGCTCGCGCGTGAGTTCGTCGCGTGGAAGCGCCCGTTCACGCGCGTGCTCGATGAAAGCCGCGCCCCGTTCTACGAATGGTTCAATGACGGCACGCTCAACGCCAGCTGGAACTGCCTGGAGCGCAACATCCAGCGGGGGCTGGGCGAGCGCACGGCCCTCATCTTCGAAGCCGATGACGGCGCGGTGACGCAGGTGACCTATGCGCAGCTTCTCGCCAGGGTCAATCGCCTGGCCAACGCCCTGCGCAGCCTGGGCGTCGGTAAGGGCGACCGCGTCGTCATCTACATGGCCATGTCGATTGACGGCGTGGCCGCCATGCAGGCCTGTGCACGCATAGGTGCCATTCACTGCGTGGTGTTTGGCGGCTTCTCCGCCACGGCGCTGCGCGACCGCATCGCGGACACGGGGGCCTGCGCCGTCATCACGGCAGACCAGCAAGTGCGGGGAGGACGGCAATTGCCCCTCAAGAGCATCGTGGACGAGGCCCTGGCCCAGCCCGGCTGCGATCAGGTCCGCCACGTGCTGGTGGCACGGCGCACGGGCGGCGCCATCGCCATGCACCAGCCCCGGGACCTGTGGCTTGAAGAAATCACCGCAGCCCAGAGTGATGTCTGCGAACCGGAATGGGTGCAGGCCGAGCATCCGCTTTTCCTGCTCTACACCTCGGGCTCCACCGGAACCCCCAAGGGCGTCCAGCACGCCACGGGAGGCTATCTGCTGCATGCCGCCGTGACCTGCGCCTGGACCTTCGACCTGCAGCCCTCCGATGTCTTCTGGTGTACGGCGGACATCGGATGGGTGACCGGCCATACCTACATCGCCTACGGCCCGCTGGCGCTGGGCGCCACGCAGGTGGTGTTCGAGGGCGTACCCACCTACCCGGACGCGGGACGCTTCTGGAAAATGATCGAGGCCCATGGGGTGACGGTCTTCTACACGGCGCCCACGGCCATTCGCTCGCTGATCAAGGCCGCCGACGCCGATGCGCAGGTCCATCCCGCGCGCTACGACCTGGGCAGCCTACGCATCCTGGGGTCCGTGGGCGAGCCGATCAATCCCGCTGCCTGGCACTGGTACCACGAGCAGGTGGGCGGGGGCCGCTGCCCCATCGTCGATACGTTCTGGCAGACGGAGACGGGCGGGCACATGATCACGCCGCTGCCCGGAGCCACGGACCTCGTGCCCGGCTCCTGCACACTGGCCTTCCCGGGCATTGCCGCCGCCGTGGTGGACGAGGCCGGCAACGAGCTGCCCTGGGGCGACAGCGGCATCCTGGTGATCAAGCGCCCCTGGCCCTCCATGATCAGGAACATCTGGGGCCATCCCGAGCGGTTTGTCGCCAGCTACTTTCCCGAAGAATTCAAGGGCCGCTACTACCTGGCGGGAGACGGCGCGGTCCGCGATGCGCGCACCGGCTACTTCACCATCACCGGCCGCATCGACGATGTGCTCAACGTCAGCGGCCACCGCATGGGCACGATGGAGATCGAGTCCGCCCTGGTGGCCATGACCGACCTGGTGGCGGAGGCCGCCGTCGTGGGGCGGCCCGATGACACGACGGGAGAGGCCATATGCGCCTTCGTCGTCCTCAAGCGTTCGCGGCCCAGCGGCGCCGAGGCCGCCGACATCGCCAGGCTGCTGCGGGAGTGGGTGGCCAAGGAGATCGGGCCGATCGCCAAGCCCAGGGACATCCGGTTCGGGGACAACCTGCCCAAGACCCGCAGCGGCAAGATCATGCGGCGATTGCTGCGCAGCATTGCACGCGGCGAGCCCATCGTGCAGGACACCTCCACCCTGGAGAACCCGGCGATCCTGGAGCAGCTGTCACAGGCCTGCTGAAGGCCAGGCTGCAATCCACAAGCAATGCAGCCCTGTCAGGCCGCGAGGCCTGCAAGGCAGCCCGCCCGTTCAAGCTCCCAGATGTTGGAAAGCAGCTGCCGGGCACGTCCCTCGCCGGCGACGGGCGCGGCAAGCTCGATGAACTTGTCCTCCAGTTCCCCATCCGACAAAGGCAGCTCGGGATCGCCCTTGCGGTCCGGCTGGAACCAGCCATGGCGGCGGCCATCCCTGGTGACGATTTCCACGCGTGCCGATCTCTTGCCAGGGAAGGCCCGGTCGATTTGCGGGTCCACGGCCACCTGGACACGCCCAAGCAATGCGCGAACGGCGGGATCGGCCAGTCGCTCCGGGGTGTACGCCGAAAGCCGCACGCTGCCATGGACCAGGGCCGTGGCCACCACGAAACGAAGACTGAAGCGGGCTTCGTTTTCCGTCGCAGGATCGGTGTAGCAGGCGATATCCAGGGCCGGGCCATAGGTGGCCACGGCCACGCTGCAGATGTCGTCTGCCCGCAGGGCATGCTGGCTGCGCAAGGCCAGCGCGGCGTCGATGGCGGCGAACGTATGGCCGCAGCCGACGTGGTTCTTGAAGGTGAGCCGGGTGATGTGGAAGTCCCTGCCCAGCGTCGCACCGATGTCTGACCAGTCGGGCCCGTCGCTGACTGCGCGGCCCAGGCCCAGTTCTCCATCCAGCACGTCCAGCGATCCCGTCACCCCCTGGTGCGCAAGCTGCACGGCCAGCAGGCCGGCCTCCGCTGCGCGCCCGGCATGCAGGGGCTTGGACATCGAATCCATGCGAAATGCCTGCTGCAACCCGGCAGAGAAGGTGGCCGCCGTGGCCAGTGCATGGGCGAATTGCCCTGCATCCAGCCGCAGCGCATACCCTGCGGCAGCCGCTGCCCCGAAGACGCCCACGGTGCCGGTGTTGTGCCAGAAGCGGTAGTGGGCCCGGCCCAGGGTCACGCCGATGCGGGTGGAGACCTCATAGCCCAGCACCACGGCACGCAGGAAGTCCAGGCCACTGGCCCCTGCCTGCTGGCTTGCCGCCAACGCCGCCGCAATGGTTGCGGCCCCGGGGTGGTACATGGCATCGCGGAAGCTGTCGTCCACCTCGGCGGCATGGGCCGCCGAACCGTTGAACAGTGCCGCCGCCCGCGCCGTGGCCATGCGGCCGTTTCCAAGCCGGCAGGACCCGCGGTCCAGATCCTCGGCAAGCACCTGCTCCAACTGTGCAAGAGGGGCCGCGCCCAGCCCCGGGAACAAAGCGGCATACCAGTCGATTACGGCACGCTTGGCATGGTGGATGACGGCTTCGGGAAGCTCGGTACGGTGGTATTGAGCGGCAAACTGCCCGAACACTTCGGTCGCATGCATGCGTGGTCTCCTTGGATTGGCCCTCAATGAGGCCGTCTTTTTTTGGAAGAAATGTGCAGTACCTGGCACCCTCAGGCCAGAACCAGCACACCATCGGCCGCGCACACGCCCTGGCCCTGCGGCAGCACGAACACCGGGTTGATCTCCGCTTCGATCACGCGGTCGCCAAGCCGGGCGGCCATTGCAGAGAACGCGACGATGGCATGGGCCAGCGCATCGACATCGGCCCTGGGCCGGCCGCGAAAGCCGTCCAGCAGCGGCCAGGTCTTGAGCTCCCTGGCCATCTCCAGGGCGTCAGACAGGCTCAGCACCCCCAGCTGTGAGCCGTCGTCCGGCAGCAACCGCAGCGTGGTGTCCTGGAACAGCTCGGCCGTCACGCCTCCCATGCCCAGCATCACGGCGGTGCCCAGCGCATCCTTGTGCAGGCCAAGAATCAGCTCGGTGCCACCGGCCACCATCTGCTGCACCAGGAACCGGTCCGGGCGCACGCCCGCCCGGGCCTGCACGTCGGCCACCATCGCGCCCAACCGGGCACCTATGGTTTGCGCAGTCAGGCCGACGGCGACACCGCCCACATCACTCTTGTGCGTGATCCGGGACGAAAGGATCTTGAGCACCACCCGGCCGCCCAGTTCGCGCGCGGCGGCTTCGGCCTCTTCGGCGGTGCGCACCACACGCTCGGCCGCGCACGGCACGCCGAAACGGCGGAAAACGGCCTTGGCCTGCGCTTCATCGAGACAGCCGACGGGCAGGTCCAGTTCCTGCAGGGTGTCCTTGCCGACGACCAGCTCGGAAGGCGCACCCTGGAAGCCGTTGACGCGCAGCATGCCCGCCAGTGCGGCGGTGCAGCTTTCCGCCGCCGCGAAGGCCGGCACGCCGCGTTGCGTGAGCAGCGCGCCGATTTCCGGCGCATGCGGGCTGACGTAGGCCAGCACCGGCTTGTCGGAGTGGGGCAGGCAGTCCTGGATGGCGCCGGCCAGCAATTCAGGCATGGCCAGGCTGGAGGAGCCGACGATGATCACCAGCGCGTCGTAGCTGGGGCTTGCCAGCAAGGCATTGATGGCGCCGCGCAGCAGGTCGGGACGCAGGCCCGCCAGGGTCACGTCGATGGGGTTGCGGTCCAGCACAGCCTCGCTGCCGGTCTGCAGCGCGCGCAGTGCGTCGGCGGTCGCTTGGTCAGGGGCCGGCGTGTCGAATCCGGCCACGCCCAGATCGTCCGACACCAGGGTGCCCGCACCGCCGGTGGACGTCAGGATGGCGATGCGCCTGCCGCGCAGCCTGCGGCCCGTGGCCAGCGCAGCGGGCACGTCCAGCAGGTCGGCAAAGCTTTGCGCACGGATCACGCCGACCTGCCGGAACAGCGCGTCGTACATGCGATCCGCACCGGCCATGGCGCCCGTGTGCGATACGGCGGCCTTGGCGCCGGCCTCGGAGCGGCCGATCTTGAAGGCCACCACGGGCTTTCCGGCACGCGCGGCCTTCAGGCAGGCGGCACGGAACCTGGCGGGATGGCGCACCGTCTCCACATACAGCGCGATCACCTTGGTGGCCGGGTCATCGGCCAGGTGGTCTATGAAGTCAGCCAGTTCCAGATCGACTTCGTTGCTGGTGGAGATGAGCTTGGACAGGCCGATGCCACGCGCGGCGGCGCGCGACAGCAGCGAGCCCAGAATGCCGCCGCTTTGCGAGACGACGCCGATGCCTCCGACGGGGAACTCGTCCATCTCCAGCGCGCCCGAGGGCGACAGCACGATCCGGTCGGTCAGGTTGACCAGCCCGATGGTGTTGGGCCCCAGCAGGCGCATGCTGCCGGCCGCCTCGATCAGCTGCCGCTGGCGGTGCGCCCCGTCCTCGCCCGTTTCCGTATAGCCGCTGGCCAGCACGATGGCTGCCGCGCAGCCCAGCGCCGACAGCTCCCTGACGGCCTGGTGCGCACGCTCGGCGCCCAGCAGCACGACGGCCACATCGGGCACTTCAGGCAACGAGGCCACATCGGGATAGCAGGCCAGATCGCCGATGCGCTCCACGCGCGGATTGACGGGCAGAATGCGGCCGGCAAACCCGTGCTTTTGCAGGTAGGCCACCGGGCGACCCGTGGTTTTCTTCAGGTCGGCAGAGGCGCCTATGACGGCGACACTGCGCGGCGACAGCAGCTTGGCAATGGCTTCGCTCATGGCATCACTCCTTGCCGGCCGTCTTGGCCAGGAAGGCCTCCACCGATGCGCGGTGTTCACTGCTGGTGTAGCAGATGCCCTGGGCCTGGCTGCCCTGGGCGAAGACATCGTGCGAAGACAGCTCGAAGCTCTGGTTCAGGATGGTCTTGGTCAATGCCAGCGCGGTGGCAGAAGCCGAGGACAGCTCGCGCGCCCAGGCCTGGGCGTCTGCCACCAAGGTCTCGGCACTGGCCTGGCGGTCCACGATGCCCAGGGCCAGGGCTTCCGGCAGCTTGACCTGGCGGCCGGTGAAGATCAGCTCCTTGGCCTTGGCCAGGCCCACACGGCGCGGCAGGAAGTACATGCCGCCGCCGTCCGGGATGATGCCGCGCAGCACATAGCTCCACGCGAAGCTGGCCCATTCGCTGGCGATCACGAAGTCGCAGGCCAGCGCCGTGTCTGCCCCCAGGCCCGACGCTGCGCCGTTGACGGCGGCGATCACGGGCTTGGGCATGGTGTGCAGCAGGGCCTGGACATGGTGCACGCGCTGCTGGCGCTGCCAGCCGTTGAAGCCCACCTCGCCCGCGGGAGCATTCATGCGCCTTTGCATTCCGGCGATGTCCCCGCCTGCGCAAAATCCCTTGCCCGCGCCTGTCAGCACCAGGGCCTTGATGGCCTTGTCTGCCGCCACGCGCTCCAGGGCATCAATGAACTCGGTGCGCATGTCGTCACTCATGGCGTTGCGCTTGTCGGGGCGGTTCAGGGTCACGGTCGCCACCGCGTCGGCGACATTCAGTTGGATCAGTTCGTAGTTCATGGCGTGCTTTGAAAGCGATCGCAGGCCGTGCGATCAATCGGGATGGATGTTGTTTTGCTTGACGATCTGCGCCCAGCGCTTTTCCTCGGCCTGCACATAGGTGTCCAGTTCCGCCGCAGGTCCGGCATTGACCATCAGGCCCTCGTGCTCCAGCTTGCGAACGAAGTCCGGCGAGCGGGCCGCCTTGCGGGCTGCGGCGTTCAGGCGATCGATCACGGCAGCGGGCGTGGCGGCCGGCGCGTACAGGCCATACCAGCTCTCGACGCGGTAGCCCGGGACGGTGACGGCAATGGGTGGCACGTTCTTGAAGGCCGCAGACGGCTCGGCCGTGGTGACACCCAGCACGCGCAGCTTGCCGTTGTCGATGAAGGTGGATACCGCCGCCGCCGTGGCAAACATCATGTCCACCTGCCCGCCCATGAGATCGGTGAGCGCCGGGCCTGCGCCGCGGTAGGGCACATGGGTGAGCCGGACCTTGGCAAGGTTGGCGAACAGCTCACCCGCCAGATGCGCCGAAGTCCCGGCGCCCTGCGAGGCATAGGTCAGCTTGTCGGGACTGGCCTTGGCGGCGGCCATCACGTCCGCCACCGTCTTGTACGGGCTGGCGGCGGGCACCACCAGCACGTTGGGGCCGCGGCCGATCAGGATCACCGGGGCAAAGGCCTTGTTGCTCCCGTACGGCAGCTTGGCCTGCAACGCCGGATTGACGGCGTGCGCGAACGAAGCCACGACCACGGAATATCCGTCCGGCGCACTCTTGGCAACGTTGTCGGTGCCGATGATCGTGCCGGCACCGGGCTTGTTGTCCACGATGACGGGCTGGCCCAGGTCCTTGGCCATCTCGGCCCCCAGCGTGCGGGCGATCAGGTCCGTTCCACCGCCTGGCGCAAAGGGCACGACGAGGCGCACGGGCTTTTCGGGGAATGCTGCAGATGCTGCGCTGCAGACAGTCGCGAGCACGGCAATGAACGCAATGGCCCTTGCACAACGGCGGGCGGCGAAACTGGGCATGGTGTGTCTCCTGGTTCTATGGACAGAGGTCCGGTCACTGCGCCAGCGTTGCGATGACGTTGGCGACTGGCTTGTGAAAGCTTAGGGAAACGCACTGCACTTGTGACCCCCCATATTCCAACCAGTGAAATTCCAAAGCGAGCGCGTCAGAGCCTGCGGCTGCATTTCCCTTGCATTCGGTGGAATACTTGGCTTCCATCAGGCGCCCGTACCCGGGCAGGAAGAACACAGCTTTCGACATCGGGGCAAGCGCGTCCTCCCACCAGCGGCAGCAGCATGACGAACAGGCGATCCCCCATCCTCCATGACAAGCCGGGACAGTCCCCGAGCAACCGCTCCCTGGAAAGAGGCGTCGAAATACTGCGTGCGTTCAGGCCCGGCTCGGAACTGCTGGGCAACAGCGACCTGGCGGAACGCACCGGCCTGTCCAAGGCCACGGTCACCCGGCTGACGCAGACCCTGGTGGGCTGCGGCATGCTGCAGGCCGACCACCCGAGCCGGGCCTTTCGCCTGGCCCCGGCGGTCCTGAGCCTGGCGCACGCCATGCGCACGGGCTCGACGGTGCTGTCGATCGCGGCGCCCCTGATGCGCACCCTCGCCGAGACACGCCGGATCAACGTGGGCCTGGCATGTCCCGACAGGGACGAGATGGTCTACCTGGAATCCATCCGCTACAACCGCCGGATCGTGCTCAGGCATGTGGTCTCGGGCCAGCGTGTTCCCATGGAACTGACATCACTGGGGCGTGCCTACCTGGCGGCGGCGCCCTCGGCCAGGCGCAAGGCCTTGCTCGACAGCTTCAGGCTCAAGAGGGGCGCCCAATGGCCTGCGCTGGAGCAGCAGATCCAGGCGGCGATCAAGTCCGTGAAAAGCCAAGGCTTCTGCGCCGCATCGTGGCAGCCGGAAGTGGTTGCGCTGGCCACGCCGCTGGTGACACCCGATGCCATCTATGTCCTGAACTGCAGCGTCTCCACCACGGAGCCTTTGCCGGCCATCGTGCAGGAGCTGCACCCGGCCTTGCTGCAACTGGGCCGGCAGATTGAAAGCCTGCTGGAAAAACTGTAATGCTCTCCCAGCAATATGCGCCCACCGCTGGCAAGCAGGGTTTCCAAAAATCGCTCAGACTAGGCACAAACGACTTTTGGCACTCCAAAAATGAGTGCAACCGTCTGAAAAACCCACGGAACTTTGGCTTTAGCACTCGGTCATAACGAGTGCTAATATGAAGGAATGGAAGAAAGGAACTCTGCAATGACAAACGCCTCCGGCTCCATTGCGACCACCTTGGCACCCGCTAACCCCTGGGCCCTGGTGCCGCCTCTGGGCAATCTGGATGCCTACATTTCCGCGGTCAACCGCCTGCCCATGCTCACCCTTGAGGAAGAGCAGGACTACGCCCGCAAGCTCAAAGAACACAGCGACCTGGACGCCGCAGGGCGTCTGGTGATGTCCCACCTGCGTCTGGTGGTGTCCATCTCGCGCCAGTACCTGGGCTACGGCCTGCCGCACGGCGACCTGATCCAGGAAGGCAACGTGGGCCTGATGAAGGCCGTCAAGCGCTTCGACCCCGATCAGAACGTGCGCCTGGTGAGCTATGCCATGCACTGGATCAAGGCCGAGATCCACGAGTACATCCTGAAGAACTGGCGCATGGTCAAGGTCGCCACGACCAAGGCCCAGCGCAAGCTGTTCTTCAACCTGCGTTCCATGAAGCAGGGCCTGAAGTCCGACGCCGCCATGGCCGAGGACGGCGCCATGCTGCGTGACACGCTGACCTCGGGCGAGATCGACGCCGTGGCAGAGAAGCTCAACGTCAAGCGCGAAGAAGTCATGGAGATGGAAACGCGCCTGGCCGGTGGCGACGTGCTGCTGGACCCCTCGCCCAGCGACGATGGCGAGCAGGCCTTCGGCCCCATCGCCTACCTGGCCGATGGTGCACACGAACCCACGGCCATGATCGAGTCGCGCCAGCGCGACCACCTGGCCACCGACGGCATTGCCATGGCGCTGGATTCGCTGGACGACCGCAGCCGCCGCATCGTCGAGGAGCGCTGGCTCAAGGTCAACGACGACGGCTCGGGCGGCATGACGCTGCATGAGCTGGCCGCCGTGTACGGTGTCAGCGCCGAGCGCATCCGCCAGATCGAGGTGGCTGCCATGAAGAAGATGAAGAAGGCCCTGGCCGAGTTCGCCTGATGGCCTGACGGCCTGGGCTGACAGGCCGCTTCACGACAAACCCGGATAATCTCCGGGTTTTTTATTGCCCGCAGCCTTTGCGGCCCCCACGTACCCCATGCCCGCCAGCGCCATCTCGCCACTACGCCGCCTCTTCGCCAATGCCTTGGCCACCGCCCTGGCTTCGGCCCTGCTGCCTTGCGCTGCCGTGGCGGGCGATAACTGGCCCAGCAAGCCGCTGCACCTGATCGTCGGCTTTCCCGCAGGATCTTCCCCGGACCTCACGGCGCGCGCACTGGCCGAGCCGCTGGAAAAGCGCCTGGGCCAGCCCGTCATCGTCGAGAACAAGGTGGGCGCCGGCGGCAACATCGCAGGCGAGCAGGTGGCCCGTGCGCGCGACGGCCATACCTTCAGCGTGATGATCAACGGCAACCTGACGATTGCCCGCCTGCTCAACCCCGCCGTGCGCTACGACCCTGTGAAGGACCTGCAGCCCGTCAGCCTGATCGGCGTGGCGCCCCTGGTGCTGGTGGCTCCGGCTGGCGCGCCCGAGGGCCGCGCTTTCCTGGAGGCCGCGGCCCAGGCCGGCAGCCGCTGGAGCTACGGCTCCCCTGGCGTGGGCACGGTGGGCCACCTGGGCATGGAGCTGCTCAAGAGCCGCTCCGCGCTCAGGCCCGAACACATTCCCTACCCCGGCTATCCGCAGGTGTTCAACGCCATCCAGGGCGGCGACCTGCAGCTGTCCATGCTGCCGCCCGCACTGGCCATGGCCCAGGTGCAGGCCGGCAAGCTGCGCGGCGTGGCCGTGACCTCGGCCGCGCGCAGCCCGCTGGCGCCGGGACTGCCCAGCCTCAAGGAGCTGGGCGTGGGGGATTTCGATCTGGAGATCTGGAACGCCGTGGCCGCGCCCAAGGCCATGCCCGCCGCCCATGTGCAGAAGCTGGCCGAAGCGGTCAGCGAGATCGTGCGCTCGCCCGAGATGCGTGCACGCCTGGCCGCCCAGGGCTGGCAGGCTGTCGGCAGCTCGCCCGAGGGCCTGGCCCTGCGCATACGCCAGGACGTGACGGCACTGGGCCGCATCATCCGCGAACAGGGAATCCACGCGCAATGACGTGCTCGATCACACTGCCATGACCGCTGCCCAAGCCTTCACCGAACTCAACGCCTGGCAGGTCATGGCCTGGGGCCTGCTCTTCTTCGGCGTGCTGTACACGGCCGGCGGCTGGTGCATGACGGCGCTCACGCGCTGGCTGCAGCGGCGCGGCGTGGGCCGCGTGCTGGACACGCGCCCGCTCAAGCCCGACCAGTTGCGCCGCGAATGGCGCCAGTCGCTGCATTCGGTGCTGATCTTCGGCATCGGCATGATCGTGCCCTGGGGCCTTCTGCAATTGGGGTGGGCGCGGCTAGAGCCCGATGCAGGCCCCTGGCGCATTGCCATCGAAATCGTGGTGCTGCTGATCTGGAACGATGTGCATTTCTGGATCAACCACCGCCTGCTGCATACGCGGCTGCTGGGGCGCTTTCATGGTGACCACCACCGCTCCATCGTCACCACGCCGTGGTCCACCTACAGCTTCCATCCCATCGAGGCGCTGATGCTGGGCAACGTCATCCTGCTGCCCATGGTGGTGCATGACTTCAGCTTCTGGTCGCTCGCCTCGGTGCCGGTACTCAGCCTGCTGCTGAACGTCATAGGCCACTCCAACTATGACTTCTTTCCCGGGGTGTCCGACACGCATGCGCTGGCCGCCAGCCGGCGCCACCATCTGCACCATGCCCGGCCCAATGGCAACTACGGCTTTGCGCTGGCCTTCATGGACCGGCTGATGCGCACGCGCGTGGCACTGCCCGCCACGGCCCGGCCCAGGACGGAATGAGCCGACCGCCTGCTCGCCACGTCCAGCCCCGGCTGCCCCGGCTGCGCCACTGGCGCGACCTGCAGTCGCTGGCCTATCTGGTGGCGCTGCCGCTGATCGTGTGGTGGCAGTGGCAGCACGGCTGGAACCTGTGGCTCTACGGGATCGAGCTGTTCCTCACGCTGGGCGTGGGCGTCATCCACCACAACCACACGCATTTGCGCATGTGGCGCGGGCGCTGGGCCAACCGCTTCACCGACTACTGGCTGACCCTGCTGCAGGGCCACCCGACCTTTGTGTTCTGGCCCGCCCATGTGGCCAACCACCACCGCTTCCGCCACGGCCCGCGCGACATGGCACGCACCTACCGCTTCGGCGGCGACCACAACCATCTGCTGGGCTACCTGCTCCACCCGCTGCAGGCCGGCTGGGTGCTGTACCCGCTGTTCCTGCGCTGGCTGGGCCAGCTGCGGCGGCATTGGCCCGGCGCTTTTCGCTACTGCATGGGCCAGTACCTGCTGTGGCTGGGCAGTTGGGCACTGCTGCTGTCGCTGGATTGGCAGAAGGCCTTGCTGCTGGTGATCGTTCCCCAGCTGCATGGCCTGCACTGGCTGCTGGCCACCAACTACCTGCAGCACGCCCATGCCGATGGCCGGCCGCTGACGCGCGGCCAGCGGATGGACAGCGCCACGCCACTGAACTACGCGCGCAACTTCGAGGGCTGGGTCAATCCGCTGCTGTTCAACATCGGCCTGCACACGGCCCACCACGAGCGGCCCCAGGCCCACTGGTCCGAGCTCACGCGCCTGCACAGCGAACACTACCGCCAGCGCGTGGCCCCTGCGCTCAACGAAGGCGGACTGCTACCCTACATGGCCCGCGTCTTCGTGCTCGGCACGGTCTGGCCGCCGGCGCGCACGCGTGCGCAAATGCCTCCCGGAACATACGACTGATACGACCCTGAACCCATGCCCGTCGCCTATTCCAACGTCTATCTGCATGCCGCAGGCATGTTCCTGCCCGGTGAACCCGTGGACAACGCAGGCATGGATGCCTACGTGGCGCCGCTCAACCGCCTGTCCGAGCGCCTCAAGCGCCGCATCCTGGCCGAGAACGGCATTGTCCAGCGCCACTACGCCATAGACGCCGAAGGCCGCACCGTCCACAGCAACACGGCCATGGCCGCCCAGGCCATCCATGACTGCCTGGCGCAGGCCGGGCGTGCGCTGGGCGATGTCGGCTTCCTGGCCAGCGGCTCGTCGGGCGGCGATGCGCTCATGCCCGGCTTTGCCAACATGATCCAGGGCGAGATGGCCGCGCCGCCCATGGAGACCCTGTCCGTGCACGGCGTCTGCGCCGCCAGCGTGGGCGCGCTGCAGGCGGCGGCCCAGGCCGTGGACCGTGCGCCAGACTCGCTGGCCCTGGCCGTAGCCAGTGAAATGCCCTCGCGCCTGTTCAAGCGCTCGCGCTTCGCGGCCCAGGGATACAACACGGACTTCGACGCCCACTTCCTGCGCTGGATGCTGTCCGATGGCGCAGGCGCCGTGCTGCTGGGCGGCCCTCAGGCCCTGCCCCAGGCGCCGGGCCTGCGCCTGAAGCTGCGCTGGACGCACCTGCGCAGCTTTGCGGGCGACTACCCGGTCTGCATGCAGCTGGGCCTGACGCCCGACCGCGCCACCAGCCACCTGGACTTTGCCGCCTGGGGCGATGCCGAGGCCGCAGGCGCGCTGTCGCTGCGCCAGGACATCCGCCTGCTGCCGCACCTGTTCGATGTCTGCATCCACGAATACGCCCACCTGGCGCACACGGGCTGGGTGCCCGAGCGCGGCATCGACCATTTCCTGTGCCACTACTCGTCCGAGCGCTTCATCCCCGTGGTCGATGAGCTGCTGGGCAAGGCCCAGCTCGGCATCCCGCGCGAGCGCTGGTGGAGCAACCTGGCCTGGCGTGGCAACACGGGCGCGGCCTCCATCTTCGTGATGCTGTCCGAGTTCCTGCGCACGCAATCGGCACGCCTGAAGCACGGCGACACCGTGCTGTGCTTCATTCCCGAATCGGGCCGCTTCACGGCCGGCTACATGCTGCTGGAAGTGGAGGATGCGGCCCAGGCTCCCACCGCCACCCCGACCACCGCCGCAGCACGCAGTGCCACCGCCAAAGCTCCCGCTGCCCCGGACCTGCTGCCCGATGTCTCCACCATCGCCCCGCCCCACGATCCGAACCAGGCCCCGGCCACGCTGGCGCCGCTGCTGACCGAACTGGCCAGCCTCTGGCAGGACTACCGCTCGCGCGTGTGGCGCACGCCGCTGCTGCAGCGCATACGCACAGGCAGGCTGCAGACGGCGGACTACGTGCGCTGGATGAGCCACTGGGTTCCCCAGGTGCGCGAGGGCAGCCTGTGGATGCGCGAGGGCGCGGCCTCGCTGACTGGCGAACATGCGGCGCTGGCTGCGCTGATCGACGTGCATGCGGGCGAGGAGCAGAACGACTTCCGCATCCTGCACGAGGACTACCTCAAGGCCGGCGGCACCGAGACCGACCTCACCCGGCTGCGCCGCAACCCCGGCGGCGAGGCGCTCAACGCCTACCTGCACGGCCTGGCCGCCACGCCCAATCCGGTCGGCCTGCTGGGCGCCATCTACATCATCGAAGGCACGGGCCAGCGCATCGTGCCCAGCCTGCTGCCGCTGCTGCGCGCCAGCCTGCCGCTGCCGCCCGATGCCTTCCGCTTCCTGGAATACCACGGAGCCAACGACGAACACCACCTGGAGCGCTGGCTCATGGCCGTGCAGATGGTGATGGCGCTGGACGGCACAGACGACACAGACGGCAGCGGGGGCACGGCGGCGCAGGCCATCGTGCGCACCGCGCGCCACACGGCGGCGCTGTACCTGATGCAGTTCGAGCATGTCCTGCCCGAGGAGCACTGATGCAACCACCAGACTTCATCGAACCGCCCCACGACGAGCGCGACCCCAGCCCCTGGCGCGCGCTGTACCTGGACCAGAGCACGCCGCTGCCCGACGACGTCAAGGCCGCCTGGCTGCGTGACTGCAGCAGCGGCTCGCGCCAGTACCTGCTGCCCTTCCTGCGGCCGCTGGCACGCACCAGCATCGTGCTCATCCAGATCCTCAAGGTGCTGCTGCCGCGCAACTGGGCGCACTCCAGGCTGCTGCACCGGCTGCTGGCCTTCAGCATGAACCGCTTCGTCTCGCCCGAGGCCAACTGGCTCATCCTGCGCCACTTCCACCTGGGCTCGCAGATCCTGGCCTTTGTCGCGGCCAACGCGCCCACGCCCGTGTCCACCACACCGCTGGAGCCGGACAGCATCGACGACATCAAGGACGACCTGTTCCTCAGGCACGACCTGAATCTGTTCAACTTCGTCATCCGCCTGAACAACGCGCTGCGCGCCGCAGGCCAGGAACTGCAGCCGGTGGCCGAGCCCGACTTCGCCATGCTGCGCAACCCGCCCCTGCGCCTTGAGGACATGCCGCGCGGGCGCCTGAACCTGCTGGACCTGCAAAGCGCCATCGAGGTCTACACGCCCGTCTACCAGCTGCTGCTGACCGACAACGACTTCTGGCGCGCCAGCAACTCGCTGCAGCTGGACGAGACCGTCGCCATCTATGCGGCCAAGATCCTCGCCTCGCCCGAGCATCTGGTCATGCTCAACAACAAGCACCCGCTGGTGCCGCTGTCCACCCTGCGCGCCGGCCACCGCCTGGTGCTGCACGGCCTGTCCACCGAAATGCTGCACTGCCTGCTGATGAAGGTCGCCAGCGGCGACATCCCGCTGCCCGCCCGCGAGCTGGCACGCATGCGCGAGGCGGCCCGCGCCCACGGCAGTGGCAGCAGTGGCAGCAGCGGCAGCAGCGGCAGCGCCAACAACGCCGACAGCACCGCAGCCGTCTGACCCAGGTCAAGAAACAGCGGCAGATGGCCGCCATCCCGCGCGAAACGCGTTACATCGCGTTGCATTCAACGGCATAGCCCGCTAGCCTGCACGGCTTCTCCCGGGGCGCGCCGCCCGGGTCCACTGCCGGTGCCCTGGGTGGCTGTCTGCCCGCCCAGGCTGCGGCGCATCCTAGCCTGCGTGCCCCATGCCATCGTCGTCCTCCACGCCTTCAGCGGTTCGCTGCAGCGAATGCATGCGTTCGTCCCATTGCCTGCTGGGCCAGTTGCCCGCGCCCGCATTCCAGCAATGGCTGCCGCATATCCGCGAACGCGGCCTGGCCAAGGGCCAGAAGCTCCAGGCGCAGGGCAGCGTCGCCCATGAATTCCAGGTGATCAAGATCGGCTTCGTCCTGGCCATCCGCCGTGGCGGCGACGGCGTGCAGCGGCCTGTGGCGCTGTTCGGCAACGGCCACGCGCTGGGCAGCCCGGGCTGGCTGCAGCAGCCCTCGGCCATGCACTTCGAGGCACTGAGCCCGGGGCGCATCTGCTGCGTGGACATCGCCACCATCACGCGCCGCGGCCTGGTCGATGCCGCCTTCGTGCGCGCGCTGGCCACCAGCTACACCTGCAACAACGCCCTGCTGGCGGAATGGGCCCACATCGTCCGCATCCCCGGCGTGCTGCGCCAGCTGGCCGCCACCCTGATGCAACTGGCAGCTCTGCAGTCAAGCCTGCTCGTGCGCCTGCCCAGCCAGGGCGCATTGGCCGCCCTGCTGGCCACCACGCGCGAAACCATCGCGCGCAGCCTTGTGCGCCTGGTGCAGCTCGGCGCGCTGGAGCGGCCCGACCGATGGCACTGCGTGCTGCAGCCTGCGGTGTTGTTGAAGATCAGTGGGGGTGGGGTGAGGGATTTGGAGTACCAGGGGATGGGAGGCTGAACACCCATACCAGGCTTCTTTTGTAGCCAACTGGCTACAATCCAACCATGTACAGCGTCATCGAAACCGAGGCGTTTGCTGATTGGGTAGACAGCATTCGTGACATGCCAACTCGTATCCGCCTGCGTCGTCGCCTGGGCAAAGCCATGCGCGGAAACCTGGGAGACGTGAAATCCGTTGGCGAGGGCCTATGGGAGATGCGCGAGTTTTTCGGGCCAGGTTGGCGCATGTACTACATCCAACGCGATCATGTTCTGATCGTGATGCTTGGCGGCGGAGACAAGTCCAGCCAGGCGCAGGACATTGCTGCGGCCAGGGCGATGGCCAGGGAGATCAAGCTATGAGCAACATCAAGATGCGGCCATTCGACATGGCCAACTACCTCGGCACCGAAGAGGAAATCGTGGAGTACCTGCGCCAGGCGCTGGAAGACAACGATCCGGCCGAACTGGCTGCGGCGCTGGGCGACATCGCACGCGCGCGCGGCATGACTCAGCTCGCTCGCGACACCGGACTTTCTCGCGAAAGCCTCTACAAAAGCCTGTCTGGCGAACGGGCGCCCAGTTCCGAGACGCTGTTCAAGGTGATACAGGCCATGGGCTTCAGGCTCACCATCGCTCCTGCCGCATCGCAGCAGCCAGCAGCCTGACACTCGGGCCACCCGCTTACTGCACCAACACCGCCTCTGCAGGCCTTTGCAACAGAGGCGGAATCTGCTCTGCCGGCAGGGCGCGGGCGAAGAGCCAGCCCTGGTAGGCGTCGCAGTCCAGGATGCGCAGCAGGCGCAATTGCTCGGCCGTTTCCACGCCTTCGGCGACCACCTGCAGGCCCAGGGTTCGGGCCAGCGCGATCACGGCCTTGACGATCTTGGCGTCGGCCGGGCTGTCGAGCATGGGGCCGATGAAGGTGCGGTCTATCTTCACGCGCGAGACGGGCAGATCGCGCAGGTGGGCCAGCGAGGAGTAGCCGGTGCCGAAATCGTCCAGCACCACGCAGACGCCGGCCGCCAGCAGGCTGCCCAGCAGCTCGCGCGCCTGCAGAGGGTCGGTCATGGCGGCAGACTCGGTGACTTCCAGCTCCAACAGGTGCGGCGGCACGCCATGCCGAGCCAGGCTGGCCATGAGGCGCTGCTGCAGGTCGGCCTGGCGCAGTTGCTGGGCCGAGAGGTTGACCGCCACGCGCAGCGGCATGCCTGCGCGCAGCCAGTCGCCGGCCTGGCGGCAGGCAGCATCGATCACCCATTCCCCCAGGGCCAGGATCAGGCCCGTGGATTCGGCCACGGGCACGAAGCGTTCGGGCGAGACCCAGCCCATCTGCTCGTCGTTCCAGCGCAGCAGGGCTTCCACGCCCTGGACCTGGCCGCCCAGCACCTGCACCTGGGGCTGGAAGTGCAGGCTCAGCAGGCCCCGGTCCAGGGCACGCTTGAGGCGTTCGTGCAGCAGCACTTTCTCTGCCATGGCCTCGCCCATGGCGCAGGCATAGCGCGCATAGGAGGAGCGGCTGCGCTGCTTGGCGTCGTACATGGCCATGTCGGCATAGCGCATGAGGGTGGCCGCATCGCCCGCGTCCTGGGGATAGAAGGCTGCGCCCACGCTGGCACCGAAGTTCAGCGCGTAGTGGCCTATGGCGCAGGGCCGGCACAGCTCGTGCAGCAGCGCGTCGATGCGCTGGCGCAGATCGGGCTCGTTGCAGGGCTTCAGCAGGGCGGTGAACTCGTCACCGCCCATGCGCGCCAGCGTGGCCGAGCCGCCCAGCGCGACCTGCAGGCGGCGCGCCACCTCCTTGAGGACCTGGTCGCCCACGTCGTGGCCATAACCGTCGTTGATGGCCTTGAAGTTGTCGAGGTCGAGCAGCAGCAGCGCAAAGGACGCGGGGCCGGCGCCCGATTCAGACTGCGCCTGCGCTTGCGAGATCGCCTGTTCCACCTGCAGCCCGAACTGCCAGCGGTTGAGCAGGCCCGTCAGCGTGTCGTGGGTGGCGTGGTAGTGCATGCAGGCTTCCATCTGGCGCAGCTGCGACAGGTCGCGCACAAAGGCCACGGCCACGCCGCTGCCGTGCGGCGAGTGGCCCAGGGCGATGTCCACCGACAGGCGCTTGCCGTCCTTGCGCAGCAGCCACAGGTCCCGCCCCTGGCCCATGGGCCGGCGCGCGGGCTGGGCGAAGTAGGACTGCAGTTGCGGCCCGTGGGCCGCCTGCGCCTCGGCCGGCAGCAGCATCTGCAGCGAGTGGCCCAGCAATTCGGCGGCGCCATAGCCGCTCATGGCCTGCATGGCGGGATTGGCCAGCAGGATGCGGCCGCTGCGGTCCACAAGCAAGATACCGTCGGGCGCGGCCTCCATGGCCACGCGCTTGAGGTCTTCGTCCAGCGCCTCGCCCGGTGCGGTGGGATCGCCGGCAACCATGCTCCAGCCCGCCGCCATCATGCGGACGCCCCGCTGCCGTGAAAGACCGATGCCGCAGCCTCCAGCGCCTGCGCCTGTCCGGCCAGCAGCTGTGCGTGCCCGATGGTGTCGCGCGCCAGGGCGGCATTGTGCTGGGTCATCTGTTCGAGCTGCTGCACGGCGGCCTGCACCTGCTGCACGCCGCCGGCCTGGGCCTGGCTGGCGGCCTGCATGCCTTCGGCCAGCACCAGTTGCTCGCGCATATCGGCCTGCACGGCCAGCATGGCCTCGCCCACTTCACGCGCCATGGCGCAGCTTTGCGCCACCTGCTGCTGCGATGCCTCGATCAACGCCTTGATCTGGCGCGCGGCGTGGGCGCTGCGTTGGGACAGGCCGCGCACCTCATCGGCCACCACGGCAAAGCCCTTGCCGTGTTCTCCGGCGCGTGCCGCCTCCACGGCGGCGTTGAGCGCCAGCAGGTTGGTCTGGAAGGCGATGCCGTCGATGAGCGAGCTGATCTGCCCCACCTGGTCGCTGGTCTGGGCCACGCCGCGCATGCCCTGGTCCAGTTGCACGACCATGCGGCTGCTCTGCCCTGCCATGTCCACGCCGTGGCGCGCGCGGGCGGCGGCCTCGCCGGCCTGGGCGCTGCTGCGCTCGATGGCGCTGGCCAGGGCCTGCATGGCCTGGGCCGATTGCTCCAGGCTTGCGGCCGCGGCTTCGGTGCGATCGCTCAGTTCGGTACTGCCCTGCTGCACGGCCAGCGCGCAGCGGCGCACCTGGTCGCTCTTGCCCTGGATGTCGCCGACCAGGGAGACCAGGTTGAGCCCGGTCTGCCGCACGGCGCTGCCGATGGCACCGATCTCGTCCGTGCGCTGCAGGAACCGTGCATCGGTCTGCTGCCCGCTGGCCACGGCCTGGGCCTGGCCGCGCAGCGCCGCCAGGGGCATGAGCAGCCGGCTGCGCAGCCACTGCCCGGCCGCCACGCAGGCCAGGCTCCAGATCAGCCATGCCGGCCAGACCTGCGCCAGCGGCACGGCCGATGCCTGCAGCGCGGAAGACCACAGCCCGGCCGACCCCAGCAGCCACAGGCCGGCCACCACGGCCTGCACGCGCCAGGCCAGTGGCCGAAAGCGCCACCACCGCTGCAGCGCGCCCACGGCGCCGCGCCCCACGGGAAAGCCCCGGTGCAGGCCAAGCGAGCGCACGCCGGCATTGATCTGTTCATAGAGCGCCGCATGCTGCTGCACCTCGCGCGGCTCGGGCCGGGTGCGCACGGACAGGTAGCCGACCACGGCGCCCGCATGGCGTATGGGACTGGCGTTGGCGCGCACCCAGTAGTGGTCGCCGTTCTTGCGCCGGTTCTTGACCAGGGCGCTCCAGGGAAGCCCGCGCTGGATGGTGGACCACATGTCGGCAAAGGCGGCGGCCGGCATGTCGGGATGGCGCACGATGCTGTGGGCCTTGCCGTAGAGCTCGGCGGCCTCGAAGCCGCTGACGCGGATGAAGGCATCGTTGGCATAGACGATGCGCCCCTTCAGGTCGGTGACGGAAAGAAGCGTCTCTCCTTCGCTCAGAGGGTACTCACGCTGGGTGACGTACACGTTTCGCCGCATGGATCAGGTCTCTCGGAGATGGGCGGGGCGTCGGCATGACACCCCCAGGCGGGGCCCACTCTAAGCAGTCCTGAGGCGATGCACATCAGGGATGGTGTGCTGCAGCGCACCTAAACGCAGTCAATGTGACGGGGGTCACATTGACTGCGGCGCGCGCAGGATCAGGAACGCTTTTCCTGCAGCAGGGCCTTGACGTCGGCGCCCAGCACCTGCGGGCCGCCGCCGTAGCGCTCGTACACGCGCAGGCGGCCGGCCGTGTCATAGACATAGCTGCCGGCCGAATGGTCCAGCGTGTAGGTGCCTTCGGTCTTGCCGGGCACTTTCTTGTAGAAGAGCTTGAAGTCCTTGGCCACGGCCGCCGTCTCGTCCGGCGTGCCGTGCAGGCCGACGAAGCCGGGATCAAAGTTGCCCAGGTAGGCCTTGAGCACCTCGGGCGTGTCGCGCTCAGGGTCCAGGGTGACGAAGACGCCCTGCAGCCTGTCGCCATCGGCGCCCAACTGCTGCTTGACCTCGACCAGCTCCTGCAGGGTGGTGGGGCAGACATCGGGGCATTGCGTGTAGCCGAAGAAGACCACGACGACCTTGCCCGCAAAGTCCTTGATGCTGCGCTGCTTGCCGTCCACATCGCGCAGGGGAATGTCCTTGGCGTACTCGGCGCCCGTGACATCGACGCCCTGGAAACTGGTCTTTGCCTCGCGCGAGCATCCGCTCAGCGCCAGGGCGCCCCATGCCATGGCGGTCAAGCCCAGAACGCGCAGCGCTGTCCGTTTGTTCATGCTTCCTCAACAAGGTAGTTGCCGCAGGCTGCGTGGCCGCAAAGGCTGCGCTCCGGCCCGGGCTGGAAAGGGAAAAGGCGAAAGCATCCGCTGAAGGCGCTTTCGCACAGCCGCAAACCATAACCCATAACCGCAAGACCCCGGCGCTGCGGGGCCTGCCTGCCGGCCTACCGGGGTCTACCGGGGCGTACTAAAGCCTACTGGCCAGCCTTACTCGCCGTCGCCCGGACGCCCTGCCGTGTCCCAGGAGGCCGATGCACGCAGCAGCCGGTCCAGGTCGCGCTTGGCCTTGCCGGCATCGGCCATGCCCAGGCCTGCGGGCATGCGCATCATCCAGTGGCCCTGCGGGTCCACCACGTACAGGTGGTCCTGCAGCGCATGGCCGGGCGCGGGCTGCAGCCAGCCGCGCAGCACGGCCTCAGGCACGCGCAGCACCGTGGCCTGGCTCAGCGCAGGGCGCAGGTGGGCGGGCACGGGTGCGTCGTCGGAGATGAGCCAGACCCGGTCCAGCCGGTCCTTTTCGCGGCCCAGTGTCTCGCGCAGCTGGCGCTGCAGATAGAGATGGCTTTCGCAGGCGCTGCCGCAGGCACCGCCCGCCACGCTGAGAAGCAGCCACTGGCCCTTGAGCGATTGCAGCGGCAGCGGCGCGCCGTCCAGCGTGGTGGCCGTGGCCGAAGGCAGGGCCGGCTGGGCCGCGATCAGCTCGCCAAAGCTGCGCTGCTGGCCAGGCCGCAGCACGTAGTAGGTGAAATAGGAGGCCACCACGGGCGCGGCGCAGACCGCGAACACGGCCAGCATCTTCCAGCGGCCGCTGCGCGTGCGTTGCGCGCCGGCAAGGCCCGGCTGCAAGGGTGGCAGGCCATGGACAGTCATCTCCAGGGGAGTCTCAGGAGCGGGCATGGCGCGGGCGGACAAAGCGTCGGACGATTTGGAACCAGACATACAAAAGCGTGATCAGGGCCGCAAGTCCAAACCATTGGAACGCATAGCCATGGTGTTTCTCGACACCGGCCGTCACAACGGGCCAGTCGCGCCGCAGGCCTTCGCTGGCTTCGCCGGTCTGCAGCAGGCTCCATTCGCGCAGCGGCAGCCCGGAGGCCACGGCCCATTCGGCAATGTCCACATTCTGTCGGATGCGCGACTTTTGCCCATCAGGGTCTGCCCCTGCACGGCCGAATTCGTAGAGCCGGGACGGCGCGGCCTCCATGCGCCCCTCAACGGTCACCAGGCCTTCGGGCGTCTGCACCTCGGGCAAGGCCGTGCGGTCCATAAAGTTGCGCGGCACCCAGCCGCGCTGCACGGTAATCACCACATCCTCATGCGGTGCGGCCAGCCGCAGCGGCGTCAGCACAAAGAAGCCCGGCTGGCCCTGCATCTGGCGGTTGTCCAGGTACAGCGATTGCCCGGCAATCCAGTGACCCTGCAGTCGCACGGGCCGGTGCAGCCAGGGCGCCGCCTCGGTGTTCAGGGCAGCACCGGGTTGCATGGGCGCCAGCTGCGCGTTGTCCAACGGCGGCAGGCCCTGCTGGCGCTGCACGGCATCGAACAATTGCTGCTTGTAGGCCGCGCGCTGCAGTTGCCAGCGGCCCAGGGACAGTGTGATGGCCACGCCGATCAGCGCGGCCAAGGTGATCAGTACAAACCGCCAGCGGTCTGGCATTCTGGAAACACGCACCGGATAATCCACCCATGAAATTCGTGATCGTTCTCGCCCTGCTGGCCATTGTCGCCAGTCTGGGCAGCGCCTTGTTCTTCATGATGCGCCGCAATCCCGAAGACCAGGAGGGTGCGGGCGACGACAGGCGCCGCAGCCGCGCCATGTTCCGTGCACTGGCGCTGCGCGTGGGCCTGTCCATCGCGCTGTTCCTGTGCGTGCTGCTGGCGGCCAAGCTGGGCTACATCCATCCCACCGGCTGGACCGCCGGGCAATAGACAAGCCCCCTGTCCCCGCAAACAAAAAGAAGCGCCCTGGCGCTTCTTTTTGCATGGGGCGGGCAGACCCTCACATCCAGTACACAAGGACGTAGAGGAACAGCCAGACCACGTCCACGAAGTGCCAGTACCAGGCCGCGCCCTCGAAGCCGAAATGCCGCTCGGACGTGAAGTGCCCGGCATGCAGGCGCATGGTGATGAAGAACAGCATCAGCATGCCCACGAAGACGTGGAAGCCGTGGAATCCTGTGAGCAGGAAGAAGGTCGAGCCGAACACGCCCGAGGACAGCTTGAGGTTCAGCTCGGTGTACAGGTGGTAGTACTCGTAGCCCTGCACGCACAGGAAGACGAAGCCCAGGACCACCGTCATCCACATGAAGGCGATGGTGCGGGCGCGGTGGCCGGCCTGCAGCGCATGGTGTGCGATGGTCAGCGTCACGCCCGAGGTCAGCAGCAGCGCCGTGTTGATGGTGGGCAGCCAGAACGGGCCCACGGTCTGGAAGGGCTCGACGCTGTTGGCCGGCGAGGCCGTGGCGCCCGCTGCCATGCTGGGCCAGACGGCCTTGAAGTCGGGCCAGAGCAAGGCGTTGTCCAGGCTGCCCAGCGCGGGCACCGAATGCGAGCGCGCCCACCACAGGGCGGTGAAGAAGGCGCCGAAGAACATCACCTCGGAGAAGATGAACCAGCTCATGCTCCAGCGGAAGGACAGGTCGATCTTGCGCCCGTACTTGCCCGACTCGCTTTCATGCGCGGCTTCCCGGAACCAGAAAAAGAGCACGGCCAGCCACCAGACCAGGCCAAGGCCCAGGCTGTACATGCCCCATTCATGCCCATTGATCCAGTTGCCCGCGCCCAGGATCACGAAGAACAGCCCCGCCGCCGCCATGACGGGGTGGCTGGACTCGGCCGGCACGTAGTAGTAAGGCGTTTTGCCGTGGGTGGTTGCACTCATTGCTCAGCTCCTGAAATTCTTGGTTCTCGGTTTCCCGTCTATCACTCTCTGTCCCCGATGGCCGCGCCGCTCAGACCACGAGCTTGACCAGCGCGATCAATCCCAGCACCAGCACGAAGATGGCCGCCAGCCCCACCGCAATCACATGCAGCGGCGTGATGCGCTCCCCGTCCTGCTGGTACTCGCTTCCCCTGCGCACGCCGAAGAGCGACCAGGCCACGGCGCGCACCGTGCGCCACACGCTGGGCGGGCGGCGCGGCTCCCGTGGCTGCGGCGCATTCATGAGGCGGGCTCCTGCTTCGGCCCTGCCGCCACCGGCGCCTCGCCCGTGGGTGCGGCCGGCGTCCTGCCGCCCACCTCGAAGAAGGTATAGGACAGCGTGATCGTGGTCACATCCTTGGAGATGCGCGGATCGATCACGAAGGCCACCGGCCATTCGCGCTTTTCTCCGGGCTCCAGCGTGTACTGCGAAAAGCAAAAGCACTCCAGCTTGTTGAAATGCGCGGCCGCCTGGCGCGGCGCATAGCTCGGTATCGCCTGGGCCGCCATGCGGCGGTCCTGCACATTCTGGAACTCGTACATGACCGTGGCCAGCTCGCCCGGATGGACCTGGATGGAGCGCTGCGCCGGCTTGAAGTCCCAGGGCCCGCGCGCATTGGCGTCGAACTCCACGGTGATGGTGCGGCTCTTGTCCACCTGCGAGTTGGCGGGCAGCTTCACATCGCGCCCGGCCGTGCCGTTGCCCGGCACCTGGCGCTCGGACAGCGACAGGATGTTGATGCCCGTGAGCTCGCAGATGTGCTTGTAGATGGGAATCAGCACGTAGCCGAAGGCAAACATGCCCAGCGCCACCACGGCCAGCTTGCCCACCATCTTCGCGTTTTCACTGCGCACGCTCACGGACGTCCCTCCTGTTGCCTGCCCTCAATGGAGCACGGTGATCTTGATCACGAAGCCGGCCAGAAAGACCAGCGCCACCGATACCAGGATCAGCGCCAGCCGCAGGTTGGCTTTTCGTTGCTGTGCGTCCATGTGCATCTCCCTTGGGGCTTGCATCAACCGATGATGCGGGTGGCGGTGGCATCGAGCTTGGGCGGCGTCTCGAAGGTATGGAACGGCGCCGGCGAGGGCACTTCCCACTCCAGGCCCTCGGCGGCCTCCCAGGGCTTTTGCGGCGCCTTCTCGCCCTTGCCGCGCATGGCGGGCACGACGACGAAGAGGAAGAAATACACCTGCATCAGGCCAAAGCCCAGCGCGCCCAGCGAGGCCACCATGTTGAAGTCGGCGAACTGCATGGGATAGTCGGCATAGCGGCGCGGCATGCCGGCCAGGCCCAGGAAGTGCATGGGGAAGAAGGTGACGTTGAAGAAGATCAGCGAGCCCCAGAAGTGGATCTGGCCGCGCGTCTCCGAATACATCACGCCGGTCCACTTGGGTGCCCAGTAGTAGTAGGCCGCGAACATGGAGAACAGCGATCCGGCCACCAGCACGTAGTGGAAGTGGGCCACCACGTAGTAGGTGTCCTGCAGCTGGATGTCGATGGGCGCCATCGACAGGATCAGGCCCGTGAAGCCGCCCATGGTGAACACGAAGATGAAGCCCACCGAGAACAGCATGGGCGTCTCGAAGGTCATGGAGCCGCGCCACATGGTGGCCACCCAGTTGAAGATCTTCACGGCCGTGGGCACCGAGATCAGCATGGTGGCGTACATGAAGAACAGCTGGCCCGTGACGGGCATGCCGGTCGTGAACATGTGGTGCGCCCACACGATGAAGGACAGGATGGCGATGGACGAGGTCGCATACACCATGGAGGCATAGCCGAACAGCTTCTTGCGGCTGAAGGCCGGCACGATCTGGCTGATGATGCCGAAGGCCGGCAAGATCATGATGTAGACCTCGGGGTGGCCGAAGAACCAGAAGATGTGCTGGTACATCACCGGGTCGCCGCCGCCTGCGGGGTTGAAGAAGCTGGTGCCGAAATGGCGGTCCGTCAGCGTCATGGTGATGGCGCCGGCCAGCACGGGCATGACGGCGATCAGCAGGTAGGCCGTGATCAGCCAGGTCCAGGCGAACATGGGCATCTTCATCAGCGTCATGCCGGGCGCGCGCATGTTGAGCACGGTGACGATGATGTTGATGGCGCCCATGATGGAGCTGGCGCCCATGATGTGCATGGCCAGGATGGAGGTGTCCATGGACGGGCCCATCTGCAGCGTCAGCGGCGCATACAGCGTCCAGCCTGCGGCGGGGGCGCCGCCGGGCATGAAGAACGAGCCCACCAGCATCAGGCCGGCCGGGATCAGCAGCCAGAAGCTGAAGTTGTTCATGCGCGCGAAGGCCATGTCGGAGGCGCCGATCTGCAGCGGCAGCATCCAGTTCGCAAAGCCCACGAAGGCCGGCATGATGGCGCCGAACACCATGATCAGGCCGTGCATGGTGGTCAGCTGGTTGAACAGCTCGGGGTTGACGATCTGCAGCCCGGGCTGGAACAGCTCGGCGCGGATCAGCAGCGCCAGCACCCCGCCCACCATCAGCATGGTGAACGAGAACAGCAGGTACAGCGTGCCGATGTCCTTGTGGTTGGTGGCGAACATCCAGCGGCGCCAGCCCGTGGGCGTGGCGTGGTGGTGATGGTCGTCATGCCCGTGTCCATGCTCGTGCTCATGCGCATGTTCGTGGCCCTCGCCCGCAGGGCTGTGGATGGGGGGAAGTACGGCGCTCATGCTGTTATCTCCAATCGCTCATCTGTCTTGCGGGCTCACTGGCCGGGGAACTTGCCGGTGCGGGCGGCCACGAACTCGGCCGGCTGCACCAGCTGGCCGGTCTTGTTGGACCAGTGGTTCTTGGCAAAGGTGACCACGGCGGCCAGCTCGGTATCGCTCAGCTGTTTCCAGGCGGGCATGGCGCCGTTGGCACGGCCTTCCAGCACCACATGCATCATCTCGGCCGTGGGACCCAGGACGATGGGACTGCCGTCCAGCGGCTTGATGGGACCGGCGCCCTTGCCGTTGGCCTGGTGGCAGGCCGCGCAGTTGGCGGCATAGACCTTCTCGCCGCGTGCCATCAGGTCGGGCAGGCTCCAGACCTTGCTGGGGTCGTCCTTCTTGGCGGCGGCGATCTTCTTTTGCTCGTCTACCCAGGCCTTGTAGCCGTCGCTCGACAGCACCTTCACGTGGATGGGCATGTAGGCATGCTCCTTGCCGCACAGCTCGGCACACTGGCCGTAGTAGTCGCCGGTCTTTTCGGCACGGAACCAGGTGTCGCGCACAAAGCCCGGGATCGCATCCTGCTTGATGCCGAAGGAAGGCACCATGAAGGAGTGGATCACGTCATTGGCCGTGGTGATGATGCGCACCTTGCGGTCCACGGGCACGACCAGCGGGTTGTCCACCTTGAGCAGGTAGTCGTTGGGTGCCTTGGAGACATCGCCGCTGTCGGACAGCGCGCGGTGGCTGCTGTCCAGCGTGGAGATGAAGCTCAGGCCCTCGCCTTCGCCGTTGATGTAGTCGTAGCCCCATTTCCACTGGTAGCCCGTGGCCTTGATGGTGACATCGGCGTTGGTGGTGTCCTTCTGCGCCACCAGCACCTTGGTGGCCGGCAGCGCCATGAGCACGACGATGATGAAGGGCACGATGGTCCATACCACCTCGACCGTGGCCGATTCGTGGAAGTTCGCCGCCTTGGCACCGCGCGATTTGCGGTGCTTCCAGATCGAATAGAACATCACGGCGAACACGCCGATGAAGATCACCGTGCAGATGATCAGCATCATCCAGTGCAGGTAATGCTGCTCATGCGCGATGCGCGTGACCGCCGGATGAAGGTTGAGCTGATTGACGGCCGGGCCGCCTGGCAGATCTGTCGTCGCATGCGCAAGGGAGCCTCCCCCTGCCACACTCATCAAGCCCCAGAGAACCAGCTTGGTGGAAATGCTTTTCATAGTTTTCACTTACATCTAAGCCTCGGGTTATCCACTCGCTCCGCTGCGCCAGCGTGGGGGCCGCGCAGCCAGACCGTTCAACGCCTGCCCAAAGGGCAACTCCCGGCCTCAACTGTCCGAGCATGCATGAAAGCGCCGCAGATGTGCCTGCGCGCAATCACCAATAGCGTGCCAGCCGGCATCAACGGCAGCTCGGACGTGGGACCAGGATTCGGGCGTACAGCCATCCCCGCCTGCGCCTGCAGGCGCATGAATTCGGAGGACAGCAGCAAGGTGGACGGAAGAATGCGCGCACGCCGGCCATTCAGGGCATGTGTGCCATGGGGGCCGGGAGCGGATTGGAAAAGGGGGCGCATGCGGCCCGGCATGCGACACAGAAGAGGGGACAGCAGGGACAGAAAGACCAGTGCCCGCTCCCAGAGGAACAGGCACTGCTGCAGCCGGTGATGATCAAACTCGTGGGCAGGCCGCTCCTGGATGGGTCGGCCCGTTCTCGTTCCCGTGGCAAAACGAAACACCAAATCGTCTCCCCTTTCGGCCTGCGGACCGCTGGTCTTTTCCCGGCCCGGGAAAGCGAGCCCAGGGAAAAGCTGTTGTCTCTGTCAGCTCGGGAAAAGTGTAGACGTTTTTGTTTTCGATCAATGACCGGAAAGCGACATTGGGGCTATCGCAAACCCGTGTTGCGCGGCTGGCGCAGCATGCTGCGCATCTCCTCCAGCGATACGGCGCTGCTGGACTCCAGGCGCACGCGCGGCTGCGGCTTGTAGGCGTGGCCGTAGACGATCTCGAAGGTCAGCGCCAGCTGCCCGTCGGGGCCGGCCAGGCGCTCGCGCAGGGCATCGTGCAGGCGCTGCTGCCAGCGTCGGCCGCGCAGCGCGGCAAAGCGCTGCGGATGGAAGTTGCGGCCCAGCTCGCGCAGCTCCTGCAGCAGCCGCTCGGGTGTGGCAAAGGTCAGCGTGATGTGCTCCATGTCCATCACCGGCTCGCTGAAGCCTGCGTGCACCAGCATGTCGCCCCAGTCATGCATGTCGGTGAAGGCCTGGCCGGCGGGCGGCCAGCCGAGCTGGGCGTAGATGGCGTGCAGCTCGCGCAGCGTATCGGGCCCCAGGCAGGAGAACATCACATAGCCGTCCACGGATAGCGCCTGGTGCCAGCGCGTGATCAGCGCCTGCGGGTCGGCCTGCTGGTGCAGGGCCATGTTGGCCCACAGCATGTCCACGCCGGCAGGCTCGGGTTCGCCGAAGCGCGTGGTGCCCCCGGTCCAGCGCGCGGGCTGCCACCAGCGCGCGCCCAGCTGCTCGCGGGCGGCGGCCTCATGCAGCGGCGAGGCTTCATAGACCAGGCATTCGGACTGCGCATAGCGCTGGCGCAGCAGCGCATGGGCCTGCAGGCCGCCGCGCACGGGCTGCCAGTGGCACCAGCGCTGGGGCGGCTTGACGATCCAGTCCAGCCGCTCCTGCATGCGGCGCGCCACCTCCTCATGCAGCCACGGCGAGGCCGCAGGCGCGGCCTGCTGCCAGCGCAATGCGGCGGCCGGATCGATGGTGGGGGGCAATTCGTGGGACATGGCTGGGCGGGGAATCCGGGCTCCTCGAAAGACAGGCGCCCGGCCCCGGAGCAAAGGGGTGGCGGACGCGGCGCGAGTATATTGACTCCATGCCCAACCTGCCTGCGTCATGGCTTTCGCACTGGCATGCCGGCCTGCCCAGCCAGTGCGCCGTCTGCCGCCGCTGGCCGGCGCAGCGCCTGTGCCAGGACTGCCGCTTGCGCTGGGCCAGGCCGCTGCCGCGCTGCGGGCTTTGTGCCATGCCGCTGCCAGCGGGGCACGGCGCCAGCGGCGGCCAGCAGGTCTGCGGCGCCTGCCTGGTCAAGCCCCCGCCACTGACGCACTGCCTTGCCGCGCTGGACTACGCCTATCCCTGGCACACGGTGATCGGCGACTTCAAATTCCGGGGAGACACCGGCCTGGCACGCAGCCTGGCCGCCCTGCTGCTGGAGCAGCACGGGGCGCGCGAGCAGCTGGAGCAATGCGATCTGCTGCTGCCCATGCCCCTGTCTGCCCAGCGCCTGCGCGAACGCGGCTTTCACCAGGCCCTGGTGCTGGCCCGTGCGCTGTCCGGCCCATCCACCCGCGGCAAGCTGCGGCACCAGGCGGTGCAGCGCGCCCACACGGCACAGGCCCAGCATGACCTGCCGCGCGCCCTGCGCCTGCGCCAGCTGCGCGGGGTCTTCGCGGTGCCGCCTGCGCAACTGCCCCATGTGCGCGGCCGCAAGGTCCTGCTGATCGACGATGTGATGACCACGGGTGCCAGCCTGCATGCGCTGGCCACCTGCCTGCGGCGTGCAGGCGCGGCCGAGGTCAGCGCCCTGGTGCTGGCGCGCACTCCCTGATCGTGGGGGTTCGAGGCCCGGGGGCATAGGCCGCCGCGAGACAATACGGGCCATGTTCCATATCGTTCTCGTCGCGCCGGAGATCCCGCCCAATACCGGCAATGTGATCCGTCTGGCCGCCAACACCGGCTGCAGCCTGCACCTGATCGAGCCGCTGGGCTTTTCCATGGAAGACCGCCTGATGCGCCGCGCCGGCCTCGACTACCACGAGTACGCGCCCGTGCGCCGCCATGCCGACTGGCAGGCCTTCCTGCAGGACTGCCAGCCGGACCGCCAGCGCATGTTCGCCATGACCACGCACAGCAGCAGCCCCGCCCACGCCATCGGTTTCCAGCCTGGCGACTGGCTGGTGTTCGGCGCCGAAAGCAAGGGCCTGCCCGCCGAGGTGCGCGAGCAGTTCCCGCCGCAGCAGCGCCTGCGCCTGCCCATGCTGCCGCAGCAGCGCAGCCTGAACCTGTCCAATGCCGTGGCCGTGACCGTGTTCGAAGCCTGGCGCCAGCAGCAATTCGTGGGCGCTGCCCTGGCCGAGGGAGCAGCCGGCGCGGCCTGAGCGATCGGTCGGATCGGGCGGAAAGTTCCCGGCCGATTGTTTCAACAGCTGAAAAAGCGCATTGCCAATCCAAGGGTTTTTCCCGATTCCAAGCCGTCCTACATTTGAGTCATGGGCTCTACGTTACCAAGCGATTTCCGCAAAGAACGCCCTGTCCCAGAAACAAAACAAAGGACTTGAATCATGAAGAACACCCGCCGTTTTGCCGTCCTGGCTGCCCTCTCCATCTCCGCCATCGCCGCCCAGGCTGCCGGCTTCGACTACGCCGACAACAGCAGCTACCCGCCCGAAGTGAAGACCCAAAGCACGCTGACACGTGCCCAGGTCATGGCCGACCTCAAGGCCGCCCAGGCCAATGGCACCATGCCCTCCGTCGCCGAAGGCTACCTGCCCATCCAGAACACTGCCACCGCCACAGTGAGCCGCGATGAAGTGCGCCGCGAAGCCGCCGCCGCCGAGCGTTCGGGCCAGCTGAACTTCGGTGCCTGAGCCTCAGCCCCCGCAACCGCTGCCACCACGCAGCCAGCCCGCAGGTGCCCCCTGCGGGCTTTTTTCATCGCCGGGCCGCCCCAAGATGAAAAGCGCCCCCTTGGGGGGCAGCGGACCTTGCGTAGCAAGGGTAGCGTGGGGGTCAGTTTTCGTTCAAGCCTTGGCGCCGTAGTTGCGGGCCACGGACTCGGCCACGCAGGCGGGCTTGTCGGCGCCTTCGCGCTCCACGGTCACCAGCCAGGTCATCTGCAGGCCACCGGGTTCGATGGGCTCGGCAGCCTGCAGCGTCAGGCGCGCGCGCAGGCGGCTGCCCACGGGCACGGGAGAGGTGAAGCGCACGCGGTTGAGGCCGTAGTTCACGCCCATTTGCGCGCCTTCGATGTGAAAGCAGTTCTGGAAAAACTGGGGGATCAGCGACAGCGTCAGAAAGCCGTGCGCAATCGGCGCGCCGAAGGGGCCCTTGGACGCGCGCTCGGGGTCCACATGGATCCATTGCTGGTCGCCCGTGGCATCGGCGAACAGCTGCACCTGCTGCTGGGTGATGGTGATCCAGTCGCTGACGGCGACTTCCTGCCCCACGCAGGCACGCACTTCGGAATAGGAATGGAAGGTTTTCATGCCCCAAATGGTAGGGGCCGGTGCCGCGCGCTCCATGTCGGGCGCGCGACAGGCTAGGGTTAGTCCAGGGTGGATGTCACCTGGACGCGCGCTGAACAAAGAACAGGCCTGTGCCCACGGCCATCAGCAGTGCGCCAAAGACCCGGTTCTGGCTGCGCACCGCACGCGCGCTGCGCATGAAGCCGCGCAGGGCGCTGGCGCTGGCCGCATAGCCGTGCATGACCATGGTGTCCACGGCCAGCATGGTGGCGGCCAGGATCAGCAGTTGCAGCCACAGCGGGCGGCTGGTGGTCATGAACTGGGGCAGCACGGCCACCATGAAGATGATGCCCTTGGGATTGGTGGCGTTGGTCAGGAAGCCCGTGAGCACGCGGCGGCGCACACTGAGCTCGGGCATGGATTCCTGGGTGGCAAGGGGCGCGGCACCCGAGCGCCATTGGCTGATGCCCAGGTAGATCAGATAACAGGCGCCGACGATCTTCACGGCGTTGAACGCCCATTCGGAGGCCAGCAGCAGCGAGCCCACGCCCGCACCGGCGATCAGCAAGATGGTCAGCAGCCCCAGCTGCAGCCCGAAGATGGTGGCGCTGCTCTTGCGCACGCCATACGACAGGCCATGGCTCATGGACAGCACGGCGCCCGAGCCCGGGGAGACCGCAATGATCCAGCAGGCCACAAAGTAGGCGATCCAAGTATGCCAATCCATGCCAAACACCTTAAAAATACGGAGCAGGCCGGCATCTTAAAACTGTGCAGCCGATGTGGTGCACTGCCGCGGCAAAGCCGGATGGGGCGATGAAGCATTCGGTGGCATTTTTCATCGCCGGGCCGCCCCAAGATGAAAACGGCCCCCTCGGGGGGCGCCCGGCCAGGGGCAGCGGACCTTGCGCAGCAAGGGGAGCGTGGGGGGCATTTTTAACCCTGTCAGAAAGCTGACCCGGCTGTGAGAGTGACACAATCAATTGCCCCAGGGTAAACACCAACTCCAAGATCCCAAGCTCCCATGGAACACAGCGCCCCCATCTGGCTGACCTACGGCTTTCTCTATCTCACCGCCGCCGTGCTGGCCGTGCCCATTGCGCGTGCCCTGGGCCTGGGCGCCATCATTGGCTACCTGGGTGCCGGGATTGCCATGGGCCCCTGGGGACTGTCGCTTGTCAGCAATGTGGATGACATTCTTCATTTCGCCGAGTTCGGCGTGGTGCTGATGCTCTTCGTGATCGGGCTGGAGCTGCAGCCCAGCCGCCTGTGGGAGCTGCGCCGGCCCATCCTGGGATGGGGGCTGGCGCAGATGCTGGCCTGCACGGGCGTGCTGTTCCTGGCGGCCTGGGCCTTCGGCTTTTCCTGGCGCGTGAGCCTGATCGCGGGCATGGGCCTGGCCCTGTCGTCCACGGCCATCTGCCTGCAGGTCATGGCCGAGCGCAACCTCATGCGCACGCCCAGCGGCCAGGCCGGCTTCTCCATCCTGCTGTTCCAGGACGTGGCCGCCATTCCCATCCTGGCGCTGATCCCCATCCTGGGCGCGGTCAAGGCCGCCAATGCCACGCACACCGACAGCCACCTGTGGCTGCAGGTGCTCAAGACCGTGGGCACCATCGCCGCCGTGGTGGTGGGCGGCCGCCTGCTGCTGCGCCCCCTGCTGCGCTGGATCGCACGCAGCCGCACGCCCGAGATCTTCACGGCCACCTCGCTGCTGCTGGTGGTGGGCATTGCCATGCTGATGGTGCAGGTGGGCCTGTCCATGGCGCTGGGCGCCTTCCTGGCCGGCGTGCTGCTGGCCGACAGCGAGTACCGCAGCGAGCTGGAGACCAACATCGAGCCCTTCAAGGGCCTGCTGCTGGGCCTGTTCTTCATGGCCGTGGGCATGAGCATCGACTTCGGCGTGCTGCTGCGCGCGCCCTGGGCCATGGCCGCCATGGTGCTGGGCTTTCTGGCGCTCAAGGGCGCCGTGCTCTACACCCTGGCCCGCGTGCTGAAGCTGCCCTGGCGCGAGCGCCCGGTGTTCGCCCTGCTGCTGGCCCAGGGCGGGGAGTTCGCCTTCGTGGTGTTCCAGACGGCGGCGCAGTACAAGGTGTTCCACCACAGCATCTCGTCCATGCTGGTGGCCGCCGTGGCCCTGTCCATGCTGATCGGCCCGCTGGTGCTGGTGCTGATGGACAAGCTGCTGCTCAAGCGCTTTGCCGACATGAAGGATTGCCAGGTCGACGGCGCGGGCCAGACTGCCAGGCCCCATGAAATATCGGAGCCGCAGGACGCTCAAATCATCATTGCGGGCTTTGGCCGCTACGGCCAGATCGTGGCACGCGTGCTGCTGACCCAGGGCGTGCCGGCCACCATCCTCGACCACAGCGTGGAGATGCTGGAAGTGGCCCACACCTTCGGCTACCGCGTGTTCTTCGGCGATGCCACGCGCATGGACCTGCTGCGCATTGCCGGCGCGGACAAGGCGCGGGTGCTGGTCATCGCGGTGGACTCTTCCGAGCAATCGCTGAAGATCGCCGCCCGCGTGCGCAAGCGCTTTCCGCACCTGGAGATCGTGGCCCGCGCGCGCGACATGGCCCACTGGTACCAGTTGCGCGACCTGGGCGTGCACCATGTCGAGCGCGAAGTCTTCGAGTCCAGCCTGGTCTCGGCGCGCACCGTGCTGGAACTTGCGGGCCACAGCCCTGCCGAGGCCCAGCGCACCACCACGCGCTTTCGGGAGCACAACCTGGAGCTGATCGAGCGCATGTACCCCCACCACAAGGACCAGGCCCAGCTCATTGCCGTGGCCAAGCAGGGCCGCCAGCAGCTGGTCGAGCAGATGGCCAAGGAGCGGCAGGAGGCCCAGGCGCAGCAGGAGAAGGACCAGGCGCCGCCCGGCCCCTGAAAACCGGACCTCAGCCCGCGCCCAGCGCCCGCACCATGTGGTCCACGAACTGCGCCAGCTTGGGCAGCTGGCGGCGGTCCGGCAGATAGACCAGGTGCACCGGGCGCGGCAGTGGCACGCAGTCCTGCAGCACGGGCACCAGCCGGCCCGCGGCCATGTCGGCGGCCAGCAGCACCTCGGGCTGCAGGATCAGGCCCAGGCCGCGCAGCGCCGCATGGCGCAGCCCGTCGCCGCTGTTGCAGCGCAGGCGGGCGTCTTCGGGCCACTGCACCGAACCCGAGCCGTCGCCGCGCAGAATCCATTCCGAGCGGCGCTGCCAGACCGCGTAGCTCAGGCAGTCATGGCGCGCCAGATCGTCCACGCCACGCGGATGCCCGCGCCGCCGCAGGTACGAGGGCGCCGCCGCAATCACCATGCGATAGGGCTGCAGCGGCCGCGCCACCAGGCCTTCGCCGCCCACGGGGCCGATGCGCACGGCCACGTCGATGTTCTCGCCCACCAGGTCGGCCATGCTGTCGCTCAGTTGCAGGTCCACGCGCACCAGCGGATTGGCCAGCTGGTAGTCGGCCACCAGCGGCGCGATCACATGGTTGCCCAGCGTGGTCGGCGCGCTGATGCGCAGCAGGCCCTGCGGGGCGCTGCGGCTGCGCTCCACGGCAGACTCGGCCCAGCGCAACTGCTCGAAGACCTGGCGGCTGTCCTCGTAGAAGCTGCGGCCCACCTCGGTCAGGCTGTGGCGCCGCGTGGTGCGCTGCAGCAGGCGCGCGCCCAGGTGGGCTTCCAGTTGCTGCACATGCTTGCCCACCATCACGGCCGAGATATCCAGGCGCCGCGCGGCCTGGGCAAAGCTGCCGTCCTCGACCACGGCCATGAAGACCTCCATATTGCGCAGCTTGTCCATGGATTGCTAACCAATGCTTAGTAGTACAAAAAGATTTCGCTACTTTATGGCATGAGCGATTTGCAAAACACTGGAGGCCTGTTCACTCCTTCCGAAAGAAAAACGCATGAAGATCTTGCTCATCGGTGCCACCGGCACCATTGGCCGCGCTGTCCACGCCCTGCTGGCCCCGCGCCATGAGATCGTCACCGTGGGCCGCAACAGCGGCGACCTGCGCGCCGACTTCACGCAGCCCGACACGCTGCAGAAAATGTTCGAAGCCGCCGGTCAGGTGGACGCCATCGTCAGCACGGCCGGCAAACTGCACTTCGGCCCGCTGTCCGAGATGACGGCCGAGCAGTTCAACTCCGGCCTGCAGGACAAGCTGCTGGGTCAGGTGCGGCTCGCCCTGCTGGGCCAGCGCTGGCTGCGCGACGGCGGCTCCATCACGCTGACCAGCGGCGTTGCCGCCACCGAGCCCATCCGCCACGGTGCCAATGCATCGACGGTGAATGCCGCCCTCCACGGCTTCGTCACCGGCGCTGCGGTCGAATTGCAGCGCGGCCTGCGCATCAATGCCGTGAGCCCCACGCTGCTGACCGAATCGGCCCAGGCCTATGGCTCGGTCTTCCCCGGCTTCGAGACCGTGCCCGCCGCGCGCGTGGCCCTGGCCTACCAGCGCAGCGTGGAAGGCGCCCAGACCGGCAGGGTCTTCGAGGTGCTCTGATCCCTGTCTTGCGGCGGGCCCTCGGCAAAGTCCTTGCGTGCCCGCCCAAAAGGGCTGCGTGCTACGCTGCGCGCCACCATGTTCAACCCCACCCAAGCCGATGTGCGGCGCTTTTTCTGCGGCGTGCGCACCAAGATGCTGAACGGCGCGCCGATGGAGGCCATAGAGACGCTGGCCAGCCTCTGGATTGCCGAGCATCCCGAGTATTTCGATGACCTCGCCGACGTGGACGCCGCCCTGCTGCGTGACTACGACGCCACGCCCGGCGTGACCAATCCTTTCCTGCACCTGTCCATGCACCTGTCCATCAGCGAGCAGTGCAGCATCGACCAGCCGCGCGGCATACGCCAGGCCGTGGAGCTGCTCAGCCGCCGCCTGGACTCGCTGCATGACGCCCACCACGCCACCATGGAATGCCTGGGGCAGATGCTCTGGGAAAGCCAGCGCTCGGGCCGCCCCCCGGATGGCGAGGCCTACATTGCCGCCGTGCAGCGCCGCGCCACCAGCGACGGCGCCAAGGCCACGGGCGGCGCATAGTTCCGGCCCTTCATTGCCCTCAAGACAAAGCCCGCAACTGCGGGCTTTTGCTTTGGAGGAAAGGACGACCTACTGCGATTTCTGGCCGAGGCGGAAGTGGGGCTGGGGGAGGGTCTGCAGCTCGCCATCAAGGCTGCCGATGTAGTTGGCCAGCGCCTTGAGTTCGCTGTTGGTGAACTGCTTGGCAATGCCGGCCATCACGCCGTTGCTGCGGCCGATGTGGGGGTTGCCTTCGGTCTTGTAGGACTTGAGGGCAGAGTACAGATAGTCCGCATACTGGCCCGCCACCTTCGGATAGCTGGGGTCGATGGGCTTGGAAAAACCCTGGCCGTGGCAGGAGACGCAGGCCCCTTTTTGCAGCAGCGCGGCAACCTGGGTGCTGGGCTCGCGGACCTTGGCGTCGGCGGCCTTGGCCACGCCATGCTCGGCGTAGTAGGCGGCCACGTCGGCCATGTCCTGCTCGGTCAGCGGATCGGCGATGCCGCGCATGGTGGGGTGCTTGCGCTCGCCCTTCTGGTAGGCCTGCAGCGCGGCCACGATGTAGGGTGCGCCCTGTCCTGAAATCTTGGGGACCTTGTACACCTCGGGGAAGCTGGCCTGGTAGCCCTGGATGCCATGGCAGCCAATGCACATGGCGATCTTCCCCTCCCCTGCCTTTGCGTCACCTTTGCTTTGCTGGGCCTGTGCCACAGGGGTCACAGATGCGACAGTCAGCGCCAATACCGTGGTCAAAGTTTTTATCATTTTGCGCGCACAATCCTTCAAGAGTTCTGACGGATGCCTACTGCTGAGCGGGTAGCGCGAACGATTATGGCAGTCACCGTCAAGCGTCCCCATCAATACTTACGCTGATACCGCCCATGAAATTTCAAGGTTCCGAGAACTACGTCGCCACCCAGGATTTGATGCTCGCGGTGAATGCCGCAGCCACCTTGCAGCGCCCGCTGCTGGTCAAGGGAGAGCCCGGCACGGGCAAGACCATGCTGGCCGAGGAAGTGGCTGCAGCGCTGGACATGCCGCTGCTGCAGTGGCACATCAAGTCCACCACCAAGGCCCAGCAGGGCCTGTACGAATACGACGCCGTCAGCCGCCTGCGCGACTCGCAACTGTCCGACATCGACGGCGGCGAGCGCGTCAAGGACATCCACAACTACATCATCAAGGGCGTGCTGTGGCAGGCCTTCACGGCAGACCGGCCCGTGGCCCTGCTGATCGACGAGATCGACAAGGCCGACATCGAATTCCCGAACGACCTGCTGCGCGAGATCGACCGCATGGAGTTCTACTGCTACGAGACGCGCGAGATGATCCGCGCCAAGCACCGGCCGCTGGTGTTCATCACCTCCAACAACGAAAAGGAGCTGCCCGACGCCTTCCTGCGCCGCTGCTTCTTCCACTACATCAAGTTCCCCGACGCCGACACCATGCGCCAGATCGTGGCCGTGCACTTCCCCAAGCTGCAGGGCGAGCTGCTGACCGCCGCGATGAAGGTGTTCTACGACGTGCGCAACCTGCCCGGCCTCAAGAAGAAGCCCTCCACCAGCGAGCTGATCGACTGGCTCAAGCTGCTGGTGGCCGAGGACATTCCCGTGGAATCGCTGCAGACCGCCGAGGGCAAGGTCGCCGTGCCGCCGCTGGTGGGCGCCCTGCTCAAGAACGAGCAGGATGTGAGCCTGTTCGAGAAGCTGGTCTTCATGAACCAGCGCAACCGCTGAGGCCTGCGCCCATGCCCCATCCCGAACACACCAACGACACGGGCGTGCCGGCCCTCACCGGCCAGGTGACGACCATTCCCGTGGCCGGCGCGGTGGCTCACCAGGGCTTTGTGCGACCCGTGGTCATGCGCTTCAACGGCGTGCGGCTGGAGCCCCTGGCCCTCGCCCATGAAGCCGGGCTGCGCGAGGCCGTGCAGGACGGCCAGCTGTGGCGCATCCGCGTGACCTCGGCACCCGAGCCCGGTGATGTGCGTGCCTATATCGAAGCCGCCCTGGAGCAGCGCAGCCTGGGCAAGCGCTTCGCCTTTGCCGTGCTGGACGACGACAGCGGCAAGGTGCTGGGCACCAGCAGCTACCACGACATCCTGCCCGAGGTGCGCCGCGTGGAGATCGGCTACACCTGGTACGCGCGCAGCGTGCAGCGCACCCATGTCAACACCTCGGCCAAGCTCATGCTCATGGGCCATGCGTTCGAGACGCTGTCCTGCCATGTGGTGGGCTGGCGCACGGACTGCTTCAACTTCGCCAGCCAGCGCGCCATCGAGCGCCTGGGCGCCAGGAAGGACGGCGTGATCCGCGGCCACGCGCTGCGCCGCGACGGCACCATCCGCGACACCGTGATGTACAGCCTGCGCAGCGGCGAATGGCCCGAGTCGCGCGCCCAGCTGCTGGACCAGTTGCAGCGCCATTCGGACGGCAGCACCGCCGTGGCGCGCACATGAGGGCGCGTACGCCGGGCCCTCGGGAGATGCCATGCTGATCGACTTCTTCTACACCATGCGCGCGGCCAAGCTGCCCGTCTCGGTCAAGGAGTTCCTGACCCTGCTGGAGGCACTGCAGGCCGGCGTGGTCGGCCCCAAGAGCGACGACGCCTGGAGCCTGGACGACTTCTACCACCTGGGCCGCACCGTGCTGGTCAAGGACGAGAAGCACTACGACAAGTACGACCGCGCCTTTGCCGCCTACTTCAAGGGCGTGGAGATGGTGGCCGACCTCACGCGCGAAATTCCCCAGGACTGGCTGAAGAAGCTGCTGGAGCGCGAGCTCTCGCCCGAGGAAAAGGCCGCCATCGAGGCCATGGGCTGGGACGAGCTGATGGAGACGCTCAAGAAGCGGCTCGAAGAGCAAAAGGAGCGGCACGAAGGCGGCAACAAATGGATAGGCACGGGCGGCACCAGCCCCTTCGGCCACGGCGGCTACAACCCGGCCGGCGTGCGCATCGGCGGGCCGGGCCGCAACAAGAGCGCCGTCAAGGTCTGGGAGCAGCGCGCCTACCGCGACTACGACGACACGCAGGAGCTGGGCACGCGCAACATCAAGGTCGCGTTGCGCCGGCTGCGCAAGTTCGCCCGCGAAGGCGGCGAGCTGGAGCTGGACCTGCCCGACACCATCCGCAGCACGGCCGCCAACGCGGGCTACCTGGACATCAAGATGATCCCGGAGCGCCACAACAACGTGAAGGTGCTGCTGCTCATGGACGTGGGCGGCACCATGGACGAGCATGTGCAGCGCGTGGAAGAGCTGTTCTCCGCCGTCAAGAGCGAGTTCAAGCACCTGGAGTTCTACTACTTCCACAACTGCGTCTACGACTTCATGTGGAAGAACAACCGCCGCCGCTTCGCCGAGAAGTTTCCGACCTGGGACATCATCCGCAAGTACAACAAGGACTACAAGCTGATCTTCGTGGGCGACGCCACCATGAGCCCCTACGAGATCCTGCAGCCCGGCGGCAGCGTGGAGTACATGAACGAAGAGCCCGGCGCCGAATGGCTGCAGCGCCTGACGCATGCCTTCCCGCGCTTTGCCTGGATCAACCCCGAGCCGCCCGGCGTCTGGCAGTACCGCCAGAGCATCAGCATCATCCAGCAGCTCACGGGCAACCGCATGTACCCTTTGACACTCAAAGGTCTGGAAGACGCCATGCGCCTGCTGTCAAAATAGGCCGATGCCCAAGCTCCCCCCCGCGACAGCGCCGGCCCGAGGGCCGGCGTTTTTGTTTCTGTTGAGTGCAGCCCTGATGCTCGGCGGCTGCAGCCTCCTGCCGTCCAAGAATGATGACAAGGACACGGACCCGTCGCTGATTGCAGCGACCGGCGACCCGGCCTTCTCGCTCGTCGTCGATGCGCCCAAGGAAGTGCGCGAGCTGCTGGAAAAGCACCTCGAACTGCGCCGCTACCGCTACCAGAGCGATCTGCAGCGGCGCGAACTCACGCGGCTGCTGGGCGCCACCGACGCCAACGTGCGCGACCTGATCGGCACGCTGGGCTACTTCAGCCCCACGGTCACGGTGGAGATCAAGGAAACGCCCGAATCCGAAGAGGCCCCGCTGCAGGTCACCGTCAAGGTGGACCCGGGCGAGCCCGCCACCATTGCGCGCAGCCAGGTGCGCTTTGCGGGCGTCAATGCCGACGATCCCGACGGCGCCTCCCAGCGCGCCACCATCGAAGAGGACTGGCCGCTGCAGCCCGGCCAGCGCTTCAGCCAGTCCAACTGGAGCCAGGCCAAGAGCCAGGGCCTGCGCACGCTGCAGTCGCGCCGCTATCCGCTGGCGCGCATCGACTCCAGCCTGGCCGACATCGACGCCGACACGCATGAGGCCGATGTCAGCGTGGCCTATGCGCCCGGCCCGGCCTACACCTTCGGCCCGCTGCGCATCGAAGGCGCCCAGCGCTACGACCCCGTGGGCACGGCCCGCATCGCACGCCTGCCCGAGGGCGAGGAATACGACCAGACCGCCCTGGTCGATGCCCAGCTGCGCCTGGCCAGCAGCGGCTACTACGACTCCGTCTTCCTCACGCTGGCCAACGTGCCCCAGCAGGGAGAAAGCGCCGCCGAGGATGAGGAGGCCCTCAAGCGCAAGGGCGCCCAGGTCACCACGCCCGTCATCGCCCAGGTGCGCGAGGCCCAGATGCAGAAATGGGTCTTCGGCGTGGGCATGAGCACCGACACCGGCCCGCGCCTGAGCGTGGACCACATCCACAACCGCCTGCCCTGGCTGGGCTGGCGCGCCGTCACGCGCATGCGCTTCGACCGCAAGAACCCGCTGATCTCCACGCAGTGGACCGCCCTGCCCGATGAAACCCTGTGGCGCTGGTTCACCACGGCCAAGGCCGAGCGCGCGCCCTCGGGCGACTTCGATGTCAACAGCCTGCAGCTGCGCGCCGGCCGCACCAAATCCGAAGACCACATCGACCGCAACTACTACCTGCAGTACGACTACGCCAAGACCCAGGGCGAGGGCGCGCCGCCCTCCAGCTCATCGGTCACGGCCAACTACGGCTGGACCGGCCGCTACTTCGACAGCACGCTGGCGCCCTCCTCGGGCTTCGGCTTTGCCTGGGAAGTCGGCGCGGGCACCACGCTCACGCCCCAGCGCACGCCGTTCGGCCGCGTCTCCGGCCGCTGGCTCAGCCTGATTCCCATCGGCGAGGTCGATCCCGAGACCAAGCGCCGCAGCCGCCTGGCGCTGCGCGCCTCGGGCGGTGCCTTGCTGGCCCGCAAGGATGCCGACCTGCCCGTCACCCAGCTGTTCATCACCGGTGGCGACAACACCGTGCGCGGCTACGGCTACCAGAGCATTGGTGCGCGCACCGACAGCGGCAAGGTCATCGGCGGGCGCTACATGGCCGTGGGCAGCATCGAATGGCAGCGGCCCATCGTCATCAAGGGCAACACGCAGGACTGGGAGCATGCCGTCTTCCTGGACGCCGGCACCGTGGGCGATGCGCCCGACTCCATGTACATGCGCGTGGGCGTGGGCACCGGCCTGCGCTGGCGCAGCCCCGTGGGCCCCGTGCAGGCCGACATCGCCTGGGGCGCCCAGGAAAAACAGCTGCGCCTGCACCTGCGCCTGGGCTTCAACTTCTGACCATGGTGGATTCCCGCTTGAATACCCCTGCCTCCTCCGCCGCGCCAGATCAAAGCCCCCAGGCGTCCCCTCCCTCGCCTGCGCCCCGGCGCCGCCGCTGGCTGCGCGCCCTGCTCTGGTTCTTCCTGGTCCTGGTCCTGCTGCTGGCCGCCCTGCTGGGTTCCGCCTGGTGGTGGGCCGGCCGCGCCGATTCGCTGGCCTACACCCTGCAGCGCGTGGCCGGCTGGCTGCCCGCAGGCCAGAGCCTGCAGGCCAAGGAAGTCACAGGCACCGTGCTCCAGGGCGGGCGCATCGGCTGGCTGCAATGGCAAAGCCCCACCATGAAGGTGGAGCTGCGCGACGCCACCATCGGCTGGCAATTGCGCCCCCTGCTGTCGCGCACCGTGCGCCTGGGCGAAGTGCGCATCGCCGAGCTGAGCATTGCCAGCACGCCCGACCCCGAGGACAAGAAACCCGTCGAACCGCTGCAGCAGCTCGTGCTGCCCGTGAAGATCGACGTGCCCTTCCATGTGGAGCGCATCGTCTGGCAAGGCCCGCCCCAGGCCGAGGTGCTGGGCCTGCAAGGCCACTACGTCTACGACGGCAGCGAGCACCAGCTGGACGTGCGCGACCTGCAATGGGCCGATGGCAACTACCAGGCCAGGCTGCGCCTGCAGGCCCGTGCGCCCATGGCCATCCAGGCCGAGCTGCAGGGCGACCTGCAGGCGCCGGCCCTGGCTTCGGACGACGAGGCCTCCACGGCCAAGGCCCCCAAACCTGCACCGCTGGCCGTGCAGGCCAAGGCACAGATCGACGGCACCCTGGCCACCGCCGCTGCGCAACTGGGCATCAAGCTCCAGGTTGATGCCAAGCCCGGGACGGTGTCCGAGGAAACGCCCGCCCCTCCCGCCGTACAGAAATCCGCCAAGGCCGATGGCAAGAACGGCAAGGCCAGGGAGCGCAAGGAAGCCGCCCCCGTGTCCGAACCCATGCATGCGGACATCGAGGCCAGCATCCGGCCCTGGCAGCCCCAGCCGCTGCAGACCGCGCGCGCCCAGCTCAGCCAGATCGACATCGCCGCCTTCTGGCCCCAGGGACCGCGCACACGCATCAGCGGCGAATTGCAGGCCGGGCCGGATGGCAAGGCAGCTGATGCAGCCCAGGCACCAGCCACGACACCAGGAACAGCACCAGGCACGGAGCAGTCATCGGACCAGGCACCAGGCTCGGCCATCGCCAACACCGCCTGGCAGCTGACGACCCGCCTGAACAACGCCATGCCCGGTCCCTGGGACCGCCAGCGCCTGCCGCTGGACCAGATCGAGGCCGCGGTGCGCTATGACGGCCAGCAGTGGCTGCTGGAGCAGGCGCAGATCGCCATAGGCTCGGGCAGCATCGACGCCCAGGGCCGCTTCGAGCCCGCCACCAAGGTCTTCGAAGGCCAGGCCAAGGTCCAGCGCCTGGACCCCGCCGCGCTCTACAGCATCCTGGAAGCCGCACCGCTGCAGGGCGAGCTGCGCGCCAGCACCACGGCCGAGCAGCAGGTGGACTTCAGCGTGGACATCCAGGCCGCGGCCGCGCCCGCAGGCAAGCGCCAGCCCCTGCGCATAGAGAAACTCGCCACCAAGGGCCGCTGGGCCCAGCCCGTGCTCTCGCTGGAGAACCTGCAGCTTGATGCGCTGCAGGCCTCGGTGCGCAGCCGCAGCCTGCAGTTCGACACCGAACAGCAAAAACTGCAGACCGTGCTGAAGGCCGAGCTGCCCGGCGCCGAGCTCTCGCTGGATGGCCACATCAGCCCCGCCGCAGGCCAGGGCAGCAGCCAGCTCAAGCTGTCGTCACTCACCGCCCTCACGCAGTGGCTGCGCAAGCTGCCCGGCATGAAGGACCCGCTGGCCGGGGCCCTGGTCGAAGGCCAGGCCCAGCTGGACGCCAGCTGGCGCGGCGGATGGGGCGCACTGCAAAAGCGCATGAAGGCCGCCGTGGGCGACCCGCTTCCCGCCAGCGGCCTGCAACTGCAGGCCGACCTGCAGGCCGCCAAGCTGCGCTACCTGCCCGCCAACACGCCGCCCGAACAGGCGCTGGAGCTGCCCGAACTGCGCCTGGCCCTCAGGGGCTCGCCCGAGCAGGCCAGCCTCACCCTCACCGGCCAGGCGAAGCGTGGCACGCAGACCGCGCAGATCGACACGGCCCTGCAGGCAGGCCTTGCCACGGCGCGCGGTGCCGCGCCCCTGGACTGGCAGGCCAGCATCGACAGACTGCAGGCCCGGTTGAATCCGGGCCAGGACCTGCCCGGCCCCTGGCAGTTGCAACTGGCAGGCAAGCAGCCCGTGCAGATCGCCCAGCGCACCACGGGCCGTACCGTACTGTCCACCACGTTCACGGCGTCGGCCGGCAGCCTGCAGGTCACGCCGCCCACGCTGGCCCAGCGCCGCGCCAATGCCGAGGCGCCGCAGCCCGTGCTGCTGGCCTGGGACGACACCCGCGCCACCCAGGGCGGCGACGGCCGCTGGGCCCTGCGCAGCACCGGCCGCGCCCAGGCCCTGCCGCTGGCCTGGGTCGATGCCCTGTCCATGGCCGAGGAGCCTCCGCTGGCCGCCATGGGCCTGAGCGGCGACCTGAGCTTCAACGCCCGCTGGGACCTGGACACCACCGGCCCCGCGCTCAAGGCCGAACTGCTGGTCGAGCGTGCCGCTGGCGACCTGCGCCTGGCCGTGGAAGACGGCTCGGGCACCACCGTCATCCACACCACGGGGCCGCGCTCCAGCAAACCCGGCGAAGTGCGCACGCATACCGTGCGCGGCGCCGGCATGCGCGCCCACATCAAGCAGGCCCGCCTGAGCGTGCGCGCCCAAGGCGACGACGTGCAGGCCAAGCTCGACTGGGACAGCGAACGCGCCGGCACCCTGACCGCCCAACTGGGCACGCGTTTGGCCCAGCAAAACGGCACCTGGACCTGGCCCGAGAAGGCCCCGCTGTCCGGCCAGATCGACGCCCGCATGCCCGACATCGGCATCTGGGCGCTGTTCGCCCCGCCCGGCTGGCGCGTCACCGGATCGCTGCAGGCCAAGGCCGAGATCAGCGGCGACCGCCAGAACCCGCAGTGGCAGGGCAATCTCTCGGCCGACGGCCTGAGCATCCTGTCCGCGCTGGACGGCATCGACCTGCAAAACGGCGTGCTGCGCGCCCGCCTGCAAGGCAACCGGCTGGACCTGACCGAACTGCGCATGCAGGGCGGGCGCGGCAGCAATGCGCGCATCCTGGGCTACAGCGGCAACCTCACCACGGCACCGCGAGAAGGCGGCGAACTCACGGGCTCGGGCTTCGTGCGCTGGGACCCGCCCAATGCCGATGGCAGCAACTCCGGCCTGAGCATGGACCTGCGCGCCCAGGCCACCAGGCTGCAGGTGCTGGTGCGCGCAGACCGCCAGGTCAGCATATCGGGCGGCCTGCAGGCCAAGCTGGAGCAAGGCCAGTTCACGCTGCGCGGCGACCTCACCACCGACCGCGCCACCATCATCCTGCCCGAGGAATCCGCCCCCTCGCTGGACTCCGACGTGGTCGTGCACTCGGCCGCCTCGCGCAAGGCCGAGCAGGAAGCGGCGCGCAAGCAGCAGCAGGCCGACCGCAAGGCCCAGGCCCGCGCGGAAACCATCAAGCTGCCCGACATCCTCGTCAAGCTCGACCTGGGCCGCGACTTCGCGCTGCAAGGCTACGGCATCACCACCCGCCTGGAAGGCGCGCTGGAAGTGCAGGGTCCCACCGTGGCGGGCGGCCCCCCGCGCATCACGGGCGAGATCCGCACCGTGCAGGGCCGCTACCGCGCCTGGGGCCAGTCGCTGGACGTGGAGACCGGCCTCATCCGCTTCAACGGCCCCTACGCCAACCCCTCGCTGGACATCCTGGCGCTGCGCCCGAACATCGCCGTGCGCGCAGGCGTGCAGGTGCAGGGCACGGCCAACGCCCCGCGCGTGCGCCTGTACTCCGACCCCGAAATGCCCGATGCCGAAAAGCTCTCCTGGGTGGTCATGGGCCGCGATCCCGCCACGGGCGGCGCCGAAAGCGCCCTGCTCCAGCAGGCCGCGCTGTCCCTGCTCAGCGGCGGGCGCAACAACAGCGGCAAGATCGCCAGCAACCTGGGCCTGGACGAAATCGGCTTCAAGGGCCCGGGCGGCGAAGGCTCCACCGGCGCCGCCCTCACCCTGGGCAAGCGCCTGTCCAGCGACCTCTATGTCACCTACGAGCAAAGCCTCTCGGGAGCCATGGGCACGCTGTACATCTTCTATGACCTCTCGCGCCGCCTCACCCTGCGCGGCCAGACCGGGGAAACCAGCGCGCTGGACCTGATCTACACCGTGCGCAAGGACTGACGCCCCAGCGCCCCGCATGCCGCCCTCCCGGCGGTGCGCGGGGCGGGTCCGGCGTGGGTTTACAATCCCCGTTTGCTCCTCTCCGTAGTTCAATGGATAGAACGGGCGCCTCCTAAGCGCCAGATACAGGTTCGATTCCTGTCGGAGGGACCAGCATTTCCCAATTACAACAACCACTTACAGCGCATCAAGTGGTCGTCTGGGATACATGTGGGGACATGCGCAGCCGTTGAGAGTGGCTGGACTCGATACCCCACCCCTTCCGGCCATGCTTGGATTTCAGGTCTGATCAAGACAGCCGGGGCTCTGCCTGCCCTATCCGCCGAACTGCAAATGCAGGCCCACCAGCCGCTGCGCCAGCGTCTCTGCGTCGTGGCGCATGGCATGGAGGGATGTGGTGCCGATGCAGACGTGGCCATACCAAATATGGGCTCCCTCAAGACCAGACGCGGTGTGGGAACCGCAGCCTCGGATGGCGACCGAAATACTTGACGCCTCGAAATCGAAGAGTTCGACGTTCCCATGCAAGACTCGGGCTGTGTAGACACCAGAAACTTGCATGTCTATGTGCAGCGTGTAGATCATGGCTTGCCCGGCAGGGCACCCGGCGGGGCAATTGCGATGTGATCAATGCTCATGCGGGCATGGACTTTCACTTGACGGGCAATCCAGAGGGATAGAAATCGTCACCCCTCCTGGCCCAAATCTTGATTTGAACGGTACGACGCAACTCTATAAAACCCGCACCGGTGAGCCTAACAGCTATTTGGCGATATACCTGCCGGCCACGATGGAAATCGAAAGAATCATGACGAACCACAAAACATGAAACGATTTAAAAAATGGCTTTTTATTCACGCTGCAATATATGCAAAACAGTGCCACCAGAAATGCAAAACAACCCAATATCGATATAAAGTGCAACATCAAATCCAACCAATCATGACGGCTCAGTAAGTTCATATGCTGCACATAAACAAATAGCCTGCTTCGCAGAAGCCGGGATTGCCGAATTCTCCCAAAGAAATAATATTTCCTCTCCGGGAGGAAGCCTTGAAGTGCCAAAAGACAATGGTTGCAAGAGTTTGCTCAGCCTCCGGCCTTCAATGCCCGCAACTGTTCAACCGGCAGCAGCGCCTCCTCGGCCGGATTCTCCGCACCACTACGGAGTGCCCCCGGCGGTGGCAACTTGATCAGTGAGTCGGCCTGGGCAGCGGATCCATGCAGCCACGCATCCCAATCCCCAGGCTCCAGCATTACAACGCCCCTCTTTTCTCTTCCAGGCCTGTGCATGAGAGAGAGCACGGGATGCGCATCGGTCACTTGCGTAATCATCGTGTAGTTGGGCACCATTTCATCAGTCTGTGGATCAGACCATTCGCTGTAGAGCCCAGCCAGCATGGCCGGCTTTCCATCAGCACGGCGGAAGAGCCAACTGATACTGCGCCTGGATAGGCCTGAGTACGACTCTATCCAGCTATTTACCGGGATAAGGCATCTTTTGCCAGCATGCCATGCCGGTCCAAATATCGCATCAATCTCCAACGTCTCTCGACATGCATTTTCCGTGGTCATCGGTGAGCCGTCCGCCCTCAATGGCCGCCTCCCTGCAGAAGATTCCGGGATCATTCCCCACTGACCAACTTCCAGGATTCCACCTGCTTTAATATACGGCCCATTAGCCAGTGGCGTTATATAAATATCCCAAATCCTCTTCGGCGCAGGTCCTGTTATTGGATATGTTTTATCTATCTCAACGATATCTGGCGAACTATATCTGCTACACATTTCAACAGCTTTCTTAATAGCCATTCATAATGCCGCCCTCGCGGGGATGTACGCAATCTCCATCCAGAACCTTGCAATACACATTAGCTGGACAGATCTTGCATCGACCCATTCATATATACCGATATTCAATACGCAAAGTCATACGGTCAAATCCCTGCATCTCTATATCCGGATGTCAAATTTTGAGTGGAGGGCTTGTTGAAGAAATAATTAATCCCATCGACTCAATTCTATTGATAGCGCATTCTCATCATGCCTTAGGAGTATGAACCATGAACAGGGCATGCAAAAAATTAACATTTCTACGTGAAGTCGAGCAGACGCAAGCGGAGATGCGGCGCCGTTGGCAATGGCACTCTTCCAAGTGGGGCCATTGCCCCACTTCCAACAAGCACGCCATGCAACGTGGTCGTCTGGATGCACTTGCCTCCCCGTAAACGCCAAATCCCTTGTACCGAACCCTGCCTCGGTCCAACTCGTTTCATGCCACTCACCAGAATCGTTGACTGCCGAACTGCCGTCCCTCTACGCCCAGGAATTAGGCAATGGCGGCATCTCCGACAGTTAACATTTCATACACAAATGTTCACAAAAATTCACAAAACCCTCAATTGTCATCGCATCCAACCTCCTACATCATTGCCCGCTTCATAATCTTTGGCTATGGATAAAGTCAATGCATTTAATCAAAAGAAAATTGAAAGTGGCAGCATTCCTTGGAGCTATTTCCTGGATACCACACAGCCATGCGGCCACATTTTTGACATTCGTTGACAATCAACCGGAATTCTTGAAATCCATTGGCTCAGGAACCATCGCAACTGAAGAAGATTTCAAAACCGCAGTTGATTTAAAGCCAATTGGTAATTCAACCGCCCCGGACAGTTGGAATGGTTTCACGGTAACAGCGTACGGACCCAACAGGGGAAATTCCTGGTCACCATCCAAGTATTGCCGCTCCCTTGATTCTGGAAAAGGGGACCAGGACACTATCAAATCCTGCCTCTGGTGGAATACCGCAACTCCTTCAGACAGCGGCATTTTTGCAGCCGTGAACATTGACAATGGAATTTCACTCAAACCCGTTGATGTCACCACAGCAGCCTTTAGTTTTGACGTTGTGGATTGGAATGATTTTTCCGAGCGCTCGCATCTAATTATCACGACGAGCGATGGCACCAGCACAGTTGTCTCTGGCCCGATAAATAAAACCCATTTTTCCCCTCAAAATTTCGGGGTGACTCTGGCCCCCAAAGATATTGCCGCAGGTTTATATATAAAAGAAATTCTCTGGATTGGGAAAGATATATCTGGAGAGGTGGTGGGTTTCTACAACATACGAACCTACACCAACCCCGTCATCACCAACCTTCCACCGATTGCGAATCCAGACTCCTACACCATGGTCGGCGACTCGCTTAATCTAAGCCTGCTGACGAACGATACAGATCCTGACTCGGATGTTCTACAGGTTACCAGCATCAACGGCACACCCGTAAATCCGGGAACATCACAGAGCATTCCCGTTTCGGGAGGCACAGTAGAGGTTTCAGCGTCAGGGGTTATCAATTTTTCCTTTAAATCGAACGAATCTGAAGCCACCAGCATCACGTACGAAATATCAGATGGGCGAGGAGGTTCCTCAAGCAGTACGGTGACTATTTCGCCAAAAATCGAGGTAAACCCAGTCGCTCCTGTTAAACCCATCGCGCCTGTTGACCCCACCCCTCCTGTCGATTCCCTTCCTGTCGATCCCGCTCCTGTCAACCCCACCCTTCCTGCCAACCCTGCAGCACCTGTCAATCCCATCACCCTTGTTGACAACAACGTCACTGCAGTGCCGACTCTCAGCGAATGGAGCCTTATCTCCTTGTCTTCGCTACTGTTCTTATTCGGGATGTCACGCAGCAGGCGCCGAAGCTGAGGTGAGAAGGCAGCCATGACGGCCATCTTGTGAGAGCAGGCTGATTCCAGTGCGTTCATGGTGTCGCCGCGCGAGGCCAGGCAGCATGTATCAACCCTGCACCAGCAGCGTGGTCAGCCGCGAGCGGCTGACCACCGTCAAACCTCGACAGCGTCCAGGGCCATGCCGGACACGGCACCGCCAACACCGACGACCACGCCAAGCCGTCAGATCACGATGGCCAGTATTTGAACCACAGCCACTCCCCAATGAAGTTGGGCGAGATGGTGCACAAGCTCCCTATGCCGAACGTGGTAGTCCGGGCGAGATCGGAGCACAGACCCTCACCCCCGCCCGGCCAGCTCCGCCACCCCTCGCACCAGCGCACGCCCAGCGTCCGTCGCCTTGCCGTAGTGCTCCAGCAATGTCTGCACATCGGCGTCGGGCGGGGTGGAGCGCAGAGAGAGCAGCACGTAGCCGATATCGACGCCAGCGAGGTGCAGTTGCTTCAGCGCTGTGGCGTCGGGGACAAGGTCGCCGAACTCGAAGTACTTCAGGGTCTGTTTGTCCAGCCCAGCCTTGTGGGCCAGTTCGGCTTCGGTGAGGTTCAGGCGCTGGCGTTCCTGCTGCAGGCGGGCCGCGAGGGTCGGTTCGGAGCGCTCGTGCTGGATGGCGTTCGGGTCAAACAAACGTTGACCTGTTAGCAGGTAGGCAACGTCAACCCCTTGCTCCGCCACAGCCATGAGGTAACCCACATCAGGCTTTCTGACGCCCTTCTCATAGTTGAGTTGGGACATCTTTGACACTCCCGCAATAGCGCCAAACGCCTCTTGGCTAAGGCCCAGCCTATTTCTTTCCTCCGTCAGGCGCGCAGAGAAGTCAAACATTTTTTATATAAACTATTGACGATCAAATTTTCGTTTGATAGTCTATGAAGCGTTGTCACTACAAGCGCCAAATACTACCTGACCCCTCAGGCGGCTCCTTTGCTGCGCCCTGTACGTTGCTCGGAGGAGGTCCATGAAGCACGCTGCCGCAAAACCATCGCGCAAGAAGCTCGCCAAGGCGGACCGCGCGCTGTTCCTGCAGGCCGCTGAAGCACTCAAGCAGGCCGCGATGACCGATGAGACGCACCGGCACAGCGGGGAATCCGACCGCCTGCTGCGCATCGCCAGCGATGTGGCACGCCACGCGGCGCAGCCCGGCTCGACGTGCGATCTGCAGAACACGGCGTTTGATGTGGCCGCCTGCATCAATTCGGCGCGGCTGGTGCCCGGCGATGCGGAGTCCGGCCCACGCACTCGCCTGCTGGCAGAGGCGGCCCAGGCGCTGGCGCAGATATCAGAGACGCCGGTGGACGGGATCGTGTTTCCACGCACCACGCTGCACGAATTGCAATCCAGGCTGGACACCGGCGCAACGCCATCGCAGTGGCGCGAACTGGCCCGCGAGGCCAACTACGAGGTCCAGCAGTTGGCGCAGGTGCTGATGCAAATGGGCGACCACCAGAACACGGAGAGCCATATCGTGGCGCACGGCATGGCGGCACGCATCTCGCAGTTGTCGGAGATCGTTTACGTGGCGGCCGCCCTGCACGGCGAGCACCGCGATGAATGGGGTTCGCAGACCCTTCGTGACGTGCGCGATGTCTTTGAAGGCGGCATGGGCCGCATCTGCGGCGACCCCCCGGACGGCGCATGACCGATCATGGCCGATGCGCCCGGGCACTGGGCTACCATCAGTGCCCCAATCACTGATGCAGTCTCCCGAAAGGCCCTCATGCTGCTGTACGCCGATTCGCAATTCGCCTCTCCCTATGCCATGTCCGTATTCGTTGCGCTGAAGGTCAAGGGGATTGACTTCGAGCTGCGCACGCTGGACCTTTCGGCGGGACAGAACACCGGGGCGGACTATGTGGCCGCGTCGCTGACGGCACGGGTTCCCACACTGGTGGATGGCGATTTCAGCCTGTCGGAGTCTTCGGCGATTTCCGAGTACCTGCAGGACCGCTTTGGCGGCGCCCCGCTCTACCCCCAGGATGCGCAGGCGCGTGCCCGCGTGCGTCAGGTCCAGGCCTGGCTGCGCAGCGATCTGATGGCACTACGCTCGGAGCGCAGCACCGAAGTGGTGTTCTACCGCCCCACGCCCACGCCGCTGTCGGATGCGGGCCAGGCTGCGGCGCGCAAGCTGTTTTCGGTGGCGGGAGCCTTCATCCGCTCGGAAGATGACCACATCGCCGGCCCATGGTCGATTGCCGATGTGGATCTGGCGCTGATGCTCAACCGTCTGGTGCTCAACGGCGATGCCGTGCCCGCGCCGCTGGCCGCCTATGCGCGCCGGCAGTGGCAGCACCCCGCCGTCCAGCAGTGGCTGGCCCTGCCCCGCCCGCCCCTGGCAGGCTGATCCGAACGGATACGGCAGGCCATGGACAGCCTTCTCTACATGGGCGTGCGGATCACGCCCGCATCACTTCCCAGCGATGCCTCGCCAGGCGCCTGGCTGCCGCGCGCCACCTTGCTGGAGGTGGCCAGCGGCAAGGCCCTGGAGGCCGTCACCGATGACCAGCCCTGCGACACGCAGCCAGAGGCCGATGCCCGCGCGCTGCGGCTGGGCAAGCGCCATGTGATGAAGGTGCTGCATCAAGGCTGAGGGACCAGGGTGCAGGCGGCCTGCCCGCGCCCCTCAATCCATCTTCACGGCCACCAGCCTCCACCCCATCAGGCCTTCGCGCCTGAAGATGAAGCCGCCCGGCTCGCCGCGCGGGTGCACGAAGACCTTGGACCAGCCCTGGTACTCCACGGAGTAGTCCTTGCGCGGCGGCCCGCCCTGGGTGTCCACGCCCACGCCTGCGGCGGCCACGTCCGTGGGTTTGCCGGGCTTGCCTTTTTCCAGCATGAGCATGACGCCGTCGGGCGAGACCAGCGCCTCGGTGAACTGGCTGACCAGGCCTTGGGCCAGTTGCTGGCCAAAGCCGGCCAGGGGGTTGGAGGCGCTGTCGCCCGAGCCGCCCATCTGGGACTGCAGCCTGGCCATCATCTGGCCCTTGATGCTTTCGCGCAGCGCGGGAAAGTCCACGTAGCCGGACAGTGCCTGGGCATCGCGGCGCTCCACGGCCTTGCCGATCTGGTGCAGGGCGATGTAGGGCGATGCGTAGAGCAGTCCGGCCGCAGCCACGCAGAGGGCGGCCAACGCGCCGGCAAGGGTTTTGGGTTTCATGGATCTCTTTCGTGAAGGCAGGCCAGGGGCCTCGCGCAAGCGCGGATGAACGCGCATGCACAGCGCATAAAGGCGGATTCTAGGCGGGCCGTTCGGCGCCGCAGCCACTGCCAGGGCCGTTGCCGCCTGTATTTTTCATAGCGAAACAATAGCGAAGCAATACGCAGAGAACCCCTATCAGGCCAAGGCCAATGCCTGAAAAACTGGTATTGCCTGGCCCATTCGATTCATACTATAGTTTGTAACAAATAGTTTACAAACCAATACAACATGGATCGCCATTGGCCACGCTGGCCATCGGCAAGCCAGCATCGCCGTTTCCGGATGCCTGTGAGCATTTGTGCAGACCGGGCATTTCCCGTTAGTGAAATCTCATTTTCATTACCGATTCCGTTATGAGAGATGCGAGTCATCACGGAGCGGCCTGACAACGCGAGTACCCACCAACCATCCGCAATGCATGCAAAGGACGCAGTATGAATAATTTCAAGTTATCGACTCGCCTGACCGCCTTGATTGGTTTTCTCTCACTGCTCATGATCGTGATCGGCGCTTTTGGGCTATATGGAATCAGCGAGTCCAACCGCCGATTCAAGGTGGTCTATGAAGAGCGCCTGGTCGCACTGGGCGATCTGCTGGAAGTGCAGCGCCTGCTGCTGCGCAACCGCAATGCGGTCTCGGGCGCCATTGCCGTGCACCTGCCCGAGTACACGCAGCAAAAGCAGCAGGAGATACAGACCAACATCAACGACGTGAACAAGTTCTGGACCTCGTTCCGCCAGACCCGGCTGACCGAGGAAGAGGCGCAGCTGGCCGACCGCTTCGAGGCCGTGCGCGCGCTGTTCCTGCAGGGCTTTCTGAAGCCGGCCCAGCAGGCGCTGCAGTCCGGGGACCTGGCGCTGGCCCGGCAACTGCTGATCGACAAGGACGAGGCGCTGTACGCGCCGCTGCGTGATGTGATCGTGCAGTTGACCGCGCTGCAGACCCGCGTCGCCAAGGAGGAATACGACGCCGCGCAATCGCTGTACCAGGTGATTTTTGCGGTGGCCGTGGGCTCCATCATCGCGGGCGTGCTGCTGGGGGTGCTGCTGGGCTGGTCCATCATCCGCAACATGGCGCGGTCGCTGCGCCTGGCCATCCATACGGCCGATGCCGTGGCGGCGGGCGATTTGACACGGCACATCGATGTGCGCGGCAAGGACGAGGTGTCCATGCTGCTGCGCGCCCTGCAGACCATGCAGGAGGGGCTGCGCGGCGTGGTGCGCCAGGTGCACCAGGGATCGGTCAGCGTGGCAGCGGCCAGCGGGCAGATCGCGCAGGCCAACCAGGACCTGTCCTCACGCACCGAAAGCCAGGCCAGCGCCCTGCAGCAGACGGCCGCCTCCATGGAGCAGCTCAGCTCCACCGTGCGCCAGAACGCCGACAACGCGCAGATGGCCAACCAGCTGGCGCTGGGTGCCTCCACGGTGGCCGAGCAGGGCGGCGAGGTCGTGCGGCAGGTGGTGGACACCATGCGCGGCATCAGTGATTCCAGCCGGCAGATCGCCGACATCATCAATGTGATCGACGGCATTGCCTTCCAGACCAATATCCTCGCGCTGAACGCGGCCGTGGAAGCCGCGCGTGCGGGCGAGCAGGGCCGGGGCTTTGCCGTGGTGGCCACCGAGGTGCGCGGCCTGGCCAGCCGCAGTGCCGAGGCCGCCAAGCAGATCAAGCAACTGATCACCGACAGCGCCAGCCGCGTGCACAACGGCAGCGCGCTGGCCGACCAGGCCGGCACGACCATGGCCGAGGTGGTGGACGCCATACGCCGCGTGACCGATCTGATGGGCGAGATCAGCGCCGCCAGTTCCGAGCAAAGCTCGGGCGTGGCCCAGATCGGCCAGGCGGTCACGCAGATGGACCAGGCCACGCAGCAGAACTCGGCACTGGTGGAGGAGATGGCCGCCGCCGCCTCCAGCCTGCGCGGCCAGGCCGGCGACCTGGTGCGCACGGTGGGCGCCTTCAAGCTGGAGGCGGCAAGCGGCCATCAGCATGCCGCCGTGGAACTGCAGCGCAGGCAGCCCATGCTGGCAGCAGGCTGAGACGGCAAGAAAAAAGAGCGAAGAGCGCGCGCGAGAAACAGCGAGACAGGCCGGAGCAAGGCAGCAGCAGGCCCTGGCCGCCGGGCCAGGCCTGCGGCTGGCTCAATGCAGCGCGTTGCCCCTGGCTTCGCGGCTGCGCGCCATCTTGACGCGGTACATGGCCGCATCGGCCTTTTGCAGCGCGTCGTCGGCGTCAATGGAGTCCGGCCGCAGGCAGACCACGCCCACGCTGGCGCCGCCGTAGTCCAGCGTCTTGCCATCGGGCAGATCGACCTGGAAGGCCGAGGCATCCGACAGGCGCTGTTGCAGTTCACGCGCCACGGCATCGGCCTCGCTGCCGAACAAGGGCCCCACGCCGATGAAGACGAACTCGTCCCCGCCAAAGCGCGCCAGCATGTCGGCGCTGCGCAGGTGGGCGGACAGGCGTTCGCCCATGGCACGCAGCAGCGCGTCGCCGGCCTCGTGGCCGTGCTCGTCGTTGACGTTCTTGAAGCGGTCCAGGTCGATGAAGCCCACCACCACGCATTCCTGGCTGCGGGCGCACCGGGCGATGAGCCGGCCCAGCTCGTCGGTGAGACAGCGCCGGTTGGGCAGGCCGGTCAGCGGGTCCAGCAAGGCCAGCGCCGCCAGCTCCCGGTTGGTCCGGTTCAGGCTGGCGATGAGCTGCTCGCGCTCCACGCGCTCGGCAATCAGGTTGGCGAACAGGCGCAGCATGCCTTCGGCCTCGCTGCTCAGGGCCTGCGAGGACTTGCTGGCCGCGCACAGCGTGCCGTAGAGCTGGCCATCCGAAAAACGCACGGGCGCGCTGGCGTAGGTGCGTATGCCCAGTTCACGCGCGGCCTCGGAGTCTCCCCAGCAGTCGCCCACATCGGGCGTGTACATGCGGCCCTCATCCAGGGCGCGCTTGCACAGCGTGTCGCCCCAGGGAACGACCAGGCCCTCGGGAATCTGCATCTCGCTCGCGTTACGTGCGTAGAGCACGCGCTGCTGGCCCTGTTCTTCGTTGATGGTGGTGAGATAGGTGGACTCCAGATGCGTGCTCTCTTCGAGCATTTGCAGCAGGGGCCGCGTCAACTCTTCCAACGAATGCGCCTGGGTCACGGACTGGGACAGGCGCTGGACAAGGGACTCCATGAAATACCTCTCGAAATAACTACGGATGCAGACTGCCCGCGCGCCTGCTGAGGGAATGGCAAGGCAGGCGGGCCGGCACCAATTTGGGGATTGTGACCCGGCCGGACGCAGGCGGGAAGCATTCCCGCCGCGCGCTACACGCCGATAGGCCTGCGCGCCACGCGCCGCTGTCAGCGGCCCGACACAGGCGGCCACATCACCTGCACGCGCAGGCCGCCCAGCGTGGGCGAGCGGTCCAGCAGCAGGCGAGCACCGTGGCGCTCGGCAATGGTCTGCACGATGGCCAGGCCCAGTCCGCTGCCCTGCGCCGGCTGGCCCGCAGAAGCCGCTGAAGCCGCAGAGGGCCCACGCACAAAGCGCCGCAGCACCAGTTCGCGCTCGCTTTCGGCAATGCCGGGGCCCGAGTCCTCGACCACCAGCGCGCGGCCCTGGGCATCGCAGCGCCAGCCGACATCGACGCGGCCGCCTTGCGGAACGTACTTGACGGCGTTGTCCAGCAGGTTGCGCACCAGCATCTGCAAGGACTGTGCGTCGCCCGCCACGGCAAAGGACTGCCGCAGTTGCGGGGACTCGCTTAGCCCCATGTCCAGGCCATGCTGCTGGGCGGCCACGGCCTGGTCTGCCAGGGCCTGCTCCACCACCTCGCGCAGGTCCACGTCGGCAGGTGCGGCCGCGGCAGCGCCGTGCTGGCCCTGCATGCCTTGCAGGCCTGGGGCCGTGCCTTGTACCGTGCCTTGGGCTTCCTGCCGCGCCAATGTCAACAATTGTTCGACGAGCCGTGTGGCCCGGTCTATGCCGGCTGAAAGACGCTGCACGGCCTCGTCATGCGCGGCCACATCGGGCGCGCGCTGCAAGGCAACCAGTTGCAGCTTGAGCGCGGCCAGCGGAGAGCGCAGCTCGTGCGCGGCGTCGGCCACGAAGTGCTGCTGCGCCTCGAAGGCCTGGCCCACGCGCTGCAGCAGCGCGTTGAGCTCGGCCACCAGGGGCCGCACCTCGTCGGGCAGGCCCTCGGCCGGCACGGGCGCAAGGTCCTGCGGGCGGCGCGTGGCCAGTTCGCGGCGCACGCGCTGCACGGGCGCCAGCGAACTGCGCACCACCCACCACACGGCCAGCGCCAGCACGGGCGCCAGCAGAGCAATGGGCAGCAGGCTTTGCCAGGCGGCGTCGCGCGCCAGGGTGCGGCGCACGCGCATGTCCTGCGCCACCTGGATCACCTGCGAGCGCGTCTGCAGCGAGAACACGCGGTACACCGTGCCGCGCGCGGGCACGTCGGCAAAGCCCAGCACGGCCATCTGCGGCAGCGCGGCGCCCAGGGCGGATTCAAAAATGCGCAGGCCTTCGTTGGTCCAGACCTGGACGATGAATTCGTGGTTCTCATCCTCGGGCGGCGTGCCCTGGGGCCTGCCGCGCGCATCCACCGGCAGGCCGGCGCGCAGCGCAAAGGCGGTCTGCTGCATCTGGTAGTCGAACAGGGTGTCGGTCTGCAGCAGCGCATTGCGGTAGGCCAGCAGGCCCTGCAGCAGCGCCGTGAGCACGATGGCCGCCCCCAGGAACAGGAGCAGCCGCGTGCCCAGTGCGCCGGGCAGGCGGCTGCGCGCCCGGGCGATAAGGGAGGAAACAAGGGAGGAAGCCGGCGCCGTCATGGCTTGGGCACCATGTAGCCCACGCCGCGCACATTGAGGATCAGCCCCGCGCCCAGCTTCTTGCGCAGGCCGTGGATGTAGACCTCGATGGCGTTGCTGCTGACCTCGTCGCCCCAGCCGTAGAGCTTGTCCTCGATCTGCTGGCGCGACAGCGTGCTGCCCGGGCGTGCCAGCAGCGTCTCCAGCACCGCCCATTCGCGGCCGGAGAGCACCACGTCGCGCCCATCGACACTGGCCTCGCGCGTGGCGGGATTGAGCCGCACGCCTTCGCGCTCGTACAGCGGATCAACTGCGCCCGACGCCCGGCGCGCCAGCGCACGCAGCCGCGCGAGCAGCTCGTCCAGGTCATAGGGCTTGACCACGTAGTCATCGGCCCCCGCATCCAGCCCGGCAATGCGGTCGCGCACGGCATCGCGCGCCGTGGCCACCAGCACCGGCGTGCGGTCGCGGCGCCCGCGCAGATGGCGCAGCACCTGCAAACCGTCCTGCCCCGGCAGGCCCAGGTCCAGCAGCACCATGTCATAGCCATGGCCGCCACCCGGGCCGGGGCACAGGGCCGCATCGGCCTGCAGGCCGTCACGGACCCAGTCCACCGCATGGCCCTCGCCGCGCAGCAGGGTCTGCACGGCCTCGCCGATCATGGCGTCATCTTCGACAAGCAGTAAGCGCATGGTTGAAGAATAGCTCCCTGGAAGGCTGGCTCAGTTGGCGACTCAGGGGGTGAGCGGCGGCTACACCGCCGCTTCAATCTTAGGCATGGCCATCCGGGCCTTGGTCAGCGCCATGCCCAGGTTGGCCGTGCGCCGGCAGACGAAGACGGCCACGTAGTCGGGCATGAGCTTGCCGCGCAGGAAGACGTGGATGAGGTTGTCGCTGTTGACGATGAGCTCCTGGAAGTAGTGGTGGCCGTCGTCCTTGAGGCCGCGCGACTTCTTGAACAGGCTCTCGATCATCGAGACATTAGGGCCGTTGAACAGGTCGGCCGTGGCGGCGGCCACCAGGTCGATGACTTCGCGCGGATGCGAGTCCACCGTGCGGATGGCCAGCAGCATGCCGGAGGCGGCATCCACGTAGCCGATGGCCAGGCACTCGGGCACGGACCCGGCCACCTCGCTCAAAACGTTATCCAGGCTCATTGCAGCTTTCCTTTTTTTGTGAATGGATGTGATCGGTCAGCCCATCTTCAGCAGCAGTGCCACTTCGTACGCGTAGAGCAGGTCCTCCTGGGCCTGGGACTGCACGTACTGGGCGTCGATGAGGCGCACGCGGCGCAGCGCCTCGTCGGCGGTGAGGCCCTCGCGCACCAGCCATGCGGCCAGCACCGTGCCCGTGCGGCCCAGCCCGGCCAGGCAGTGCACGGCCAGCACCTCGCCCGCGCGCAGCATGGCCGACATGCGCGCCAGCAGCATCTGGATCTGGGCCACCGTGGGTGATTCGTGGTCGCGCACCGGCAGGTGCAGGTTGCGCAGGCCGTGCCGCTGCAGCGGCTCTTGCGGCAGGTCGTTTTCGGTCAGCGTGATCAGCACGGTGACGCCGCAGCCGCGCAGGGCCTTCAGGTCAAAGTCCATGGACTGCACCACGCCGGGCTGCGGCGCACCGGCCAGCCGGCCCGGCACCAGCCAGGCAAAACCGTTGGGGCCGCGGCTGGCGGGCACGGCCTGCGGGTCGGCGGCCAACGGCTGCCAGTCCACCAGCACGGCGGGATTGACGGCGCGTGGGCGGGCAGCGGGTGTCGGTGCGGGTGCAGGCATGGATGCAGGCACGGGCGCAGGCGCAGGTGCAGGCATGGGCTCGGATGCAGGCTCGGCGGCCACTGCATCCGACAGAAACTCGGAGATCGCGGCCACGGCCGCTGCAGGCAGCGGAGGAGGCAGGGGCACGCCCTCCTCCAGGTCTTCGGCCCGCGCATCGGGAGAAGCCACGGCACAGCTGCCGGTGCGCAGGAACTGCTGGCCCGCCAGCGACAGCGGCGCACGCTGAAAGGCTTCCATGGATTGCGCCTCGGCGATGCGGCCGCCGGCCAGCAGCAGCATGTCCTGCGCCACGGCCTGTGCGTGCTGCTGCTGGTGCGTGCTCATCAGCACGGCGGTGCGCTGACCCACCTGGCGCAGCAGTTCCAGCAGCACGAAGGCCTCGTAGCCCTCCAGCTCGGCCGTGGGCTCGTCCACCATCAGCAGCGCCGGCTCGGCCAGCGCCTCGCGCAGGATGGCCACGGCACGCTGCTGCACGGGGGACAGCTGCAGCGCCGGCTGGTCGAACATCAGCGCAAGCTCGGGAAAGCCGAAGGCCTGCACCTGGGCGCGGCACCAGTCGCGCAGTTCATGCGGCACCAGCTTGAGACGGGGGCGCGCCAGCTCCACGATGGCATCGAAGGTGCTGGCCATCATCAGCCTGGCCTGCTGCTGCACCAGGCGCGGCGCCTGCAGGCCGCTGCGCCATGGCTGGCCCGCGTAGCGCGTGCTGCCCCAGCGGCGAAAACGCGGGTTGGCGGCATTGAGATCGGCCAGCGTGCGCAGCAGGGTGGATTTGCCCGATCCCGAAGGCCCCAGCAAAACGGTGACTCCCCGGGCGGGCAGTGCGAAGTCCACCTCAGCCAGGATGACGCGCGCACCGAACGATGCGCCCAAACCCGCCACCTGCAAGCTGTAGTCCTGATTCAAAGCCGTGCCTTTCCTGTGATGCGTTGCGCCCCCAGGGGCCGTATTCCGTGAATCAAGACGGTCAGCGCACGCCTCGATGGGCCGGCAGTCTAAGCGGTTTCCCTTACATCAATCCGTCACAAAAAGAAACATTACTAACGCAAACGGGCGTCATTTCACACGATACAACCATCACATTGGCGTACCGATCCTTGGACCGCTGGCATTTTTCTCTGGGTTTTCCCAAAGCGATAGCCCCAGCGCATTCACGCCGGGGCCGTGCGATCAATCAAGTGTGTGGATGCTTCTGGTCCCTTACCTCCTTTCACTTACCCGAGACGTACGGGGACAAAGATCCTGTTGCCATCGCGCCAGATCAGCACGGCCACGGTCTTGCCGGCCTTGGCCATGGCGGCGCGCACGGCCTCGATATCACCGGCAGGCGTGCCGTTGATGGACAGCAGCACATCGCCCTGGGTGATGCCGGCCTCGGCGGCCGGGCCTGCGGCGTCGGCCACGACCAGGCCGTCCTTCACGCCGATTTGCTGCTTTTCCTCGGGCTGCAGCGGGCGCAGGGCCAGGCCCAGCTTGCCCTTGCCTGCGTCGGGCTTGTCCTTGGCCACCTTGGCGGCCTTGTCGCTGGCATCGCCCAGCACGGCGCTGAGCGTGCGCGCCTCGCCGTTGCGCCATATCTCCAGCGTGACCTTCTGGCCCGGCAGCGCCTGGCCCACAAAGGCCGGCAGATCGCCCGATCCCACGATGGGCTGGCCATCGATCTTGCGCACCACGTCGCCGGGCTCCAGGCCCGCCTTGGCGGCGGGGCCGCTCTTGTCCACGCTGGACACCAGGGCGCCTTCGGGACGGTCGAGCTTGAAGGAGTCGGCAAAGGCCTGGTTCACCTCCTGCACGGCCACGCCCAGCCGCGCATGCTGCACCTTGCCCGTGGCCACGATCTGCTGCTGCACGCGCGTGGCCACCTCGATGGGAATGGCGAAGGACACGCCCTGGTAGCCGCCCGAGCGCGAGTAGATCTGGCTGTTGATGCCCACCACCTCGCCGCGCGCATTGAACAGCGGGCCGCCCGAGTTGCCGGGGTTGATGGCCACGTCGGTCTGCAGGAAGGGCACGAAGGAGTCGTCAGGCAGGGTGCGGCCCTTGGCGCTGACCACGCCGGCCGTCACGCTGCTCTCGAAGCCGAAGGGCGAGCCGATGGCCAGCACCCAGTCGCCCACGCGCAGGTCGGCCGTCTTGCCCAGCGATACGGTGGGCAGGTTCTTCGCCTCGATGCGCAGCACGGCCACGTCGGTCTTGGGATCGGCGCCCAGCACCTTGGCGCTGAACTCGCGCCGGTCGGTCAGCTTGACAGTGACTTCCTTGGCGCCGCGCACCACGTGGGCGTTGGTCAGGATCAGGCCGTCGCTGGAGACGATGAAGCCCGAGCCTTCGCCGCGCGTGGGCACATCGCGCTGAGGCTGGCCCTGGCCCATGCCCGGCATGCCGGGCACGCCGAAGCGGCGGAAGAATTCAAAGAACGGATCGTTGGGGTCCATGCCCTGCAGTCCCTGACCTTGGCCCTGGCCCTGCCGTGCAGCGGCCTCGTCGCCATCCTCGCCCATGGCACGCGAGCTGCCGACCACGCTGATGTTGACCACGGCCGCGCCGTTGCGCGCCGTGATGTCGGCAAAGTTGGGCGCCACCACGGCGGCGGCGGGGGAAGCTGGAGAAGCGGTAGACGCAGGCTGTGCTGCAGGCGCAAACAGCGACGTGGCGGCACGCGCATCGCCATGCACCACACCAACCAGACCGGCGCCCGTGGCGCCCAGGGCGCCGATGGCACCTGCGGCCACCAGGGCCAGCACCAGACGGCGGGGAGTGGACAGAATCTTGTTCATCGCAGACCTTTCCTCAAAAGCAGCGTTCCTTGCTGCGTTGAGGAGAAGTCTGAAAGGGCAGACTTAGGCGAGGCTTAGAACCCTCGCCGTGCATCTCAGATCAGCGCCAGCACCTTCTCCGGCGGACGGCACAGCGCCGCGCCCTTGGGCGTGACGACGATGGGGCGGTTGAGCAGCACGGGGTGCTCGGCCACGGCGGCGATGAGCTGCTCATCGCTGACGGATGCCTCGCCCAGGCCCAGCTCGGTGTAGACGGCTTCCTTGCTGCGCAGCAGCTCGCGCACGGGCACGCCCAGCCGCCGGACCAGGGCCTGCAGTTGCGCAGCGTCCAGGGGCTGGGCGATGTAGTCGACGATGGTCGGCTCCACGCCGTTGTCGCGCAGCAGGGCCAGCGCGCCGCGCGAGTTGCTGCAGCGGTTGTTGTGGTAGATGGTGATGTCGGTGCGGGGTGCGGTGGTGTTCATGGGCCGCAGTGTAGGCCCATGAAAATGCGCATCAGGCCACGGCTTCCTCGGGATGGGCATCGACCTCGCGGCCGGGCAGCAGCAGGTTCAGCCCCACCGCGACCAGGGCGCCGACGGTGATGCCCGAGCCGAAGACTTCGCGCACGAAGGCAGGCATGCGGGACAGCAGGTCCGGACGCACCGTGACCGCCAGGCCGCAGCCCAGCGAGACCGCGATGATCAGGCTGGCGCGCCGCGAGTGCTCGGCGCCGCTGAGCATGCGGATGCCGGCCGAAATGATCATGGCAAACATCATCAGCCCCGCGCCGCCGAGCACGGGCTGCGGAATCGTCACCACCAGTGCGCCCAGCACAGGAAAGAGTCCGGCCAGCAGCAGCATGACGCCCGTCAGCATGACCACGTGGCGGCTGGCCACGCCGGTCAGCGAGACCACGCCCACGTTCTGGGCGAAGGTGGACAGCGGAGGGCTGGACATCACGGCGGCGAAGGCCGAGCCCACGCCGTCGCACAGCATGCCGCTGGACAGGCGCTTGCCGTCGATGCGCGTCTGCGTGGCCGCGCCCAGGGCCATGAAGGTGCCCGTGGTCTCGACGATGGTCACCAGAAAGGCGATGGACATGGCGACGATGCCGGCCACCGGGAACGTCATGCCGAAGGTCAGCGGCTGCGGGATGGCGAAGACCGCGGCCTCGCTCACCTGGGTGAAGTCGATCAGGCCCAGCGCCAGGCACAGCACATAGCCGCAGGCGATGCCCAGCACCACGGCCGAGGCAGAGACGATGCCCCTGCCCCACTGCACGAAGCCGATCACCAGCACCAGCACGAAGCCGGCGATGGCCAGGTGGCCGATCGCGCCGTAGTCGCTGCGGCCCACGCCGCCCGCAGCCCAGTCCACGGCGACGGGGGTCAGCGACAGGCCGATCATGGTCACGACCACGCTGGTCACGGTGTGCGGAAAGAAGCGGCGGATCACGGGCATGAAGTAGCTGCCCACGATCATCACCAGCGACCCTACCAGCGAGGAGCCCAGGATGCCGGCCACGCCATGCTCCAGCCCCACGCTGATGCCCGCGCCCACGAAGGCGAAGCTTGTGCCCATGACGCAGGGCAGCCGTATGCCCACGGGCCCCACCCCCCTGCACTGGACGATGGTGACCACGCCCGAGCCCAGCAGCGCTGCATTCACCAGCGCCACGATCTGGTCGGCCGGCAGCTTGAGCGCCCCGCCGAAGACCAGGGGCACGGCGATGATGCCGCCCAGCGCCGCCAGCAGGTGCTGCAGCGACAGAAGGACCGTGGTGATGAGCATTGGCGGTCGGTCTTCCACCTTGTAAAGCAGTTGTTCCATTGTCTTGTCTCCTTGTGTCCTGGCCGTCGGCCTCTTCAGAGGCGCTTGTATGTATGTCGGGGCAGTGGTGCCGGAAAAGGGTGGGGGTCCTGAAAGTGCTGTCCGGGTCTTCGAGCCTCCTGGAGATGCTTCGGGGAAATGGCGCAGGGCGGCAGGTCGGCACCCGCGATGGCCTGGGTGCCGGCCTGCCGCGCTGCAGGTTTATGTCAGTGGCCCGCTGCGCGCTCGAACAGCGTGCGGGCCAGTTCGCGGTGGCGGGTCAGCACGCGCGGCAGGTCGGCCGTGAGCAGGTGGCCGTCACGCACCACGACGCGGCCGTTGATGACGCTGGTGGACACGTCGGTGGGCGTGCAGAACACCAGCGCGGCCACGGGGTCATGGCCTGCGCCCGCGTAGCCCACGCCCGACATGTCGAAGGCCACGAAGTCGGCCGACATGCCCGGCGCCAGCGCGCCGATGTCGTCGCGCCCCAGCACGCGCGCGCCGCCCAGCGTGGCGATCTCCAGCGCCTCGCGCGCGCCCATGGCGGCAGGGCCGTGGCCCACGCGCTGCAGCAGCAGGGCCTGGCGCGCCTCGCCCAGCATGTGGGCGCCGTCGTTGGAGGCGCTGCCGTCCACGCCCAGGCCCACGGGCACGCCCGCATCGCGCATGGTGCGCACGGGTGCAATGCCCGAGGCCAGGCGCATGTTGGAGCACGGGCAATGCGCCACGCCCGTGCCCGTGCGCGCGAACAGCGCAATGCCCTCGGCATCGAGCTTGACGCAGTGGGCATGCCAGACATCGGGGCCGACCCAGCCCAGGCTTTCGGCGTACTGCGCGGGAGTGAGGCCGAATTTCTCGCGCGAGAAGGCGACGTCGTTGTCGTTCTCGGCCAGGTGGGTGTGCAGCGACACGCCGTGCGCACGCGCCAGCACGGCGGACTCGCGCATCAGCTCGCGCGTCACCGAGAACGGCGAGCATGGCGCCAGCACCACGCGCAGCATGGAGTGGCGTGCGCTGTCGTGGTACTGCTGGATCAGGCGCAGGCTGTCGCGCAGGATGGCTTCCTCTTCCTCCACCACCGCGTCAGGCGGCAGGCCGCCCTTGCTGCGGCCCAGGCTCATGGAGCCGCGCGCCGCATGAAAGCGCATGCCCATCTGCTGCGCAGCGGCAATGGAGTCGTCCAGCCGAGCGCCATTCGGATACAGGTACAGGTGGTCGCTGGTGGTGGTGCAGCCCGACAGCATCAGCTCGGCCATGGCGGTCTGGGTGGAGACGTGGATCATCTCCGGCGTGAGGTGCGACCACAGCATGTACAGGTTGGTGAGCCACGAGAACAGCTCCGCATCCTGCGCGGCAGGCACGGCGCGCGTGAGGCTCTGGTACATGTGGTGGTGCGTGTTGACCAGGCCCGGCATGACCACGCGGCCGCGCATGTCCAGCACCTGGGCCGTGCCGTCGTCCACCATGCGGCGGTACTGCGGCGGCAGATCGGCCGTGGCGCCCACCCATTGCACGGCCGGGCCGTCTGCCACCAGGGCGCCGTCGCGGATCTCGCGGCGCTGCGCATCCATGGTGACGAGTACATCGGCGTTCAGTGCGATCAAGGTCATGGCGTTCTCTTCTTCGAAATGGAAAAGCCGCCAGTCTAGGAAGGACAAGCCATTGCCGATAGCGCTGAATTCCGCCCGATGTGTCCACAAAAAGTGGACAGTGCCAAAGACTCACCGCCCCCCGGCAAACAGCCTTGCCAGCGCCTGGCCGATGGACTGGGCCATCAGCTCCCCCGCCGCGCTCAACTGCCCCCTGGCCCGGCCGGTCAGCACCAGCGTCTGCCGCCGCAGATGCGCATCGCGCAAAGGCACGAAGACCAGGGCATTGCGGCTGCGCTCCTCCATCACGTCCAGCGGGTTGAGCAGGGCAATGCCCTCGCCCAGCATGACCAGGCGCTGGATCAGCGCCATGGAGGTGGACTCGGCCACGGGCGTGACCTCGATGGCGTTGCGCGCAAAGGCTTCGTCCAGCAGGCTGCGGATGGACAGCGGCGGCGCGGGCAGGATGAGCGGATGGCCTATGCACTCGCTGAGCAGCACGGACGATTGGCGCGCCAGCGCATGCCGGGGCGGCACGATGGCGCCGATCTGCCATTCGCTGGTGGCCAGCGCGCGCAGCGCGGGGCGTTCGGACAGGTCGTAGGCCAGGCCCAGGTCGGCGTCGCCGCCTTCCACGGCGGCCGCGATGTCGCTCAAGGGCAGGTCGATGATGCGCACCACGATGCCCGGGTGGCGCTGGCGGAATTCATGCACCAGCGAGGGCAGCAGCGAGCCGGCCAGCCCCGTGGTCGCGGCCACGGTGATCTCGCCGCTGCGCGCGCCCTGCAGTTCGGCAATGCGCTCGCGCAGCGCCGCATGCTCGCGCAGCGTGGCGCGCACATGGGCCAGCACCATCTCGCCCGTCGGGGTGAGGCGCAGGCGCTTGTGGATGCGCTCGAACAGGGGCGTGCCCAGCTCGGCCTCCAGGTCGAGGATCTGGCGGTTGACGGCCGTGGGGGCCACGTGCAGATGTTCGGCCGCCTTGCGGATGGAACCGCGGCGGACCACTTCGTCGAGATAGCGCAGGACTCTGGCGTGCATGGCGCGAGCGTAGCGGGGTTTGCCGCGCCGCGCTTTGCAGCACCCGGCAGCGCAGGCTCAGCGGGCCGTGCCCGGGCGCTCGGCGCGCAGCGTGCGGCTGAGCATGATCACGGGGATCAGGCCCACCAGCACCAGGGCCAGCGACGGCAGGGCGGCCTCGCCCAGGCGTTCGTCGCGCGCGAGCTGGTAGGCCACGACGGCCAGGGTGTCGCTGTTGAAGGGGCGCAGCACCATGGTGGCGGGCAGCTCCTTCATCACATCGACGAAGACCAGCAGCGCCGCCGCCGCCGTGGAGCGCCTGAGCAGCGGCCAGTGCACGCGCGACAGCATGCCCCAGGCGCCCGTGCCCAGCATGCGGGCGGAGTCGTCCAGGCTGGGCGCGATGCGCGCATAGCCGCTTTGCATGGACTGCAGGGCCACGGCGCAAAAGCGCACCAGGTAGGCCCAGACAATGCCCACGGCGGTGGCCGTGACCAGGCCGGCAAAACCCCATTCGGGCCGCACCTGCTGCACCCAGCCCACGGGCAGCAGCAGGCCGACGACGACGACGGCGCCCGGCACCGCATAGCCCAGGCTGGCCAGTTGCACCACGCCGCGCGTGACGGCCGACTCCTTGTTGCGGCGCACGGCAAACGCCAGGGCCACGGCGATGATCACGGCCAGCACCGAGGTGATGGTGCCCAGGCGCACGCTGTTGAGCGCCCAGTCGAGGAAGCGGTCCCAGGGCAGAACCGACCAGTCGGCCGCCAGCGGGCGCAGCATGAAGAACACGGGCGCCACAAAGCCCATGAGCACGGGCAGCAGGCACGCCAGCCAGGCCAGCGCGCAGCGCCAGCCGCGCAGGCGCAGCGGCTGCGCCTCGGCCGAGCTGGCGCGGCCCGTGCTGCCGGTGACGAAGCGCATGCGCCGCTGGGCGCGCAGCTCCAGCTGCAGCAGCAGCACCACCAGCACCAGCAGGAAGGTCGCCAGCTGCGCGGCGGCAATGCGGTTGTCCATGGACAGCCAGGCCTTGTAGATGCCCGTGGAGAAGGTCTGTATGCCGAAGTAGCTGACCACGCCGAAGTCGGCCAGCGTCTCCATCACCACCAGGGCCACGCCAGCGGCCACGGCCGGGCGCGCCAGCGGCAGCGCCACCGACCAGATGCGCCGCGACAGCGGCGCGCCCATCAGGCGCGCGGCCTCCATCAGGTGCGCGGCGCGCTCGCCCAGCGCGGTGCGCGCCAGCAGGTAGACATACGGGTAGAGCGAGAAGATGAAGACCCAGACCGCGCCGCCCAGGCTGCGCACCTCGGGCAGGAGCCGGCCTTCCAGGCCATAGGTGTCGCGCAGCCAGGTCTGCAGCGGGCCGCTGAACTGCAGGAAGTCGGTATAGGCATAGGCCGTGACATAGGCCGGCATGGCCAGCGGCAGCAGCAGCAGCCATTCCAGTTGGCGCCGGCCCCGGAAGTCGAACAGCGTCACGGCCGCCGCCGTGCCCGTGCCCACGATGGCCGCGCCCAGCGCCACCAGCACGCCCAGCCAGACCGTGGTCCACAGATAGCCGGGCAGCACGGTGGCCGCCATCTCGCGCAGGATGGAGCCGGCCAGGGCATCGCCCTGCCCCACAGGCAGCCAGGAGCCGAGCACGGCCAGCACGGGCAGCATCAGCACCAGGGCCAGCAATAGCAGGGGAAGGGAGCGGAGTACGGACGACAGACGGCGCAAAGCGGAGGTCTCGGCTAGAGGATGAGGGGGAGGATCTGGCTGCCGGGCTATGGAACGGACCGGGATCCGCGGCAGCCACCGGCCTGTGGGCCGATGCGCCGCCGAGACCGGGCGTGCCTGCAGGCTGCTGGAGTCGGCGGGCTCCGGGCATGCCCCTGGCCCGCCAATGCAAATGCGAATTCTATTCATTTGCGCGGTTCTACAATCGCCGCATGTTTTTGACCGTCTCCCAACTCGAGGTGCGCTACCCGGGCCGCGACAGGCCTGCCGTGCAGGGCGTCACGCTGAATCTGGCCGCTGGCGACATCGGCGTGCTCATCGGCCCCTCGGGCTGCGGCAAGACCACGCTGCTGCGGGCCGTGGCGGGCCTGGAGCCCGTGAGCGGCGGCGAGATCCGCATCGACGGCCAGCTCGTGGGCAGCGCGGATTTCTCGCTCCCTCCCGAGCAGCGGCGCATCGGCATGGTGTTCCAGGACTATGCGCTGTTCCCCCATCTGAACGTGGGCCGCAACGTGGCCTTCGGCATCCACCATCTGCCCAAGGCGCGCCAGGCCGAGCGCGTGGCCGAGGTGCTGGAGCTGGTGGGCCTGGCCGGCAGTGCAGGGAGGTTTCCGCACGAGCTGTCGGGCGGCCAGCAGCAGCGCGTGGCACTGGCCCGCGCGCTGGCGCCCAGCCCGCAGCTGATGCTGCTGGACGAGCCGTTCTCCAACCTCGACGTGGACCTGCGCGAGCGCCTGGCGCATGAGGTGCGCGGCATCCTCAAGGCTGCAGGCGCCACGGCCCTGTTCGTCACGCACGACCAGCTGGAGGCTTTTGCCATCGGCGACATGATCGGCGTGGTCCACCAGGGGCAGCTGCAGCAGTGGGACGACGCCTATTCGCTGTACCACCGCCCGGCCACGCGCTTCGTGGCGGACTTCATCGGCCACGGCGTCTTCGTGCCGGCCACGCTGGCGCCTTCCGGGGCCGGCGGCGTGGTGGCGCGCACGGCGCTGGGCGATCTGGTCGATCCGGCCACCTGCCCGCTGCCCGCGCAGTTCCCGGGCGGCGAATGCGATGTGCTGCTGCGCGCCGACGATGTGGTGCACGACGATGCCTCGCCCGTACAGGCACGCATCCTGCGCAAGGCGTTTCGCGGCTCGGAGTTCCTCTACACGCTGGAGCTGGCCAGCGGCCACAGCGTGATGGCCCATGTGCCCAGCCACCACGACCATGCGGTGGGCGAGTGGGTGGGAATCCGGCTCGACATGAATCACGTGGTCGCCTTCCCACGAGAAACACAGGGCGCCCCGCAGTCCGCTGCAGCCTGAACCAGCGGCGTCCGCCGCGCCGTCCGGGCTTTGTCATTCGACGGTCACGGGTGGAACCCAGAATCAGTCACATCTTGTGACAATTCAAGGCCACCCCATGTTTGCTCTGGACCCCTCCTCCACGCAGCACCCCGCAGCGGATCAGCTACCTGACCCTGCACCCGTTCCCGCGCTGGCCCCGGCACCCGCCGCGCCGCGCCTCGTGGCCCGTGCAGGCCAGCTCAGCCAGCCCACGGCACCGATCGCGCCCGAGGCCAGCAACGAGGATGTGCACCGGCTGTTCAGCGAGCAGCCCCTGCTCGAAACCCTGGCCGTGGTGGCCGATGACCGGCCGCTGGGCCTGATCAACCGCCAGCGCTTCATGGAGCAGTACGCGCGGCCCTTTGCGCGCGACGTGTTCGGCCGCCGCAGCTGCCTGGTATTCACCGACACCGCGCCCATGGTGGTGGCGGCCGGCCTGCCCATCGACCAGCTGGTGCAGCAGGCGCTGGCCAGCGGCAGCCGCGTGCTCAAGGACGGCTTCATCACCGTGGAGGAAGGCCGCTACGCAGGCATAGGCACGGGCCACGCGCTGATGGCCGCCATGTCCGACATCGAGGCCGACAAGACGCGCCAGCTCATGGCCAGCATCGACTACGCCAGCCTGATCCAGCGCTCGCACCTGGTCGAATCCGACCGCGTGCTCGCCAGCCAGCTGGCCGACCACGGCCTGCTGTGGGAGCCGCGCGACGTGGTGGGCGGCGATGCGTATTTCTTCCGCGCCACACCGCAGGGCCTGCTGGGCTGCATGTTCGACTGCACGGGCCACGGCGTGCCGGGCGCCTTCATGACGCTGATTGCGCTGTCCTTTCTCGAACAGGCCGTGGCGCCTGCAGGTATCGGCACCGGCGCCGGCACCAGCGCCGCCATCGACCCCGGCGCCCTGCTGGGCCAGATGAACCGCTACATCAAGCGCGTGCTGCAGCAGCGCAGCCGCGACGTCCAGCCCGCCTGGGGCGCACCGGCAGCGCCCGCCGATGGCCTGCCCGCCGAAAAATCCTCCAGCGACGGCCTGGACGCCGCGCTGTTTCTGCAGTCTCCCTGCGGCACGCAACTGCGCTTTGCCTCGGCCCGGCTGGACCTGCTGGTGGCGCCGCCCGGCGTGCAGGAGGCGGCCCAGGTACAGATCCATGCCGGCGACAAGCTGGGCATAGGCTATGCGACCACGCCCGACGACGCGGCCTGGAGCACGCAGGAGCTGGAGGTCGCGCCCGGCTCGCTGCTGATGGTGGCCACCGATGGCGTCATCGACCAATTGGGCGGCCCGCGCCAGATCGCCCACGGCAGAAAGCGCCTGGCGCGCTTCCTGCACGAGCAGCACGACCGCCCCGCCGCCCAGGCCTGCGCCGAATTCCGGCAGGCCTTTGCCCAGTGGCAGGGCACGCAGCGCCGCCGCGACGATGTCTCGCTGCTGGTGTGGCGCAACCAGGCCCTGCAGCCATGAGCCCGTCCGAATTCGCGCACCTGCGCGCCCAGGCCGAGCACAACGGCCTGCTGCTGTACTACGCGGGCACCTTCAACCCCAATGTGATCCAGGCGGCGGCCGACACGCTCAAGTGCCGGCTGGCCAGCGAGGACGGATCCAGCAGCGCCAAGCGCAAGCTGTTTTCCACCTTCATCGAGATGGCGCAGAACGTGCTGCACTACGCGGCGCCGCTGCCTGCCTCTGACGCCGGAACCAGCCAGGCAATCGGCGAACCCGTGGCGCAGGGCGCCATCGGCGTGGGCCGCATCGATGCACCGGCCGGTACCCCGGACGCGGGGGCCGATCAGGCACAGGCGCGCTTCTGGATTGCCTGCAGCAACGCCGTGCGCCGCGAACATGTGCCGCGCCTGGCCGCCAAGCTGGATGCCGTGCGCGCCATGAGCCACCCCGAAATCAAGGCCGCCTACAAGGCCCAGCTGCACAACACCGACCACAGCGCCAGCGATGACATCAGCCGCGGCGCGGGCCTGGGCTGGCTGACCATTGCGCGCGACGCCTCGGCGCCGCTGCAGTACCACATCGCCACGGGAGAGGACGCCGCAGACACCGCGCCCCATGCCGTGTTCCACGTCAAGGCGCTGATCTGAGCGCCGGGACCCCTTCCCGAATCCGAATGACGCCGCCATGCAAGCACTGAAATCCGAACGCACTTCCGTCACGCCCGAAGTGGTCTTCTCGCCGGCCGAGCAGCTTTTGCGCATCGAAGGCGAGTGCTATCCCGAAAACCCGCTGCCCTTCTTCAACCCCCTGCTGGCCATGCTGGGCCAGTACTTCGAGGCCAGCCAGCCCGCACGCTTCGTGGCCGAGGTGAAGCTGCAGTACATCAACAGCGCATCGACCATGGGACTGCGCTCACTGTTCGAGCTGCTCGACCATGCAGGCAGCAAGGGCACGGACATCCGCGTGCTCTGGGCCTTCGACGAGGAAGACGACGCCATCGAGGAACTGGGCGCCGACCTGGTGGAGGACTTCGCCAACCTGGTGCTGGAGCGACAGCCCTACAGCAACTGAGGGGCCGGCCTTTCAGGCCAGCGGCTTGCCCATGAGCACCGTGGTCAGGCCGCAGTCCCATTCCTCGTCGGGATAGGTGTCCAGCGTGGCATAGCCCTGCGCCGTGTAAAAGCCCAGGGCCTGGGTGTTGAAGCTGTCGGTCTCCAGGCGCACCTGGGCGTGGCCGGCGGCGCGCAGAGCCTGCTCGGCATGGGCCAGCAGGGCACGGCCCACGCCGCGCCCCTGCCAGGCCGGCAGCACATGCAGGGCGCCGATGAAGTCATCCACCCAGTCCACGAAGCCGGCGACCACGCCGCCGCACTCGGCCACCCAGAACAGGTGGCCGCGCGACTGCACGTACTGCCCGGTCTTGCCGGAGGCGCAGAACTGCGCATGCTTGTCCGCCGTCAGCTGGGGCTTCCAGGTGCTCTCGTAGGTGGCCCAGAGAACGGCGTTCAGGGCAGCGGTTTCATCAGGCCGCGAGGGCCGGAGCGTGAGAGTGTCAGTCATGTCGCTGGCAGCGTTCAGGCCTGGCGCAGCCGGTCCACCTCGGCATGCAGGTCCTGGGCCCAGACGCGGCGGTCGCGGCCTTCGGCCGTCTGCGGCTGCCCATAGTGGACGACGGCCACCAGGTCGTCGGCACACAGCGTGCGCCAGATGGAGCCCAGCAGGGTTTCGTCGCCCTCGTAGCTGGGTGCGTGGCTGATCTGGCCGGTGGCGCCGTCGATGAAGCGCAGGCCCACGGGCAGCACGGGCGCATCGATCTGCACGGCCGCCTGCAGCAGGTTGGCATGAAAGGGCAGCAGCTTGCGGCCGTCGCCCGTCGTGCCTTCGGGGAAGATGGCCAGGATCTCGCGGCGCTGCAGGGATTCCTCCATGCTCTGCACCATGCGCCGGGCATCGCGGCGCGAGGTGCGCTCGATGTACAGCGTGCCCGCCGCCGTGGCCAGCGTGCCGATCAGCGGCCAGCCCTTGACGTCGGACTTGGAGATGAAGCGGCAGTGCCGCGCCGCATGCAGCACGGGAATGTCGAGCCAGGAAATATGGTTGCTGACCATGAGCATGGGGCCCTGGCGCGGCGGCTCGCCCTGGATCTCCAGGCGCACGCCCGCATGGGCCAGCAACTGCAGGGCCCAGGCCTGCACATGGGCGTGCTGGCGCGCCTCGGGCAGCTGCGGAAAGCGCAGGGCCACGATCCACAGCCCCTTGCACACATGGCCGAACAGGCGCGCTGCGCGCAGCGTGGCGCGCCCTCCATTACGCAAGCGTTTCATTTCAGCCATTCAAAGCGTTTGGCAACGCCCATGCCCGTGAAACAGGCACGCTCCATCTCAGGGACACCGAGGAAGGGCCGCCCCGCACCGAGGGTGTCGTCCCCCTCCCTCGCGTAGCGAGTAGAGAGGGGGAAGTCGCGAAGCGACTCAGGGGGCGCTTCATTTCAGCGGCGTTCGTAAGCGATACGGCCATCGACCAGCGTGCAGCGCACACGGGCCGGCAGCTCGTAGCCGCCGAAGGGCGTGCTCTTGCCCTGGCTGGCCAGTTCCTGGGGCTTCACGGTCCAGGCCGCCTGCGGATCGACGATGCACAGGTCGGCCACGCCGCCCTCGGCCAGACGGCCCAGTTGCTCCTGCAGCTCGCCCAGCGCCGATCCCAGCACCTGCACGGGCGATGCCGTGATGGCGGCCAGTGCGCGGTTCAGGGGCACACCGCTTTCCTGCGACCACTTGACGGCCAGCGACAGCAGCAGTTCCACGCCCGTGGCGCCGGGCTCGGCCTCGGCAAAGGGCAGGACCTTGGCGTCTTCATCGACGGGCGTGTGGTCGGAGACCAGGGCGTCGATGGTGCCATCGGCCAGCGCGGCAGACAGCGCATCGCGGTCGCGCTGCTGGCGCAGCGGGGGCGTGACGCGCGCGCTGCTGTCGAAGTAGCCGATATCGGTATCGGTCAGGTGCAGCGAGTTGATGGACACGTCGGCCGTGACCTGCAGGCCTTCGGCCTTGGCACGGCGCACCAGTTCCACGCCTGCGGCGCTGGACAGGCGGCACAGGTGCACGCGCGCCTGGGTGCCGCGCATCAGCTCGAAGATGGTGTGCAGGGCAATCGTCTCGGCCGCCACGGGCACGCCGGACAGGCCCATGCGCGTGGCCAGCGGGCCGCTGGCGGCCACGCCCTTGCCCAGGTACAGCTCCTGCGGGCGCAGCCACACGGTGTAGCCGTAGGTTGCCGCATAAGCCAGCGCGCGCTGCAGGGTCTGGGTGCTGGTCATGGGCACTTCGGCCTGGCTGAAGCCGATGCAGCCGGACTCGGTCAGCTCGGCCATCTCGGTCAGCACTTCGCCCTTGAGGCCCAGCGTCAGCGCGCCCAGCGGGAACAGGCGCGACTGGTGCAGCTTCTCGGCGCGGAACTTGAGCATCTCCACCAGGCCCTGCTCGTCGAGCACGGGGTCGGTGTCGGGCGGGCAGACCAGGCTGGTCACGCCACCGGCCACCGATGCAGCCATCTCGGACTGCAGCATGCCTTCGTGCTCGTGGCCGGGCTCGCGCAGGCGCACGGCCAGATCGACCAGGCCCGGCAGCACCCAGCAGCCGGCCGCATCGATCTCGCGTTCTGCGGCAAATCCCTCGGGCGCCTTGCCGATGGCCAGCACCTTGCCGCCGTCGATGGCCACGTCGGCCTGCTGGTCCAGGCCCCGTGCCGGGTCCATCACTCGGCCGTTGCGGATGAGTATCTTCATGGTTTGCTACCCCGTAGACCGCAGGCGGCGCATGGGCTGCGGCCTGCGGCGATCAAAAACATATGCATTCACAAAAAGCGCCTGGACTCAGTCCAGGACACCGGGCATGGAAAAAGCATGGCCCATCTCAGGGACGCCGAGCAAAGGCCGCCCTGCAGCGAGGGCGTCGTCCCCCTCCCGCGTAGCGAGAGAGGGGGAAGCGACGCAGTCGCTCAGGGGGTGCTTCATTTCAAGCCTCGTTACCGGCGACGATGGACATGACGGCCATGCGCACGGCGATGCCGAACGAGACCTGCGACAGGATCACGGCCTGCGGGCCATCGACCACTTCGGAGTCGATCTCCACGCCGCGGTTGATGGGTCCCGGGTGCATGACGATGGCGTCCGGCTTGGCCAGGCGCAGCTTCTCGGCCGTGAGGCCGAAGCTCTTGAAGTATTCCTGGCTGGACGGCAGCAGGGCGCCGCTCATGCGCTCGTTCTGCAGGCGCAGCATGATGATCACGTCGCAGTCCCGGATGCCCTCTTCCAGCGTGTGGAAGACGCGCACGCCCATCTGCGCCAGGTCCGGCGGCACCAGGGTGCGCGGGCCGACGACGCGCACTTCGGCCGCGCCCAGCGTGGTCAGCGCATGGATGTCGGAGCGCGCCACGCGCGAATGCAGCACATCGCCCACGATGGCCACGCGCAGGTTGGCGAAGTCCTTCTTGTAGTGGCGGATGGTGTACATGTCCAGCAGCCCCTGCGTGGGGTGGGCGTGGCGGCCGTCGCCGGCATTGACCACGTGGACATGGGGCGCCACATGCTGGGCGATGAGGTAGGGCGCGCCCGACTCGCTGTGGCGCACGACGAAGATGTCGGCGGCCATGGCCGAGAGGTTGGCGATGGTGTCCAGCAGCGACTCGCCCTTGCTGGCCGAGCTGCGCGCGATGTCCAGGTTGAACACGTCGGCCGACAGGCGCTTGGCCGCGATCTCGAACGTGGTGCGCGTGCGCGTGCTGTTCTCGAAGAACAGGTTGAACACGCTCTTGCCGCGCAGCAGCGGCACCTTCTTGACCTCGCGGTCATTGACGCTGACGAAGTTGGCCGCCGTGTCCAGGATGTGGGTGAGGATGTCCTTGGACAGTCCTTCGGTGGACAGCAGGTGGATCAGTTCGCCGTTCTTGTTGAGCTGGGGATTGCGCTTGTACAGCACGGTCAGGCCTCTTGGATGCGGAATTGGAAGACGCCGGCGTCATCGCGCGCCAGCGACAGCAGGCGGTCGGCCGGCAGCGCGATGCGCGCCGCGGCAAAGTCGGCCTGGAAGGGCAACTCGCGCCCGCCCCGGTCCACCAGCACCGCCAGGCGCACGCAGGCCGGGCGGCCGTAGTCATAGAGTTCGTTGAGCACGGCGCGCACGGTGCGGCCGGTGTAGAGCACGTCGTCCAGCACCAGGATGTCGGCGCCGTTGACGTCAAAGTCGATCTGCGTCTGGGCGCTGGTGGCCATGCCGCGCTGCGCGAAGTCGTCGCGGTGCAGGGCCGAGGACAGCACGCTGGGGTTGCCGGGCAGGTTCAGGTCCTTGTGCAGGCGCTCCACCAGCCAGGCGCCGCCCGAGGTGATGCCGGCCAGGCGGGTTTCAGGCCCCATGAGGCTGCGCACGCCGCGCAGCAGTTCGCGGTACAGGGCCTCGGCGTCCAGCACCAGGCTGCCGGCTCCCGCAATGGATTCACTCATGGAAGACTCCTCAAAAACTGTTCAAGAATGATGCAGGCCGAGGCCGCATCGGCATCCCTTGCGCCACCGGCCAGGGCCTCGGTGGTGCTGTAGCGCTCGTCCACCTCGTAGACAGGCAGGCCGAAGCGGCTCTTGAGCTGGCGGCCGAACTTCTTCGCCCGCGCCGTGTTCTCGTGCGCATTGCCGTCGGGGTGGTAGGGCACGCCGATGACCAGCGCATCGGGCTGCCACTCCTTGATGCGCTCGCCGGCCTGGGCCAGACGGGCCTCGCCGGCCTCGGCGCGGATGGTGGGCAGCGGGTTGGCCGAGCGCAGCATGCGCGTGCCCACGGCGCAGCCCGTGCGCTTGGCCCCGAAGTCGAAGGCCACGAAACTCTGGAAATGGGAGGGAACGGTGGGCGGCACGGCCGTGCCGGCTGCCGCTGCTGCCTGGGACTCGGGAGCGGGCAGGCTCATGCGCGCCCCGCTTCGGGCGAGATCATCCAGCGCTGCAGGCCCAGCAGGCCCAGGGCGCGGTCATAGCGGTCGTCGACCGGGGTGTCGAAGATGACGTTGGCGTCGGCGCCCACCGTGAGCCAGGCGTTTTCGGCCAGCTCCGACTCCAGCTGTCCCTCGCCCCAGGACGCATAGCCCAGGGTGACCAGCAGGCGCTTGGGGCCTGCGCCGTCGGACAGGGCTTCGAGCACGTCCTTGGAGGTGGTCATCTCCAGGCCGCCGGGAATGGTCATGGTCGAGGCGTAGGCGGACTCGTCGTCGGGCGCGCCTTCGATGACCATGGGATCGTGCAGCACAAAGCCGCGATCGGTCTGCACGGGTCCGCCGTTGAAGACACGGTTGCCGCGAAGGTCCTCGCGGCCCAGGGCCAGATCCACCTTTTCCAGCAAGCCTTCCAGCGTAAGCTGCGAGGGCTTGTTGATAATCAGACCGAGCGCACCGCGCTCGCTGTGTTCGCACAGGTAGATCACACTGCGCGAGAACGCTTCGTCTTCCAGGCCAGGCATGGCAATCAGGAAGTGGTGCGTCAGATTGATAGGCGCAGTTTCAGCAGACATAACCACGGATTTTACCGGCGATCCATGCCACCTTCTTACCCTGTGGGCTTGGTCTGGCTGCGGCGCGACCTGCGCCTGGCCGACCATGCTGCCCTCTACCACGCGCTGCGCCAATGTCGGCAGGTGCATTGCGTGTTCGTGTTCGACGACGACATCCTCGCCCCCCTGCCCCGTGCAGACCGGCGCGTGGAGTTCATCTGCCAGAGCCTGGGCGGGCTGGACGATGCGCTGCGCGAGGCCTCGGGCCGCGCTGACACCGGCCTCATCGTGCGCCGCGGCCGGCCCGCTGAGCAGATCCCGGACCTGGCACGGCAGCTCGGCGCCCAGGCCGTGTTCTGCAACTGGGACGACGAGCCCGACGCCCTGGCCCGCGACGCCCGCGTGCGCCAGGCCCTGGCCGCCGAGGGCGTGGCCCTGCACAGCTTCAAGGACCACATGGTCTTTGCGCGCGACGAGGTGCTGACCCAGGCCGGCGCGCCGTTCTCGGTGTTCACCCCGTACAAGAACGCCTGGCTGCGCCAGATCACGCCCTTCTTCCTGTCCGCCTATCCCAGCGAGCGCGACCTGCCCGAGCGCCTGGCCCCGCGCCCCGAAGGCGAGCGCCGCCCCGTGCCCACCGCAGCCGACCTGGGCTTCGAAGCCGGCACGCTGGACGGCCTGCGCCTTCCCACGGGCTGCGCTGGCGCCGAGGAACTGCTGGCCGACTTCCTGCCGCGCCTGCCGCGCTACAAGCAGGCGCGCGACTTTCCCGCCGTCAAGGGACCCAGCTACCTGAGCGTGCACCTGCGCTTTGGCACGGTCTCCATCCGCCGCCTGGCAAGGCTGGCCTGGGAACAGACGCAGAGCCAGCCCCATGATGCCGAGGGCGCCGCCACCTGGCTGTCCGAGCTGATCTGGCGCGACTTCTATTTCCAGATCCTGGTCCACCATCCGCACGTGGTGCACGCCAGCTTCAAACCTGCCTACGACGCCATCGTGTGGGACACCGGCCCCGAGGCCGATGCGCTGTACGCCGCCTGGTGCGAGGGCCGCACCGGCTATCCACTGGTCGATGCCGCCATGCGCCAGCTCAACACCACGGGCTACATGCACAACCGGCTGCGCATGGTGGCGGCCAGCTTTCTGGTCAAGGATCTGGGCATAGACTGGCGCCGGGGCGAGGCCTGGTTTGCGCGCCAGCTCAACGACTTCGACCTGGCGGCCAACAACGGCGGCTGGCAGTGGGCGGCCTCCACGGGCTGCGACGCCCAGCCCTGGTTCCGCATCTTCAACCCCATCACGCAAAGCCAGAAGTTCGATGCCGACGCGCGCTTCATCGAGCGCTACGTGCCCGAGCTGGCCCGCCTGCCCGCCGCGCTGCGCCACGCGCCCTGGCAGGCCCGGCCGCTGGAGCTGGCCGAGGCCGGCGTGGTGCTGGGCACGGACTACCCCCATCCCGTGGTGGACCACGCAGCCGCGCGCGAGCGCACGCTGGCCCGCTACGGCGTGGTCAAGCAGGCGGCCGATGACTCCAAATGATTCCCACTGCCCACCTCATCGCTGCAGGGTCCAGTGGTTCGGAAAATCGAAGGAAAGCTGCCTTTGGTGGCGGATCGAAAGCAGGTAAACCGTGCCCCTGATCCGCGCATACAGCAGCAGATAGTGGGCCATCACGTACTCACGCAGCTCGCCGTCCTTGTCGAGTGAGCCCAGTTGTTTCTTCAGACGTGCCAAGCCCCTGGCGCCCTCGACCGAGCGAGCCGGCAGCTCAAGAAACGAGCGACCCATGCCAGGGAAGCTTTCCAGATTGGGGATGACGGTCTCCGTCAGTTCGTCCAGCAGCGCGTCGAAGGCGTGCGGGGCCTGGGCCTCGATCAGGAAGTCCTCAAGCACTTGCAGGTTCCGCTCGAAGTTGCCCGTGAGCTTGACGGTGCTCCTGACTGCCATGCTGCGAGGCCGCGTTCAGGGCGTGCTATGCATTACCCGGCCGCCCTGGCAGCACGTCGGCGCTTGATGGCGCCCAGCGTGCTGCGCGCATCCTTGACCTCGCCCGCCGCCACATCCGCGAGGCCTTGGCTGGCATCGTCGATCAGCAGCAAATGGATTCGCTCGCGCTCCAGCTGATGGTAGTAGCCCAGCCGTTGGGCGTCGATGATGGCCACGTAGCTCTCACCGTTCTTGGTGATGATCTTCTCGGCCCCTGCCTTCACCTGGTCGGCCAGTTCAGACAGGTGTGCCCTGGCTTGCGACAGCGGAATCACGTCACCGGCAGAAATGGCCATGTTCGGCTCCCCCAGGAGTTGTACAGAATCCTGCACATCATAAGCACTTCGAAATGGGCCTCACGCACGGGCCGTTGAAACAAAAAAGAGCAGCGGATGCTGCTCTTTTTTGTTCAGGCCCCCAGCCTTCAGGCCCCTTCGCCCAGGGGCTCGCTGTCCACCTGCTGCGCCTGCAGCGACTGCGGCGCCAGCGGGCCGCCGCTGATGCTGCCGCCCTGCAGGGAGTAGTGCTGGATCAGGCCCAGCAGTTCCTCGTCCGAGTAGGGCTTGCCCAGGTAGTGGTTGGCGCCCAGCTGGCGCGCCATCTCGCGGTGCTTCTGGGCAATGCGCGAGGTGATCATGACCACGGGCAGGTCGCGCAGGGCCTCGTCGGCGCGGATGTTGCGCAGCAGGTCGAAGCCGTCCATGCGCGGCATCTCGATGTCGGACAGCACCAGGGTCGGCCGCTCCTCGGCCAGGCGCTCCATGGCCTGCAGGCCGTCGGCCGCCAGGGCCACGCGGTAGCCTTCGCGCTGCAGCAGGCGCTGGGTGACGCGGCGCACGGTGATGGAGTCGTCCACCACCAGCACCAGCGGCACCGAGGCCGGCCCTGCGCTGGCCAGCACGGCTTCGCCGTCGCCCTGGCCTGCGGCACGCTCGGCCTCTTCGGTCCGGGCGCGCACCTCGTCGCCATAGACGTTGGCCAGCGCCACGGGGTTGTAGATCTGCACCACGGCGCCCGAGGCCAGCACCGACATGCCGGTCAGGCCGGGCAGGCGGGCCAGCTGGGGGCCGAGGTTCTTGATCACCACTTCCTGGTTGCCCAGCACTTCGTCCACGTGCAGCGCAATGCGCTGCGCCGCGCTGCGCAGGATGACCACGGGGCGGGTACGGCCCACGGTTTCCTCGCTGCGCAGCGAGGACTGCCACAGCGCGCCGGCCCAGTAGAAAGGCAGGGTCTCGCTGCCGTCTTCGAAGCTGTGGCTTGCATAGGCCTGCTGCAGCAGCTCCAGCGGCGCGCGGCGCACGATTTCCACCAGGCTGGCGGGCACGCCGACCAGCAACTGGCCCGCGCGCAGCATGACCACCTGGGTGACGGCGGTCGTCAGCGGCAGCACGAGGCGGAAGGCACTGCCCCGGCCCGCCTCGCTGTGGGTTTCGATGCGGCCGCCCAGCGCGTTGACTTCGGAGCGCACCACGTCCATGCCGATGCCGCGCCCGGCCACGCCGGTCACCTCGGTGGCCGTGGTGAAGCCGGGCTCGAAGATCAGGCGGCCGGCGTCCTGCTCCGTCAGCGTCTGGTCCTCGGGCCACAGGCCCTGGGCCACGGCCTTGTCGCGGATGCGCTGCAGGTTCAGGCCGGCGCCATCGTCCTCCACCGACAGCGCCACGTCGTTGCGCTCCTGGCTCAGGATGATTTCAATGGTGCCCATGGCGGGCTTGCCTGCGACGGCACGCTGCTCGGGCGACTCGATGCCGTGGGCCACGCAGTTGCGCAGCAAGTGCTCGAAGGCCGGCATCATGCGGTCCAGCATGCCCCGGTCCATTTCAATGGTGCCGCCCAGGATGTTCAGCCGCACCTGCTTGCCCATCTCCTTGGAGGTCTGGCGGACCACGGCGTACAGGCGCTCGGCCAGGGAGTCGAACTCCACCATGCGCGTGCGCAGCAGGTCGCGCTGCAACTCGCGGGCCTGGCGGCCCTGAGCGACCAGGTCGTCCTCGGCGCCGGCCATGTCGCGCTGCAGGTTGCGCTGCACGGTGGCCACGTCGTTGACCGACTCGGCCATCATGCGGGTGAGTTCCTGCACGCGCGTGAAGCGGTCGAACTCCAGCGGGTCGAAGCCCACGGCCGAGTCCTTGGACAGGGCCAGGCGCGACTGCATCTGGCTCTCGGCCTGGACCTCGATGTCGCGCAGCTGCATGCGCAGGCGCTCCAGGTTGCCGGCCAGCTCATCCAGCGAGCCACGTGCCTGGGCCAGGCGCGCATCGACACGCGAGCGCGCAATCAGCACCTCGCCGGCCTGGCTGATCAGGCGGTCCAGCAGCTGGGCGCGCACGCGCACCGTCTGCTGGGCACCGGCGCGCAGCGGCGCAGTGACAGGCGCTGGCACAGGGGCAGCGGCCGCCGGTGATCCAGCCGCTGCCGATGCGTCGGAGGCCGCAGCCGCTGCGGGCTCGTCGAGGGAGATTTCATCGCCCAGGTCCAGCGGCGCTTCCTGCGCCTGCTCACCGGCCACGCGCAGCACGTCGAAGCCGGCCTGCAGTGCGTCGAAGCTGCCCAGCAAGGGCTCGATCTGCTCGGCGGTCGGAGATTCGCCATCGACCCGCTCCACGGCAGATTCAAGGCGGTGGGCCATCTCGCCCAGGCGCATGGCGCCCGCCAGCCGGGCACTGCCCTTGAGCGTGTGCAGGGCGCGCAGGGTTTCGTGGCGCGCCTCGTCCAGCGAGGGCCGGCCATGCCAGCGGCGCAGCGCGGCGCCCAGGCGGGGCAGCAGCTCGATGGCCTCTTCCTCGAAGATGGGGAACAGGTCGGGATCGACCTCGTCCAGCGCATCGATGTCATCGTCCAGGTCGCTGCCCACGGCCACGGCATGGGCGATGGCCTCGTCGATGCGGCGCTGCAGCTCGGCTTCGTGGCGCGCATCGTTGACCAGGGGGCGCATGGAGTAGGCCAGGGGCGCCACCGACGGTGTCTGCGCCTGGGCACCGGCGTCGAGCACGGCGTCCGTGCCATCGCTGGCGTCCTGAGGCTCCAGCTGGTCCAGTTGGTCCAATTGGTCCAGCTGCTCCAGCGCGTCCAGGCGGCTGTCCGGCGCGTCTGCGGCCTCGATGTCCAGCGCCAGCAGCGCCTGCAGGGCTTCTTCCACGCCCGGCTGGGGCGTCTTGAGGAAACCGGCGGCGAACTGGTGCAGCAGGCGCTGCACTTCGTCGGAGGCCGCCACGCAGGCGGCAACCTGGTCGGGCGTGCCACAGCGCTGCGGCTGCAGATGGGTCAGCGTATGTTCCAGCAGGCGCGCCAGGTCCGACAAGGCCTTGAAGCCCACGGTGGCCGAGCTTCCGGCCAGCGAATGCGCAAAGGCGACGGCGTCGTCGGGCACGGGCTCGCCGGGCTCGGTCGCCCATTGCTGCAGCGTCAGGTCCAGGCGGCGCGACCATTCGTCGGCCTCGTTGAGGTAGACGTTGTACAGCGGCGCGCTGATGCGCAGGCCATCCACGACCTTGAAGCCATCGGCGTCGATGCCGGACAGATCCTCGTCGCCGGACTCTTCGGCCTGCGGGGTTTCTGCCTCGGGCACCTCGGGCGCCGTGACCGGCTCGACTGCGTCGGATGCTTCAACCGCTTCTGGCGCTTCAACCGCTTCAACCGCCTCAACCGTTTCTGGCACCGCGATCATCTCGATCGCTTCGGCGGGTGCCGCTGCCGGGGTCAGGCCCAGATCCAGGTCCAGCCCCTCGAAGGGCGCCAGGGGCACGGCGGCTTGCGGTGCTTCAGTTTCAGTTTCAGTTCCAGCTTCGGCCTCGATGGCTTCGGCTTCGATGGCGGCGGCCTCGGGCAGCGCGGGCGGGTCGCCCGCGACGACGGCCAGGGCCTCCTGCTCGCTGTCGCGCATGGCGGCTTCGAAGGCCGCAAAGTCCAGTTCCTCGACGGCGTCGGTGGCCAGTTCGGCAGGCGCCTCGGGGGCTTGCGGCGTCAGTGTCTCCAGCGACTCCTGAGGCGCGGCGGCCGAAGGCTGGGGGTCCGGCTCCAGCAGGTCGAAGTCCAGCGCAAAGTCCAGCTCGCCAGAGGTCTGGACGGGCTGGGCGGGCGTGGCCTGCTCGAGCACATCCAGGTGTTCTGCCTGCGGCTCCTGGGCCACGGGCGCGAATTCCTCGATTGCGGCGGGTGCGGGCTCGAGTTCGGGTTCGGGCTGTGCGAGGGGCTCGGCACGCGGTGTGCGCGGCACCAGGGCCACGTCGGCGCGCAGGCCTTCCAGGCGCATGGCATCGGCCGCAGCGCGGAAAGGCGTGGCGTGCCAGGCGTCGGCCTGGTGGCGCTCTATGGCCGAGGCCCAGGCGCCAAAGGCGCGCAGCGCATCGCTGGCCAGCTCCTGCATGGGCTGGGGCATGGCCTTTTGCTCGGCCAGCCAGGCGTTGAGCATCTGCTCCATGGCCCAGCCGGCTTCGCCGAATTCATCCAGGCCCACCATGCGCGAACTGCCCTTGAGCGTATGGAAGGCGCGGCGCAGCGTGGTCTGCTCGCTGAGGTTGCCCGGCTCGTCGGCCAGGGCGCGCAGGGCCTGCAGGCCGTTGTCCACCACCTCGCGGGCCTCTTCCAGGAAGATGCCCAGCAGTTCGTCGTCCGAGTCTTCTTCCGAGACCGACAGGCCGGCCGGCGGGGGCACGGGCTCGGACACGGATGCAGAGACGAATTCAGAGACGGTTTCAGGCGCGGATTCGGCTGCGGGCTCTGGCTCGGCCAGGGACTGGTCCAGCTGGAAGACCGGCTCGGCCGGCGCTTCAAGGGCCTTGGCGAATTGCGCCAGTTCCGCGGCATCGGCCAGCGCGTCCTGCTCGGCGGCCGCGGGCTGCGCCAGCGGCTCGGTCGCGATGTCCACGGGAGCCGGGGGCGGCGGGGGCGGCGTGGAGGGCGCGGCAAATTGCGGCTCGGCGATGGCGTCCTGCGGCACGGGCAGCGGCTGGGCCACGGCAACGGCTTCGCGCTGCGGCGGCACGGCGGCGGTATCCAGGGCGGGCAGTTGCTCGGGCGCCTTGCCCGCATCATCGGCCCGGTGGCCGCGACGGCCCATGAGGATGCGCAGGCCGCCTTCGGCCTCGTCATAGACGAAGAGCTTGCGCGCCATGCTGCGCTGGTAGCTCAGCATGTCGATCAGAAAGCCCATGGCGCCCAGGCTGTTGCCCAGTTTCTCGAACACCTGGGGACGTTCTGCGTCGTCGATCTCACCCAGCACCAGCCGTTCCACGGTCTCGCGCATGCGCTGCATGGCCTGCGTGGCCTGGTCCAGGCCCAGCACGGACAGCACGCCGCGCATCTGGGCCATCTGGCCCGAGACGGGTGCCAGCACGGTGGCATCGGCAGGATTGCGGAAATACTGGTCCAGGTGCCGCTCGGCCTCGGCCAGCGTGGCACGCAGCTCGCCCACGACCGAGCCCATGGTCTGGTGGTCGCTGGCCTGGCGGTACAGCTCCTCCATCCAGGGCTCCAGCGGACGCGCGGGCGCGCCCTGCAGGGATTCCTCCAGGCGCTGGACCAGGTTGGCGGACTGCTCGGCCAGTTCCTCGTCGCCCATGTCCATGGTGGCAAAGGCCGCCTGCAGGTAGAGCACGGAGGTGGCCACTTCCATGGCCAGTTCGGCCGGTGGCGGCTCGCCGATGCGGGCCACGGTTTCGGCCACCTTGATCAGCATGCGCGCCAGGCCATGGCTGGCCGGGTGCAGCTTGACCAGGGATTCGGCCACCTGGGCGAACTGGTCCACCACGGTCTTGGTGCGGGCACGGTCGCCGCCGGCCAGGGCGGACCAGGTATCGGCTGCCGTGGTGATGCGCTTGCGCGCCTGCACCAGCACCGCCGGGTCGTAGCGGCCAAAGCGTGTCTGCTGGTAGTCCACCTGGGGCTGGGCCTGCATGCCGTAGGCCTGGCGCACCGCCTGCAGGGCGGCGCCAGCCTGCTCGGCAGGGCGGGCCTGGGCGCAGAAGAACAGCAGGTCCTGCAGCAGCCGCGCAGGCGGCGTGCGGTCGCCCTTGGCCATGGCCGCGTACTGCATGAGCACGCGCGAGGCCATGCGCTTGACGTACAGGTCGACCACGATCATCCCGCGCGACTGCGCGTCGAAGAAGCCGGCCGCCACCTTCCAGAAGCTGCGCGCGGTGACATCCTCGGTCTGGCCCACGGCAAAGCGCAGGCACAGGTCGCGCATCTGGGCGGCGGCCTCGCGGTCGTCGCTCTTGACCATGCGCAGCACCACGCCGTCGAGCAGGGCCCGGGCATCGGGGCCGTAGGCCAGCGGCTCGGGCTGGCGCGCCCACTCGGGCTCGCGCGCGCGGCGCTCGGCAGGCCACAGGTCGGCAGGGTGCACCTTGTCGTTGCCGGCCAGCGCCTGGGTGTCGCGGTATTGGGGAAACAGGGCCACGGCCGAGACGGTCTTGCCGGCCAGCACGGTTTCCAGGTATTCGATGAGCGCGAAGCTGGCGCGCTCCAGCGTGGCGGCAGCCTGGTCGGTGCACAGCTCGGGGCGCTGCACGAAGCGCTGCACGGCGCTTTCCATGCCGCGCAGCACCAGGGCCGGAGAGCCCAGGCCCACCATTTCGAGGGCGCCGCAGGCCTGGTGCAGTTGCTGGCGGGCGATGCGCAGGGCCGAGGTGTCAAGCTCCTCAAGGTCCGAGGCGCGCGCCGCATCGGCATCGCGCACGAAACGGGCCACCGCCTTGCTCGCCCCTTCCAGCGACTTGCGCAGCTCATCGAGCACCCAGGCCAGCGGGCCCAGGTCCTGTTCGGTGTGCGCGGCCTGCGCCGCGCCCGTTTGCGATTCGTCAACCACTGACATGGACAGTTCCCCAAGCCCCTAGGGCCTGTGCATAGCTATGTTGGACCGGGTCAGGCAATCTTGAAACGCGCCACCGACTGGCGCAGTTCCTCGGCCATGTGCGAGAGTTCGCGCACCTGCTGTGCCGTGGTGCGCGTACCTTCGCCCGTCTGCTCGGTCACCGCGAAAATGTGCTGGATGTTCTCGGCCACGTCGTTGGCCAGAACGGCTTCGCGCGAGGTGGACGAGGAGATCAGCTCGATCAGCTCGGCCAGATGGCGCGACACGGAGTCGATCTCGGTCAGCGCGGTGCCGGCGGAGTCGGACAGGCGGGCCCCCTCGACCACACCCTGGGTGGAGCGCTCCATGGCGGCCACGGCATCCTGGGTGTCGGTCTGAATCGCCTTCACCAGCGCCGCGATCTGGCGCGTCGCGTCGGCCGAGCGTTCGGCCAGGCGCTGCACTTCTTCGGCCACCACCGAGAAGCCGCGACCGGCTTCACCGGCCGATGCGGCCTGGATGGCGGCGTTCAGCGCCAGCACGTTGGTCTGCTCGGTAATGTCTGAAATCAGCTCGGTGATTTCGCCGATCTCCTGCGAGGATTCGCCCAGCCGCTTGATGCGCTTGGAGGTTTCCTGGATCTGGTCGCGGATGGAGTTCATGCCGCCGATGGCGTTCTGCACGGCCTTCAGGCCCAGGTCCGCAGCTTCCAGCGACTGGCGCGCCACCTGGGCAGATTCCTGCGCCTGGGTGGAGACCTCGTTGATGCGGCCGGCCATGTCCAGCACGGAGCGGCCGGTTTCGCGGATCTCGCGCAGCTGTTCGGTCGATGCGGCCAGCAGCTCGGTGGAGTTGGCATCCACCTCGGCCGTGGTCTGCGCCACGCGCGTTGCCGTGTTCTGCACGCTGCCCACCAGGGCGCGCAACTCTTCCACCGTGTAGTTCACCGAGTCGGCGATGGCGCCGGTGATGTCCTCGGTCACGGTCGCTTCCTGCGTCAGATCGCCCTCGGCCACCGACTGCAACTCGTTCATCAAACGCAAAATGGCGGCCTGGTTGGCGTCGTTGATGCGCTTGGCTTCATGCTCCTGCACGCGCGACTCTTCCTGGCGGCGTTCGGCAGCTTCCTGGCGCAGGCGGCTGTCGAGCAGCTGCACGCGGGACAGGCCCACGCCGCACAGCAGCACCAGCACGGTGGCCAGAGCCAGCAGGCCCATGGGCAGCGAGCCGATGCCGGCGCCGCTTTGCAGCTTGGTCTGCAGGTCTTCCAGCTGGCGGCGCAGCGGTTCGCTGTCGGCGTTGATGGCGGTCTGTGCCTCGCGGGCGGAGACCAGGCCCTGCAGGTTGCCCAGAATGGCGCTGGCCTCGGTGCGGGTCTCTTCGTAGAGCTTGATCAGTGCCTCGATCTGCTCGCGGGTCTGGGCGTCGCGCGTGGGGGGCAGGCGCAGTTCGCTGCTGCCGCCCAGCAGGCTTTCGGAGATTTCCTTGAACGAGTTCAAGTCCTTGCCCAGCAGGAACACGGCCTCGGGGCTCACGCCTTCGGCGGTCTGGAATTCGTTGGCCGACTTGCCGATACGCTGGGTCAACATCACCAGCTGGCCTGCGGCCGAGATCTCGGCGGGGCTGGCGCCCTGCTGCAGCTTGAGCGAGGAGATGGTTTCGGCGATCTCCAGCAGGTCCGAGGACTGGCGGTTGATGGTGCGCAGCGCGTCGCCGACCTGGGTCAGGATCTGCTTTTGCTCCATCACCACCTTGGCGCTTTGCTCGGCGCGCTCCATCAGCGGCATGATCTGGCCCAGCTCGTCGGCGTAGGCGCCGCCCAGCGGGCGCACGCCCATGGAGTCATCGCCCGAGGTGAGGGCGCGCACGTTGCGTGCCAGCACGCCCGCACTGTCTTGCACGTCCGCAAACGAAGGTGCCGCGCCGGTCAGCGCCTGCGACACCGACTTGGCAAGGCGCTGCGACTGCATCAGGGCCTGGCCGGTGGCGGCCAGCTGCTGTGCCGAGCCGTCCGCCTGGCGCAGAGCCCATGCCGCCGCCAGCACCAGGGCCAGCACGGAAACGCCCAGCAGCGTGGACAGCGTGCGCTGGTGGCGCGCGGCAGGCGCGCGGCCCAGCAGCGGCAGGACCACCGTTTCCTGGTCCAGGACTGCGCCGGCGTCGCCCGGCATGGCGTCGGGCGCGCCCTGCACGGTCATGGACGCATCGAGTGCGTACATATCCTGGGAGACGGTGTCTCCGAGCATGCTGTTGTCCGCGCCCGAGCCGGAGTCGGCCGGCTTGCGTTGGAAGCGATTTGCAAGACGTTGCAAGAATGACATGGGACGACCTTCAGAAACTCAGGCGCGAATGCTCAGAAACTCGGAGGTTTGGGACAGGCGCTGCAATTGCAGCTCCTGCCAGCGGTGGCCCGCTTCATCGATATGCACGGGGCCGAAAAAGGCGGGGGATTGCTCGGGCGCGGGCTCGGTGCGCACAAAGGCGTCGGCGCTGCGCAGGCCCTGCAGGCGGTCCACCAGCAGGGAGGCGTTCACCTCCAGCGCGGCATTGAAGGCCAGCAGGCTGGACTCGGCCAGCGCCGGTTCGCTGCGCGCCACGCCATGGCCCAGCAGGCTGGCCAGGTCGATCACCCCGGCCAGGGTGCCGCGCAGGTTGGCAATGCCCAGGAACCAGGGCTTTGTATAGGGCACGGGCTGTACGCCGGCCCAGGGAAAGATCTCGCCGGACTGGCCCAGCGGCATCAGGTAGTTGCGCCCGCCGGCCTGGACGGCCAGCCAGGCCGCCACCTTGACGCCTTCGCTGCGTGCGGCCTGGAGACGGCCGGCCAGACGGGATTGCAGATCGCGCAGTGCTTCACGGTTCGCCATGGCCAGCGCACCGCGTCAGTTCAGCGCCGCGATCTTGGCCTGCAGCTCGCCTGCATCCACCGGCTTGGTGATGTAGTCACGCGCGCCCTGGCGCATGCCCCAGACCCGGTCGGTTTCCTGGTTCTTGCTGGTGCACATGATGATGGGCAGGTCCGCGTACAGCGGGTCGCGCGTGATGGCGCGCGTGAGCTGAAAGCCGTTCTGGCCGGGCATGACCACGTCCATCAGGATCAGGTCGGGCCGGTCTTCGGCCAGGCTGCGCAGGGCTTCCTCGCCGTTCTCGGCCGTACGTACCTGCAGTCCCTGCTTTTGCAGCATGTCGGACAGAAACATCAGTTCGGTCTTGGAATCGTCCACGACCAGGACTTTGCGGATGGGCATCAAAGTGCTCCTATGGTTTGCTTGCCGAACTGCTCCACGGCCTGCAGCAGCTGGTCTTTGGTGAAGGGTTTCGTGAGGTAGTCCTGGCAGCCCACCATGCGCCCGCGCGCCTTGTCGAATACGCCGTCCTTGGACGAGAGCATGACCACGGGCGTATCGGAGAAGCGCGCGTTGCGCTTGATGATGGCGCAGGTCTGGTAGCCGTCCAGCTTGGGCATGAGGATGTCGCAGAAGATCAGCTGGGGCTGATAGTCGTTGACTTTGGACAGTGCGTCGAAGCCGTCGTCGGCCAGGAGCACTTCGTGCCCGCCCTGTTTGAGGAAGATTTCTGCGCTGCGGCGGATGGTATTGCTGTCATCCACCACGAGTACGCGCAAGGGTGCGCCCGATGTCGTCACTGAGAAACCTCCCGGAAATGTATGAGTCGGCGCGGGTGGTCCCGCGCTCAGATTTCGACCATCTCAAAGTCTTCTTTACGTGCACCGCATTCGGGACAGGTCCAATTCATGGGCACGTCATCCCAACGCGTCTGGGGTGCGATGCCATGCTCGGGGCAGCCTTGCGCCTCGTCATAGATCCACCCGCAGATCAAGCACATCCAAGTTTTAGGGTCGGTCACAGCTTAAAGGGCCTTCACATAGAATGCAACGATTGTATCTAGTCATAACCACCCGCCACGGCCTTCGCTGGCGGGGCGCAAACTGGGCTGAGCCATGGCATTGAACCCCTCCAACTCCCCCAGTCCCGACACCGAATTGGTGGACGAAACCGCTCCCGTATGCGTGCTGGTCTTCAACGCCAGCGACCCCAGCGGAGCAGGTGGCCTGTCGGCCGACATCGCCACCATCGCCTCGGTCGGCGGTCATCCGCTGCCCGTGGTCACGGGTGCCTACGCACGCGATTCGGCCAAGATCTTCGAGCATTTTCCCTTTGACGACGAGGCCGTGGCCGAGCAGGCGCGCGCCGTGCTGGAGGACATACCCGTGTCCGCCATCAAGGTCGGCTTCGTGGGCAGCCCGGGCAACCTGGCGGCGATCGCCGAGATAGCTTCCGACTATCCCGACATCCCCATCGTCTGCTACATGCCGGACCTGTCGTGGTGGGAGGAAGACCCGCTCGACCAGTACATGGACGCCCTCAAGGAGCTTGTGCTGCCGCAAACCTCGGTGTTGGTTGGAAGCCACAGTACGCTGTGCCGCTGGCTGCTGCCCGACTGGAGCAACAGCCGCAGCCCCACGGCGCGCGACATCGCCATGGCGGCCGAGGCCCTGGAAGTGCCCTACGTGCTGGTCACCGGCATCCCCCTGCCCGACCAGTTCGTGGACAACGTGCTGGCCACGGCGCAGTCCGTGCTGGGCAACAGCAAGTACGAGATGTTCGACGCCACGTTCACCGGCTCGGGCGACACCCTGTCGGCCGCGCTGGCGGCCCTGGTGGCCAGCGGCAACGACCTGGGGCTGGCCACGCAGGAGGCGCTGGAGTACCTGGACCGCAGCCTGGACAGCGGCTTTCGCCCCGGCATGGGCCACTTCATCCCGGACCGCATGTTCTGGGCCCAGCCCGAACCCGAGGACGAAGACGCCGAGGCCACCGAGCCGCTCACCGAGCTTGACGCCGACACCCAGGCCATCGAAGGCTTCGTGATGCCGCCCCATGACACCAAGCATTGAGGCAGGCCACCCCCTGAGCGGCCGGCACAGGCCCTTGCTTGGCACCTCTGGCTTGTTCCCCGCACATGGCAGACTCCTGCACTATGACCACTGACCTGAATATTCCCCTGTTCGAACGCGCCAAGGCCGTGATCCCCGGCGGCGTGAATTCACCCGTGCGCGCCTTCAACGCCGTGGGCGGCACGCCGCGCTTCGTGCGCCGTGCGCAGGGCGCGCATTTCTGGGACGAGAACGCCCAGCAGTTCACCGACTACATCGGCTCCTGGGGTCCGATGATCCTGGGCCACGGCCACCCCGAGGTGATGGCCGCCGTGCAGGCCGCCGCGCTGGAAGGCTTCTCCTTCGGCGCGCCCACGGAGCGCGAGGTCGTGCTGGCCGAGAAGATCCTCTCGCTCATGCCCTCCATGGACATGGTGCGCATGGTCAGCTCGGGCACCGAGGCCGGCATGAGCGCGCTGCGCCTGGCGCGCGGCTTCACGGGCCGCAACAAGATCATCAAGTTCAACGGCTGCTACCACGGCCATGCCGACGCGCTGCTGGTCAAGGCCGGCTCGGGCCTGGCGACCTTTGGCGCCTCCTCCTCTGCCGGCGTGCCGCAGGACGTGGTCAAGGACACCGTGGTGCTGGAATACAACGACGTGGGCCAGCTCGAGGAGGCCTTCGCCCAGTTCGGCGACCAGATCGCCTGCGTGATCATGGAGCCCATTGCCGGCAACATGAACTTCGTGCGCGCCAGCGTGCCCTTCACGCGCCGCATCCGCGAACTCACGCGCGAGCATGGCGCGCTGATGGTCTACGACGAGGTGATGACCGGCTTTCGCGTGGCCCTGGGCAGCGCCCAGAGCCTGTACGCCCAGCAGATCGAAGGCTTTGCGCCCGACATCACCGTGCTGGGCAAGGTCATCGGCGGCGGCATGCCCATGGCGGCCTTCGGCGCGCGCCGCGAGATCATGGAAAAGCTCTCGCCCCTGGGCCCGGTCTACCAGGCCGGCACCCTGTCGGGCAACCCCATTGCCACGGCCTGCGGCCTCAAGACGCTGGAGCTGATCAGCGAGCCGGGCTTCCACGACGCCCTGCACGCGAAGACCGGCCGCCTGATGGCCGGCTTCAAGGCCGAAGCCGACGCCGCTGGCGTGCCCTTCAGCGTGGACCACCAGGGCGGCCTGTTCGGCTTCTACCTGCTGCCCGAGCTGCCCAGCACCTGGACCGAGGTCATGAAGACCGATGGCGCACGCTTCAACCGCTTCTTCCACGGCATGCTGGAGCGCGGCCACTACTTCGCGCCCGCCCTGTACGAGGCCGGCTTCGTGAGCGCCGCGCACACGGACGCGGACATCGACAAAACCATCGAAGCCGCGCGCGAAGTGTTCAAGACGCTCTGATATCCGCAGATATCTTCCCTTGCACGCCAACGCCACCAACGCCGTGATCCGGCGCTGGCGTGCAGGTCACATCACTCGTCGTCGCCCTGGTCCACGAACTCCACCAGCTCCGGCAGCATCTCCAGCTGCTGGATAGCGTCCTTGAGCCGCAAGCCGAAGCGTGATTCCGGCCGCCCGAAGGCGCCCTGCGCCAGCCGCAGCGCCGCCGTTGCCTTGACCCATTCCACCTCGAAGGCATAGCGGTCCGCGTGCTGCTGGACACTCATGCGCTTGATGTGTTCCAGCGCCAGCTCCACGACGCAGTCCACATCGATTTCACTGTCGTCCCTGTCGGGATCGTCGGTCATCAGCTCGATCAACTGCTGCAGCGTGCTGTGCACCAGGCCCAGCGAAGCATGCATGGCCTGCTGCCAGGTGGGAAGAAGGGGTGGTTGGGGAGAGTTCGCCTGTACGGCGGTGAGAGGGTGCATGTCTTGGCTCCTACTTGCGCGCACGAACGCGCCAGCCCCAGAAATCTGGGTACAACAGAACCCCACTTTTCGCTGGGGGTCACAAACGCTGTTGAAAAGATGCTTCGACACACCGGGCCTTTCGGCCTCCCGCAAGTGTAGTAGCTGGATGTTTTCAAAACCAGGCCGAGCGCAGCGACGGCCCGCCCCCACTCCCCGTATGTCAGCGCCTGCGTCGGGCCGCCTGCGGGGTTGCAGTCCTGCCGAAGGACAGGACTGCTTCGTCAACTGACTCGCCGCAGTTGTTTGAACGGAGCGCGCAGCGCGCAGTGAGTTCTGCGGCGAACCCCGCAGGCGGCCCGACGCAGGTTGCCCGCAGCGAAGCGGAGGGTCGCGGACATTCGGGTCGCCTTCTTTGGCCACCTTTCTTGGCGGTCAAGAAAGGTGGTCGGCCGCCGGGCCGAAACCCGGCCTCGAAAAACAACCACCCGGCAGGGTCAAAAACGAAACCCCAGCCCTTACCGAGCGAAGGCGGAAAACGCCCCCCGCGCCCGCTCCACCTCACCCCTCACCACACACCCCAAAGCATGGTCATTGACCAACCCCATGGCCTGCATGAACGAGTAGACAGTCGTAGGCCCCACGAACTTCCACCCGAGCTTCTTCAGCTCCTTGGACAGCGCCCGAGACTCAGCCGTCTCGGACACGGGCCCGTCACCGGTCACAGGTGCAGGCGCATGGCGCCAGAAGAAGGCCGACAGCGAGCCTTGCGCCTCCACCATCTCCAGCGCCCGCTGCGCGTTGTTGATCACGGCCTCGATCTTGCCGCGATGCCGCACGATGCCCGCATCGCCCAGCAGCCGCAGCACGTCGTCTTCGGTGAAGCGCGCGACCTGGTGGAAGTCGAAGCCCGCAAAGGCCGCGCGGAAGTTCTCGCGCTTGTTGAGGATGGTCAGCCAGCTCAGGCCGGACTGGAAGCCTTCAAGGCTGAGCTTCTCGAACAGGCGCCGGTCGTCGGTGACGGGAAAGCCCCATTCACGGTCGTGGTAGGCCAGGTAGCCGTCCGTGGCGGCGCACCAGTGGCAGCGCGGCCGGCCGTCAGGGGCGGTGAACAGGCGGGACATGGTCAGGATTTCCCGGGCTCGGGAGAGGGGAGGGACAGCAGCCAGGCTGCCATCTGCAGGGATTGCGCCGTATCGAGGTGCGGGTGGCGCGGCATGATGGCGCGGCCCCATTCGCCGGCCCCGCCCTCGCGGATCTTGCGCGCCAGGTAGTCGGCGGCATCTTCGCGGGCCCGGTAGCGCTCGGCGATCTGCTGGAAGGACGGGCCCACGTAGTGGCGCACCAGGCCGTGGCAGCGCAGGCAGTCATTGCCCTCGACCAGGGCCTTGCCGGCAAGCAGCCGGGGGCCTGCATCTGTACCTGCACCTGCATTTGGATCTGCAGCTGCCGTCGCGGCAGCTGCCGGCAGGCCAGCAGCAGGTGCAACGGGCGCAACAGCCGGCCCGCGCATGATGCGCCAGCCGATGTTGAAGACACCCAGAGCCACCAGCAGCATGAAGACCACGAGCGCCCAGCCCAGCCAGCGGGGCCGGTGGGGGGCGTCGTCGCCTTCGTCGTCTGCGTCAGGAGGCAGTTGGCCGGCCATCAGTGGCGGAAGTGGCGCACGCCGGTGAAGACCATGGCGACGCCGCGCTCGTTGGCGGCGTCAATGACTTCCTGGTCGCGCATGGAGCCGCCGGGCTGGGCCACGCAGGTGGCGCCTGCGTCAACAACCACGTCCAGGCCGTCGCGGAAGGGGAAGAAGGCATCGCTGGCCACGACCGTGCCCTGCAGGCTCATCTTGGCGGCCTCGGCCTTGATGGAGGCGATGCGTGCCGAGTCCAGGCGGCTCATCTGGCCTGCGCCCACGCCCATGGTCATGCCGTTCTTGCAGAACACGATGGCATTGCTCTTGACGTACTTGGCGACCTTCCAGGCGAACAGCAGGTCCTGCAGTTCTTCGGGGGTAGGCTGCTTGACGGTGACGACCTTGAGGTCGGCCAGGGCCAGCTCATGGTTGTCGGCGGTCTGCAGCAGCAGGCCCGAGCCGACGCGCTTGGCGTCCATGGCGTTGCGGCCCTGGTCCCAGGCGCGCTCGCCGCCGGCCGGCAGGGCGATCTTCATGAGGCGCACATTGACCTTGGGCTTGAAGATTTCCAGCGCCTCGGCCGTGAAGTCGGGGGCCATCAGCACCTCGACGAATTGCTTGACCACGGCCTCGGCCGCTGCCTTGTCCACCGTGCGGTTGAAGGCGATGATGCCGCCGAAGGCGCTGGTGGGGTCGGTCTGGAAGGCCTTGGCATAGGCTTCGTGCGCGTCCTTGCCCACGGCCACGCCGCAGGGGTTGGCGTGCTTGACGATCACGCAGGCAGGCTGCTCGAAGCTCTTGACGCATTCCCAGGCGGCGTCGGCGTCGGCGATGTTGTTGTACGACAGCTCCTTGCCCTGCAGCTGCTCGCCCGTGACCAGGGAGCCGGGAGCCGGATACAGGTCGCGGTACAGGGCGGCCTGCTGGTGGCTGTTTTCACCGTAGCGCAGGTCCTGCACCTTGGTGAAGTGGCCGTTGCTCTGGCCGGGGAAGGGGCTGCGCTCGGGCACGTAGGTTTCGGACAGCTTCTCGTCCTCGAACTTCACGCTGGACAGGTAGTCGCTGATGGCGCCGTCGTACTGGGCGATGCGGTTGAAGGCGGCCACGGACAGCGCAAAGCGCAGCTTGTCGGACAGCTTTCCGTTGGCCTTGAGTTCACCCAGCACGGCCTCGTACTGGCCGGCGTCGGTGATCACGCCCACGTCGGCCCAGTTCTTGGCGGCAGAGCGCACCATGGCCGGGCCGCCGATGTCGATGTTCTCGATGGCGTCGGCCAGCGTGCAGCCGGCCTTGGCCACGGTGGCCTCGAAGGGGTAGAGGTTCACCACCAGCAGGTCGATGGTGTCGATGCCGTGCTCCTTGAGGGCCGCCATGTGGGCGGGCAGCTCGCGGCGCGCCAGCAGGCCGCCGTGGACCTTGGGGTGCAGGGTCTTGACGCGGCCGTCCAGCATTTCGGGGAACTGGGTGACTTCGGCCACCTCGGTCACGGGCAGGCCGGCCTCGGCCAGCAGCTTGGCGGTGCCGCCGGTGGACAGCAGCTTGATGCCCAGGGCGTGCAGGCCTTGGGCGAATTCGACGATACCGGTCTTGTCAGAGACGGAAAGCAGGGCGTTCATGGGCGTCAGTGCAGGGAGTTTGAAGAAATGGAGATTCGTGCCGCTCAGAGCATGTCGTGCTCGAGCAGCTTCTTGCGCAGCGTGTTGCGGTTCAGGCCCAGCCAGTCGGCAGCGCGGGACTGGTTGTTGTCGGCCTGGGTCATCACCACTTCCAGCAGCGGCTTTTCGACCAGGTGGATCAGCATGTCGTACATGCCGTTGGGCTTTTCGCCGTCGAGATCGCGGAAATACCCCTCCAGGCTTTCACGCACGCATTGTTCGATGTTCTGGTTGCTCATACTGTCATTCCTGCGGGCTCTCCGAATTCGGCGCTTGTGGCGCCGGCATCGATGGCGGCCGGTATCCGGTCCATCTGTGCGCCCAGGGCGTCCAGATAGTCGGCCACGGCCTGCCATTGCACCGCGCAGTCCTCGATGGTGTTGATGTGTTGTCTGAATGCTTCACCGCCCGGCAGGCTGCGCAGGTACCAGGCGATGTGCTTGCGCGCGCTGCGCACGCCGGTGCCCTCGCCGTACAGGCTGTAGTGGTCCTGCAGGTGGTCCAGCAGCAGCCGGCGCAGCTCGGCCACCAGCGGCGGGGCCATGTGCTCGCCCGTGGCCATGAAGTGCGCGATCTCGCGGAAGATCCACGGTCGGCCCTGGGCCGCGCGGCCGATCATCACGGCATCGGCGCCCGTGTAGGCGAGCACGTCGCGCGCCTTCTCGGGGCTGGTGATGTCGCCATTGGCCACCACGGGCACGCGCACCGCCGCCTTGACGGCAGCGATGGTGTCGTACTCGGCAAAGCCCTTGTAACCCTGCTCGCGCGTGCGGCCGTGCACGGTGAGCATCTGTATGCCCACCTCCTCGAAGCGGCGGGCCAGCACCACGGCGTTCCTGTGCGCGTCGCACCAGCCGGTGCGCATCTTCAGCGTGACGGGCACGCCGTGAGGGGCGCAGGCCTCGACCACAGCCTGGGCAATCTCCACGGCCAGGGCCTCGTTCTGCATCAGGGCCGAGCCGGCCCACTTGTTGCAGACCTTCTTGGCCGGGCAGCCCATGTTGATGTCGATGATCTGGGCGCCGCGGTCCAGGTTGTAGCGCGCGGCCTCGGCCATCATCTCGGCGTCCGTGCCCGCGATCTGCACCGCGATGGGGCCGGGCTCGCCTTCATGGTTGGCGCGGCGCGAGGTCTTGAGGCTGTTCCACAGGTCCTTGCGCGATGTCACCATCTCGCTGACCGCGTAGCCCGCGCCCAGGGCCTTGCACAGCTGGCGGAACGGCCGATCCGTCACCCCGGCCATGGGGGCGACGAACAGGCGATTGGCCAGGGCATGGGGGCCTATGGACAGGGGTGGGGAGGACATCGGAAAAGCCGGGAAAAACGCGCGCGCCGAGCACAAAACGGGCGGCAACAAAGGACCAAGATTGTACCTGCCCAAATTTTCAGCAGGGCTAAAACCGGGCCGTCAAGACGGCCAAGCAGCGAAAACAAGACAGTGCGCAGTTTTCATGGTGTGGGCACGAAGGTGCGCACCTGGCCCGGAACGGCCTGCAGCCCGTAGGCACCAATCCTGCCCTGCCACCAGCGGCGGTTGAATTGCACGTCGGGAGAGACCTGGTCGTCGGGCATGGGTCGCAGGCCGACCTTCTGCAGCCCGGCTTTCGGCTGCCCGGCTGCCTGCAGCCCAGTTGTCTGCGGCCCAGCATCCAGTCCCAGGTCCAGCGCCTCGCCGTCGGCCAGCGGGCCGCGCACCACGGCCATGGCCTTGCGCCCGTCGGTCACCCAGGCGTCCAGCACCAGGGCCGGGCCGGGCTCGGACCCGGCCAGGCTCACGCAGCCTTGCAGACGCGGCTCCAGGCCCAGCGGCTCCAGCTCGCGCTGCAGCTGCTCCAGCCTGTCGCCCACGGCCGGGTCCGGCAGGGTGCAGCCCTTGGCCTGCAGCGCCTTGCCCCAGGCGGAGGGCGGTGCAGCCTGGGCGGGCGGCGCCTGGGCAGCGGCCTGTGCCACCACGGTGGTGTCCTTGCCTGGCGATGGCTGCAACGCAGCGCAGCCGGCCAAGCCGGCTGCTGCCATTCCCAATGCCGCCCATCCCGCCCATCCTGCAATCCGCCCTGTCTGCATGACGCCCCCTGTGCTTGTGGTTCTGGAACAGGCCCCACGATAGCTTCAGGCCGACAAGGGGTCAGCCAGCGCAGACCTACACTTGGCAGCACCTATGGAATTCTGGATGCATCAACTGCTGGGCTGGCTGGCGCTGCCGCAGTTCGGCCTCAGCACCGTGTTCATCGTGGCCCTGATCTCGGCCACGCTGCTGCCGCTGGGCTCCGAGCCTGCGGTGGTGGGCCTGCTGCAACTCAACCCCGATCTGTTCTGGCAAACGGTCTTCGTGGCCACGGCGGGCAATACGCTGGGCGGCGCCATCAGCTGGTGGATGGGCCTGGGTGCGCACAAGGCCTGGCGTGCGGCCCGCGAGCGGCGGCGCGCCGGACTGCCCGAGGATCTGCGGGCCAAGCCGCCCCGCGCCCTGTCACGCCACGAGCGCCGCGCCCGCGTGTGGCTGCGCCGCCTGGGCGCCAAGGCCTGCCTGCTGAGCTGGCTGCCCGTGGTGGGCGATCCGCTGTGCGCCGTGGCCGGCTGGCTGCGGCTGCCGTTCTGGCCCTGCGTGTTCTACATGGCCATCGGCAAGTTCCTGCGCTATGTGGTGATGACGGTGGTGCTGCTGCAGTTGCTGCCGGCCTCCTGGGCCAGCTGAGGCCGAAGCCCTCCCACCGAAGCCCTCCCCTTTTTGCGATCTACGCCTGCGGCTCACGCGCCCAGGGCGCCAGCGCGAAGTGCGCAGCCAGGAAATCGATCAGCGCCTGCACGCGCGCCGGCCGGGCGCGCCCGGGTGGCGTGACGATGTGCAGGGCGATGGAGGGCACCTGCCAGTCGTCCATGCAGGTCTGCAGCGCACCCGATTGCAAATCTTCCCAGGCCAGGAATTCGGGCTGCAGGGCCAGGCCCAGCCCGGCGCGCAGGGCCGGCGCCAGGCCCTCGGCATTGTTCACGCGCATGGCCGTGGGAACGACCTGGGCGAACTCGCCGCGGCGCGCATGCACGAAGCGCCAGGCCTCGCCCAGGCGGCTGTGCACATAGCGCAGCGCGCGATGCTGCGCCAGCTCGCGCGGATGGGTGGGGCGGCCGTGGCGCTCGAAGTATTCGGGTGATCCCACCAGCAGCAGGCGCACCGTGCACAGGCGCCGTGCCAGCAGGCTGGAGTCGGGCAGCGAGGAGATGCGCAGCGCGATGTCGAAGCCCTGGGCCACGACGTCGATCAGTTCGTCGCTGAAGTGCAGGTCCAGCGTGACTTCCGGGTGCTCGGCCATGAAGGCGGGCACGGCCGGCGCCAGGTGCGAGATGCCGAACGACATGGGCGCCGCAATGCGGATGGGGCCGCGCAGGCTTTTGGACTGCTCGCTGATCTCGGCCTCCACGGCCTCGCCCTCGGCCAGGATGCGCGTGGCGCGCTCCAGCGAGGCCTGGCCGCTGGCCGTCAGCGACATGCGCCGCGAGGTGCGGTGGAACAGGCTGGTCTTGAGCCGCGTCTCCAGCCGCGTGATGGCCTTGGAGATGGTGGGCTGGGAGACGCCCAGGTCGGCGGCGGCCTTGGCGAAGGAGCCCGTTTCGGCCACCTTGGCGAAGACGGCCCAGGCTTCGAGGTCAGGAAGTCTTGGCATGAAAGTTTTGGAATAGATGTCTTTGCATATTTTCTATTCTCTTCTTGATCGGCAAAACATAAAGTTCATCCATCGCAACACACAACGCAGCAGGAGAACACCATGATCGAACGCCGTCCCTTCCAAGCCCTTGGCGGTGCCAACCACGGCTGGCTCGATGCCAAGCATCACTTTTCCTTCGCCGGCTACCACGATCCGGCCCGCATGGGCTGGGGCGCGCTGCGGGTGTGGAACGACGACACCATCGCCGCCGGCACGGGCTTCCCGCCCCATGCCCACGCCAACATGGAAATCATCACCTATGTCCGTGAAGGCGCCATCACCCACCAGGACAGCCTGGGCAACAAGGGCCGCACCGAAGCGGGCGATGTGCAGGTGATGAGCGCGGGCACCGGCATCCGCCACTCGGAATACAACCAGGAAAAGGACACGACGCGGATCTTCCAGATCTGGATCATGCCCGACGAGCGCGGCCAGCAGCCCCCGTCCTGGGGTGCCAAGCCCTTCCCCAAGGGCGAGCGCTCGGGCAGCTTCGTGGCCCTGGCCAGCGGCCTGCCCGGTGACGAGGACGCCCTGCCCATCCGCACCGCCGCCCGGGTGCTGGGCGCCACGCTGAAGGCCGGCGAGAGCACGGAGTACCGCATCGGCCGCGACCGCCTGGGCTACCTGGTGCCGGCCAGCGGCTCGGTGCAGATCGACGGCGTGACGCTGCAGGAGCGCGACGGCGCCGCCATCAGCGATGTGGACAGCTTCCGTGTGACGGCCCTGGCCGACACCGAGCTGGTGCTCGTCGACACGGCGCGCTGAAGCGCCCTGCCCGCCTCTTCCCAAGAAAACATTTCCCGTACCCCGTCCAACCCCTCACAGGAGATCACCATGACCGACCGCAAGTACCTCGAAGTCCTGACGCCCGCCAACAGCCAGATCATCTTCATCGACCAGCAGCCGCAGATGGCCTTCGGCGTGCAGTCCATCGACCGCCAGGTGCTCAAGAACAACGTGGTGGGCCTGGCCAAGGCGGCCAAAGCATTCGACATTCCCGCCACCATCACCACGGTGGAGACGGGCAGCTTCTCCGGCCACACCTATCCCGAACTGCTGGCCGTGTTCCCCGAGCACCCACTGCTGGAGCGCAGCTCCATGAACTCCTGGGACGACCAGAACGTGCGGGACGCACTGGCCAGGAACGCCGCCCAGGGCCGCAAGAAGATCGTGGTCTCCGGCCTGTGGACCGAGGTGTGCAACACCACCTTCGCCCTGTCGGCCCTGCATGACACGGACTACGAGATCTACATGGTGGCCGACGCCTCGGGCGGCACGTCGCTGGACGCGCACAACTACGCCATGGACCGCATGGTGCAGGCCGGCGTGGTGCCCGTGACCTGGCAGCAGGTGCTGCTGGAATGGCAGCGCGACTGGGCCCGCCGCGAGACCTACGACGCGGTGATGGACATCGTGCGCGAGCATTCCGGCGCCTACGGCATGGGCGTGGACTATGCCTACACCATGGTGCACAAGGCCGCCGAGCGCGTGCAGCATGGCGAGACCATGGGCCCGAACCCCGCCAAGGCCTGAGTACCAGCGCCGCCGCCGGCCCGCCAAAGGAGTCTCGCCATGAAGCTCTATGCACTTTCCCTGGGGGCCGGCCTGCTGGTCGGCGTGGTCTACAGCCTGCTGCAGGTGCGCTCGCCCGCACCGCCGCTGGTGGCCCTGGTCGGCCTGCTGGGCATCCTGGCCGGCGAGCAGATCGTGCCCGTGGGCCGGCATCTGCTGCAGGGCATGGACCTGCGCAGCGCCTGCAGCAAGACGCAGGCCACCGAGCATGTGCTGGGCCAGCTGCCCGGCCGCAAGAACGCCGATGCCGATGCCGATCGGCACCACGGCTGACCCCTCCCCCTCTCTCCAAGAAAACTGCACCATGACCACGCGCAGAAAAGTCCTGGGCTCCGCCGCCACCCTTGCCATGGGTGGACTGCTGGGTTGCACCACCAACGCTCGCCAAGGAGCCTCCATGTCCGATTCCACGCCCGAAGTCATCTTCCACAACGGCCGCTTCACCACGCTGAACAAGGCCCAGCCCACCGCCACCGCCGTGGCCGTGAAGGACGGCCGGTTCATCGCCGTGGGCTCGGACGCCGAGGTGCTGGCCCTGGCCGGCAGCGGCACGCGCCGCATCGATCTGCAGCGCCGCAGCGTGCTGCCCGGCCTGTTCGACAACCACACGCACGTGATCCGCGGCGGCCTGAACTTCAACCTGGAGCTGCGCTGGGACGGCGTGCGCTCGCTGGCCGACGCGCTGGACATGCTCAAGCGCCAGGTGGCCATTACGCCTGCGCCGCAGTGGGTGCGCGTGGTCGGGGGGTTCACCGAGCACCAGTTCGTGGAAAAGCGCCTGCCCACCATCGACGAGATCAATGCCATCGCGCCCGATACGCCGGTCTTCCTGCTGCACCTGTATGACCGCGCCCTGCTCAACGCCGCCGCCCTGCGCGCCGTGGGCTACACCCGCGACACGCCCCAGCCTGCAGGCGGCGAGATCACGCGCGATGCCAACGGCAACCCCACGGGCCTGCTGCTGGCCAAGCCCAACGCCACCATCCTCTACAGCACGCTGGCCAAGGGCCCCAAGCTGCCGCTGGACTATCAGGTCAATTCCACGCGCCACTTCATGCGCGAACTCAACCGCCTGGGCGTGACCGGCGTGATCGATGCGGGCGGGGGCTTTCAGAACTACCCCGACGACTACGACGTGATCCAGAAGCTCAGCGACGCCAACCAGATCACCGTGCGCCTGGCCTACAACCTGTTCACGCAAAAGCCCAAGGAGGAGAAGGCCGACTTCCTCAACTGGACGCAAAGCGTGAAGTACAAGCAGGGCAACGACTATTTCCGCCACAACGGCGCGGGCGAGATGCTGGTGTACTCGGCCGCCGACTTCGAGGACTTTCGCCAGCCGCGCCCCGACATGCCCCCCAGCATGGAGGGCGACCTGGAGGAAGTGGTGCGCGTGCTGGTGCAGAACCAATGGCCGTGGCGCCTGCACGCCACCTATGACGAGACCATCTCGCGCGCGCTCGATGTGTTCGAGAAGGTGCACCGCGACACGCCCATCGACGGCCTGAACTGGTTCTTCGACCATGCCGAGACCATTTCGGACAAGTCCATCGACCGCATTGCGGCGCTGGGCGGCGGCGTGGCCGTGCAGCACCGCATGGCCTACCAGGGCGAATATTTCACCGAACGCTACGGCGCACGCGCCACCGAGGCCACGCCGCCCGTCAAGAAGATCCTGGAGCGCGGCGTGAAGACCTCGGCCGGCACGGACGCCACGCGCGTGGCCTCCTACAACCCCTGGGTGTCGCTGTCGTGGATGGTGACGGGCAAGACCGTGGGCGGCCTGCAGATGTACCCCCAGCGCAACCTGCTGGACCGCGAGACCGCGCTGCGCATGTGGACCGAGAACGTGGCCTGGTTCTCCAACGAGGAAGGCCTGCGCGGCCGCATCCAGGTGGGCCAGCTGGCCGACATGATCGTGCCCAGCAAGGACTACTTCGCCGTGCCCGAGGACGAGATCTCCTTCCTCACCTCCGACCTCACCGTGGTGGGCGGCCGCGTGGTCTATGGCGCAGGCCCCTTCCAGCAGCATGACGACAACCCGCTGCCACCGGCCATGCCCGACTGGTCGCCCGTGCGGCGCTTTGGCGGCTACGGTGCCTGGGGCGAGCCCGAAGGCGCGGGCAGAAACTCGCTCAACCCCGCGCGCTACCGCAGCCTGGCGGCGGCCTGCGGCTGCGGCACCAGCTGCGGCATGCACGGCCACAGCCATGCCGACGCCTGGGCATCGAACGTGCCGGCCTCCGACCCCAAGAGCTTCTTCGGCGCGCTGGGCTGCTCCTGCTGGATGGCCTGAGGAGCACACGCATGACACCCGCCATGACCCAAGCCAGTACGTTCTCCGGCCGCCTTGCGGCCACCGCACGCCCGGTGTTCGGCAGCCAGGCCGTGCGCCTGGTGGCCTACCTGGGCCTGTGCGCCGCCTATCTGCAGGGCGGCCTGGTCAAGCTCACCGACTTTCCCGGTGCGCTGGGCGAGATGGCCCACTTCGGCCTGTCGCCGGCACCGCTGTTCGCGGTCCTGGTGATTGCGCTGGAGCTGGGCGCCTCGGCCATGATCATCACCGGCCGGCTGCGCTGGCTGGGCGCCCTGGCGCTGGCCGCGTTCACGCTGCTGGCCACCTTCGTTGCGCTGCGCTTCTGGGAGCTTCCCGCAGGGCAGGAGCGCTTCATGGCGGCCAATTCCTTCTTCGAGCATCTGGGCCTGGTCGGCGGCTTCCTGTTCGTCGCCTGGCATGACCTGGGAGAGCGCCATGACCGCTGATTCGAGCGCACCCGCAACCACCGCCTCCGGCAGCTTCGCGCCGCTGCGCCAGCCCGTGTTCGCGGTGCTGTGGGCCGCCACGGTGCTGGGCAACATCGGCAGCTTCATGCGCGATGTGGCCAGCTCCTGGATGGTGACCGAGCTGTCGGCCAGCCCGGCCGCCGTGGCCCTGATCCAGACGGCGGCCACGCTGCCCATCTTCCTGCTGGCGATTCCGGCCGGTGTGCTGTCCGACATCCTGGACCGGCGGCGCTTCCTGATCGGCATCCAGATCCTGCTGGCCGCCGTCAGCGCCAGCCTGCTGCTGCTGGCACGCACCAACACGCTGACCTTGGAGTACCTGGTGGCGCTGACCTTCGTGGGCGGCATAGGCGCGGCGCTGATGGGGCCGACCTGGCAGTCCATCGTGCCCGAGCTGGTGCCGCGCAGCGACCTCAAGAACGCGGTGGCGCTGAACTCGCTGGGCATCAACATCGCACGCGCCCTGGGCCCTGCGGCCGGCGGCCTGCTGCTGGCCAGCTTCGGCGCGGCGGCGGCCTATGGCGCGGACGTGGCCAGCTACGTGTTCGTGATCGCCGCGCTGGTCTGGTGGAAGCGCCCCAAGGCCGAGGCCTCGGCCCTGAACGAGCAGTTCTTCGGCGCATTCCGCGCAGGCCTGCGCTATGCCCGCTCCAGCCGCGAGCTGCATGTGGTGCTGCTGCGCGCCGCCGTGTTCTTCCTGTTCGCCAGCTCGGTCTGGGCCCTGCTGCCGCTGGTGGCGCGGCGCATGCTGGGCGGCTCGGCAGGGTTTTACGGCGTGATGCTGGGCGCCGTGGGCGCAGGCGCCATCCTGGGCGCGCTGGTGCTGCCGCGCCTGCGCAAAAGGCTGGATGCCGATGGCCTGGTGCTGCTGTCCTCCGTGCTCAGCGCCGCCGTGATGGCCGCGCTGTCCACCGCGCCGCCGCAATGGGCCGCCGTGCTGCTGATGCTGGTGCTGGGTCTGGGCTGGATCATTGCGCTGACCACGCTCAACGGCGTGGCCCAGGCGGTGCTGCCCAACTGGGTGCGCGGCCGCGGGCTGGCCATCTACCTGATGGTGTTCAACGGCGCCATGGCGGGCGGCAGCCTGGCCTGGGGGCTGTTTGCACAGGGTGTTGGCATTCCCACGGCGCTGCTGATCGGCGCGGCGGGCCTGGTGGCCATCTCGCTGGTGTTCCACCGCATCAAGCTGCCCACGGGCGAGGCGGACCTGCAGGCCTCCAACCACTGGCCCGAGCCGCTGCTGGCCGAGCCCGTGGCCCATGACCGTGGCCCGGTGATGATCCAGGTGGAGTACCAGGTGCGCCGCGACGACCTGCCAGCCTTCATCGAGGCCATGCAGCATGTGGCACGCGAACGCCGCCGCGATGGCGCCTATGCCTGGGGCATTGCCGAGCACACGGGCGAGCCGGGCCGGGTGATCGAGTGGTTCCTGGTGGAGTCCTGGGCCGAGCATCTGCGCCAGCACCAGCGCGTGTCCAAGGCCGATGCCGATCTGCAGGCCCAGGCGCTGCGCTTTCACATCGGCCCCGAGCGGCCCGTGGTCCACCACTTTCTGGCGCTGGATGCCGCCAGTGCAACCAGTGCCGCAAGCGGGCCCGCGCAGGCACCGGCGCACGGCCACGCCCACTGAAGCGTTGCGGCAGGCCGGCCCCTGGCATGCGCCCGGCCTGCCAGGACACCTCAGCGGATATCCAGCCGCTCCAGCGCACGCACCAGGTCGGCCAGCGTGCGCACCTGCATCTTGCGCATGGCCTGGCCACGCCGCACCTTCACCGTGATCTCGCTCACGCCCAGGTCTGCCGCGATCTGCTTGTTCAGCAGGCCGCGCACCACGCCCACGACCACTTCCTGCTCGCCCGGTGACAGCGATTGCCAGCAGGCGCGCAGCGCCTGTTCGCCGGCCTCCAGCGCGCGGCGCTGGCGGTCCAGGGCAATGCCCTGCTGTATGGCGTCCAGCAGGTCCTGGTCGCGGAAGGGCTTGGTCAGGAACTCGATGGCGCCGGTCTTCATGGCCTCCACGCTCATGGGAATGTCGCCATGGCCGGTGATGAAGATGGTGGGCATCCGAAGGCCCATCTCCAGCATCTGGCGCCGGAAATCCATGCCGCTCTGGCCGGGCATGCGGATGTCCAGCACCAGGCAGGCCGGACCTTGCGGCGGATTGCGCGTCCAGTCGTCCAGAAACTCGCGCGTGGCGCCAAAGGCGCGCACGCACAGGCCCACCGAAGCCAGCAGGTCCTCGATGGCGGCACGCACCGAGGCGTCGTCATCGACGATGTAGACAAGTGCCTCGGCTTCGGCCGCGGAGGGTTCAGCCATGGCGCAATCCCGTGGAAGACCTGTCGCCCGTGGCCGGGGCGCAGGCAATGGTGATGTGAAAGACCGTGCCGCCGCGCATGTCCTCGCGGTCCGTGGCCCAGATGCGGCCGCCGTTGGCCTCGGCCATGTGGCGGCAGATGTTCAGGCCCAGGCCCATGCCGTCGGGCTTGGTGGTCCAGAAGGCATCGAACAGGTGGGTGCGGGCCAGGGGCGACAGGCCTTCGCCCGCATCGGCCACGGTCAGCACCAGTTGCTGGCCCAGGGCCTGGGTGGTGACGGTGATGCGCCGCTGCGCGGCCGGCGTGCCCTGCATGGCATCCATGGCATTGATCAGCAGGTTGGCCAGCACCTGCTGGATGTGCACGCGGTCGGCCCAGGCCGGCTGCAGCGCGGGCGCCAGTTGCAGGTCCAGGGCCACGCCGCGCCGGTCCAGCTCGGCGTCCGACAGGCGCGCCATCTCGCGCACGGCATCGTTGAGGTCGAAGGGCTGGCGGCTGGGCGCCTCGCCGCGCGCCATGCTGCGGATGCGGGCAATGACATCGCTGGCGCGCTGCGCATCGCCCAGGATGCGCTCCAGCGCCTGGCCGGCCTTGGCGAGGTTGGGCGGGTCCTGGGCCAGCCAGCGCTGGCAGGCATTGCCGCTGGTGACGATGGCCGCCAGCGGCTGGTTGACCTCATGGGCGATGGAGGCCGTCAACTGCCCCAGGCTGGTGGTCTGGGTGATGCGCATCAGCTGGGTGCGCGCCTCATGGGCCGCGTTCTGGGCCGCCACCATCTTCAGGCCCAGATAGGCCGTGACGGCAATGGCCAGGATGCTGATCACCATGTTGATCAGGCCGGTGCGATAGGCACCGGCAGGCGTGAGCGCAAAGCTGGCCAGGGTCAGCACGATGCACAGCGCCGTGAGGCCGATGACCACGCGCGGGCTGAACCAGCGCACCGCCACCAGGATGATGGCAGTGTGGAACACGGCGGCCGCCACGGCGTAGTCGGTCAGCGTGTCCAGCGCGAAGATCGCGGCCATGGCGACGCCCATGGCCGCCAGGATCAGGGCCCGGGGCCAATGGGGAAAGCGGCGCAGAGCGGTGGTCATGGCGTGCAGGGAAAAGGAATGGACTGTCAGCTGCCAATTCTCATTCAAGAAGCCGCTGCACCTGAATGCAAGCTATACCCGAACCGTACGATACTGGCGCGACCCAAAACAAGGGACACCGAGGAAGGGACGCCCCGCACCGAAGGTGTCGTCCCCCTCCCGCGCAGCGAGAGAGGGGGAAGCCGCGCAGCGGCTCAGGGGGTTCACAACACTGGCCGCCGGCCCACGCTCAGCTGCAGCTCCACGGTGGCCTTGGCCAGCTCGGTCTCGGCCTCCAGCGATCCCAGGTAGGCCTCGTCGGCCGAGCGCTGGGCGGACAGCAGCTCCAGCAGCGAAGCCTCGCCATGCCGGTAGGACAGGCGCATGCCGTCCAGCACGCGCTGCGCATCGCGCAGCACGCCGTCGCGGTAGCGCTGCACGTTCTCGCGCGCGGCGGTCAGGCGAAAGCGCGCGCCGCGCACATCGGCCTCTGCCCGGTTCTGGGCCTGCTGCAGGGCCAGCATGGCCTGCGTCACGGCCGCCTCGGCCTGCGCCAGATCGCCCCGGTCCAGGCGCGACAGCGGCAGCGGCACGCTGACCGAGACCGACAGCGTGCGCGAGCGCCCGCCGCCATCGAAGGGATTGCCCTGGGCATCGGTGCCGGCCGCCGTGGACGGCACGGCGGCCATGCCCACGGCCAGCGTGGGATTGACCCAGCGGTTGGCCCGGGCCAGGCCCGCGTTGTCGCGTGCATGCTCCAGCGCCGCCTGGGCGATGCGCACCTCGGCGCGCGACTGCAGCGCCTGGGCGACCAGGGCATCGGCATCCTCCAGCCCCGAGTCTTCGGCCAATTCCATGAAGCCGCATTGCAGCGTGTCGCTGGCAAAGACTTCGGACAGGCGGCGCCCCAGCGGGACGGACAGCGCCAGCCGCGCGGTCTGCGCCTCTGCGCGCGCCTGCACCACCTCGGCCTGGAAGCGGTCGCGCTCCACGCGCGACTGCAGCCATTCCACGCCGCCGATGTCGCCGGCCTTGCGCCGCAGCTCGTTGGCCTGCACCACGTCGCCCAGCGCCTTCAGCGTCTGCTGCTTGCGCTCCAGCGCCAGCGAGTCGCGGCAGGCCTGGGTGTAGTCCTGGGCGGCATCGGAGAACAGCTGGCTGCGCACGCCTTCAAGGCCGGCCTCGGACAGGCGCACCTGGCTGCGTGCGGACTGGATGCGCGCGGCGCGCTTGCCGCCCGTCTCCAGCTCCATGCTGATCTCGTAGTTGCGCGTGGTGGGCCTGGGCTGGCCGGTGCGCACCTGCTCGCGCGAGGCGCCCAGCGTGAGGCTGGGGTCGGGGCGTATGCCGGCGATGCCGATGCCGGCACGCGCGGATTCCACGCCCTGCTCCTCCGAGCGCAGCAGGGGGCTGTGCTGCTCCACGGCGTTGAGGTAGTCGGAAAAGCGCAGGCCGGCGGACGGCGCCGTCTGCGCCTGGGCTGCGGCGCCAAGGCACAGCAGCAGGGCCAGGGCCTGCCTGGGGAAGAAAGGGGTCGTTTGCATGGCGACTCGCATCAATGGGGTTGGCTCGTTGCGGTGCGATGCCCGCCCTCGTCCTCGGCGGCATCCGGATCGCCGCTCTCACCGCGTTCAGCGGCACGGCGCTGGCGGCGTTCGGCAGCGCGGGCGGCACGGGCCTCGATCACGTAGTAGAGGTTGGGCAGCAGCAGCAGGGTCAGCAAGGTGGCGCTGAACAGGCCGCAGACGACGACGGTGGCCAGGGGCCGCTGCACGTCGCTGCCCAGGCCCGTGGCCAGCATGGCCGGCGTGAGGCCGAAGGCGGCGACGGTGGCCGTCATCAGCACGGGGCGCATGCGGCTGGAGGCGCCTTCGAGCACGGCTTCGCGCAGGCCCAGGCCGTCCTCGCGGCGCAGCCGGTTGATCTGCGAGACCATGAGCACGCCCGAGAGCACGGCCACGCCGAACAGCGCGATGAAGCCTACGGCGCTGGAGACGTTGAGCGTCATGCCGCGCAGGTGCAGGCCCGCAAAGCCGCCGATCATGGCCAGCGGCACCACGCCCAGCACCAGCAGCGGCTGGCGCAGGTTGCCGAACTCGCCGAACAGCAGCACCAGCATGATGCCCAGCGTCAGCGGCAGGATCATGAGCAGCCGCGCCTCGGCACGCTGCAGGTTCTCGAACTGCCCGCCCCACTCGATGTGCAGCTTCTGGCGGTCGTAGTCCAGGTGCTGGTCGATGGCGGTGTGCGCATCCTTGAGGAAGCCCGCCAGGTCGCGGCCGCGCACATTGAGCTTGACGAGGATGTGGCGCTCGCCCCCCTCGCGCACGATGACGCTCTGGCCCACGGTGGTGGTGATGCGCGCCACGTCGGCCAGCGGCACCTGGGCGCCGTTGGCCGCCGACAGGCGCAGCGCGCCGATGGCCTCGGGGCTGCTGCGCGTGTCGGGCGTGAAGCGCACGGCCATGTCGTAGCTGCGCTCGCCCACGTAGAGCTGGCCGATGGAGGCCCCGCCCACGCCGGTGGAGATGAGCTGCGCCACCTCGGAGGCATTGATGCCGTAGCGCGCGGCAGCGGCGCGGTCCAGCGCAATGCGCAGGTTGGGCAGCGGCGGCTCCACGTCCACGGCCACGTCGGCCGCGCCGGGCACTTTCTCCAGCACGGCCACCAGGGCATCGGCCACGCGCCGGTCTTCGGCCAGATCCTGGCCGAAGACCTTCACCGTGAGGTCGCTGTGCGCGCCCGACAGCTTGTCCTGCACGCCGTCGATCATGGGCTGCATGAAGCCCACGGAATAGCCGGGCAGCTGGTCGAAGCGCGCGGCCATCTTCGCGATCAGCTGCTGCTTGGTCAGGCCCGACTTCCATTCGCCATAGGGATGCAGGCCCACGCTGGCCTCGATGTGCGAGGGCGTCCAGTAGTCGGTGCCGTCATCGTTGCGCCCGGTCTGGGTGACGATGTAGGAGACCTCGGGGAACTCCAGCGCGGCGCTGCGCAGCGCGTCGGCCATGTCGCGCGCCTTGTCCAGCGTGATGCCGGGCGGCATCTGCACCTGCAGCCAGATGGAGCCTTCGTCCAGGTACGGCAGGAAGTCGCGGCCCATGGTGCCGGCCAGCACGCCCAGCGCCAGCAGCGAGGCCGCCACCGCCCCCGCCAGCCAGCGCACGCGGCCCACGGCCACGCCCAGGAAGCGGTCATAGCCCACGCCCAGCCGGTGCAGCACGGGGTTGTGGAAGATCTTGCGCGGCCTGCGGAAGGCCAGCCAGGCCAGGGCCGGCGTGAGCAGCAGGGCCACGGCCAGCGCCCCGACCAGGGCCGCGCCCACGGCGCTGGCCATGGGCGAGAACAGCTTGTACTCGATGCGCTCGAAGGCGAACAGCGGCAGGTAGGCGGCCGCGATCACGCACATGCCGAAGAAGATGGGCCGCGCCACCTGCAGCGTGGCCGTGATGGCGTCCCTGGGCGTGAGCGGCCGGTTCTGGTCGGCCTCGCGGCGCCGCAGGATGTTCTCGACCACGACCACGGCGCCATCCACCAGGATGCCGAAGTCGATGGCGCCCAGCGACAGCAGGTTGGCCGGAATCTTCGCGTGGTGCATGAAGATGAAGGCCAGCAGCAGCGCCATGGGAATGGTCAGCGCCACGATCAGCGCCGCGCGCGGGCTGCCCAGGAAGACCAGCAGCACCAGGGTGACGACGATCAGGCCTTCGGCCAGGGTCTTGCCCACGGTGTGGGTGGTGCGCTCGATCAGCGTGGTGCGGTCCAGGTAGGGCACGACCTTCACGTCGGGCGGCAGCAGCTTGCCGTTGAGCTCCTCCACGGCGGCGTGGATGCCCTCCAGCGCCTGCGAGGGGTTGGAGCCCTTGAGCAGCAGCACGATGCCCTGCAGGGTGTCGGAGTTGCCGTCCTTGCCCAGGATGCCGCGCCGCTCCACGTTGCCGTAGGTCAGCCGCCCCAGGTCCTTGACCAGCACGGGCGTGCCGCTGTCCGTGGTCTTGACGACCACGTTGCCCATGTCGTCCAGCGAGCCCAGCAGGCCCACGCCGCGCACCACATAGGAGACATCGCCCCGGTCGATGACGCTGCCGCCGCCGCTGGCGTTGTTGGCATTGATGGCCTCGATCACCTGGGACAGCGCCAGCCCGTACTGCAGCAGCCGCGCCGGGTCCAGCTCCAGCATGAACTGCGTGGTCAGGCCGCCGAAGTTGGTCACGTCCACCACGGACTGGGCCTTCTTCAGGCGCGGGATCACCACCCATTGCTGCAGCTCGGACAGCTCTCGCAGGCTGCGCACGGGGCTTTCCAGCGTGTAGCGGTAGACCTCGCCCGTGGGCGAGCTGTAGGGGTCCAGCCCGGCGCGGGCGCCATAGGGCAGCGTGACCTCGTCGATGCGCTCCTTCAGGCGCTGGCGCGCCCAGTAGCCGTCCACGCCGTCCTCGAAGACCACGGTGATCAGCGACAGCGCGAACAGGCTGCGCGAGCGCAGCACGTGCATGCCGGGCGTGGCCAGCAGGGCGCGCTCCAGCGGAATGGTGATCTGCTGCTCTATCTCCTCGGCCGCCAGGCCTGGCACCTGGGTGACGATCTGCGAGGTCACGTCGGCAATGTCGGGATAGGCCTCCAGCGGCAGCTGCTTCCAGCTGAACACGCCATACAGGGCCGCGAAGCAAAAGACCAGCCAGACCACGCCGCGGCGCGAAAAGCCGATGTTGACGATGCGCTCGATCATTGCAGCAGCACTCCCCCGTTGACCACCACGCGCTCGCCGGCCGCCAGGCCCGAGAGGATCTCGGCCTGGCCGTCCTGCTGCGCGCCGACCTGCACGTCGCGCGGCTCGAAGCGCCAGCCGCCCTTGTCCACGAAGACGCGCGTGCTGACCTGGCCCTGCAGCAGGGCCGCGGCCGGCACCATCACGGCCTGGCGCGCCGGGGCGTCGAAGCCCACGCGCGCAAACATGCCGGGGCGCAGCCGCCCTTCGGGGTTGTCCACGGCCACGCGCACCTTGACGCTGCGCGTGGCGGTGTCCACCAGCTCGCCCACGTACTGCACGCGGCCCTGCAGCTGCAGGTCGGGATAGGCGGCCAGCGCGATGTGGGCCTGCTGGCCCACGTCCACATGGGCCAGGTCGCGCTCGCTGACGCTGGCGCTGAGCCAGACCTTGCGCAGGTCGGCCACGGTCATGACGGAGGCATTCACATCGTTCCAGTAGCCGCCCTGCGAGCCCGCCATCTCCACCACGCGGCCGCTGATGGGCGACTTGACCACGTAGCTGCCGCGCGAGCCTTCCTGCACGGCCGCACCCAGCTGGGACAGATGATCGGAGGCAGCGCGCGCATCGGCACCTGCTGCGGCCAGCGACTGCTGCGCGGCCTCGTAGTCCTTGCGCGCGGCGATCTCGGCATCGAACAGCAGCTTCTGGCGGTCGAATTCCTGGCGCGCGTGCAGCAGCGCGGCCTGGGACTTGGCGTGCTCGGCACGCACGCTGGAGATCTCGGAGGAGTCCATGGTGATCAGCGCATCGCCGGCCTTCACCGCATCGCCCAGCTGGTGGTGCAGGCGCACCAGGCGGCCCGCCACGGGCGGCGTGATGCGGACCAGCTTTTCAGGCTCGGCCTCGATGGTGGCGGGGGCCGACAGGCGGGTCTGCAGCGGCTGCAGGGCGATCTCGGCCACCTGCAGGCGCTCGCGCAGCGGCGAGCCTTCGGGCACCACGATGAGGTTGCCTTCGCGGCGCACGGGGGCCGGCTGCGGGACGGCGGTGGCGGGGGTTGCCACTGCAGCCTGGGTTTCGGCCGGGCCGTTGCAGGCGGCCATGGCCACGCTGATCAGCAGCCCGCCCACAGGCCATGCAGCCGCCAGCAAGGGATGGCGCTGGTGCAGGCCATGTGGTTGGCCATGGGGTCGGCCTGGTCGTTCAGAAGCGAGAAAGCGGGTCATCCTGAGGTCTCCGGGTGCCACGGACCCGCGCAGACCTCTCGCCCCTTCAGGCGATCACAGGCCTCCGCCCGGGTCCGGGCAGATCAAGAAATGGAAGAAGGGAAAGACGGGAAGGGACGGCGCGGCAGCGCCTGGCAGGATCGGGATCGGAATCAGGATCGGGGTCCATGGGGTACTCCTTTGCGTGTGGGTGGCGCAGTCCCCGTGCAGGCCGGGAGCCCTGTTTGCTGCAGTGCAATATGTGCCCGGAATTATCAAAGGCGAAAGTGCCTGCGGCCAGCCTTTGTTGGGAAGGCTGGCCTGTTCATTGGTGGATGCGGGATATACCTTCGTATAGAAGATGGCCGGCACAAGGCCCCCCCTCGGCCCGGCCCAGCCCGGCCCGAAAAGCAAAAAGCCGCCAGCGCGGAGCGGGCGGCTTGCGGGCGATGGCCTGCGGGAAAGCTCAGTCCACTTTCAGGCCGATGGCTTTCACCAGTTCGCCGAAGCGCTCGCGCTCGGTGGCGTGGTGGTCGATGAAGGCCTTGCGGCTCAGGGGCGCGGGCGTGGCGCCCAGGGTGAGGATGACGTCGTTGACGTTCTTTTGCTCCAGCGCCTTGGCCACGGCAGTGCGAACGGCCTCGATCACCGATTCGGGCGTGCCCGTGGGCGCGTAGATGCCGAACAGCGTGTCCGCATCAAAGCCCGGCAGGCCGCTTTCGGCCAGCGTGGGCACGTTGGGGTACTGCGGCGAGCGGTGCGGGCTGCCGATGGCCAGCAGGCGCAGCTTGCCGGCCTCCACCTGCTTGAGGCCCGGACCCGGGTCGAACCAGAACTGCAGCTGCCCGCTGAGCACGTCGCTGAGCGCCGGGCCCGCGCCCTTGTAGGGGGCGTGCACGGCATCGACGCCGGCCATGCGCTTGAACATCTCGCCGGCCAGGTGCGGCGAGCTGCCCTGGCCCGGCGAGCCGTAGGACAGCTTGCCGGGGTTGGCCTTCAGGTGCTTGATGAACTCGGCCACGTTGGTGGCGGGCACGGCGGGATTGGTCTCCAGGAACACATGCACGCGCGCCACGGCAGCCACGGGCGTCAAGTCCTTTTCGGGATTGAAGGCCAGCTTGCTGTAGATCATCGGGTTGATGGTGATGGCCCCGCCCGAGCTGAGCAGCAGCGTGTAGCCATCCTTGGGCGCGCGCACGGTTTCGCTGATGCCGATGTTGCCGCCCGCGCCGGGCTTGTTGTCCACCACCACCGACTGGCCCAGCACCTGGGACATGGTGGGCGTGATGGCGCGCGCCAGCACGTCGGCCGCGCCGCCGGGCGCGAAGTTCACGACCAGGCGCACGGGGCGCTCGGGCCATTTTTCGCCGGCCTTCTGCGCCAGCGCAGGGACCGAGGCCGTCGCGCCCAGCAGGGCCAGCAGGCCCAGGCGGCGCCAGCGGCTGAAGGGATTTGTCTTGTGCATGAGCTATGTCTCCTTGGGTTATGAGTTCTTGAAAACGGTGAGGGCGCCTGAAGCAGCAGCGGCGCAGCGGCGCAACGGTCAATCCAGCCGTATGCCCGCCGACTCGATGACCTGGCCCCAGCGCCGGCTTTCGCTGCGCCAGTAGTCACGCATCTGCGCAGGCGTGCCGGGCAGCGGCTCCAGCGACAGCGCCTCGAAACGCGCCAGCACGGCAGGCGAGCGCAGCGCCTGCTGCAGCGCCACGGACCAGGCCTGTACGGTGGCGTCGTCCGTGCCTGCGGGTGCGACCAGGCCCTGCCAGGCATGGGCCTCGAAATCCTTCACGCCCTGCTCGGCCAGCGTGGGCACGGCCGGATGGCTCTTGAGACGCTCGGCGCTGGCCACGCCGATGACGCGCAGCTTGCCGGCCGCAATGTGCTGGGCCGCCGCCGCGCTGTCGGCCAGCATGAAGGGGATCTGGCCGCCGATCACATCGATCAGGGCCGGCCCCGCGCCGCGATAGGGCACATGGGACATCTTCACGCCCATGCGCTGCGACAGCAGTTCGGTGGCCAGGTGGTGGGGCGTGCCCAGCCCCGGGCTGCCGTAGCTGACGGGGCCTGGCTGGGCCTTCACCCACTGCGTGAACTCCTGCAGGTTGTGCACCGGCAGCTGGTTGCCGACCACGAGGAACAGCGGGAAACGCGCCAGCAGGCCGATGGGCACGAAGTCCTTCTCGGCGTTGTAGGCCAGCTTGCGAAACAGGTGGGGGTTGGCCGCCAGCGTGGCGAAGTCGGCCGTGAAGACCAGGCTGCCCAGCTCGCGCGTGCGCGCCGCATATTCGGCGGCGATGTTGGTGCCGGCCCCGGGCTTGTTCATGACGACCACGGTGCGGCCCAGGGCCTTGCCAAAGGACTCGCCCACGGTGCGCGCCACGGCGTCCGAGCCGCCGCCTGCGGCAAAGCCCACCACCCATTCGACGGGCTTGCCGGTCTGTGCGTGTGCCGTGCCCATGCCCAGCAGGGGCGGGGCGCCTATGGCCAGTGCGGCCTTGAGTGCTTGTCTGCGCAGCATCCTGTCTCCTTCTTGTAGTGGCTCGTTTTGCCTTGAGCGCGTTCAGCGCGGCGCGACGGCGCCCGCGTTCTCGGACAGGCTGACCAGTGCATGCAGCGTGCGCGTCACGGGAACGGCAATGCCCAGGCGGTCGGCCACCTGCAGCACGGCACCGTGGATGGCGCCCGTCTCGGTGGCACGGCCAGCCAGCAGGTCCTGCAGCATCGAGGGCTGGTGGCCCCGGTGGTGGTCCAACGCATCGCGCACGGCTGCGCCCACGCGCTCGGCACTGGCGGCGACGCCATGGGCATGGGCGACGGACAGCACCTCGTCCAGCACGCGCTGCAGCAGGGCCTCGCCCTGCGGATTGGCCAGTCCGTCCACGGTATGGCGCGTCACGGCGCACACGCCGTTGAAGGCGGCATTGAAGGCCAGCTTCTCCCAGATGGCTTCCTGCACCTGCGGGTCGATGCTGCAATGCATGCCTGCGCGGTTGAGGTCTTCCGCCAGCAGGTCGAAGACCGCGCTGCGCTGGCCATCGCAAGGCATGAAGCGGATACCGCCCTGCCCCATGGAGCTGACCTCGCCCGGCGACATCACGCGCGCAGGCCAGGTGGTCACGCCCACGGCGATGCGTTCGAGCGGCACCATTTCACGCAACACATCGGCATGGCCTATGCCGTTTTGCAGGCTCAGGAAGTGCGTGTCCGGCCCGATGAGATGGGCAATGCCCTGCAGCGCGGCCCGCGTATGGGCCGACTTGGTGAAGACCAGCCACAGCGCGGGCCCTGCCGTGAGCTGCTCGGCCCGCGCGGCATGCACGCGGGCCTGCAGCAGCCCCTCATCGGTGTGGCAGCGCGCGCCATCGCGGTTCAGGGCCTGCAGCAGCTCGTCGTTCACGTCGACCAGGGTCACGTCCAGGCCGATGCGGGCCAGCCGCGCGCCGAACAGGGTGCCCATGGCGCCTGCGCCGAGGATGCCTATGCTTCTTGTGTTTTCCATTGCCGTGTCTCCTGCAGGGGGCTTCGCCTCAGGCGACTTCGACCTCGACCACGATGGGCTTGGGATGGGCCAGCGCGCGGGCCAGCACATCGGCCAGCTCGGCCGCGTTATCCACATGCACGCCGTCGCAGCCCTGGCCACGGGCCAGCGCCACGAAGTCGATGTCGGGCAGTTCCGTGCCCTCGACCTTCTCGCCCTCGCGGTAGCCGAAGACATGGGCGAAGTCCTGCAGCGCCGCGTAGCGGCGGTTCTTGAGGATCACGAAGCTGATGGGCAGGCGCAGCTGGGCTGCGCTCCAGAGGGCCTGGATGGCATACATGGCCGAGCCGTCGCCGATGACGGCGACCACCTTGGCCTCGGGCTGTGCCAGCGCCACGCCCACGGCGGCCGGCATGCTGTGGCCCAGGCCGCCGCTGCACATGGTGTAGAAGGTGCCCGAGTGGAAGATGGGCAGGTAGGTCTGGATGGTGGAGCGCGAGCTGGGTGCCTCTTCCACCACGATGCTGCGCCGGTCACGCACCTGGGCCAGCGTGTGCATGGCAAAGGCCACCGACATGCGCTCGCCTGCGGCGGGCGCGGCCGGCACGGGCGCTGCGGGCCGGGGTGCGGGCGCCTGGCGCGGGGCGGGTGCGGGGCGCTGCAGCAGCTCCTCCACGCCCATGCGCACATTGCCCACGGCAGCCGTGCCCACGGGGGCCCAGGCGGCAATGGCCGGGTCCTCGATCAGCTGGTAGAGCGCCGTGCCTTCGGGGATGTGCGGGCCCTCGCCTTCCACGTGATAGGTGAAGGCGGCCGCGCCCACGGCGAAGACCACGTCATGGCCGGACAGCAGCTGCACGATGCGCTCGCGCATGGCGGGCAGGAAGCCGGCGAACAGGGGATGGTCCTCGGGGAAGCTGCAGCGCCCGCTCATGGGGGCCACGAAGACGCGGGCCTGGTGGCGCTCGGCCAGCGCGACCACGGCATCCCAGCCCTGGGCCCGGTCCACGGCCGCGCCCACGACCAGGGCAGGGGCACGCGCGGCGTCCAGCGCCTGGCCGATGAGGTCCAGCGTGCGCGGATCGGGCCGCGTCTCGAAGCCCACATGGCGCAGCGTGACGGGCTCGGCCGGCTTGTCCCAGTCATCGGCGGGAATGGAGACCAGCACGGGGCCGCACGGCTCCTGCATGGCGATGTAGTAGGCGCGCGCCAGCGCCTGGGGCACGTCTTCGGCGCGCGCGGGCTCGCAGCTCCACTTCACATAGGGCTTGGGCAGCTCGGCGGCCTGGTTGGAGTGCAGGAAGGGGTCGAACTGCAGCAGCGAGCGCGCCTGCTGGCCCGCCGTGATCACCAGGGGCGTGCGGTTCTTGAAGGCCGTGAAGATGTTGGCCATGGCGTGGCCCACGCCCGCGGCCGAGTGCAGGTTCACGAAGCTGGCATTGCGCGTGGCCTGGGCATGGCCGTCGGCCATGCCCAGGACGACGGTTTCCTGCAGGCCCAGCACATAGGAGAAGTCTTCGGGGTAGTCGCGGAACAGCGGCAGCTCGGTCGAGCCCGGGTTGCCGAAGATGCGCGTCATGCCCAGCTCGCGCAGCATGGCGATCACGGCATGGCGCACGGTGTAGGTCGGGGTGGAGGTCGCGGTGGAGGGGGACGCCTCGGCGGGCTGGCTGCGCGGTGTGGTGGGTGCTTGCAAGATGGGGTCTCCTGGGGAATGGGCCGGCCGCCCGGTGCGTGCCGCGCGGTGGCCATGGAAGTCGGTGCCCATGGTGCAGGCGCTTATGATTTCCAGCAATTGAATAAACTATCTAAGAGATATTCACCAAATGGATATCAAGAACCTGGACCTCAACCTGCTGCGCGTCTTTGACGCCGTGTACCGCCACTGCAGCGTCAGCCGCGCGGCTGAGGAGCTGGGCATGTCCCAGCCCGCCGCCAGCCAGGCCGTGACGCGGCTGCGCCTGCTGCTGGGCAATCCGCTGTTCGAGCGCGCGCACGCAGGCGTGCGCCCCACGCCGCGTGCCGAGCGCCTGGCGCTGGCCGTGCGCCAGGCGCTGGAGGTGCTCGAAGTCGCCATGTCCGAGGCCCAGAGCTTCGAGCCGCTGCAGGCGCGCCAGCGCTTTCGCATCCACCTGAGCGACATCGGCGAGGCGCGCTTTCTGCCGCCGCTGATGCAGGCGCTGCACCAGCGCGCCCCGCATGTGCAGCTGGAGACCCTGCCCATGCCGCTGGACGGCATTGCCGATGCGCTGGACCGGGGCACGCTGGACATCGCCATCGGCTTTCTGCCGGGTGGCACGCGGACCCGGCAGACCGTGCTGCTGTCCGACCACTACGGCGTGCTGCTGCGCAGCGGCCACCCCGCGCTGGCGCACCTGCCCGAAGACGCGCCACTGGCGCTGGCCACGCTGCGCCAGCTGGATTTCGCGGCCGTGCGCTCGCATTCGGAGACGCTGCGCATCCTGCAGGCGCTGCGGCTCGATGAGCGCATCCGCCTGTCGGCCGCACATTTCATGGCCGTGCCCTCCATCGTGGGCAAGACCGACCTGGCGGTGATCATGCCGGCCGAGATCGCGGCCGGCTTTGTCGAGCGCGGCGGCTATGCGGTGCGCGATGCCGACCTGCCCGATCACCGCTTCGACGTGTCGCTGCACTGGAGCTGGCGCTTCGAGCAGGAACCGGCCAAGCGCTGGCTGCGCGAACTGGTCTGCGAGCTGTTCCAGCAGCCCCGGCACCGCGAGGCCGCCGCGCCCTGAAGGGCCGGCCGTCACGGGCATGACTTGCGGGCCTGCCGACTCAGTTTCGTCTAAGAAACCGGCGCCAGACTGGTCCCTGCGCCGACAAGGGCACGCGGCCGGCCCCGCCGAAGATGGGCACCGGCCTGTTTCATCCACTCTCCAGGAAAGACTCACCATGCAACTCAAGGACAAGGTCGCCTTCATCACCGGCTCGGCCAGCGGCATCGGCAAGGAGATCGCCACGCTGTTCGCCAGCGAAGGCGCGCGCATCGTCATTGCCGACCTCAACAAGGAGGCGGCCGATGCCACGGCGGCCGAGCTGCGCGCCACGGGAGCCCAGGCCATGGGCGTGGCCGTGGACGTGACCGACGAGGCCCAGGTCAACGCCTCGGTCGAGGAGGCCGCCCGGGCCTTCGGCGGCATCGACATCCTGGTCAGCAATGCCGGGATACAGATCGTGCATCCGGTGGAGGAATTCAGCTTTTCCGACTGGAAGAAGATGCTGGCCATCCACCTGGACGGCGCCTTTCTCACCACGCGCGCCTGCCTCAAGCACATGTATGCGCAGGGCCGCGGCGGCAGCGTTATCTACATGGGATCGGTGCACTCCAAGGAGGCCTCGCTGCTCAAGGCGCCCTATGTCACGGCCAAGCACGGCCTGATCGGGCTGGCCAAGACCGTGGCCAAGGAAGGCGCCAAGCACGGCGTGCGCGCCAATGTGATCTGCCCGGGCTTCGTGCGCACGCCGCTGGTGGACAAGCAGATTCCCGAGCAGGCCCGCACGCTGGGCATCAGCGAGGACGAGGTCATCAAGAACGTGATGCTCAAGGAAACCGTGGACGGCGAGTTCACCACCACCGAGGACGTGGCCCGCGTGGCCCTGCTGTTCGCGGGCTTCCCCAGCAATGCGCTGACCGGCCAGTCGCTGGTGGTCAGCCACGGCTGGTTCATGCAGTAAGTCGCCAGTCGCCCACTCAATCGGCCCTCAATCGGCCTTCAGGCCCAGCGCACGCGTCACGGCGGCATAGCGGTCGATGTCGGCCGCGATCAGCGCCTGGAATTGGCCCGGTGTCTGCCGCGCCAGGGTGTAGCCCTGGTCGCGCAAGCCAGCGCTGACGGCGGGATCGGCCAGCGCCTGCTCCAGCGTGTCATGCAATGCCTGCACCGTGGCCCGGGGCGTGGCGGCAGGTGCCAGAAGGCCATGCCACTGCTCCACCGCAAAGCCCGGCAGGCCGCGCTCGGCCACCGTGGGAACGCCAGCCAGCTGCGGCAGTCGCTGCGGCGCCGTGACGGCCAGGGCGCGCACGCGGCCTGCAGCGATCATGGCCGCAGCACTGCTGGCCGTGACCATGCCCGCCGCCACCTGGCCTGCCGCCACGGCCGTGATGGCCGGGCCGCAGCCCTTGTAGGGCACATGCTGCACAAAGCGCTTCGCCTCCCGGGCCAGCATCTCGCCGGCCAGGTGCTGGGGCGTGCCATTGCCGCAGGAGGCGAACAGCAGCGGCCGTTCCTGGCGCGCCTGGGCCAGCGCATCCTCCAGCGTCTGCAGCGCGCTGTCCGCAGGCACGACCAGCACCGAGGCGATGGAGCCCGCGTTGAATACCGCCGTGAAGTCCTTGCGCGGGTCGAAATCCAGGCGTTCGTAGACACCGGGGTTGATGGCGAACGAGCTGTTGACCATCAGCAAGGTGCTGCCGTCCGCTGCGGCCTGGGCCACGGCATGGGCGCCGATGTTGCCGCTGGCGCCGGGCCGGTTCTCCACCACCACGGGCTGGCCCAGGCGCTGCTGCAGCTGCTCGCCCAGGCGCCGCGCCAGCAGGTCCGTGCCGCCGCCCGGCGGAAAGGTCACGACGATGGTGATGGGCCGCTCCAGGCGCGTGCCGGCCTTGCCGGGCGCCGCCAGCCACAGCCCCGATGCGCCGGCCAGCAGCGCGCAGGCCGCCAGCGTCCAGAGTCTCCGTCGCTTCAAGGTACGCCCTTCAAAAAACATGGCAACTGCTCCACTGGGCTAGGTGCAAAAAACCGGCGCAGCCCAACTCAGGGACACCGAGCAAGGGCCTAAGCCGGCCGCGCCGCCCCGCAGCCAGGGTGTCGCCGGTTGCCCGGACGCCCCCCTCCCGCGCAGCGAGAGAGGGCGCCGTGCACACGGGGGAAGCCGCGCAGCGGCTCAGGGGGTGCCTCATTTCAGGTGTCAAGGCCGATGTCGAGAACCCGGGCGCTGTGCGTGATCCAGCCCACGGCGATCTGGTCCACGCCGGTCTCGGCCACGGCGCGCGCCGTCTCGGGCGTGATGCGGCCCGAGGCCTCGGTCACCGCGCGCCCGCGCGCCATGGAGACGGCCGTGCGCAGCGTGTCCAGGTCCATGTTGTCCAGCAGCACCACTTCCACGCCCAGGGACAGCGCCACCTCCAACTGCTCCAGCGTGTCCACCTCCAGCTGGATCTGCACCATGTGGCCTACGCCTGCGCGCGCCCGGGCCAGGGCCTCGGCCACGCCGCCGGCCAGCGCGATGTGGTTGTCCTTGATCAGCACGGCATCGTCCAGGCCGAAGCGGTGGTTGCTTCCGCCGCCCACGCGCACCGCGTACTTCTGCAGCGCGCGCAAGCCTGGCATGGTCTTGCGCGTGCAGGTCACGCGTGCGCCCGTGTCGGCGATGGCCCGCGCGATCGATGCCGTGGCCGTGGCCACGCCGCTCAGGTGGCACAGGTAGTTGAGCGCCACGCGCTCGGCGGTGAGGATGGCGCGCGCGCTGCCGTGGATGCGCGCGATCTCCTGGCCGGGCGCCAGTTCGCTGCCATCGCGCAGCACCGGCTCGAAACGCGACTGCGCATCCAGCGCACGGAACGCCAGCCGCGCCATGTCCAGCCCGGCCAGCACGCCCTCCTGGCGCGCCACCAGGCGCAGTTCGGCCTGTGCGTTGGCAGGAACAATGGCATCCGTGGTCAGGTCGCCCGCGCGGCCCAGGTCTTCCAGCAGGGCCGAGCGCACCAGCGGCTCCAGCATCAGGTCGGGCAGCGGCGGTACCGGCAGGCGGGCACTGAGGGCATTGGCAGTATTAATGCTCATTTTGAGTATATTTAGGTCAAAAAAATGTGGCGCGCGGCCTTGCGGGCTTGAGCGAGGAACTTATGCTAGATACGAGCATAAGTGCTGTCAAGCCATTGTCACAATCGGGCAAGTGCCGTGCGGCTCAGGGAGAACCGTCGATACCCTTGGCCAGGGGCAGCTTGCTGCCGGAGATGGCGCGCTCCAGCAGCACATCGCTGCGAAAGCGGAACAGCTTGGCCGGCCGGCCGGCCGAGCCCACCGTGAGCTGGCCGGTTTCCTCAACCAGATCCTGCTGCTCGATCAGGCGGCGGAAGTTCTGCTTGTGCAGCCCGCGCCCGGCCAGGGCCTCCACCGTCTGCTGCAGCTGCAGCAGCGTGAACTCGGGCGGCATCAGCTCGAACACCACGGGCCGGTACTTGATCTTGGCGCGCAGCCGCGCCATGCCCGTGGCCAGGATGCGGCGGTGGTCGTGGTGCATGGCCTCGCCAGGCAGCATGGCGGCCGCGCCATGGACGCGGTGGGCCGCCTCCTGCACCAGCCCGGCCTCATACAGCAGCTCGTAGCGCTGCAGCACCATGTCCTCGTTCCAGGGCCCGCCGTCCAGGCCGAAGGCGATGTCCGCGCGCTGGCGCCGCAGCGCACGCTGGGCGCCGCGCGCCTCGGCCATCCAGGCATGCAGGCGCGGAGCGATGTGGGAGCGCAGCAGGGCCGGCTCGCCGCTGCGCCAGTCTTCCCAGGGAAAGTAGCGGTACCAGTCCTGCCAGACGGCCTGCCCCGCGCTGCGGTCCGCGGATTCGCGCGTCAGCCCCAGGTAGCTGACCGAGATCACACGCGCCCCGCTGGCATCGGTGCGATCGCCATCGGCAAAGGTGTAGAGCTGCTCCATGTAGCCCAGCGGGTGATGGGTCTGCTCCTCCACCCAGGCGCGCAGGCCGGCCTGCAGCGAACGGTGCCCCACCTCGAACGGCCCCGCCGGCAGCAACTGCCCGTCCGCCGTGGTCAGCACGCGCGGTGTGCCCTGGGTCACGGCCGCCAGCACGGCAACGAGTTCGGCATGGATGGGAGAGGCTGCGGGACTGGTGGGGTGCGGCACGAAGGTGAGGGAGGTCGGTTGGCGGGATGGGTGATTATGGTGGGTTGCAGGGGCAGCTTCGAGCCCGGCACAGCAGACCGCCACAGGCCATCAGACGGTCAAATTCAACCTGTTGAGCGCTGGCGTGTTTTTCTATCGCATGGCCACCCGCGGCGTTCGAGCTGTCGCAGGTACTTTTCCAGCAGCCCGGCGGTGTGCTCATTCATGCCCGCCTCCCAGCTCGCGCTCGATCTGTTCGATGCTGGGCAGGCTGCTTTGCAGGGTTTCCGGCAAGGCACGGGTGAGCTCGAAACCGGAAACGCCGATGGGCTTGTCCACGCCGCGCAGCGCATACTCGGCCAGCACGTGATTGGGTTTCTGGCACAGGATCAAACCGATGGTGGGTTGGTCGGTTGCGTGTCGCAACCTGTCGTCCACAACGTTGCAGTAGAAGTTCATCTTGCCCGCGTATTCAGGCTTGAAATCGCCCCGCTTGAGGTCGATGACCACGTAGCAACGCAGCTTGAGATGGTAGAACAGCAGGTCTATGTAGAAATCGTCTCCGGCAAGGTCCAGGTGATATTGGCGCCCCACAAAGGCGAAGCCCTGGCCCAGCTCCAGGAGAAATTTTTCCAGATGGGTGATCAGACCGGTTTCCAACTCACGCTCATGAAAACCTGATTCCAGCGTCAGGAAGTCGAACAGGTAAGGGTCCTTGAGCGTTTGCTGTACCAGGTCGGAATCCGGCGGAGGCAGGCGCAAGGCGAAGTTGCTGGCAGCTCTGCCTTGTCGCAGGTGCGCGGCTGTTTCGATCTGCATCAGCAGGACACTTCGGCTCCATCCGTTTTCGATGGCTGCGCACATGTACCAATGGCGTGCGCCCGGCTCCTTGACCTTGGCGATCAGCTCGGCATGGTGGCCCCACGGCAGGGACAGCAGAACATCAGCAGCAAACACCTGTGCGCCATCTGCCGCCACCCCCGGTGTCTGGCGGCTTTGTGCCACAGCCTGTGGCACTTTTTCGCTGGGGGCAAGTTGTGCCACGGCCTGTGGCACTTTCTCTGTGCTCCCGGCTGTGGCAGCCAGAGAGGGATACTCGCGATAAAAAGCCAACATGCGCTTGATGTTGCGCTCGGAAAAACCTTTTTCCTCCGGCAGTTCGTTGTGCAGATCCTTGGCCAGCCGAGGGATGACTGCGGCACCCCAGCCTTCCCGTTTCTGGCGCTGGTCGATCAGTGCCCCGATATCCCAATACAGGCGGATCAATTCGGCATTGACCGCCAGCATGGCCCGCGTCTGGGCATGGCGGACACGCTGCTTGATATCGGCCAGCAGTGCCGGATAGTCGGCGGGCAGGTGGGTGCTCATACTGCGCCCCCGCTGGTGGCCCTGAGTGGGTCCGGAGGGAATTCTTCGCGCACCTCGGTCCGGGCGTCACATCCAGCCTTTTCCATAGCCTGCGTGATGAACTTGGTACAGATATCGCGTTCGCCAAGCGCCTGCTTATCCATAGGACGTGATTCCTTTCTTGCTGGCGTTACCTTGCTCGGGCCTGTCTTTTCACCCTGTCGGGTGACGACGGGTCATCTTACGGCGCTCGCTCCGAAACAGCCTGGGCCTCTGCCAAGCAATCCAACACGATCGGAAGCTCAATGTCCAGGCACCCCGCGGGACATCTGCATTGCATTCCCGCAGAAGAGTTCGGCACGGATGGGAGGGGCTGCGGAACTGGAGGGGGGAGGCGGTCGGTTGGCGGGATGGATGACTATGGTGGGTTGAAGGCGCCAGTCTGCCCACGGTCAGGCGTGCGCGTTCACACTGCCGCCGATGTACTGGTCCACCATAGCCTTGGCCTGTCCCAGGCTGCAGCCATGCTCGCTCTGACAGGCCCTGATGGCCGCCATCTTCTGCAGGGGGTCGGCGGCAAGGGTGCGCCAGTCGATCTTTGCGGGCTCTGGCGCAGGGCCGGGCCGCGTGCCGCCCTCCTCCACCGAACGCACCTCCCAGCGCGCCACGACGGGAAAGGAAAGGTCCACGGCGGGCAGCCGGTCCAGTTCGGCCGCCAGTTCATCTTGTGAAATCAATGAAGCCACCTGGCGAACACGCGCCCGGGGCCCATCGCGCCAAGGCCTGATCCCCAAGGGGCGCCGGCAGAAATCCTGCAGATAGTCACCCAACTCCTGCGTCATGAAGCGCGCGGCCTGCGCGACATCGGCCCGCAACAGCTGCAAAGCCTCCGGCTGCGAGAAGTCATCCAGCTGATCGCTCAGGTCCGCAAAGGCCTGCAGAAATCCCGCACAGACAAAGTCATCGAAGCAGGCGTGCGAAACACTGCTGGCCTCGTCATCGTGCAACACCAGCGCCACGCCCACGCCATGCGTGTCCAGCGGCGTCAGGCACCAGGCATCGCCGGCGCCCGACTGGGCGAATGGCAGAAAGCTCCGGCCGTTCTGTGCGCCAGGATGAAGCCAGCCCTCGATGATTTCACGGCTGGCTTCGGCGTCTATCCATTCGAAGTCCTGCCAACTCATGAACAAGGGCGGGTCCTGCAGGCAGCGCTGGCGCCAGGTATCCGCCCAATCCGGACCGTAGACGGTCTTTCCCGATGCCAGGAGGTCGCTCAACAGCGGCGGCAGCGCAATGCCGGTTTGGGTGGAGAGGTCGGCGTAGGTGGTCATTGGATTCATCCCACGTCCATATGCAGCCGATGCCGGCCGCAATGCACGCACTGGAAAAGGCAACCGGAAATCATGCCGTCCGTGGACATGCGCTCCAGCATCCACTGCGCATCGTTCCTGTAGCTGCCTTCGATGTCGGGCAGGACTTCAGCAAGGAAAGGCTCGACGGCCTGCCTGTCGGCGTGACCCAGGAAGACACAGGGCGTGTTGCAGTGCGTGAGCCACACAGGCTGCTGCCAGGCCCTGTAGCCGGGCGTGCGCTGCGCGATCTCCAGCAGCAGTTCCCTGGCGATGGTGGGCTCGGGGTCTGACGGATCAGGCGACACGCCTTCGATATCGGTGTATCCCACAAGTTCGCCGTCGTATGTCTCGCAAGCCTGCCCGCTGGCAATGCACCAGGGACACAGGTAGTCGGGGCTTTGCTGGCTGTAGAACGGGCCTTCGTATTTGAGGCTGCGCCTCTTTCCGCAGCATGAGCACACACCGTCCTCTTGCTCGAAGACAGTTTCATAGGCGCCGGGGTGGAATCTGAAATGCGGGCGTTCCATTGCACGGACTCTCTTTCCCGATTGATTGGAAAGGCGCCATTGTCCATGGCGGCTCAGCGCGTGGGAATGAACGTTTCTGGCAAGAAAAAACCGCGCAAAGCGCGGTTTTTCCGAGAAGCGCGGGAGCTGCTTTAGCAGCCCCGCTGCAGCATGTGCCGCCTCAGACGTTGAACAGGAAGTTCATCACGTCGCCATCCTTGACGACATATTCCTTGCCTTCGGCGCGCATCTTGCCCGCGTCCTTGGCGCCTTGCTCGCCCTTGAAGGCGATGAAGTCGTCAAAGGCGATGGTCTGGGCACGGATGAAGCCGCGCTCGAAGTCGCCGTGGATGACGCCTGCGGCCTGGGGGGCGGTGTCGCCGACCTTGATGGTCCAGGCGCGCACTTCCTTGACGCCGGCCGTGAAGTAGGTCTGCAGGCCCAGCAGGCCGAAGCCGGCGCGGATCAGGCGGTTCAGGCCCGGTTCTTCCAGGCCCAGTTCCTGCAGGAACATGTCGCGGTCCTCGTCGCTCATCTCGGCCATTTCAGCCTCGATCTTGGCGCAGATGGCCACGACGGGAGCGCCTTGTGCCTCGGCATAGGCCTTGAGGCTGTCGAGCAGCGGGTTGTTCTCGAAGCCGTCTTCGCTGACGTTGCCCACGAACATGGCGGGCTTGGCGGTGATCAGGCAGAACTGCTTGAGCAGGGGCGCGTCTTCCTTGGAGACGGGCACCGTGCGTGCGGGCTTGCCCTGGTCCAGGGCAGCCTGGATGGGGGTCAGCAACGCCACCACCTTGGCGGCTTCCTTGTCGTTGCCCGACTTGGCGGCCTTGCTGTAGCGGTTCAGCGCCTTCTCGACGGTGGCCAGGTCGGCCAGGCACAGCTCGGTCTGGATGACCTCGATGTCGGCGATGGGGTCCACCTTGTTGGCCACGTGGATGACGTTCGGGTCTTCGAAGCAGCGCACCACGTTGACGATGGCATCGGTTTCGCGGATGTGGGCCAGGAACTGGTTGCCCAGGCCTTCACCCTTGGAGGCGCCGGCCACCAGGCCGGCGATGTCCACGAATTCGACGATGGCCGGGACGATGCGCTCGGGCGTGATGATGTCGGCCAGCTTCTGCAGGCGCGGATCGGGCACTTCCACCACGCCGGTGTTCGGCTCGATGGTGCAGAAGGGATAGTTCTCGGCGGCGATGCCGGCCTTCGTCAGCGCGTTGAAGAGAGTGGACTTGCCCACATTGGGCAGGCCCACGATGCCGCATTTGAGGCTCATGGCAGGGCTTTCTACAGGGATTCTGGGGACAAACCCCGTATTTTAGTCAACCGGGCATTTCCTGTCGTTTCAGGCGAACTGCCAGTCGCCGGCCACGGACTGGCCAACGACCAGTTCGGCCCCGTCGTGCAGGCCTTCCAGCACGGCATTCATGCCGAAGGTGATGGCGCCATCGACACGGTCGTCCTGGCGGTAGGTACGGATGGCGTCACCCACGGCGGTGCCCTGCACGGCCGTGACGGGGTCGATGTCGGGAATGGGGCAGCGTGTGCAGGGCTTGGCCATGCGCAGCCGCAGGCCCTGGGCATCGAGCACGTCGAGCCCGTCGACCCGGTCCTCGTCATGGGCCTCCAGCCCTTCGATCACGATGTTGGGGCGAAAGCGCCGTGCGTCCACCGCGGCGTGGCCGGCCGCCTGCAGGCGCTGGTTGAGTTCATCCACGGCCGCCTGGCTCAGTACCAGCAGCGGATAGCCGTCCGCGAAGTGCACCGGTGCGGCCTCGCCCCCGGTCCAGCGCTCGCTGGTGCGGCGCGGCGCCGCCGGGTCGAAGCGCACCAGGGCGCAATCCGCGCCCAGGGCCTGCGTCAGCCAGTGGGCGGCCTCGGGGCCCATGTCCCAGGCCTGCACCCAGTCCGACCAGACGCGCGCCCGGCGCTCCGGCCCCGTGGCCTGCAGCGCGATGCGCAGCGGCGGCTGCTGGGGAAAGTGCAGCACCAGGTGCCCGGCCTCCAGCTCGGGGCGTATCCAGGCCATGCGCGGATGGTCGCGCTGGGTCAGGAATTCGCCCTGCGCATCGACCACCATCCAGTGGCGGTCCCAGGCCAGGCCGGTGGCGCCGACGCCGCTGCTTTGCAGCGCGATGCCCGCGCAGGATTTGACGGGATATACCCACAACTGGGCAATGCGGCCCTGCACGTCTCTTTCTTGGTCAAACATCGGATATCTCTTTTTGGGAAATCTGGAGTGTGTATGCCATCCATGGCGCGAATGGCGCCATGCGATGGGCGGCAATATGCCAGATGGCGACGCAGGCTGCGGCAGGTCATGCCAAAGCCGGAGTTTGCGCCAGTTGGAATCCCCGGCATGGCCCGGACTCCTACAATGCCGGCCATGGCGCAAACCTTTGATGTATGTATACGCGGGGCCGGCATTGCAGGCCGGACCCTGGCTCTCCTGCTGGCCCGGGAACGGCTGCGCGTGGCCCTGGTGGTGGCCGCGCCGACCGGCAACGCGCCCGATGTGCGCGCCTACGCGCTCAATGCCAGCGCACGCGGTCTGCTGGACAGCCTGCGTTGCTGGCCCGATGACCAGCACGCCACGCCCGTGACGCAAATGGAAGTCTTTGGCGACCTGGACGGCCATGTGCTGTTCGACGCCGCCAGCCAGGATGTCGAGGCCCTGACCTGGATTGTCGATGTGCCCGCGCTGGAGCAGCGCCTGGCCGAGGCCGTGCGCTACCAGCCCATGGTCGAGGTGGTGGACCAGCCCGTGGCGGCGCCGCTGACGGCCATCTGCGAGGGCCGCGCCAGCCGCACGCGCAGCGAGTTCGGCGTGGACTTCGCCGTCACGCCCTATGCACAGCACGCCATCGCCACCCGGCTGCACTGCGAGCTGCCGCACGGACAGGTGGCGCGACAGTGGTTCACGCCCGAAGGCATCCTGGCCCTGCTGCCGCTGGACGGCCCGCAAGGCCACAGCGTGGCCGTGGTCTGGTCCATCGCCCGCGAGCTGGCCGACGGCTGGCTGGCCGCCGACACACAGGATTTCACCGCGCGGCTGGAAGCCATCAGCCAGGGCGCGCTGGGGCGGCTGGAGCTGAGCGCACCGCGCATGGCCTGGCCGCTGCAGCAGGCCGTGGCCGACCACTGGTGCGGCTCCATGCCCGACGGCGATGCACGCTCGGCCCGCAGCTGGGTGCTGGTGGGCGATGCCGCCCACAACGTGCATCCGCTGGCAGGCCAGGGCCTGAACCTGGGCCTGGGCGATGTGCAGGCGCTGGCACGCGTGCTGCAGGAGCGCGGCTACTGGCGCAGCACCGGCGATCTGCGCCTGCTGCGCCGCTATGAACGCGAGCGCAAGGCCGCGCTGGCGCCCATGGGCCTGGCCATGGACGGGCTGCAGCAGCTGTTCAGCCGCTCCGAGGTTCCGGTGCAGATGCTGCGCAACTGGGGCATGAAGGGCTTCGAGCGCTTCGGCCCGCTCAAGGACTGGATGGCGCGCCAGGCCATGGGCCTGGACCCGCGCAGCGGCGCCTGAGCCTGGAGCCAAGCCGATCCCGTGCCGTTGAACCCTTTGCCGTTTTGCGACTCGTACCCCTGCTCCGTGGCGCCCCGCGCCGCGCAATCCCCCTCAACCACGGCGCGGCCGGCCTGAACGCGGCCCCGCCCACCCACCGCATTGCCATGAAACTCTTCGCCTGCCTGCTGACGGCCGCCAGCCTGACCTGGAGCCTCGGTGTCCATGCCCAGGACGCCAACCTGCGCAAGACGCTGACCGAGCGCATTCCCCAGCTGGAAAAGATCGACGAAATCCGCCCCACGCCCATGTCCGGCCTGTTCGAAGTGCGCATCGGCACGGACCTGTTCTATACGGACGCCAAGGGCAACTACCTGATCCAGGGCGAGCTGATCGACACCAAGGCGCGCCGCAACCTCACCGAAGACCGCATGAACCAGCTGACGGCGGTGGACTTCAAGCAGCTGCCGCTCAAGGACGCCGTGACCATCGTCCACGGCAAGGGCGAGCGCAAGATGGCCGTGTTCGAAGATCCCAACTGCGGCTACTGCAAGCGTTTCGAGCGCGACCTGCAGACCGTGGACAACGTCACCATCTACCTGTTCCTGTACCCCATCCTGAGCCCCGACTCGGCCGAGAAGTCGCGCAACATCTGGTGCGCCAAGGACCAGGCCGGTGCATGGGCCGACCACATGCTGCGCGACAAGGTACCGGCCGCCGCCCAGTGCGACACCTCGGCCGTGCAGCGCAACCTGGCCTTTGGCCGCAAGTACAAGATCACGGGAACGCCCACCGTCATCTTCACCAACAACACCCGCGTGCCTGGCGCCATCAGCGCCCAGGAAGTCGAGAAGAACCTGGCCGCAGCCGCAGCCGCGCGCTGACCGCCACCGGGCGGGCCCGGCGCCATGGACGCCGGGCCCGCCCATCTGATCCCCCTTAGCCGGAGCTTCCCGGCTCCAGCCCGCCGCAGCGGGCCCGGGCAGCCTCCAGGCCACACCTGCAGGAGCCCGAATGACCTCTCCCCTCGCCGCCACCGCCACTGCCACTGCCGCAGCGGACATCCACTACCGCGTGCAGGCCCTTGATGTGGATGCGCACCTGTTCAGCGTGCAGCTGCACATCGCCCGCCCGGCCGCTGGCCAGACCCTGTCGCTGCCGGTCTGGATTCCCGGCAGCTATCTGGTGCGGGAATTCTCCAAGAACCTCCAGGGCCTGTCTGCCGAGCAGGACGGCCGCCCCGTCGCGCTGGCCCAGCAGGGCAAGAACCTCTGGCAGGCCGATTGCGCAGCCGGCGCGCCGCTGGTGCTCCACTACCAGTTCTGCGCCTATGACAGCTCCGTGCGCACGGCCTGGCTGGACCGCCGCCGCGGCTTTTTCAACGGCACCAGTCTGTGCCTGCGCGTGCACGGCCAGGAAGACACGCCGCACACGCTGCAGCTGCTTGCGTCGGGCGCCACGGCATCGTGGCAGGTGGCGACCGGCCTGGACGCCGTGGACACCGATGCGCGCGGCTGGGGCCTGTACCGCGCCGCCCACTACGACGAATTGGTGGACTGCCCCGTGGAGATGGGCAGCTTCTGGCGTGGCGACTTCGTGGCCGCGGGCGTGCCGCACAGCTTCATCGTCGCGGGCGCCGCGCCCAGCTTCGACGGCGCGCGCCTGATTGCCGATGCACGCAGGATCTGCGAGACCGTGCTGGCCTTCTGGCACGGCACGGGCGAGCAGGCCACGCCCGCGCCCATGCAGCGCTACGTGTTCATGCTCAACGTGGTCGATGACGGCTATGGGGGCCTGGAACACCGCAACTCCACGGCCCTGATCTGCGGCCGGCGCGACCTGCCGCGCGTGGGCGAGCGCAAGGCCGCCGAGGGCTACACCACCTTGCTGGGCCTGATCAGCCACGAGTACTTCCACACCTGGAACGTCAAGCGCCTGCGCCCGGCCGAATTCGCGCGCTACGACTACGGGCAGGAGAACTACACCGAGCTGCTGTGGTTCTTCGAAGGCTTCACCAGCTACTACGACGACCTGCTGCTGCGCCGCGCCGGCCTGATCGACAACGCCCAGTACCTCAAGCTCATCACGCGCACCATCAACCAGGTGCTGCAGACGCCGGGCCGACACCTGCAGTCCGTGGCCCAGGCCAGCTATGACGCCTGGGTCAAGTACTACCGCCAGGACGAGAACACGCCCAACCAGACCGTCAGCTACTACACCAAGGGCTGCCTGGTCGCACTGGCCCTGGACCTGCAACTGCGCCGCGAAGGCCGCAGCACGCTGGACGACGTGATGCGCGCGCTGTGGCAGCGCTGCCAGGGCGGCCCCATGCGCGAGGCCGACGTGCTGGCCGTGCTGCAGGACCTGGGCGGGCGCAGCTTCGCGCCCGAGATCACGCAATGGGTGCACGGCACGGACGACCTGCCGCTGGCCGAGCTGCTGGCCGCGCACGGCGTGCAGGCCAAGGCCGAACCGGCGCAGACTGCCCAGCGCCTGGGCCTGCGCGTGCAGGAAAGCCAGGGCATCACCATCAAGACCGTGCTGCGCGGCAGCCTGGCCGAGCGCGCAGGCTTCATGGCGGGCGACGAATGGCTGGCCATCGAGCTGCCCACCGGCGCCGAGGATTCACAGCCCGCGCGCTGGCGCATCACCCGGCTGGACGACGTGGCGCTGTACGCAGGCACGGCCCTGGACATCGTCGCCTGGGTGGCCCGCGACCGGCAGATCCTGACCTTGACCCTGCCCTGGGGCTCGGGCCTGCTGTCCGAGGCCGCCGCCATGGTGGAGAAAACGGACAACGGCGATGCAAAAGCTGCCACATCCGGCACCCTGGCGGCGCCCGCCCCCAGCAATCTCGGACTGGAAATCACGGACGAGGAGACCGCTGGACGCTGGCTGGCCGGGCACACGGGCAGCGCGCAGGCGCCCGCCATGCCCTGAACGGCGCAGGCCGTCCCGCGCCGCCGGCCGGTTATTCTTGAGGATCACGACGACAACCCCAGCAGGAGACTCCCTTGGCCTACGAAATGATTGAAGTTCGCGTCGAAGCCGACAAGGTCGGCATCATCACGCTCAACCGCCCCAAGCAGCTCAACGCGCTCAATGACCAGCTCATGGACGAGCTGGGCCAGGCCCTGCAGGCCTTCGATGCCGATGAGGCCATCGGCTGCATGATCATCACCGGCAGCGAGAAAGCCTTCGCGGCTGGCGCCGACATCGGCGCCATGGCCAAGTACAGCTTTGCCGATGCCTACAAGGGCGACTACATCACGCGCAACTGGGAAGCCATCCGCTCCATCCGCAAGCCCGTGATCGCCGCCGTCAGCGGCTTTGCCCTCGGCGGCGGCTGCGAGCTGGCCATGATGTGCGACTTCATCATCGCCGCCGACAACGCGAAGTTCGGCCAGCCGGAAATCAAGCTGGGCGTGATCCCCGGCGCCGGCGGCACGCAGCGCCTGCCGCGCGCCGTGGGCAAGTCCAAGGCCATGGACATGGCCCTCACGGCCCGCATGATGGACGCCACCGAAGCCGAGCGCGCCGGCCTGGTCAGCCGTGTCGTGCCCTTCGACAAGCTCATGGACGAGGCGCTGGGCGCCGCCATCATCATCAGCGGCTTCTCGCAGATCGCCGTCATGGCGGCCAAGGAATCGGTGAACCGCGCCTTCGAGGGCTCGCTGGCCGACGGCGTCATGTTCGAGCGCCGCCTGTTCCACGCGCTGTTCGCCACCCAGGACCAGAAGGAAGGCATGGACGCCTTCGTCAACAAGCGTCCCGCCAGCTTCAAGCATCTCTGAGCGGGCTGAAAGTCGCGCTACAATGCGCGTCTTCCGGCAAGGCGCAGCAAGCCTCTCGCAAAGAAATTTCGAGAAATTTGCACAACTTGCCGGACGGGCCGAAAATTCTGCATATAATTTAGGTCTTACGGCGCTTTAGCTCAGTCGGTTAGAGCGATGGAATCATAATCCACAGGTCCGCGGTTCGAATCCGTGAAGCGCCACCAAACAAAGAAAAGGGTCTACGTGCAAACGTAGACCCTTTTTCCGTTGGCGCTGCACTCCGCCAGAGCGCGCCGCTTGCGGCGCCGCCTCCGGCTGCTAGCTGCCGCGCTCCAACGCAATCCAGTGGTTGTCCAGCGCCATGCCAGGAACCGGCACCGTGCGCAGCACCTGGCCGCGCTGGCGCAATTGGGCCTGGCGTGCGCCGCCCATCCACAGCGCGGGCTCGGCAGGCAGGGGCCGACCCTTGGCATCCAGCGAGACACTTGCGTTGGCCACGCAGTACACGCCCAGCATGGCATCGCCGCGCAGCCAGCGGCCGCTGGCCTGGCTGCTGTCGGGCACCTGCCACCAGGTGACGGTGTTCACGCGCGGGCAGCTGACGGCAAAGAGCTGGCCGTCGCAACCGATATCGCCGCCATAGCCGGCCAGGGGCTCGCGCCCTTCGGGCAGGGGTACGGCATGCAAACGGTGGCCATCGAACAGGGCCAGCACGGGCGCAGCGGCGCGCGCTTCGGTGTCGCGGTGCTCGGCCTGCAGCGCAATGCCCAGCCAGCGGCGCGCGGGCGCGTGGGCGACCTGCGGGCCCCAGGCCAGGTGGCGCAGGCTCAGGCGGCTGTCGTCCAGCTTCCACAGGCCGGCACGGGCGCCGCCTTCGGCCGGCAGCAGCCGTGCGATGGACGAATCCATGTGGTCCAGCTGCAGCTTGCGCCGGCCGGTTTCGGACTGCGTGGGAATGCCGCCGTTGGCGACCATCAGCGTGCCGTCGGCGTCCAGCAGCAACTGGTGCGGGTCCATGCCGCCCGTGCGCCATTCGGCGATCTTCTCCAAGGTGATGGCATCGCGCACGCCGATCAGGCCCTGGGCATCTTCCAGGTCGGTCTCGGTGGTGTAGAGATGGCGGCCATCGGCGCTTTCGATGACATGGCCGTTGAAGAAGCGGTCGGGCTCGATCCACTGCCATTGCGCATCCTCGGCGGCCTGTCCCGGCTTCAGGCGCACCAGCCAGTCACCAGGGCGGCGGCTGGCGAAGACCACGGAGCCGTCGCGCAGCGCGGCCATGCCATGGGCGCGCGTGGGCACATCCAGGGCCTGCAGCACCTGCAGCGGCCTGTCCACCTGCGCACTGGCCTGCACGATGCCGACACGCATCTGCTCGCCCTGCATCCAGGCCGCAGCCAGCGACCGTGCCGGTCCAGACGGCCTGGCCGCATGGGAGGTTGCCAGCGGCATGGCAGCCAGCAGCCCCATGCCCTGCAGCCAGCGGCGGCGATTCAGCGCCTGCTCAATCCCCGTCGGCATCCGAGAACCCGATGTTGACTTCCAGCGCAGGCGCCACCTCGCCTTCCATGAGGCGCTTGAGGCGCGACAGTGGCTTGGTCGCGGCATCGACGGCCTTGGCGCTCGGCTCGGTCAGGGCGCGCATGCCGGCATCGGCCTCGTTGACGGCCTTGAGCCAGCGGTCAGCCAGCGGGTTGAGGCCACGGCCGCGCAGGTAGGACTCGATGGGCACGATGTCCACGCCGGGCTGGGGCACCTTGCGGTCCACGCTCACGGCCAGCGTGCGCAGGCCCTGCCAGTGCGCGCGCCAGATCTCAACGGTGCTGCCGCTGGCCAGGTGCTCCCAGGCGGGGGGCTTGCTGCCTGCACTGCGCAAAGGCTTTTCCATGTCCGCCCAGCGCAGGCGCTCCAGGCCGCCCACCCACTGGTTGATGAACTCGGCCATGGCTTCGGTGGTGGCATCGCCGTCCTCGGACCAATCCTGGGCCGCGAGCTTGGCAAAGCCGTTGCTGAGGATGCCCATCTCGGCGCCGATTTCCTCGGTCACCAGGGTGGCATAGGCGCAGGCCGGCGTCTGCGGCTCCACGGGCTGGGTCCACAGCAGGTTCTCGAGCGCCGGGTATCCCTTGGCGGGTGCGCCGATGCGCTCCATGGCAGCAAGATCGGCGGGGGCCGACTGTATGGCCTTCTTGAGCAGGGCCGGGCGCATGGGGCGGAAGTCCACCAGACGCGCCGAGCGGCGCTCCACCAGCGGCCCCAGGGCCACGGCCGAGAGGCTGCTCCACTGCCGCGACGATTGCACATAGGCCTGGCGCGCCGTCTGCAGCGTGGCGGCAGCCGATCCCGCAGGTGCCGCAGGTGCCGTGCAGTGCGCGCGCAGCGCCTGGCTCAGCGCCTGGGCAGATGCCTGCGCGGCCTTGGCCTGGGGCGAGAACCATTGGCCGTACAGCCCCTGCACGGCGTGGGCCGTGTTGTAGAAGGGAATGGCCATGTTGGCATCCACTTCCTGGGCATGGACCGGGGCGGCGGCCAGCAGCGCCAGGGCTGCGGCGCAAAGGATTTGGCGAGGGGTCATGCGCATGTCTTGCATCAGAGGGACTCCACAAATTTGACCAGGGCTTCACGGTCTTCGGCGCTGAACTGGCGCACCTGTTCGCGCGCGGCTTCGGCCTCGCCGCCGTGCCAGAGGATGGCTTCGAGCACGCCGCGCGCACGGCCATCGTGCAGCAGGCGCTGGTGGTTGTTGACATCGGGCAGCAGGCCTATGCCCCACAGCGGCGGCGTGCGCCACTGGCGGCCTGAGGCCTTGAAGTCGGGCCGGCCATCGGCCAGCGCATCGCCCATGTCGTGCAGCAGCAGGTCGGTGTAGGGCGCAATGGTCTGGCCCGACAACCCCTTGCTGCTGAGTGCCGGCGACAGCGCGGGGAACAGCTCCCCGCCGGTCTTGTACGAGGGCCGGTGGCACTGCGCACACTGGGCCTGGTGGAACAGTGCCTCGCCACGGCGCACGGCCGGGTCGCTGGCGTTGCGCCGTGCAGGCGGCGCCAGCGTGGCCTGGTAGAAGATCACGTCGTCCAGCACGCGGTCCTCGATCTCCACGCCCTCGGCGCCGTTGCCGTTGGGCGCGGCCAGGCAGTCCTTTTGTGCGGGCGTGCAGGCCTGGTGCGGGAAACGCTTCGATGTGATGCCGATATCGCCCAGGAAGGCCGAAGCCGTCTGGTGGGCAATGGAGGCCACGTTGGCCTTCCAGCCGAAGCGGCCCAGCATCATGCGTTCGCCGTAGGCATCCCAGACATAGTTGGGCTGACCCTTGATGGGGCCGCCCAGGGCCGCCTGGGCGGCAGCGTTGGCCAGGATCTCGGACTCCGGGATGTGCTCCAGCAGGCCCAGGCCGATGACCTGGGGCGCAATGCGCGGGCTGGTCATCAGGTTGGCAGCCAGGGGGCCGTAGTTGAGCGCAGCCAGCTCGTAGACCGGCTTTTCCAGCGTGTAGGCCGTGCCGTCGGCAAAGCGGCCATGCACCTGTTCATAACGGATGCGCAGCTGGCCCTCGCCCTTGACGCCCAGCACGCCCTCGGTATTGAACTGGTCGCCATAGACCGGGTCCGGCACCGGGCTGCCGTGCGGGCCTTCACCCGGAATGGACAGCCGCATGAGCAGGCCCGCGAAGGGCTGGGGCTTGAGCGGGTTGTGGAAGTCGGGCGGCTGGGCGCGGCCGTCCTGCACATGGCAGCCGCCGCAGGAGCGCGCCAGGAAGTGCGGGCCCAGGCCATCGCGCGCCGTGGTGGAGGCCGGCGCCTGCACCCAGTTGCGCTTGAAGAAGGAGTTGCCGATGACGAAGCGCGTGCGCTCTGCATCCTCCAGGTTGGCGGCGGGCAGCGAGAAGGCGTTGCGGCCCGTGGCGTGGACCGTGGTCTGGCCGCCCGGGGGCAGGGGCTCGCCGGGTGCCGCGAACAAAAGAGCTGGATCGGGAGCTGGATCGGAAGCAGGCTGCGGTGCTGGCGCGCGCGCTGGAGCGGCAGCCACCGTGTCCTGCTGTTGGGCCGAGCAGCCCATCAGGACCAGGGAGGCAGCGACCAGCAGCGAGGGGGAGAGATTCATGGGTGGGGACGTCCCTGGAAAAGCCAGGGCCGCCGAACCCTTTCGGGGGCGGCGGCCTTGGCACATGGGCGCAGGAATGGATGGACGCTGGCGTGGATGTTCTTTTAGTTGGCCTTGGGGTCCACCAGGTTGAGCTGGGTGATGCCGACGGCATTGGCCGCCTCCACCAGATCCTTGCTCTGCTGGACCAGGCTGTCGATGGTGGCCTGGATCTTGGCGCGCGAGGCCGAGTCGCGTGCGCCCTGGATGGCCTGGTCGAACGGCGCGGGAATGGCCTGGGCCGCCTGCACCGACTGCGTGATCTGGCGCGTGGTCCTGTCGGCCAGCGCGCTGTCCTTGGAGGCCACCCAGTCCTTGATGCCCGGGCCTTGCAGCTCGCTGCCATCCAGGCGCTTGTAGCTGCCCTGCCAGACGTTGAGGATGCCCTGGGCATTGGTCACGGCATCGCGATGCGTGTTGTCCGAGAAGCAGGAGTGCTCGTCTTCCTGGTCGCGGCTGGCCAGGGCCACCTCCAGGCGCTCGCCGGCCAGCTCGCCGCGCGACAGCGAACCCAGGCCCACGAAGATGCGGCGCAGCGCGTCATCGGGCTTTTTCTCGAACTGGGCGCGGAAGTTCTTGGGCGAGCCAGGCTTCCACTGGTCGGCCACGGACTGCAGGTCCTCGATCAGCAGCGCGGTCACCACCTTCAGGTACTCGCGGCGGCGGTCGGCATTGGACTTCTTGCCATCGACGAAGTCGGTGTACGGACGCGCGCCGGGCCCCTTGTCGTTCAGGTCCTGGCCCCAGAGCATGAACTCGATGGCGTGCCAGCCGGTGGAAACGTTCTCCTCGCCGTCATGCTCGTTGAGCTCGGCCAGGCGCTTCTTGGTGATGGCTTCCTTGCGGTTGTTGATGATGCCGGCGTTGGGGTTGCCTTCCACATAGTCCACATAGGACTCGTCCATGGGCCAGGCGTTGATCTGGCCTTCGGGGCCTTCATCGTTGTCGATGGGACCGGCGTAGAAGCGGAAGGCCTCGGTCTGGCCGTAGTACTCCCGGGCATCCAGCCAGGCCTTGCGCGCCTGGTTCAGGCCCTGCTCGCTGGGCGCCGCCAGAAAGGCCGCAATGGCTTTCTGCATGGTCTTGGCGGAGCTGATGGAGTCCGAGTAATTGGCGTGCACCAGGGTGCCGTAATGCTTGACCACCTCCGCAACGGAGAGGCTCTTCTTCACGGGCTGTTGAACGGTGCCGGCGGCTGCGGCCTGGCTCATCGGGGCGGCCGCGCCCAGGGCCAGGGCGGCTGCAATCAGGATGGGATGCATGGCAGAAAGGATCGGAGGTTGGAGAACTCGGAATGCCAAACTGTAATGAGAATTGTTTTTATTGGCAAAACCTGCGAGATATCGCCGCACTGCACCGCAAGGTCATAGACGGACCCGGGCAGTAATGGGGCGCGCCAGCGGCGCGATGGCCGCAGCGGGCGCCAGCCTAGCACGAGCACCCTTGGCGCCCCGGCCAAAGACCCAGCGCCCTGGCATAAGCCCCGCAGCTTGCCTTGGCTGGCGACTTGCCTTACCATTGCGCCCGCTCGCATGGGCCGCCCTCTCCTCGCAGGGCCTGCCCACAGCCTCCAAGCCCTGATCGCCCGGCCGATTTCAGGGCTTTCGCTTTTTGCAGAAGCGGTCTTTTGGCGCTGCACCTTGCGCTCTGTCTTTGCGCGCAGCCCCTGCCATGCTCCGGCATGCCGGCCGCCCAGCTTGTTTTCCCACCAGGATTTCCCGTGCCCATCGCCACTCCAGGATGCCGCACACGCGCAGCGTGCCCGCACGCCGGCCCAGCCGGCGGCGCAGGCGTTTTGCGTGGTGCCGCACCCCAGCGAGAGCGCGCGCCGTCCTGGCTTTCAAGGATTTTCACGTGACCACCACTTCCTCCGGGGCGCTCGCAGCCAATGCTGCCGGCGCCAGCACAGACACGCATGTCGGCACACATGCCACCCAGGTCAATGGCTACAGCTGGAAGGCCCTGGCCGGCTCCGCCGTGGGCTATGCCATGGACGGCTTCGACCTGCTGATCCTGGGCTTCATGCTGTCGGCCATTTCGGCCGACCTGCACCTCACGCCGGGCCAGGCCGGTTCGCTGGTGACCTGGACGCTGATCGGTGCCGTGTTCGGCGGCATCTTCTTCGGCCTGCTCAGCGACCGCTACGGGCGCATCCGCGTGCTGACCTGGACCATCATGCTGTTCGCAGTCTTCACGGGCCTGTGCGCCTTCGCCCAGGGCTATTGGGACCTGCTGGCCTACCGCACGATTGCGGGCATCGGCCTGGGCGGCGAGTTCGGCATCGGCATGGCACTGGCCGCCGAGGCCTGGCCCGCACGCCACCGCGCCCGCGTCTCGTCCTACGTGGCCCTGGGCTGGCAAATGGGCGTGCTGGGTGCGGCGCTGCTGACGCCGCTGCTGCTGCCCCTCATCGGCTGGCGCGGCATGTTCCTGGTGGGCGTGATACCGGCCGTGGTGGCCTGGGTGATCCGCAACAAGCTGCACGAGCCCGAAGTCTTCGTGAAGCGCCAGCAGTCCGCCACGCCCTCGGCCCGCGTGCCGGTGCTGCAAAGCCTTAAGCTGCTGGTGAAGGACCGCGCCACGACCAAGGTCAGCCTGGGCGTGATCGTGCTGACCTCGGTCCAGAACTTCGGCTACTACGGCATCATGATCTGGATGCCCAGCTTCCTGTCCAAGCAACTGGGCTTCAGCCTGACCAAGTCCTCGATATGGACTGCCGTGACCGTGGTGGGAATGATGGTCGGCATCTGGGTCTTCGGCCAGCTGGCCGACCGCATCGGACGCAAGCCCAGCTTCCTGATCTTCCAGCTGGGCTCGGTCATCATGGTCGTGCTCTATTCGCAGCTGTCAGACCCCACGGCCATGCTCTGGGCGGGGGCCCTCATGGGCCTGTTCGTCAACGGCATGATGGGCGGCTACGGCGCCGTGATGAGCGAGGCCTACCCCACCGAGGCGCGCGCCACCGCGCAGAACGTGCTGTTCAACATCGGCCGCGCCGTGGGCGGACTGGGCCCGGTGGTGATCGGTGCGCTGGCCATGAGCTATTCGTTCCAGGTGGCCATCGCCCTGCTGGCGGCCATCTATGTGCTGGACATGCTGGCCACGGCCTTCCTGATCCCCGAACTCAAGGGACGCGAGCTGTCCTGAGCGGATCAGATCCTCCGGCTCAGAAGAAGGCCCCACAATGCAAAGAGCTGCCGATGGCAGCTCTTTTTTTATCCGGCAACCGGCGTGCCCAGGCTCAGCCGCCTTCGCTGCACTCCAGGTTTTCGATGCGGTCTGCCGCCTCGCGGATGTCTTCCTGGAACATCTGGTCTCCCAGCATCACGGAGACCTGGCCCTCAAAGCCGCGCAGCTTGACCAGCGCTGCCTCGTAGCCGCCGCTGCCCATGCGCTTGAGGCCGCACAGCGCATAGAGCTTGGCCACGGGAGATCGGCGCGGATCGTCGATCACCGACAGCAGGACGGCATTGGCCTCGGGCCGCCTGAGCATGGCCTCCAGGTGCCGCTCCGCAGGCGAGATCTCGCCCGCGAACCCGACCAGCCCCAGGTTGAACTGCGAGGCGTCCAGCGGCGCCGGGTCCAGCGGACGGGACATGGCCGGGGTGGACAGGAGCAGGCAGATCAGGGCGGCGGACAGGGTGGTCTTCATGGCAGGGGCAAGGCCGTGGATGGCCTGGTGAGGCAGTCGAAAAGGATCTTCGATGCAAAGCGTGGCAGCAGGTTCCCACACCACCGCTTTCACCGCCTTCATCCGCCAAACAGCCACCCTGCGGCCAGCGTGCCGGCATAAAACAGCAGCAGGGTCACAGGCACCAGATGCCAGCCCCAGACCCGGAACCACCAGTGATTGAACCAGGTCACCAGCGCACCGATGACGGCGCAGATGGCCAGCGCATCCAGCCGCTGCTGAAAACTTTCAGCAACACCTTCGGACGCGAAGAAGATGAACGCCGCGATGAAGGAACACAGCAGGGCGGTGTAGACCGCCACTTTCTCTTGCCTGCGCAATTTCAGGATGCTCATGGAGGGCCAGGGAGGTTTCGATGATTCGGTCGCCAGAAAAGCCCGCGCCGCCAGAGCGCGCAGGTTTCACAGCGGCGCAATTCTTCGTATACCGCCCTGAATGCGCCATCAGACCCGTCCGAATCTGCAGCCACTGCTGCGCATGCGCAACGCGCTGCTGCTCCTTCAACACTCCATCCGCCCCACCCGCTCAATCAGCCACGGCCAGCACCACGGCGGACTCCGGCACCGTCAGCCAGACCTTGCGCCCTGCGCGCAAGGTCCAGGACTCGCCCTCTGCCGGTTCGGCCGCGTAACCCACGCCGCTACCGCCCCAGGGCAGTTGTGCCACCACTTCACGCGGCCCCGCCCTGTCGGCCCGGGCCACGCGCTGCACCTGGGCGGGCCAGGCATTGGCCTTGGCATGCACATCGGAGCGTGGCGCCGAAGGCAGCACCTGCACGGCTGCGGCCTTGCACAGCGCCATCACGGGCAGGCCCGGCGCCAGGCCCAGCAACTGGGCGCTTTCTTCGGTGATGCGTGCGGCAATGCCTGATGCATCCCCGCCGCCGTCGGGCAGCAGCCAGACGCGGACCTGGGCGCCCTGCGCCTGCAGGGCACCAACCCGGCAAGGCCACAGATTGCGCATGCTGGTGCGCAGGCCCAGCCCCAGCCCGGGAGGCGTCGAAGAAACGCCGGCGGGCCTGCCAAAGCGCTGCAGCACCTGCGCGCGCGCATGCTCCAGCGCATCGGCCATGGCCAGCAGGGACTGCCCGGCCTCGGTGATGCGCGCGCCGCCACCGCCGGCGCCGCCCACCGAGCGCTCCACCAGGGCACGGCCCGCCAGATTGGTCAGCACATCCAGCGCCTGCCAGGCCGCCTTGTAGCTGACACCCGCCTCGCGCGCAGCCTGGGAAATCGAATGCCCTGCCGCGATATGCCGCAGGATGGCGATGCGCCGGTCGGCCAGGTCATGGCCCAGCGCGGGCACCAGGTCTGAGGGAGAAGCGGGGGTTGCGGCTGTCATGCGCAGCATCATGCCCGCCAAGCGTTATTTCCCGCCAAGCAAAACGCCTGCACCCTGCATGCGCATTTTCAGGTCGTTACACTGCGCTATTCACCAACGGAATAGCGAGAGACCCATGAACGTGAACCAGCCCCTGCGTGCCACCGCCTTCACCGCCCTTGCCCTGTTCGGCTGGGCCGCCGCGCAGGCCGCCGAAGTGTCGGTGGCCGTCGCCGCCAACTTCACGGCGCCCATGCAGAAGATCGCCGCCGAGTTCGAGAAGGACACCGGCCACAAGGCCCTGCTGTCCTTCGGCGCCACGGGCAAGTTCTATGCGCAGATCGTCAACGGCGCGCCCTTCCAGATCCTGCTGGCCGCCGACGACACCACGCCCGAGAAGATCGCCAAGGAAGGCCGCGGCCTGCCCGATTCGCGCTTCACCTACGCCATCGGCCAGCTGGTGCTGTGGAGCCCCAAGGCCGGTTATGTGGACGACAAGGGCGAAGTCCTCAAGACCGGCGACTACAAGCACATCGCCGTGGCCAATCCCAAGCTGGCGCCCTACGGCACGGCAGCCATGGAAGTGCTGAACAAGCTGGGCATCACGGCCCAGGTGCAGCCGCGCATCGTCATGGGCGAGAACATTGCCCAGACCTACCAGTTCGCGGCCACGGGCAATGCCCAGCTGGGCTTTGTGGCCCTGTCGCAGGTGATGGAAAACGGCAAGCTGCGCGAAGGCTCGGCCTGGCAGGTGCCCGGCTCCATGCACGAGCCCATCCGCCAGGACGCCATCGTGCTCAACAACGGCAAGGACAACGAAGCCGCCACCGAGCTGATGAAGTACCTGCGCGCCGACAAGGCCCGTGCCATCATCCGCTCCTACGGCTATAGCTTCTGACACCTGTTGAGGCGCGCTTGCGCGCCTTCCCTCTCTCCTGGGGAGGGGTCGGCCGGCACGGGCCCGTGCTCAGCGTCGCTGAGCCGGGCCGCGCCGGTTTCGTGCGTTGAGTGAGATCCAACAGCGCTGCGAACCACTGAATTCTTCCCGCATGATTCTTACCGCCGACGACTACGCCGCCATACGGCTGACGCTGAAACTTGCCAGCGTGACCACGGTGCTGCTGCTGACGCTGTGCACGCCGCTGGCCTGGTGGCTGGCGCATACGCGCTCGCGCTGGCGCGGCCCGATTGGCGCCGTGGTGGCGCTGCCCCTGGTGCTGCCGCCCACGGTGATCGGTTTTTACCTGCTGGTGACCATGGGTCCCAACGGCCCCGTGGGGCAGCTGACGCAGGCACTGGGGCTGAGCACCCTGCCCTTCACTTTTCCGGGCCTGGTCATCGGTTCGCTGGTCTATTCCATGCCGTTCACGGTGCAGCCGCTGCAGCGTGCCTTCGAATCCCTGGGCACGCGGCCCATGGAGGCTGCGGCCAGCCTGGGCGCGGGGCCGCTGGACCGCTTCTTCACCGTGGCGCTGCCGCTGGCGCGGCCGGGCTTCATCACGGCGGCCGTGCTGACCTTTGCGCACACCGTGGGCGAGTTCGGCGTGGTGCTGATGCTGGGTGGCAATATTCCCGGCGTGACGCGCGTGGTCTCGGTACAGATCTACGACCATGTGGAGGCCATGGAGTACGCCCACGCCCACTGGCTGGCGGGTGGCATGGTGGTGTTCTCCTTCCTGGTTCTTCTGGCCCTGCACCTGTTGCAGCCGCGTGAGGAGCGCCGCGCATGATGACCGCCTTCTCTCCCTCCCTGATGTCCGGCGACGCGCACTCCCATCCCTCCTCGGAAATCATCGCAAACCTGGCACTGGAACGTGCCGACTTCCGCCTTGATGTGCAGCTGCAGCTGCCCGGGCGCGGCGTCACCGCCCTGTTCGGCCCCTCGGGCTGCGGCAAGACCACCTGCCTGCGCGCCCTGGCGGGACTGGAGCGCGCGCGCGGCCGCGTCGCCGTCAACGGCGAGGTCTGGCAGGACGATGCGGCCAGCCAATGGCTGCCCACGCACCGCCGTGCGCTGGGCTATGTGTTCCAGGAGGCCAGCCTGTTCCCGCACCTGACCGTGCGGCGCAACATCGACTACGGCATGCGGCGCACGCCGGCCGCGCGGCGCAAGGTGTCCCAGGACCAGGCCGTGTCCCTGCTGGGCATAGGCCACCTGATGGACCGCATGCCCTCCACCCTGTCGGGCGGCGAGCGCCAGCGCGTGGCCATTGCGCGGGCGCTGGCCACCAGCCCGCGGGTGCTGCTGATGGACGAGCCGCTGGCCGCGCTGGACGCCCAGCGCAAGGCCGAGGTCCTGCCCTACCTGGACCAGCTGCGCCGCGAACTCGACATTCCCGTCCTCTACGTCAGCCACTCCATCGACGAGGTCGCGCGCCTGGCCCAGCACCTGGTGCTGCTCAAGGCCGGTGGCCTGGTCGCCGCCGGCGCCACCAGCGAGCTGCTGGCACGGCTGGACCTGCCCCTGAGCATGGGCGACACGGCAGCGGCCATGGTCAGCGCACAGGTCCAGCAGCACGATCCCGATGCACACCTGAGCACGCTGTCCTTCGATGGCGGGCGTCTGCGCCTTGTCATGGCCTCCCCGCGCCCCGTCGGCGAAACCGTGCAGTTGCGCGTGCAGGCACGCGATGTGAGCCTGAGCCTGCAGCACCCGCAAGACAGCAGCATCCTCAACATCCTGCCTGCCACCGTGCAGGAGCTGCGCGAGGACGGCCCGGGCCAGGTCATGGTCTCGCTGCAGCTGGGCCCGTCCCGCCTGCTGGCACGCATCACCCTGCATTCCGCCCGGCAGCTGGGCATTGCGCCGGGCATGCATGTCTTCGCCCAGATCAAGGGCATGGCATTGCTGGACTGAGCACGCGCGGCGGCGCCGATATCATGCGGAAGCCGCCTGCGCGGCCCACGCCATGAACGCCACCACCGAACACGCCCCCGCACCCGTCCCCGCCCCAGACGCAGGCCCCGGCGCAGCAGATGCTGCATGCGCCGCCCCGCCTGCCATTGCCGCGCTGCGCACGCATGCGGTGGCGCGCCACCGGCTCGGTGAAGGCGGCGCCGTCAGCATCCAGGCCGAGCCGCAGGTGCTGGCCAGCGAAGTCCCCATCGCCCTGGTGTTCAATGGCATCTCTCACGCCGTGATGATGGGCACGCCCTCGGACCTGGAAGACTTTGCGCTGGGCTTTGCGCTCACCGAAGGCATTCTGGACAGCGCTGCCGACTGCTACGGCATCGAGGTGCACACCGTAGCTGCACAGGCCGCAGGCCTGCCGGCCGGCATGGACGGCATCGAGGTGCAGCTGGACGTGGCCTCGCGCTGCTTCGCCCGCCTCAAGGACCGGCGCCGCAGCATGAGCGGGCGCACGGGCTGCGGTGTCTGCGGCGTGGACAGCTTCGCTGCGCTGGACCTGTCCTTCGCCCCCCTGCCCGCGCACGACTGGATCGCCCGTGTCGATGCCGACACCGTCTGCGCAGCCATCGCGGCACTGCCGCCGCTGCAGTTGCTCAACGCCGAAGCCGGAGCCGTGCATGCCGCAGGCTGGGCAGGGCTGGACGGGCAACTGACGGATGTACTCGAAGACGTGGGCCGCCACAACGCGCTGGACAAGCTGGTCGGCCGCCTCTCCCGCACAGGCCGCCTGGGCGAGGCCGGTTTTGTCGTGCTCTCCAGCCGCGGCAGCCATGAGCTGGTGCGCAAATGCGCCAAGGTCGGCATCGCCGCCCTGGCCACCATCTCCGCGCCCACGGCCATGGGCGTGCAGATGGCCGAACTGATCGGCCTGCGCTTCTGGGGCCTGTGCCGCCCGCCCAAGGCGGTGCTGTATGCGCCGGGCCGCACCTGACCCAATGCCCGAGTGCCGCGCCTGCGCAGCGGCAAGTTCGTAGAATCGCGGGTTCAGCCCCTGGATGTACACCATGAACCGCTGCAAGCCCCATTTCTCTCCCGTCCGCCGCCTGTGTGCCGGCGCCCTGCTCGCCGGCCTGGCCTGCGCCAGCCTGGGCGTGGCCGCGCAGGGCCTGCCGTCCAACGAGACGCGCAATTTCCCGCCGCAGGCCCAGTTCGGCGAGCTGGTCGTGACCCAGTTCCCCGAGGTGGAGATCGACGGCAAGACCATTCGCACCAGTCCGGGCTTTCGCCTGTTCAGCCCTGAACGCACGCTGGTGCAGGCCATCAATTACCAGGGCAGCAAGCTCGTGGTGGGCTATGTGATCGAGCCGCAGACGCAGTGGCTGCACCAGGCCTGGATCCTGACCAAGGCCGAGGCCGACAAGCACTACAAGCCCAAGTCGATGCTGCAGCGCATCTTCAACTGAGCACCGCGCACACCACAGCAAGCGCACAGCACGTACACGGCTGACGCGGCCCGCGCCTCGCAGGCCGCAGCGGCCCGGCCATGGGGCACGCCGCCCCCTGGCCGAGCCACCTTCATTTTTTGCAGACCGCCGCTTGCAGTGCGGCGGCTGCCTGACGGAACCCCACCATGTCCAAGAAAGTCTTTATCAAAACCTTCGGCTGCCAGATGAACGAGTACGACTCGGACAAGATGGCCGATGTGCTGGGCGCAGCCCAGGGCTACGAATCCACCGACGACCCCGAGCAGGCCGACCTGATCCTGTTCAACACCTGCTCGGTGCGCGAGAAGGCGCAGGAGAAGGTGTTCAGCGACCTGGGCCGCTACAAGCACCTGAAGGAACGCGGCGTGCTCATCGGCGTGGGCGGCTGCGTGGCCAGCCAGGAGGGCGAGGAAATCATCAAGCGCGCACCCTATGTGGACGTGGTCTTCGGCCCGCAGACCCTGCACCGCCTGCCCGAGCTGCTCAATGCACGCGCCGCCAAGCACAAACCCCAGGTCGATATCAGCTTTCCCGAGATCGAGAAATTCGACCACCTGCCGCCCGCGCGCGTGGAAGGCTCCTCGGCCTTCGTCTCCATCATGGAAGGCTGCTCCAAGTACTGCAGCTACTGCGTCGTGCCCTATACGCGCGGCGAGGAAGTCAGCCGCCCGTTCGAGGACGTGCTCATCGAGGTCGCCGGCCTGGCCGACCAGGGGGTGAAGGAAGTCACGCTGCTGGGCCAGAACGTGAACGCCTACCTGGGCAAGATGGGTGACACGGCCGAGATCGCCGACTTTGCCCTGCTGCTGGAGTACGTGTCCGAGATCCCCGGCATCGAGCGCATCCGCTACACCACCAGCCACCCCAACGAGTTCACGCCGCGCCTGATCGAGGCCTACGCTCGGCTGCCCAAGCTGGTCAGCCACCTGCACCTGCCCGTGCAGCACGGCAGCGACAAGATACTCATGGCCATGAAGCGCGGCTACACGGCCATGGAATACAAGAGCACCATCCGCAAGCTGCGCGCCATCCGGCCCGAGATGGCCATGAGCAGCGACTTCATCGTGGGCTTCCCCGGCGAGACCGAGGAAGACTTCCAGAAGATGATGAAGCTCATCCACGACGTGCGCTTCGACAACAGCTTCAGCTTCATCTTCAGCCCCCGCCCCGGCACGCCGGCCGCCAACCTGCACGACGACACGCCGCACGAGGTCAAGCTGCGCCGCCTGCAGGAGCTGCAGGCCGTGATCAACAACAACATCAAGGACATCAGCGACGAGCGCGTGGGCACGGTGCAGCGCCTGCTGGTGGAAGGCCTGTCCAAGCGCGATGGCAGCGAACTCATGGGCCGCACCGAGTGCAACCGCGTGGTCAATTTCCCGGGCAACGAACGCCTGATCGGCCAGATGATCGATGTGAAGATCACCGAGGCCCGCACCTTCACGCTGCGCGGTGAAGTCGTGGTGCGCCACTGAGCCCAACCCGGCCCCGGCGGCCCAGCGTCCTCCTGCGTAACCCAAGCCCGGCAATGCCGGGCTTTTTTGCATGTAACAGGACGTGAAAACAGCCCGGCCACTCTGGCAGGGTGCCGGCTGGCCCGCTAGCATCGCGGGGTCGCCGCCCTGAGGTCCGTCGGCCTGCATGGCTTTTCCAGCTTCGCTTGCTTGCTATCGATTCCATGAACACCTCCCAGCCCGCCACCGCCCAGGCCGTCCTTGAGGGCGAAGCCCTGCATGCCTTCATGGACCAGGCGCACGACCTGCTGCAGCAGGAGGATGATGCCAGCCCCATCGCCCCGGCCGAACGCCAGGCGGCCGTCATGGAGCTGCTCTCCCAGCAGCGTTTCGCCCCGGCCACGGTGGGCGAGCTGGAGCGCCTGCACGATCTCTGGCTGGACCTGGAACGGCCCGAGACCGCCAACGCACTGCTGCGCGAACACCGCGCTGCCACGCTGCAGCCCTTGCAGGGCGACAACCACCTGCTGGCCACGGCCAGCCTGGCGCTCAGCGACATCCAGAGCCGGCTGCGCTTTGACCGTGAAGGCGGCGTGGCCCTGCTCGCGCCCGCTGCCGATCTCATGGGCCGGCTGCCGCATACCGGCGAGCCCTACCGCTACTGGAACGGCTGGCACTACCTGGCCCGCGAAGCCCAGGCCTGGGAGCTGGCCGAGCAAGGCGTGGACCTGCAGCGCAGCCACGAACGCAGCGACCCGGATGGCGAGGCCTCCCCCGCGCGCCGCGACGCGCGTGCCTGCCTGCGCAAGGCCGAGCTGGCCCGTCTGCGCGGCGATGTGCCCGCCACCGTGCGCCAGGTGCAGGCTGCCACGGCGCTGCTGACCCAGGCCGATGCAGAGCAGAACGTGGACTTCGACGACTGGCTGCACCTTGCACGCGAGGTCCTGCCGCTGGCCCCGCAAAGCGTTCCGGCCGTGCTCATGGCGGCAGAGCAGCACCTGGCCCGCACCGAAAGCCCCGCCGCATCGCAGGCGGTACGCACGCACCGCAAGGTCCATGCGGCCCGGCTGCAGGCCATGGCCTGCCATGCCATGGGCCAGCCCGAGGCCGCGCTGCAGCTGGCCGCGCTGGGCCGCTTCGGCCTGGTGGATGACTCCGACGATGCCTTCAGCGGCCTGGTGCTGCAGTGGCTGGAAGAGGCGGGCCGCCTGGCCGATGCGGCGGACCTGGCGCTGGAAAGCGTGCTGCACAGCCGCCCCGGATCGGCCCGTCAGGGCTATGAACTGGCCTTGCGCAGAGTGGACAGCGACACCGCCCATGCACCGGCCTGGGCGCTGATCCTGGCCTGGGCGGGACTGGATTCCGACATGCAGGAGATCCTGGAAGACAGCCCGGCTGCTCCGCGCAGCGCCGACGACTACCTGGCCCTGGCGCGCACCCAGGCGCCCGGCCACCCTCTGCTGGACCTGATCGACGGCTGGCGCCTGGCCAAGGACCGCCAATGGGAGCAGGCCCTGCCTCTGCTGGAGCGCGGCGTGACCGACCAGCCCCGGCACGCCAACTCCGAGCTGCTGCCCATGCTCTGGGCCGCGCGCTTCGCCGTGCTGCCCGCCGCGCAGGCGCTGCAGCGCCCCTTTGCGCAGGGCCATGGCGCCCACTGGTGCTATGCGGCGGGCGTGACCCTGGACGACGAGGACGACCTGGCCTCCCTCATGGGCGAAGGCCGGCAGGTGCCGGGCGACGAGGTGCGCGAGCCGCTGGTGCAGCGTTACTACGAAGAGGGCCTGGCCCGCTTCGAAGCCTTCTGGGCCACCGGCCAGGGCCGGTACAAGGACGCACACCTGCACGTCTACTCCATGCTCTGCAACAACCTGGCCATCAAGTACCGCTCGCAGCAGCGCTATGACGAGGCGGCGGCCCTGCACCACAAGGGCCTGTCCAGCAGCCCCTTTGCCGAACACCACGACGGCCTGCTGTGGTGCGCCATCCGCCGTGACGACCGCCCCGGCATCGTCACGGCGGCCGAGCAGCTGTGGCACTTCACCCAGGACTACGGCTACAGCCGCCACTGCCCCACGGACTACTTCCCCAGCGCGGCGCTGGCGCTCTACCAGCTGGGCCGCGCAGGCGAAATCGGCATCTGGCTGGAGCGCCTGGACCAGTGGTTCGAGGAACTGGACGAGGACGACCAGCGCGAACAGCGGCGCGACTACCTGGCCTCGCTGATGTCCCTGCTCGACTTCTTCTCCGAAAACCATGGCGAACTGGTGCGCCCGCGCCTGGACGCCCTGCTGCCCGAAGTGCGCGCCCTGGGCGAGTGCTACACGCTGCGCCGCCTGGCCTGCGCCATGGAAAGCTGCGGCCCCATCGACCAGGCCGTGGCCCTGCACCGCGAGGCCATCGCCAAGCTCACGCCCGACGACGGCGAGGCCGAGCACAGGATGGCAAAGGACGGCCTCAAGCGCTGCCTCAAGCTGCGCTCGGACAGCAAGCCCTGGTGGAAGCTGTGGTGAACCCGGGCGCCGGTGCCAACGCCGCCAGTGCCTATCGGCCGCGCGACGTGGTCAATGCGCCAGCCATCAAGCAGCGCATCCGCGAGCGCAGCGCTGCACGCGGCGACAGCGAGGAGATCGCCGCCTGGCTGGCCAATCACTTCTACCGCCATGTGATCGGCAACCTCGACGCCGATCCGCCTGCCGTGCAGCCCGTGTCCACGCAGGCCGAGCTGATGCGCCTGCACCGGCGCGCCGAGCCTGCCGCCTGGGCGCTGGAGCGCCTGCGCGAACATGCGTCCCGCCAGCCGCTGTCACCGGACAGGCCTGCGGCCGACGGCAGCGCGCCGCTGTGGTGGGTGGAGCCCGACAGCGCACCCCTGCTGGCGCTGGAGAGCCGGCTGCTGGAGTTCCTGTCCACCCGGCGCGGCACCGCGCTGGAGGGCAAGCTGCAGCGCATCAACTGCCCGCAGGCGCTGGCGCGCTGGACGCTGGAGCACCTGGCCTTCGCCCGGAGAAGCGACAGCGGCTGGGCCGAGCACCGGCCCGGCGCCGTGCGCCCGCTGCTGCGTGGCCAGCTGGGTGTCTTCGTCGAATTCGATGCCCAAAGCCCGGACCTGCGCGCCGAAATGGCCTATGAAAGCCAGATGATGCGCCACTGCCTGGGCCAGTTCAGCGAGCGCGGCGCACTGCGCGGCGGCTATGGCGAGCACTACGCCGAAGCCTGCGAGCAGGGCCGGCTGCGGCTGTTCAGCTACCGCACGGGCACGGCCCAGCCGCGCATCACCGTCAGCGCCCAGGTGCGGGAAGACGGGCGGCTGCGCATCGACCAGATCAAGGGCAAGCAGAACCGCCCGCCGATTGCGCGCTACCTGGCCGATGTGCTGGCCCTGCTCAATCACCTCGATACCGATGGCGAGGCGCCGGCGGACGCCCTGGCCATGGGCATCGTGCGCCGACCGGCACAGCTGCTGGCCACGGGCAGCGCGGCTGCCTGGTGCGCGGCCAGCGAGCTGCACACCGAGGCCGAGCAGCTGTGGCTGCTGCAGTCCCACCCGGCGCTGCTGGAGCAGCTGGACATCCGGTCGCCCCTGATGCAATGGCTGGTCGCGGCACGCCGCGACACCGTGCCCGTGCCCGCCTTCGAGCGCATGCCGCGCAGCGCGGCCCTGCAGCAGTCGCTGGAGCTGGCGCGCCGCCGAGCGGGATCGCCGGCAACACCGGGAACACCGGGAACGCCGGGCAGAACAGGAAATCCGCGATGAACGCCTTCACCCTTGTTGTGCTGTCTGCACTGCTCTGGTGGGCAGTGCGCGCCGGCCTGCGGCGCATGCGTGCGTCGCGCCAACGCGGCGACTTCAGCAGCTACCGCAGCGGTGACGCGGCACTGGACTGGGCCCTGGCCCTGGCCCATCCCATGGCCTTTCACGCCATCCAGGGCGGCTTTGCGGACCGGCAGCTCAACGGCGCCGACTCCGCCCTGACCACCCAGCTGCGCCCCATGGTGCTGCACCACCTGGGCCTGCGCACCGACCTGGACGATGCCCAGATCGCACGCCAGTTGCCCGACGGCCTGCGCCAGCGCTGGTTCACGCTGGACCTGCAGCGCCTGCAGGCCGGTGACGATCCCCATGCCGCCATGGCCTTTGCCTGCGCGCGCGTGGCCTTCCATGTGCGCTGTGCCTGGCTGCTGGGCTGGGTGGACGAGGCCCTGCACCAGCAGATCCTGCACCTGAACGCATGCCGCGCGCGGGACTGCTTTGACAGCTGGCAGGCCTTCGGCCAGGCCTACGCACGCGGCCGCAGCCAGTGGCTGGCCCGTGGCCGCGCCGACGTGCTGGGGCGCAGCGTGACGCCCGAGCAAGTGCAGCAGTGGGTGGCCGATCCGCGCCACCCCTGGCATGCCATGCCCTGGCAGCAGCAGGCCGTCCGGTGACTGACGCCAGGTGGGTGCGCTGCCTGCCCTGCCCGGTGCTCAGCCTTCGCCATGCACCTTGGCGAAGGTGAGGATCACCTCCCGCACCACCTGGCGCTGAGGCGCGGGCAGCTTCAGAAAGGCATCGAAGGTTTCGCGTTCGAGATAGCCCACGCCCGGCTCCTGGCATTCGAGCGGCGACGGCAGGGACGGCGGGGACCGGTGGGCCGACTCGCCATAGCGCAACACATCGGGCTCGACTTCGAGCAAACCCGCCAGCAGCACCAGCTTGTCCTGCTCGGGAACGGACTCACCATTGAGCCAGCGCGAGACCGCCTGGAACGAGATCGGCGGCCCCCAGTAACTGGAATTGAACAGCTTCAGAAGCACGCTGGGCCGGGGCTCCAGTCCCGCAGCCTCGATGGCCTGGCGCAGGCGCAGTGCGAATTCGAGCTTGTTACGCATTCCGACACCCTGGATTTCCCTGGAATCTTGATTGACTCATCGATTGAAGACCCGGCTCAAACCCGTCGCCCGGCCAGCGTTCAGGCGAAGATGCTGCGCGCCTCGGTGAAGCGCTTGGCGAAATAGATGTTGTCCATGCGCACGCGCTGCACCGTGCCGCCGCTGGACGGTGCATGCACGAACTGGCCGTTGCCCACAAAGATGCCCATGTGCGAATAGCGCGCGCCCAGGGTATTGAAGAACACGAAGTCGCCGCGCTGCAGGCTGCGGCTGCCCACGGGATTGCTGAACTGCGCCCACTGCGCCGTGGTGCGCGGCAGGCGGTTTTCGGTGATGCCGCCCACGGCCCACTGAATCAGGCCGCTGCAGTCGAAACCGCCTTCGGGCGAATTGCCGCCATAGGTATAGGGCGTGTTGACCACAAGCATGGTGCGCGCCAGCAGCGCCTCGCGCAATTCGCCGTCCAGATTGAGCGCCTGCGGCGAAGGCACCGGCGCCGGGCCCGCGCCCTTGCGCGGAGCGGAAGAGCAGCCAGCCAGCAGCACGGCGGCCGCCAGCAGACCCCAGTCACGGCGCGAGAGCCGCGCGCCGGTCACCGGAGACACCGCAAGGGAAGTCGAAACACCAGCCTTCATGGCGCTGCATGTTCTCACAAAGCCCTCGCGGCCAAAAGAAAAGCCGCAGGCTGCGCTGCGGCTTGGCGGGAAAGAGCGCGCGGCCCGGCGGCTCAGGCGGTGCCCATCAGAACGGGAGCTTGGGCATGCCGCCGCCACCGCCCATCATTCCCTTCATGGCCTTCATGCCGCCCATGCGCTTCATCATCTTCATGAGGCCGCCGCCCTTCATCTTCTTCATCATCTCCTGCATCTGCTCGAACTCCTTGAGCAGGCGGTTGACTTCCTGAACCTGCACGCCCGCGCCGTCGGCAATGCGCTTCTTGCGCGTGGCCTTGATGATCTCGGGCTTCTTGCGCTCCTTGGCGGTCATGGAGCAGATGATGCCTTCCTTGCGGCGGATCTCGCGCTCGGCCTTGTCCATGTCCACCTGGCCGGCCTTGGCCGTGAGCTGGGCCGGCAGCTTGTCCATGAGGTTGGACAGGCCGCCCATCTGCTTCATCTGCTGGATCTGGGCCAGGAAGTCGTTGAGGTCGAAGCCGTCACCGCTCTTGACCTTCTCGGCCAGCTTCTGCGCGGCCTCCATGTCCACGCCCTTGGTGACCTGCTCGACCAGGGCCACGATGTCGCCCATGCCCAGCACGCGCTGCGCGTGGCGGTCGGCGTCGAACACCTCCAGGCCGTCGATCTTTTCGGACACGCCGGCGAACTTGATGGGGGCGCCCGTGATCTGCCGCACCGACAGCGCCGCGCCACCGCGCGAGTCGCCGTCGAGCTTGGTCAGCACGATGCCGGTCAGGGGCAGCGCTTCCTTGAAGGCCTTGGCCGTGTTGATCGCATCCTGGCCCTGCATGGCATCGACGACGAACAGGGTCTCGACCGGCTTGAGCGTGGCGTGCAGATCCTTGATCTCGGCCATCAGCAGCTCGTCGATGGCCAGGCGGCCGGCCGTATCGACCAGCAGCACGTCAAAGAAGTGGCGCTTGGCGTAATCCAGCGCGGCCACGGCGATGTCGTGGGGTTTCTGGTCGGGCGTGGAGGGGAACCACTCGGCACCGGCCTGGGCGGTCACGGTCTTGAGCTGCTCGATGGCGGCGGGGCGGTACACGTCGCCCGACACGGTGAGCACCTTCTTCTTGCGCCGCTCGATCAGGTGCTTGGCCAGCTTGGCCGTGGTCGTGGTCTTGCCGGCGCCCTGCAGGCCGGCCATCAGGATGACGGCCGGCGGCTGGGCGTTGAGGTTGATGTCGGCCACGCCCTCGCCCATGGTGGCGGCGAGTTCCTTGTTGACGATGGACACCAGCAGCTGGCCCGGCTGCAGCGAGCCCAGCACCTCCTGGCCCAGCGCCTTTTCCTTGACGCGCGCAACGAAGTCGCGCACCACGGGCAGAGCCACGTCGGCCTCGAGCAGGGCCATGCGCACTTCGCGCAGCATGTCCTGCACGTTGGATTCGGTGATGCGGGCCTGGCCGCGCATCTCCTTGACGAGTCGCGAAAGTTTGTCGGTCAGAGCGGAGGCCATAAGCGGGGAGGAACTGGAGTCGTCGGAAAGGAAAAGGTGTGCTGCAGCGAGCCAGCCGGGGCCAGGTGGCCAAGTGGGGCCGGGTCGCGGCACGGACCCTGCAGATCCCGATGATTCTACCCGCTGCCCCTGCCGGGGTAAGTACCGGCCTTCCGTGCCCCACGGCAGGCATCGGCCAGCAGTAACATGCGCAATGTTTCCATAGTTTATGGCTATCACATTCCGCAATGCTGGCTTGCTACCGCCTGGGAGTCTTCATGCCTGATACGCCGTATCGCCAGTTCCTGGACCGTGTGCCCGACGGGTTTCTTCTGTTTGACGAGCAGGGCGGCCTGCTCGATGCCAATGCCCAGGCCTGCGCCAGCCTGGGCCATCACAAGGCCGCCATGCTGGGGCTGGGCATCATGGACCTATGGCTGGACCTGGATGGACGGCCGCGTGACTTCTGGCGGGACATGGTCGTGGACAGCCAGGCCCTTCTGCGAGGCCGATTGATCCGCCGCGATGGCACCAGCTTGCCCGCCGAGATCCATGTCCATTGCCTGTCACTGTCGGGCAGGCGGCTTTTCTTCACTACCTGGCACGACCTCAGCGAGCGCACCGGCCAGGACGAGCCGATCGGCCAGCCCAATGCGCAGCTTGAGCCGCACCTGCAAAACCGCACCTGGCCGTGGCAGGACTCGACGCGCCTGCTGGAGACCGTGATGCGCGAGACGCCCGACCTGGTCTTCGCCAAGGACCGGCAGGGCCGCTACACCTTCGCCAACCCCGCCACGGCGCGCTTTGCCGGGCGCGCGCCCGAAGACATCGTGGGCAAGACCGACCAGGAGCTTTTCTCCGACAGCAGCTTCACCGACAGCGACCGCCGGGTGCTGGACAGCGATGCGCCCGTGGTGATGGACGATCATCTGCTGGTCGACGGGCAGCGCCGCATCTTCCAGTCCACCAAGATTCCCTATCGCGATGCCGAGGGCCGGACCGTGGGCGTGCTGGGCATTGCGCGCGACATCACCCTCATGCGCCAGACCGAGTCCCAGCTGCAAAAAAGCTACGACGTGCTGCGCCAGGCCGAACAGCTGGCGCGCCTGGGCAGCTGGACATGGGAGCTGGACACCGGGCACTTTCAGGCCTCGGAGATGATGTATGTGATGAACGGCCTGGACCCCCAGGGTCCGCCACTGAAGCGCCATGCCCTGCGCGCCATGCTCGGGCCGCAGGATCTTGCACGGCTCACCGCTGCCGTGGATCTGTGCATCAGCACCGGCCAGTCCTACAGCATCGATGTGGTCCAGCGCTGCCCGGACGGCCGGCAGTTCGCTGCCCGCCTCATGGGCCGGGCCCTGCGCGACGAGCAAGGCCGCATCGTCGCGCTCAGCGGCACGCTGCAGGACCTGTCCGAACGCGAGGACGCACGCATGCGCCTCGAAGCCCTGGCCGACAACCTGCCCAGCGGCGCCATCTACCGCCTGGAAGGCGGCTTGACGCAACTGCGGCTCAGCTACATCAGCGCCGGCATAGAGAACCTGATCGGCGTGCCGGCCCACGCCATCATGGCCGATCGGCAGGTCTACCTGAATGCCATCCATCCCGAGGACCTGCCGCTCTACCAGGGGATGATGCAACGCTCGATCGATACGCTGCGGGTCTTCGATTGCCGCTTTCGCGTGATCAGGCCCGACGGAGAGATCCGCTGGCTGCGCTGCCGCTCGGCCCCCCGGCGCTGTCAGGAGGGCATGGTCTGGGACGGCATCATGCTGGACATCACCCGCGAGCGCGAGGCCGAGCAGGCGCTGCATCAGGCCAAGGAAGCCGCCGAAGCGGCCGAACGCGCCAAATCGGATTTCCTGGCCATCATGAGCCACGAAATCCGCACACCCATGAATACCGTCATCGGCATGACGCGCCTGGTGCAGCAGACCGCGCTGACATCGCGCCAGCGCGGCTACCTGGAGAAGGTGGAGCGCTCGGCCAGCGCCCTGCTGGCCGTGATCAACGACATCCTCGATTTCTCCAAGATAGAGGCGGGCATGCTGGCGCTGGAGGAAGTGGACTTCGCCCTTGACGATGTGCTGGAGACCGTGACGGCCTCCACGGCGCTGCGCGCAGAGGAAAAGGGCTTGGAAGTGGTCTATGCGCTGGACCCGCAGCTGCCGCCCCGTTTGCGCGGCGACCCAATGCGCCTGGGCCAGGTGCTGACCAACCTGGTCGGCAACGCCATCAAGTTCACCGAGCATGGCGAGGTGGTGATCTCCCTGCATCTGGAGCCGCCGCCGGTGGACGCGCCTGCCGATGCCGATGCGGACACCACGGCAGCACCCCTGCACCACCTGTGCGTGAGCGTGCGCGACACCGGCATAGGCCTGGATGCATCGCGGGCCGAGCGGCTGTTCCAGCCCTTCACCCAGGCCGACATCCAGACCACGCGCCGCCACGGCGGCACCGGCCTGGGCCTGGCCATCTGCCACAGGCTGGTGCAGCTCATGGGCGGCAAGATCGGCGTGTGCAGCCAGCCCGGCCAGGGCAGCGACTTCCGCTTCACGGCCAAGGTCCGGCTTGCCACGGATGCGTTGCCGGACGGCCACGACAACCTGGGCAGCACCGGCGTTCTCATCGTCGATGACAACGCCAGCGCGCGCGAGGCGCTGGCCGCCATGGTGCGCAAACTGGGCATGCGCTGCGATACGGCGGCGGACGGCATGCAGGCGCTGCGCATGCTTCAAGAGGCCGCACGCCAGGAATCTCCCTATGGCCTGGCCCTGCTGGACTGGCGCATGCCCGGCATGGACGGACTGGAGCTGGCACGCCGCATGCGCGAGCGACAGGACCTGGTCAAGACCCCGGCTGCGCTCATGGTCACGGCCTTCGGGCGCGACGAAGTGCAGCTGCGTGCCGCGCAGTTTGGCCTACTGGGCCTGCGGGGCCTGCGGGGCCTGCTGATCAAGCCCCTGACCGCATCGGCATTGCGGTCCTCCATCCGGGAGGCGCTGCAGGACCCCGAATCGACCCAGCCTGAAGACCCGGCGGCCGGCCCGTCGCCACAGCAGCGCTACCCGGGCCTGCCTGGGCGCAGGGTGCTGGTGGTGGATGACAACGTGCTCAACCGCGAGGTGGCCACCGAGCTGCTGGAGCAGGCCGGCATATCGGTACAGACTGCGCAAGACGGTCTGCAGGCGCTGCAGCTGCTCGACAGCCAGCCTTTCGATGCCGTGCTCATGGACGTGCACATGCCCGGCATGGACGGCCTCAGTGCCACGCGCGCCCTGCGCACGCGCAGCGCGCTGCGGCATCTTCCGGTGATCGCGCTGACTGCACAGGCCTATGTCGAGGAGCGCGCCCTGATCGAGGCCGCAGGCATGAATGCCCATCTGACCAAACCCGTTGACGATGTGCTGCTGTACGAGACGCTGCAGCGCTGCCTGCGCGCAGCCCCCCCGCCAACGGCAGCGCCTGCGCCGGCCCCGCCCTCCCGGCCCACGCCCCCAACCCCTGCCCCGGCCTGGGATCCTGTGCAGCTGCGGCAATGCCTTGCCAGCCAATCGCCGCGCATGCTGCATGCGATCGAAGGCTTTGCCCAGGACTTTGCCGATGCGCCGCAACAGCTGCGCCGCGCCGCGCGCAGCGGCAACTGGGCAACCGTGGCGTCGTTGGCGCATACCTTCAAGGGCAGCCTGGGCTACCTGGGCGCGAACCTGCTGGAGCAATGGTCGGCCATGGCCGAGACCGGCGCGCATGCCTGCCTGTCAGGCGACGGCAATGGCGGGAATGCCCGGCCCAGCGGTGATCTGCCATCCCTGGTCCAGGCGCTGGCCGATGGACTGCAGGGCCTGCTGGCGGAAATCGCCGTGCGGTCCAGGCATGCGGCCTTGCCCCCCCTGGCCACGGTGTCCAGCGCTGCGCCCTCGCAGCAGCAGCAGCCGCCGCAGCGGCAGCGGCAGCGGCAGCCGATGACCGCAGAGGAAGTCTCATCCACGCTGGCTCGGCTGCGGCTGCAGATTGCCGACAGCGACTATGCCGCCGTGGCCGAACTGGAACGGCTGCGGCCCCTGGTCAGCGGGCGCCATGCGTCCGTGCTGCAGCGCATCCAGCGCTGCACCGAGTCCCTGGAAACCGAGGCGGCGCTGCAGGCGCTCGATCAGCTGGCGCGGAGCATGGCCGCGAACCGGATGGCCCTACAGGGAGCTGCAGATGCTTGACGCCCTGACCGGGTCGGAGCTGCCCACGGTCCTCATCGTGGACGACGAGCGGCTGAACCGCAGCATGCTGGCCGAGCTGCTGAGCCCCCACTACCGAGTGCTGCTGGCCAAGGATGGCCCTGGCGCCCTGGTGGTCGCCCACCGCGAAGCCCACCGCCTGCAGCTGATCCTTCTGGACCTGGCCATGCCCGGCATGAACGGCTACGAGGTACTGGGTGCGCTGCGCGCGCAGGAGCGCACCGCCCATATCGCCGTCATCTTCATCACCGGACAGAGCAATGCCGAGGCCGAGGAATACGGCCTGCGCCTGGGTGCGGCCGACTATGTCTCCAAGCCCATACGCCCCGCCGTGGTCGAGGTGCGCGTGCGCAACCAGATCCGGCTGGCCCTGCAGCGCCAGGCCCTGGAGCGCCTGGCCATGGTGGACGGGCTGACCGGCCTGGCCAACCGGCGCCACTTCGACGACGTGCTGGAGCGCGCCTACCGCCGCAGCCTGCGCACGGGCGAGCCCGTGGGCCTGGCTCTCATTGATATAGACCACTTCAAGCAATACAACGACTGCTATGGCCATGTGCAGGGGGACGAGGCGCTCAAGGCCGTGGCTGTCACGCTGCAGCGCCATGCGCGCCGGCCCTACGACCTGGCCGCGCGCTTTGGCGGCGAGGAATTCGCGCTCATCCTCCCCGGCGAAAGCGACGCCCCGGCCATGGCCGAGCATTTCCGCCAGGAAGTGCTGCGCCTGTCCATCGCCCACGCCGCCTCTCCCACGGCGCCGCAGCTCACCGTCAGCTGCGGCGTACTCACCGTGCGGCAGCCGTCTGCCGCGCCTTTGGAAACCTGGCTGCAGAAGGCGGACGGCCTGCTCTACCAGGCAAAGGCCCAGGGGCGCAATCGCATCGAGGCAGCCGTGGAGCCCTGAAAATGCGCCCCGAACCACGGCATGGCACCCGGATTCTGAGCCTGCACAACCGGCGGCGGGAAAGCCACAGCTATCATTGAAAGATGCTCTCCGTCCCCCTGATTTCCGCCAACGTATCGCCCCTGGGCTGGATGCTGGCGCTTGCCGCAGCCGTGGCCTATGCCGTGCCAGCCGCCGGCGCCCGACGCATCAGCCAGGCCGGCGCCCGCATTGCCCTGCGCCTGGCCTGGGTGCTCCACGCCCTGGCCCTGGCCTGGGGCCTGCTCGGGGAGCAGCCTCATTTCGGCTTTGCACCGGCCCTGTCCATGACGGCCTGGCTGGTGCTCACCGTCTATGGCGTCGAGCAGCAGCTGTTCCCCAAGATGCGCGCGCAGCTGGCGCTGTCCGCGCTGGGCACGGCCGCCGTGCTCATGGCCGCGCTGTTTCCGGGAACGCCCCTGCATGTCAACGCCTCGCCCTGGCTGCCGCTGCACCTGGCACTGGGCATTGCCTCCTACGGACTGTTCGCGGCCGCCGTGGTCCACGCCTCGCTGATGACACGCGCCGAGCAGCACATGCGGCTGGGCGGCGGTGGCCATGACAGCGGCCTGCCGCTTCTCACTCTGGAGCGCCTGACCTTCCGCTTCGTGTCCGCAGGCTTTGTGCTGCTCACGGCCACGCTGGCCGCAGGCTGGCTGTTCGGCGAGCAGCTCTACGGCAAGGCCTGGGTCTGGAACCACAAGTCTGTGTTCTCGCTGCTGTCGTGGCTGACCTTTGCCGTGCTGCTGATCGGCCGTGCGCGCTTTGGCTGGCGTGGCCGCAGCGCCGTGCGCATGCTCTATGCAGGCGCCCTGCTGCTGCTGCTGGCCTATGCGGGATCGCGCTTCGTCATGGAAGTGCTGCTGGAGCGCACCACATGAAGTACCTGCTGGTCCTGATCGTCATCATCATTGCCGTCGGCGTCTGGCGCAGCCAGCGCCGTGCCGAGGCCCGCGAGCGGCGCCAGGCCGCTGCGCCGCGCAACCCGGCCAACCCGGCCAATGCGCCGCTGGCGGCTCCACAGGACATGGTCGAGTGCGCGCACTGCGGCCTGCACCTGCCGCGCAGCGAGGCCATCGAGGCGGCCGGCCGCAGCTACTGCAGCGCAGAGCACCGCACCCTGGCGCAACGGCGCTGAGCATGCAGGACGCTACCCCCCCCCAGCCACCCACCATCGACGAGGCTGCGGCGCAGTCGCCGCACGACGCCAACGCCCCCTTTGTCCGGCTATGGCAGGGCTTCCTGACCGGCCGCGTGCTCATCGCCACTGCGCTTTTGCTGCTGCAGCTGGCGCTGCTCAGCGTGCAGCCGGGCGGCAATTCCCTGGTCTGGCTGGTCTGCCTGGGTTACCTGGGGCTGACGCTGCTGCTGCGGCTGACGGCACGCGCCCAGCCGCCGTCGCCCCGCGCCGGCGTGCACTGGCTGCCCGTGATCGGCGTGGACATCGCAGTCATCTGCCTGCTGCAGATGCTGCAGACCGGACCGCTGAACTACTCGGCCCTGCTGGCCATTCCCATCCTGATCTCGGCCGTGCTGGGCAATCTGACGCTGGCCCTGGCCACCACGGCCAGCGTCACGCTGCTGACCCTGGGCTGGGTGGCATGGCAGGACGTGGCTGGCCGCATAGAAAGCACCCAGGCCTACTACCAGGCCAGCTTTGCCTGCGCAGGCTATTTCGCGGTGGCCTATCTGACGCACGAGCTGGCACGCCGCGTGCGGCGCGAGCGCCACCTGGCCCAGCACAGCAGCCGCAAGGCCCAGACGCAGGAACAGGTCAATGCCCTGGTGATCCGCCACCTGGGCGAAGGCGTGCTGGTGGTCGATCCCCAGTTCCGCGTGCAGCAGGCCAACCCGGCCGCGCTGCACCTGCTGGGGCTGGCCGACGCGCATGCCCTGCCCTTCGCCCTCAAGGAGCATTCCGGCTGGCAGCGGCTGCAGGACGCCGTGGCCCAGAGCTTTGCCCAGAACCTGCCCATCTCGGCCGCCATCCATCTGCAGTCCATCGGCCAGGAAGGCATGACGGGCCTGCATCTGCGCACCTGGCTGACCGAGGTCGCCACCCCATCCGACGCGGCCGAGCCCGCGCTGCTGCAGCAGCTGTGCGTGGTCTTTCTGCACGACCTGCGCGAAATGGAGGCGCGGCTGCGCACGGAGAAGCTGGCCTCCATGGGCCGCATGTCCGCCGCCGTGGCCCACGAGATCCGCAATCCGCTGGCCGCCATCACCCAGGCCAATGCCCTGCTGGCCGAGGATCTGGCGCAGGACCCGGCCCAGCAGCAGCTGTGCCGCATCGTGGGCCAGAATGCCGAGCGCCTGGCACGCATCGTCGAGGACGTACTCAACATTGCCCGGGCCCAGCAGCACATTGGCGAGGCGCATGCCGGTCTGCTGGCCCTGGACCAGCACGTGGCCCAGGTTTGCCAGGAATGGCAGGCCCAGGGCCAGCCCGCGCACAGCATCCAGCTCCTGCTGGACGCCAGGGACAAGACCGTGGTGTTCGATGGCGAGCATCTGCGCCGCATCCTGGTGAACCTGCTGGACAACGCCCGGCGCTACCGCAGCAACGCCCACGAGCCACACACGCTGCAGGTGCTGACCGGCGCGCCGGCCGGCGGCCAGATCTGGCTACAGGTCTGGAGCGACGGCGCCGCGCTGGAGCCCACGGTGCAACGCCATCTGTTCGAGCCCTTCTTCTCTTCGGAAAGCCGCTCCAGCGGCCTGGGCCTGTATATCTGCCGCGAGCTGTGCCAGCGCTACGATGCCAGCATCAGCTACCAGCGGCTGTCGCGGCCCACGCCGCACGGCCCTGTCGAGGGCAATGCCTTCAGCATCGTGTTCCGTGCCGGCCCGGCCTCGGCCCTGCCGGCCTCCCTGTTTGATCAGATTGTGGTGTGATGCCTTTGAACTCCCTGCCCACTGCCGCATCGATCCTTGTCGTGGACGACGAGCCGGATCTGCGCACCCTCTATGAACTGACCCTTCTGCGCGAAGGCTACCGCGTGGAAACCGCCGCCAGCGTGGGCGAGGCGCGCGAGCAACTGCAGACCCAGCGCTTCGACGTGGTCATCACCGACATGCGCCTGCCCGACGGCATGGGCATGGAGCTGCTGCAGGACCTGCGCAGCCAGCAGCGGCGCGAGCGCTGCGTGGTCATGACGGCCTACGGCTCCGCCGAGAACGCCGTCGAGGCCCTGCGCTCAGGCGCCTTCGACTACCTGACCAAGCCCGTGGACCTCAAGCAGTTCCGTCTGGTCGTGGCCTCGGCCGCCCAGGGCGTGGGCGGTGTGCCGGCCCCGGGGGTGATGCCGGCGCGCAACCCTTCGGCCGCTCCCGCCGCCAGCCCGGTCCTCAACGGCAGCGGCGCACTGGACGCCATGGTGGGCGACTCCCCCGCCATGCAGGCCGTCAAGCAGCGCATTGCCAAGGTGGCGCGCGGCATGGCGCCGGTGCTGGTGCATGGCGAGTCGGGCACGGGCAAGGAGCTGGTGGCCCGCGCGCTGCATGCCTGCAGCCAGCGCGCCCATGGCCCCATGGTGGCCGTGAACTGCGGCGCCATTCCCGAAAACCTGCTGGAGGCCGAGTTCTTCGGCGCGCGCAAGGGCTCCTATACCGGCGCCACCCAGGACCGCGACGGCTACTTCCAGGCTGCGCGCGGCGGCACCTTGTTTCTGGACGAGATCGGCGACCTGCCCCTGGCCATGCAGGCCAAGCTGCTGCGCGCCATCCAGGAGCGCCGCGTGCGCGCCCTGGGCTCCGCACAGGAGGAAGCGGCCGATGTGCGCATCGTCAGCGCCACCCACCGCGACCTGGCTGCCGATGTGCAGCAGGGGCGCTTCCGGCAGGACCTGTACTACCGCCTCAATGTCATCGAGGTGCTGCTGCCCCCGCTGCGCGAGCGCCGCGAAGACCTGCCTGCCCTGTGCCGCGCCCTGCTGGCACGGCTGTCGCAGGAATCCGGCCTGCCCATGCCCGAGATCGACGAGCGCTCGGTGCAGCAGATCGCCCGCCTGCCCCTGCCCGGCAATGTGCGTGAACTGGAGAACCTGCTGCACCGCGCCATCACGCTGGGCGAGGACGGGCCGCTGCGCATAGATCCCGAGATGCAGCTGCCCTGCGGCACACCGCCCGCACCGCCTGCATCCGCCTCGCCCTCTCCTTCGCTCTCGCCTTCGCGCCCCCTGCCGCCAAGCGGCCCGCTATCGCCAGAGCCAGCCGATGCCGACCTGCCCCGTGACCTGCAGGCCTGGCTGGACGAGCGCGAGCGCGGCATCCTGGTGCAGGCGCTGCAGGAAAACGGCTTCAACCGCACGGCCACGGCCGCGCGCCTGGGCCTGAGCCTGCGCCAGATCCGCTACCGCATCGACCGGCTGAACATCGCCCTGCCCGGCGATGCCAGCGCCGAGGCGGACGGAGGCGGCCATGGCGAGTCCTGATCCGCAGGCGCAAGCCACCCCGGCCCCGGCCTGGACCTGGCAAGGCGGCTGGCTGCAGCAGGCCCGCCACCTGCCCTCGCCCAACTTTGGCGAGCGCCCGGCCCAGGCGCTGGTCGATCTGGTCGTCGTGCACTCCATCAGCCTGCCCCCCGGCGAGTACGGCACGGGTGCGGTCCAGCAACTGTTCACCAACCAGCTCGACTGGGACGCCCATCCTTACTACCAGGGCATACGCGGCCTGGAGGTGTCGGCGCATTTCTTCATCACGCGCCAGGGCGAGGTCTGGCAGTTTGTGGACTGCGATGCGCGCGCCTGGCATGCAGGCGCTTCCTGCTGGCGGGGCCGCGACCGCTGCAACGACGACTCCATCGGCATAGAGCTCGAAGGCCTGGAGGGCCTGCGGTTCGAGCCGGCCCAGTACGCGGCGCTCGATGCCCTGTGCAACGCCATCGCGGCGCGCTACCCCGTGGCCCATCTCGCAGGCCATGAGCACATCGCGCCGGGCCGCAAATGTGATCCGGGCGCAGGCTTCGACTGGCACCGGCTGCGCGGGCTGCTGGCCCATCACCCTGCCACGGCGAACTGGCAGCTGCCGCCGGGCGCGGGCCAGCCCTCCACGTAAGCGCACACCCTCATCGCAGGCACCGCCAGGTCTTGCGCAAAACCCCGCTTGTCCACAGGCAGAGGACAAAGGCTGTGTCAATCCAGAAAGCAACCGATGTGGCGCGCCAGGCGCACGCAGCGGCTGCCTGATCATTTTTTACAAATTCACGCATGTGTCGCAGCCCCACTGTCCATGGGGCTTTCAGCGGTCCGACCGGCGCAGGGCCAAGGCTGCAGCGGCTTGCGGCGGACCATCGCCCGCAAGCCACGGCGCAGCGGGCCTTTGCTGCTATTGGCTTGTAGGTTGCGCACCCGTTTGGCGCAGCGCAAACAGCGGTTTTCCGGCTGTGAGTACCCCGTGTACATGAGACGGCGATACACTACAGGTAGTGCCCAGAAGCACGCTGGACACCATATCTAGTGTTCACAAGCTGTGCACACCCTGTGAAAACGGTGTGTACATCCGACCCCGATTCCATCTCCCAGCAAGCCTGCCCCAAGTGCAGGTCCGCGTCCGTTCTATCCACAAACACCCGTTGAGGAAACTCATGCAAGAAGCACTGAATTCTTTGGCTCCCGCTGCGCACGGTGATGCTGCCAATCCTTCCTCCGCCCATCACCTGTCCGTGCAGGACGGCTACCAGATCATCCGCCGCAGCGGCGATGTGGTGCCCTTCACGCCGCAAAAGATCGCCGTCGCGCTGACCAAGGCCTTCCTGGCCGTGCGCGGTGCCCAGGGCGCGGCCTCCGCCAGCGTGCGCGAGACCGTGGACGAGCTGACCCAGGCCGTGGTTCGCGCACTGCTGCGCTCGCGTCCGGGCGGCGGCACCTTCCATATTGAAGATGTGCAGGACCAGGTCGAACTGGGCCTGATGCGCGGCGGCCACCACGACGTGGCGCGCGCCTACGTGCTGTACCGCGACCGCCGCAACCAGGAACGTGCCGAGCAAAAGAAGGCCGCCGAGGCCGCAGCGGTTGCCGCCGCCGCACCGGCGCCCGTGCTGCATGTGACCGACAACGGCCAGCGTGTGCCGCTGGACCAGGCCCGCCTGCTGGCGCTGATCGAGGCGTCCTGCCGCAACCTCAACGCCGATATCCAGGCCGCCCCCATCGTCGCCGAGACGCTGCGCAACCTGTACGACGGCGTGCCGATCGAAGAAGTCTTCAAGGCCTCCATCCTGGCCGCTCGCACGCTGATCGAGAAAGACCCCGACTACACCTACGTCACCGCCCGCCTGCTGCTGCACACGATCGTGCGCGAGGTCATGGGCCGTGACGTGCACCCGGCCGACATCCAGGCGGCCTACGCAGAGTACTTCCCCGGCTTCATCCGCAAGGGCGTGGACAACGAGCTGCTCAACCCCGAGCTGCTGAACTACGACCTGCCCCGCCTGGCTGCCGCCATCAAGGCCGAGCGCGACGAGCAGTTCGACTACCTGGGCCTGCAGACCCTGTACGACCGCTACTTCCTGCACGTGCGCAAGACGCGCATCGAGCTGCCCCAGTCCTTCTTCATGCGCGTGGCCATGGGCCTGGCGCTGCAGGAAGAGGACCGCAATGCACGCGCCATCGAGTTCTACGAGCTGCTGTCGTCCTTCGACTTCATGAGCAGCACGCCCACGCTGTTCAACAGCGGCACGCTGCGCTCGCAGCTGTCTTCCTGCTACCTGACCACGGTGCCCGACGATCTGGACGGCATCTATGAGTCCATCAAGGAAAACGCCCTGCTGTCCAAGTTCGCCGGCGGCCTGGGCAACGACTGGACGCGCGTGCGCGCCCTGGGTTCGCGCATCAAGGGCACGAACGGCGAGTCGCAGGGCGTGGTGCCCTTCCTCAAGGTGGTCAACGACACGGCCGTGGCCGTGAACCAGGGCGGCAAGCGCAAGGGCGCCGTCTGCACCTACCTGGAGACCTGGCACCTGGACATCGAGGAATTCCTCGAACTGCGCAAGAACACCGGCGACGACCGCCGCCGCACGCACGACATGAACACGGCGAACTGGATTCCCGACCTGTTCATGAAGCGCGTCATGGAAAAGGGCCACTGGACCCTGTTCTCGCCCTCCGATGTCGGCGACCTGCACGACCTCTTCGGCGCCGCCTTCGAGCACGCCTACAAGGCCTACGAAACCAAGGCCGACAACGGCGAACTCAAGCTGTTCAAGCGCATCCCGGCCATGGACCTGTGGCGCAAGATGCTGTCCATGCTGTTCGAGACCGGCCACCCCTGGGTCACCTTCAAGGACCCCTGCAACGTGCGCTCGCCCCAGCAGCACGCCGGCGTGGTGCACTCGTCCAACCTGTGCACCGAGATCACGCTGAACACCAGCGACACCGAGACCGCCGTCTGCAACCTGGGCTCGGTCAACCTGGCGCGCCACATCGTCGATGGCGCCATCGACCACGGCAAGCTGCGCAAGACCATCACCACGGCCATGCGCATGCTGGACAACGTGATCGACATCAACTACTACGCCGTGCAGAAGGCCAAGGACTCCAACCTGCGCCACCGCCCCGTGGGCCTGGGCCTGATGGGCTTCCAGGATGCGCTCTATGAAATGCGCATCGCCTACGCCAGCGACGCGGCCGTCGAGTTCGCCGACCAGTCGATGGAAGCCATCTGCTACTACGCCTACTGGGCGTCCACCGAGCTGGCCAAGGAACGCGGCCAGTACTCCAGCTACAAGGGCTCGCTGTGGGACCAGGGCATCCTGCCGCTGGACACGCTGAACCTGCTGGAGAAGGCACGCGGCGGCTATGTGGAAGTGGACCGCTCCTCGCGCCTGGACTGGGATGCCCTGCGCGCCAAGATCGGCCAGCACGGCATGCGCAACTCCAACTGCGTGGCCATCGCGCCCACGGCGACCATCTCCAACATCGTCGGCGTCGATGCCTCCATCGAGCCCTCGTTCGGCAACCTGTCGGTCAAGTCCAACCTGTCCGGCGAGTTCACCGTCATCAACCAGTACCTGGTGCGTGACCTGAAGCGCCTGGGCCTGTGGGACGACGTGATGGTCATGGACCTCAAGCACTTCGACGGCTCGCTGCGCCCCATCGACCGCGTGCCCCAGGACGTCAAGAGCCTGTACGCCACCGCCTTCGAGGTCGAGCCCACCTGGCTGGTCGAGGCCGCTGCGCGCCGCCAGAAGTGGATCGACCAGGCCCAGAGCCTGAACATCTACATGGCCGGTGCATCGGGCAAGAAGCTGGACGACACCTACAAGCTGGCCTGGCTGCGCGGTCTGAAGACCACTTACTACCTGCGCACCACCAGCGCCACCAACATCGAGAAGTCCACGGTGCAAAGCCGCGTGCTCAACGCCGTGCCCTCGGCCGCCGCCGCACAGCCTGCCGCCGTGAACACCTCCAGCGCCCTGGAAGCCGCGGCAGCCGCCGCACGCGCCCAGGCACCGGCGACGGACATCAAGTTCTGCGCCATCGACGATCCCGGCTGCGAAGCCTGCCAGTAAGCCGCGCAGCGCGGGGCCTCGCCACGGCGCAGGCCCCGCGCCCTGCCCGCCAGCCAGCGCCATGCGCAGGATCTTCGCCATGGACCTTGGGCCTGCTCAACACGCCAGGCCACCCATGGTCCTACATTGACCGGAGCAGAAAGAGAGGACTCTTTCGCACCGAATGAACTGAACATATGCCCCAGGGCATGCCGGAGAAAATTGCAATGCTGACCTTTGACGACGACGCCACCCTCTCGAACACGCCCAGCGGCGCGGAGGCTGCGCCGAGCACCACACACAAGCGCGTGAATGCCGCCGACAAGCGCATCATCAATGCCAAGACCGACGTCAATCAGCTGGTGCCGTTCAAGTACAAGTGGGCCTGGGAAAAGTATCTGGCCACCTGCGCCAACCACTGGATGCCGCAGGAAGTGAACATGAACCGCGACATCGCCCTGTGGAAGGACCCCAACGGCCTGACCGAGGACGAGCGCCGCATCATCAAGCGCAACCTGGGCTTCTTCGTGACGGCCGATTCGCTGGCCGCCAACAACATCGTGCTGGGCACCTACCGCCACATCACGGCGCCCGAGTGCCGCCAGTTCCTGCTGCGCCAAGCCTTCGAGGAAGCCATCCACACCCACGCCTACCAGTACATCGTGGAGTCGCTGGGCCTGGATGAGGGCGAGATCTTCAACGCCTATCTCGAAGTCCCCTCCATCCGCGACAAGGACGAATTCCTGATCCCCTTCATCGAAGCGATCATGGACCCCGCCTTCAAGACCGGCACCTTCGAAACCGACCAGACCCTGCTCAAGTCGCTGATCGTTTTCGCCTGCCTGATGGAGGGCCTGTTCTTCTACGTGGGCTTCACGCAGATCCTTGCGCTGGGCCGCCAAAACAAGATGACCGGCGCCGCCGAGCAGTACCAATACATCCTGCGCGACGAGTCCATGCACTGCAACTTCGGCATCGACCTGATCAACCAGCTCAAGCTCGAAAATCCACAGCTGTGGACACCCGAATTCAAGGAAGAAATCACGGCGCTTTTCGTCAAGGCCGTCGAGCTGGAATACCGCTACGCAGAGGACACCATGCCGCGCGGCGTGCTCGGAATGAACGCATCGATGTTCAAGGGCTACCTGCGCTACATCGCCAACCGCCGCGCCACGCAGATCGGCCTTGAGGCCCTGTTCCCCAACGAGGAAAACCCGTTCCCCTGGATGAGCGAGATGATCGATTTGAAGAAGGAACGTAACTTCTTTGAGACACGCGTCATCGAGTATCAAACCGGCGGCGCACTTTCCTGGGATTAATCGCTTCTCTGCAGGCACAATGCGAACCATGACGCGCTTCACGCTTTTGCAATACCGATGGTGTTGCGGCGTGGGGCGTCTCCGTGTTCATTGCGATGCGTCACTCCACATCGCTTTGGATCGCTTCGGAGCCCCGTACCCCGAAGTGTTTTGTGCAAATCAACGAAGGAGAAGATGATGGCAACTGCGAAGAAGACGGCCTCCACCAAGGCCCCCACCGACAAGAAAACCACTGCCAAAAAGGCGGCTGCTCCCAAGGCTGAAACCGTGAAGAAAACCACGGCCACTGCCAAGGCAGCACCCGTCAAGAAGGCTGCTGCACCTGCTGTGAAGAAGGCTGCAGCTCCTGCTGCCAAGAAGGCCGCTGCACCTGCTGCAAAGAAGGCTGCCGCTCCTGCCAAGAAGGCTGCTGCTCCTGCTGCGAAGAAGGCTGCCGCTCCCGCCAAGAAGGCTGCTGCTCCTGCTGCGAAGAAGGCTGCCGCTCCCGCCAAGAAGGCTGCTGCTCCTGCTGCGAAGAAGGCTGCCGCTCCTGCCAAGAAGGCTGCTGCTCCTGCTGCGAAGAAGGCCGCCGCTCCTGCCAAGAAGGCTGCTGCTCCTGCTGCAAAGAAGGCTGCCGCTCCTGCCAAGAAGGCTGCTGCTCCTGCTGCAAAGAAGGCTGCCGCTCCTGCCAAGAAGGCTGCTGCTCCTGCTGCAAAGAAGGCTGCCGCTCCCGCCAAGAAGGCTGCTGCACCTGCCGCAAAGAAGGCCGCAGCTCCCGCCAAGAAGGCTGCTGCACCTGCCGCAAAGAAGGCCGCAGCTCCCGCCAAGAAGGCTGCTGCACCTGCTGCCAAGAAGGCCGCTGCTCCCGCTGCCACAAAGGCTGCTGCACCTGCCGCGAAGAAGGCCGCTGCTCCCGCCAAGAAGGCTGCCGCTCCTGCTGCTGCCAAGAAGCCCGCTGCAGCTGCCAAGCCTGCCGCAGCGCCCGCCAAGGCCGCAGCAGCTCCTGCCGCTCCCGCCAAGAAGGCTGCAGCCCCGAAGAAGGCCGCTGCCCCCAAGAAGGCCGCAGCAGCTCCCGCCGCTGCCGCGCCTGCAGCTCCCGCTGCCGCACCCGCGCCCATCGCGCAAACCCGCCTGGCTCCCCAAGCCGCATGGCCCTTCCCCACAGGCAACAAGCCCTGAGACTTTTCCGGTCTCAAAGCAAAAAGCCCGGCTCTTTGGAGTCGGGCTTTTTTCATTATGAAGACGGCGGCTGCGCCGCCGGCCGGTGATCCCGGCTTCAGGGCTGGGCGAAGTCCAGCACGTAGTTCTGCGGGCCACGGCTGGCAATCTTGAGCGCGCCCAGGCGGTTGCCCAGTTCGGCGCAACGCACCAGGTCCCAGCCACGCTCCAGGCCGAACAGCATGGCGCCACGCCATGCGTCGCCACATCCCGTGGGATCGACCACGGCGGCGGGCTGCACCGGCGCCACCAGGGTCTTGGCGCCTTGCACCCAGACCTCGCAGCCCTCTGCCCCCAGCGTCACCACCAGGCCTTGCACCTGCCCGGAAATCTGCTCCAGGCTCCAGCCCGTGCGCTCGCTGAGCATGCGGGCCTCGTAGTCGTTCACGGCCACCCAGTCAGCCTGCTCGATGAAGCTGCGCAGCTCCTGTCCATCGAACATGGGCAGGCCCTGGCCTGGATCGAAGACAAAGGGAATCCCGGCCGCCTTGAACTGCTGGGCATGCTCGAGCATGGCCTGGCGGCCATCGGGCGCAATGATGCCCACGCGCACCTGCTCCTTGAGCTCTGGCGTGATGCGGTTGCCGTGGGCCTGCATCATGGCGCCCGGGTGGAAGGCCGTGATCTGGTTGTTGTCACGGTCCGTCATGATCATGCACTGGGCCGTGTGCGTGTCCTGCAGCTGGCCGATGTGCGCGGTCTGCACGCCCAGTTCGTCGAGGCGCTGCACATAGTCGGCGCCGTCGCTGCCCACCATGGCCATGGGCCAGGCATCGCCGCCCAGCAAGCGCAGGGCGTAGGCGATGTTGCCGGCGCAGCCGCCGAAATCGCGGCGCAGCGTGGGCACCAGGAAGGACACATTGAGGATGTGCAACTGGTCAGGCAGGATCTGGTCGGCAAACCTTCCCTCGAAGGTCATGATGTTGTCGAACGCAAGCGATCCGCAGATGAGAGCGGCCATGGTGTGTCTCGGCTTTCTTGAAAAGTCAGGGGGATTCAGGGATAAAAAACCAGGGCGCGATAGCCGGCCACGGCCGCCTCCAGGCCTTGCACTTCGACCGGAGCCGTCACGCTCCACTCGCCATGGCCCTCGATCTGCGCGGGCGCGCCGAACTGATCAAGCCGGATCACGCGCCGCAGCAGCAGCTTGTCCTGGGCATCGGTGAGCGTGAGTTCGACAGCGGGCATGGCCACGGGGAAGTCGGAACGGTTCTCCAGGCTCAGGCTCCACTGGTACTGGCCGCTGCGCGGCAACTGCCGAAAGCCCGAACTGCCGATCACCACGTCGCCGATCTGGCGGCGCGGCTGCAGCTCGCAGCCCGCCATGGCGCACAGGGCCTGCAGCGCGGGCGCCAGCGAAGGATGCTGCACGGCCAGCGCATCGCGCTGGCCCCACATGACCTGGCCTGCCAAGGCGCCCACGCCCAGCAGGCTGCCAAGCACAAGCGCCACGCGCACGGCAGGCCGGCGCCAGAATGCCTTGCGCCGCGCCTGGCGCACAAAGCCGGGCTCGGCCTCGGGCAGCGCGGCCGCAGCCTCACCGCTGCCTTCGCCATCGCTGTCGGGCCAGCGGGAGAACTCCGGCGAAGGCACGGAGGCCTGCGCCTGCGGCTCCGATTCCCGCAGCAGGCCGGTTGGCACGGACGGCGCAGGCGCATCGGACGACTTGTCGGATGGCTTGTCAGATGGCTTATGGGGCCGTGTGAACGGCGCGCTTTCCTCATCCTTTGCCGGTGCGGGCACAGGAGCCGCAGTGTCAGGCTCGGGTCCGAGCAGGCCGTCAACGGCCTGCTCGGCCTGGGCAGCGGGCGGGGACTTCGGCGCTGCCCGGGACGCAGCCAGGATCTCGTCCACCAGCGACGCTCCAGGCAGCGCGCTGCCCGACTCTTCGGCGGCACTGGCGGAGGGGTCCTTCGCGGTCACGGGGGACGGAGGCGGAGCCTCAGGAGCCGGCACCTCGGCCGGCGGCATGGACGGCGAAGGCTCGGCCCTGGCAGCCGCAGCCGTGGTTGCGGTGGATACCGCAGGTGCGGCAGGTACGGCAGGTGCCGCAGGTACAGAGGGTGCAACAGGTGCAGCAGGCCCCGATGCGGCCCGCCCCGGCAATCCGCTCGGCGCCGTCGGCAGCCACATGGATTCCCTGAATTCGCGGATGTCATCGTCCTCGAATTCGGCCGGGTTGTGCGATGCCCCGCCGGCCACCGGAGTGCCGGCCACCGAGGTGCCGGCCGCGTTCACAGGTGCCGTGGGCAGGGGCTGCAGATCCTCGGAGGCATCGAACACTTCATGGCAGACGCCGCAGCGCACCCACCCCTGCGAAATTCGCAGCTGGTCGGCCACCACTTTGAAGCGGGTTCCACAGGCAGGACAGCGGGTGACTTGGCTCATCAGCGATCGATTGTAGGCAGCTGCTCGCGGCCCGCGCCACGAAGGCGGCGGCCGCGCGGGGACTCGGGCCGGAAATCAGGCCGCGCGGCGCGCGGTCATCAGGATCCAGCCATCTTCGCTGTCGGCCACTTCCAGCGCCAGGTACGGCGCATAGGCCTCCTTGAGCTCGTCGGCCTGGCGCTCCAGGATACCGGCCAGCACCAGGCTTCCACCCGCTGCCACGCGGCCGCACAGCAGCGGTGCCAGCACCTTGAGCGGCGTGGCCAGGATGTTGGCCAGCACGGTGCGGTATTCGCCGTTGCCGGCATCGGGCAGGCCCGCCTTCAGTTGCACGGCGTTGGCGTCGGCGTTGTAGCGCGTGGACTCCACGGCAGCCGGGTCGATGTCCACCGCGTCGATGTCGGTGGCACCGAACTTGGCCGCGCCAATGGCCAGGATGCCCGAGCCGCAGCCGTAGTCCAGCGTGCGGCCAAGACTGCCTTGGGGCTGGCGGGCGATCCAGCGCAGGCACATGCGTGTGGTCGGGTGCGTGCCCGTGCCAAAGGCCAGGCCCGGGTCCAGGCGGATGCTCACGCGCGCCTCGGGCGGCAACTCGTGCCAGGTGGGAACAATCCAGAATTCGGGCGTGATGTCCACCGGGGCGAACTGCGACTGCGTCAGGCGCACCCAGTCCTGCTCCGGCACCTGCTTGACGGCGATGATGCTGCAGCCCTCGAAGAAGTCCTGGGGCAGCAGCAGATCACGCGCCTCTTCGGCCGCTTGCTGCGAGGGGAACAGCGCCACCAGGCGGCTGCGCTGCCAGCCGTCCTTGGGCGGCGGCATGCCGGGCTCGCCAAACAGGGCTTGCTCGGCCTCGGTCTGCGCGTCGGCATCCTCCACCGATACGCTCAGGGCGTCCAGCGCATCCAGTGCATCGCTGACGGTCTCAACCCGGTCTTCCGGGCACAGCAGGCTCAACTCGAACATGGGCCCATCCTTTTCTATGCAATAAATGAAAATGCTGGCCGCCGTCGCCGGGGGCCAGCATGCAGGGTCAATCGGGCGACCTGCTCAACGCTTGTTGGCGTTGCGGTGCGCCAGCCACTCTTCCAGGTAATGGATGTTGGTGCCGCCTTCCATGAACTTGGCGTCCACCATCAGATCCTGATGCAGCGGGATATTGGTCTTGATGCCTTCGACCACGGTCTCCAGCAGCGCCGTGCGCATGCGCGCCAGCGCCTGCTCGCGCGTGTCGCCATGGACGATGATCTTGCCGATCATGGAGTCGTAGTTCGGCGGCACGAAGTAGTTGTTATAGACGTGCGAGTCCACGCGCACGCCGGGGCCACCGGGGGCATGCCACATGGTGATGCGGCCCGGCGACGGCATGAAGTTGTAGGGATCCTCGGCATTCACGCGGCACTCGATCGCATGGCCCTTGAGCTGAGCATTGATCTGGCGCTGGGTGAAGGGCAGCTTCTCGCCTGCGGCCACCATGATCTGGGTGCGCACGATGTCCACGCCCGTGATCAGTTCGGTCACCGGATGCTCCACCTGCACGCGGGTGTTCATCTCGATGAAGTAGAACTCGCCGTTTTCAAAGAGGAACTCGAAGGTGCCGGCGCCACGGTAGCCCAGCTTCTTGCAGGCAGCGGCGCAGCGCTCGCCGATCTTCTCGACCAGGCGGCGCGGAATGCCCGGAGCCGGCGCTTCCTCGATGACCTTCTGGTGGCGGCGCTGCATGGAGCAGTCGCGCTCGCCCAGGTAGACCGCGTTGCGGTGGTTGTCCGCCAGGATCTGGATTTCCACATGGCGCGGGTTCTGCAGGAACTTTTCCATGTAGACGGCCGGATTGCCGAAGGCCGCACCGGCCTCGGCCTTGGTCATCTGCACGGCATTGATCAGCGCCGCCTCGGTATGCACCACGCGCATGCCACGGCCACCGCCGCCGCCTGCGGCCTTGATGATCACCGGATAGCCCACGGCCTTGGCGATGCGGCGGATCTGCACGGGATCGTCAGGCAGCTCGCCATCCGAGCCGGGCACGCAGGGGACGCCCGCCTTGATCATGGCCTGCTTGGCCGAGACCTTGTCACCCATGGTGCGGATGTTCTCGGGCGTGGGGCCGATGAAGGTGAAACCGCTCTTTTCCACGCGCTCGGCAAAGTCGGCGTTCTCGCTGAGAAAGCCGTAGCCGGGGTGGATGGCCTCGGCGTCGGTCACCTCGGCGGCCGAGATGATGGCCGGCATGTTGAGGTAGCTCAGCGGCGAAGGCGCGGGGCCGATGCACACGGCCTCATCGGCCAGCTTGACGTACTTTGCGTCACGGTCGGCCTCGGAATACACCATCACCGCCTTGATGCCCAGTTCACGGCAGGCGCGCTGGATGCGCAGGGCAATCTCGCCCCGGTTGGCAACCAAAATTTTCTTAAACATGAAGGTCCTCGCGACTTGGTGCCTGCGCCGGTACGCAGGCCGAAGCCGTCAGTTGAGCCAATTGCTCTGTCGCGCCGCGGCATGCGTTCGCGCCAGGGCGTCGTGCCGCTTGCGGCATCGCTCGCCTGCAGGTTACTCGATCACGAACAGGGGCTGGCCGTACTCTACCGCCTGGCCGTTTTCGCCCAGGATGCGCGTGATCGTGCCGCTCTTGTCGGCTTCGATCTCGTTGAGAATCTTCATCGCCTCGATGATGCAGATGGTCTCGCCTTCCTTGACCTGGTTGCCCACTTCCACGAAGGGCTTGCCGCCAGGGCTGGAGGCGCGGTAGAAAGTACCGACCATGGGCGACTTCACCACGTGGCCGGAGACGGCTGCCTCGGCCGGTGCCGCCACGGGCGCTGCGGGGGCAGCGGCGACGGGTGCCGCCATCGGCGCGGCCATGGGAGCTTGCATGGGCGCTGCCACATAGTGCTGCACCACGGCGCCTTCGCTCTTGACGATCCGGACCTTGCCCTCTGCTTCGGTGATCTCCAGTTCCGACACGTTCGATTCGGACACCAGATCAATGAGGGTCTTGAGTTTTCGCAAATCCATGGGAGCTCCAGCGGCTAACAACTAAATAGGGCGCGAATTTACTCCAATTTCGCCCTTCTGCGTGCTTTGAGGCATATTTTTCATCAACGTCGCCATGGAATTCAGGGCATTTCCTGAGCTTTCACAGCTTCGATGATGCGAAAAATCAGCCTTTTGCGCTCCAGGAAGCCAGATCTTCGGTAGTAAGCTCACCTATTTTACGTTGCTGCACCATGCCATCTTCGCCGAGCAGCACGGTGAAGGGCAGTCCGCCCTGCAGATTGCCCAGCGAGCGGGTCAGGCCCAGACCGCCTTCCACCGCCAGCGCCACAGGGAAACGCAGGGGTGTGCGCCCCAGGAAGCGCTGCACGGCCTCTGGCTTGTCCACGGCCAGGCCAATGACCTGAATACCATGCTGGTTTTGGCGCGCCGAGAAGGCATCGAGCATGGGCAGCTCGCGCACGCAGGGCGGGCACCAGGTGGCCCAGAAATTGACCAGCACCGGCTTGCCGCGCCAGCGCGACAGCGTCATGGCCGAGCCATCGGGCGTGATGAAGCGCTGCTGCCACAGCTGCTCTTCGGCACTGGCATCCATGGCGTGCGGCTGAAAACGCCACCACGCAAACCCTGCCCCACCCAGGCCTGCGGCGGCGGCAACGCCGCCCATCAGCCAACGGCGGCGGGAAGATGTGTTTTGCCCTGCATCCACTGAATCAGCCACGGTCGGCCTCCTCTTCATCCTGATCCAACAGCCTGCGCAGCGCCTCGGCGCTGCCGCGCGGGCTGCGCCCCTGGCCGTCGGGCTTGAGTGCGCCACGCAGATCATCATGGTCGTACACCAGCAGATGCACGCCCACGGACTCGTTCAAAGGGCGGCAGAAGGCGTGGATGCTCAAGGCCTCCACGGCCTGCCCCGTAAAGCCGGTGACGGTGCTGGGCTCGTACTCCACATGCTGGTTGATCAGCGCGATCTCGGCCGACTTGGGATCGTCGCAGAACAGCTGCAGGTAAATATCGGACAGGCGGGTGGCTGTGCCGCGCCAGACGGCGCCGGCCAGATGGGGCCGGAATTCGGCCAGGCGGTCCATCCATTGCAGGGCCAGTTCGCGCAGGGCCTGCAGTTCCTGGGGCTGGGTGTCGGCGCAGAACAGGGCAATGTATTCGCGCACGGCCTCTTCCACCAGGTCGTTGCCCGGCAGCGCGGTGCGCGCGGGCAGCCCCAGCTGGCGAAGTGCGCGGTGCTTGGCAGCCCCCCATTCCAGCCCTTCCTCGACCACGAGGCGGGCCGCGGTCTGGGCAATTTCGGCAGTGGCTTGGTCCATGGCTTTCCGATCCGCTGTATCCCTACATATATATAAGAGGCCTTCCCTGTGGATGGCCCCGGGCCATTGTGACCCAAGCCGCGGCACCGCCGGCCGCAGACGGGCTTTGCACGTTCCCGCCAGCGCCTTGCACCGGCGATTTCGCAACCTTGTGTTTCCGGGACCCGGTGCCTGCTGGGCCGCAAGCTCCTGTTTTTGCAGGACAGCCCTCCCGGACATGACGGCAACCGTAGAATGCCCGGCCATGCACATACATATTCTGGGCATCTGCGGCACCTTCATGGGCGGACTGGCCGCACTGGCGCGCGAGGCAGGGCACCGCGTCACAGGCTGCGACGCCGGCGTCTATCCGCCGATGAGCGATCAGTTGCGTGCACTGGGCATCGACCTGATCGAGGGCTACGGCGCCGACCAGATGGCCCTGCAACCCGACATGTATGTCGTGGGCAACGTGGTCAGCCGCGCACGGCTGCCCGATGGCAGCCCCAAATTCCCGCTGATGGAGGCGATTCTTGAAAGCGGCGCCCCCTACACCAGCGGTCCGCAATGGCTTTGCGAACAGGTGCTGCACCATCCGTCCTGCCCGCGCCATGTGCTGGCCGTGGCCGGCACCCACGGCAAGACGACCACGACGTCGATGCTGGCCTGGATTCTCGAATGCGCAGGCCTGGCTCCGGGCTTTCTGGTCGGCGGCGTGCCACTGGACTTCGGCGTCTCGGCCCGCCTGGGCGCATCCAGCCGCCCGACGCCAGGCCAGGGGCCGGCCGGCGCGGAGCCCGTCTTCGTCATCGAGGCCGATGAATACGACACGGCCTTTTTCGACAAACGCAGCAAGTTCGTGCACTACCGCCCGCGCACGGCCGTGCTCAACAACCTGGAGTTCGACCACGCCGACATCTTCGAGGACCTCGGCGCCATCGAACGCCAGTTCCACCATCTCGTGCGCACCGTTCCCGCCTCCGGGCGGCTGGTGGTCAACGGCATAGAGGAAAGCATCACCCGCGTGCTGCACCAGGGCTGCTGGAGCGAGGTCTCCAGCTTCGGTGCGGTGGTCAGCGATTTCAGTGCCCAGGGCGATCCCAGCGCCTTCGACGTGCTGCACCGTGGCCACAAGGTCGCGCGCCTGGAATGGGCACTCACCGGGGAGCACAACCAGCTCAATGCGCTGGCCGCCATTGCAGCGGCCGAGCACGTGGGCGTGACGCCGGCGCAGGCCTGCGAAGCGCTGGCGCGCTTTCAGAACGTCAAGCGACGCATGGAGCTGCGCGGCATGGCGGGTGGCGTGTCCGTCTACGACGACTTCGCCCACCATCCCACGGCCATCCGCACCACGCTGGACGGCCTGCGCCGCAAGCTCGGCAGCCAGGCACGCATCCTGGCGGTGTTCGAGCCGCGCAGCAACACCATGAAGCTGGGCACCATGAAGTCGCAACTGCCCTGGGCCCTGGAAAGCGCCGATCTGGTGTTCTGCCACACGGCCGGCCTGGACTGGGATGCTGCCGAGGCGCTGCGCCCCCTGGGCGTGGGAGCCGGCCACAAGGCGCAGGTGGCTTCAGACATCGATACGCTGATCGGGCAGATCCGCGCTGCCGCCCGCCCCGGTGACCACGTGGTGTGCATGAGCAATGGCGGCTTCGGCGGCATTCACCCCAAGCTGCTGGCGGCGCTGCAGGCCGCAGGCTGACCCGGGCACGGCCCCCAATGAAAGAAGCCCGGGTCATGCCCAGGCTTCTTTGCTGTATCGCTATCTGTCCGTCGTCAGTAACTGATGGACATGGCCGGCACATCGACACGGATCAGCGGCTTGGACAGCACGGCCTGGGCGGCCACGGCATAGCTGTTGCGCCATTGCTCGTCGTCGAACAGCCCGGAGCGCGAACGCGCCGCACGCGCCACCACCACCAGCTTGTCGGCCAGCAGAACCTTGCCGCTGGCGCGCAGGGGTTCGCAGTCCATGGAGATGAACTGCTGGTCCAGCCAATGCCGTCCTTCATCGGAACTCATGGGGGTGAGCCCGCTGGTGTCCGTGCGGTACTCTTGTCCGGCATCCAACACCACAATCACTTCGCTGCGCATGGAACTCCTCTCTTCATTACGGGATACGACCCTGTGCCCGCTCATGCAGACAGGGCTGTCACTCATGCCCTGAGCTTAACCGCAAGCGCCTTTTCCACACCCCGGGCAAGCTGACATGCCTCAAGTGCCAGAGACTGGCACGGGCGCTGGAGTCGGCACTGCCGCCAGCAGGTGTTTCAAGGCCTGCCCGCGCCTGCCCAAAGGTGCAAACGTACAATGGCCGACAGATTTGGCCCCGTTTTTTCATGGACCTCACCGCATGACAACCGACACCACGCACCAGAAACTGCTCGACCAGTTGCAGCAACTCGAAGACGAGTTGCGCAGCCAGAGCCTCTGGTCGGCCGTGGCGCCCAGCCCTGAGGCCATGGCATCGACCATGCCGTTCATGTACGACACGCTCAAGCTGCAGGAATGGCTGCAGTGGGTTTTCCTGCCCCGGCTGCGTGCCGTGGTCGATGCCCGCGGCCAGCTGCCCTGCCAAAGCCACGTGCATCCACTGGCCGAGCATGAATGGAGCCAGCCCGTGGCATTCGACAAGCGCCAGTTGCTGGCTCTGCTGCTGGGCATAGACGACACGCTGAACCAGGGCGGACTGACCCCGCCGGACGCCACGCCGCCACACTGAACAAGCAAACCGGGACATGGAAAAAACGGGGCATGCAGGCCCCGTTTTCTTTTCCGGCTCAGGCGGCAACCAGGGCCGCAGCCGGCTCGGGATGCTTGACGCGGCGCTGCTGCACGGCGTCGGACAGCTCGGCCAGCGTTGCCAGGGAATCATCCCAGCCCAGGCAGGCATCGGTGATGCTCTGGCCGTAGGTCAGCGCAGCCACCTCATCCTTGCCGGGCGTGAACTTCTGGGCGCCGCCCACGAGATGACCCTCGATCATCACGCCGAAGACGCTGCGCGAGCCGCCGCTGATCTGTCCGGCGATGTCGCGTGCCACATCCTTTTGGCGCTCATGCTGCTTGGAGCTGTTGGCGTGGCTGCAGTCCACCATCAGCGTGGGAGGCAGGCCGGCCTTTTCCAGATCCTCGCAGGCAGCGGCCACGTTGGCCGCGTCGTAGTTGGGGGTCTTGCCGCCGCGCAGGATGACGTGGCAATCCTGGTTGCCCGCCGTGTTCACGATGGCAACCTGGCCATTCTTGTGCACGGACAGGAAGTGGTGGCCGCGGCTGGCCGACTGGATGGCGTCGGTGGCGATGCGGATGTTGCCGTCCGTGCCGTTCTTGAAGCCGATGGGCGCCGAGATGCCCGAGGCCAGTTCACGGTGGACCTGGCTTTCCGTGGTGCGCGCACCGATGGCGCCCCAGCTGATCAGATCGGCGATGTACTGGGGCGAGATCACGTCCAGGAACTCGCTGGCGGCCGGCACGCCCAGGCGGTTGATGTCGATCAGCAGTTGCCGCGCAATGCGCAGGCCTTCGTCGATGCGGTAGCTCTGGTCCAGGTAGGGATCGTTGATCAAACCCTTCCAGCCCACGGTGGTGCGCGGCTTTTCGAAGTAAACGCGCATCACGATCTCCAGCGTGTCCTTGTACTGCTCGCGTATGGGCGCCAGGCGGCGTGCGTACTCGATGGCGGCCGCCGGATCGTGGATGGAGCAGGGGCCGACGATGACCAGCAGGCGGTCATCCTCGCCAGCCATGATGTTGTGGATGGTGCGGCGGGTGTCGCCGATCAGGGTTTCGACGGCCGTACCGCGGATGGGGAAGAAGCGAATGAGGTGCTCGGGAGGGGGCAACACGGTGATGTCCTTGATACGTGCGTCGTCGGTTTGGCCAGTCTTTTGGGAACCGCCGCGATACCAGGAATCGGCGAGGGAAGCTTGATGAGCAGTCATTGCTTGCTTTCGTGAGGAAAGATGGATCGTGGAAAACGGAGCGAAGAATCGGGAGGGAAAAACAAAAAACCGCCGGGCTTTACAGCTTCGGCGGTTTTGAGGGAGGTTTGTTCGGGTGCGCGCGCTTACCTCTCTTCCGCCGGGGAGGAGAACCAAAAGTAAAAGTAGAAGGAGGTACGGGCTTGCATGGGGATCGAATGTAGCACAGTCATTTTTCGCAGTGCAACATGGACATGAAGGCGGGGAAGCTGCCGTTCACCGTGCCACAGAGAGAAAGCACAAAATCATTGACGCAATAAAACTGCTTTTTTCTCAGTTTCACGCAAAAATTCTTCATGCATATGTAGAAAATCACGATGCCATGCAGTTTTATTGCCATAAGCCATGAAAACGTGCAAACCCCGGGAAATGATGCATCTGCGCGTCACGCAGGGGCGCGATCAACGCCGCAGCAACGCGTCACGCAGCCTGCGCAGGGCCCGGCGCACGGCACTCAAGGGTTGCCATCGGCGCGCCTTGTAACCAGACAGGATGGAAGTCACATCGGCTTCGCCGGCCACGGCAGCGGATTCGGCAAACATGTCCGTCAGCAGGCAGGCATCGCCCAGCAGACGCCAGCCCAGGCGCTCGCAGCGGCGGAAGTGCTCGGGCTCCTGGGCATCGCCCACCAGCACGGACTGCTGCCAGGCGTGGACGGCCTCCCTGAAGCCTTTGAGCAGACGCTGGTAGGCAGGAAATTCGTAGAGGGCATGCCAGCCCGTGGCCAGCGTGGTGAGAAAGTGCTGGTGGTCCAGCACCGCCAGGTCAAGCTGCTGTATGGCGTCTTCCACCGCGGGGCGCGGGCTGCCCGCATAGCGCACGCGCACGGACTCGTCCAGCGCGACGGCCAGCAAGGCCAGTTGCTGGTGCATGGGCTGCAGGTCGCCCACGATCAGCTCATGCTGCCAGAAGCGGCTCAGCCGCGACTCGCCGGCCCAGGCACGCCATTGCTTCGGCAGGCTGCGCAGGGGATGGACGGAGGTCCGCGGGCCTGGCCGGGAGGAAAAGGAAAGCTGGGTCATGGAATCGGCGCCGGGCGGCGCCCACCGAACGCGGCGGGCCGCGTCAGGCAGGACAGGGCCCGGCCTGCCGTGCAGGGCGCGGGCATGGGACCGTCAGGCCGTGCCGCCCACCGTCAGGCCGTCGATGCGCAGCGTGGGCTGGCCCACGCCCACAGGCACGCTCTGGCCTTCCTTGCCGCAGGTGCCCACGCCGCTGTCCAGGCGCATGTCGTTGCCGATCATGGTGATGTGCTTGAGCGATTCCGGGCCGCTGCCCACGATGGTCGCGCCCTTGACGGGGTACTGGATCTTGCCGTTCTCGACCCAATAGGCCTCGCTGGCGGAGAACACGAACTTGCCGCTGGTGATATCGACCTGGCCGCCGCCGAAGTTGGTGGCGTACAGGCCCTTCTTGATCGAGGCCACGATTTCCTGCGGCTCCCGGTCGCCACCGAGCATGTAGGTGTTGGTCATGCGCGGCATGGGAATGTGGGCATAGCTTTCGCGGCGGCCGTTGCCCGTGGGCTTGACGCCCATCAGGCGGGCATTCATCGCGTCCTGGATGTAACCCTTGAGGATGCCGTCCTCGATCAGCACATTGCTCTGGCTGGTGCAACCTTCGTCATCGACGTTGAGCGAGCCACGGCGATCGGCCAGCGTGCCGTCATCCAGCACGGTGACGCCCTTGGCAGCCACGCGCTGGCCGATGCGGCCGCTGAAGGCGCTGGCGCCCTTGCGGTTGAAGTCGCCTTCCAGACCGTGGCCCACGGCTTCATGCAGCAGCACGCCGGGCCAGCCGGGGCCAAGCACCACGGTCATCTCGCCAGCCGGCGCGGGACGGGATTCCAGGTTGGTGAGGGCCGCGCTCACGGCCTCGTCCACGTACTGGGTGATCTGCTCGTCGCTGAAATAGGCCAGGCCGAAACGGCCACCGCCGCCGGCAGAGCCCACCTCACGCCGGCCCTTTTGCTCGGCGATCACGGTAACCGACAGGCGCACCAGCGGCCGCACGTCGGCCGCCAGCGTGCCATCGGCACGGGCCACCAGCACCACGTCGTACTCGCTGGCCAGGCCGGCCATGACCTGGACCACGCGCGGGTCCTTGGCGCGAGCCAGTTTCTCGACCTTGCCCAGCAGCTCGACCTTGGCCGTGCTGTCCAGCGTGGCGATGGGGTCCAGACCGGGATACAACGAGCGGCTTTGCGCAATCTTGGGAGCATTGGCGCGCACGCGCTTGCTCTGGGCCGCGCCCGAGATGGAGCGCACGGTGCGCGCGGCATCCAGCAGCGAGGCTTCGGAAATATCGTCGGAATAGGCAAATGCCGTCTTCTCGCCACTGACCGCACGCACGCCCACTCCCTGGTCGATGCTGAAGCTGCCGGTCTTGACGATGCCCTCTTCCAGGCTCCAGCCTTCGGCGCGGGTGTACTGGAAGTAGAGGTCGGCGTCGTCGACCTGGTGGCTGCGGATCTCGGCCAGTGCGCGCGCGAGATGGGTTTCATCGAGCCCGAAGGGCTCAAGCAGCAACTGGCGCGCTGTGGCCAGGCGTTCAATGGTGGGTTCGCGGGAGATCATTCACGCATTGTAGAGAGCCGGCCATGCCCTCGCCGTGCAACGGCTGCGGCCAGCGGCTTGCCAGCCCACAAAAAAGAACGGAATGCCGCTCCACCAGGCTGAGCGGCATTCCGTAGGCATGCATCCGCGTGGATGGCGAACATGCTGGCCCATGTCCGCACTTGCTTTGTAGCCTGCCCTGGCGGCGCTGGCAAGTGAGCAGACTCCCGTAGAAGCTATCGAAAAAGGAGCAACTAGCGCTTTTGGAGTCTCATTTTCCAAGCCAAATCGCAGGAAGGAATGCGACGCCCGATACCGCAGGCATCCAGACTCTTTGACATTTGCGGGCGCCTTTGGCGCCGCAAAGTGCGATTCAGAGCGGCCCGCCGCCCTCGCCCGGCAGCTGCCGCTGCGAGCGCGCCACCGACATCAGCACGCCCAGAGCCAGCCCCAGCGTGACCATGGCCGTGCCGCCATAGCTGATGAAGGGCAGCGGCACGCCGACCACGGGCAGGATGCCGCTGACCATGCCCATGTTCACGAAGGCATAGGTGAAGAAGATCATGGCCACGGCTGCCGCCATGAGTCGCGCGAACAGCGAGTTGGCCTGGATGGCGATGGCCAGCCCGCGCCAGACCAGCAGCAGGAAGGAGACGATGATGAACAGGTTGCCAACCAGTCCGAACTCCTCGGAATAGGCCGCGAAGATGAAGTCGGTCGTGCGCTCGGGGATGAACTCCAGGTGGGTCTGTGTGCCCGCCATGAAGCCCTTGCCCCAGACGCCGCCCGAACCGATGGCGATCATCCCCTGGATGATGTGGAATCCCTTGCCCAGCGGATCGCGCGTGGGGTCCAGCAGGGTGCAGACACGGGTTTGCTGGTATTCATGCAGCACAGGCCAGCGCACGCCGTCGGCGCACAGCTGGGGCTCGTACAGCACGATGAGCGTGATGCCGATGGCGCCGGCCAGCACGGGCGGCACGATGAGTTTCCAGGGCAGGCCCGCGAAAAAGATCACGGACAGGCCTGCGGCCATCACCAGCAGCGAGGTGCCCAGGTCAGGCTGCTTCATGATCAGCCCCACGGGCACCAGGAGCAGGACCATGGCGATCACGAAGTCCGTGCCGCGCAGCTGGCCCTCGCGGCGCTGAAACCACCAGGCCAGCATCAGCGGCGTGGCGATCTTCAGCAGTTCGCTGGGCTGGATCACCACGCCCACGTTGACCCAGCGCTGCGCCCCCTTCTTGGTGATGCCGAACAGCGCCACCGCCACCAGCAACGCCACGCCCAGCATGTACAGCGGCACGGCCACCTTCATGAGCTGCTGCGGGGGAATCTGGGCCACGACAAAGAGGATGGCCGCCGCGATCAGCATGTTGCGCCCATGGTCGGTGAAGCGCGTGCCGTGGTCGAAGCCCGAGGAGTACATGGCGATCAGCCCCGCCGACGCCAGCATGCCCACGAACAGCAGCAACCAGAAGTCAAAGCCCCGCAGCAGCGGGGCAACACGTTGCCAGAGGGAGGGCTTGTCGAATTCGGTCACGGGGATGGTCGGTCGCGGGCACGGGCCGCCATTATCCCGTGGCGCATGCGGCCCAGCCCGGCGCAGGGTTGCCCACGGAGGCGGTTGTCATCCAGCTGTCGGCCCGGGCCTTCCCTGCTGGGCGCCGCCTGCCGCAGCGGCCACAATGGGCCATGAGCCGTCCGGGCCGCATCCCGCGCCCGGCCCCAGCAACGCAAAGGAGAGCGCCCGCCATGACCACCACCCATTTGCTGTACCTGCACGGCTTTCGCTCCTCTCCCCAATCCAACAAGGCCCGGCGCCTGGCCGAGCATGTGGCCACGCGCCATCCCCATGTGCGCTGGTGGAGCCCGCAACTGCCCCCTTCCCCGCGCGAGGCGGCTGCCCTGATTGCCGATGGCATCGGCAGCTGGCCGCGCGAGACCATGGCCGTGATCGGCTCCTCGCTGGGCGGCTACTACGCCAGCTGGGTGGCCCAGCTGGCGCGCTGCCGCAGCGTGATGATCAACCCGGCCGTCAACCCGGCGCGCGATCTTGAAAAGTACATCGGCGAGCAGACTTCCTGGCACAACCCGGAGGAGCGTTTCTTCTTCCGCCGCGAATACATCGAGGAGCTGCGCGCGCTGGACACGCGCCACATGACACCGGCCGCCCCCGAAATGCTGCTGGCGGCCGAGGGCGACGAGGTGCTGGACTGGCGCGAGATGAGCGCACGTTATCCGCATGCGCTGCAGATCATCCAGGAGGGCGGCGATCACGCGCTGAGCAACTTCGAGGAGTACTTGCCTCAGCTGGACGAGTTCCTGAATCTGGCCTGATGCCGCGCAAGACTGCGCGGCAGCTGCCAGCCGCAGCATGGGAGAATGTCGGGCTATGCACGCATTGTTTGAAGAATCCGGCAAGTTCCTGGCCGGCCGCATCCTCTCCGAAGCCGACACCTCCGCCCAGGTGGAGCTGGACTCGGGCAAACGGGTCAAGGTCAAGTCGGCCAACATCCTGCTCAAGTTCGACAAGCCGGCGCCTGCCGAACTGATCGCCCAGGCGCAGGCGCAGGCCGCCCAGATCGATCTGGACCTGGCCTGGGAATTCGCCCCCGAGGAGGAATTCGGCTTTGCCGACCTTGCACGCGACTATTTCTCGGACAAGGCCACGCTGGCCGAGCAGGCCGGCGCGCTGTTCCGCCTCTACGACGCCCCGCACTACTTCCGCCGTTCCGGCAAGGGCCGCTTCAAGAAGGCGCCGGCCGAGATCCTGCAGCAGGCGCTGGCCGGCATAGAAAAGAAAAAGCAGATCCAGGCCCAGATCACGGCCTGGGCCGAGCAACTGGGCGCCGGCGAATGCCCCGGCCCCATCCGCGAGCAGCTCTACAAGATCCTGTTCCGCCCCGACAAGAACGCCGCCGAATACAAGGCCGTGGTCGAGGCCAGCCGCGCCACGCGCCTGGCCCCGCTGGACCTGCTGCACAGGGCCGGCGCCATTGAATCGGCCTACGAGTTCCACTGGAAGCGCTTCCTGTTCGACCACTTCCCCAAGGGCACGCAGTTCCCGGCCCTGCAGGCACCCCAGCCACCGGCCGACCTGCCGCTGGCCGAGGTCCAGGCGTTTTCCATCGATGACTCGGCCACCACCGAAATCGACGATGCGCTGTCGGTGCGCGGCCTGGGCACGGGCACGGTCACCGTGGGTATCCACATTGCCGCGCCCGGTCTGGCCATCGTGCCGGGCACGCCGCTGGACCAGCTCGGCCGCTCGCGCCTGTCCACCGTCTACATGCCCGGCTACAAGATCACCATGCTGCCCGACGAGGTGGTGCAGATCTACACGCTGGACGAAGGCCGCGCCAACCCCGCCGTGTCGCTGTACGTCACCGTGGACGAGGCCACGCTGGAGACCACGGCCAGCGAGACGCGCCTGGAGCGCGTGCCCGTGCAGGTCAACTTCCGCCATGACAAGCTGGACCACATCGTCACCGAGCAGTGGCTGGCCGACCCCTCCTTCGAGGTCGAGGGCACGCCCGAAGTGCTGCAAGGCAAGCGCGCCGAACTGACGTTCCTGCAGCGCTGGGCCAAGCACCTGAAGGCCGGGCGCGAACTGGTGCGCGGCAAGCCCGAGAACTTCAACCGCCCCGACTACAACTTCCGCCTCGTGGGCAACGGCGGCGCCGAGCCCCGCGGCAACGAGCAGGTGGAGATCAGCGTGCGCAAGCGCGGCGCGCCGCTGGACCTGATCGTGGCCGAGGCCGCCATCGTGGCCAACAGCACCTGGGGCGGCTGGATGGCCGAGCTCGGCGTGCCCGGCATCTACCGCAGCCAGGCCAGCCTGGCGCCCGGCATCAAGGTGCGCATGTCCACCAAGGCGCAGCCCCATGCAGGCATCGGCGTCAAGAGCTACGCCTGGGCCACCTCGCCGCTGCGCCGCTACGTGGACCTGGTCAACCAGTGGCAGATCATTGCCTGCGCGCGCCACGGCAAGACCGCCGCCCTGGCCGCACCGTTCAAGCCCAAGGATGCCGAGCTGTTCGGCATCATCAGCAGCTTCGACGGTGCCTACAGCGCCTACAACGGCTACCAGGCCGGCATGGAACGGTTCTGGACGCTCAAGTATCTGCAGCAGCACGCCATCACCGAGCTGACGGCCACCGTCATCAAGGAAGGCATGGGCGGCGGCCTGCTGGTTCGTGCCGATGACCTGCCCCTGGTCTTCCCCGTGCTGGGCGTCACCGGCCTGCCGCGCGGCGCCCATGTGCGCGTGCGCCTGGGCGAGATCGACGAGATCGCGCTCGATGTCTCGGGCACGCTGATCGAGCGCCTGGATGGCGATGCGGCGGCCGCTGCCGATGGCGCCGAAGACAGCGCCGAGGATGACGAGGAAGCCGTGGCCGGCCCCATCGCCATCGCCGTGGACATGAACGAGACCGATGGCACACCGGCGGCCGACCCCGCCCAGCCCTGACCTGCCTCACATCCGAGCAACTGCCCCAGATCTGACGTGAAACTGCCTACCGCCCTCCGTTCCCTGAGCACGCTGCAGTTGGCACTGGGCGTTTCCATCGCCCTGCATGCCGGGTTGTTCTCGTTCCGGTTCATCGACCCGGAGCGCTTCGACCGTGTGTTCCAGGACACGCCGCTGGAAGTCATCCTGGTCAATGCCCGCGCCAACGAGCAGCCCGACAAGGCGCAGGCCATCGCGCAGACCTCGCTGGCCGGAGGCGGCGAGGCCGACAAGGGCCGGGCCTCCAGCCCCATGCCCTACTCGGCACTCACGGCCGTGGGCGACGACTTCGAGGAACGCCAGCGCCAGATCGACTCCATGCAGGAGCAGCAGACCGTCTTGCTGACGCAGTTGCGCAAGCAGGTCGCGGCCCTGCCGCCGCTGGACCCGCGCGAGGCGGCCAAGCAGACCAAGGAGCAGCAGGCCCAGCAGGAAAAGCGCCAGCAGCTGGTAAAGCTGCTGGCCGAGATCGAAAAGCGCATCAACGAGGAAAACGCCCGCCCCAAGAAGCGCTATATCAGCCCGTCCACGCGCGAGGCCGTCTACGCCATCTACTACGACGGCCTGCGCCGCAAGGTCGAGGACAAGGGCACGGAGAACTTCCCCGAGCAGGCCGGCAAGAAGCTCTACGGCGAGCTGGTCATGATCCTCACCGTCAACCACGACGGGCGGGTGCTGTCCACCGAGATCGTGCAGGGCTCGGGCAACCGCCTGCTGGACACCCGGGCCGAGGCCATTGCGCGTGCGGCCGGCCCCTTCGGCCATTTCGGCCCCGCCATGCGCGCCAAGGCCGACCAGATCGCCGTGGTCTCGCGCTTCAAGTTCACCCGCGAGCAGACGCTGCAGACGACGGTGCAGTAGCGCCCTCCTCTTGTCTTCGCGCACTCTCCTTTTCCGACATGACTTCCGCCGCCGCCGCCGCCACCTCCTCCTCCGACCGCTACTGCGTCATGGGCAACCCCGTCGCGCACAGCCGTTCGCCCTGGATCCATGCCCGCTTTGCCGAACTGTGCGGGCAGGACCTGCACTACGAGCGCCAGCATGTGGAGCTGCAAGGCTTTGCCGAGGCCGTGCGCGGCTTTGTCGCGGCAGGCGGGCGCGGCTGCAATGTCACCGTGCCCTTCAAGCTGGAAGCAGCACAGCTGGCCACCACCTCCAGCGAGCGCGTGCAACTGGCCGGCGCCGCCAACACCCTGGTGCTGGCGGCGGACGGCATCCATGCCGACAACACCGACGGCCTGGGCCTGGTGGCCGACATCGTGCGCAATGCGGGCGTGCCGCTGGCCGGGCGCGACCTGCTGCTGCTGGGCGCGGGAGGCGCCGCAGCCGGCGCACTGGGCTCGCTGCTTGCCGAGCGCCCGCGCCGCATCGCCGTGGTCAACCGCACCTTCGAGCGCGCCCAGGCCCTGGTGCAGCGCCATGCCGCCATCGCCGCGCACCATGGCGTGGAACTGGTGGCGCTGGAGCAGCAGGCCGTGGATGAGGATTTCGACGTGGTCATCAACGCCACCGCCAGCAGCCTGGCCGGTGCCGAGGTGCCCGTGCCGGCCCGCGTGCTGCGGCCTGGCAGCCTGGCCTACGACATGATGTACGGCGCCGCAGCCCAGGGCTTCCTGCAATGGGCCGAGCACCATGGCGCCCAGGCCCGCGACGGGCTGGGCATGCTGGTGGAGCAGGCGGCCGAATCGTTCGCGCTGTGGCGCGGCGTGCGCCCCCCGTCGGCCCAGGTGCTGAACGAGCTGCGCGCCCATATTGCTCAAGGCGGCTGAGCGCTTTATGAAATCCCTGGCACGCGCCCTGCTGCTGGTGCTGTGCGCCGGCCTGCTGCTGCAGCTGTTCTTTGTGCTGCGCATTGCGCTGATGGTGGTGGTCGATCCTGAATCCACGGCCTTTCAGCGCTCCGAGGCCTGGCAGATGCTGCGCAGCTCCGAAGGCCTGCACTGGAGCCAGCAATGGCTGCCCTACGACCGCATCGCGCCCACGCTCAAGCGCGCCGTCATCGCCTCCGAAGATGACAGCTTCACCGAACACCACGGGGTGCAATGGGAGGCCATCGAGAAGGCCTGGCAGCGCAACCAGCGCGCCGAAGCCCGTGCCCAGAAGGCAGACAACGGCAAGGCTCCCAAGATCTACGGCGGCTCCACCATCACCCAGCAGCTGGCCAAGAACCTGCTGCTGTCGGGCGAACGCAGCCTGCTGCGCAAGGGGCAGGAACTGGTGCTGACCCAGCTGCTGGAACTGATGCTGAGCAAGCAGCGCATCCTGGAGATCTACCTCAACAGCGTGGAATGGGGCCAGGGCGTGTTTGGCGCGGAGGCTGCAGCCCGCCACTACTTCCGCAAGAGCGCCTCACAGCTCAGCGCGGCCGAGGCCGCACGCCTGGCCGTGATGCTGCCTCAGCCCAAGCGCTTCGAGAAGCTGCCCAACTCCGGCTATCTGCTGCAGCGCACGCGCACGGTCATGCAAAGAATGCCCAGCGCCGTCATCCCCTGAACGGCTACAGTCACGCCATGCGCATTCTTGGAATAGACCCCGGGCTGCAGACCACGGGATTCGGCGTGATCGACGTCGACGGCCACCGCCTGGCCTATGTGGCCAGCGGCACCATCCGCACCACCGGCATCGCGCTCGGCGACCTGCCGGGCCGGCTCAAGCTGCTGTTCGACGGCATCTCGGAAGTTGCCAGCCGCTACCAGCCCGACACCTCGGCCGTGGAAATCGTCTTCGTCAACGTCAACCCCCAGTCCACGCTGCTGCTGGGCCAGGCGCGCGGCGCCGCGCTCACGGCCCTGGTCAATGCGGGCCTGCCGGTCGCCGAATACACGGCGCTGCAGATGAAAAAGGCCATGACCGGCCACGGCCGCGCGGCCAAGAGCCAGATTCAGGAAATGGTGCGCCGCCTGCTGCAACTGCCCGGCCTGCCCGGCACCGACGCAGCCGACGCCCTGGGCCTGGCCATCACCCACGCCCATGCGGGCGCCGCCATGTCGAAGATGGCCGAGGTCACGCAGCTGCAGCGCCGCCAGCATGCCGTCTACAAGGGCGGAAGAGTGTATTGAGGCGCCTCGGAGCACTGCGCTCCGTCTCCCGCGAGACCGTGAGCAGGCTCTAAGGATGATGCGGCGCCGATCCTCAGCTTCATCCACTGCGCGATCCGTGGATATACGTCGGACTGCGCGTTGCCCGCCATCAACAGCCGGCTGTGACTGTAGTCCTCCTGAAAACAGGTGGCCTTGCCGCACAGCAGGAATTCGATGTCCTTACCTCCAAAAGCCCTGGCTAGAGCTTCGCACCCCTGCCAAGGGGCGATCACACGGTCGGCAGATCCCGCAAGCGCCAGAACGGGAATACGAACCTCGGTTAGCCTGCGCAAATAGTCCATGCCGTCATAACCGACGAATTTGCGCTGCAGGTTCCAATAGCACCACTGGCGCATCAGGCGGGCGCTTTCCCTCTCGGGACCGACCATGCCGCTCGCGGTAAGCCATTGTCTGCGGGCAATCCAGGCCCTGTAGCCCTTGATTGCAGCCCACGACGCAAAAGTTGCCGCCGCATGGGTCACCTGGGCGGCAAGCAGCACTAGGCCAGCCAGATACGCATGCGCCCGATCGGGCCGACGCGCAGCCCAGATGGCAGCGGCAATACCTCCACCGCTATGCCCTATGAGCGTCAAGCGCCGCCCCTCCTCTTGACGATGAATCTCACCGAGAGCGCTTTCAATGTCCTCTTCGGCCACCGTTTCTAAGTCGTAGTCGTGGGTGGTTGGCGGATTCAGCCCATGCCCGCGCCAATCAAACAGCCAAACGCCATAACCTTGTAAAGCGAGGAATCTACCTAGTCTCTTGCATGAGGTGACGTTAGAAAACGTGCCATGCGTCACGGCCACCACTGGCCCCTCCGAAGGGCCGATGCGCGTCAGCACGATGACATGGCCATCCCTGGTCGGTACATAGATTTTCTGCATGCGCCGTCAACCTTTTGAAATCTGGATGAAGCGCTTGCCTTCAGCCTGAATTGCATCGCGGCCCATACGCATCTCCTGCAAGCGGGCATGCGAGAACAATGATTGAATCATCGGAATCAAGAACCGCCCCAGACCCACCATGCGAATGGTAGACTCAGATTTCTCTATCCATTGCCGTGCATCCAGTTCATCCCATATGGGCGCATAGTCTTGGACTACCTCCGTACCAAATGCCTGCTCATAGGTAGTCCGATCAATCTTCATAGTCTGCAATTGTTGAAATATATAGACCAAACGAAGATCCTCCGGCGTATATTCGAAGTATTTTTCTACTGGCAAAATACCAGCATCAATGCATTCGAAGTAGCCCTGCATTGAGCGCTTGTTCATCTGTATCCAGTTTGGCCCGCCTTCATTTGGCCAAGTCATGCAGCCACTGATGGCCGCATAGCCGATGCCGACCATGTTGCAGGTCACCGCCATCACACCCTCGGTATCCTTTTGAAGAAATTCGCGAAGCTGCTGCTCATATTGATAGCGCTCGGCATTTTCATGCGAAAATCTCCCCGCCTCACTTTCGATGCGCTCCCAATCGTAAAGCGTTGCCTGACGGAAGCCACGCGATCCCAGATAGCTGCAAGCAGCTTCATACATCTCGTACGTATTCTCGAACGAGGGCAACAGATCTCGCTGCTGTCGGCTGAAATCACTTCGACCAGCGATATTGAGTTGATATAGCGTGATATGGCGCACACCGAGATCGCAGACTTCACGAAGATCGCGCAACATGTCATGCAAGGTTTGCTCAGGCCAGCCATAAATGAGGTCTACGTTGACGGAAAGGCGTGCAGCATTGAACTCTTCCAGGGCGCTGATCACCTGCTCATGGGTCTGCCTTCGACCACTGTATCGAATGAGCCTGTCGCTCATCTGCTGCACCCCCATGCTGACTCTGTTGAAACCCGCCTCTTTTATGGCTTGAACCTTGTCATGGTTGAAAAGTTGGGGAATACCTTCAAGCGTTCGCTCCACGCCTTCCGACGGTTCACCAAAAATACGCCTAGTGATATTCATTAGCCGAATATAGTCCTCGGCGTGCAACAAATTTGGAGTGCCTCCCCCCACATAAACAGATGAAAACCTATCATGGCGAAGATGACACGCCATCATCTGCGCCTCTTTCTCCAGATAATCGAGATATTTCAACATGGCGCCATTCCCGCCATAGTCCTGCGTGGGGAATAGACAGAAACCGCAATGATTTGGTGTAGTAGGGAGGCAATAAGGTATGCCTATATAGAAATTGGCATTCATTGAACGGGTATTGCTTGATTCTCTGCGCGCCTCCCAACGATCATTTTCTTCCCCATTCGAGCCCCTCCAATACAACGGACTCGGGTGGGCATGCAACACCTTGTTGCTCTGAGGACGTCTCATTTCTTCATTAATGAATCGATGGGCCTGCTCTCGGGTAATACAGCTGATATGCATGAAGTCTCCTTTAGCATTTTTTGCCCCGGCAGGCACTTGCCACAAGCGCCCGCCAGGTACCAAAAAGCTAAAAGATTCATGAGAATCGATAAATAGGACAGCTCTGAAAATATGAAGAAAAAGATCAGATATATCCTATTGAGCCCCACGCGTACTACGGTCTGGGTGTTTTCACCAAGCCTTGCCGAGTAGCTGAAGCCTGGAATCCGCTCAAGGTCTCAGACGATGCGTCCAAAGAACAGCACGGCGAAGAAGGTCACGCCGGCAATCACGGTCCACTTGAGGATGATGAAGCCCCAGCGCTTGTAGTGCGGTCGGCCAGTGCCCAGGTAGAACGCGAAGGAGACGGCCGAGGCCAGCAGCAGCAGGGTGGCCAGCCAGCGGAAGATCAGCATGGCGGCGCTCGCCTCACCAGGCCCGCGCGGGCTGGGCGAAGCCCTTGGGCGCCTGGCGCTCGCTGTCGAAGCTGACCAGTTCCCAGGCGTCAGGCTGGGCCAGCAGGGCACGCAGCAACTGGTTGTTCATGCCGTGGCCCGAGCGGAAGGCGCTGTAGGCGGCCAGCAGCGGCCTGCCGATCAGGTACAGGTCGCCGATGGCGTCGAGGATCTTGTGCTTGGCGAACTCGTCGTCGTAGCGCAGGCCGTCGCTGTTGAGCACCTTGTAGTCGTCCATGACGATGGCGTTGTCCATGCCGCCGCCCAGCGCCAGGCCATGACTGCGCAGCATTTCCACGTCCTTGGTGAAGCCGAAGGTGCGCGCGCGTGCGATGTCGCGCGTATAGTTGTCCTCGCCCATGTCGAACTCCACGCACTGGCCCGTGGAGTCCACGGCCGGATGGGCGAAGTCGATCTCGAAGCGCAGCTTGAAGCCGTGGTAGGGGTCGAAGCGCGCCCACTTGAGGTTCTGGCCCTCGCCCTCACGCACCTCGACGGGGCGGATGACGCGGATGAAGCGCTTGGGAGCCTTTTGCAGCTCGATGCCCGCGCTTTGCAGCAGGAACACGAAGGAGGCGGAGGAGCCGTCGAGGATGGGCACTTCCTCGGCGGTGATGTCTATATAGATGTTGTCGAGCCCGAGGCCGGCAATGGCCGACATCAGGTGCTCCACGGTATGCACCTTGGCGCCGCCGGTGCCGATGGTGGAGGCCATGCGCGTGTCGGTGACGGCTTCGGCCGAGATCGGGATGTCCACAGGCTCCGGCAGGTCCACGCGACGGAACACGATGCCGGTGTCGGGCTGCGCGGGTCGCAGCGTCAACTCGACGCGCTGGCCGCTGTGCAGGCCCACGCCAACGGCACGGGTGATCGTCTTGATGGTGCGTTGTTGGAGCATCCGGCTATTTTAGAACGCGGCAGCCGTGCGCAGGGCATGGCCCTGGCACGGCTTTCGCTATCACGGCTATGCAGCGACCGTATGGGCCGCTGCTCAGTCAGCCTGCTTGCGCAGGAAGGCCGGGATTTCCAGATCGTCCATGCCGCCGGAGGCCAGGGCATCGACGCGGGCAGCGGCCTGCGTGCGGTTGGTACGCCAGACGCTGGGGACCGACATGTTGTTGGCATAGTCGGCGCCGCCAGCGGCACCGCCGACCAGGCCGCCGGCTGCCGTGGCGGCACCCATGGAGGCCGAGGGCAGCTGGTAGCTCATGTTGTCGGTACCGGTGCGCAGACCGCCCTGCACCACCTGCATGTTCTGGCGGCGTGCGCTGGGGCGCGACAGGCCGGTGGCGACCACGGTGACGCGGATCTCGTCGCCCAGGGTGTCGTCGTAGGCGGCGCCGTAGATCACATGCGCATCGGGCGAGGCATAGGCATTGATGGTGCTCATGGCCAGGCGCGACTCGGACAGCTTGAGGCTGCCCTTGGCGGCCGTGACCAGCACCAGCACGCCCTTGGCGCCCGACAGGTCGATGCCCTCCAGCAGCGGGCAGGCCACGGCCTGCTCGGCGGCGATGCGCGCGCGGTCGGGGCCGGCGGCCTTGGCCGTGCCCATCATGGCCTTGCCGGGCTCGCCCATGACGGTGCGCACGTCTTCGAAGTCGACGTTCACATGGCCGTACTCGTTGATGATTTCGGCGATGCCGCCCACGGCGTTCTTGAGAACGTCGTTGGCATGGGCAAAGGCCTCGTCCTGCGAGATGTCGTCACCCAGCACGTCCAGCAGCTTCTCGTTGAGCACGACGATCAGCGAATCGACATTGGCTTCGAGCTCGTTGAGGCCGCTGTCGGCGTTGGCCATGCGTCGGCCGCCTTCCCACTCGAAGGGCTTGGTGACCACGCCCACGGTGAGAATGCCCATTTCCTTGGCCACGCGCGCGATCACGGGCGCAGCGCCCGTGCCCGTGCCGCCGCCCATGCCGGCCGTGATGAACAGCATGTGCGCGCCTTCGATGGCGGTGCGGATGTCGTCCTCGGCCATTTCGGCAGCCTCGCGGCCCTTGTCGGGCTTGCTGCCCGCGCCCAGGCCGCTGCCACCGAGCTGGATGGTGCGGTGGGCGCTGCTGCGCAGCAGCGCCTGCGCGTCGGTGTTGGCGCAGACGAATTCCACACCCTGCACGTTGCGCGCAATCATGTGCTCGACGGCATTGCCGCCGCCGCCGCCAACGCCGATCACCTTGATCTGCGTACCCTGGTTGAATTCTTCAACTTCAATCATGTCGATGGGCATGTTGGTTCTCCTGTAGCTCTCTGTAAGTGGTCACCACCGTCTGGGGAAAATTCTGTCTTCTGTCCGGTATTCGGAAGCCGGTGGGCGGGCCGGTAATGCGCAGTCGATGAAAGCACATATCAAAAGTTCCCCACGATGAAGTCTTTGAAACGGCCAAAAGCGGTCTTCATCGACCCACTCTTTTGTGCCACCTTGAAACCGCGCAGGCGAGCCAGGCGGGCCTCTTCGAGCAATCCCATCACGGTGGCGGCGCGGGGTTGGGCCACCATGTCTGCCAGAGCGCTCGAATACTTGGGGATGCCGCGGCGCACGGGCTTGAGGAAGATGTCCTCGCCCAGTTCCACCATGCCCGGCATGACGGCGCTGCCGCCGGTCAGCACGATGCCCGAGGACAGAACTTCCTCGTAGCCGGAATCGCGCACCACCTGCTGCACCAAAGAAAAGATCTCTTCCACGCGCGGCTCGATCACGCCGGCCAGCGCCTGCTTGCTGATCATGCGCGGGCTGCGGTCGCCCAGGCCCGGCACTTCGACCTGGGCATCGGGGTCGGCCAGCAGCTGCTTGGCATAGCCGCTTTCGACCTTGATGTCCTCGGCGTCCTTGGTCGGCGTGCGCAGCGCCATGGCGATGTCGCTGGTGATCAGGTCGCCCGCGATCGGGATGACGGCCGTGTGCCGGATGGCGCCGCCCGTGAAGATGGCCACGTCGGTGGCGCCCGCGCCGATATCGACCACGGCCACGCCCAGCTCGCGCTCGTCATCGGTGAGCACGGCCTGGCTCGATGCCAGCGGGTTGAGCAGCAGCTGCTCGACCTCCAGGCCGCAGCGGCGCACGCACTTGATGATGTTCTCGGCCGCGCTCTGCGCGCCCGTGACGATGTGGATCTTGGCTTCCAGGCGGATGCCGCTCATGCCGATGGGCTCGCGCACTTCCTGGCCGTCGATCACGAATTCCTGCGGCTCGACCAGCAGCAGCCGCTGGTCCGAGGAGATGTTGATGGCCTTGGCCGTCTCCATCACCCGCGCCACATCGGTGGCCGTGACTTCCTTGTCCTTGATGGCCACCATGCCGCTGGAGTTCAGGCCGCGGATGTGGCTGCCGGTGATGCCGGTGCACACGCGCTGGATCTTGCAGTCGGCCATCAGCTCGGCCTCTTTCAAGGCCTGCTGGATGCTCTGCACGGTGGCGTCGATGTTCACCACCACGCCCCGCTTGAGTCCGTTGCTCGGGGCCACGCCGAGGCCGGCGAGCTTGAGTTCGCCGTTGTACAGGACCTCGGCGACCACGACCATGACCTTGGCCGTGCCGATGTCCAGTCCGACGATCACATCTTTGTATTCTCTTGCCATATCAGCATCCGCCCCCGGTTGGTTCTGTCCTGTCGCTGTGTCGCTGCATGGTGTGCGTGTACATAGGTCTTTCCTCCCTCGTCTTCAGCGTCGGGGACGCACTGCAGCCGGCGCCTTGGCCGTGCCGGTGGTCACCCCGCGCAGCCTCAGCGCATATCCGTCTTCGTAGCGCAGGTCGGCCGACTCGATGGCGTCGGCCTTGCGCTTGTATTGGGTCGTGATCTGGGGCAGCGTGCGCACGAAGCGCTGCACGCGCTGCAGCACGGCTTCCACGCTGCCGCCACCCAGTTCGATCTGTGCATCATTGGCCAGCCTGAGCTGCCAGCTTCCGCGCGCATTGAGCGTGAGCCCGTCGATCTCCACATCCAGCGGCCCCAGCGCCGGCACCAGCAGCCGGTACATCTGCAGCATCTGCGGGGCGCTGTCCTCGGGGCCCTGCAGGCGCGGCAGGCCGTCGCGGTCGAGCTCGCCCAGGTTGGCCTCGAAGACCTCGCCAAAGCTGTTGATCAGGCCGGTGCCCGAATCGGGGCCCCAGAAGGCCTCGGCCACATGCTCGTGCAGGATGACGCGCAGGCTGTTGGGATAGTCGCGGCGCACCTGCGCCTCGCGCACCCAGGGAACCTGCTCGAATGCCGCCTTGGCCCCCTTGAGGTCCACGGTGAAGAAGTTGCCCGTGAGCACGGGCGCCACGTTGGCGCGCAGCGTCACCGTGTTGTTGTGCACCAGCTCGCCCTCGACCACGATGCGGCCGATGTTGAAGGCCGGGTGGCGCAGCGCCCACCAGCTCACCGCTGCCAGCCCCAGCGCAGCCACGCCCACGAACAGGACCGTGGCGGTCACGTTCATGAGCTTGACGTCGAAGGGGGCCGGCAGGGAGTAGCTCATGCGTGCTCCTGCTCCGGTTGCGCGGCGTCCAGCGCGGCGTTGGCCAGGATGCCCAGGCAGAGGTTCTCGTAGCTGACACCGATGGCGCGGGCCGACATGGGCACCAGCGAGTGGCCCGTCATGCCCGGCGAGGTGTTGATCTCCAGCAGGAAGGGCTTGCGATCGCTGGCGCGGATCATGATGTCGGCGCGCGACCAGCCGCGGCAGCCCAGCGTGCGGAAGGCCCGCACGACGATGCGCCGGATCTCGGCCTCTTCCTCGGCGGGCAGTCCGCTGGGGCAGTGGTACTTGGTGTCGTCGGTGAAGTACTTGTTCTGGTAGTCGTAGTTGCCTTCGGGGGCGACGATGCGGATCACGGGCAGCGCATGGGCGCCCTCGCCCGTGCCGAGCACGGGGCAGGTGGTCTCGTCGCCTTCGATGAACTCTTCGCAGAGCACTTCGGGGTCGTAGCGGGAGGCCAGCACATAGGCCTGCTCGCATTCCTCGGCCGTCCAGACCTTGGTCAGGCCGATGGTCGAGCCCTCGCGCGAGGGCTTGACGATCATGGGCGCGCCCAGCGCCTGCAGCGCGGCGCGCGTCTCGCCTGCGCTGGCGACCAGACGCCAGTCCGGCGTGGGCAGGCCCTCGAAGCGCCAGATGCGCTTGGTCATGATCTTGTCCATGGCGATGCTCGAGGCCATCACGCCGGGGCCCGTGTACGGGATGCCCAGCAGCTCCAGCGCGCCCTGCACCGTGCCGTCTTCGCCGTAGCGGCCGTGCAGCGCGATGAAGCAGCGGTCGAACCCTTCCTTCTTCAACTCGCCCAGGTCGCGCTCGGCGGGGTCGAAGGCATGGGCGTCCACGCCATGCGACAGCAGGGCCTTGAGCACGCCCGTGCCCGACATCAGCGAGACCTCGCGCTCGGCCGAGCGGCCGCCCAACAGCACGGCCACCTTGCCCAGGGCCTTGACATCGATCTGGGTGCCGAAGCTGCTCATTGCACAGCTCCCTGCTGCGCCTGCAGCTCTTGTTTCTGAAGCATTTCAACCAACTTTCCGGGCACGGCGCCAATCGAGCCTGCCCCCATGCACAACAACACGTCGCCATCGCGGGCATTGACGGCAATGGCCGCCGGCAGCTCGGCAACGTTTTCCACAAACACCGGCTCGACACGGCCGGCCACGCGCAGGGCGCGTGTCAGCGAGCGGCCGTCGGCCGCCACCACGGGCGCCTCGCCGGCCGCATAGACCTCGGTCAGCAGCACGGCGTCGGCCAGGCCGATGACCTTGACGAAATCCTCGAAGCAGTCGCGCGTGCGGCTGTAGCGGTGCGGCTGGAATGCCAGCACCAGGCGACGGCCCGGGAAGGCGCCACGAGCGGCGGCCAGCGTGGCCGCCATCTCGACGGGGTGGTGGCCATAGTCGTCGATGACGGTGAAGCTGCCGCCGTCGGCAGTCGCCAGTTCGCCATAGCGCTGAAAGCGCCGGCCCACGCCCTTGAAGCTTTCGAAGGCACGCAGCAGCGCGTCGTCGGAGATCTCCAGCTCCATGGCCACGGCCACGGCCGACAGCGCGTTGAGCACGTTGTGCTCGCCCGGCAGGCTCAGCACCACGTCCAGGTCGGGATAGCTCTGGCCGTTGCTGCGGCGCACCGTGAAATGCATGCTGCCAGCTTCGGCGCGCACGTTGAGGGCGCGCACCTGGGCATCCTCGGCAAAGCCATAGGTTGTCACGGGGCGGGCCACCTGGGGCAGGATCTCGCGCACGGCCGGGCTGTCCACGCAGACGATGGCTCGGCCGTAGAACGGCATGCGGTGCAGGAAATCGACGAAGGCGCCCTTGAGCCTGCCGAAGTCATGGCCGTAGGTTTCCATGTGGTCGGCGTCGATGTTGGTGACGACGGCCATCACGGGCAGCAGGTTCAGGAAGGAGGCATCGGACTCGTCCGCCTCGACCACGATGTAGTCGCCCTGGCCCAGCTTGGCGTTGGCGCCCGCGCTGTTGAGCTTGCCGCCGATGACGAAGGTCGGGTCCAGCCCGGCCTCGGCCAGCACGCTGGTCACCAGGCTGGTGGTCGTGGTCTTGCCATGGGCACCCGCGATGGCGATGCCCTGCTTGAAGCGCATGAGCTCGGCCAGCATGAGCGCACGCGGCACGACGGGGATCTTGCGCTCGCGCGCGGCCAGCACCTCGGGATTGTCGGACTGCACGGCGGTGGAGGTGACGACGGCGTCAGCCCCTTCGATGTGCGCGGCCGCATGGCCGACGTGGGTGGCGATGCCCAGGCCGGCGAGCCGGCGCAGCGTGGCGCTGTCGGACAGGTCCGAGCCCGAGATGGCGTAACCCAGGTTGTGCAGCACCTCGGCGATGCCGCTCATTCCGGCGCCGCCGATGCCGACGAAATGGATGTGATGAATGGCGTGCTTCATGCGGCCAGTTCCTCACAGGCGGCGACCACCTCGGCGGTGGCATCGGTCTTTTGCATTTTCTTGGCTTTTCCAGCGCGCTCCAGCAGCGTCGCACGCTGCATATTTTGTAGCATTTCGGCCAGGCTTTGGGCAGTCAGTGCGCTTTGTTGCATCAACCATCCACCACCGGCATCGACCAGGAAACGCGCGTTCGTGGTCTGGTGGTCGTCCACGGCGGACGGGAAGGGCACATAGATGGCTGCGGCGCCCACGGCCGCGATCTCGGTGACCGTGCTGGCACCGGCGCGGCAGACGATGACATCGGCCTCGGCAAAGGCGCGCGCCGTGTCGTCGATGAAGGGCGTCAGCTCGGCCGCGACGCCTGCGGCAGCATAGTTGGCGCGCAGGGCATCGATCTGCGCGGCGCCGCTTTGGTGCAGCACGACGGGCCGCACATCGGCAGGAATCAGGGCCAGCGCCTGGGGCACGATCTCGTTGAGCGCCTTGGCGCCCAGGCTTCCGCCCACCACCAGCAGGCGCAGCGGACCGCTGCGGCCTGCGAAACGCTGCTCGGGTGCGGGCTGCTCGGTGAAGGCCTGGCGCAAGGGGTTGCCGACCCAGCGGCCCTTGGGGAACACGTTGGGGAAGGCGGTGAAGATGCGGTGGGAGACGCTGGCCAGCACCTTGTTGGCCATGCCGGCCACGGAGTTCTGCTCATGCAGCACCAGGGGCTTGCCGGCCAGCACGGCCATCATTCCACCGGGGAAGCTGATGTAGCCACCCAGACCGACCACCACGTCGGGCTTGACGCGGCGCACCACGGCCAGCGCCTGCCAGAAGGCACGCAGCAGGCGCATGGGCAAAAAGGCCAGGGTCATGATGCCCTTGCCGCGCACGCCCGAGAACTCGATGGTCTCCAGCGGGAAACCCTGGGCGGGCACGATGCGCGACTCCATGGAGCCGGGCGCGCCCAGCCAGCGCACGTTCCAGCCGCGCTCGCGCAGGGCCTGGGCCACGGCCAGGCCCGGGAAGATATGTCCGCCCGTGCCGCCGGCCATGATCAGGGCCGTGCGCTGGCGTTGCGTGCCTTGGGAGATGGGCTGCTGTGTCATGCATGCCCTCCCTTCATCAGCAACTTGTTCTCGTAGTCCACCCTTAACACCACCGCTATCGCTATCAGATTCATCAAAATGGCCGAGCCGCCGAAACTCATCAGGGGCAGCGTCAGCCCCTTGGTCGGCAGCGCGCCCAGGTTCACGCCCATGTTGATGAAGGCCTGGAAACCCATCCAGATCGCAATGCCCTCGGCCACCAGCCCGGAGAACACCCGGTCCAGCGCAATGGCCTGCCGCCCTATGAGCATGATGCGGCGCGTCAGCCACAGGAAGGTGACGGCGATCAAGAGCACGCCGACCAGGCCGAATTCCTCGCCGATCACGGCCAGCAGGAAGTCGGTGTGCGCCTCGGGCAGCCAGTGCAGCTTCTCGACGCTGCGGCCCAGGCCCACGCCGAAGATCTCGCCGCGACCGATGGCGATCAGCGCATGCGACAGCTGGTAGCCCTTGCCCAGGGCGTGCTTTTCATCCCAGGGATTGAGGTAGGCAAAGATGCGCTCGCGCCGCCATTCGGAGGTGGCGATGATCAGCACGAAGGCCAGAACCACCAGGGCCGCGATCAGGAAGAACATGCGCGCATTCACGCCGCCCAGGAACAGGATGCCCATGGCGATCACCACGATCACCATGAAGGCGCCCATGTCGGGCTCGGCCAGCAGCAGCACGCCGACCAGCACCACGGCCAGCCCCATGGGCAGCACGGCGCGGAAGAAGCGCTCCTTGACCTCCATCTTGCGCACCATGTAGTCGGCCGCATAGATGAGCACGGCGAACTTGGCCAGTTCGGACGGCTGGAAATTCATGATGCCCAGCGACAGCCAGCGCCGCGCGCCGTTGACCACGGTGCCCACGTGCGGGATCAGCACGGCCACCAGCAGGACCAGGGACACCAGGAAGAGCTTGCGCGCCATGCGCTCCCAGGTGGCCATGGACACCTGGAAGGCCAGCAGCGCGCCGACGAAGGCCATGCCGATGGACATGGCATGGCGCATCAGGAAATGGGTGGGCGCGATCTTGCCGAAGCGCGGATTGTCCGGCATGGCGATCGACGCCGAATACACCATGATCAGGCTCCAGGCCAGCAGGCCTATGACCACCCAGATCAGGGCCTGGTCCAGGCCGAGCACGCTGGCCGGCGTCTGCGTGGGCCGGTGGTACTGGGGACCGCCCAGGCGCACGGGCAGCACGTCGATGGCCTTCTCCTGCGCGCCTCCGAACCAGGAGCGCATGCGGCCCAGGACCTGCGATACGGCGGTCATGCAGCACCTCCGAGTTCATGCCCGGCATCCAGCGCCAAGGCGCGCACGGCATCGACGAACTGATGAGCCCGGTCCTCGTAGTTGCGGAACATGTCCAGGCTGGCACAGGCGGGCGACAGCAGCACGGCATCGCCCTCATGGGCGCGCGAGGCGGCCAGCTCCACGGCGTCGGCCATGGTTGTGGCATCGACCAGGGGCACGCCGCAGTCCTGCAGGGCGGCGCGGATGCGGCCGGCGTCGCGGCCGATCAGCACGGCCGTGCGCACATGGCGCGACACAGGCGCGACCAGCGGAGAGAAATCCTGGCCCTTGCCGTCGCCACCCAGGATGACCACGATGCGGTGGTCAGGTCCCAGGCCGGACAGCGCGGCCACGGTGGCACCCACGTTCGTGCCCTTGCTGTCGTCGTAGTACTCCACGCCGTTGACGCGGCCAATGGGCTGGACGCGGTGCGGCTCGCCCCGGTACTCACGCAGTCCATAGAGCAGCGGCGCCAGCGTGCAGCCACCCGCGCTGGCCAGGGCCAGGGCGGACAGGGCGTTGATGGCGTTGTGCCGGCCGCGGATGCGCAGTGCGTCGGCAGGCATGAGGCGCTGGATGTACAGGTCTTCGGCGTTCTTGCCCTTGGCGGTTTCGTCGGCCTCATGGGCGCGCACCAGCCACGTCATGCCGCTGACCACTTCCAGGCCGAAGTCGCCGGGGCGGCGCGGCATGTCGCCGCCGAAGGTGATGTGGGCGCGCTGCTGGGGCTTTTGGCGCTTGCCCGGCGGCACCACGGGCGCCGGCAGCATGCGCATGACCTCGGGGTCTTCGCGGTTGAGCACCATGGTGCCGCTGCTGCCGAAGATGCCGGCCTTGGCATCGGCATAGGCGCGAAGGCTGCCGTGCCAGTCCAGATGGTCCTGGGTGATGTTGAGCACGGCGGCGGCCGTGGGCTCGAACATCTGCACGCCATCGAGCTGGAAGCTGGACAGCTCCAGCACCCAGGCCTGGGGCAGCGTTTCGGCATCGATGGCCTGCGTCAGCGTGTCCAGCAGCGTGGGGCCGATATTGCCGGCCACGGCCACGCGCAGGCCCGCATGCTCCAGCAGTTGGCCGGTCAGCGAGGTGACCGTGGTCTTGCCATTGGTCCCGGTGATGCCCAGCACCGTGGGACGGTAGCCATGGGCTGCGGCCAGGGCCTTGAGCGCCATGGCGAAGAGATCGAGCTCGCCGCCCACGGGCAGGCCCTGAGCGCGCGCCGTATCGACCACGGGCGCCACGGCGGCCGGGCTCAGGCCGGGTGAGCGGTAGACCAGGCCCAGGCTCTGGCCGTCCACCAGCTGCGCCGTGAACTCGCCGGGCACGAAGCGCACCTGGGGCAATTCGGTGGACAGCTGCTGCAGCTGGGGCGGTGCCTGGCGCGTATCGGCCACGATGACTTCGGCGCCGCAGCGCACGCACCAGCGTGCCATGGCCAGGCCCGAGGCGCCCAGACCCAGCACGAGCACGCGCTGGCCCTGCAGGTGCTGGACCTGCTCGCCGGGCCAGCCGGCAGCCACGGGCGGCAGCACCTGTTCGGATTCAACCGCCTCTTCGGCGGCAAGGGGCGTGACCTCGGCGTCGGACGAGTCGGAGATGCTGGGGTCCGCAAAGATCTGGGCCACGAAGGCGGCAGCATCCTTGGCTGCCGTCAGCGTGGCGATGTCGGGCACGGGCTCGGTCAGGGCCACAGACACCTGCGGCACCTGCGGCACCTCGGCGGCCGGAAGCTCCGCCTCGCCGTCGCCGGCTGGCACGGGAGCCAGTGAATCGTCCAGGACCGGGTCCGCAACCACCTGCCCCTCGGGAGGGAGGCCCGGCATTCCGGCCGGGTCCGCCAGCTCGACAAGCTCGGCAGGGGACGCCGGCACGACGGGCTCGGTGGCCGGCAGTGCGTGGAGGTCGGTCTTGAAGTCTTCGGTGTTCATGCACTCACCTCAGCTTCAGCGTGGACAGGCCCAGCAGGCACAGCAGCATGGTGATGATCCAGAAGCGGATCACGACCTGGGTCTCCTTCCAGCCACTCTTTTCGAAGTGGTGGTGCAGCGGCGCCATCTTGAGCAGGCGGCGTCCCTGGCCATAGCGCTTCTTGGTGAACTTGAACCAGGTGACCTGCAGCATCACCGACAGCGCCTCCACCACGAAGATGCCGCCCATGATGGCCAGCACGATTTCCTGGCGCACGATGACGGCAATGGTGCCCAGCGAGGCGCCCAACGCCAGCGCCCCCACGTCGCCCATGAACACCTGGGCCGGGTGGGCGTTGAACCAGAGGAAGGCCAGGCCCGCGCCGGCCATGGCCGCGCAGTACACCAGCAGCTCGCCCGAACCCGGGATGTGCGGAAACAGCAGGTACTTGGCGTAGCCGGCATTGCCGGTGACGTAGGCGAAGATGCCCAGGGCCGAGCCCACCATGATCACGGGCATGATCGCCAGGCCGTCCAGCCCGTCGGTCAGGTTCACGGCATTGCTGGCGCCCACGATGACCAGGTAGGTCATGATCACGAAGCCCAGCACGCCCAGCGGGTAGCTGACTTCCTTGAAGAAAGGCACGAGCAGGCCCGCCTTGGGCGGCAGGTCCAGCGCAAAGCCGGACTGCACCCAGGTGACGAACAGCTCGAAGACCTGGGCATTGGAGTTCTCGGAAATGCAGAACACCAGGTACAGCGCGGCCAGCAGGCCGATGACGGACTGCCAGAAGTACTTCTCGCCCGAGCGCATGCCTTCGGGGTCCTTGTTGACCACCTTGCGCCAGTCGTCCACCCAGCCGATGGTGCCAAAGCCCAGCGTGACCAGCAGCACGATCCAGACGAAGCGGTTGGACAGGTCGAACCACAGCAGCGTGGAAACGGCAATGGACAGCAGGATCAGCGCCCCGCCCATGGTGGGCGTGCCGCTTTTGGCCAGATGGGTCTCCATGCCGTAGCCGCGCACGGGCTGGCCGATCTTGAGCGAGGTCAGCATGCGGATCAGGCGCGGCCCGGCCAGCAGCCCGATGACCAGGGCCGTGAGCGCGGCCATCACGGCGCGCATCGTGAGGTACTGGAAGACGCGCAGAAAGCCGAACTCGGGGGACAGGCCCTGCAGCCATTGGGACAGCATCAGCAGCATGCGGCCTCCTTCTTGCAACCGCCATCCTTGCCGGCCGCCTCGACCGCCTGAACCACCTGCTCCATCTTCATGAACCTCGAACCCTTGACCAGAATGCTGCCCACCTCGGGCAGCGCGGCACAGGCTGCCTGCTGCAGCGAGGCCATGTCTTCAAAATGCCGCGCACCTGCACCGAATGCGGTGGCGGCGGATGTGCTTTGCGCGCCCAGCGTGAACAGCCGGGCAATGTCCAGGCTGCGCGCCAGCGCGCCAGCCTCGGCATGGAATTGCGGCCCCTGGTCGCCGACCTCGCCCATGTCGCCCAGCACCAGCAGCTGGGGAGCGGGCAGTTCGCGCAGCACCTCGATGGCCGCGGCCACCGAGTCGGGATTGGCGTTGTAGCTGTCGTCGATCACGGTGACCGTGCGGCCCTGCACCGAAACGCCCAGTGCGCGCGAACGGCCCTGCACGGGCTCGAACACGCTCAGGCCGCGTGCAATGTCGGCCAGCGGCACACCGGCTGCCTGGGCGCAGGCCGCAGCGGCCAGCGCATTGCGCACGTTGTGGCGGCCGGCAATGTGCAGGCGCACCGGGGCCTCGCCCTCGGGCGTGACCAGGGTGAACTGCCAGGCATCGCCCAGCCACAGCGCATCGCGCGCATGGACCTGGGCGCCATCGGCAGACTCGCCGAACAGCAGGCACTGGCGCGCAGCGGCCAGCTCGCGCCACAGCGGCGTGTAGGTGTCGCCGGCCGGAAACACGGCCACGCCGTCGGCGGGCAGGGACAGCAGCACGCTGCCGTTCTCGCGCGCCACGGCCTCGACCGTGTGCATGAATTCCTGGTGCTCGCGCTGCGCGTTGTTGACCAGGGCCACCGTGGGCTGGCCGATGGCGGCCAGCTCGGCAATCTCGCCGGGATGGTTCATGCCCATCTCCAGCACGGCCACGCGGTGCTGGGCGGTCATGCGCATCAGGCTCAGCGGCAGGCCGATGGAGTTGTTGAAGTTGCCGCGCGTGGCCAGGGCCGCCTCGCCCGCGTGGGCGCGCAGGATGGAGGCCACCATCTGCGTGACCGTGGTCTTGCCGTTGCTGCCGGTGACGGCAATCAGCGGCAGCGCAAAGCGCGCGCGCCAGGCCGTGGCCAGCGCACCCAGAGCGGCCAGCGAGTCGGGCACCTCGATGCCGGACAGGCCTGCGGCCTCCAGGCCGCCATGGGCCAGGGCTGCGGCAGCGCCGGCCTCGCGGGCCTGGGCCAGGAACTGGTTGGCATCGAAACGCTCGCCCTTCAAGGCGACGAACAGATCCCCGGCCTGCAGCGTGCGGGTGTCGGTGTGCACGCGCGTGAGCACGGCCTGGCCGTTGCCGACCAGCCGTGCCTGGGGGATATGCGACTGGATCAGCTCCAGCGCTTGTTGCAAGGTCATCATGACCGCTTCTTTCCTTCGCGGGCCGCCAGCGCCTTGTGCGCCTCGGCCATGTCGGAGAACGGATGGCGCTGGCCCGCCGTCTCCTGGTAGTCCTCATGTCCCTTGCCGGCGATCAGCACCACGTCGCGTTCGCTGGCGTGCGCAATCGCCTGGGCGATGGCCGCTGCGCGATCGGCCTGGGACTGCAGGTTCTCGCCCGGCTGCATGCCGGCCAGGATCTGGTCGATGATGCGGTCGGGCACTTCGCTGCGCGGGTTGTCGCTGGTGACCAGCACACAGTCGGCATTCTTCTGGGCGGCCTGCCCCATGAGCGGCCGCTTGGTGGCATCGCGGTCGCCGCCGCAGCCGAACACGCACCACAGCCGGCCACGGCGCTGCTCGGCGGCCGGGCGCAGGGCACGCAGGGCCTTGTCCAGCGCATCGGGCGTGTGGGCGTAGTCCACGGCCACCAGCGGCTGGCCGGGCTGGACGATCTGCTGCATGCGGCCGGGCACGGGCTCCAGGTGGGCGCAGGCCGCAACGGCCTGGTCCAGGGTCAGGCCCAGGCAGCGCAGCGCGGCCAGCACGCCCAGCAGGTTGGATACGTTGTACTGGCCCACCATGCGCGTGTGCATGCGCAGGCTGTGGCCGGCCTCGATCACGGTGAAGCTCAGGCCCTCGGCACCCAGCGCAATGTCCTTGGCCTGCAGGCGCGCCGCGCCTTCGATGGAAATGCTCCAGACGTCGAGCGCGGCAGGCTGCTTGCGCGACTGCAGCGTGGCCCACAGGCGTGCGCCATGCGCGTCGTCCACATTGACGACGGCGGCCTGCAGGCCGGGCCAGTCGAACAGCGCGGCCTTGGCATCCCAGTAGGCCTGCATGCTGCCGTGGTAGTCGAGGTGGTCCTGCGTGAAATTGGTGAACAGCGCCACGCGGATGCGCGTGCCGTCCAGCCGGTGCTCGACGATGCCGATGGACGACGCCTCGATGGCGCAGGCCGCCAGGCCCGCATCGGCGTACTCGCGAAACGCGCGCTGCAGCCGCACCGGGTCGGGCGTGGTCATGCCCGTGGATTCCATGGCGGGCGGAATGCCCACGCCCAGCGTGCCCACCAGGGCGCAGCCGCTGCGTTCCTGCAGCTTCACCTGGGCCAGCGCGTGCGCCAGCCACCAGGCGGTGGTGGTCTTGCCATTGGTGCCGGTCACGGCCAGCACGTCGATCTGGGCGCTGGGATGCTGGAACCACTGGTCGGCGATCAAGCCCGTGGCGGCCTTGAGGCCGGGCAGCGCCGCGATGTGCTCGCCGGAAAAACCGAAGGCTTCGACACCCTGCGCTTCGACCAGGCAGGCCATGGCACCGCGCTCCAGGGCCGAGGCCACATGGGCGCGGCCATCGGTGGCCGCGCCGGGCCAGGCGATGAAGGCGTCGCCGGACCGGACCTTGCGGCTGTCGGTCTGCAGCGTGCCGCTGCCTTGCAGGCGGGCGGCCAGCCATTGGACAGCCTCGGTGGCCGTGGACAGCACCCGCAGGGCTTGGGAGGAACTCATAGCGAGGGCTCCTCCACGGGGTTGGCGACGATCAAGGGCTTGACTTCCATATCGGGCTGCACGCCCATCAGGCGCAGCGTCTGCTGCACCACTTCACCGAACACGGGTGCCGCCACGGTGCCGCCGTAGATGGTGCCGGCACTGGGCTCGTCCACCATCACGGCGACGATGATGCGCGGGTTCTCGATGGGCGCCATGCCCGTGAACCAGGCGCGGTACTTGCCGGCGGCATAGCCCTTGCCCTGCTGCTTGCGGGCCGTGCCCGACTTGCCGCCCACCGAGTAGCCGATGGTCTGGGCGCGCTGGCCCGTGCCGCCGGGGCCGGCCGCCAGGGCCAGCATCTTGCGCACCTCGTTGGCCGTGCGCGGCGAGAACACGGGCACGCCCACGGGCGGCTCGTCGGTCTTGACCATGGTGGCCGGGATCACGCGCCCGCCGTTGGCAAAGACGGTGTAGCTGCGCGTCATCTGCAGCAGGCTGGCGGACAGGCCGTAGCCATAGCCCATGGTGGCCTGCTCCACCGGCCTCCAGGTCTTGTAGGGACGCAGGCGACCGCTGGCGGCGCCGGGGAAGGAGATCTGCGGCTTCTGGCCGAAGCCCACGGCCGAGAAGGTTTCCCACATTTCCTTGGCCGGCATCTGCAGCGCGATCTTGGTCGTGCCCACGTTGCTGGACTTCTGGATCACGCCGGCCACGGTGAGCAGGCCGTAGTTGTGGGTGTCGGAAATCGTCGAGCCCGTGACGTTGACGCGGCCCGGCGTGGTGTCGATGGGCGTTTCCGGCTTGAACCGGCCCGACTCCAGCGCCAGGCCGATGGTGATGGGCTTCATGGTCGAGCCGGGCTCGAAGGTGTCGGTGATGGCGCGGTTGCGCAGCTGCTCGCCCGTCAGGTTCTTGCGCTTGTCGGGCACGTAGCTGGGGTAGTTGGCCAGGGCCAGCAATTCGCCGGTGTGCGCATCCATGACCACCACGCTGCCCGCCTTGGCCTTGTGCGCGATGACCTGCTCCTTGAGCTTCTGGTAGGCGAAGTACTGGACCTTGCTGTCCACGGACAGCTGGATGTCTCGGCCGTCCTGAGGCGGCACTTCCTCGCCCACGCCCTCGACCACGCGGCCCAGGCGGTCCTTGATCACGCGGCGCGAGCCGGGCTTGCCGCCGAGCTCCTTGTCGAAGGCCAGCTCCATGCCTTCCTGGCCATGGTCTTCCACATTGGTGAAGCCCACGATGTGGGCGGCCGATTCGCCTTCCGGGTACTGGCGCTTGTATTCCTTGCGCTGGTAGATGCCCTTGATGTTGAGGGCATGGATCTGCTGGCCCACGTCCCAGTCGAGCTGGCGCTTGATCCAGACGAAGGTCTTGTCCTCGTCGGCCAGCTTTTCCATCAGCGCGGGCAGCGGCATCTCCATGAGCGCGGCCAGCTGCTTGAGCTTGGCCTTGACCTCGGGGTCGTCCTGCTCGACATCTTCGGGAATGGCCCAGATGCTGGCGGCCGGCACGCTGGAGGCCAGGATCAGTCCATTGCGGTCCAGCAGGCGGCCACGGTTGGCCGGCAGCTCCAGCGTGCGCGCAAAGCGCACCTGGCCCTGGCGCTGGAAGAAGTCGTTGCCGAACACCTGCACGTAGGCTGCGCGCGCGCCCAGGCCGACAAAGCCCAGGCCCAGCATGGCCACGATCATCTTGCTGCGCCACAGGGGTGTCTTGGACGCCAGCAGCGGACTGGAGGTGTAGAGCACGCTGCGCGTCATGGAGCCACTCCGGTGCGCGCATCGTCATTGACGTACTGGGCGATGGCCGGCGTGGCCGGCTTCATCTGCAGGCGCTCGCGCGCCATGACCTCAATGCGCTGTGGCGTGGCCTGGGCGCGCTTTTCCACCTGCAGGCGCTGCTGCTCGGTGGCCAGGCGGCGCGATTCGGCCACGGCGCGGTCCAGTTCGGTGAACAGGCGGCGCGATTCGTACTGGTTGTGCACCAGAAAGATGGCGCTGGCCATCACCGCCAGCAGCAGCACGAGGTTCAGGCGCAGCATGCCACGCCCTCCTCTTGCGCCAGACGGTGCATGCGCTTCATGCAGGCACCCCGGTGCGGCGGGCCACGCGCATCACGGCAGAGCGCGAGCGCGCATTGGCGGCGACCTCGGCCTCGCTGGGCTTGATGCGGCCCAGCGCTTCAAGGCGCATGGGCGTGGGCACGGCAAAGGGTGCGCGCCGGTCATAGACTTCCTTGGAGTGCTTGGCGATGAACTGCTTGACGATGCGGTCCTCCAGCGAGTGGAAGCTGATCACCACCAGGCGTCCGCCCGGCGCCAGCACGCGCAGGCTGGCCTCTAGCGCCTGTTCGAGCTCTTCAAGCTCGGCATTGATGAAAATCCGAAGAGCCTGGAATGTGCGTGTCGCTGGGTTCTGCCCAGCCTCGCGGGTCCGGACCGCGCCAGCCACGAGCTCGGCAAGCTCCGCGGTGTTGCGAAGGGGCCCCTGGCTTTCGCGCCGAGCAACAATCGCCTTTGCAATGGGGCCAGCAAACCGTTCTTCGCCGTAGTCACGTATCACCTCCGCAATCTGCTGGGCATCGGCTTCCGCCAGCCAGTCCGCCACGCTCTGGCCGCGCGTGGTGTCCATGCGCATGTCCAGCGGACCCTCGAAGCGGAAGCTGAAGCCACGCTCGGGGTTGTCGATCTGGGGAGAGCTCACGCCCAGGTCCATCAGCACGCCCTGCACGCTGCCGGCCGGCAGCTCGCTGAGGTGGCGAAACCCTTCGTGCCGAATCGAAAAACGCGCATCGGTGATGCGCGCTGCCTCTTCGATCGCGTCCGGGTCCTTGTCGAACGCCAGCAAGGCCCCATCCGGCCCCAGCCGCTGCAGGATGCGCCGGGAATGCCCGCCTCGCCCGAAGGTCGCGTCCACCCATTGCCCGGCAACGGGCTGTGCGGCGCCGTCCAGCAGCGCATCGACGGCCTCGTCGAGCAAAACGGTGATGTGTTGCAACGGCTGATTCAAGAAAACGCCTCTTTCCTAGAAAGCAAAATCCTGGAAGGCCGCAGGCATTTCTTCCTGCATGGCCTTCGCTTCATGTGCCTCATAAGTGGCCTTGTCCCACAGCTCGAAATGGTTGCCCATGCCCAGCAGCACGACCTCCTTGGTCAGACCCACGGCTTCACGCAGCTCGGGCGACACCAGCACGCGGCCGGTGGCATCCATGTCCACGTCCATGGCGTTACCCAGGAAGATGCGCTTCCACCACTGCGCCGACATGGGCAGTTGCGCGATCCGCTCGCGGAACTGCAGCCACTCCGTGCGCGGGAACAGCATCAGGCAACCGTGGGGATGTTTGGTGAGGGTGACCTGGCCCTGGGCCATGGCCACAAGGGCGTCACGATGCCGGGTCGGCACAGACAGCCGCCCCTTTCCATCGAGATTCAGCGAGGACGCCCCTTGAAACACGGTCAGTCACCCCGGTCGGTTGGAGCCATCGCGTCCCGGAAATCGGGGCACAAAGGCAACTTTCACCACTTAATTGCACTTTTTTGCACTGTAGCAGCAATTTGGCGTTTCACAACCCGGGAATGGACAATTATTTGCAATGAAATCAACAACTTAGAAGCCGAATGCAATGTGAGTGGTGACAAAAATCCCTGGCTTTACAAGTACTTAGAGGACTGACTGCAAGTGATCTCTCAAAGCCTGCATGCAATTGCAACGATTCAATTCGCTGGCGACCGGTTGCAACTCGGGCAACCCTCCTACAAAAAGTGACTGCCCGGCAATGCGGGCAGTCACTTCGGTGGCGGCTGCGCGGCAGCCGGCCCGTTTCAGAGGATGAAGCGCGAGAGGTCTTCGTCCTGGCTCAGGGACTGCAGACGCTGGTCCACGTAGGCCGCGTCGATGGAGATGGTCTGGCCCGACAGATTGGCCGCGTCGAAGCTGACCTCGTCCAGCAGGCGCTCGAGCACGGTGGACAGGCGGCGCGCGCCGATGTTCTCGGTGCGCTCGTTGACATCGAAGGCGATGCCGGCGAGCCGGGTGATGCCTTCGGGCGTGAATTCCAGCGTGACGCCTTCGGTGGCCAGCAGCGCCTGGTACTGCTTGACCAGGGAGGCATGGGTCTGGGTGAGGATGGCCTCGAAGTCCTGGACCGACAGCGAGTCCAGCTCCACGCGGATCGGGAAGCGCCCCTGCAGCTCGGGGATGAGGTCGCTGGGCTTGGACAGGTGGAAGGCGCCCGAGGCGATGAACAGGATGTGGTCGGTCTTGACCACGCCGTACTTGGTGGAGACGCTGGTGCCTTCGACCAGGGGCAGCAGGTCGCGCTGCACGCCCTGGCGCGAGATGTCGGAGCCGCTGGTCTCCTGGCGCGTGGCCACCTTGTCGATCTCGTCGATGAAGACGATGCCGTTTTGCTCGGCGTTGGCGATGGCGCGGGTGCGCACGTCTTCCTCGTTGACCAGTTTTGCCGCTTCCTCGTCGGTCAGCAGCTTCATGGCCTCGGCAATGCGCAGCTTGCGCGTCTTGCGCTTTTCCTGGCCCATGTGGCTGAACATGCCGCGCAGCTGCTCGGCCATCTCTTCCATGCCCTGGGGACCCATGATCTGCACCTGGGGCGGCGCGTCGGCGACATCGATCTCGATTTCCTTGTCGTCGAGCTGGCCCTCGCGCAGCTTCTTGCGGAAAACCTGGCGTGCCGTGTTGTCGGCGGCCACCTCGCCGCTGCGGGCCTGGGGCACGAGCACGTCGAGGATGCGGTCCTCGGCCGCGTCTTCGGCGCGCAGGCGCAGCTTCTTCATGTCGGCCTCGCGCGTCTGCTTGACGGCCACCTCGGCCAGGTCGCGGATGATGGCATCCACGTCCTTGCCCACATAGCCCACTTCGGTGAACTTGGTGGCCTCGACCTTGATGAAGGGCGCATCGGCCAGCCGCGCCAGGCGGCGCGCGATCTCGGTCTTGCCCACGCCTGTGGGACCGATCATGAGGATGTTCTTGGGCGTGATCTCCTGGCGCAGGCCGTCGGCCACGTTCTGGCGGCGCCAGCGGTTGCGCAGCGCGATGGCCACGGCGCGCTTGGCGCCAGCCTGGCCGACGATGTGGCGGTCCAGTTCGGAGACGATCTCCTGGGGGGTCATGGCAGAGGACATGGTGTGTATTCGATGCATTGCGCCGCCAGCCCCGTTGCCTGGCCGCTGGCGACTGTGAGTTTCAATGCCGTGCGTTTCGATCGCCGGCCTGCTGGGCGAGCCGGCGCCGCGCGGGTGTCAGAGCGTCTCGACCGTGTGGTGCATGTTGGTGTAGATGCACAGCTCGCCGGCGATGGCCAGCGACTTGCGCACGATCTCCTCGGCCGACAGCTCGGTATTGGTCAGCAGCGCCTTGGCCGCAGAGTGCGCGTAGGCGCCGCCCGAGCCGATGGACACGATGCCCTGCTCGGGCTCCAGCACGTCGCCGTTGCCGGTGATGATCAGCGAGGCCGATGCGTCGGCCACGGCCAGCATGGCCTCCAGACGGCGCAGCACGCGGTCGGTGCGCCAGTCTTTGGTCAGCTCGATGGCTGCGCGCGTCAGGTGGCCCTGGTGCTTTTCCAGCTTGGCCTCGAAGCGCTCGAACAGCGTGAAGGCGTCTGCCGTGGCGCCGGCAAAGCCGGCAAGCACCTTGCCGTGGTAGAGCTTGCGCACCTTGCGCGCCGTGCCCTTGACGACGATGTTGCCCAATGTGACCTGGCCATCGCCACCGATGGCGACCTGCACGCCTTCGGGGGTCTGCCGGCGCACGCTGATGATGGTGGTGCCGTGATACTGTTCCATAGCGGTGCCAGATGAGGGCGAAGGCGGCCTTCTCAAGGGCCTGCTCAAAGAATGCCCACGCGCTCTTCGCGGCGGGCGCGCCGTCCTGCCGCAAGGGGTGTGGCGCAGCCGCCGCGCGGCAGGATCAGTCCCGCCGTGGAGTGACCTGCGCGTGCTCCTGGATGCCGATCACATTGAAGAACACCGCCACCAGCTGGTGCAGCTGGCCGAACTGCAGCACATGGCCCAGCGACTGCATGTGGGCAGCCCAGTTGAGCACGGAGCCGGCCGCCGCAAAGTCCATGCGCACCAGTTGGGTGCAGTCGATGAACACGGGCTCGCCCAGGCTGGCCCCCTCCTGCACCGGGTCCAGCCAGGTGGAGGCATCGCCTTCAATGGTGCCGGCCAGCGCAAATCGCACGGCGTCCGCCGTGGCAGCAATGCCTGCCTGCAGGGGCGCATCCGCGCCCTCGGTTTCGACGGCTTGCGTCAGGCATTGGCAGACCGGGTCCACCCACGAGGGAGGCGAGACCTCATAGGTGACGCAGTAGTCCAGCGCCACCAGCTCGAAATCATCCTGCCGGTTCATCAAACGCAGCACCGCCATGCGCAACCGCCACCACAGCGTATCCACGCTGGAATCGCCCGAGGGAGCCAGCGTGCCCAGCAGCGCCAGCAGCCGGTCCGCATTGAGCAGCACGAACACGCCCTGCGAGCCCGCCCATTGCTGCAGCAGCGCCTCCAGGGGCGTGGCCGCCGCATCGTCGATGCCGGCCACGGCAGCCCAGTCCAGGCTCCAGGGACTGGAAGCCTTGGCCTGGGAGGCCTTCAGCGCCGTCACGGCACTCGGCGTGATCTGTGCAGGTGCGCTCCAGCGCAAGCCACGCCCTGCCGCTGCGCCCGGCATGGACACCACGGGGGCGGTGCGCTGTTGCGGCATCGCAAACCATTGTGGAGCGGAGCGGCCAAAGCGCGCCGCGAATTCGATGCCCGCTTTGTCGAACTGCAGCGGGCGGTCGGCCGCACGGTACAGGTCCAGCAAGGCCAGCCAGACCGGCAGCTGCGCGGGAACATCGCGCCGGTCGATCAGCTCCAGCATGCCCTGCTCGGCACCATCCACCTCGCCATTGGCAAAGAGGATGGCCGGCTCTTCCAGGTCGGGATCGTGCTCGAACACCACGAAGCAGGGCGGCACCATGTCCATGGGCTGCGGCGGAGAGACCTCGGTGGCCGCGAAGGCGGGCAGGAAATCGGTTGCCCCCTCCAATGGCCGCAGGGGGCGGGCCATGGGCATGGGGTCAATGATGGGAGCCGTCGAGACGGAGGGCACCTGCGGCGCAGGTGCCAGGCTCATGGGCAAGGTGGTGGCAAAGGCCGCCACGTCGCCGGCCGAGGCAATGGCCGGCGGCACCACGTCGCTGAGCATGGGAATCTGCCCAGACGGCGGCGGCTGCTTGCGAAACGAGGCCGGAGCGGGGTTGCCGCCCGCAGGCAGCGCCATGGGAATGGTGGTTGCATCGGCCGCCTGCTTGCCCCGCCACCATTGCTGGGACATCTGGGCCTCGATCTCGTCGATCTTCTTGAGCGTGACGGCGCGTTCACCGGAGGATTTGGAGCTCAGCAGGCTGCTGAGAAATTGCGAGCCCTGCGCGGCGGGGCCGGGCACACCGACCGGTGCGCTGCCGGGCCTGGAGGCCTGTTGCAGCTCGGCCTGGCGCAGGCGGCGCAGCTGGTCGAACTCGCGCTTGCGCACGAAATCGTTGCGGCGCTTGCGCTCGATCATTTCCTTGAGCGCCTGCTTGCTGTACTGGCTTTCCTGCTCCCCGTCCAGGCCGTCGAGGTCGGACCAATTGACCGTAGGGTGGCGCACAAAGCGCACCACCTTGGACAACAACCCCCCCGATTTGCTGCTCTCTTCTTTTGCCATGGCGAGTCAGATTAGCACCGACGGCCTGCAGGCCGTTGCTGCAACTCAATCCCCATACATCTTCTGCTTGAGCTCACGGCGCTGCTGGGCTTCCAGCGACAGCGTGGCCGTGGGGCGGGCCAGCAGGCGGCCCACGCCGATGGGCTCGCCGGTCTCGTCGCAGTAGCCGTAGTCGCCTGCGTCGATGCGTGCAATGGATTGCTCGATCTTCTTGAGCAGCTTGCGTTCACGGTCGCGCGTGCGCAGTTCCAGCGCATGCTCTTCCTCGATGGTGGCGCGGTCGGCCGGATCGGGAACCACCACGGTGTCCTCGCGCAGGTTTTCTGCCGTCTCACCCGCGTTGGTGTGCATGTCGTGCTTGAGAGTGAGCAGCTTGAGGCGGAAGAACGCCATCTGCTTCTCATTCATGTATTCGTCATCCGACATGGCCAGCACTTCGGCATCCGTCAGTTCTTCCACCGACTTGGTCTTCCAGGCATTGGCCAGCTTGGGGTCTCGTTTCGTCGATCCCGACGAAGGCGTTTGCGTAGTGGTAGGCATAGTGTTGGTTTCGCTAACTTAGTCCGCGCCGAGGGCTTCGGACGGGGCCATGGATGGTACTGTCAATCGGGGCGCCCGGGTCGAATGCCGTGTAGGACAGCCGATCGCCGCAGTTGCGGAACCTGCCGGCTTCCCCGTACGGCGGGGTGCGGCAATCCAGGCCGTGCGGCGGCCGTGCGTGCAAAGAGCCCTTTTGCGGTCAGCAAGGGACACCAGGTCGGCAACGCCGACCGCAGTGCGGACCGCGGCCTTCTGGCTTGCAGCCGGGGCCGGTGCGGCCACTGACGGCTTCTTGCTGGATTCGGCGCTCACTTGCTGTCTCCTCACGGTATGGGCGACCCCTGCGGGGCAGTCCATTGGGCTTGGGGGCTCTCTTCAGGGGCGCGATTGTATCGATGCTCTACAGGAGCGCAAGCCGTTGCACATACCCCACAGGAATGCAAAGGGGCCGCCCACGCATGCGGGCGGCCCCTGTGTCATTCAGATGTCAGCAAAAAGCCATCCGATTGCCCACAAAGGTTCACAAAAAACTCAGACCAGGCACTGCTCCAGGCCCTGCAGGAAGATGTCCTGGGGCAGGTCGATGCCAATGAAGACCATCTTGCTCTGGCGCTTTTCGCCCTCGGCCCACTGCGGTCCCAGGTCGCTGCCCATGAGCTGGTGCACGCCCTGGAAAATGACCTTGCGCTCCGTGCCCTGCATGTTCAGCACGCCCTTGTAGCGCAGCATGCGCGGGCCGTAGATGTTGACGATGGCGCCCAGGAAGTCCTCCAGGCGGGCAGGGTCAAAGGCACGGTCGGCACGGTAGACGAAGCTCTTGACGTCGTCATCGTGGTGATGGTGGTGCGGATGCTTGCAGTGCTCGCCATGCTCGTGGTCATGGGCGTGGTCGTGCCCGCAGTTCTCGTCGTGCTCATGGCCATGGTCGTGGCCGCAGTGCTCGTCATGCTCATGCTTGTGGCCATGGTCATGTCCGTGGTCGTGATCGTCTTCCTTGAGGAAGTCGGGATCGATGTCCAGCTTGGCATTGAGGTTGAAGCCGCGCAGGTCGAAGACTTCGTTCAGGGGCACTTCGCCGAAATGCACGGCGCGGATGGGCGCGCGCGGGTTCATGTGCTTGAGGCGGTGGATGAGCGCGTTCTTCTCGTCCTCGCTGACCAGGTCGGTCTTGGACAGGAACAGCTGGTCGGCAAAGCCCACCTGGCGGCGCGCCTCCTGGCGGTCGTCCAGCTGCTGGTTGGCGTGCTTGGCATCGACCAGGGTGAGGATGGAGTCGATCAGATAGGTCTCGGCGATCTCGTCGTCCATGAAGAAGGTCTGGGCGACGGGGCCGGGATCGGCCAGGCCCGTGGTCTCGATCACGATGCGGTCGAACTCCACCAGGCCCTTGCGGCGCTTGGCGGCCAGCAGCTGCAGGGTTTCGCGCAGGTCTTCGCGGATGGTGCAGCAGATGCAGCCGTTGCTCATCTGCAGGATCTGCTCCTTGGACTCCGTCCTGAGGATGTCGGTGTCGATGTTCTCTTCGCCGAACTCGTTCTCGATCACGGCGATCTTCATGCCGTGGGACTCGCTGAGCACGCGCTTGAGCAGCGTGGTCTTGCCCGAGCCCAGGAAGCCGGTGAGGATGGTGACGGGAATCAGTGCCATGGGATTGCTTTCAGAAAATTCAGCAAAGGGAAGCGGCAAGGCCCGTCCACCATGGACGGGCCTTGTCAAAAAGACGTTCCGAATAAGTTTAGCGAGCCTGTCAAGTGCCGTTTTGCCAGAGGGCTTGGCCTTTTTTATCGGAGGCCGCCCTTTTCATCGCTATCTCCATTGCAATCGCCACTGTCGCTGCCGTCCCCACTCTGGCGCCGCGCGCGCGGATGGGCGCTCTCGTAGGCCTGGGCCAGATGCTGGAAATCCAGGCGCGTGTAGATCTGCGTGGTCGAGATGCTGGCGTGGCCCAGCAATTCCTGCACGGCGCGCAGGTCGCCGCTGGACTGCAGCATGTGGCTGGCAAACGAATGCCGCAGCACATGGGGATGGACGCCGGCCGACAGCCCGGCCTGCTGGCCGCGCTGGCGCAGCCGCGCCCAGACCGACTGCGCGCCCAGGCGTTCGCCGCGCCGGCCGATGAACAGCGCCGGCTCCTGCCGCGCCGCCTGGGCCGCCGCGCCAGCCAGGCCCGTGTCCCGCAAGGCCAGCCAGCGCTGCAGCGCCTGCAGCGCGGCGACGCCCACGGGCACGGTGCGCCGCTTGCCGCCCTTGCCCTGCACATGGGCATCGGCGGCCTGCAAATCTATCCAGCCACGGCCCTGGCGCTGCGTGTCATGGCCGGGCGCCACGTCCAGGCCCACCAGCTCGCCCACGCGCAGGCCGCAGCTGTAGAGCAGTTCGGTGATGGCGGCGTCACGTGCCTCGATCCAGGGGTCGGCGTCGGCGTTGCTGAAGGCGGCCAGCTGCACGGCGTCATCCACGCCCAATGCCTTGGGCAGGGGTTTGGGGGCCTTGGGACCGCGCACGCCCTCGACGGGATTGAAGGGCACCAGCAATTGCTGGGCTGCCCAGCGGAAGAAGCTGCGCCAGCCAGACAGGATGAGCGCAATGCCGCGCGGACTGCGGCCCCGGGAATGCATCTGGGCCACGAAGCGGCGGATGTGGGCGGGCTGCAGCGCCAGCAGCTCCTGGCCGGCGTCGCGGGCCATGGTGCAAAGCCGGGCCATGTCCAGCGCATAGAGTGCGCAGGTGCGGTCGGCCAGGCGCTTTTGCACGCGCACATGCTCCAGATAGGCATGGACGGCGGCGGGGAGCATCGCCAGGTTTTCTGCCGCCAGGTTCTCTGCCGGAAGATCGCCTTCCGGGAGCCCGTCCCTGTCCGATGCTCCCGGCATGGGCTTTCAGCCGGTCAGCCGCGCGCCAGGGTCAGCGGCACGGGCCGCATGCGCGACAGGGCCGCGCTGGCCAGGGCCGAGATGCGCGAGAGGAATTCCGTGCCCATGGTGGCCTCGAAGCGCAGCGGATCGGGAGACCCCAGCACCAGCATGCCGAAGGCATTGGCCGGGTTGATGCTGTCGCCGTCATGCAGCGTGAGCAGGGCCAGGGACTGGGCCGCATCGGGATCGACCAGCCAGCCGCCGGGCTCGAAGCCCATGTTGGGGCCGCAAAACGGCATGGTCAGCGATGCCGCGAAGGACTTGGCGTCCTCGCTGACGCCCATGGTGTAGATGCTGCTGGTCTGGGCGCCGGAGACGTTCCACAGGCGCAGGGCCACCTGGGGCACCTCGAAGACATGCTGCAGGCTGGCCGTGAGCGCGTGGGGCAGCTCGCGCAGGTCCTGGACCTTGGCCAGGGCGCAGCTCCAGGCATGCAGCTTGTCGCCGATGGAGGCGTTCTCGCTGCTGTGGCGCATCATGTCCATGATGCGGTGCTCCAGGCCCTTGATCTTCTCGCGCAGCATCTCGGCCTGGCGTTCCTGCAGGCTGACGGTGCGCGGGCTGTGGCTGCTGACCAGCTGCACACGCGCGAGCATCTCGGCGTGGCGCTCGAAGAATTCCGGATGGTTCAGCAGGTAGTCGGCAATCGTCTCTTCGGTGACGGCGATATCGGTAGTGCTGTTCATGGCTGGTCGGGAACCTCGATCTGTCCTTCAAAAACAAACTCTGCGGGGCCGGTCATGCGCACTGCGCCGCCGTCCCACTCGATGGTCAGCCGGCCGCCGCGGGTGTGCACATCGACGCGTGCGTCGAGCAGCCCCCAGCGAATGCCGGCCACCACGGCCGCGCAGGCGCCCGTGCCGCAGGCCAGCGTCTCGCCGGCACCGCGCTCGTAAACACGCAGCCGGATCTGGCCGCGATCGACGATCTGCATGAATCCCGCATTGACGCGCTGGGGAAAGCGCGCATGGCGCTCGATCAGCGGGCCCCAGGTGGCCACGGGGGCATGGTCCACATCGTCCACCAGTTGCACCGCATGCGGGTTGCCCATGGAAACGGGGGCGATCCAGACCGTGGCCTCGTCGCCCAGCTGCAGGGGCCATTGCTGCGCCGCACCCAGCGGGCGGGGCACAAGGTCTGCACTATTGAAGGGCACCAGGGAGGGCTCCAGCACGGGCTGGCCCATGTCCACGGTGACGCGGCCATCGGCATGCAGCTCGGGGGCAATGAGGCCGGCCAGCGTCTGCACGCGGATGACGGACTTGCCGGTCAGGCCCTTGTCGTGCACATAGCGTGCAAAGCAGCGCGCGCCGTTGCCGCACTGCTCGACCTCGCCGCCGTCGGCGTTGTGGATCACATATTCGAAATCGATGCCTTCGGCGGGCGAGGGCCGCACCGTGAGGATCTGGTCGGCGCCCACGCCGAATTGGCGATGGGCGAGGAAGCGGTACTGGGCTGCGCTCAGGCCCAGCGGGCCGGCGGTTTCGTCGAGGACCACGAAATCGTTGCCAGCGCCCTGCATCTTGGTAAAGCGGATCTGCATCCGGCGATTATCCCCTGCACGGCAGCCTCATGGCGCAATCCGGGGCCATGCCCCGCAGCAGTACTTGCGTCTCTTGCGCAACAGCGGCGGGCGGGCCAATCCGCATAATGCCCCCATGACCCGCCCCAGCCAGCTCCTGCACCCCCAGCGCCAGCCCGTAGACACGCTCAAGGCCTCCACCGTCCTGCTGCTGCGCGACCGCGCCGATGGCCAGGGGCTGGAGGTGCTGATGACTCGGCGCTCGCCCAAGGCCAGCTTCGTGCCCAGCGCCTATGTCTTCCCGGGCGGCGGCATCGAGGCCCAGGACGCGGCCGAGGCCGCCCATGCCCGCGCCGACACCCGCCCCGCCCAGGCCGCTGATGCCTTGCGCATCACCCAGGCCATCGCCGGCCTGCGCGAGACTTTCGAGGAACTGGGCATTTTGCTGGCCCACGACGCCCAGGGCCGGCCGGTATCTGCCGCCGAGCTGGCCACGCTGGACCGCAAGGCGCCGCTGGTGCCCCAGTGCGAGGCACGCGGCCTGCGCCTGGCCGTGGATGCGCTGTGGTACCTGGCCCACTGGACGGCCGACCGCGACCAGCCCCGGCGCTTCGATGTGCCCTTCTTCGTGGCGCGCATGCCCGAGGATCAGGAACCCGACGCCGACGGGTCGGAACAGTTCGAGCCCATCTGGGTGCGCCCGCAGGAAGCGCTGGAGCGCCACCGCGCGGGCAGCTTCCCCATGATCTTCCCCACCATCCGCACGCTGGACCGGCTCAGCCGCTTCGCGGGCACCGAAGCCGTGTTCGCCGCCCTGCAAGGCGAGCAGCCGCTGTGGCAGTGCTGCCCGCGCACCGGCTTTCTCAATGGCAAGGAAGCCCGCCACATGGAGGACGAGGCCCCCTTCGGCGAGCTGGAAATGGTCTGCCCGGACGGCCAGATCCTGCACACGCTGGACTGGCAGAGCGAGCGCGCCGTGCCACTGCGCAAGAACCTGCTGCGCCTGACGGCACCCAACCCCGGCGTGATGACCGGCCCCGGCACCAACAGCTATCTGGTGGGCGATGCCGCCACGGGCTACGCCGCCATCGACCCCGGCCCGGCCGACGCCGCCCATGTGCAGCGCCTGTTCGATGCGGCGGGCGGCGACATACGCCACATCCTGTGCACGCATTCCCATGCCGACCACTCGCCGGGCGCCGCGCTGCTGCAGGCGCTGGCGGTGCAGGCCGGCAGGCCCAGGCCCGCCATTGGCGGCCTGCCCTCGGCGCCCACGGCCCGGCCGGCCAGCCGCTTCACGCCCGACTACGCACTGACCGACGGCCAGCGCATCGTGCTGCAGGATGCGCAAGGCGGCACCACCCACACCCTGCAGGCCGTGTTCACGCCCGGCCATGCGGCCAACCATGTGTGCTTTGTGCTGGAGGAAGACGCCCTGCTGTTCAGCGGCGACCACATCCTCAATGGCAGCACCACCATCATCGATCCGCCTGACGGCAACATGCGCGACTACATCGATTCGCTGGACAGGCTCGACGCGCTGTGCGCCGCGCACGATGCGCGCTTCATCCTGCCGGCCCATGGCTATGTGCTGGGCTTTGCGCGCCAGGCGATCGCCAAGCTCAAGGCCCACCGGCTGGCCCGCGAGGCCAAGGTGCTGGCCGCCATGCAAAAACAGCCTGACGGCAGCGTGCAGGACTGGGTGCGGCTGGCCTATGACGACGCCCCGCCGCAACTGTGGCCGATTGCCGAGCGCTCGCTGCTGGCCCATGTGGAGCGCATCCGTGCGCTGTGCGGGCGGCAATGACCAGCAATGACCGGCAATGACCGACGACGCGCGCGGGGCCTGGTATCTGGTTAAGCTGCGCGCATGTCTGAATCTGAAAGCGTTCGCCTGGCCAAGCGCCTGGCCGAACAGGAACAATGCTCGCGCCGCGAGGCCGAACTGCATATCACCGCCGGCAACGTCCAGGTGGACGGCAAGGTCGTGCAACTGCCCGAGACGCGCGTGCGCCCCGAGCAGCAGGTCACGCTGCGCAGCGGCGCCCAGCCCGAGGCCGTGCCGCCCGTCACCCTGCTGATGAACAAGCCTGCGGGCTATACCCAGGGCCGGCCCTATGGCCGGGTGCGCAGCGCCCACTCCCTGCTGGGCGAAGCCAGCATGGCCCAGGTGGACACGCCCATGCCGCTGCTGGTGCTGGCCCAGCACTTCAAGAACCTGGAATCCTTCCTGCCCCTGCCGCTGCCGGCCAGCGGCCTCATCGTCTACACCCAGGACAAGCGCGTGGCGCGCAAGCTGGGCGAGGAAGGCATGTGGCTGGAGCAGGAATGCATCGTCGGCGTCGAGGGCCAGATCCACGAGGACGGCCTGGAGCTGATGAAGGCCGGCCTGCCGATCGGCAAGCGCCAGCTGCCGCCCTGCCGCGTGAGCTGGCAGAACGAGAACCATCTGCGCTTTGCGCTCAAGGGCATCGCCCCCGACGAGATCGACGCCATGTGCACCGAAGTGGGCCTGCGCGTGGTCAGCCTGCGCCGCCTGCGCATTGGCCGCCTCTCTCTGGCCAAGGTGCCCGAAGGCCAGTGGCGCTACCTGATGCCCTGGGAGCGGTTCTAGGCCGGCATTGCCGGGTGCGCGGCGGGCAGCACATTCGGCAAATGAGAATCATTTCATAGAATGCGGGATTCCCGTGCTGCCTTCGGGCCTCCCGCATGCCTGCGCCCGCCTCTTCCTCTTCTTCCCTGCTGAGCACCTTCCAGGACAGCTACCACGAGCTGGTGCGCTTCGTGGCGCGCCGCGCCGGCCCGCAGGCCGCGCGTGACCTGGTGCATGACGCCTGGATACGCCTGGCCGAACGCCAGCGCGGCGAAAGCGATGCGCCCGCCGCGCCGGACAGTCCGCCAGGCGCCAGCCGCGCCTATCTCTACGCGGTGATGGAGAACATCGCCATCGACCACCTGCGCCATGGCCAGCGCACGGCCGAGCGCTTTGACACCTGCGCGAGGGACGGCGAGCCGCCCTCCCCCCTCAGCCCCGATGTGGCCGACACCCATTCCTACCGCCAGGCCCTGGCCGGGGTCGAAGGCGCCCTGGCGCAGCTGCCCGCGCGCTGCCGCGACATCTTCCTGGCCGACCGCATCGAAGGCGCCTCGCATGCCGAGCTGGCCGAGCGCCACGGCGTCTCGGTCAAAACCGTGGAACGCGAGGTCATGCGCGCCATGGACAGCGTGGAAGCCTCGCTGCGCCGCTGGCGCGGAGACACCGCCGCACCCGCACCACGCACGGGCCGCCGCCGCGCCCTGTCCACCCTGCTGGGGATGGCGGGCCTGGGTGTCGGCAGCCCGGCGATGTGGCTGGCCTGGCGCCAGTGGATGCCGCAGTACCAGGTGCGACTGGCCACGGCCACCGGCCGCCTGCTGAACCAGCCCCTGCCCGACGGCAGCAGCTTGACGCTGGACGCCGCCAGCCGTGCCGAGGTGGACTTCTACGCCACGCGCCGCCAGGTGCGGCTGCTGGCCGGCAGCGCCTTCTTCGCCGTGGCGCGCGACACGGAACGGCCCTTCGTGGTCCAGGCAGCGGACGTACAGGTCACCGTGCTGGGCACGCGCTTCGAGGTGGCGCTGGAGGACGATGCGGTGCTGGTCGCCGTCGATGCGGGCCGCGTGCAGGTGCGCGACGGCAGCGGCGCCCGGCATGAACTGGGCGCAGGCCAGATGCTGCGCCTGGCGCCAGGTCAGACGGCCGCCGTGCAAACGGTTGCGGCTGTGGCCGCCTGGCGCGAGGGCTGGCTGGACTTCCAGAACACGCCGCTGGCCGAGGTCGCTCGCCGCCTGGAGCGCTACAGCCTGCAGCCACTGCGCGTGGAGCCCGACGCCGCCGCCCTGCCCGTGCTCGGGCGCGTGCGCATTGCGGCGGCCCAGGGCTGGCTGCGCATGCTGCCGCGCACCCTGCCGGTCAGCGTGCAGGAAGAGGTGCAGGAAAAGGAGCAGGGCCCGGGAACCGGACGCACCCTGGTCATCCGCCGCCGCAGCTGATGCGCCGATGCGCCCATGGCCCCGGAATGCACGGCGCATGCGCACCAGGCGTGAGGGAATGTCTGCGCCCGTTCGTATAGGCATGAGGACCCGGGAACGCGACGCATTCGCAGCCCGGGAATCGCCATTGCCCAGATCCGCCACGGGACCTTCCATGTCTTCATTCCCCTCCAAGCCTTCCCGCCTTGCCTGCCACCATGCCGTTGCGGCGGCCATCGCGCTGCTGGCCGTGCAGCTTTCTCCAGCCGCGCTGGCCCAGGCGGCGCCGGTCACGGCCGTCAGCACCGACTTCCACATTCCCGCCCAGCCGCTGGACCAGGCACTGGCCCAACTGGCCCGCCAGGCTGGCCTGCAGCTGCTGGCCGCGCCTGAACTGGTGCAGGGCCGCCGTGCGCCCGCCGTGGAAGGGCGCCTGAGCACCGCCGCCGCCGTGGCCCGGCTGCTGCGCGGCAGCGGGCTGGAGGGGCATGTGAGCCAGGGCACGCTGGTGGTGGAAAAGCCCGCCGGCACCGTGGCCCTGCCCGAAGTCACGGTCTCCGCCGTGGGCGAGACCACGACCACCGAGGGCTCGGGCTCCTACACCACGGGGCTGATGAGCACCTCGACCAAGCTGCCGCTGTCCATCCGCGAGACGCCCCAGTCCCTCACCGTGGTCACCCGCCAGAAGATGGACGACCAGGGCATGCTGTCCATCGACGACGTGGCCAACAGCGCCACCGGCATCACCATCAACCGCTGGAGCGACGACCGGGCGCGCTATTTCTCGCGCGGGTTCGTGATCGGTTCGTTCCTGCAGGACGGCGTGCCCGTCTCGTATGAAACCGACACCTCCACCTACGACACCATGGCCATGTACGACCACGTGGAAGTGGTGCGCGGCCCCACTGGGCTGATGACGGGCGTGGGCGACCCTTCGGGCACGATCAACTTCGTGCGCAAGCGCGCGCCGCGCACCACCCAGCGCTCGGTCACCCTGCGCGGCGGCAGCTGGAACCAGGCCGTGGGCGAGGTCGATGTGGGGGGCGCCCTCAACGAGGACGGCTCAGCGCGCGGGCGTGTGGTGGCCTCGGCCCAGTCGCGCGACCACTTCATCGATGGCTACAGCAGCCGCCGCCAGCTGCTGTACGGCACCGCCGAGTTCGACCTGGGGCGCGACACCACGCTGAGCGTGGGCGGCTCCTATGTGAACGAAGACAACCCCGGCTCGCAATGGATGGGCGTGCCCATGGGCTTCGATGGCTCCTTCCTCGACATTGCGCGATCCAGGCGTTTCTCGCCCTCCTGGAGCAAATGGGACAAGAAGGAGGTCAGCCTGTTCGCCGACCTGGAGCACCGCTTCGACAACGGCTGGAAGGCCAGGCTGGCCGCGCGCGCCCTGCAGGCCAAGTCCGCGCTGGACGGCGCCTACCTGGTCTCGGGCGGCCTGGACGAACAGGGCCGCACGCGCTACGACGTGGCCGGCGGCCTGTACGACTACGACAAGCGCCAGCTCAGCCTCGATGCCTCGGCCCAGGGCCCCGTGCGCCTGTTCGGCCGCGAGCATGACCTGGCCTTCGGCGTCAGCCGCCGCACCATCCGCTGGAGCGACCAGGGCTACAGCTACCTGTCGCCCACGGGGGAATGGCTGATCGCCAATGGCGTCGATCCCTATACCTGGAACCCCGACTCGCTGGACCGCTCCGGCCTGCTGGCCGAAGACCTGTGGACGCGCCGCCAGAAGACCACGCTGACCTCGGCCTACGCCACGGGCCGCTTCCTGCTGGCCGAGCCACTGAACCTGATCGCCGGCGCGCGCCTGGACTGGTACGACTTCACCAACGTCCAGCGCCAGGGCAGCTGGAGCCGGGAGCGCGAATTCAGCGAGAAAGCCCATGCCACGCCCTATGCCGCGCTGACCTATGACATCAGCAAGACCTACTCGGCCTATGCCAGCTACACCAGCATCTTCCGGCCGCAGGATTTTCTGGATGTCTCGGGCAGCATGCTGGCGCCGGTGGAGGGCCGCAACTTCGAGCTGGGCCTCAAGGGCAGCTACCTGGACGAGCGCGTGAACCTGGCCGTTGCCGTGTTCAACACCACGCAGGACAACCTGCCCCAGGCCATCGCGGACATCAACTCCTGCACGGTGAAGACCAATTGCTACCGCTCGGTGGGCAAGGTCAGGAGCAAGGGGCTGGACGTGGACATCAGCGGCGAGATCCTGCCGCGCCTGAACGCCGGCCTTGGCTATACCTTCACCCAGGCCAAGATCGCCAGCGACAGCACCGAAGGCGCCAAGGGCGCGCCCTATGCCAGCTACACGCCGCGCCACCAGCTCAAGCTGTCGGCCATGTACCACCTGGGCGGCGAGCTGGGCGCATGGCGCGTGGGCGGCGGCCTGCGCTACCAGAGTCGCACCACGTCCGAGTCGCTGACCAGCGCCGAAGGCTATGCAATCCGCCAGTCCGCCTATGCCGTGGCCGACCTGGTCATCGGCTATCGGGTGAACCGGCAGCTGGACCTGCAGATGAACGTCAGCAACCTGTTCGACCGCCGCTATTTCGAGACCCTGGGCACGAACAACGGCGGCAACTATTTCGGCGTGCCGCGCAGGCTGCTGCTGACGGCCAAATACCAGTTCTGAACCGCCCATGAAAATGCCCCGCCGGTGGCGGGGCATGGAAAAAAGTGTGAAGCGCGCCGATAAGCCGGATTCTGTGCACGCGGTTGCCCGCATGTGACCGCCATTAATCTGGGCCGGGCGTCGCCGCCCGGCTCGGTGCTACCTACCCGCACACTCCGGGGGCCCCGTCAACGTGTGCCTACTTGGTATTGCTGCGCGTAGAGATTGCCCGTTTCACCCGGGGACGCGTTCCGCGTCCCCGGGTGGCTATGGGACCCAGGCTTTCGCCTGGGCGTCTGGCTTGCGCCATCCGTCGCCAGCTTGCGCTGGCACCCCATAGAACACCAAGTTGGCGGCACATGTCCCCGACTCGTCTCTGTTGCTCTGATCCTCACCTCACGGTGGACAGCCGTTAGCTGCTACGCTGCCCTGTGCAGTCCGGACGTTCCTCCAGTGCCGTGTTTCCACGATTGCACCAGCGGCGGTCTGGCGTGCTTCACGGGCGGCATTATCTCGCGGCTTGGGCCGGGCTGCAGGCAGATGGCGCAACAGCCTCACGGCGGCATGCAGAACTCGCGGCGGAATTGTTCGGGTGAGGTGCCGGCCTCGCGCTGGAACATGGCGATGAAGGCCGAGGGCGTGCTGTAGCCCAGGTCATAGGCGATCTGCTGCACGCTCAGGCCGGCCTCCAGCGCGTCGATGGCCAGCAGGTAGCGCATGCGCTGGCGCCATTCGCCCAGGCCCATGCCCAGCTCACGCTGGCAGTGGCGCGCCAGGGTGCGCTCGGTCATGTGCACGCTGGCGGCCCATTGGGCCAGGCTGCGGTGGTCCTCGGGCGCAGCGCGCATGCGGGTCAGCACTTCGACCAGGGCCGGGTGTTCGGCGGCCGGCAGATAGCCGGGCTCCACGGGAACGGCCCGCAACTGGTCGTAGAGCACACGGGCCAGGCGCAGGTCGGCATCCGTGGCGGGAATGTGCACGTCGCGCACGGCAAAGTCGGCCAGGATGGCCTTGACGATGGCACCGATGCGCATGGAGCACGGTTGCGCCGGCAGCTCCCTGCACAGCGCAGGCGCCAGGTAGACCGAGCGGTAGACCACGGCGTGCGCCACATGGCAGCTGTGCACCACGCCGGGCGGCACCCAGACGCCGTACTGCGGCGGCGAGACCCAGTGCTGGCCTGCCGTGTCCATGCACATGCTGCCGTGGGGCGTGTAGTTCAGGTGGCCCCAGCTGTGGCTGTGCGGCGGCACCTCGGTGTCGGCGCCGAATTCGTCGTAGCGGAAGTAGTACTCGCCCGGCACATCCTCGACGTTCTGGATGTGCATGGGCTTGCTGGGACGGGGCATGGCGGATGGTCCGGGTTGCGCTATCGATTGTCCGAAACCAGGGATGCACTCCAAGTCGGACAGAACGATCATAGGACCAGTCTTAGGAGTCTTCCAATGGGGTCTTACCTTTTCCCTTTGATCGCCGTGCTCATCTGGTCGGTCAATACCGTGGTCAGCAAGATGGCGGCCGACAGCATCGGCGCGGCCGAGATCGGTTTCTACCGCTGGCTGGTGGCGGCCGTGCTGTTCACGCCTTTCCTTTTGCCGTCCATCTGGCGCCAGCGCGCCGACATCCGGCCGCTGCTGCCGCGCCTCATCGTGCTGGGGATGCTGGGCATGGTGATCTACCAGAGCCTGGCCTATTACGCGGCCCATATGACATCGGCCACGCACATGGGCCTGATCGGTTCGCTCACGCCCATGATGGTGCTGGGCCTGTCCACCGCCATGCTGGGCCAGGCGCTGAGCCGGGGCGCCGTGCTGGGCTGCGTGCTGGCGATTGCGGGCGTGGCCCTGGTGGTGTCTTCGGGGCAGCCTGCCACCTTGCTCACCCAGGGCCTCAATGGCGGTGACGCGCTGATGTTCGTGGCCATGCTGGCCTATGCGGTCTACAACATCCTGCTCAAGCGCTGGCCCATGCCGCGCCTGGCCACGGTGCAACTGCTGTACCTGCAGATCCTGGTGGCCGTGATCGCGCAGCTGCCGCTGTTCCTGATGGCGCCGCGCACGGGGCTGAACGCGACCAACCTGCCGTTGGTGGGCTTTGCGGGCATCATGGCCTCCATCGCCGCGCCGCTGCTGTGGATGATGTCGGTGGCGCGCATCGGCCCGGGCCGCTCCAGCATGTTCTTCAACCTGGTACCCATCTTCACGGCCGTGATCGCCTTCATGGCATTGGGTGAGCCCCTGGCGGCCTATCACGCCGTGGGCGGCGTGCTGACCATCGGCGGCCTGCTGCTGGCCGAGCTGTGGAAGCAGCCTTTGCGCGCACCGCGTGCCGCCGCCACCGCCTGAAAAAATCAGGGTTTTCCCGAGCGCAAATGGTGCACGCATGCTGCATGCCGGTGCGGCGCCCGCACCAGCTCTGCCCATAAGAATTTGCATTCAGGCCTGCTCATAATTTCTTGTTGGACAGCCCTGTCCCGCCTTTCGATACTGCCGCCACAGGAACAGCTCCAGACGCCCGGCCGGTCTCACTGCAGACCCGCCAGCGCCTGAAGCCCCTAAGACACACAGGCCCCGCCCCGGTCCGTGTGCCCGCTGCACCGTCGAAGACAGGAGACACCCCATGAGCAGTCCGGCATCCGCCGCACATTCCCCCGCCCACGGCGCCGGCCAGGCATCGCCGCCCGACATGGACGCCACCTACCGCAAGATCGCCTGGCGCCTGATTCCCTTTCTGGTGCTGCTCTTCATCCTGGCGTGGATAGACCGCGTCAACGTCGGCTTCGCCAAGCTGCAGATGCTGGACGACCTGCAGTTCAGCGAGGCCATCTACGGCCTGGGTGCCGGCATCTTCTTCATCGGCTACTTTCTGTTCGAAGTGCCCAGCAACCTGCTGCTGGAGAAGATCGGCGCACGCAAGACGCTGGCGCGCATCACCATCCTGTGGGGCGCGGCCTCCATGGCCATGGCCTATGTGACCACGCCCACCATGTTCTACGTGCTGCGCTTCATCTTGGGCGTGGTGGAGGCCGGCTTCTTCCCCGGCGTGGTGCTGTACCTGACCTACTGGTTCCCGGCCCGCCATCGGGCGCGCGTCAACGGCCTGTTCATGACCTCGTTCGCCATTGCGGGCGCCGTGGGCGGCCCCATTGCGGGCGCCATCATGAATGGCATGCAGGGCGTGGGCCATCTGTCCAACTGGCAGTGGCTGTTCATCCTGGAAGGCATTCCCTCGGTGATCGCCGGCTTCTTCGTGCTGCTGTACCTGCCCGAGAAGCCCGCCAACGCCAAGTGGCTGAGCGCGTCCGAGCAGCGCGCCGTGACCGCCGCCGTGGAGGCAGAGAACCAGGGCGGCCACAAGCATGTGTCCTTCCTGGATGCCTGCCGCAACTACCGCGTGTGGCTGTGCGCTGCCGTGTATTTCTGCATCGTCAGCGGCAATGCCACCATTGCCTTCTGGTCGCCGTCCATCATCAAGGAGATCGGCATCCAGAACACGCTGCAGATCGGCCTGATCTCGGCCATTCCCTTCCTGGCCGGCACGCTGGCCATGGTCTGGAACGGCATGCATTCGGACAAGACGGGCGAGCGCCGCATGCACTGCGCCCTGTCCGCGCTGATCGCGGCGGCGGGCCTGATCCTCACGGGACTGTTCCTGCACAACGCCGTGCTCGCCCTGTGCGCGCTGACGCTGGCCTCCATCGGCATCCTCGCGGCCTTTCCCGTGTTCTGGTCGATTCCCGCCGCCTTCCTGGCCGGCACGGCGGCAGCCGGCGGCATTGCGCTGATCAACTCCATCGGCAACCTGGCCGGCTTCGTGGCGCCCTACATGATCGGCGCGCTCAAGACCAGCACGGGGTCGCTGTCCTCGGGCCTGTACTTCGTGGCCGCGCTGGAATTCATGGCCGCCTTCCTGGTCGTGCTCTTCGTCAAGAAGCAGTGATGCCTGCGCGCCGCACCGCGCGCGCCACTGCCCCCTCCTCTTTCCCACCGGGGCCTGCGGCCCCGCCTTTTTCCTGGATCGCCTGCCATGCAACTGCAGTTCACCACCCCCGAGGGCCAGACCTTCGCCCCTGAATTCGACACCCTGATCGTCGCCGGCTGGGCCGGCCGCGACCGCGAGGCCATCGAGCACCACATCGACGAGCTGGCCGCCATCGGCATCCCGCGCCCCAGCGCCGTGCCGCTGTACTACCGTATCTCCAGCAACCAGCTGAGCCAGCGCAGCGCGCTGCAGGTGCTGGGCCCGGACTCCTCCGGCGAGGTCGAGGTCTTCGTGTTCACGCACGAAGGCGAGATGTTCGTGAGCCTGGCCTCCGACCACACGGACCGCAAGCTGGAAGCCTACAGCGTGGCCTTTTCCAAGCAGGCCTGCGTCAAGCCCGTGGCCACCCAGGCCTGGCGCTTTGCCGACGTGGCCGGCCACTGGGATGAGCTGGTCGTGCGCTCGTGGATCGTGGAAGACGGCCGCGAGGTGCTCTACCAGGAAGGCACGCTGGCCAGCCTGCGCACGCCCCAGGACCTGATCGCAGGCTTCACGGGCGGCAAGGATCTGCTGCCCGCAGGCTGCGGCATGACCTGCGGCACGGTGGGCGCCATCGGAGGCATCCGCCCCTCGACGCAGTTCTCCATGGAGCTGTACGATCCCCGCAGCCAGCGTTCCATCCGCCACAGCTACCGCAGCGAACTGCTGGACGTCGTGGCCTGAGCCGCGACTCCGATCCGCCCACGCCCGCCTTCACCCACAGGACTTCCCACATGACCCAAGCCCTCCCCCTGCCCAGCCTGGAACTGGCATCACAGCGCCTGCATGGCGGCGAAACCACCTCGGTGCAGCTGACCGAGCAGGCCCTGGCCCGCACCATGTCGGGGGAAGGCCCCAAGGTGTTCACGCGCGTGTTCCAGGGCGCGGCCCTGGCCGAGGCCCGCGCCAGCGACGTGCTGCGTGCGGCCGGCCTGGCGCGCTCGCCCATCGAGGGCCTGCCGGTCTCGGTCAAGGACCTGTTCGACATCGCCGGCTTTCCCACGCTGGGCGGCTCGCGCCTGCTGGCCGACGCACCGCCCGCACAGCGCACGGCCGAAGTGGTGCAGCGCCTGCGCCAGGCCGGCGCCGTCATCGTGGGCACGACCAACATGACCGAATTCGCCTACTCGGGACTGGGCATCAACCCGCACTACGGCACGCCGCGCAATCCCTGGCAGCGTGACGAGGGCGGCGGCCGCATCCCGGGCGGCTCGTCCTCGGGCGCGGCCATCTCGGTCACCGACGGCATGGCCATGGCGGCCATCGGCTCGGACACGGGCGGCTCGGTGCGCATTCCTTCGGCGCTGTGCGGGCTCACGGGCTTCAAGCCCACGGCGCGCCGCGTGAGCATGGAAGGCGTGCTGCCGCTGTCGGCCAACCTGGACTCCATCGGCCCGCTGGCGCCCAGCGTGCGCTGCTGCGCCACGCTGGACGCCATCCTCAGCGGCGAACCGCTGGGCGAGCTGCATGCCGCGCCACTGCAGGGCCTGCGCCTGCTGGCACCCACCAACGTGGTGCTGGACGGCATGGACGCCACCGTGGCCGCCGCCTGGGAGCGCGCCCTGTTCCTGCTGTCGCAGGCGGGCGCCCACATCACCCATGCCGTGGTCGCGCCTTTCGGCGAGCTGGCCGACATCAATTCCAAGGGCGGCTTCACGGCCGCCGAGGCCTGGGCCTGGCACCGCCACCACATCGCCACGCGCCTGTCCGAGTACGACCCGCGCGTGGGCACGCGCATCCTGCGCGGCAAGGACATCAGCGCGGCCGACTACATCGACCTGCTGGCACGCCGCAGGCAGTGGATTGCCGCCGTCAGCGCCCAGATGGCCGACCATGACCTGATCGTCATGCCAACCGTGCCCGTGGTCGCCCCCAAGATCGCCGACCTCACGCAGAGCGACGAGGCCTACTTCGGCGCCAACGGCCTGATCCTGCGCAACCCCACGCTGATCAACTTCCTCGACGGCTGCGCCATCTCCCTGCCCTGCCACCGCGCAGGCGAGGCGCCCGTGGGCCTGAGCCTGGCCGGCCTCGGCGGGCAGGACCGGCGACTGCTGTCCGTGGCCCTGGCCGTGGAGCAGCTGCTGGCTTCGGCGCAGGGCTGATCGATCAGGCGGCCTCGGGCCTAGCCGCCCAGGCCGCTGCCCGGCAGCCGCGCCACGGCCTGGCCGTGGTTCAGCGCAAAGGCGGCGGCGGTCTCCTCGGCCGCGCGCGCCACCACTTCGGTCAGCGGGTTCTGGTGATCGTTGCGAAAGCAGGCCACCAGCGGCAGCGAGGGGAACTCCCGGTCCACGCGCAGCAGGCGCAGGCGCTGCTCGGCCAGCTCGCGCTGGATGATGGCCGGCGGCACGGCGGCCACGCCCAGGCCGTCGCAGACCACGCGGATCATGGTCGCCACCGAGGCGATGCAGTTCAGGTGCACCGAGGCGCTGCTTTCGGTGGAGAACAACTGCTCGATCACCGCATAGGGCTCGGAGCCGCGCGCAAAGCACATGATGGGAAAGGCCGCCAGCTCGGCCAGGCTCAGGGTCTCGTCGCCAATGCCCAGCTTGGGGCTGCCCACCCAGGCCATGGGAAATTCACCCAGCGACAGATGGCCCACGCCGGCCGCCGTCACGGGCTTGGCCTGCAGCGACAGGTCCAGCTGGCCCTTCACCAATTGCTCGGACATGTGCAGCGTGGTGTCGCAGGCGATCTCCACCTGCAGGCGCGGATAGCGCTGCTGCAGCAGCGCCAGGAAATCGGGAAACCAGCTGTGCACGATGGACTCGATGGCGCCGATGCGGATCACGCCGGCATAGGCCTGCTTGTCCAGCATGTCCTCGCGCATCTCGCGCATGAGGCGCAGCATGCGCTCGGCATGGACCAGGGCCTTGGCGCCGTCGGCCGTCAGCGTGACCTCGCGCACGCCACGGTCGAACAGGCGCACGCCGAACTCCTGCTCCAGCGTGGCGATGCGGCTGGAGACGGCGGCCTGCGTGGTGTACAGCCGCTCGGCCGTCATGCGGAAATTGCGCAGCTCGGCCAGCAAGACAAAGGTTTCCAGGAACCGTAGATTCATGCGGCGATGTTAGCCGTCCAGGCCATATCGATATAGCCCATGCATAGAACAGCTGCGTGCACAATGAATGCCTGGTTTTCGCGCAGCGTCTGCGCACCACCCCCGACTGTCCAACCACCACCCCAAAATCGCGGAGGTCCGATGAGAGCTGACAACATCCTGCAAACGATTGGCAACACGCCCCATGTGCGCATCAACCGCCTGTTCGGCGCCGGTGCCAATGTGTGGATCAAGTCCGAGCGCGGCAACCCCGGCGGCTCCATCAAGGACCGCATCGCCCTGGCCATGGTCGAGGATGCCGAGAAGTCCGGCGCCCTGCAGCCCGGCGGCACCATCATCGAGCCCACCAGCGGCAACACCGGCGTGGGCCTGGCCCTGGTGGCCGCCGTCAAGGGCTACAAGCTGGTGCTGGTCATGCCCGAGAGCATGAGCATCGAGCGCCGCCGCCTGATGCTGGCCTACGGCGCCAGCTTCGACCTCACGCCCAAGGAAAAGGGCATGAAGGGCGCCATCGCCCGCGCCCAGGAACTGGCCAGCCAGACGCCCGGCGCCTGGATTCCCCAGCAGTTCGAGAACCCCGCCAACATCGACGTGCATGTGCGCACCACGGCCCAGGAAATCCTGGCCGACTTCCCAGAAGGCCTGGATGTGCTGATCACCGGCGTGGGCACGGGCGGCCACCTGACCGGCGTGGCCAAGGTGCTCAAGGCCAAGTTTCCCCAGCTCAAGGTCTTTGCCGTGGAGCCTGCCGCCTCGCCCGTGATCTCGGGCGGCCAGCCCTCGCCCCACCCCATCCAGGGCATTGGCGCAGGCTTCGTGCCCAAGAACCTGGACACCAGCCTGCTGGACGGCGTGATCCAGGTCGAGGCTGAACCCGCGCGCGAGTACGCACGCCGCTCGGCCCGCGAGGAAGGCATCCTGGTCGGCATCTCCTCGGGTGCCACCCTGGCCGCCATTGCGCAAAAGCTGCCCGAGCTGCCCGCAGGCGCCAAGGTGCTGGGCTTCAACTACGACACGGGCGAACGCTACCTGTCGGTGGAAGGCTTTCTGCCGGCCTGACGGCGGCAAGCCCCGTCCGCTGCAGTGCACTGCACTGCGACATGAAACACAAGGCCTCGCAAGAGGCCTTTTTTGTTGCCGCCAGCGGCATGCTGCATTCCCCATTCGCGCATAACGAAGCGGCCCCGGACGCGGACAATCTTCCCCACGGCGCCGTGTTCCCCCCTGCACTGAAATCCGGGCGCGAACCCACGCGTATGACAGTTGTGTGGAGATTTCTTACAAAACATGTTGCGGCCCAAGGTCATGCTGAACGCGCATCGGGCAAACCCGACTCTGGCCTACGATGGTCTGACCAAGGAGTAAAAAAATCTTGTTCGGTTTCTTTGAAAAACGCGTTCCGCCCTATCCCAGCGTCGAGCCCACGGTCCCGCCCAAGGGCTTTTTTGCCTTCATCTGGGCCTGCACGCAAGGCATGCGCGGCTGGATCGCGCTGCTGACCTGCACCTCGGCGCTGCTGGCCGTCTACGAGGCGGCGCTGTTCGCCCTCATGGGCCATGTGGTGGACTGGTTGTCCACGGTGTCGCCAGCCGGTTTCTGGGCAGAGCAGCGCGGCACGGTGTGGGGCATTGCCGCCGTCCTGCTGTCCAGCGTGCTGTTGCTGGCCTTTCACACGGCGGTGATGCACCAGGTGCTGGCCATCAACTTCCCGATGCGGCTGCGCTGGGTGTTCCACCGGCTGATGCTGGGCCAGAGCATGTCGTTCTATGCCGACGAGTTCGCGGGCCGCATCACCACCAAGATCATGCAGACCGCGCTGTCGGTGCGCGAAGTGGTGTTCATGGTGGTCGATGTGCTGGTGGGCGTGAGCGTCTACATGATCGGCATCCTGATCCTGGCGGCCAGCTTCGAGTGGCGGCTGATGATTCCGTTTGCGCTGTGGCTGGCCGCCTATATCGGTGCCTGCTGCTACTTCGTTCCGCGCCTGGGCAAGATCGGCAAGGAGCAGGCCGATGCACGCTCCATGATGACGGGCCGCGTGACCGATGCCTACACCAACATCGCCACCGTCAAGCTGTTCGCCCACACGCGCCGCGAGGCCGAGTACGCGCGCAACGCCATGGAGGCCTTCAAGTCCACGGGCTATGCGCAGATGCGGCTGGTCAGCCAGTTCGAGATCGTCAACCACCTGATGATCACGATGCTGCTGGTGGGCTCGGCGGGCACGGCGCTGTACCTGTGGTCGGCCGGACAGGCCAGCGCAGGCGTGGTGGCGGCCATCATCGCCATGGCGCTGCGCCTGATGGGCTATTCGCACTGGGTGATGTGGCAGATGACGGGCCTGTTCGAGAACGTGGGCACCATCCAGGATGGCATCCTCACGCTGACCAAGCCGCGCACCATCGTGGATGCGCCCGACGCCAGGCCGCTGCAGGTCACGCACGGCGCCATCGCCTTCGAGGACCTGAGCTTTGCCTACAAGGACGGCGGCAAGCAGGTGATCGACCACCTGAACCTGCACATCCGCGCCGGCGAGCGCATCGGCCTGATCGGCCGCTCGGGCGCGGGCAAGTCCACGCTGGTGAACCTGCTGCTGCGCTTCCATGAAGCCCAGGGCGGGCACATCACCATCGACGGCCAGGACATCCGCACCGTCACGCAGGACAGCCTGCGCGGCGCGGTGGGCATGGTCACGCAGGACACCTCGCTGCTGCACCGCTCCATGCGCGACAACATCCTCTACGGCCGCCCCGACGCGACCGAGCAGGAGATGCTGGCCGCCGCGCAAAAGGCCGAGGCCTCGGACTTCATCGCCACGCTGACCGACCTCAAGGGCCGTGGCGGCTATGACGCCCAGGTGGGCGAGCGCGGCGTCAAGCTGTCGGGCGGCCAGCGCCAGCGCGTGGCGATTGCGCGCGTCATGCTCAAGGACGCGCCCATCCTGCTGCTGGACGAGGCCACCAGCGCGCTGGACAGCGAGGTCGAGGCGGCCATCCAGCAAAGCCTGGACAGCCTCATGCACGGCAAGACCGTGATCGCCATCGCCCACCGCCTGTCGACCATCGCGGCCATGGACCGGCTCATCGTCATGGACCAGGGCCACATCGTCGAGCAGGGCACGCACCAGCAACTGCTGGAGCTGGGCGGCATCTACGCCAAGCTGTGGTCGCATCAGAGCGGCGGCTTCCTCGCAGAGCAGGGCTCGGAAGCTGCCAACGCCAACGGCTAGACGCTCGCCAGATCCCGGTCCAGCTGCGTATGCAATGTGTAGCGGCTGGCCGGGTGCAAGGTCACACTGAGGTCCATCAACTCCCCATCGGTATCCAGGTAGCGGCGCACGATCTTCAGCGCCGCTGACCCGGCCGGGGCCTGCAATTCTTCCGACAGCGCCTCGGGAATGAGCGCCCCCACCACGGCCTGCCGCACCCGCGCGATGCGCAGGCCGTATTGCTGCTCCAGCAGGCTGCTGACCAGCAACTCGGGCGCGGCGCGCACGCGCTCGGCCAGTTCCTGCGTGTCAAAGCGCTGCGCATCCACATAGACCACGGTCCAGGCAATGGGCAGGTGCGGCGCGGCGCCGTCGCGGCGCAGGCTGCAGATGGCCAGCCAGCGGCTGCCGGCCGGGCAGTCCAGCTCGGCGGCCAGGTCCTGGTCCAGCACCACCTCCTCGATGCGCCGCACCTCGCGCACATGGGTGGCGCCGAACTGCACCAGGTCCTCCAGCGAGGTCAGCGCCTGGCGGTAGTGCGCATGGGGCTGCGCCGCCTCCACGCGCGTGCCCACCTTCTTGCGCCGCGATACCAGCCCCGACTGCTGCAGCTCGGCAATCGCCGCGCGCACGGTGTGGCGGCTCACGCCATAGCGGTCGCACAGCTCCAGCTCGGTGGGCAGCAGGGCGCCCACGGCGTATTCGCCCGAGGCAATGCGCTCGGACAGGTCGCGCGCCACCTGGGCATAGCGTGTCTCAGCCATGGGCGCAGGCCCTCACCCCAGGCAAACCCGGATGTTCGTAATGTACGTACATAAATGAAAATAACGATATGTCCGAACTTAATCGCAATTGCGCACCATGACCCTTCCGTCCTTCACCTCCAGCACCGCCATCGATTCGCTGCTGTTCCGCGACGCCTTCGGCACCCCCGACATGCGCGCCATCTTCGCCGACAGCGCGCTGGTGTCGCGCTACATCGAGGTCGAGGTCGCGCTGGCGCGCGCCCAGGGCCGCTGCGGCGTGATTCCGGCCGAGGCCGCACACGAGATCGCGCAGCGCTGCAGCCTCGACGCGCTGGACTTCGAGCTGCTGCGCAAGGAAACCGACATTGTCGGCTACCCCATCCTGCCGCTGGTGCACCAGCTGGTGAAACAGTGCGGCGACGCAGGCCGCTACATCCACTGGGGCGCCACCACCCAGGACATCATGGACACGGCCACCGTGCTGCAGGTGCGCGATGCGCTGGATCTGCTCGATGCCGACATCGCCGCGCTGCGCACCATCCTGGCCGACCTGGCAGAGCGCCACCGCGACACGCCCATGGCCGGCCGCACGCACCTGCAGCACGCCCTGCCCATCACCTTCGGCTACAAGGCCGCCATCTGGCTGGCCATGTTCGACCGCCATGCCCAGCGCCTGCAGGAACTGCGCCCGCGCATGCTGGTGGGCCAGTTCGCGGGGGCGGCAGGCACGCTGGCCTCACTGAGCGGCCGGGGCCTGGAAGTGCAGCAATTGCTGATGGAAGAACTGGGCCTGGGCGTGCCCGCCACCACCTGGCATGTGGCGCGCGACGGCCTGGCCGAGGCCGTGAATTTCCTGGCCCTGGTCACCGGCTCGCTGGGCAAGATCGCCTACGACGTGATGCTGCTGTCCTCCACCGAGTTCGGCGAGGTGTTCGAGCCCTTCGTCACGGGGCGCGGCGCCAGCAGCACCATGCCGCAAAAGCGCAACGCCATCTCCAGCGAGCTGATGCTGGCCGCCTCCAAGGCCGTGCGCCAGCATGCGGGCCTGATGCTGGACGCCATGGTCCAGGACCTGGAGCGCGCCACCGGCCCCTGGCACGCCGAATGGGTGGCCCTGCCCGAGAGCTTCGTGCTCTCGGCCGGCGCCCTGCACCAGGCGCGCTTCATGCTGGGCGGCCTCATCGTCGATCCCGAACGCATGGCCCGCAACCTGGACATGACCGACGGCCTGATCGTGGCCGAGGCCGTGATGATGGGCCTGGCCCCGCACACGGGCCGCCAGCAGGCGCACGACATCGTCTATGCCGCCTGCCGCAGCGTCAACGCCGAGGGCGGCACGCTGGCCGATGCGCTGGCCCGCCTGCCCGAAGTCACGGCCCATTTCGACCGCGCGGCGCTGCAGCGCCTCACCGACCCGCGCAACTACCTGGGCGAGGCCCCGCAGATGGTGGACCGCGCCCTTGCGCTGTCGCGCGCCCATACAGCCAGCGGCCGCTGAAACCCCGGCCCAGGACAGAACACAGCACTACAGGAGACAACACCATGCCTTTCCATCTTCCCCGCCTGCCACGCCTGGCCCTTGCCCTGGCCGCCACCACCTTCGCCCTGGCCGCGCACGCCCAGGGCGGCTACCCCGCCAAGCCGCTGACCTGGATCGTGCCCTTCGCGGCCGGCGGCCCCACGGACGCCATGGCGCGCGACATCGCCCAGCGCACCAGCACCCAGCTGGGCCAGCAGATCATCATCGAGAACGTTCCAGGCGCGGGCGGCACCATCGGCGCGGCCAAGGCGGCGCGCTCGGCGCCCGACGGCTACAGCTTCCTGGTCGGCCACATGGGCTACATGGGCGCGGCGCCGTCGCTGTACAAGAAGCTGGCCTATGACCCGGTCAAGGACTTCGAGGCGGTGTTCCGCTTCCCCGACACGCCGCTGGTGCTGCTGGTGGGCAAGAACTCCCCGTACAAGACGGCCGAGGAGCTGGTGGCCTTCGGCAAGCAGAACCCGGGCCGGCTGAACTTCGGCAACGCGGGCGTGGGATCGACCTCACACCTGGTGGCCGCGCTGTTCGCCAGCCGCGCGCAGATGGAGATCACCCAGGTGGCCTACAAGGGCGCGGCACCGGCCATGACCGATGTGATCTCGGGCCAGGTCGATGCCATGTTCGACCAGACCAACACCGCCCTGCCCCAGCTGGCGGGCGAGCGCATCCGCGCCATCGCCCTCACCTCGGACAAGCCCATGCCCCAGTTCCCGGGCGCGGCAGCGCTGGGCCAGAAGCTGCTGCCCGGCTTCGAGACCGCCACCTGGTACGGCATCTACGCGCCCAAGGGCACGCCGCGCGACGTGGTGCAAAAGGTCTACCAGGCCTACACCAAGGCGCTGGCCGACAAGGCCTGGACCGACAGGATGGCCGCCCAGGGCATACGCCTGCTGCCCGCAGATCAATACGCCCCCGAAGCCCTGGCACGCCACACGGCCGCCGAGGTGGAGCGCTGGCGCAAGGTGGCAGCCGACGCGAAGATCTCGCTGGACTGAGCCCATGGACCAGACACGCACCCAGGCCCAGGCACCGACCCAAGCTCATACCCGCATCGAGCACGATGCCTTCGGCCCCGTCCACATCCCTGCCGACCGACTGTGGGGCGCGCAGACCCAGCGCGCGCTGGAGCTGTTCACCATTGGCGAGGAGCGCTTTCCGCAGGGCCTGTACCGCGCCTTCGGGCTGCAGAAGCTGGCGGCAGCGCGCGCCAACCGGCGCCTGGGCGTGCTGGACGACGAGCGCGGCGCGGCCATCGAGGCCGCAGCCGCCGAACTGCGCGACGGCCTGCTGGACGCGCATTTCCCGCTGACCATCTGGCAGACGGGCTCTGGCACGCAGACCAACATGAATGCCAACGAGGTCATCGCCAACCGCGCCAACCAGATGCTGGGCCAGCCCCCGGGCACGCGCAGCCCGGTCCACCCCAACGACCATGCCAATGCCTCGCAGTCGTCCAACGACAGCTTTCCCACGGTGATGCACCTGGCCACGGCGCTGGAGCTGCGCGACCACCTGCTGCCCGCCCTGGAACAGCTGCAGCAGCGCCTGCAGGAACGCGCCCTGGCCTTTGCCGGCGTGCTCAAGGTGGCGCGCACGCACCTGATGGACGCCGTGCCCATGACGCTGGGCCAGAGCTTCGAGACATTCGCCCACCAGGTGGGCCACGGCATGGACCGGCTGCGGGCCACGCAACCTCGTCTGTGGAGCCTGGCCCAGGGCGGCACGGCGGCCGGCACGGGGCTCAACGCGCCGGCCGGATTCGACCGGGTCTTCTGCGAGGAGATACAGGCGCTCACGGGCCTGGCGGTCACGCCCAACCCCTGCAAGTTCGAAGGCATGGCCGCGCACGATGCGCTCATCGAGGTCTCGGGCGCGCTCAACGTGGTGGCCGGTTCGCTGGCCAAGATGGCCAATGACATCCGCCTGCTGGGCTCAGGCCCGCGCTGCGGCCTGGGGGAGCTGGTGTTTCCCGACGATGGGCTGAGCTCCTCCATCATGCCGGGCAAGCGCAACCCGACCGTGGCCGAGGTCGTGGTCCAGGCCGCCTACCAGGCCATGGGCCACCACCTCACCGTCACGCTGGCGGGCTCGGCCGGGCACTTCGAGCTCAACGTGGCCAAGCCCGTGCTGATCCACCACCTGCTGCGCGCCATGCGCGCGCTGGGCGACGCCAGCCGCGTGTTTGCCGAGAAGCTGGTGGCCGGCCTGCAGGCACACACCGAGCGGCTGGAGCAACAGGTCAGCCACTCGCTGCTGCAGGCCACCGCGCTCAACCCGGTGCTGGGCTATGACGCCGTGGCACGCATCACGCGCGAGGCCATGGCGCGCGGCATTGCGCCGCGCGAGGCGGCCGTGGCGCTGGGGCTGATCACGGCGGCCGAGTACGACCGGCTGGTGGACCCGCGGGCCATGGCCGGGCTGCCGCCCGCGTAGCGGCCTCAATCCTCCAGGCCTATGTTCTGCACGATCTTCTTCTCGTCCTCGAACGCCTTCCTGGCGAACGCCGTGTACTCCTGGCTGCCGCGGAACTGCGTGCGCACGCCGTAGTTGCCGACGACCTGGCGGAAGGCCGGGTCGTCCATGGCGGCCTTGATGGCGGCTTCGAGCTTGCGCACGATCTCGGGCGGCAGGCCGCGCGGCCCGGCAATGCCTAGGGGCGAGGGCACATCGAAGGCATAACCGGCTTCGCGGAACGTGGGCACGTTGGCAAAGGCCTCGGGCCGCACCTCGGAGGCCGAGGCCAGGGCGCGCAGCTTGCCCGAGCTCAGGTACGGCAGCACCGTGTTGGCGTACACGCCGGACTTGATGTGGCCGGCCATCAGCGAGTTCAGCGCCTCGGCATCGCCCTTGAAGGGCGCATGCGTGAAGCGTGCGCCCGTGGCCTGCTCCAGCAGCGCCATCACCACGTGGTTGGCCGTGAACTTGCCCGGTGTGCCGTAATCCACGGCGCCCGGATTCTTCTTGGCGAACTCGACCAGATCCTGCACCGTCTTGAACGGCGAGTCCTGGGGCACGGCCAGCACGAAGTCATAGGTCATGTAGGTGGCGATGTAGCTGAGATCGCGCACCGGGTCGTACTGCACCTTCTGGATGTGGGGCTGGCGGAAGATGCTCACGGGCGCCAGCGTCAGGCGGTAGCCATCGGGCTTGGCCGTGCGCATCTCCATCACGCCCATGGACGCGCCTGCGCCGGGCTTGTTCTCGATCACCACGGTCTGCCCCAGCTGCTTGCCCATGCCCTGGGCCAGCGCACGCGCCACCACGTCGGTCACGCCGCCCGCGCCGTAGGGCACGACCAGGCTGATGGGGCGGCTGGGATAGCTGTCCTGCGCCCATGCTGCGCCCGTCATCAGGACCGATGCGCACATCCATGCGCCAAACACTCGTCTTTGCATTTCCATCTTCCTCAGAGGCTCACGACCATCGAACTTGCTGCTGTTCAATTTAGATGGATGCATGCCAACCATGGATTCGGGCAAGCCCGTAGCGTTGGGGCTTGTGGGGAAAACGCGCAGCGTGGGTGCGGGACTGATGGCTCTATAGCAGGGGGTGGCGTGGTTGCTTGGTTTGCGGGGGGTGGTGGGGTGTTTTTTTGCGCATTGTGGGGGGTGGGGCATGTCTTTGAGGCGACAGTCATGGGGCGTGTGCCCTCAGAGGGGCTGCCATTCCGGGATGCTTTTTTGTCCCTGCCGGGGGGTTGTTTTTCGAGGCCGGGTTTCGGCCCGGCGGCCGACCTACCTTCTTTTGCTTCGCCAAAAGAACGTAGGCCAAGAAAAGGCGGCCCGGATGTCCGCGACCCTCCGCTTCGCTGCGGGCAACCTGCGTCGTGGCGGTTGCGGGGTTCGCCGTGAAACTCTCTTCGCGCTGCGCGCTACGTTCAAACAGTCACGGCGAGTCAGATGACGAAGCAGTCCTGTCCTTCGGCAGGACTGCAACCCCGCAACCACCACGCCGCAGGCGCTGACATACGGGGAGGTGGTGCGGGCCTTCGCTTCGCTCGGCCCCGGTTTGAAGCCGAGCGGAGCGATGGCGCCGGCTGTTGGCTGTTGGCTGTTGGCTGTTGGCTGTTGGCTGTTGGCTGTTGGCTGTTGGCTGCCCCCAGCCTCCCCCCTTCTGCCCACGCCTGCGTTGGGCGGGATGCGGGGTGGCAAGCCTGCCGAAGGACAGGCTTGCTTCGTCATCTGACTTGCCGCAGTTGTTTGAGCGAAGCGCGCCAGCGCGCAGCGAGTTCTGCGGCACACCCCGCATCCCGCACAACGCAGGTCGCCCGCAGCGAAGCGAAGGGTCGTGGGCAGTTTGGGGCGCGCTTCTTTGCCCCGCTTTCTTGTCGCGCGACAAGAAAGCGGGTCGGCCGCCGGGCCGAACCCCGGCCTCGAAAAACAACCACCCGGCAGGGTCAAAAAAAGACCCACCAGCAAACCAGCAAAAAAGGCGCCACCAGCATCCATGCCAGCAGCGCCTTCCTCAGTCAATCATCAGACCAAAATCAGCGAACGGTATCGCCCAAAACAAGCCCTTCACGGCGCGGATCAGCCCCACCTTCCAGCTGCGCCTGCCCATTGCGCTGCACCCGCAAGATAGTGCCAATACCGCTGGACTGCGCACTGATGGACACCACATGGCCCAGGGCACGCAGGCCGCTGACCAGCGGATCGTCGTTGCCGCCATTGGCCGTGTTGATGTTGGGGTGCTCGCCACCCACGTTGGTGGTCGGGCTGTTGGCCGCGCCGAAGTCCACCATCGATGTGGCCTGCTGCGCATCCAGACCCCAGTCCAGCGCGCCGACCAGGGTCTTGGTCACGTACTGGATGATGGTGCTGCCGCCCGGCGAGCCGGTGGCCATCTTGAAGTCGCCGGCGGTGCCGTCGGTCTTCAGGTCGAACACCAGCGTGGGCGCCATGGAGCTGCGCGGGCGCTTGCCCGGCTGCACGCGGTTGGCGACCGGGCCTTCGGTGGTGCTGGGGATGGCAGCGAAGTCGGTCAGCTGGTTGTTGAGCACGAAGCCGCGCGTGACGTGGAAGGAGCCCATGCTGGACTCCACCGTGGTCGTCATGCTCAGTGCGTTGCCCTTGGCATCGACGATGCTCATGTGCGTGGTGCCGGCCTCCTTGACATCGACCACGCCCTGCGAAGGCGTGCCGAAGTTGCCTGCCTGGGCCGTGCCCATGCTCTTGGTGGTGGAGATGAGTGCGGCGCGCTGGCGCAGGTAGCTCTTGTCCAGCATCAGCGCCGGCGAGCCGCCGGGCAGCGGCACGAAGTCGGTGTCGGCCACGTACTTGTCACGGTCGGCATAGGCCAGGCGCAGGGCTTCGCTGACCAGGTGCACGCCCATCACCGAGGGCTTGCCGCCCTCGCCATCGATGGCCGTGGGCGCATAGGCCTTGAGGTCGAAGTTCTCCAGAATGCCCATGGCCTGGGCCACGGCGATGCCGCCCGACGACGGCGGCGGCATGCTGCAGACCATGTAGCGCGCGCGGTAGGTGGTGCAGACGGCCTCGCGGCGCTTGGCCTCGTAGCTGGCCAGATCCTGCAGCGTGGTCTTGCCGGGGGTGATGGGCGCACCGTCCGAGACGGTCTGCGTCACGCCCACCTTGCTGACGATGGCCTGGGCCAGGTCGCCACGGTAGAAGGCGTCGGCGCCGCCATTGGCGATGCTGCGCAGCGTGTCGGCATAGGGCTGGTTGACGAACTTGGCGCCCAGCGCCAGCGGCTTGCCCTGGGCATCGAAGTACAGCTTGGCGGCATCGGCGTCGCGCGCCAGTTCCACCTTGGAGCCGTCCAGCGCCGCAGCCATGCGGCCGCTGATGGGAAAGCCCTTGCTGGCCAGGTCGATGCCCGAATTGAACAGTTGGGGCCACGCGGTCTTGCCGTAGTCCTTGTGAGCGAGTTCCAGCATGCGCACCACGCCCGGCGTGCCGATGGAGCGGCCGCTGGCGCGCGCCGAGGGCTTGGGCGCGGTCTGGTCGGCGGTGTCGTCCACGTAGCGCAGGTAGTTTTCCGTGGCGGCGGCCGGCGCGGTCTCGCGGCCGTCATAGGCCACGACCTTGCCCGTGGCTGCATCGCGGTAGAGCATGAAGGCGCCACCACCGATGCCGCTGGACTGCGGCTCCACCAGGCCCAGCACCATCTGCACGGCCACGGCCGCATCCACGGCCGAGCCGCCGGACTTGAGCACCTCGCAACCGGCCTTGGACGCCAGCGGGTTGGCCGTGACCACCATGTACTTGGAGGTGTGCAGGGCCTTCTTGCCGAGGCGGTAGCCCGACGAGGGTTCGGGTGCGGCCGGATCACCGGGCAGGCCCGAGCCCACGACCACGCTGCCATCGCCCGAGGTGATGGCACAGGCGGCCAGGTCGTCCTGGCCCGATCCGCCATTGCCACCGCCTCCGCACGATGCGAGGAACAGCGGCGTGGCGGCCGCAAGGCCGATCCACTGCCATGCGGGCAGGCGTTGCCTGGAAGGGGGTTGCTTCATGAAATGTCTCCTTGTGGTGCGTGGAATGCGTTGATCTTGTTCACCTGGGGCAGCACCCGCCCGCAGGCTTGCCGCGAGCTTACATCCGTTCCACCACCACTTCGCGCAGATGCAGCCACCCCATCAGAGCGGGACTGAAGGACCCCGCTCGCGGATGGCCGGCCCTGCATGCAAGGTCCGTGCCCGGACCGGGACGGCACCAGGACCAGGACCAGGAATATCTGGCGGAAAATCCGAACCCGAGCACACCCCAAGGCTGTGCGGCCCGCAGCCTGTGCGGTCGCCCACTTTGGCTTACTATCGCCGGCCCTCTGCTTGATAGGTACAAGCCATGATCCGCGTCTCTGAACTGAAACTGCCCCTGTCGGCGGTGCAATACCACCCCGACAGCCACACCGAATATCTGCCCCTGGAGCCGCTGCGCGCCCTGGCCGCGCGCCAGCTGAGCATCGCCGAGGAGGCCATTGCCTCCGTGCACGTGCACAAGCGCAGCTTCGATGCGCGCAAGGCCGAGCTGCTGGCCGTCTACATCGTCGACCTGACGCTGGCCGACGAGAGCCAGGAAGCCGCACTGCTGGAGCAGTTCTCCAGCCATGCCCATGTGAACCCCACGCCCGACATGCGCTGGCATGCCGTGGGCCAGGCGCCTGCCGACCTGCAGCGCCGGCCCGTGGTGGTGGGCTTCGGGCCCTGCGGCATCTTTGCGGCCCTGGTGCTGGCGCAGATGGGCTTCAGGCCCATCGTGATCGAGCGCGGCCGCTCGGTGCGCGAGCGCACCCAGGACACCTGGGGCCTGTGGCGCAAGCGCGAGCTGGCGCCCGAGTCCAATGTGCAGTTCGGCGAAGGCGGCGCAGGCACCTTCTCCGACGGCAAGCTCTACAGCCAGATCAAGGACCCGCGACACCTGGGCCGCAAGGTGATGCAGGAGTTCGTCACCCACGGCGCGCCGCCCGAGATCCTCTATGCCGCGCACCCGCACATCGGCACCTTCAAACTGGTGAAGGTGGTCGAGGGCATCCGCGAGGAAATCATCCGCCTGGGCGGCGAGATCCGCTTCGGCCAGCGTGTGTGTGACATGCGCATCGAGGGCGAGGGCGAGGACCGCCATCTCACCGCCCTGGAGGTGCTGGACCAAGACAGCGGCGAGCGCCAGTGGCTGGAAACCGACCATGCCGTGATGGCCCTGGGCCACAGCTCGCGCGACACCTTCGCCATGTTCTACGAACGCGGCGTGCACATGGAGGCCAAGCCGTTCTCGGTGGGCTTTCGCATCGAGCATCCGCAGGGCCTGATCGACCGGGCGCGCTGGGGCAGGCATGCCGGCCACCCGCTGCTGGGCGCGGCCGACTACAAGCTGGTGCACCACGCCAGCAACGGGCGCGCGGTCTACAGCTTTTGCATGTGCCCGGGCGGCACCGTGGTGGCGGCCACCAGCGAGCCCGAGCGCGTGGTCACCAACGGCATGAGCCAGTACTCGCGCGCCGAGCGCAATGCCAACGCCGGCATGGTCTGCGCCATCGACCCCTCCGACTATCCGCGCGATGCCAAGAGCTTTGCCTGGGCCTTCGACGGCAAGACCCATGGCGTGGAAGACCTCAAGGACGGCGAGCTGCACCCGCTGTCGGGCATCGTGCTGCAGCGCCAGCTGGAGACCAAGGCCTACCTGCTGGGCGGGCGCAACTACAACGCGCCGGGCCAGCTGGTGGGCGACTTCATCGCGGGCAAGGAATCGGCCGCGCTGGGCGAGGTCGAGCCCTCCTACCAGCCCGGCATCACGCTGACCAACCTGCACCACGTGCTGCCGGCCTACGCCATCGAGGCCATGCGCGAGGCGCTGCCCGCCTTCGGCAAGAAGATCCGTGGCTACGACATGCACGACGCCGTGCTCACCGGCGTGGAAACGCGCACCTCCTCGCCCGTGAAGATCGAGCGCGGCGCGGACTTCCACAGCCTGAACACGCGCGGCCTGTACCCGGCCGGAGAAGGCGCCAGCTACGCGGGCGGCATCCTGTCGGCCGGCGTGGATGGCGTCAAGGTGGGCGAGGCCGTGGCCTGCGCCATCCTGGGTCTGCCCCTGCCCTCGTCGGGCGCACGCGGCTCCGGTGGCGCAGCATGACACCGCGCCCGCCCCGTTTCGCCGCCCCCTCGCGCACCCAGCTGCTGGCCGCCATCGCGGCCATGGGCGTGGTGGTGCTGTCGTCCAACATCCTGGTGCAGTACGCCATCAACGACTGGCTGACCTGGGGCGCCATCACCTATCCGTTCGCCTTCCTGGTGAGCGAGCTGGTCAACCGCAGCTTCGGCCCGCAGCAGGCCCGGCGCGTGGCCTGGGTGGGCTTCGCCGTGGCCGTGGCCGCCTCGCTGGTGCTGGCGCCGCCGCGCATCGCGCTGGCCTCGGGCGCGGCCTTCATTGCCTCGCAATGGCTGGACATCGGCGTGTTCCACCGCCTGCGTGCAGGCCGCTGGTGGCGTGCCCCCCTGGTGGCCACGCTGCTGGCCGCCTGCCTGGACACCTTCCTGTTCTGGAGCATCGCCTTCGCAGGCGCCGCCGAGCCCTGGGTGACCTGGGCCCTGGGCGACCTGGGCGTCAAGCTGGTGCTGGGCGTGGCGCTGCTGCTGCCCTTCCGGCTCGCCATCGCCCGGTGGTGGAAAGGCCCATCGGCAATCGCTAGCGCCAAATAAAGCCGACGCGGCTCGCACAGGCCAGGGACACCGAGCAAGGGCCTACGCCGGCCGCGCCGCCCCGCAGCGCGGGTGCCGTCCCCCTCCCGCGTAGCGAGAGAGGGGGCGCCGTGCAACGGGAAAGCGGCGTCCGCCGCTCAGGGGGATTCCAATAACTATGGGTTGCGCTGCAGATAGTCCACAGCCAGCGCGGCAAGTGAACGCGCGCCCGTGGGCAGTTGCTTCTCGTCGATGTCGAACAGCGGCGAGTGGTTGGAGGGTGCCTTGGCAAAGTCCTGGCCTGCCGGCGGTGCGCCCAGGAAGTAGAAGAAGCCAGGCACCACCTTCTGGAATTCCGAGAAATCCTCGGAGCCGCTGACCTTGGGAATCACCATGGCCTTGCCGCCCATGGCCAGCTTGAGCGCGGGCAGCGAGGCTTCGGTCAGCGCGGCGGGGTTGGTGGTCACCGGATAGGCCACGGGACCGAAACGCACCTTGGCCTTGGCGCCGCTGGAGGCCGCGATCTGCTCGGCCGTGGCGGTGATGCGCTTGTGTGCCTCCTGGCGCATGTCCTCGTCGAAGGTGCGCAGCGTGCCCTGCATCTCCACGTTGTCCGGGATGATGTTGTAGCGCGTGCCGCCCTGGATGGAGCCGATCGTCAGCACGGCAGGCTCCAGGCTGATGTTGAGCTGGCGGCTGACCACGGTCTGCAGGCCCAGCACCACCTGACTGGCCGCGACGATGGGATCGACCGCATTCCACGGCGACGAGCCATGGCCGCCCCGGCCCTCGACCAGGATGCTCAGGCTGTCCGAACCCGCCATCAGCGGCCCGCTGCGATAGCCCACCATGCCCGAGGGCAGGTTGGCCGTGATGTGCAGGCCGTAGATGGCCTGCACGTCCTTGAGCACGCCGGCCTCCACCATGGCCTTGGCGCCGAAGCTGGGCACATGGCCGTGGGCATCGGCCTCCACCGGGGCGCCTTCCTCGGCGGGCTGGAAGATGAACTTCACCGTGCCGGGCAGCTTCGCGCGCATGCCGGCCAGCGCCTCAGCTGCGCCCATGAGCATGGCCACGTGGGCATCGTGCCCGCAGGCATGCATGACCGAAACCTCCTTGCCCATGTACTGGGCCTTGGCCTTGGAGGCAAAGGGCAGGCCGGTCTTCTCGGCCACGGGCAGCGCATCCATGTCGGCACGCAGCGCCACGGTCTTGCCCGGCTGGCCGCCACGCAGCACGCCCACCACGCCCGTGCCGCCCACGCCGGTCTGCACCTCCATGCCCAGGCGGCGCAGGTGATCGGCCACCAGCTTGGCCGTGCGTTCTTCCTGGCCCGACAGTTCAGGGTGTTGGTGGATGTCGCGGCGCCATTGCACCATCTTGGGCGCCAGCGGCTGGATGGCGGTATCCAGGGCCGCCAGGCCCTGTGCATCGAGCCCCTGGGCGCTGGCCGCCAGTGGCAGGCCGCAGGCCAGCAGCCCGGCCAGGGCGATGGAGCGCAGGCCAGTGCGCGGGAAGGAGGAAGGCTTTGTCTCGGCGCTGGTGTGGAGCATCTTCGTGGTCCTGGAAAGTGGCACAAGCAGCCATGCTAAAAGTGAAGCACGTATGACGGGCACGTCAAAATCGCCATTCGAGGAGCCAGAACCGCCATGCCCCGAGCCTTCATCATCGAGCTGCCCTGCCTGGAGCACAGCGCCATCGGCCATGCCGCGCACCTGGTCGAAATGCTGCGCAGCGCCAACCTGGTCGCCAGCCTGCGCCTGGGCCGGCGCGCGCCACGCTTTGGCTGGCGCTGGGTCGACGGCCAGGGCCGGCCCCTGCCTGCCATGCCGCATGCGGCCGAAGGCGCGGCAGCCGAGGGGCCCGCGCAGGCCGTCTTCGTGAGCGCGCTGCACTGCCCCGACATTCCCTCCATCCGCGACATCGTCGCCGCGCATCCGGCCCTGGTGCGCCGCATCACCACGGCCTTCGACCAGGGCCTGGCCGTATGCACCCTGGGCAGCGCCGCCTGGTTTGCGGCAGCGGGCGGCCGCTGCCAGGGCCGGCTTGTGGCCCTGCCCTGGTACTTCATGGGCGGCTTCGGCCTGGACTTCCCGGGCATCGAACTGGCCGAGGGCCAGCCCTTCGTGGACGACAGGCCCTGGCTCAGCGCCTCCCACCCCGAGGCCCTGGCACCCATGGCCGTCGCGCTCACACGCCATGCCTTCGGCGACGACCTGGCCGCAGCGCTGGCCGCCGTGCTGCAGCCCGATGCCCAGCGCGAACGCGCCACCCGCGCCGCCCTGCAGGACCGCCGCATTCCCGCCACGCGCAACAGCGTGCTGGCCCACGCCATCGCCTGGCTGGAGGCGCGCGTGGAGCAGCCCTATAACCTGCAGGCCCTCGCGGACGCGGCATCCACCAGCCCGCGCACCCTGCTGCGCCACTTCCAGCAGGAACTGGGCCACAGCCCGCTGGACCACCTGCACCGCCTGCGCTGCGCGCGGGCCCGGGTGCTGCTGGAGATCACGCTGGAGAGCGTACCGTCCGTGGCGCTGGCCTGCGGGTATGGGGATGCCTCGGCGTTTCGGCGGGTGTTCTTGCGGTATGTGGGAATGGCGCCTGCGGCCTATCGGGAAAGGCATGCGTTGAGGGCGCCCAGGAGGCGGTGGAGGGTGGGGGCTGCTTGATTGTTTTTGCCCCTGCCGGGGGGTTCTTTGCGAGGCCGAGTCTCGGCCCGGCAGCCGACTGCCCTTGATTCGCCAAGAAAGGGCAGATCAAAGAAGGCGACCCGAATGTCCGCGCCCCTCCGCTTCGCTGCGGGCAACCTGCGTCGTGGCGGTCGCTGCGCTCGGCCTGGGACTTTGGCCTCGCTTTCATTCAAAGCCTCTATCATTCCGAGTGGCCCCCAGTACAGGGGCTGGTGCGTAAGAACACCTTTTCTCAAAGCGGTGCGGCCTCCCCGTTAACGAGGCCTTGTCACGTCTGCATTGCCGGATCGTGGGTGTACGCCCACGTCCCTACGGTTATGGACGGGATGGGGCTACCCGCAAGGGCGTCCGCACGGCTTTGAGCGTGTTCTTAACATCCCGTCCACCTGTCTGCGCGTAAGAACGCGGATTGGTGGTTTCAAGTCTCTCAAAGGAGCACGGAACCATGCATACAGCGCCAATGATTCAGAGCGCCCTCACATTCACATGGAGGGCCATGCCATGAAGCAGGAAGTCCGACCCAGCAGCGCCAAAACCACGCAACTGACCATGGCCGTCGCCGAGATGAACGCCATGGTTCAATCAGGCTGCAACGAGGTCTCTGCACTATCTCAGCTCGCGCAGTCATGGCTGCAGACGCCAGAAGGCCTGCGCGATCCGGATGTGGTGATCAGCGCCTTGCGCACCATCCAGCACAGCGCCGAACGGCTGGCCACCTCCATGGACGACGAAATCCACGTCCTGCGCAACACCGCCAGGCCCGAACCCTGACGCCGCACCAAACTCCGTGAAAACAGCCGAGCGCACCAATGCGCATCGGCTGTTTGTATTTCTGGCTGTTGGCTGTCCTTCAGCCTCCCCCCCTTCTGCCCACGCCTGCGTTGGGCGGGATGCGGGGTGGCAAGCCTGCCGAAGGACAGGCTTGCTTCGTTGTCTAGCTCGCCGTGATGTTTGAGTGAAGCGCGCAGCGCGCAACGAGTTTCACGGCGCACCCCGCATCCCGCCCAACGCAGGTCGCCCGCAGCGAAGCGAAGGGTCGTGGGCAGTTCGGGGCGCGCTTCTTTGCCCCGCTTTCTTGTCGCGCGACAAGAAAGCGGGTCGGCCGCCGGGCCGAACCCCGGCCTCGAAAAACAACCACCCGGCAGGGGCAAAAACAGAAAAACAGACCGACGAACAAAAGGGTCAACGGACCAGCAAAACCTAGTCCACCGTCACCTTCGCCTCCCGAATCACCCTCCCCCACTTCTCCGTCTCTGCAGCAATGAACCGATCGCACTCCTCAGGCGTGGACCCCTCCGCAAACGTCCCCATCACCTGCTCCAGCCGCTGCGACACCTCGGCACTGCGGATGATGCGCGACACCTCGGCGGACATGCGCTGCACGATCTCGCGCGGCACGCCGGCCGGCGCGATCATGGCCGCCCAGGTGCTGCCCAGCAAGCCGTCGTAGCCCTGCTCCACGAAGGTGGGCACGTCGGGCAGCGCGGCCAGGCGCTTGTCGCTGGCCACGCCGATGAGGCGGATGCGGCCGGCCTTGGCGGGCTGGATGAGGTTGGGCGGCGGGTCCAGGAACAGCGGGATCTGGCCGCCCATGAGGTCGGCCAGCGCGGGCGCGGCGCCCTTGTAGGGCACGTGGACCATGTCCGTCTTGGTGAGCAGCTTCATCAGCTCGGTGGTCAGGTGGGCGCTGGAGCCGCTGCCCGAGGAGCCGAAGCCCACCTTGCCGGGATTGGCCTTGGCATAGGCGATCAGCTCGGGCGTGGTCTTGAAGGGCGCATTCATGGCCACGGCAGCGACCAGGGGCGAGACGCCCATGAGCGAGACGCCGACCAGGTCCTTCTTCGGGTTGTAGGGCAGCTTGGGATAGAGCGTGGTGTTGGCCGCATAGGCCGCGATGACCACGCCGAAGGTGTGCCCGTCCGGCGCGGCCTTGGCGATCTGGTCCACGCCGATGATGCTGTTGGCGCCCGGCTTGTTCTCCACGATGACGGGCTGGCCCAGGGCCTTTTGCAGGCCGACCTGCAGCAGGCGCGCCATCTGGTCGGTGAAGCCGCCTGCCGTGTAGGGAACGATGATGCGGATGGGCTTGGAGGGCCAGGGGCTCTGGGCCCAGGCCGAGGGGGCCAGCACGGTGGTGGCTGCTGCAGCGGCGGCAGCGGTCGATTGCAAAAAGCCGCGGCGGGAAGTCGAAGGCATGGTGTCTCTGGGTTCTTCTAAGGGAAAAAAACGCCGCGCAACAGCGCGGCGTTTGGTGGAAAACAAGGCTCAATACCCCCGCGCCACATCCACAAGGTTGAACAGCGGCTCGCCCGCGCGCAGGCGGCGCAGGTTCTCCAGGCACTGGCGCGCCACGGTGTCGGCCGAGGCCTGGGCCGCGATGTGCGGCGTAACAAAGGCCTTGGGATGGCCCCAGACCTTGTTGCCGGGCTGGGGCGGCTCGTCGCGCAGCACGTCCAGCGCGGCGCCTGCCAGGTGGTCTTCGTCGAGCAGGGCCAGCAGGTCGTCTTCCACCACCTGTTCGCCGCGCCCCACGTTGATGAAGTAGGCACCACGCGGCAGCAGGGACAGGGTGCGGCGGTCCAGCAGGTCGCGCGTCTCGGGCGTGAGCGGCAAGGCGCAGACCAGGATGTCGCTGGTGGACAGCAGCTGCTTCAGACCTTCGGCACCGCTGTGCGTGGCCAGGCCTGCAATGCTCTTGGCGCTGCGGCTCCAGCCTGCGACGGGGTAGCCGACGGCCTGCATGGCGCCGGCCACGAAGCGGCCGACCTCGCCCAGGCCCAGGATGCCCACGCGGCAGTCTGCGCTGGCGCGCACGGGGCGGCGCAGCCAGTCGCCGGCCTGCTGCTGGCGCGCGAACAGGTCCAGCTCGCGCGTGTGGCGCAGCGCGGTGCCGACCACGTACTGGGCGATCTCCACATGCTGCTGCGGATCGACCGTGCGCGCCACGGGCAGGCCGGCCGGCAGGTCGGGCACGGCCAGCAGCTTGTCCACGCCCGCGCTGGGCGCGCACAGCAGCTTCAGGCCCGGATAGGCCGGCAGCACGCCCGGCTTGAGGCTCCAGGCGAGCATGGCCTCGACCGCGTCGGCCGGCGCCTCCTCGCGGTGGCCCCAGACCTGCACGCCGGGCGCCAGCGCGCGCAGCGAGTCGACGATGGGCGCGCCCATGCTCGGGTGGATATTGACCAGAATTCCCATGGTTTCCTTCAGTCCTTGTAAGAAGGGTCTATGCGGTCCAGGCGGCGCAGCAGGCCGGGCCAGGCCAAGCCTGCGCCCTTGCCCTTGGTGACCTGGCGCGACTGGTTGACCGCATCGGCAATGATGTCCTGCGGGATGCGCGTGAGCTCGCCGCCGCCCGACTGCGCCAGGATCTGGATGCGGCAGGCCGACTCCAGCGTGTACATGGCCAGCACGGCCTCGGCCACGTTGCGGCCGCAGGTCAGCAGGCCGTGGTTGCGCAGGATGAGGAAGTTGCTGGCGCCCAGGTCATCGACCAGGCGCGGCTTCTCGTCGTCGCGCAGGGCCACGCCTTCGTAGTCGTGGTAGGCCAGGCGCGCCAGCGGGAAGATGGACTGCTGGGAGATGGGCAGCAGCCCCTCCTTCTGCGCCGAGACGGCCACGCCATAGCGCGTGTGCGTGTGCAGCACGCACTGCACCTCGGGACGGCCGTCGTGGATGGCGCTGTGGATGACGAAGCCGGCCGGGTTGACGTCGTATTCGGTCTCCATCAGCGGCCGGCCTTCGTGATCGACCTTGACCAGGCTGGACGCGGTGATCTCGTCGAACAGCATGCCGTAGGGGTTGATCAGGAACTGGTCGGGCTGGCCCGGCACGCGCGCCGAGATGTGGGTGAAGATCAGGTCGTCCCAGCCGAAGTGGGCGACCAGCCGGTAGGCGGCGGCCAGCTCGATGCGGGTCTGCCATTCCTCGGCCGTCACCTGGCGGCGGACCTCGGACATCGTGGTGTCGTTGCTCATGGGGTGTACCTCTTGGTGGACATCGTGGTGGACATCGTGGTGGACATCGTTTGCAGAAAGCATCCGCCGGTTCAGCGCCCCGTCGCGTACTGGTCGCGCAGCTCGCGCTTGAGCACCTTGCCGATGGCGCTGCGCGGCAGCTCGGCAATGAAGCGCAGGTCCGCCAGGCGCTGGGTCTTGCCGGCCCGCTGGTTGTACCAGCCCATGATGTCCTCGGGCAGGGCCGGCTGCCCCGCGCGCGACACCACGTAGGCCACGGGCGTCTCGCCCCATTGCTCGGAGGGCACGCCGACCACGGCCACGTCGTCCACGGCCGGGTGGGCGCGCAGCTGGGTTTCCAGGTCGCTGGGGTAGATGTTGAAGCCGCCGCTGATGATCATGTCCTTGCGGCGGTCGAACAGGGTGAGGAATCCATCGGCATCGAAGCGGCCTACGTCGCCCGTGCGGATGAAGCGCTTGCCCGTGGGGTCGAACCATTCGGCCTCGCGCGTCTTGGCGGGCTGGCCGTGGTAGCCGGTCATCATGCTGGCCGAATGGCCCACGACCTCGCCATCCTCGCCCGGGGCAACCTCGCGGCCGTCCTCGTCGATGAGGCGGATGTCATGGCCCTCGGCGGGCTTGCCCACGGTGTGCAGCTTGTCCTGGTGCAGATGGGCTTCGAGGATGCAGGTGCCGCCGCCTTCGGTCATGCCGTAGAACTCGGTCAGGCTGCCGGGCCAGCGCGCCACCACGTCGGCCTTGAGCTCGGCCCGGAACGGCGCGCTGGTGCAGAACTTGGCGCGGAAGCTGGACAGGTCATGCTCGCCGAACTGCGGCAGCGCCATGATGCGCTGGTACTGCACGGGCACCAGCATGGTGTGGGTGACGCGGTGCTGCTGGGCCAGCTGCAGGTAGCGGGCCGCGTCGAATTTAGGCATCAGTACCACGCAGCCGCCGCTGCCCAGCGTGGGGAAGAACACCACCAGCGTGGTGTTGGAGTACAGCGGCGTGGCCAGCAGCGTCGTGCCCTCGGGGCCGTAGCCGTAGACGCTGCCCCGGTTGATGTGGGCCCAGCGCATGCCGTGCGACTGCACGATGCCCTTGGGGGTGCCCGTGGTGCCCGAGGAATAGATGATGTTGAACGGCGCGGCCGGCTCCACGCTCACGGGCGCGGGCTGCGCGCCTTCGGGCGCCAGCCAGTCGTCAAAGGCCCGGCCGGGCGCGGCACCGTCCAGCGAAATGCATTGCAGGGCGCCGTCGGAAGGCACCAGGTCCTGGGCCGCCTTGTCGAGGAACAGGTGGCGCGCCTGGGCATCGCGCAGCATGGAGGCCAGGCTGTCGGCCGTGGAGGACGGCGCCAGCGGCGCAACCACCACGCCCGCGCGCAAAGCGCCCAGGAACAGGGCGGCATAGCGCACCGAGTTCAACGCGCAGATGGCAATCGCCTGGCCAGGCTGCACGCCGTCGCGCTGCAGCGCGGCGGCCACGCGGTCCATGAGGGCGTCAAGCTGCGCGTAGCTCAGCGTCTGCTGGTCGTCGCGCAGCGCGGCATGGGCCGGCTGCTGGCGCGCGTGGCTGCGGATCAGTTCGGCCAGCGTGGTGAAGGGCGCATCGGGCGAAGGCAGGGAGACAGTCATGAGGGACTCCGTTTCACGAATTCACGAATCTCAAGCGGACTGCGCCCGCCAGCCCCCTGGCCCTGCGGGCGCATTGGAGGACAGGCCTACTTGGCGGCCAGGCCCAGGCGGTCGATCAGGACCTTGTCCTTGGCATAGGCCTCGCGCACCCATTGCGCATAGTCGGCGCCGGAGCGGTACCAGGCGTCCTGGTTCAGCTGCTTGAGCACCTCGATGTGGCGCGGGTCATCCATGGCTTTCTTGAAGGCGTCGTGCAGCTTGCGCACCACGGCCGGGTCCATGCCCTTGGGGCCGGCCAGTCCGTAGGGCGAGGTGGAGACCACGCCATAGCCCAGCTCCTTGGCCGTGGGCACGTCGGGCCAGCGCTGGGTGCGCTTTTCGCCGAAGGTCATGAGCAGGCGCATCTGGCCGCCGTCCACATAGGTGTCCCAGCCCGAGGCATCGCTTTGCGCGGCCACGTGGCCGCCCAGCAGGGCCTGCTGCAGGTCGGCGTTGCCCTTGAAGGGCACGTGGTTGAGCGTGACCTTGGCGTTCTCGGCCAGTTCCTCCATCAGCAGGTGGGGCGAGGAGCCTATGCCGGTGGAGCCGTACTCGATCTTGCCGGGGCTCTTGCGCGCGGCGGCAATGTATTCGTTGAAGCTCTTGTAGGGCGAGTCCGAGCGCACCGTGAAGCCGAAGGTGTAGCCCGAGACGCCGATGATGTAGGTGAAGTCCGTGACCGGGTTCCAGGCCGTCTTCTGCATGTGCGCCATGCGCAGCATGGACATGGGGAACTGGGTGATGGTGTAGCCATCGGGCTTGGCCGTGCGGGACATGTTGCCCGGGCCCAGCGTGCCGCCCGCGCCGGGCTTGTTCTCCACGATGATGGTCTGGCCCAGCTGCTTGCCCGCGATGTCGGCCAGGGTGCGCATGTGGCGGTCGGTGGAGCCGCCTGCGGGGAAGGGCACGATCAGCGTGATCGGGCGCGTGGGAAAGTCGCTGGCCTGGGCCCATGCCGGTGCGCTGGCGCCCGTGGTGGCCACAAAGACAACAGCCGCAAGCGCAAGGCTGCGGCGGCCAATGGAAATCTGCATATCTGTCTCCTGCATCTCTGAACCAGGTGGGGCCGGGGCACATGCCTTGTGTGCCGCTCTGGCCAGGGCCCGGATACTTCACCCGGGCCCGTTGGCACCGCCTCCCGGTGCGGTGCCTTGCGTTCCTACAGCGACTGCACCAGCTCGGGCACGGCCTGGAACAGGTCGGCCTCCAGGCCGTAGTCGGCCACCGAGAAGATCGGTGCCTCGGGGTCCTTGTTGATCGCCACGATCACCTTGGAGTCCTTCATGCCGGCCAAATGCTGGATGGCGCCGGAAATACCGGCCGCAATGTACAGCTGGGGCGCCACGATCTTGCCAGTCTGGCCGACCTGCAGGTCATTGGGCGCATAGCCTGCGTCCACCGCTGCGCGCGAAGCGCCGATGGCGGCGCCCAGCTTGTCGGCCAGCGGGGTCATGACTTCGTTGAACTTCTCGCTGCTGCCCAGCGCGCGGCCACCGGAGACGATGATCTTGGCGGCCGTCAGTTCCGGGCGGTCGTTCTTGGTGACCTCGCGGCCCACGAAGCTGCTCTTGCCGTTGTCGCCAGCGGCGGCCAACTGCTCCACCTGGGCGCTGCCGCCCGTGGTGGCCGCTGCGTCAAAGCCCGTGCCGCGCACGGTGATGACCTTGATCTTGTCGCTGCTTTGCACCGTGGCAATGGCGTTGCCTGCGTAGATGGGACGCTCGAAGGTGTCGGCGCTGTCCACCTTGGTGATGTCGCTGATCTGGGCCACGTCCAGCTTGGCGGCCACGCGCGGCGCAGCGTTCTTGCCGCTGGCGGTGGCGGGGAACAGGATGTGGCTGTAGTTCGAAGCAATCGCCAGCACTTGCGCCGCAATGTTCTCTGCCAGGCCGTCCTTCAGGCTGGCGCCGTCGGCGTGGATGACCTTGGACACGCCAGCGATCTGGGCAGCGGCCTGCGCAGCGGCGCCGGCATTCTCGCCCGCCACCAGCACATGCACGTCGCCGCCGCAGGCCAGGGCCGCAGTGACGGTGTTGAGCGTGGCGCTCTTGATGGAAGCGTTGTCGTGTTCTGCAATAACGAGGGATGTCATGTCTGCGAATTCCTTTAGATGACCTTGGCTTCGTTCTTGAGCTTGCTGACCAGGGTCGCCACATCGGGCACCTTCACGCCAGCGCCGCGCTTGGCGGGCTCGGCCACCTTGAGCGTCTTCAGGCGCGGGGCGACATCGACGCCCAGCTCTTCAGGCTTGACCGTGTCCAGCTGCTTTTTCTTGGCCTTCATGATGTTGGGCAGCGTGACGTAGCGCGGCTCGTTCAGGCGCAGGTCGGTGGTGATGACGGCCGGCAGGCTCAGGGCCAGGGTTTCCAGGCCGCCGTCCACTTCGCGCGTGACATTCACCTTGTCGCCAGCGACTTCAACCTTGGAGGCGAAGGTGGCCTGGGGCAGGTCGGCCAGGGCCGCCAGCATCTGGCCGGTCTGGTTGGCGTCGTCGTCGATGGCCTGCTTGCCCAGGATGATCAGGCCGGGCTGTTCCTTGTCCACCAGGGCCTTGAGCAGCTTGGCGACGGCCAGGGGCTGCAGCTCCTCGGTGGTCTCCACCAGGATGCCGCGGTCGGCACCGATGGCCATGGCCGTGCGCAGGGTTTCCTGGCACTGGGCCACGCCGCAGGAGACGGCGATGACTTCGGTGGCCACGCCCTTTTCCTTGAGGCGAACGGCTTCTTCGACGGCGATTTCGTCAAAGGGGTTCATGCTCATCTTGACGTTGGCGATGTCCACGCCCGTGCCGTCCGACTTCACGCGGACCTTCACGTTGTAGTCCACGACACGTTTGACGGGTACAAGGATTTTCATGAGAAAGCTCTTTCCTGGTTTTTGAAGTACGACTTACGCAAGAAGGAACAAGGCAAGCGGCTTGCCATGGGGCGCAGCACGTTGTCGCATCCTGTTTGCGTAAGTCCTGTGAAGATGGGCGGTCAGCGGGCCAGGCCGGCCAACCGCTCGTTGATCAGTGCATGGGCCTGGTCCATGATGCCGGAGATCAGCTGCTGGACCGTGGGCACGTCGTGGATCAGGCCGGCCACCATGCCGCAGGACCAGACGCCTGCGTCCATGTCGCCGTCATGCATGATGCGCGGATAGACGCCGGCCACCTCGGGCGCGATGTCGGCAAAGGTGATGGCCGCGCCCAGCTCGCGCTCCTTTTGCAGCAGGCGCTCGGTGGCCGGGTTGGTCAGCACGCGCTCGGTGTTGCGCAGCGGGCGCATGACCAGACGCGTATCCAGCTCGCTGGCCGCGACGATGGCCTGCTTGACGTTGTCGTGCACGGGCGCTTCCTGGGTGGCGATGAAGCGCGTGCCCATGTTGATGCCCTCGGCGCCCAGCGCCAGCGCAGCCACCAGCGAGCGGCCGTCGGCCATGCCGCCCGAGGCGACAAAGGGAATCTTCAGTTCTTCGGCCGCGCGCGGCAGCAGGATGAAATTGGGAATGTCGTCCTCGCCCGGATGGCCGCCGCATTCGAAGCCGTCCACGCTGATGGCGTCGCAGCCGATGGCCTCGGCCTTGAGCGCATGGCGCACCGAGGTGCACTTGTGGATGACCTTGATGCCGGCTTCCTTGAGCGCGGGCAGCCATTTCTGCGGGTTGTTGCCCGCCGTCTCCACGACCTTGACGCCGCCTTCGATGATGGCCTTGACGTAGCCCGGGTAGTCGGGCGGATTGACCGAGGGCAGGAAGGTCAGGTTGACGCCGAAGGGCCTGTCCGTCATCTCGCGGCAGCGCGCGATCTCGCGCGCCAGCAGCTCGGGCGTGCGCTGGGTCAGGCCCGTGATCAGCCCCAGGCCGCCCGCGTTGGAGACGGCGGCGGCCAGCTCGGCCAGGCCCACATGGTGCATGCCGCCCTGGATGATGGGGTGCTCGATGCCAAAGAGTTCGGTGATGCGTGTCTTCATGTCGATGTCACTCCACTGCAATGCCCTTGTCGCGGATCAGTTGGCCCCAGCGCGTGTAGTCCTGCTGGATGCGCTGGCCCAGCTGGGCGGGGTTCTGGTAGGCGGCGATGGCGCCTGCGTTGAGCAGCTTTTCCTGGATGTCCTTGTCGGCCAGGATCTGCTGAACTTCGCTGGCGATGCGGTCGACCACGGCCTTGGGCGTGCCCTTGGGCGCCAGCAGGCCGCCCCAGGAGACGGCGTCGTAGCCCTTGATGCCCTGCTCGGCAATGGTCTTGGTGTCGGGCAGCATGGCCACGCGCTGGGGCGATCCCACGGCGATGGCGCGCAGCTTGCCGGCCTGGATGTGGGGCAGCGCGGCCACGAGGTCGGCATACATGATGGGCACCTGGCCGCCGATGGTGTCGGTGATGGCGGGCACGCCGCCCTTGTAGGGCACGTGCTGCATGTCGAAGCCGGCCATCTGCTTGAGCAGCTCCATGCTCAGGTGGCCGAAGCTGCCGGCGCCCGAGCTGGTGTAGTTGAGCGCGACCTTCTGCGCCTTGGCGTGGGCGATCAGGCTCTTGAGGTCGGTGACATCGGGCAGCAGCGTGGGATTGACCACGATGACGATGGGCAGGTCATAGACCGTGGCCACGGGCGTGAAGTCCTTGACGGTGTCGTAGCCGGCCTTCTTGTACAGGTGCGGCGCCAGCAGCGTGGGCGTGGCCAGCATCATCAGCGTGTAGCCGTCGGCCGGGCTCTTGGCGACCTGCACGGCCGCGATGGAGCCGGAGGCGCCAGGGCGGTTTTCCACCACCACGGTCTGCTTGAGACGCTCGCCCAGCTTCTGGCCCACGATGCGCGATGCCGTGTCGGTGGGGCCGCCCGCCGGGAAGGGCACGACCAGCCGCAGCATCTTGCTGGGCCAGCCGGTCTCGGCCAGGGCGCCGCCGGCCAGGCCGGCCAGCAGCGGGGCTGCGGCCAGGGCCAGAACGCTGCGCCGCGTGGGGCGTGCCGGGGATGCGGGATTGCGCGTGTACATGAAGTCTCCTCTCAAAGCTGTCTCAGCAGTCGTCGGTGGCGGCCCGCTGCCGCGGGCCGGAAAAATCAATCAAGCTTCGCGCCGGCTTCTTCCACCAGCGCCTTCCAGATCGGCATGTCGCGCTGGTAGTTCTCGCGGAAGGCCTGCGGGCTGTTCATCAGCGGCATGAAGCCTGCTCCCACGGTGCGCTCCAGCACCTTGGGGTCCTTGGCGATTTCGCGCAGGTGGCCGTAGAGCTGGTCCACGATCTCCTTGGGTACGCCGGCCGGTGCGCCCATGGCCACCCAGCCGTAGATGGCGTAGGCGTCGTCGGTGACGCCCTGCTCATGGATGGTGGGCAGCTTGGGCAGGATTTCCATGCGCTCCTTGCCCGTGACGCCGATGGCCTTGAGCTTGCCCGAGTCGATGAAGGGCTTGGTGTTGAGCGCGCTGGAAAAGCACATCTGCAGCTGGCCGCCGATCAGCTCCTGGATCATGGGCGCCTCGCCCTTGTAGGCGGCGTGGGTCATGTCGGCGTCCATGGTCTTGCTCATGTAGGCACCGGCCAGGTGGGCATACGAGCCCACGCCCCAGGAGCCGTACGAGAGCTTGCCCTTGTTGGCCTTCACGTAGGCCAGCAGCTCCTTCATGTTGTTGGCCGGCACCGAGGGATGGACCACCAGGGTGACGGGCGCCGCCGCGATCTGGGTGACCAGGGCGATGTCCTTTTGCGGGTTGTAGGGCAGCTTGGTGTAGAGGAACTGGTTGATCAGCATGGAGGTGCTGAGCGAGACCAGCAGGGTGTGGCCGTCGGCGGGCGCCTTGACCACGGCGTCCGTGCCCAGGATGCCGGCCGCGCCCGCGCGGTTGTCGATGACCACGGGCTGGCCCACGCGCTTGGCCAGGGCCTCGCCGATGGTGCGCGCAATGATGTCGGTGGCGCCGCCCGCGTTGAAGGGCACGACCACGCGGATGGGCTTGGTGGGCCACGCGGCCGGCTTGCCGGCCTGTGCGAGGGCGCTGGTGGCGCCCGTGGCCAGCAGGCTGGTGCCGCCGATGGCGGCCAGCCCTTGAAGAATGTCGCGGCGTGTGACTTGGTTGCTCATGGTTTTGTCTCCTGGGTATTGCTGTCTATGGGTGCCGTCTTGGTGCGGCATGCAAACCTGGCGGGTCGGGAGCCGGGCATCAATGGCCCCCGTGGAATCAGTCGCGTGATCGGTCCTCTTATCCCTGTTGCGCGGGGGTCTCGGGCAGGGTCAGCACGCCCTTGGACTGCAGCTGCTGCAGCTGCTCGTCGCTCATGCTCAGCAGCCGGTGCAGCACCTCGCGCGTGCCCTCGCCCAGCGTGGGCGGTGCATGGCGGATGGGCAGGCGCTGGCCGTCCAGGCGGTAGGGCGGCGCGAACACGGGCGTGGTGCCGACCACGGGGTGGGGCATGTCCTGCAGCAGGCCGCCACGGCGCGTGCGCTCGCTGGTCAGGGCCTCGTGCAGGCCGGCCACGCGGCCGCAGGGGATGCCGGCGGCCGTCAGGCGCTCCAGCAGCAGATCGCGCGGGAAGGAGCGGATCAGTTCCTTGAGCATGGGGCCCAGCTCCAGGCGGTTCTTGGCGCGGTTGACGTTGGTGGAGAAACGCTCGTCCTCGACGATGTCGGGGCGCATCACCACCTGGCGGCAGAACTTGTCGAACTGGGCGTTGTTGCCCACGGCGATGATCAGCGGGCCGTCGGCCGCCTCGTACATGCCGTAGGGAACGATGGAGGGGTGGGCATTGCCGTAGCGCTCGGGGTCATGGCCGAGCTGCATGGCATCCAGGCCGTAGTAGCCGGTGATCATGATGCCGCTGTCGTACAGCGCCATCTCGATGAGGCGGCCCTTGCCCGTGCGCTCGCGGCGGAACAGCGCGGCCAGGATGGCCTGGGCCGCGTACATGCCGGTCATGAGGTCGACCACGGCCACGCCGAACTTGAGCGGCGGCGTGCCGGCCTCGCCGTTGAGCGCCATGAGACCGGCCTCGCCCTGGATGACCAGGTCGTAGCCGGGGCGCTTGGCCTCGGGGCCGCTGCTGTCATAGCCGGCCACGGCGCAGTAGATGATGCCGGGCTTGATGGCCTTGAGCTGCTCGTAGCCCAGGCCCAGCTTCTCGGCGCCGCCGGTCTTGAAGTTGTGGATGACCACGTCGAACTGGGGCAGCAGGTCGTGGACGATCTTCACGCCCTCGGGGGTCTGCAGGTCCAGCGTGATGGACCGCTTGTTGCGGTTCATGCTGTTGTAGTAGGTGGTCTCGGTCTTGCCGATGCGCAGGCCCCAGTCGCGCGTGTCGTCGCCGCGGCCCGGGTGCTCGATCTTGACCACTTCGGCGCCGAAGTCGGCCAGCACCATGCCGCACAGCGGCCCCGCGAACACGCGCGAGAGGTCGAGCACGCGCACACCCTCCAGCGGGAAGTCGATGTCCTGGTTCTGATCGTTGTGGCTGTCGGCCATGTGCGTTGTCTCCTTGGAAAGTCTTTTAGGTCTTGAGCGGTTTCAGCCGCGCAGCTTGGTGAAGTCGGCGCTGCGCTTTTCGAGGAAGGCGCCAATGCCTTCGCGCGATTCCTCGCTCTCCTGAGAGCGCACCATGTACTGCGCCTCCAGCTCCAGCTGCTCTTCCAGCGTGTTGCGCGGCGCCTGGCGGCACAGGTCCTTGATCAGGGCCATGGCCTGGTCGGGGCCGGTGGCCACCTGGGCGGCCAGCGCCACGGCGTCGGCCTGGGCCTGGCCCGGTTCGGACAGGCGGTTGACGGGGCCCAGGGCATGCAGGCGCTCGCCGCTGATGCGCTCGCCGGTCAGGCACAGCTCGGTCAGCACCTGGCGCGAGACGAACTCGGCCAGGAAGGCGGTGGCGCCGCCATCGGGCGTGAGGCCGACCTTGACGTAGGCGACCGAGAACACGGCGTTCTTCGCGGCCACCAGCATGTCGCAGGCCAGGGCCAGCGACAGGCCCGCGCCGGCCGCCGCGCCTTCGACGGCGGCGATCACGGGCTTGGGAAAGTCGCGCACGCTGCGGATCAGGTCATGCAGGCCTTCGAGCTTGGCGCGTCGCTCCTGCACCGGCAGCTCGCGGCGCTTGGCCAGCTGGCGCAGGTCGCCGCCCGCGCAGAAGTGGCCGCCCTCGCCCGTGAGCACCACGGCGCCCACGGTGGGGTCGGTCGCCGCGCTCTTGAGCGCCGCCGAGACGGCCGCGTAGAACTCGGGCGACAGCGCATTGCGCGCGGCCACGTTGTTGTTGGACAGCACCAGCACGGCGCCTTCGCGGCGGGTCAGCAGGACTTGGTTCGCTTCGGTCATGGCGGCTTTCCTTGGCTCAGTGTTGCGAGCCGAGTGCGATGTAACGCGACAGATGGTGGTCCTCGTCGCCGAACTGGTGGTCGATCATGACCAGGCGCTTGGCGTAGTGGGCCAGGGGCAGCTCCCAGGTCATGCCGATGCCGCCATGCATCTGGATGCTTTCCTCGGCCACCAGGGTGCCGATGCGGCCGATGCTGTACTTGGCGGCCGACAGGGCCTTCTCACGCGCCACGCGGTCTTCGTCCGCAATGGCGGCGGCCGCGTTGATCACGGCCGAGCGCGCCTGCTCCACTTCCAGCAGCAGGTCGGCCATGCGGTGCTGCAGGGCCTGGAAGCTGCCGATGGGCACGCCGAACTGCTTGCGCGTGCGCAGGTACTCCAGCGTCTGGTCCTTGGCCACGTCCATGGCGCCCACGGCCTCGGCGGTCAGCGCCAGCACGGCGTAGCCGCTGACACGTTCCAGCAGGGGCAGGCCCCGGCCCTCTTCGCCCAGCAGGGCGTCTGCGCCGACCTGCACCTTGTCCAGCACCAGCTCGGCCGCGCGGCCGCCCTCGATGCGGTTGTAGCCGCGCTTTTGGATGCCTGCGGCATTGCCGGGGACCAGGAACAGGCTGATGCCGGCCTCGTCGTACTGGCTGCCCGAGGTGCGGGCCGAGACCAGCAGCAGGTCGGCCTTCTCGCCGAAGGCGACAACGCCCTTGGCACCGTTCAGCACCCAGCCGTCGCCGCTGCGCACGGCCGTGGTGGCGACGTTGTTGAGCTCGTAGTGGCTGCCGGGCTCGTCATGGGCCAGGGCCGCAATGGACGTGCCGCCGATGATGGCTGCCAGCTGTTCCTTTTGCGCATCGCTGCCGGCCGCGATCAGGGCCTGGCCCACGACCAGGGCGCCCAGCAGCGGCTCGGCCACCAGGCCGCGGCCCAGGCATTCGAAGACCACGCTGATGTCGAAGCCCTGGCCGCCAAAGCCGCCAGCGTCTTCCGGGAACAGCGCGCCGATGGCGCCGATGTCCGCGAACTGCCCGTACAGCAGCGGACTGTGGCCTTCCTCGCCATAGGCGACGTGGTTGCGCGCCTCGATGGCGTACTGCTCGGAGACGAAGCGGTTGAGGCTGTCCGCCAGCATGCGGCGGTCTTCGGTGTGTTCGAAGTTCATGTTCCGTTTTCCTTGCCGGATCAGAGGCCGAGGATCATCTTGGAGATGATGTTCTTCTGGATTTCGTTGGAGCCGCCGAAGATCGACAGCTTGCGGTAGTTGAAGTACGCGGCGGCGGCCGTGGCGGCAGCCGCGTCGCCGATGGCGGGCTGGTCGTAGCCGGCCTGCAGGGCCTCTTCGATGAAGGGCGCGGCGTACGGCCCCATGGCGCGACGCACCAGGGACAGGATTTCCTGGCGGATCTCGGTGCCGCGGATCTTGAGCATGGAGCTTTCGGCGCCCGGCACGCCGCCGCCGGCCACGGCGGCGATCACGCGCAGGTTGGTGGTCTTCATGTTCTCCAGGTCGATCTCGACCTTGGCCAGGCGGGCCGCGAACAGCGGGTCCTGCGTCAGCGGCTTGCCGTTGCGCAGCATGCGGCCGGCGACGGCCTTGAGCTTTTCCAGCCCGGCCACCGAGAAGCCCACGCCCGCGATGTTGGTGCGCTCGTAGGTCAGCAGGTACTTGGCGTAGGTCCAGCCCTTGTTCTCCTCGCCGACCAGGTTCTCCACGGGCACCCTGACGTCGGTGAAGAAGACTTCGTTGACCTCGTGCTCGCCGTCCAGCGTGATGATGGGGCGCACTTCCACGCCGGGCGAGTTCATGTCCACCAGCAGGAAGCTGATGCCCTGCTGCGCCTTGGCCTCGCGGTTGGTGCGCACCAGGCAGAAGATCATGTTGGCGTGCTGGCCCAGCGTGGTCCAGGTCTTCTGGCCGTTGACGATGTAGTGATCTCCATCGCGCACGGCAGACGTCTTGACCGAGGCCAGGTCCGAACCCGAACCCGGCTCCGAATAGCCCTGGCACCACCAGTCGGCGCCATTGAGGATGCGCGGCAGCCAGTGGGCCTTCTGCGCCTCGTTGCCGTACTTGATCAGGACGGGGCCCAGCATGCTCAGCCCGAAGGGCACGATGCGCGGCGTGCCCGCCAGTGCGCATTCATGCTCGAAGATGAATTTCTGCACCGCGCTCCAGCCCGGGCCGCCGTGCTGCTCGGGCCAGTGGTTGGCCAGCCAGCCGCGCTCGTTGAGGATGGCGTGCCAGCGCTCCATGTCCTGCTTGCTCAGCTGCAGGCCGTTCTTGACCTTGTGCGACAGGTCCTCGGGCAGCTTGTCCTTGAGGAAGCCGCGAACCTCGTCGCGGAAGGCCAGTTCTTCAGTCGTAAATTGCAAATCCATTGCTATTCCCCAGTAATCCGTGGCGTTGTAAGCCGTTTGCAGCCCTGAAATTGGCGTGCCCTAAGCGAGGGACGCCGAGCAAGGGCCGCCCCGCAGCAAGGGCGTCGTTCCCCTCCCGCGAAGCGAGAGAGGGGGAAGCGGCGCCAGCCGCTCAGGGGGTGCTTATTCAATAAATTTCGAACAGGCCTGCGGCGCCCATGCCACCTGCGATGCACATGGTGACCACGCCCCACTTGGCCTTGCGGCGCTGGCCTTCCAGCAGGATGTGGCCCGCCAGGCGCGCACCCGTCATGCCGAAGGGGTGGCCGATGGAGATGGCGCCGCCGTTGACGTTCAGGCGCTCGTTGGGAATGCCCAGCTTGCGCTGGCAGTACAGGGCCTGGGAGGCGAAGGCCTCGTTGAGTTCCCACAGGTCGATGTCCTCGACCTTGAGACCGTGGCGCGCCAGCAGCTTGGGGACCGCGAAGACGGGGCCGATGCCCATTTCGTCAGGCTCGCAGCCGGCCACGGCAAAGCCGCGGAAGGCACCCAGCGGGGACAGGCCCAGGCGCTCGGCCTGCTTGGCTTCCATCAGCACGCAGGCCGACGATCCATCGGACAGCTGCGAGGCATTGCCGGCCGTGATGAACTGGTCCGGGCCCTTGACGGGTTCCAGCTTGGCCAGGCCTTCCAACGTGGTGGAGGCGCGGTTGCAGTTGTCCTTGGTGGCGACCACGTCCCGGTAGGTGATCTCGCCCGTGTCCTTGTTCTTCTCGGCCATGCGCGTGGCGCAGGCAATGATTTCGTCCTTGAACAGGTCGGCGGCCTGGGCGGCGGCCGTGCGCTGCTGGCTTTGCAGCGAGAAGGCGTCCTGGTCCTCGCGGCTGATGCCGTAGCGGCGCGCCACGATGTCGGCCGTGTCGATCATGGCCATGTACAGCGCGGGCTTGTGCTCGACCAGCCAGGGGTCCATGTCGGTGGGCAGGTTGTTGCCGGGGCGGATGCCCGAGATGGTCTCGATGCCGCCGGCCAGCATGGCGTCCACGCCCTCGGCCACGATGCGGCCCGCCGCGATGGCGATGGACTGCAGGCCCGAGGCGCAAAAGCGCGTGATGGTCGTGCCCGCGATGGACAGGGGCAGCTCGGCGCGCAGCACGGTCTGGCGGCCCAGGTTGCGGCCCTGGAAGCCGTCGGGGTTGCCGCAGCCCAGGATCAGGTCCTCGATCATGGCCGGGTCGATGCCCGAGCGCTCGACCGCGGCCTTGACCGAGAAGGCCGCCAGCTGGGCGGCGGGCGTGACGTTGAACTCGCCGCGGTGCGACTTGGTCAGGGGCGTGCGGGCAGTGGAAACGATGACGGCTTCGCGCATGGTCGGTCCTTGCTTGTCTCTGGAAAATTGTTGTGGTTGTGCACGGCCCTGCCCGCTCTGCGTTGGACGGAGCGGGTCAAGGGCATGGCGGGGAAACGCGGGGCGGCTTACGCTGCCTTGTTCAGACTTTCGAAATCGCGGCCTTCGGCGACCAGCTTTTCGAGCAGGGGAGCGGGCTTCCAGAACAGCGCGTCTTCCTTGGCGAATTCGCGGATGTCGGCCAGCACCTTGTCCAGACCTTGCATGTCGGCCCACTTCATGGGGCCGCCACGAAAGCGCGGGAAGCCGTAGCCGGACAGGAAGGTCACGTCCACATCCAGCGGGCGCAGGGCAATGCCCTCCTCCACCACCTTGGCACCTTCGTTGACCATGGCGGCCATGTAGCGGCGCATGATTTCCTCAGGGGTGAACTTGCGCGGCGTCACGCCCTTCTTGGCGCGCTCGGCATCGACGATGGCCAGCACTTCGGGGTCGGGCTGGCCGACGCGCGCGCCCTGCGGGTAGAGGTAGAAGCCACGGCCCGTCTTCTGGCCGAACCAGCCGCGCTCGCAGACGCGGTCGGCCACTTCGACGTAGCGGGCCTTGGGATCGCGCGTGGCAGCACGCCGCTTGCGCGTGGCCCAGCCGATGTCGCCGCCGGCCAGGTCGGTGACCTGGAACGGGCCCATCGGGTAGCCGAAGCCGCGCACGGCCTCGTCGATCTCGTAGGGGCTGGCGCCGTCTTCCATGATGTAGTCGGCAGCCTGCTTGTAGACGGCCAGGATGCGGTTGCCGATGAAGCCGTCGCAGACGCCGGCGCGCACGGGCACCTTCTTCATGCGCTTGGCCAGCTCGAAGGCCGTGGTCACCACGTCGGGCGCCACCTTGGCGGGCACCACGATCTCCAGCAGCTTCATGATGTTGGCGGGGCTGAAGAAGTGCAGGCCGATCACGTCCTGCGGGCGCGAGGTGGCGGCGGCAATGGCGTCGATGTCCAGGTAGGAGGTGTTGGTGGCCAGCACGGCGCCGGGCTTGCAGACGCGGTCCAGTTCCTTGAACACGGCCTTCTTGACTTCGAGGTCCTCGAACACGGCCTCGATCACCAGGTCCACATCCTTGATGTCGTCATAGGAGGTGCTGGGCGTGTAGCGCGCCATGACGGCGGCCTTGGCCTCCTCGGTCATGCGGCCCTTGGCGATCAGGCCGTTGTAGACCTTCTCCACATTGGCCTGGCCGCGCGCGATGGACTCGGCGTCGCGCTCGATCATGGTCACCACAAGGCCCGCGTCCAGCGCGGACACCGTGATGCCGGCGCCCATGGTGCCGCCGCCGATGACGGCGATCTTGGCAAAGTGGCGCGGCGCAGCGGCCTTGGCTTCGGGAATCTTGGCGGTTTCGCGCTCGGCGAAGAAGGCGTGGATCAGGCCGGCGCGCTGCGGGCTGTTCAGACATTCCACGAACAGGGCACGCTCCTTGGCGATGCCTTCGTCGAAGGGCAGCTCCACGGCGGCGCGCACGCATTCCACGATCTTCAGCGGCGAGAACAGGCCGCGGCTCTTCTTGGCGGTCTCGGCGGCCAGCGCGTCGAGTTCGGCCAGGGCGGCGGCCTTGTCGGCAATCTCGATGTAACGCGTGCGGCGCGGCGCGGTATTGGATGCCAGCAGCTCGTTGGCGTAGACCAGGCCTGCGGCCGTGGCGTCGGTGCCGTCCACCAGCTTGTCCACCAGGCCGGCGGCCAGCGCGGCCTTGGCCGACAGGTGCTTGCCGCTGAGCATGAGGTCGGCGGCCGCCTTCACGCCCATCAGGCGCGGTGCGCGCTGCGTGCCGCCAGCGCCGGGCAGCAGGCCCAGGTTGACTTCGGGCAGGCCGAGCTTGGCAGCCGGCAAAGCCAGGCGGTAGTGGGCCGACATGGCCACTTCCAGGCCGCCGCCCAGGGCCGGGCCATGGATGGCGGCGACCACGATCTTGTCGGAGGCTTCGAGACGATTGAGCACCTCGGGCAGCGAGGGCGGCATGGCGGGCTTGCCGAATTCGCGGATGTCTGCTCCGGCGATGAAGGCCTTGCCCTCACCCACGATGAGCACGGCCTTCACGGCGGCATCCGATTCGGCCTGCTCCACGGCAGCCAGCAGGCCGGCGCGCACGGCCTGGCCCAGGGCATTCACGGGGGGATTGTTGATGCTGACCACCAGCACGGCACCATCAAGGCGGGTCTGGACCACGGAAGCCTGGGCTTGTTCGCTCATCTGTATGTCTCCGAACTTGGGTTTTCCACTCAAAACATCCATTCTTGCCACGACAATGGTTCTTTACAATCCCATGAATGATTGACAGACTGTAAAAAAATCTTTGACATTGAAGCGCTTGCGCGCCTTCCCCCCTCTATTTGCTGCGCGAGGAGGGGGACGACACCATCGCTGCAGGGCGGCACGGCCGGCGTAGGCCCTTGCTCGGTGTCCCTGGTTTTGGAGCCCCGCCCATTTCATAGGCTGTGGGCGAAGCAAAGTATCTGGACATATCCATGGATCTGAACTCCCTGACCCTGCTGGTGGAAATCATCGATAGCGGCAATCTGAGCCAGGCGGCGCGCAAGCTGAAGATGACGCGGGCCAATGTGAGCTATCACCTGACGCAGCTGGAAAAATCGGTGGGGGTGCAGCTGGTGCGGCGCACCACGCGGCGCGTGGAGCCGACCGAGGTGGGGATGCGGATGTACGAGCATGGCCGCGCGATCCAGAACGAGATGATGTCGGCGCGCGAGACGATCACGTCGCTGGGCCAGGGGATGGCAGGCCGCGTGGGGCTGAGCGTGCCCAGCGGCTATGGGCAGATCGTGATGAGCGACTGGCTGATCGAGTTCAAGCGGCTGTATCCGGGCATCGTGCTGGATGTGCTGTTCGAGAACCGCGCCGACCATTTGCGCGACGAGGTGGACATCGCCATCCGCGTGATCCAGGAGCCGCCGCTGTCGGTGATTGCGCGCAGCCTGGGCAATGTGCACTACGTGGCCTGCGCCTCACGCGAGTATGCGCAGCAGCACGGCCTGCCCACCACGCTGTACGAGCTGCGCAACAGCCCCCTGATCACGGCCGGCGTGATGGGCCGCCAGCTGCGCCTGTCGGCCTACCAGGGGACGGACCGCCAGGAGGTGCTGCTGGCGCCGACCATGATCTCCGAGCACTTCCCCTTCCTGCGCCAGGGCATTCTGGCGGGCCTGGGCGTGGGCCTGGTGCCCGACTACGTGGTGCAGGACAAGGTGGCCAGCGGCGAGGTGGTGCTGACCCTGCAGGAGTACCGGCTCAGCATCTTCGGCACCCACATGTACCTGCTGTACCTGCCCGACCGTCATCAGACGCGGGCCGTGCGCACCTGCATCGACTTCCTGCTGGCCAAGGCCGGCCAGGGCGGCAGCGGCGACGCCGCCGCCAGCTGACTCAGCGGCGGTACCAGCCGCCCGGGCGCTGGTACCAGCCACGCGGGCCATGGTCCCAGCCGTGCGGGCGCCAGCCATAGCCGGGGTGCGGCGGCGCGGCCCAGTAACCGGGGCGCCAGGCATAGCGGCCGCCACCCCAGCCCCAGGAGCCGCCGATCCAGACATGAACCGGCGAGGGAGCGACCGGAATGACCTCGGTCTGCAGCGGCGGCGGCGCCATGGGCGCGTAGACCACCTCGCCCGAAGGACCTACGGGATAGGCAGGCGCCACCACGCAGCCGGTCAATGCCACGGTGGCGGCAGCCAGGACCAGGGCCGGAGCCAGGCGACGACCCGGCGTTTGAATCGATACAGACTTCACGATGCACTCCTGGCCGCACTTTGGGCGGCCATGCAGATACAACGAAAAAGCCCCTGCCGGTTGTTGACAGGGGCTTGTGAAGCGTGGGTAAAGATCAAGTCTGGCTGTACGTGAGGTTGAAACGGGCCCTACATCCAAGGGTTCAAGACGCGCACTCCATGAACATGGAAGGGCTCGAAATCCTTGATGTTGCGGGTCACCACGCACAAGCCATGCACCTTCGCCGTGGCCGCGATCAGGCTGTCGGCCAGCGGCCGCGGCGCAGGCACGTGGTAGGCCGCGTTTTCCATGGCAACCATCGCATCCACTGGCAGCACTCGCCCCTGAAAGGCCGTGAACACGCGTTCCACCAGCCAGCGGCGCAGCACCTGCCCGGCAACCGGGTCTTGCCGGGCTTTCAACTGCACGCCTTTCTCCAGCTCCATCAGCGTGATCGCGCTGATGAAAAGGGAGTCGGCCGCGACCGATTGCGCCCAGGCCACAACGCCATCGTTCGCGCGGCCCGACGATGCCTTGCGCAGTTCGGAAACGATGTTGGAGTCCACCAGATACATCAGGACAGGTCCACGGCGCGCGGCAAATCCTTCGTGCGCTCAATGTCGAAATCGATATCGGCGGCCTCGGGCATGTCCAGCAATTGAAGAATGTTCCGGGTCTGCCCCGACAGTTCACGGAATTTCTCAATGCTCATCAGCACGTGGGCAGGTTGCCCCCGGTCCAGGATGTAGACCACGTCATCACCGCTGGCCGCTTTCTTGGCAGCGGAAACATGCTGGTTGAATTCACGGCTGCTGAAGGTCGAAATCTGCATGACGCACCTCCGTCAAAGAAAATGCTTGTACGTTACTACATTCGCATAAATGCAGCACCGGACAAGCATTTCTGATGGGGCTTCGGGAAGCGGAGCCCAGTCGATGACCGGGCCCCCACTGGACAGGTTCCAGCGTGTCGAACCTGATGCTGAATCAGAGGTTCTGCGCGTTCTGCAGCGCGGCAATGCGCTCTTCGATCGGCGGGTGGGTCGAGAACAGCTTGCCGATGCCGCCGGCAATGCCCATGGCGGCCACGCTCTTGGGCAGCTCGCCGGGGTGCATGCCGCCCAGGCGGGCCAGCGCATTCATCATCGGCTGCTTGCGGCCCATGAGCTGGGCGGCACCCGCGTCGGCGCGGAACTCGCGCTGGCGCGAGAACCAGGCCACGATGATGGCGGCCAGGAAGCCCAGCACGATGTCCAGCACGATGGTGGTCACGTAGTAGCCGATGCCGGGGCCCGAGCTGCTTTCGTCGTTCTTGCGCAGGAAGCTGTCCACGGCATAGCCGATGACGCGCGACAGGAAGACCACGAAGGTGTTCATCACGCCCTGGATCAGGGTCATGGTCACCATGTCGCCATTGGCGATGTGGGCGACCTCGTGGCCGATCACGGCCTCCACCTCTTCGCGCGTCATGCCTTCCAGCAGGCCCGTGGACACGGCCACCAGGGCCGAGTTCTTGAAGGCGCCGGTGGCGAAGGCATTGGGCTCGCCCTCGTAGATGCCGACTTCGGGCATGCCGATGCCGGCACGGTCGGCGAAGCCGCGCACGGTGTTGACGATCCAGGCCTCATCGGCGTTGCGCGGCTCGTTGATCACGTGCACGCCCGAGCTCCACTTGGCCAGGGGCTTGGAGATCAGCAGCGAGATGATGGCGCCGCCAAAGCCCATGATGAAGGCGAAGCCCAGCAGGGCCCCGAGGTTCAGGCCATTGGAAGTCAGGAAGCGGTTGACGCCCAGCAGGCTGGCGACGATGCCCAGCACCACCACGACGGCGACGTTGGTCAAAAGAAAAAGTGCGATGCGTTTCATCAGTGGGTTCTCCACAAAGTGGGGAAAAGGGGGAAGGATCTGGGCCCTGCAGCGTTGAAAAGTGAGGGCCCCACCGGCTGTTTTCAAGCCGGGTCCTGCGCCGTTGTCATTCCTTGTTGTGATGCTTGTGCGGAACGGGGCGCCCGGAACACGAGAGAGTCATCATAGAAGGAAAAGTTCTCGTTCTCGTGGCACCAGCCGGGCACGCCCAGCACGGGCAAGGGTGCAAAAGGCTTGCACGCCAGCGTGTCGGCCTCCAGCCAGATGCTGCCGGCCAGCCAGGCGTCGATGTCCGCCGTGGCGGGGCCTGCCGTGGCGCCTGCACCATCCGTGTGCACGCACAGCACATGGGCCGTGATGGGCTTGCGCGGCTGCACCAGCTTTTCCAGCAGCGCATGGCCTATGGGCAGCAGCCTGGCCTGGCGCCACAGCGCGCGCTGCTCCACGAAGAGCTGGTGCCAGCGCCGGTGGCGCAGCGCATCGCACAGCGCGGCCGGCGCCAGCAGCAGGGCGCCGTTCTCGTCCAGCACGGTGACGGCATCGCGCAGCGGCCCGCGCTGCGAACCCACGCCCGCCTGGGCAATGGCGCGGGCCTGCAGGGCATTGCAGCGCTGCTTGAGCGCGGGCCAGCGCAGCCAGATCAGGCCGTTGAAGAAGTCATGCAGGTTGTCGCGCGTGGGGATGCAGCGCGTCTCGAAGATGAACTGCTCGTAGGCCTTGCCTTCGGGCAGATCGTGCTGGGGCACAAAGCGCCAGGGCAGCGACTGTGCGTCGGCCAGTGACTGCAGGGCCTGCCAGACCGGCCGGCCCTGCGCCACCTGCAGGCAGGCCGCCCTGCCCTGCGCTTGCAGCCCCTGCAGCCAGGGCGCATTCCAGTCGATGGGAAACGTCAATTGCCGGACGGCCTGGACTGGGCCTTGGCCAGGCGCTTGTCGCGCACGGCCACGCGCGAGGTGCCTTCGTCGCGCATCTCGAAGGCCTGCGTGGCCGCCAGCAGCTTGGTGAGCGTGGCGTAGCCGTAGTTGCGCGCATCGAACGAGGCCTTGTTGCCGATCTGCGCGCCCACGGCGCCCACATGGGCCCAGCCGCTTTCATCCTGCGTGGCGTTGACGGCGCTGCGCAGCATGGCCAGCAGCCGCTTGTCCTGGCGCAGTTCCTGGCTGGGAACGCGCAGGCAGGGACGCTGGGGCTGGGCTTGGGGTTCTGCCGAGGGTTCGTTCTCGGCCTGGGCCGGCGCACGCTCCTTTCCAGCGCCGTTCGGCGGCTGGGGAGCGGTAGCCACTGCGGCTGCAGCCACGGGCGGCACCGCCGCCTGGCCCGCCTCATGCGCGGCGTCCTGGCCATTGCCGTTGGCGGGCGCCGCCTCGCCCAGCGCCTCCAGGTACAGAAAGCGCGAGCAGGCATTGACGAAGGGCTGGGGCGTCTGCGCCATGCCAAAGCCGTAGACGGCCGCGCCCTTGGAGCGCAGGTGCATGACCAGCGGGGTGAAGTCGGCGTCGGAGGAGACGATGCCGAAGGCGTCGGGCCGCTCGGTGTAGAGCAGCTCCATGGCGTCCACGGTCATCGCCATGTCGGTGGCGTTCTTGTGCTTGGAGTAGTCGAACTGCTGCATGGGCCGCAGTGCGAAATCGAGCAGCTTGCGCTGCCAGCCGCTGAGCGAATGCTTGGTCCAGTTGCCGTAGGCGCGGCGGATGTCGATGACGCCGAAGGTCGACAGCTCGGTCAGGATCTCGTCGATCATCTCGGCCGGCGCGTTGTCGGCGTCGATCAGCAGGGCGATGCGCGGTTGCGGCTCAGGCATGGCAATCCTCTGGCGGGTGGCAGTCCCGCCAGCTTAAACCAGCTTCCAGGGCAGGGCTTCGCCCGAGCGCAGCGGCTTCAGTTGCGCCTCGCCGAAGGCGAAGCTGTCCGGCGGCGTCCAGCTTTCGCGCACCAGGGTGATCTTGCCGGTGTTGCGCGGCAGGCTGTAGAAGTCCGGGCCGTTGAAGCTGGCGAAGGCTTCGAGCTTGTCCAGCGCGCCGGCATTGTCGAAGGCCTCGGCATACATCTCGATGGCGGCATGGGCGCTGTAGCAGCCCGCGCAGCCGGTGGCGTGTTCCTTGAGATGGGCCGCGTGCGGCGCGCTGTCGGTGCCCAGGAAGAACTTGGGCAGGCCGCTGGTGGCCGCCTCCACCAGGGCCAGGCGGTGCGTCTCGCGCTTGAGCACGGGCAGGCAGTAGTAGTGCGGACGGATGCCGCCCGTGAAGATGGCGTTGCGGTTGAACAGCAGATGCTGGGGCGTGATGGTGGCGCCCACGAAGCGGTCGGCCTCGGTCACGTACTGGGCGGCTTCGCGCGTGGTGATGTGCTCGAAGACGATCTTGAGTTCGGGGAAGTCGCGGCGCAGCGGGATCAGGTGCTGGTCGATGAAGGCGGCCTCGCGGTCGAACAGGTCGATGTCGCTGCTGGTGACTTCGCCGTGCACCAGCAGCAGCAGGCCTTCGCGCTGCATGGCTTGCAACGTGGGGTAGATCTTGCGCAGGTCGGTGACGCCGTGGTCGCTGTTGGTGGTGGCGCCAGCCGGGTAGAGCTTGCAGGCCACGACGCCGGCCGCCTTGGCGCGCACGATTTCCTCGGGTGGCAGGTTGTCGGTGAGGTACAGCGTCATCAGCGGCTCGAAGGCCATGCCCTCGGGCACGGCCGAGAGGATGCGCTGCTTGTACTCCAGCGCCTGCTCGGCGGTGGTCACCGGCGGCTTGAGGTTGGGCATGATGATGGCGCGCGCAAACTGCGCGGCCGTATGCGGCACCACGCTGCGCATGGCTTCGCCATCGCGCACGTGCAGGTGCCAGTCATCGGGACGGGTGATCGTGAGGGTGTTGGTGGAGGCGGTCATTCCGCCATTTTCCCATCGCCGCGAAACCGCGGGCCAATTGCGGGGCACGCCACCCTCGGGACTGGCACGTGGCTAACGCGGTCGCAGGTGCTGCGGCCCCAGCTCCTGCAGGCCTTGCACGCCGATCAGGGCCATGTTGCGCCGCATCTCGGCCGCCAGGATGGCGATGGCGTGCAGCACGCCGGCCTCGCCGCCCACGGCGCCCGCATAGTTGAAGGGCCGGCCCACAAAGACGAAGTGCGCGCCCAGGGCCAGCGCCACCAGCACGTCGTTGCCCCTGCGAAAGCCGCTGTCGATCATCACCGGGTAGTCCGGCCCCAGCGCCTCCACCACCAGGGGCAGCATGTGCAGGGGCGAGACCGCGCCATCGAGCTGGCGGCCACCATGGTTGGACAGGATGATGGCGTCGGCCCCGGCATCGCGCGCGGCCAGCGCGTCCTGCGGGCTGAGGATGCCCTTGACCACGAGGCGGCCCTTCCAGCGCCGGCGTATCAGGGCCAGGTGTTCCCAGCTCAGGTGGTCGCGTGCGCCGAAGTCGCGCGTGACGGTGGACGAGAGAATGGGCGCGCCGCGCGTGGCCTGCGAGTTCTCGAAGTGCGGCATGCCGTGCCGCACCAGGGTGCGCAGCGCCGTGCCCAGCAGCCAGCGCGGATGGGTGATGCCCTCCCAGGCCAGGCGCAGGCCGGGCCGCAGCGGCGTCGAGAAGCCCGCGCGGATGTTGTTCTCGCGGTTGCCCGACACGGGCGTATCCACGGTGACGACCAGGGTGGCGAAGCCTGCGGCCTCCACGCGCCCCAGCAACTGCACGATGCGTTCGGTCTCGCCGGGCACATAGGCCTGGAACCAGGCCTGGGGATTGGCCTGGACCACCTCCTCCATGCGGATCAGCGAGGTGCCGCTCAGGATGGCCGGGATGCGGGCGGCCGCCGCCGCGCGCGTCTGCACCAGGTCGCCCCGGTAGGCCGACAGCGCGCTGATGCCCATGGGCGCGATGCCGAAGGGTGCGGCCCAGGTCTGGCCCAGCAGCGGCGTGGCCAGCGTGCGCCGCGAAGTGTCGGTGAGCACGCGCGTCACCCAGCGGTGGGCATCGAAGGCCTCGCGGTTGGCGCGCAGGGATTTGTCGGTCTCGCAGCCGCCGCTGACGTAGGCGAAGATCGGCGCAGGCAGGTGGTGGCGCGCCGCCCGCTCGAAATCATCGAGCGACAGGATGCGCCTGAGCCTGCGCGGCGTGGAGGAGGCCTGGCCCGCGCCCAAGAGTGCGGGCAGGTGTGCGGGCAGGGGTGCGGAGGAACTGGGGGTGTCGAGCCGGTCGACCTCGATTGGGGCTGCCATGGTCAGTTGATCTGGAACTTGCCCTCGCGGATCAGCTTGCCCCATTTGGCGTGCTCGCTGCGAATCCACTCGCCGAACTGCGCGCCATTGGCAGGCGTGGCCATGCTGCCTTCCTGGGCCAGCTTCTCTTTGACCTCCTTGGTGGCCAGCAGCTTCATGGTCGCGTCGGCAATGCGCTCGGCGATGGGGGCGGGCAGGTTGGCCGGCCCCACCAGGCCCAGCCAGGTGGAGGCCTCGAAGCCCGGATAGCCCTGCTCGGCCACCGTGGGCACGTCCGGCAGGGACGGCACGCGCTGGGCCGAGGTGACGGCCAGCGCACGGATCTTGCCCGTGGCCAGCTGCGACATCACCGACACCGTGTTGCCGAAGTACAGGTCCACCTGCCCGCCCATCAGGTCGGTGAGCGCGGTATTGGCGCCCTTGTAGGGCACCTGCAGCACCTCGATGCCCGCGCGGCGTGCCAGCATTTCCCCGGCCAGGTGGCCTACCGTGCCATTGCCGGCCTGGGCGATGCCGTAGGTGCCGGGCCTGGCCTTGGCCGCCTTGATGAAGTCCTGCAGGTTCTTGAAGGGCGAGTCGCGCCGCACGGTCAGCACCACGGGCTGCAGGGCCACGCTGGCGATGGGCGTGAAGTCCTTGAGCGCATCGAAGGGCATCTTGGCGTAGAGGCTGGGATTGATGGCCAGGTTGGCGGCCTGCCCCATGCCGATGGTGTAGCCGTCCGGCGCGGCCTTGGCCACGGCATCCAGGCCGATGTTGCCGCCCGCGCCGGGCTTGTTGTCTATGACCATGGTCCAGCCCATGGCGATGTTGAGCCGGTCGGCCACCAGGCGTGAGGTGGCATCCGTGCCGCCGCCGGGCGGAAACGGCACCACCAGGCGCACGGGCCGCTGCGGCCATTCGCCCTGGGCCAGCGCCAGTGCAGGGAAGGCCGTGGCCAGGGCGGCGGCAGCGCCGCCCAGAAGATGCCGTCTGCGCATTGTCATTGTTTGTCTCCTTGGAATCGTTATGGCGGGAAAAGTCGGGCGCAGCCTGCGCGCGGGACGCTAGACCGGCAGGCCCTTGGCGCGCAGCACGGCGTCGAAGCGCTCGGGGTCGGCCGTGCCGCTGCGGTTGGTCTCGCGGATGACGGCCTCGCGGGCCAGGTGGGCCTGGCTGCGGCGCAGCACCTCGGCGGCCTCGGCCGCGGGCACGGCGATCACGCCGTCGGCATCGCCCACGATCAGGTCGCCGGGCAGCACGGCCAGGCCGGCGCAGGCCACGGGCACATTGATCTCGCCCGGGCCGTCCTTGCTGGGCCCGCGGTGCGTGTGGCCGCGCGCAAAGATGGGCATGCCGTCCTGCGCCCATTCGCACAGGTCGCGGATGGCGCCGTCGATGACCAGGCCGCCCAGGCCGCGCGCCAGGCAGGTGGTGCGCATCAGGCCGCCGACCAGGGCCTGCGAGACATCGCCGCCGCCGTCGATGACCAGCACATCGCCGGGCTGCACCATCATCAGCGCCTTGTGGATCATGAGGTTGTCGCCGGGCCGCACGCGCACGGTGACGGCGGGGCCGCAGAGAACGGCCTCCAGCCGCGCGTGGTACTGGCGCAGGCCGATGGCGCCGACATTGCGGCTCATGGCGTCGCCGATGGCGGCCACGGGAATGGCCTTGAAGGCCTGGACGACGCCGGCCTCGGGGCCTGCGGCGCGCGGATGGATGCGGTAGCCCGCAGGCCATTGGCTGGATGGGGTGGTCATGGCAAATCTCCGGGAAAAACAGCTCAGCGCAGAACCTCGGGGTTCACGCAGTGGGAAGGGTCGGCGGGGCTGCCCTGCAGCCAGCCCAGCACATTGGCGGCGGCCATGCCGGCCATGGCCGCCAGCGCGGCGGGCGTGGAGCCGCCCACATGGGGCGTCAGCACCACGTTGTCCAGCGCGGCCAGGGCGTGGCCCGCAGGCAGGGGTTCCTCGGCCATGGTGTCCAGGCCGGCGGCGGCCAGGTGGCCGCTGCGCAGGGCGTCGATCAGCGCCGCCTCGTCCACCACCTCGCCCCGCGCGGTGTTGACCAGCAGGGCGCCGCGCGGCAGCTGGGCGATGCGGCCGGCATCGAGCAGATGGCGCGTGCGGGCATTCAGGGGCACGTGCAGGCTGAGCACATCGGACAGGGGCAGCAGCTCGTCCACCGAGCCCAGCATGCGCACGCCCGCCACGGTGCCGGGCCCTGGGGCGCAGGCCGGATCGAAGGCCACCACCTGCATGCCCAGCGCCAGCCCCACGCGCGCCACGCGCTGGCCCACCTGGCCAAAGCCCAGCAGGCCCAGGGTGCGGCCGCTCAGCTCCAGGCCGTCCTGGGCGCGGGACCAGCGGCCGGCGCGCAGCTCGGCATCCATCCAGGCGATGCGGCGGGCGGCCGCGAACATCAGGCCCAGCGTCATCTCGGCCACGGACTGGGCATTGGCGCCCGGCGTCACATAGACCGGAATGCCCCGCTGGCTGGCCGCGGCCACATCGATATTGCTCACGCCCACGCCGTGCTTGGAGATGACCTTGAGCGAGGGACAGGCCGCGATGGCAGCGGCCGACAGCGTGGCCGTGCGCGAGATCACGGCATCGACGCTCTCGCGTGCCAGCACGGCGGCAACCTCGGCCTCGCCGCCGCCGTCTTGCAGGTACAGCACGCGGCAGTGCGCCGCCTGCAGGCGCTGCAGCCCGGCGGGCGCCAGGCGTGGCGCGGTCACGAAAACGGTGGGCGGGTGGGTAGTGGCGGTCATGGGAAAGGGCAATTCGCTTTGTCGATGCACCGCATTCTTGTGAGCGCCACCCATTCCGTCCATTCGATAATGTTCATTCAAACATCACTTTTATTCATCGATGGACCTGCACCTGCGCGACCTGCGCTTCTTCGAGATCGTGGCCGACCTCGGGCACCTGGGCCGGGCCGCAGAACAGCTGGGGCGCACCCAGCCCGCGCTGAGCAAATGCATACAGCGCCTGGAACTGACCGTGGGCGGCGCGCTGTTCGAGCGTGCCGGGCGCGGCATACGCCTCACGCCGCTGGGCGATGTGCTGCTGGCCCGCGCGCGCATGCTGCGCAATGCCAGCCAGGAGGCGCTGCGCGAGGTGCGCGACTTCAACGAAGGCCATGCCGGCCATGTGCGCATCGGCAGCGGGCCGGTGGCCGCCGACCACCTGCTGCCCGAGCTGTGCAGCAAGGCCCTGGCCGACGGGCGGCGCATCACCATCAGCATCGTGATCGGCCCCAGCTGGGAACTGCGCGACCGCCTGCGCGAGGGCCAGTTGGACCTGCTGATCGGCCTCACGGCCGAGGGCGATCCGGAGCTGGTCTCCCACCCGATCGCCGAGGACGTGGTGGTGGTCGCGGCGCGCCAGGACCATCCCGTCTTCGAGCGCCAGCGCATCACCATGGCCGCGCTGCTGCGCCATCCCTGGGCCCTGCCCAGCGCCAACATTCCCAGCCGGCAATGGCTGGACCAGGCCTTCACCTCGCGCGGCATGCCGGCGCCCACGGTGCAGGTGGAGGCGGGCTCCATCCCGCTGCTGCCGCGCATGGTGGCCAAGACCGATCTGCTGACCTTCGTCTCGCGCCACACGCTGCGGCTGGAGCGCAGCCGCACGCTCAGGGAAGTGCGCCTGCCTGCCACCACGCTGCGCCGCCACCTGGGCGTGACCTGCCGGCGCGACGGCTATCTGTCGCCCGCAGCCCGGCACATGCTGGAGCTGCTGCGCGCCGACGGCCAGGCCCTGTTCGGCGAGGATGCATCGCCTCTGGACGAGGACTGATTCCAGCGGACCGGGGCTAAGGCCCCGGCCGCGCGCCCGCATCGGCCAGGCGCAGCAGGCCCGCCAGGTCGACGATGGTCAGCCGGCCATAGGCGGCCTGCAGCAGGCCGCGCTGCTCCAGCAGGCGCAGCTCCTTGTTGATGGTCTGGCGCGAGACCGACAGCATGGCGGCCAGGTCGCTCTGCGAGATGCGCAGCACCACGCCCTGCCCGTCGGGCGCGGGCTGGCCATGCGTGGGGGCCAGCCGCGCCAGCAGCTCGGCCACGCGGTTGTCGATGTTGCTGAAGGCGTGGCGCTGCTGGACGACGATCAGCTCGTGCATGCGCGCCAGCACCAGCAGGCAGATGTCCTTCCACAGCGGCGGATGGGCATCGAGCAGGGCCAGGAAGGACTCGCCGGGTATCTCCACCAGCACGGTGGGCTGGTGCGCGTGGTAGTCGTAGACGAATTGCGTGTGCTCCAGCAGCCGCGCCAGGCCCACGATGTCGCCCGCGCTGTGCATGGACAGCACGAAGCGCGAGCCCGTGGCGTCCACGCCGCCCACTTCCACGCAGCCCGAAGCCACTACCAGCACCTCGCGCCGCTTGGGGTCGGCGGCGCGCACCTGCTGGTGGCGCTCGTAGCGGCCCAGGCGGGACAGCGCCGTCAGCTCATCCAGCACCTCGGGCGGCCAGTTGCGCAGCATGCGGCACAGGCCCAGGGCGCGGCGGATCAGCGCCGAAGGGTCGGCCACGGGAGCAGGCTTGGAGCGCATGGTTCTCTCACGATGTCGAAGGCCCCGGGTTAGTCCGGTGCCCATGTACCGCCATTTGTCAATGGCTTGACAGAGTGCATCCCCTGTCGCTCGGGATAGTAGCAAGCAAGCCACCGGGCAAAGCATCCGGGGCGCTACCAAGGAGACAAGTTCGTGAAGCACAAGCATTGGCTGGCCGCCGGCGGCATGGCGGCCCTGGGCACGTCCGCGTGGGCGCAGGGCAGCGTGGAGATGTTCGGCATCGTCGACGTCCACATCAACAGCGCAAGGTCGGGCGCCACGCGCCTGAGCCGGCTGGAGGACGGGGGCAGCGCGGCATCGCGCATCGGCTTTCGCGGCAGCGAGGACCTGGGCGGCGGCCTGCGCGCCCAGTTCATGCTGGAGGCCGGCGTGGCGCCCGACACGGGCCTGGGCACCATTCCCGGCCCGGGCCTGGCCTTCACGCGGCAGGCTTGGGTAGGACTGAACAGCGGCTGGGGCGCCGTGGAGATGGGCCGCATGTACACGCCCATGTTCGGCGCGCTGTTCCGCGCCGATCCGCTGGGCATGAACGCGCTGTTTTCCTCGCTGAACCTGGTGTCGGCCACCGATGCCCAGGCCGGCCTGCGGCCGTTTGCGGCGCGGGCCAACAACCTGGTGCGCTACCGCACGCCGGCAGGCCAGCCCTGGCTGGCGGACCTGGCCTATTCCTTTGGCGAAGTGGCTTCGCCGAACAGCAGCAACGGCCGCCTCTACGGCGCCACGCTGGGCTGGAACCAGAAGCCCTGGTTCCTGGCCTACAGCTTCCAGAAGTCCGTGGAAGGCAGCGCCGCCGCACCCGTGGCCGCGCCCGCCACCAGCCAGTACCAGGCACTGTCGGCCAGTTGGGAAGCCCTGGACGGCCTGCGCCTGACGGGCAACTACGTCATCAACCGCGTGGACCGTGCCGGCACACCCAAGGCGAAGCTGGCCCAGCTGGGCGCCGATTGGAGCGTGGATGCGCGCTCCAAGCTGCTGGTCTCGGTGGCGCGGCGCGAGGTGGGCGGCACGGACCGCGCCCAGAACACCTGGACGCTGGGCTACGACTACGCGCTGAGCAAGCGCACCGTGCTCTACGCGCGCTGGCTGCAGCTGGGCAACGCGGCCAATGCCTCGGCCGCCATTGCCAACGTGCCGGTGGCCGCCAACAGCGGCGACGGCGTGCGGTCCCTGGCGCTGGGTGTGCGCCACAACTTCTGAGGGACACCCATGACCGACAGCCATTGCTTTGACACTTCCCGGCTCGACGCGCTGTTCGCGCCGCGCTCCATCGCCGTGGTCGGCGCCTCGGACCAGGCCAGCAAGATCGGCGGCATTCCGCTGGACTACCTGCTGCGCTTCGGCTACGGCGGCGCGCTGTATGCGGTGAACCCGCGCGCCAGCCGCGTGCAGGGCCTGCCCGCGCACGAGCGGCTGGCCGCCATCGGCGCGCCGGTGGACCTGGCCATCGTCGCCGTGCCGCAGTCGCAGGTGACCGGCGTGCTGGAGGATGCGGCCGCCGCGCGCGTGCAGTCCATGGTGCTGTTTTCCTCGGGCTATGCCGAGACCGGCTCCGACGGCACGGCCGCCCAGCAGGCGCTGGCGCGGCGCGCGCAGGAGGCGGGCATACGCCTCATCGGTCCGAACTGCCTGGGCTTCATGCGCCCCGGCCACCAGGTCTACGCCACGTTCTCGCCCGCGCCGGGCGGCGGCCTCGTGCGGCCCGGGCGCATCGGCATGGTCAGCCAGTCGGGCGCCTTCGGTGCCTATGCCTACAGCCTGGCGCGCGAGCGCGGGCTGGGCCTGTCGCTGTGGGCCACCACGGGCAACGAGGCCGATGTGCAGCTGGCCGATGGCCTGGCCTGGCTGGCCCAGGACCCCGAGACCGACGTGATCATGGCCTACATGGAAGGCTGCCGCGACGGCCCCCGGCTGCGCGCGGCCCTGGCCCTGGCGCAGGAGCGCGGCAAGCCCGTGGTCATGTGCAAGGTGGGCACCAGCGCCCTGGGCGCGGCCGCCGCGGCATCGCACACGGCCTCGCTGGCGGGCAACGATGCCGTCTATGACGCGGTGTTCCGCCGCTACGGCGTGCTGCGCGCGCATTCCATCACCGACTTCTTCGCGCTGGCGGCCAGCGCCTCCATCGCGCGGGCCCCCAAGGGGCGGTCCATCGGACTGTTCACGGTCTCGGGCGGCGTGGGCGCCATGATGGCCGACGACGCCAGCGCAGCCGGCCTGGACGTGGCACCGCTGTCCGATGCGGCCCAGCGCCAGCTGCGCGAATGGGTGCCGTTTGCCGCGCCGCGCAACCCCGTGGACATCACGGGCCAGGTCACCAACGACATGACGCTGCTGGAGCGCAGCGCCCACCTGATGCTGGCCGACCGGCAGTTCGACAGCTGGCTGGGCTTCTTCGCGGCAGGCGGTCTGTCCGACGCCTTCTGGCCCGTGCTGCAAAGCCTGGTGCAGACGCTGCGCACCCACCATCCCGACACCCTGCTGGCCGTCAGCACGCTGTGCCCGCCCGAGCGCCGCGATGCGCTGGAGGCGCTGGGCTGCCTGGTGTTCGCCGACCCGGGCGCGGCCATACGCTGCATTGGCGCGCTGGCCCGCCTGCATGAAACACCGCAGGCTCTGCCCGCGATGGCCGATGCAGGCAGCGCACTGCACCTGCCGGCGGGCACGCTGTCGGAGCAGCGCAGCATGGCCCTGCTGGCCGAGGCCGGCGTGCCCGTGGTGCCGCACCGGCTGGTGCGCACGGCGGCCGAGGCAGCGCAGGCCGTGCAGGCCGTGCAGGCCGTGCAGGCCGCACAGGAGATGGGCGGACGCATTGTCCTCAAGGTCTGCAGCGATGCCATCGCCCACAAGTCCGACGTGGGCGGCGTGGCACTGAACCTGGCGGATGCGGCCGGCGCCCAGGCCGCCTTCGACCGCATCCTGGCCAATGCGCGCCAGGCCCGGCCCGATGCGCACATCGACGGCGCGCTGGCCGCGCCCATGGTGCAGGGCGGCGTGGAGTGCATCGCCGGCGTGCACCGCGACCCGGTGTTCGGCCCGGTGCTGATGTTCGGGCTGGGCGGCATCCATGCCGAGATCCTGCGCGATGTCTCGCTGCGCCTGCTGCCCATCACGCGCGACGACGCACTGGCCATGGTGCGCGAGCTGCGGGCCTTTGCCGTGCTGGACGGCGCGCGCGGCCGCCCCCGCGTGGACCTGGACAGCATTGCCGACACGCTGTGCGCCCTGGCCGGCTTTGCGCAGCGCGCAGGCGCCACGCTGGAAAGCGCCGAGATCAATCCCCTGATCGCCCGCCCGCGCGAGGACGGCGGCTGCGTGGCCGTCGATGCGCTGGTCATCGGCAGGGAGGCTGCATGAAAGCCAATGCCCATTCCATCTCCCACCCGGAGGCCATCATGAACACACCCCTGCTGCGCACCACCGCGCTGACCTGCCTTGCCCTGGCCTGCAGCGCCGCGCTGGCCCAGGACGGCTATCCCGCCCGGCCCGTGCGCATCGTCGTGCAATACCAGGCCGGCGGCTCCACCGACACCGTGGCGCGCATCCTGGCCGAGGGCCTGGCCAAGCGCCTGGGCCAGCCCGTGGTGGTGGACAACCGCAGCGGCGCGGGCGGCATCATCGGCACCGAGCATGTGGCCAAGAGCGCGCCCGACGGCCACACCCTGCTGCTGACCGTGCCCGGGCCCATCACGGCTAACCTGGTGCTCTACAAGAAGCTGCCCTACGACCCGCGCACCGAGCTGCGCATGGTCTCGGACGTGGTCTCGCCCTCCATGGTGATGGCGGTCAACCCGGCCGTGCCGGCCAAGGACTTCAAGGGACTGGTCGAGGCCGTGCGCCAGTCGCCGGGCAAGTACGCCATGGGTTCCTGGGGCGCGGGCACGCAGCCGCACCAGGTCCAGGTCTTCATGGACAAGGCCTACGGCCTGCAGTCGCTGCACGTGGCCTACAAGGGCGAGGGGCCCATGTCCATCGACCTGATCAGCGGCGTGATCCAGATGACGCTGGGCTCGGCCGCCACGCTCAAGCCCTTCATCGACGCCGGCAAGCTGCGCGCCCTGGCCGTGGCCGGACCGCGCCGCAGCAAGGCCCTGCCCGATGTGCCCACCTTTGCCGAGCAGGGCTACCGCGAGCCCGTGTATGCCATCACGGGATCGATCTCGCTGATGGCGCCCGTGCGCACGCCCGACGCCATCGTCGAACGCCTGGGCCGCGAGGTCGCCGCGGTGATGCGCGAGCCCCAGGTGCGCCAGCGTGTCGAGGCGCTGGGCCTGGAGGCCCAGGGCAACAGCCCGGCCGAGGCCAGCGCCGCCTACGCCGCCTTCTTGCCCGTGGCGCTGGACCTGGCGCGCTCCACGGGCGTGACCCTCGACTGACCCCCCTCCTGCCCTGAAGAAAACAATGGACATGAACCCGACCTCTCCCTCCCTGCCCGAAGTCCGCCGCGCCCTGGCGCGCTCCATCGGCCTGGCCGCCTTTGTCTACGGCTATCCGCTGATAGAGACCTACCGCACCTGCCGCCTGCAGACCGATGCCGGCGCCGCACGTGCCACCGGTTTGGGCCTGGACATGCGCGGCGACTTCGACACGCTGCACCACAGCCAGCGCCCCTCCACCCATGAGGACCGCGACGTGGTCACGCCCGCCAACGACCTGCTGTACTCGCTGGCCTGGATCCACCTGGCCGACGGCCCGCGCCTGCTGACCGTGCCCTCCAGCGCCGCGCATCCGGGCCGCTATTTCGTGCTGGCCCTGTACGACGCCTATACCGAGAATTTCGAGAACCTGGGCCCGCGCAACTGCGCGCCCGAAGGCGAGACCGTGGTCCTGGTCGGGCCGGGCGGCCAGGTGCCGGAACACCTGGCCGGCCACCGTCTGGTGCACTGCCCCAGCAACCTGGTCTGGCTCATCGGCCGCACCGTGGTGGGCGATGCGCCCGACTGGCCTGCAGCCCGCGCACTGCAGGCCGACATCCGGCTGGAGCCCGCGCCGGGCACGCCAAAAGGAGGCCGCCCGGCCGCCGTCACGAACTGGGTCGGCCCGCCCGTGGACGCCATGGCGGCCGCCTTCGAGAACCAGGAGCCTGCGGCCGAGGTTGCACCGCGCTTTTTCACCAACCTCTGCCATGCGCTGGCCGAGGCGCCTGGCCGCAAGGAGGACCAGGGGCTGCTGGCCTGGTTCGGCCAGGCCGGCCTGGTGGCCAGCGCCCACATGGCGTGGGAGCAGCTGGAGGAGCCCGTGCGCGAAGGTCTGACCGAGGGCTTTGCCGACGGCGTGCGCACCGTGGCCGCCATGGGGCGCAACCGCCGCCCCCGGCCCTGGACCATGACGCCGTCCACCGGCCGCTACGGCAGCGAGTACCTGGGCCGCGCACGCACCGCCTACCTGGGCCTGGGCGCGCTGGCCACAAGCGAGGCCATCTACGCGGCCGCCCACCACGACGCAGGCCTGCAGCCGCTGGACGGCAGCCAGCGCTATGTGCTGCGCTTCAATGCCGCCGACATGCCGCCGGCCGATGCCTTCTGGTCCGTCACCCTGTACGACGCCGACCGCTTTCTCTACGGCAACGAGATCGGCCGCCACTCCATCGGCGACCGCACGCCGGGCTTGCGGCGCGAGGCCGACGGCAGCCTGCAGATCGACCTGGGCCATGCCCGGCCGGCACAGGGCTCCGCCAACTGGCTGCCCACGCCGCACGGGCGCTTCTACCTCATCCTGCGCATGTACCACCCGCAGGCAGGCGCGCACCAATGGCCTGTTCCGCCCCTGCAGCCCGTGGCCGCATGAGACACGCCATGGACCTGAGCGCACTGGCCGAAGAGGCCGTCATCCACACCTGCCCGCTGTACGAGATGCGCCGCATGCGCGCGGCCACCTCGCCCCGGCGCAATGCGGCCGGCGAGGCCGCCCCAGCCCCGCAGCGCTGGTGCAACCAGTTCGTGCATGCGCGCCAGCTGCTGCGCGCCGGCACCAGCCGCGTGGTCACGCCCAACAACGACACGCTCTACACCAACGCCTGGCTGGACCTGGGCGCCGGGCCGCTGGTGATCGACGTGCCCGACACGGCGGGCCGCTACTACGTCCTGGGCCTGCTGGACTTCTTCACCAACCCCTTCGCCCACCTGGGCCAGCGCCTGACGGGCACGGCAGCGCGCTCCTTCCTTGTCACGCCGCCCGGCTGGCAGGGGGCGCTGCCGCCACCGTTCGATGCGCCCGGCGCACACATTGCCGCGCCCACGCCCTGGCTGTGGGTGATAGGCCGCATCCTGGTCGATGGCGAGCACGACCTGCCCGCCGTGCACGCGCTGCAGGACGGCTTTGCGGTGCGCCCGCTGGCCGACTGGCAGGCGGGCACGCCCTCGCAGGCCCGCGCCTTCGACCCGGACTGCGATCCCCAGGCCCCGCCAAATGCCGAGCACTATGCAGCCCAGGTGAATGCCGCCTTGCGCGACAACCCGCCGCCAGCAGGGCATGCCGCACGGGTCGCGCGCTTTGCGGCCGTGGGCCTGGGCGCCGGGCTGGGCGCACCCGATGCGCAACAGCAAGCCGCACTGCAGCGCGCCCTGGACAGCGTGCTGCCCCGGCTGCGCGCGGCCAGCACGGGCCGGCGCCTGGACTCGGGCTGGGAACTCCCCGCCCTGGTCGAAGGCAGTTTTGGCGACGACTTCCAGGCCCGCGCCGAAATTGCGCTCAAGTACATCGGCATGCTGGAAAGCCGCGAGGCCATCTACCCCCTGGCCTGGCATGACGCCCAGGGCCTGCCCCTTCACGGCAGCCGCCGCTACCGGCTGCGCTTTGCCCCAGGCGCGCTGCCGCCCGTGCAGGCCTTCTGGTCCCTGACCCTCTACGGCGCCCACGACTGCATGCTGGTGGACAACCCCATCGACCGCTATGCGATCGGCGACCGCACGCCGGGCCTGCGCCCCGACGCTGATGGCGATGGCGATGGCGATGGCGATGGCGATGGCGGGTTGACTATCCACATCAGCCACGCGCCACCGGCCAGCGAAGACCACCGCGCCAACTGGCTGCCCGCGCCGCGCGAAGGCTTTTACCTGTGCCTGCGCGCCTACATGCCACGGCCCGAACTGCTGGACGGCCGCTACGCCCTGCCCCCCATCGAACCAGACCCGGAGACCCCATGAACGCCAGAGACGACGACAAGCCCTTTTTGCTGGTTGGCACCGGCAGCGAAACCGTGGCGCCGGGCCTGCACATATTGCGCGGCCAGGGCCAGTCCTTCGTGGCCGAGACCGACGCGGGCCTGGTGGTGATCGACGCCGGCCCCGGCGGCAAGGTCAGCCAGGACATGATCGCCAGCCTGCGCCAGCTCAGCGACGCGCCCGTGCATGCGCTGTGCTACAGCCACGGCCACATCGGCTACAACGCGGGCGTGCCCGCCTGGCTGGAGCATGCGGCCGCGCGCGGAGAACCCGTGCCGCGCCTCATCGCCCACCGCAACCTGCCGCGCCGCCAGGCACGCTACCGCGAGACCCGGGCGCTGCAGCACCGCATGGCCGAGATCCAGTTCAACCGCAGCGCGGGCTTTTTCGAGCACCGGCTGGACATGCACGAGCCCACCGAAACCTTCGACACGCGGCTGGAGATAGGCAGCGGGGACGGCCGCATCGAGCTGTTCTGGGCGCCGTCCGAGACCGACGATGCCATCGCGCTGTGGAGCCCCGGCCAGCGCGTGCTGTACGGCGGCGCGGCGCTGCTGGACTCCATCCCCAACATCGGCACGCCGTTTCGCACGCTGCGCGACACCGTGCGCTGGGCCGACACGCTGCAGGCCATGGCCGCGCTGCGCCCGCTCAAGGCCGTGCGCGAGTTCGGTCCCGTGATCGAGGGCGAGCAGGCCGTGCAGCAGGTGCTGCTGCACACCGCACAGGCGCTGCGCTGGCTGCGCGCCGAAGTCGTGCGCCTGATGAACGAGGGCCTGAACGAGCAGCAGGTGCTCGCGGCCATGGACTATCCGCAGGAGCTGTTCGGCGTGGAGTGGATGAAGCCCACCTATGGCGACCCCAGCTACATCGTGCGCGACATCTACCGCTCGGAAAACGGCTGGTGGGACCGCAACCCGACCACGCTGCACCCGGCCCCGCCCGAGGCCGCAGGCGCCGCCATTGCCGATGCCATCACCGACAAGCCCGGTCTGGTGGCCAGCGCCCAGGCGCTGGCCGACGCGGGCCAGTGGCAGCTGGCCCTGCATGTGATCGACGTGCTGGCCACGGCGGCCGGCGACGCGCCCGAGATCGGCCAGGCAAGGCGCCTCAAGGCCGCCTGGCTGCGCGAGCGTGCGCGCGAGGTGGACAGCTATGTCTCGCGCAACCTCTACCGCGTGGGAGCCGACATGATCGAGCAGGGCACGCAGGCGCGCCTGGGGCTGCGCTGACGGGGCCGCGCACAGGAAAGGCGTCACAAGGCGTCACAAGGCGACACAAGGCGACACAAGGAGACAAGTGCATGAAGACGATGAAGAAGCACGGCATGGCCCTGGCACTGCTGCTGGCCATGGCCTGCACAGGCCACACCCAGCCGGCACAGGATGCCGGCAACTACCCCGCCCGCCCCGTCACGCTGATCGTGCCCACGGCCGCCGCCGGCGGCACGGACACCATCGCGCGGGTGTTTGCCGAAGGCCTGACCCGGCTGCTCAAGCAGCCCTTCGTGGTGGACAACCGGCCCGGCGCCAACGGCCTGGTCGGCGTGGAGCAGGCCGCGCGCAGTGCGCCGGACGGCTACCGGCTGCTGTTCACCTACACGGCGTCCATGGCCGTGAACCCCAGCCTCTACCGCAAGGTTGCGTATGACCCGATCAAGGACTTCGCACCCATTGCGCAGATAGGGCGCGCGGGCAATCTGCTGCTGGTCTCGCGCGATCTGCCCGTGCATTCGCTCAAGGAGTTCGTGGAGCATGTGCGCGCCCGGCCCGGCCAGCTCAGCTACTGCTCCTGGGGCCAGGGCTCGGGCGGGCACCTGACCATGGAATTCCTGCTCAAGCAGGCCGGCCTGCAGATGCAGCATGTGCCCTACAAGGGCAGCAGCCCCTGCGTGCAGGGCCTGCTGGGCGGGCAGGTGCAGGCCGCGTTTGCAGACACCTCTTCCACCGTGGAGCTGGTGCGTGCGGGCCGCGTGCGCGCCATCGCCCACAGCGGCGACAAGCGCATTCCCAGCCAGCCGGACCTGCCCAGCCTGACCGAGGCGGGCTACCCGTTCCACAACTATTCCTGGTACGGCGTCTTCGCGCCCGCCAAAACGCCGCAGCCCATCGTGGACAAGCTCAACGCCGCAATCAACCAGTTGCTGCAGGACCCGGCCACGGCCAAAAAGCTGGGCGAGCTCAACCTGACCGATCTGCCCCGGACCACGCCCGCGCAATTCGCCGACACGCTGCGCCAGGACCTGGCGGACTGGGGGCGGCTGGTGCGCGAGGTGGGCGTGCAGCTGGACTGAGGGCAGGCCCTTGGCGGGCCAGGCTCACTCGGCCACGATGCCCGTCCTGCGCACCACCTCGCCAAAGCGCTTCAGGCGGTCGGACATCATGGCCTCGAAGGCGGCGGGGCTCATTTCCTCGGGCGGGGTCACGCCACGGTCCTGCAGGCTGGACACCATGGCCGGCGCCGTGGCGGCCTGGCGCACGGCCTTGAAGAGGGCCTGCACCACGGGCGCGGGCGTGCCGGCCGGCGCGGCCAGGCCGGTCCATGAGCTCATATTCAATTGCGGGTAGCCGACCTCGGCCAGCGTGGGCACATCGGGCAGCTGCGCCACGCGCTGCTCGGAGGCCACGGCCAGGGCGCGCACCTTGCCCGCCTGGATGTGGGGCAGCATGGAGATGAGGTTGTCGAAGAACACCTGCACCTCGCCCGCCAGCACCGAGGTGACCAGCAGCGTGCCGCCCCGGTAGGGAACATGGGTGATGTCCAGGCCCGCATCGGCCTTGAACATCTCCATGTTGAGCTGGCCCATGCTGCCCGTGCCACCGCTGCCGTAGTTGAGCTGGCCAGGGTGCTTTTTGGCATAGGCGATGAACTCCGCGAAGCTGCGGATGGGCAGGCTCGCGGGCACGACCAGCACATTGGGCAGGCGGCCCAGGATGGCGATGTTCTCGAAATCCTTGATGGGGTCGTAGCCCACCTTGGGCTGGGTCAGCGGATTGGCCAGGTGGCTGCTCTGCGAGGACACGACCAGGGTGTAGCCGTCCGGCTTGGCGCGCGCCACGGCCAGCGCGGCCACCGAGCCGCCCGCGCCGGGCCGGTTCTCCACCACGATGGGCACGCCCAGGATGCGCGCCATGGGCTCGGCATACTGGCGCGCCATGGCGTCCACCGAGCCACCGGCCGGAAACGGCACGATGAAGCTGATCTGGCGCGTGGGGTAGCCGGCGGCCTTGCCTTCGGCGGCCAGCGCCGCAAGCGGCGCCAGCACACCCAGGCCCAGCCCCGCGCCGAGCACGCGGCGGCGGGAAGGGTGGCTGGCAGCCTGGCGGGCGATAGGGGTCATGCTCATGTCTCCTCCTTATGGAAATACGTCGGCTGCGCCCGGCCATCCGGCGCTCCCTGGGGGCACCCTGGGCGTGCCCTGCTTACTCGGCCACGATATGGGCCTTGCGCACCACCTCGCCGAAGAGCTTCAGGCGCTCGGCCATCATCTTCTCGAAGGCGGCGGGGCTCATCTCCTCGGGAGCGACCACGCCGCGCTCCTTGAGGCTGGCCACCATGGCCGGCGCCGTGGCGGCCTGGCGGATGGCCTTGTACAGCGTCTGGACGATGGCGTCGGGCGTGCCCGCAGGCGCCGCAATGCCGGTCCAGGAACTCATGTTGAGCTGGGGATAGCCGACCTCGGCCATGGTGGGCACGTCGGGCAGCATGGGCAGGCGCTGCTCCGAGGCCACGACCAGGGCGCGCACCTTGCCCGACTGCACGTGGGGCAGCATGAAGACCAGGTTGTCGAGGATGAACTGCACCTCGTTGCCGATGGCGGCCGTGACCAGCGGCGAGCCGCCACGGTAGGGAATGTGCGTGGCAAAGATGCCCGTGGCGGCCTTGAGCATTTCCACATTGAGCTGGCCCATGCTGCCGATGCCGGCGCTGCCGTAGTTGACCTGGCCGGGGCGCTTCTTCACGTACTCGATGAACTCCTGGAAGTTCTTCACGGGCAGGCTGGAATGCACCATCAGCGCATTGGGCTGGCGGCCCAGGATGGCAATGTTCTCGAAGTCCTTGATGGGGTCGTAGCCCACCTTGGGCTGGGTCAGAGGATTGGCCAGGTGGCTGCTCTGCGAGGACACGACCAGGGTGTAGCCGTCCGGCTTGGCGCGCGACACGTACTGCGTGGCCACCGAGCCGCCCGCGCCGGGCCGGTTCTCCACCACGATGGGCACGCCCAGGATGCGCGACAGGGGCTCGGCGTACTGGCGGCCCATGATGTCCACCGAACCGCCGGGCGGAAACGGCACGACCAGCGTGATCGGGCGCGAGGGGTACTTGTCATCGGCGCGTGCGGCCAGCGGCGCCAGCGCGGACAGGCCCGCCAGGCCAAGGCCTGCGCCCAGCAGTTTGCGGCGGGTGGGGACGGAGGGGTTCACGGACAGGTTCTTCATGGGTATCAGCGCAATCAGGGGTGATCAAAGATGGCGAGGGCCACGGCCTGCGCGCGCGGCACGAAGGTGGCCAGCTCGCAGTACTCGCGCTCGGTATGGGGATGGCCGCCCACGGGGCCGGTGGCGCACAGCGTGGGCACGCCCACCGACGCGGTCAGGCCGCTGTCGGCCGCGCCGCCCGTGAACTCGCCCTGCACATCGAAGCCCAGCGACTGCGCGCCGCGCCGGTACAGCTGCAGCAGCGCATCAGGCGTGGGCGCCATGGGCAGGGTGCGGCGCACGGCGGTGACGCGGCCCTGGGTGCGGGGCACGGATTCTTCCTCCACGATGGCGCGGATGCGCTCCATCAGCGCATCGGGATCGGTCTGGGCCGTGTAGCGCACATCGAGCTCGGCCTTGGCGTGGGGCGCCACCATGTTCGGCACGATGCCGCCCTGCAGCACGCCCACATTGGTGGTCGTGCCCGTGGCGGGATCGGTCAGCGCATGCAGGGCCAGCAGCTTGCGCGCCATGGCCTCCAGCGCGCTGGCGCCGGCTGCGTGGTTGATGCCCGCATGGGCGGCCACGCCCTGCACCTCGAACTCCACGGCCATCGATCCCTTGCGGCTGGTCACCAGGTTGCCACTGACGCGGCCGGGCTCGGCATTGAAGACGGCGCGCGCGCCGCGCACCGTGTCCATGATGGTCTGGCGCGTGGCGGGCGAGCCGATTTCCTCATCGCACGAGAAGAACAGCTTGAGCGGCGCGCCCAGGCCGCCGCAGCGCGCAAAGGCCTCGGCCACGAAGACGTTGAGCACCAGGCCCGACTTCATGTCGGCCACGCCGGGACCGTAGGCCCTGCCCTCTTCCACGCGGAAGGGGCGGCGCGCCACGGTGCCCGCCGGAAAGACCGTGTCCATATGGCCCATCAGATAGATGGGTGCGCCTTCGGCCGGGCCGTCCCCGTCGGGACCGGCGACATCGGCATGCAGCAGCACGCCGTAGCCGGGCACGTCCTCGAAACGCACGGCCACGCCGGCCGCCTCCAGCCGCTCGCGCAGCGCCTGGGCCACGGCCAGGATGCCGGCTTCATCGCGGCTGCCGCTGTCGATATCGACAATTTTGTGCAACAGGTCTTGCATGGCCTGCTGCTGACCGCCCAGCCAGTCCAGCAGTCTCGCGCGCTGCTGCACGCGGCTTTGTTCGAGGGTATCGTGCATGGTGGAATCTCCAGAGTGCATGCAGTGTTGCACGCGACCCCCTATTTTGCAACACACGTTGCATATACAAGAAAAATATGAAATCACCATTGCAAAAAGCCACACTGCTGCTGCCGCAGCGCCTGGCGCAGCAGGGCGCGGAGCTGACGGCCAGCGAGCTGACGCTGGCCCAGACCCTGGGCAGCAACTACCCGCATGCGCTGCTGGAGTCGGCCACGGCGCTGGCCGCGCACACGGGCACCAGCGCATCGACCGTGGTGCGGCTGTTCGCCAAGCTCGGCTATGCCAGCTATGCCGAGGCCCAGCGCGAGGCGCGCGGCGAGGTGACGGCGCTGCTGCAGACGGCCGCCCAGCGCGCGCCCGTGCTGCTGGGCGCGCAGCGCAGCCTGAGCGAGTGCGTGGACGATGCGCTGCTGCACGACCAGCACAACATCCAGGCCACGCGCGAGGGGCTGGACATGGCGGCCTTCGAGGCCATGGCCCGCAAGCTGGCCCAGGGCGAGGGCCGCGTGTTCGTGCTGGCCCAGCTCAACAGCTCACCGGTATCCGCCTGGCTGGCCCTGCACCTGAACATGTGCCGCCCCGGCGTGCAGGAGCTGGATGCCGGAGCCATCGCGCCGGCCGACCAGCTGCTGTGGATCGGCCCCTCGGACACGCTGCTGGCCTTCAGCGTCAGCCAGTATTCGCGCGGCACCTTCGAGATAGCGCAGCGCTTTGCCGACGCCGGCGCCCAGGTGCTGGCCATCACCGACAGCCCCGCCGCGCCGCTGGCCACCGTGGCCCACCACTGGCTGCAGGTGCGCACGGCCAATGCCTCGCCCTTTCACTCCTACACGGCGGCCTTCTACCTGTGCAACGCCCTGGTCTCGGCCGTGGCCCAGCTGCGCCACAAGGATGTGTCCGAGGCCCTGGCCCGGCGCGACGCGCTGTGGAAGGAGTTCAACCACCAGTTGATCAGGACGCCCGAGCCGCGCACCGCCGCACGGCGCAGCCCCGGCCGCTCCAGAGCGGCAAAAGACTAAGGGCGCCGAAGCGCCCTTGTCTTGAGATGGCCTGCTGCCTGCCGGCAGCAGCCGATCAGTGCTGCAGGATCTTGTTGAGGAATTCCTTGGTCCGGGGCTGGCGCGCTTCCGGGTTGCCGAAGAATTCGTCCTTGGAGCAGTCCTCCAGGATCTTGCCGCCCACGTCCATGAAGATCACGCGGCTGGCCACCTTGCGTGCGAAGCCCATTTCGTGGGTCACGCACATCATGGTCATGCCTTCGTTGGCCAGGCCGATCATCACGTCCAGCACTTCGCCGACCATTTCGGGGTCCAGCGCGGAGGTGGGTTCGTCGAACAGCATCACGATGGGGTCCATGGACAGCGCGCGCGCAATGGCCACGCGCTGCTGCTGGCCACCCGACAGCTGGCCCGGGAACTTGTCCTTGTGCGCCGTCAGGCCCACGCGGTCCAGCATCTTGAGGCCGCGCTTCTTGGCATCGTCCGGGCTGCGACCGAGCACCTTGATCTGGGCGATGGTCAGGTTCTCGGTCACCGACAGGTGCGGGAACAGCTCGAAGTGCTGGAACACCATGCCCACGCGGCTGCGCAGCTGGGGCAGGTTGGTCTTGGGATCGTGCACGGCCACGCCGTCCACGAAGATCTCGCCCTTCTGGAAGGGCTCCAGCGCGTTGATGGTCTTGATCAGCGTGGACTTGCCCGAGCCCGAAGGGCCGCAGACCACCACGACCTCACCCTTCTGGATGTTGGTGGAGCAGTCGGTCAGCACCTGGAAGCTGCCGTACCACTTGGAAACGTTCTTGAGTTCAATCATTGCAATTCCTCAATGGGGTGCTGGCTCATCGAATGATGGCAATCTTTTTGTGCAGGCGCTTGACTGCCCACGAGAGCGAGTAGCACAGCACGAAGTAGGTCACGCCAGCGGCCAGATAGGATTCGATGGGACGGCCATAGTTCTTGCCCGCCACTTCGAAGCCCTTGAGCATGTCGTAGGCACCGATGGCATAGACCAGCGAGGTGTCCTGGAACAGGATGATGGTCTGCGTGAGCAGCACCGGCAGCATGTTGCGGAAGGCCTGGGGCAGGACCACGAGGCGCATGTTCTGGCCGTAGGTCATGCCCATGGCCTGGCCCGCGGAGACCTGGCCGCGCGGGATGGACTGGATGCCCGCGCGCATGATCTCGCTGAAGTAGGCCGCCTCGAAGGCGATGAAGGTGATGATGGCCGAGACCTCGGCGCCAATGGGCCGGCCGATGATCAGCGGCATCAGCAGGAAGAACCACAGGATCACCATCACCAGCGGCACGGAGCGCATGCCGTTGACGTAGAGCGTGGCGGGCACATCAAGCCACTTCTTGCCGGACAGGCGCATCAGCGCCAGCACGGTGCCGAAGAGCACGCCGCCGATGGTGGCGATGACGGTCAGCGTCAGGCTGAAGTACAGGCCCTTCAGCACGAAGTTGCTGAACAGGTCCCAGGTGAAGAACGACCAGTCGATTTGCAGGTTCATGTCAGTGTCCTCCGCCGCTGGCAGCGATCAGGCCGGGGACGCGCGAACGCTTCTCGATGAAGGCCATGATGCGGTTGATGGCAAAGGCGGAAATCACATACAGGCCGGTGACGGCCAGATAGATCTCGATGCCGCGCGAAGTCTCTTCCTGCGCCTGCATGGCGAACATGGTCAGCTCGGCCACGGACACGGCGAAGGCCACGGACGAGTTCTTGAACACGTTCATGGTCTCGCTGGTCAGCGGCGGGATGATGATGCGGAACGCCATGGGCAGCAGCACGTAGCGGTAGTACTGGAACGTGGTGAAACCCATCGCCATGCCCGCATAGCGCTGGCCGCGCGGCAGCGCCTGGATGCCCGAACGCACCTGCTCGGCGATACGCGCCGAGGTGAAGAAACCCAGCGCCAGCACCACGAGCACGAAGCCCGGCAGCGACTTCAGCGCAGGAACAAAGGACGGAACCACGTGGTACCACATGAAGATGTGGACCAGCAGCGGAATATTGCGAAACAGCTCCACCCAGGCATTGCCCAGCCGCACGATCCACGGCCGGCCCTCCAAAGTGCGCAGCGTGCCGATCAGCGATCCGACGACCAGTGCGATCACCAGCGACAGCAGCGACACGGAAATGGTCCAGCCCCAGGCCGACAGCATCCAGTCCAGGTAGGTGATATCGCCGTTCTTGCCGAAGCAGCTTTGACCGACCTCTTGGGTAATGGTGTCCTGGCAGAACACCTGCCAATCCCAACTCATAGGAGCACCCCTTCATTCAAAACACGAAATGCGTGCCGGCAGAAAAACCGGCGACGCAACAAAAAACGCCCCTTCCAACCGCATGGCAGAAGGGGCGGCATTCAGCTGGTGCTTACTTGACTTCGTACGACTCCATGGGCTTGTCGTTGGGGTGGGCCCATGCGTCCTTGGTGGCGTCGGACAGTGGCAGGCCGACCTTCACGTTGGCCGGGGGAATCGGCTGCATGAACCACTTGTCATAGAGCTTGGCCAGCGAGCCGTCGGCGATCTGGCGCTTGATGGAGTCGTCCACGGCCTTCTTGAAGGCGGGGTCGTCCTTGCGCAGCATGCAGGCGATGGGCTCGACCGACAGGGTTTCGCCGACGATCTTGTACTCGGCAGGTGCCTTGGACTTGGAGATGTTGGCGGCCAGGATGGAGCCGTCCATGATGAAGGCGTCGGCACGGCCGGTTTCCAGCATCAGGAAGCTGTCGGCGTGGTCCTTGCCCATGACTTCCTTGAAGGTCAGGCCGTCGGCGCGCTTGTTCTTGCGCAGGGTCTGCACCGAGGTGGTGCCCGTCGTCGTGACGATGGTCTTGCCGTTCAGGTCCTTGATGCCGGTGATGCCGGAGTTGCCCTTGACGGCAATGCGCACTTCTTCCACGTAGGTGGTCACGGCGAAGGCCACATCCTTTTGGCGGGCCTGGCTGTTGGTGGTGGAGCCGCACTCGATGTCCACGGTGCCATTGGTCACCAGGGGGATGCGGTTCTGCGAGGTGACGGGCTGGTACTTGATGTCCAGCTTGGCCAGGCCCAGTTCCTTCTGGATGTCGGCCAGCACGCGCTCGCCCATCTCGGTGTGGAAGCCCACGTACTTGCCATTGCCCAGCGTGTAGCCCAGGCCGGAGGATTCACGCACGCCCAGCGTCACGGCGCCGGAGGACTTGATCTTGGCCAGGGTGTCACCAGCCTGCGCGAAAGCGCTGCCTGCAGCCAGGGCGGTCACGGCGATGGCCAACAAATGCTTCTTCATACGGGTCTCCTGAGATGAGAACGAAAACGGTCTTGATGAGAACGGTCGAGTCGCCTTGTGGGCTTGCTCGAACTATCAACGATGTGACACATATTGTGCAATCACGCACGGTGCTGGAGCACCGACACGTGCTAGGGCTTTCCAGCACGTCAGCCGGATTCAGGTAAGCAACTGCCGTGCCATGGCACGCGTTTTTTGCCCGATCCAGCGCACCGGCGGTCCTGCACACGGCGTGGTTGCTGTGCGCGCACTCTAATGCCAGGGCCGGTGGCACAGCCAATGCCGTTTGCAAAAGCCCTTATGCATGCTATGCATAATAGGTGTTTACCCTAGACATAACCCGTGCACCAAGTCGGGCTCTTGCCGGGCACCCGCATGCACCAACGTGCAGCAAAAAGGGGCTGCGAGAGCCCCTTTTTTTCCTGATGCGTGCCGTTTGGCGTGTCAGCCGATGGTCTCGCCCTGCTCCAGCAGGAAGTTCCACAGCGCGCCGGCCACGCCCTGGGGCGCGTCCTTGCTGGCGGGTTTTTCACGGTAGGCGCGCACTTCCATGTCCATGCGAAAACCGTTGTCGCCCGCAGGCGCGGCGCTGACCAGGCGCCCGGCCTCCAGCTCGTTGCGCACGGCGCTGAACGGCAAGAACGCGACGCCATGGCCTTCCAGCGCCATGGCCTTGAGGCCTTCGGCCATGTCGGTCTCGTAGACGCGTTCCAGGTGCACGGCCTCGGCCGCTTCCTTGAGGATGAGCTCCGTCACCCGGCCCAGGTAGGCGCCGGGCGCATAGCCCAGATAAGGCAGCGGCTGGCCCTGGCGGCCCGGCAGCTGGTGCAGCGGCAGGCCGTCGGCGTCGGGCTTGGCGTAGGGGGCGAGCACCTCATGGCCCAGGCTGACCATCTCGTAGCGCGCCGGGTCAAGCTGGAAGGGCTGGGACGGATGGAAGTAGGCGATCAGCAGGTCGCAGCCGCCTTCGACCAGGCGCATCACGGCGTCATGCACATTGAGCGCGAACAGCCGGCTGCGGAACGGCCCGAACTTGGCCTGCACGCTGGAGACCCAGTTCGGGAAGAAAGTGAAGGCCAGCGTGTGCGGCACCGCAAACCCCACCATGCCCTTGCCCGCGCTGACGTGGGCACGCAGCATGGTGCGCGTGCTCTGCAGCGACTGCAGCATCTCCAGCGCCTGGTCATACATGGTCTTGCCGGCCGGCGTGAGCCGGGTCGGGTAGGAGCTGCGGTCCACAAGGTCGGTGCCGGCCCAGGCCTCCAGTGCCTGGATGCGGCGCGAGAACGCAGGTTGCGTCACGTGCCGCAGTTGGGCGGAGCGGCTGAAACTGCGTGTTTCAGCCAGGCTGACGAAATCTTCTAGCCATTTGGTTTCCATGGGCCTCATTATCCGCCGGGCCGTGACGGGTGCCTGACAGGGCAGGGATGGTCCCTCTGGCACACCGCATGGATGCGCACATAATGGCGCTGCGCCGCATTTACCCAATGTGACATTTTTTCCTCACGGCCCCCGGCACACGACGCCGAGGAAGCTCAGTGACTGCATCTGCCCCGCCATGTGTAATTTTCTGACTCCCCGCGTCCATGTCATCCCCTCCCACCGAAAACGGCGCCGCTGAGACGCCTTCGCAGCCGGACGAGCCGCGTTCGCTGCGCATCGAGGACTGGCTCACCGTGGTGATCATGGCCCTGCTGGCCCTGATCACCTTCGCCAATGTGCTGGTGCGCTACTTCACTTCCTCCTCCTTCGCCTGGACCGAGGAAATCTCGGTCTTCCTGATGATCCTGCTGGCCATGGTCGCGGGCTCGGCGGCCGTGGCGCGCAACGCCCATATCCGCATCGAGTACTTCGCCGAAGGCGGCAGCGCCCTGCGCAGGAAGCGCCTGGCGCGCTTCGGCACGCTGATGGTGGCCCTGCTGTTCGCCGTGATCGCCGCACTGAGCGTGCGCGTGGTCTGGGACGACTACCGTTTCGAGGAAACCTCGCCCGGCATCGGCGTGCCGCAGTGGTGGTATTCGATGTGGCTGCCGATTTGCTCGGCCCTGATCACGCTGCGCGCGCTGCAGCTGTTCCAGCGCCAGGGCCGCCCTGGCGCCTTCGATGACAGCACCGGGGAGAAGGCGCAATGATCGCAACCCTGCTCTTCATCGCCTTCCTGGGCCTGATGTTCCTGGGCGTGCCGATCGGCGCGGCCCTGGGCCTGGCGGGCGCCGCCGCCATCGCGCTGGCCAGCCCCGACACGCAGTGGTTCGGCCTGCTGGCCGTGCCGCAGAACTTCTATGCGGGCCTGGGCAAGTACCCGCTGCTGGCGATTCCGATGTTCGTGCTCGTGGGCTCGATCTTCGACCGCTCTGGCGTGGCGCTGCGCCTGGTGAACTTCGCCGTGGCCATCGTCGGCCGCGGCCCCGGCATGCTGCCCCTGGTGGCGATTGCCGTGGCCATGTTCCTGGGCGGCATCTCGGGCTCGGGCCCGGCCAATGCCGCCGCCGTGGGCGGCGTGATGATCGCGGCCATGAGCCGCGCCGGCTATCCGGGCAGTTTCTCGGCCAGCGTGGTGGGCGCGGCCGCGGCCACCGACATCCTGATCCCGCCGTCCGTGGCCTTCATCATCTACTCGGTGCTGGTGCCCGGCGCCTCGGTGCCGGCGCTGTTTGCGGCCGGCATGATCCCCGGCATCCTGGCCGGCGTGGCGCTGATCATTCCCGCCGTGTGGATGTCGCGCAAACACAAGATGGGTGCGCTGGAATCGTCCATGCCGCGCCCGCCGTTCTGGCGCAGCCTGCGCGAGGCCTCCTGGGGCCTGGCCGCTCCGGTGCTGATCCTGGGCGGCATGCGCGCCGGCTGGTTCACCCCCACCGAGGCCGCCGTGGTGGCCGTGTTCTACGGCCTGTTCGTGGGCATGGTGATCCACCGCACCATCACGCTGCGCGACCTCTACCCCATCCTGCGCGAGGCCGGCGAGCTGTCGGCCGTGATCCTGCTGGTGGTGTCGCTGGCTGGCATCTTCGCGTTCTCGCTGTCCACGCTGGGCGTGATCGATCCGGTGGCCAAGGCCATCGTGGACTCGGGCCTGGGCGAGTACGGCGTGATGGCGCTGCTGATCCTGCTGCTGATCACCGTGGGCATGTTCCTGGACGGCATCTCCATCTTCCTGATCTTCGTGCCACTGCTGCTGCCGATCATGCAGCACTACAACTGGGACCCGGTGTGGTTCGGCGTCATCCTCACGCTCAAGGTGGCGCTGGGCCAGTTCACGCCGCCGCTGGCCGTGAACCTGATGGTGTCCTGCCGCATCGCGGGCGTGCGCATGGAGTCCACCGTGCGCTGGGTCGGCCCCATGCTGCTGGCCATGTTCCTGGTGATGATCGCCGTGATCGCCTTCCCGCAGCTGGCTCTCTGGCTCCCAGCACGCCTGGGCTACTGATTTCCCAAAAATTCAACAAGGAGACCTTCGCAATGAAACTTCGCACTTTCCTCGCCAGCGGCCTGGCCGCGGCTGCGGCCCTGGCCCTTTCGTCCGCTCCCGCAGTGGCGCAGACTCCGGCCAAGTACAAGAGCGAGTACCGCATGTCGCTGGTGCTGGGCACGGCCTTTCCCTGGGGCAAGGGCGGCGAGATCTGGGCCAACAAGGTGCGCGAGCGCACCAACGGCCGCATCAACATCAAGCTCTACCCGGGCGTGTCCCTGATCCAGGGCGACCAGACGCGCGAATTCAGCGCGCTGCGCCAGGGCGTGATCGACATGGCCGTGGGCTCCACGCTGAACTGGTCGCCCCAGATCAAGGAGCTGAACCTGTTCGCCCTGCCCTTCCTCATGCCCGACTACGCCGCTGCCGACGCGCTCACGCATGGCGAGCCCGGCAAGCGCCTGTTCCAGCGCCTGGAAAAGGCCGGCGTGGTGCCGCTGGCCTGGGGCGAGAACGGCTACCGCGAGATCAGCAACTCCAAGCACGCCATCAAGACCCCTGCCGACCTCAAGGGCCTGAAGATCCGCGTCGTGGGCTCGCCGCTGTTCCTGGACACCTTCACCGCGCTGGGCGCCAACCCCACGCAGATGAGCTGGGCCGATGCCCAGCCCGCCATGGCCAGCGGCGCCGTGGACGGCCAGGAAAACCCCGTCTCGGTCTACATGGCCGCCAAGCTGCAGTCCGTGGGCCAGAAGCATCTGACGCTGTGGGGCTACATCAACGATCCGCTGATCTTCGTGGTCAACAAGGACATCTGGGCCACCTGGACCAAGGAAGACCAGGACATCGTGCGCCAGGCCGCCGTGGACGCCGCCAAGGAGCAGATCGTGATCGCGCGCAAGGGCATGATCGAGGCCGACAAGCCCCTGCTCAAGGACCTGGCCGCCAACGGCGTGACCGTGACCCAGCTCACGCCGGCCGAGCGCGAAGCCTTCGTCAAGGCCACGCGCCCTGTCTACGACAAGTGGAAGCAGCAGGTCGGCACCGACCTGGTGGATGTGGCGGAGAAAGCCATTGCCGCGCGAACTCGTTAGAATGCTATCGGTTGATCGCACACTCCGGTAGAAGCAAAAGGCCCCGCTCTGCGGGGCCTTTTTTTCGCCATCCTCCTGCGCAGGAACGGCCCGCGCCTCCGGCACGCCATCAACGAACGCCATGCCCCATGATGACCTCGGCGAATGGGACAGCCTCTATGAGGCAGCAGCGCCGGCGCCCTGCACGCCCCCCAGCAACATGTCTGTCCCCATCTCGCACAGCAGCTCCTCCAGTGCGCCCGAGGCAATCAGCGGCGAGGCCTCCAGCGAGGCGAAGCGCACCGTGCCCAGCACGGCCCGCGTGGCCACGTAAAGGCGCGCATAGGACAGCGAGGGGCCACCCCAGCGCTGCAGGTGCGCGGCCATGCGCTCGGCGGTCTCGCGCATGGACAGGGCAATGCGCTCGTCACCATCCTGCCGCCAGGCAAAGCGCGCCAGCTTGCGCCGCGCAGGCGTGCGACCCGCAAAGCCCTCGACGATGCAGGCGACCACGCCGCGCGCCACGGCCTCGCGCGGCAGGCCCTGTTCCGACGCCTGCTCCAGCCAGGCCTCGATGGCCGCGACGGCCGCACGGCGCTGGCCATCGACCATGGCGCGGAAAACGGCCTGCTTGTCGGGGAAGTACTGGTAGAGCGTGCCGATGGAGACACCTGCGCGCTCGGCAATGCGGTTGGTGGTGAGCGCGGCTTCGCCCTCCTTGACCAGAATCTGAGCTGCTGCCTGAAGAATGGCCTGCAGCGTGCGCTGCGCACGGGCCTGTACGGGCTGTCTTCTTCTCTGGGATTCAGTGGTAGCGGAGGTATGGGAGGGCATGCGGCAAAACCTGAGCACAAGGCGAGTTTTCTGCCCGGAGTTTAAGCACTACAGTGGCCGGCCATTGCAGCAAATCCCAAGGAATACACCATGAAGAAGCATCAGCACACCGGCGCGTGGGAAGCCCTGGCGTGAAGGGCGTGCAACTGCTGGCCCTGGCCGCCGCCCTGTTCGACACGGCGGCCGCGCTGGCCCACTTCGCCTGCATCGTCTGGGGGGGACGTGGGCTGCGGCTCATGGGTGCCGGCGAGCGCATGGCGCGCATGGCCGAGGCGGGGCACTGGTATCCGCCACTGGTGTCGGCGGCCATCGGCGTGGTGCTGTCGCTGCTGGCGGGGTATGCGCTGGCAGGCGCGGGCCTGCTGGGTCCCCTGCCCTTCATACGCCCGGTGCTGGCCGGGGCCGGCCTGGTGCTGGTGGCGCGGGCCGTGGCCTATCCGTGGCTGAAGCCGCGGTTCCCGGACAACAGCGACCGCTTCTGGCATGTGTCCTCGGCCATCTGCCTGGTCATGGGACTGCTGCACCTGGCAGCAGCCCTTGGGAGGTAAAGGGCTGAATCCAGCCTCAGGCCGTGACGGGCGAGACCAGCGGGCGGCCTTCCAGGTGGCAGCGCATGTTGGCGATGAAGCGGTCCACCGAGGCCTGCACGGCTTCGGGCGACCAGCCGCCCACATGGGGCGTGAGCACCACGGCGTCCAGGTCCAGCAGTTCGGCCGGGGGCGCGGGTTCGCTTTCGTAGACATCCAGGCCCGCTCCGGCAAGGCGGCCTTCGCGCACGGCGGCGGCCAGGGCGGCGGTATCGACCACGCTGCCGCGCGCGATATTGACCAGATGGCCCTGCGGGCCCAGCGCATCCAGCACCTGCGTGTTGATGAGGTGGCGCGTGCCCGGGCCGCCCGGCGTGGCGACCAGCAGCACATCGGCCCATTGCGCCAGGGACAGCAGGTCGCCGAAGTAGCGGTGGGGCAGCTCGCTGCGCTGGCTGCGGTTGTGGTAGCCGATCTCCATCTCGAAGCCCAGCGCGCGCTGGGCGATCTTGGCACCGATGGCGCCCATGCCGAGGATGCCCAGGCGCTTGTGCGAGACATTGGGCGGCAGCGGCATGGCAGTGCGCCAGACGCCGTCGCGCGTGGCGCGGTCCAGGCGCACCAGGCCGCGCACGGAGGCGATCAGCAGCCCCATGGCGTGGTCGGCCACGCAGTCGTCATTGGTGCCCGCGCCATTGCCCACGGCAATGCCATGGGCCTGCGCATGGGCGACATCGATGTTCTCGTAGCCCGCGCCCAGCGCGCAGACCAGCCTGAGGGCCGGCATGCGCTGCATCTGCGCGGCCGACAGGCCGATGGAGCCGATGGTCAGCACGGCCTGGATGCGTGCGCCGTGCTCGGCGAGAGCCGCCTCGCATTGGCTGGCGTCGGGCGCGTAGAGCAGGTCGAAGGAGGGAAAGGCCTGGGCCATCTGGCGCAGATGGCCTTCGGCGTTGAAGTTCAGGACAAGCAGGGCAGGTTGCATGGCGAAAGAGCGGCGCCCGCTGCCGCAGGGAAATCAGCGGCTTCAACGGGCTGTGGGCAAGGGAAAACCCATTGTCCACCCGCCAGGGGCCCTGCGCAGTGCCGCCCTACAGGTCCAGCACCAGCCGGGCGGATTTGGCGCGCGAGCAGCAGGGCAGGAACTGGTCGCAGGCGGCCTGTTCGTCCTCGGTCAGGTACATGTCGCGGTGCTCGGGCTCGCCCGAGAGCACGCGCGTGAGGCAGGTGCCGCACACGCCCTGCTCGCACGAGGTCTGCACCTCCACGCCGATACCGGCCAGCGCCTGGACCACGGTCTGCTCGGGCGCCACGCGCACCACCTGGCCGGTGCTTGCGATCTCGATCTCGAACCCGGCATCGCCCTCGCGCTGCACGGCCTCGCCCGCGAAGAACTCGTAGTGCAGGCTGTCCTCGCCCCAGCCCGACGCGCGGGCATGGCCCAGGGCCGCGTCCATGAAGCCGCGCGGGCCGCAGACATACAGGTGCAGGCCCGCCTGCGGGGCGCCGAGCAGTTGCGCCATGTCGAGCGCGCCCTCGCCATCCACATGCAGGTGCACGCGGTCGGCCCAGGGCATGGACTGCAGCAGGGCCGTGAAGGCCATGCGCTCGCGCGAACGCGCGCAGTAGTGCAGTTCGAAATCGGCACCCTCGCGCGCCAGCTGGCGCGCCATGGCCAGCACGGGCGTGATGCCTATGCCGCCGGCCAGCAGCAGATGCCGCGCAGGGCCGTCTGCATGCAGCGCGAAGTGGTTGCGCGGCGCGCCAATGGCGATCTGCTGGCCTTCCTGCACCTGTTCGTGCACGGCGGCCGAGCCGCCGCGCGAGGCGGCCTCGCGCAGCACGCCGACCACGTAGCGGCCGGTGTCCTGCGGGTCGTTGCACAGCGAGTACTGGCGCACCAGGCCGCCGGGCAGGTGCAGGTCGATGTGCGAGCCGGCCGTGAAGGCGGGCAGGCTCTGGCCGTCCAGCGGCACGAGTTCAAGGCTGCAGATGTCCTGCGCCTCGGCGCATTTGCGCGCGACGCGCACCTGGAGGATGGGGTTGGCTTGCATGGGAAACGTGGGAATGGAGGGGTTCGGAAAAATCAGGCCGCCGCCAGCGCACGTGCGCTGGCCTCGCGCAGCCGGTGGATCACGCGGCGCGCGCGGTTGGGGCCTGCGTCCACGTGGATGTCGATGACGGGGCGCGCGCCAAAGCGCTGCTGGTTGCGGAACTGGGCCTCGATGACGACCTTGTCCTCCTCGAAGGTGGCGGCCGTCTGGTCGATGACCAGGCGCGTGGTGTCCTGCATGTCGGGATGCGGGTTGGTGGCGATGGTCCAGAAGTAGTGGGCCGAATGCTCGGTCTCCGGCGTCACGCCGTGAAAGCCCCGCATGTGAAAGCCTTCGCGCTGCGGGTCGTCCAGCTGCCCGCTGCCCGCATCCATGGCGCCGGTCCAGATGCGCACGTGCGAGGGGTGGAACTCCACCTCCTGCCAGCGGTCGATGCGGCCCGCGAACGGCCAGGCCGCCGCATAGGTGGGCGGCGGGTCGGAGTCGGGCATCCAGCGCAGCACGGTGACGCTGTCGCCCTCCTGGCGGACCTTGAGCTCGGCATTCATGTGGACGCCGGCATTGCCGCCAATGGTCTTGAGGTGCACATAGCCCAGGTGGCTGAGGTCCAGCAGGTTGTCGTGGATGAGCTGGTAGGGCGCGTCGTAGTGGTAGACATCGCCGCCAAAGCGGTAGCGCGCATCGCCGTGCACGGGATAGGCGGGCGGCTCATGCGCGGGCACGGAATCGGGCGTGGCGCCCATCCAGATCCAGAGGATCTGATCACGCTCGCGCAGGTCGAAGGACTTGACGCAGGCCTTGGGCGGTATGCGCTGCTGGCCCGGAATCTCCAGGCACTGCCCGGCGCGGTCGAACAGCAGGCCGTGGTAGCCGCAGCGCAGGCCGCGCGCCTCCACCGTGCCGCAGGACAGCGGCAGCTCGCGGTGGCAGCAGCGGTCTTCCAGCGCGGCGACGCTGCCATCGGGCGTGCGAAACAGCACGACGGGCCGGCCCAGCAGGGTGCGGGCCAGCGGCGCGTCCTGCAGCTCCCAGGCAAAGCCGGCGACATACCACTGGTCCAGCGGGAAGGCGGGCGTGGAGGAGGGTGTGGGGGCAGGCGTGGAGGCAGGTGCAATGGTGGTGCATTCGGTCATGGGGTTCTCCTTCTTGTCTGCAAGTCGCGCTCAATGCGCCGACAGCGTGCGGCCCGTGGCTGCGGGCCTGCCGGCTTCGGGCCCTTGCAGCCGGTGCAGCGACACGATGCAGGCCGCGAACACGAAGGCCGCGCCATAGCCCACGTACAGCTGGCTGGCCGACCAGGAGGCGTCGAGCAGCGAGCCCGCGACCATGGGCGAGACGATGGCGCCGATGCGCCCTATGCCTATGCCCCAGCCCACGCCGGTCACACGCACCTCGCCGCCATAGACCATGGGCGCGATGGCATAGAGCCCGGCCACGCAGCCGTTGACGAAGACGCCGATCAGAAAAGCCAGCGCATACGACAGCAGCAGCGAGCCCGGATTGCTCACGATGAAGCACAGCAGCACGGCCGTGGCCAGCATGAAGCCGGCCAGTGCGCGGTGCACGGGATAGCGCGCCGCCAGCAGGCCCAGCAAGGTGGCGCCCAGGATGCCGCCCAGACTCAGCAACACGCCGCCGGTCACGCCCTGCTCGGGCGTGAGGCCCGAGGCGGCCAGCAGCTTGGGCGTCCAGCTCATGACGAAGTAAAAGCCGAACATCACCGCGAAGAAGGACAGCCAGACCAGCAGCGTGGGCCGGCGCAGGCCCGGCGCGAACAGCTGCAGCGGGCCACGCCGCGCCGGCCCCGCCGATGCGGGCGCGGCAGGCGGCAGCGCCACCAGCGTGGGCAGGCCCAGCCGGCCGACCAGGGCGTTGAGCCGCTGCAGCGCGCCGGCCGGGCGCCGCGCCAGCAAAAAGTCCATGGATTCGGGCAGTCGCCACCAGGCCAGGACCAGCACGCCCAGCGTCACGCAGCCGCCGAACAGGAAGACGGCGCGCCAGTCATGGCGCCCCAGCAGCCACACCGCGATGGAGCCGCCAATGCTGGCGCCCAGCGCATAGCCCGTGGACTGCAGGGTGACGGCCAGGCTGCGCCAGCGCTGCGAGGCGTATTCGCTGGCAATCACGTTGCTGCAGGCCAGGATGCCGCCCACGCCCAGGCCCGTGAGCACGCGCAGCGCCGCAAGCTGGATGGCGCTGTGGCTGAAGGCCGAGCCCAGCATGCCCACGCCCGAGAGGGCCAGGCAGGCCAGGATCAGCGGCCGGCGGCCCAGCCGGTCGGCCCAGGGCGCGATCAGCAGCGATCCGCCCGCCATGCCGAACAGGCCCGCGCTGAGCAGAAAGCCCAGCTGGGCGCCGCTGAGCTGCCAGTGAGCCGACACGGCCGAGGCCGTGAAGGCCATGACCAGCACGTCGAAGCCGTCGATCATGTTGAGCACCATGCACAGGGCTATGACCGACCACTGGAAGCGTGTCATGGGCCGCTGGTCCACGCTGGCGCGCAGATCGGCGCTCATGGCCGCACCCCCTGCGAAAAGGGGATGGAAGATGCGGCGGCGCGGGGCCGCTGCAGGTGAGGGGCAAGCAGGCAGGCAGTCATCGTGGGTCTCCTTGGGGTGGAAGCTCTGGCCGAGCTTTCTTGTGTTTTCAGCCGTTTTCAGCAGTTCATTACGTATGCTGAATGTGATTCAGTTTACTGAATGATGATGTACGTCAAATACCGGGTTTCCCCGATCAGGGTCGGCTCGCCATGCGCGCTGGCGGCCAGGCCGCCCTCAGTCGGCGGACGATGTTTCCGTGGATTCGCGCACGTCGTGCAGCTGCACGAACTTGCGCAGCAGGCGCTTGAACTCGGCCTGCTCTTGGGGTTCGAGCGCGGCCAGCATGCGCTCGTGCAGTTCGTGGACATTGGGCACGAAGCCGGCCAGCATGGTCTCGCCCTCGGCCGTGAGCGTCAGGCGCCGCTGGCGCCGGGGCAGGATCTCGCGCAGCACCCAGCCCTTGGCCTCCAGGCGCGCCGCGATGTCGGCCGTGGTGGAGTTGTCCAGCGCCACCAGCCGCGCCAGCGTCACCTGGTCGATGCCCGGCTTTTCCTGCAGCATGCGCAGGATGGCGTACTGCACGGGCGTCACGTCCGGCCCCAGCACGTCGCGGAACAGCTGCGCCGCGATCTGCTGCGCGCGCCGGATCAGGTGGCCCGGCTGGTCGTAGAGGTCGATGGAAAGCGGATCGGAGGCGGAGTGGACCATCGGTGGCGGCAGGCCTTGCGGCCCTGGGGTTGAAGCCCGCCGAGGTTACCCCATCCCCGGCACCGCCCGCGCCTGCTGGCCTGGCCATGCCGGCAGCCTCAGGCCACGGCGGCGGCAGGCTGGGCCGCTGCTGCGGCCACCGCCGCCGCCTGCTGCTCCTGCGCAATCCATTTGTCGATGACCTTGCGCGACTGCACACCGCCCGCATCGATGTTGAGCTTGAGCAGCTTGCGGTCGGGGTGGGCACTGAGGTTGCGCTGCTGCAGCTCCAGCATCTGCAGGTCTTCGCTGAAGATCTTGTGCTGACCCTCGCGGATGCGGTCGGTGACTTCGGCATCGCCCGGATTGAAGCGGCGCGCCATGCCCCAGAAGTACCACATGGACTCCTCGGTCTCGGGCGTGATGAAGTCCACCACCATGCTGTAGACCTTGTGTTCGTCGGGCGCGTCGTAGCCGCCGTGGCCTGCATGGGCCACGCCGACCTCGATCAACACATGGCTGGGCGGGGTGAAACGGCAGACCTGCCAGCGGTCCACGGGCACCTCGTCGGCCAAGCCGTTGCTGCGCAGCGCCATCTTCCAGAACGGGGGAGCGGGGATGTCGTTCATGAAGCGGCTGGTGACGACCTCGACATCGGCGCCCTCGCCGCGCGTCTCGGTCTTGCAGGGCGTCTCGTCAATCTCGGCCTGGCCGATGGAGCTGGCGTGCACATAGGTCTCGTGCGTCAGGTCCATGAGGTTGTCGATCATCAGCCGGTAGTCGGCCTGGATGTGGAACATGCCGCCGCCGTAGGCCCATTCGGGGTTGTCGTGCCAGGGCAGTTTCGGAATCAGGGCGGCATCGGCCAGCGCCTTGTCGCCGGGCCAGACCCAGATGAAGCCGTGGCGTTCCTCGACGGGATAGCTGCGGATCTCGGGGAAGCCGCGCACGCGCTGGCCCGGCATGGCAATGGTCTTGCCGTCGCAGCCCATCTCCAGCCCGTGGTAGCCGCAGACCAGCTTGCCCTCGCAGACAAAGCCCAGCGACAGGGGCGCGCCGCGGTGCGGGCAGAAATCCTCCACGGCGGCAACGCCGTGCTGCGCGCGGTAGAACGCAATGCGCTCGCCGCAGATGCGACGGCCCAGCGGCTTGTCCTGGATCTCGTCGGACGTGGCGGCCACGTACCAGGTGTTCTTGGGGAATGTGCTCATGGGGGTCTCCTTTATGGGTGGGGTCCGCAGTCCTTGGCGCTGCGGTGGCTGGGGCACGGGCGGCCGAGGCCGCCGGCACGTATCAAGCGCAGATCAAGCGCGGATCGGGCTCGAATCAGGCTCGGATCAACTGCACGCCAGGAACCGCGTGGCTGCCGGGCTCGCTCACGGCCTCGCGCAGGTTGCGGCGCGCAATGCGCGAGTGCTCTTTCATCAGCGCCTCGGCCCGGGCGCCCTCGCGCGCGGCAATGGCGTCCAGCACCTGGCGGTGCTGGTCCTGGGCCACCATCAGGCTGTGGCGCGCACGCGGGGATTCGGCCCGCGCCAGCACAAAGCCCGAAGGCGAGGCGAAGGGCATGCGCACCACGCGCTCCAGCTCGCGCTGCATGACGCTGCTGCCGGCCATGGAGTGCAGCAAGTCGTGGAATTCGGAGTTCAGCGCCACATAACGCGAGAAGGCCTCATCGCCCCAGTCGGCCGTCTCCAGCACACGGTCGATGGCATCCAGGCAGCGGCCGGCCTGGGCCAGCAGCGGCTCGGCCACGCCGCGCTCGGCCGCCCAGCGCGCGGCCAGGCCTTCCAGCGTGCCGCGCAGTTCGATGGCATCGGCCACATCGGCCTCGGAGAACAGCCGCACGCGGTAGCCGCGCCCGCCGGCCATGGCTTCGAGCAGGCCTTCCTGCTCCAGCCGCATCAGCGCGGCGCGCACCGGCGTGCGCGAGATGCCCAGGCGCTGCACCACGGTGAGCTCGGCGATGCGCTCGCCTGCGGGCAGTTCGCCCGCAAGAATCATCTCGCGCAGTTGCAGCTGGGCCTTGATGACCTGGGAGTGGCTTTCCGCTTCGGAGGCGGCGGGGGCAAGCTGGGGGCTCATGGGGCTTTGTCTGGATGGAATGGCGTGAATGTATACATCCAAGGCGATTCATGGTGCATTTTTCCGCAAAAACACGGGAAAACACCAATCAAATGTATACAACCAATCCCAGCAAAGACAGTGACCCGCCTGTTTGTATACATCGCCATGGCATCATGGCCGGCTCCCTTTTTCCCCTGCCGCTGCAACCCAGGAGGTCACCCTTGCCGACGTTTTCCCGACACCCCGCCATGGCCGCCCACATCCTCAACCTGGCACGGGATGCCAGCGCCGATGCGCAGGCTCCGCAGGCCTATCCGATCAAGGACTTCTTCCGCAATCCGGAGCGCGGCTTCTTCCGCCTGGCCGATGACGGAAGCATGCTGGGCTTCATGCAGCCGGTCAGCGTGGACGGCCATCCGGCGCGCATGAACATTCATGTGCAGGCACTGGAGGGCAGCACCCCTGTGGGCGAGCCGCGCCGCATCACGGCCGAGACCGAGCGCGACATCAGCAACTTCTTCTGGAAGGGCTCGGATGTGGTGCTCTATCAGAAGGACTTCGGCGGCGACGAGAACTTCCACGTGCAGGCGGTCAACGCGCGCAGCGGCCAGGCCACCGACCTGACGCCCTGGGACGGCGTGCGCGCCAGCATCGAGGACGACCTGGAAGACGACCCCGACCATGTGCTGATCAGCCACAACCAGCGCGATGCCGAGGTCTTCGACGTGTACCGCGTGAATGTGCACACGGGCGCGGCGCAACTGGTGGCGCAGAACCCCGGCAACATCGTCGGCTGGCAGACCGACCACGCAGGCCGCGTGCGGGCCGCCGTGGCCAGCGACGGCCTGAACAGCGCCCTGCTCTACCGCGACGACGAGGCCGGCGAGTTCCAGCCCCTGATCACCACCGACTACCGCACCAGCGTCAGCCCGGCCTTCTTCACCTTCGACGACCAAAAGCTCTACGCCCTGTCCAACCGGGGCCGCGACAAGCTGGCCCTGGTGGTCATCGACCCGGCCCGGCCCGACGAGGAAGAGGAAATCTTCGTGCCCGAGGAAGTCGATCTGGGCGCGGCGGCCTATTCGCGCAAGCGCCGCGTGCTCACCCTGGCCGCCTACCAGACCGACAAGCCGCAGTACCGCTTCTTCGATGCCGAGACCGAAGCCCTGTACGGCCGGCTGGCCGCGCAGCTGCAGGGCTACGACTTCGCCATCCAGGGCGCCAACCGCGCCGAGGACAAGTTCATCGTCGCCGCCTTCAACGACCGCACGCCGGGCGCGCGCTACATCTACGACGCGGCCGCCGATGCGCTGACCAAGCTGGCCGACATCAACCCGGCCATTCCCGAGTCCGCCATGTCGCGCGTGCAGCCCGTCAGCTACACCAGCCGCGACGGCCTGACCATCCACGGCTACCTGACCCTGCCGGCCGGCCGCGAGCCCAGGAACCTGGCCTGCATCATCAACCCGCACGGCGGCCCCTGGGCCCGCGACGGCTGGGGCTACAACCCCGAGGTACAGTTCCTCGCCAACCGGGGCTTTTGCGTGCTGCAGGTGAACTTCCGGGGCTCCACGGGCTATGGCCGCGCGTTCTGGGAAGCGGGATTCGGCCAATGGGGCCTGAAGATGCAGGACGACATCACCGATGGCGTGCACTGGCTGATCGACCAGGGCATTGCCGACCCTGCGCGCATCGGCATCTACGGCGGCAGCTATGGCGGCTATGCCACGCTGGCCGGCGTGGCCTTCACGCCCGACCTGTATGCGGCGGCCGTGGACTATGTGGGCGTGTCCAACCTGTTCACCTTCATGAAGACCATTCCGCCCTACTGGAAGCCGCTGCTGGACCAGATGCACGCCATGGTGGGCGATCCCGAGCGCGACAGGGAGCGCCTGGCCGCCACCTCGCCGGCCCTGCATGTGGACCGCATCAAGGCGCCGCTGTTCATCGCCCAGGGCGCGCGCGATCCGCGCGTGAACAAGGACGAGAGCGACCAGGTGGTGAAGGCGCTGCGCGAGCGCGGCGTCGAGGTGCAGTACATGGTCAAGGACAACGAGGGCCACGGCTTTCACAACGACGAGAACAAGTTCGAGTTCTACGAGGCCATGGAGCAGTTCCTGGTCACGCACCTCAAGCCCTGAAGCCGTCCAGGCGCCCGGCCACCCGGCCACCCAGTCCCTCGGCCGCCCCGCGCTACAGCACGGCGGGCTCCCCGCTTTGCTGCAGCGCCCACATGTCCGCATAGCGCCCGCCCGCCGCGACCAGCTGGGCGTGGGTGCCGCGCTCGACGATGCGCCCGGCATCCATGACCAGGATCTCGTGCGCATCGACCACGGTGGACAGGCGGTGGGCAATCACCAGCGCAGTCTTGTTGCGCGCGGCGCTTTGCAGCTCGGCCTGGATGGCGCGCTCGTTGGCCGAGTCCAGCGCCGAGGTCGCCTCGTCAAAGATCAGGATGGGCGGGTCCTTGAGCAGGGTGCGCGCAATCGCCACCCGCTGCTTTTCGCCGCCAGACAGCTTGAGGCCGCGCTCGCCCACGCGCGTAGCATAGCCCTGGGGCGTGGCCTGGATGAAGTCGTGGATGCGCGCGGCGCGCGCGGCGGCCACCACCTGGTCGCGGCTGGCGCCGGGGCGGCCGTAGGCGATGTTGTATTCCACCGTGTCGTTGAAGAGCACCGTGTCCTGCGGCACGATGCCCACGGCGCCGCGCACGCTGTCCTGGGTCAGCTCGCGCAGGTCGTGCCCGGCGATGCGCACATGGCCGGCCTGCACGTCGTAGAAGCGGAAGATCAGCCGCGCCAGCGTGCTCTTGCCCGAGCCCGAAGGGCCGACCACGGCCACGGTCTTGCCGGCCGGAATGGTGAAGCTCACGTCCTTGAGAATGGGGCGCTCGGGGTCATAGGCAAAGTCCACATGCTCGAAGCGCAGCTCGGGCGGCGCGCCGTCGGCCGGCAGGGGCCGGGCGCCGGGCGCGTCGGCCACCTCGCGTTCCTTGTCCATGAGGGTGAACATGCGCTCCAGGTCGGTCAGGCTCTGCTTGATCTCGCGGTAGATCACGCCCAGAAAGCCCAGCGGGATGTAGAGCTGGATCATGAAGGCATTGACCATGACCAGGTCGCCCAGCGACAGCCGCCCGTCCACCACGCCCTGCGTGGCGCGCCAGAGGATGGCGACCAGGGCCGTGGCGATGATCAGCTGCTGCCCGCAGTTGAGCATGCTCAGCGTGGTCTGGCTCTTGAGGCGCACGCGGCGCAGCGCCTCCAGGTTCTCGTCATAGCGCCGCGCCTCGAAGCCCTCGTTGCCGAAGTACTTGACGGTCTCATAGTTCAGCAGCGAGTCGATGGCCTTGGTGTGCGCCGCCGACTCCTGGGCATTGGCCTCGCGCCGAAAGCGCGTGCGCCACTCGGTCACCGTGACGGTGAACGTGATGTAGAACACCAGCGCCGCCAGCGTGATGACCGCGAACCAGATGTCGAAGCGCAGCGCCAGGATGCCCAGCACCAGCGCCATTTCGATGAAGGTGGGCAGGATGCTGTAGAGCGAATACGAGATCAGCGACTCGGTGCTGCGCACGCCGCGCTCGATGTCGCGCGTCATGCCGCCGGTCTGGCGCTCCAGGTGAAAGCGCAGGCTCAGCGCATGCAGGTGCTCGAAGGTGGACAGCGCAATCGCCCGCGAGGCGCCCTGCGTGGCCTTGGCAAAGACCAGGTCGCGCAGTTCGGTGAACAGCGAGCTGGAAAAGCGCAGCAGCCCGTAGGCCAGCAACAGGGCCACGGGCACGACGAGCACCGCGCGGGCGTCGCCGGCCTTCAGATCCAGCGCATCGACCAGGTGCTTGAGCAGCACCGGCACGCCCACGTTGGCGAGCTTGGCCCCGATCATGAAGCCCAGCGCCGCCAGCACGCGCCACTTGTATTGCCACAGGTAGGGCAGCAGGCGCCGCAGCGCGTTCCAGTCCCGCGACGGTGCCGGGGTTGGGACTAAGGGTAAATCCGTAGGGGAAGCGCTCTCGCGTCGCATGAAAGACAATTCTCGGTTGTTATATTGACCCGATTGTGCCCATGCCACCCCGCCCCGACCTCCCGCCCCATCCCTTGCCCGCAGACAAGGAGCTGGTTCTCAAGGTCATTCCCATGCCCGCCGATGTCAACGCCAATGGCGACATCTTCGGCGGCTGGGTCATGGCGCAGGTCGACCTGGCAGGTTCCGTGCTGCCCTCGCGCCTGGGCCAGAGCCGCATGGTCACCGTGGCCGTGAACGAGTTCATCTTCAAGCAGCCCGTGCGCGTGGGCGACATCCTGTCGTTCTACTCCAGCGTGCAGCGCGTGGGCCGCACCTCGGTCACGGTCGATGTCGAGGTCTATGCCGAGCGCTTTGCCGACCAGGGCCGCTTCGTCAAGGTGACCGAAGCCCTGCTGACCTACGTGGCCATCGACGGCCAGGGCAAGCCCCAGTCGCTGCCGGACAACGACCAAGTGCGCTCCTGGCGCGCATCGGCCGAGCGCAATGCAGAACGCAAGCAGCAGCAGGCCGGCTGAACCCGCCCCGCCTCTGCAGCCATGAAAAAAGCGACCTTCGCAGGTCGCTTTTTCATTTCCGGCAGCAGAGATGGCTCATGCCAGCGACGGCGTGACGCGCGGCTGCAGCGAAGCCGCTGCGGTGGCCGCAGCCAGGGCAGCGGAACTGCTGGCGGCGCTGTCGCTGGAGACGGCCGACGAGGAAGAGGACAGGCTGGAGGCGCTGGACGCCACGGCCGAACCCGAAGATGAACGCGGCGAGGAGCCGGCCTCGATCTGGCCCGTGAGCTCGCCGCCCTCTTCGATCACCACCTTGCCGTAGCGGATCTTGCCGCTGACCTTGCCCGTGCCGTAGATGACCAGCTTCTCGCGCACGGTCAGCGTGCCGTCGAACACGCCATGGATCTCGGCGATATCGATCTCGGCCGTGCCATGGAAGGCGCCCTGCTCGGCGATCTGGATCACGCGCGAGTCCATGGTGGCCTCCACCGTGCCTTCGACCACCAGCGTGTCGCAATCGGTGATCTCCACGCCCTTGAGCTTGATGTTGGGGCCCACGGTGAGCTTGCTGCCCGGAGAGTCCTGCGACACAGGCGAGGCCTGGCGCTGGGTGGATGCCGGGCTGCTCACGCTGGAGCTGGGCATGACGGCTCCCGAAGGGCTGCCGCCCGTGCTGGCGGCGCCTGTGCCGCTGCCCAGGGTGTTGCGGGAGGTGAAAGCATCGTTGTCGCGCTTGCCAAAGAACGGGTTCTGAACAGCCATGGGTGGGTCTCCTTCGGAAAAATCCGATGCTACGCACACGAACTGGCAACAAATGCCGGCATCTCGCAAGAACGGTAACGAGATGGTTCTCCCGTTTCATGTGCTTGCAAGCCTTTCTCGATCACACACCGCGCATGCGCAGGTCGCGCAGCGGACATGCGCAAATCAATAGGTGCATCTACACTTATTTCCATTCCAGGCCACCTGCCCCACGCCCCATGACCTCCTCCACCTCAAGCGCCGCCAGTCCGGTCTGCACCTGCTTCATGGTGCGCAGCCTGTCGCGCAAGATCTCGCAGCTCTATGACGACACGCTGGCGCCCAGCGGCCTGCGCGGCACGCAGTTCAGCCTGCTGGTGCAGGCACGCAATGCGCCCGACGGCCCGCCCACGGTCTCGGCCCTGGCCGAGCAGTTGCACACCGACCGCACGACGATGACGCGCAACCTGCGCACGCTGCAGCAGGCCGGCTTCATCGACCTGGTTCCCGGCGCGGATGCGCGCAGCCGCTGCGTGGTGGTCACGCCCGAAGGCCGCGCCCGCATCCGCGAGGCTGCCGCCCTGTGGCGCCAGGCCCAGCAGCGCGTGCGCGAGCTGTGCGGCAGCGAGCAGATCGGCGCGCTGGAAAGCCTGGTGCTGGGCATGCTGCCCGTGCTGGAAACGGCCACGCAGGAGAGCGCGGAATGAGCGCCGCCCTGCCCTCCGCAGCCCCTGGCGCTGCGGCCAGCGGGTCCGCGCATCCGTTGGTCAGCGGCCCCATCGCCTCCACCCTGATGCGCCTGGCCGTGCCCAACATGGTGGCGCTGAGCATGTCGGTGCTGGTCGCCGTGGCCGAGACCTACTACGTGGGGCAGCTGGGAACCGTATCGCTGGCGGCCATGGCCCTGGTGTTTCCGCTGGCCATGCTCACGCAGATGATGAGCAACGGTGCCATGGGCAGCGGCGTGTCCTCGGCCATCAGCCGCGCGCTGGGTGCGGGCGACGGCGCGCGTGCCTCGGCACTGGCCCTGCACGCCATCGTGATCGGCGCCATCGCAGGCCTGCTGTACTCGCTCATCTTCGTGCTCTGCGGCGCCACCTTCTACGGCTGGCTGGGCGGGCGCGGCGAGGTGCTGGCAGCGGCCACAGGCTTTGGCGCCGTGCTGTTCAGCGGCGCCATCCTGGTGTGGCTGTGCAATACGCTGGCCTCGGTGGTGCGGGGCACGGGCAATATGCGCATGCCGTCGGCCGTGATCTTTGCGGCCTCGCTGGTGCAGATCGCCGTCGGCGGCACGCTGGGGCTGGGCCTGGGGCCCATGCCGCGCTGGGGCATGCCGGGCGTGGCCGTGGGCAACATCGTGGCCATGGTGCTGGCCGTGGCGGCCTTTCTGGCCTACCTGCAGTGGGGCCAGCAGCGCCTGCAGCTGGACTGGCGCACGCCGCGCCTGGCCTGGCCCATGTTCCGCGACATCCTGCGCGTGGGCGCCCTGGCCTGCCTGTCGCCCGTGCAAACGGCGCTGGCCGCGCTGCTGCTGACAGGCATGGTCGCCCGCCTGGGCCCGCTGGCCCTGGCCGGCTACGGCATAGGCCAGCGGCTGGAGTTCCTGCTGATCCCCATGGCCTTCGGCGTGGGCATGGCCGCCGTGCCCATGGTGGGCATGGCCATGGGCGCCGGCCAGGTGGCCCGCGCGCGCCGCGTGGCCTGGTCGGGCGGCGCCATGGCCGCCGCCCTGCTGGGCGTGCTGGGCCTGGTGGTCATGGTCTGGCCGCAGCTGTGGTCAGGCATCTTCACCGGCGACCCGGCCGTGCGCGCCTATGCCGACCTCTACCTGCGCACCGTGGGCCCGGCCTTCGGGCTGTTCGGCCTGGGACTGGTGCTGTACTTCGCCTCCCTGGGCGCAGGCCGCGTCTGGGCTCCCGTGCTGGCCGGCACGGTGCGCCTGCTGATCGTGGTGGTGGGCGGCGGCTGGCTCATGTCCAGCGGCCTGGGCAGCGCCCAGTCGCTGTTCATCCTCGTGGCCGTGGCCATGGCCGCCTATGGCGCAGGCACGGCCTGGGCCGTGTGGCGCGCGCGCTGGGGGTGAAGACACGCAAAAAAGAAGGCCCGCAGTCAGCGGGCCATGCTTCAAGAAACGATGTACGCCGCCGTCCCCGTGGACAGCAAGCTGCCATCGGCCCCCAGGAATTCCATGCGCGTGTTGGCCACGCGCGAACCCAGCCGCAGCACCTCGGCGCGCAGGATGAATTCGCTGCCTATGCCGGGGCGCAGGTAGTCCACGCGCAGGTCGATGGTGCCCAGGCGCGAGAAGCGGTGCAGGCGCTGCAGCGGCGCATCGTCCATGTGCTTGGCGCCGATGGCGGCCATGACGGCCAGGCCACCCATGGAGTCCAGACCGGCGCTGATCACGCCGCCGTGGATGCGCTGGTAGGCGGCGTGGCCGATGAGCTCGGGCCGCATGGTGATGCGGCCTTCAACCCGCTCGGGCAGCACTTCGGTGATGCGCAGGCCCAGCACCTGGTTGAAGGCGATCTGGCGCTCGAACACTTCGCGCAGCCCGGCGATGAACTCGGGCTCGAACTGCACGGGCGCCTCGGAGGCCTTCGTGGATTTCAGCACTGGCTGAAGTCCGGCTTGCGCTTTTCCATGAACGCGGTGAACGCCTCCTTGGCAGCAGGCCCGCCCATCAGCTTGCCGAAGCTCGCGCCCTCCTCGGCCATGCGCTCGCGCACCAGGCCGGACTGGCCGGCCTTCATGAGGCGCTTGGTCTCGATCAGGGCCGACAGAGGCTTGGCGGCCAGCTTCCTGGCCTGGGCCTGGGCCAGCGCATTGCATTCGCTGGGCGGCACGACGCGGTTGACCAGGCCCACTTCCAGGGCGGCTTCGGCCAGGAAGGGCTCGCCCAGCAGCAGGGCCTCGGCCGCGCGGTGGTAGCCGAGCATCTGGGGCAGCAGCAGGCTGGAGGCCGCTTCGGGGCACAGGCCCAGGTTCACGAAGGGCAGCGAGAAGGCCGCGTTGTCGCCCGCATAGACCAGGTCGCAGTGCAGCAGCAAGGTGGTGCCGATGCCCACGGCCGGGCCGCAGACGGCGGCGATCACGGGCTTGGGAAAGGCGGCGATGTTGTGCAGGAAGCGCCAGACGGGGCGCTGCTCGCCCTCCGGCCTGGCGGCGCCGCCGGCCGACTGCTTGAGGAAGTCGGCAATGTCGTTGCCCGCGCTGAAGATGGCCATGTCGCCCTGGAAGACCACGCAGCGCACGGCGGCGTCTTCGCCGGCCTGGGCCAGCGCATCGGCCATGCTGGCGTACATGGCCTCGGTGATGGAGTTCTTCTTGTCTGCGCGGTTGAAGGTGATGGTGCAGACACCGGCTTCGGTGTGCACGAGGATGTCCTGGGTGGTTTCGCTCATGATGGTCTTGCCTTGCTTATTCCTTGAAATACACGATCTGGTGGCTGCTCGCCAGCATCACGCCGGCCTCGCTCCACAGCTGGGCGCTCTGGTCGAAGAAGCCGTTGCGAAATTCCTGGCCGCGCGCCTGGGCCAGCAGGTGGCCCGTGCCTGCGGCGGCCAGTTCCTCGCGCCCCGCATGGAAGTAGACGGTGATGGACACCGTGCCCGCCGGGGTGCGCTGTGCGCGGCGCAGCCACACGCGCGGGAAGAATACGTCAGCCAGGCCGGCCAGCGCGCAAAAATCCAGTGCGCGCGGCGGCTCGTCGCGCACCCACAGGCGCGTGAGGCTGTCGGTCTCGCGGCCATCCCAGGTCTGGGGAATGATGCCGTCGAGAAAGCGCATGTCGTAGCGGTTGAGCCATTCCACGCCGCCCAGCGGCGGCACGCGCGGCACGGTGGCGGGCGCAGGCACCTCGGGCATGGCCAGGTCGGTGCCGCCCCAGGTGCTGCGCCGCACGGCCGTGACGGCCGTGGCCGTGGTGACCACCTGGGCATCACCATCCTGGTCGGGCTGGGTGATGGTCAGCAGCCAGTGCTGGGTGGAGCGGTTGGTGCGAACGGGGCGGGCTTCGATGTCGAAGCGCCCCGCGCCCAGCGCAGCTGCGTAGTTGACGGTGATGGACAGCGGATCGCCCAGGCACAGCGGATGCTGCTGGATGGCCTGCACCAGCGCGGCGGCGGTGATGCCGCCGTACGGGCCCACCATGTTCCAGTAGTCCTGCGTGGTCTGGCCCTGGTAGTGGCCAACGGCGCCGGTGGGCGTGAGCGCCACGGCCTGGTCGAGAGGATGGATGTCTGTGCTCATGGCAAACGAGTGTGATGGCAAGCGGGGCCCGCGTCCGTCAAGCCGGCGACTCTGCGGGTGAGGGAAAGCGCGGGTGGGCCGCGGCTGCCGGCGCCTTGGTCCAGCCCGAGAACACGTCCACGGCCCGGCCCCAGAGCGCGTCGCGCATATCGGCGCGGAAGAAGCCGAAATGCCCTATGCGCCGCAACTGCAGGGCCTTGGGCTCGATGCGCTCGATGCGGCTGGGGGCATTGGCGTAGAGCGCGAACAGGTGCTCGGTGCCGCGCCAGGTCATGAGTTCGTCGTCGCTCATGGACAGCGCCATCACCGGAAAGCGCACGGCGGCGTAGCTGCGCGCGGCGGCCTCGCCCTCGGCACCCACGCTGTAGCGCGGGTTCAGGCACCAGCGGCGCCACTGCAGCATGACGCCGGCCGGCAGGTCGCCCACCTTGCGCAGGCGCCGGCCCGGAAAGTAGCCGCACAGGCGCGTGGCCACGGGCACCAGCACATGCCAGAAATAGGGAACCATGCGCTTGAGGCGAGGCGCATTGTCACGCCAGTAGCCGCTGCCGGCCGCAATGCTCAAAAGGCCGTCCACCAGCTGCGGGGAGCGCAGCAGGCCCGGCAGCTGGGCGCCCAGGCTGTGGCCGATCAGGAACAGCGGCTGGTCCGGCAACTGCGCCTTGGCATGGGCGATGACTGCCTCGTAGTCGCGCGCCCAGTCGCACAGGTCGGCACGCACCTGGCGCAAAGATCCTTGCAGGGAATCGCCATGGCCCCGGTAGTCAAAGCTGGTCACCCGATAGCCCTGGCCAGCAAGCCAGGTGGCAAAGGCCTCGTAGAAGGCCTGGCGCACCCCCATGGCCCCGCCGATGACCACGCTGGCGCGCGGCGGGCCAGCGGGCGTGTAGACGCGCAGCGCCAGCGTGGCGCCGTCGCTGCTGAGTTGGTGTTGTTCCATGGCTGTCTCCTGGTCGGTGCCGCAATGTGCTGACACCAAGTCAAAAACCGGCGCGGCCCCACGCCAGAGACACCAAGGAAGGGCCTAGGCCGGCCGCGCCGCCCCGCACCGAGGGTGTCGTCCCCCTCCCTCGCGCAGCGAGTAGAGAGGGGGAAGCGGCAAAGCCGCTCAGGGGGTGCTACATCCTCTCGAAGATGCCGGCGGCGCCCTGGCCCATTCCGACGCACATCGTCACCATGCCGTAGCGCAATTGCTTGCGGCGCAGCGCATGCACCACGGTGGCCGAGCGGATGGCGCCCGTGGCGCCCAGCGGGTGGCCCAGGGCAATCGCGCCGCCCATGGGGTTGACCTTGGCGGGGTCCAGGCCCAGCGTGTTGACCACGGCCAGCGACTGGGCTGCAAAGGCTTCGTTGAGTTCGAACCAGTCGATGTCGTCCTGCTTGAGGCCCGCATAGCGCAGCGCGGCCGGAATGGCCTCGATGGGGCCGATGCCCATGATGGCCGGCGGCACACCCTTGCTGGCATAGCTCACGAAGCGCGCCAGCGGCGTGAGGCCGAAGCGCTGCACGGCAGCGCCGCTGGCCAGGATCAGCGCGCCTGCGCCATCGCTGGTCTGCGAGCTGTTGCCGGCCGTCACCGAGCCGCGCGCCGCGAACACGGTGCGCAGCTTGCCCAGGCCTTCCAGGCTGGTGTCGGGGCGTGCGCCCTCGTCCAGCTCCACGGTGCGCGTGCGCACCACGGGCTCGCCCTTGGCCAGGTCCAGGCCCCGGTCGGTGACCTCGATGGGCGTGATCTCGTCCTTGAACTCGCCGGCCTGCTGCGCGGCCAGGGCACGGCGGTGCGACTCCAGCGCAAAGGCGTCCTGCGCATCGCGCGAGACCTTCCACTGCTGGGCCACCTTCTCGGCCGTCAGGCCCATGCCGTAGGCAATGCCCACGTCGCCATCGCGCTCGAAGATGGATGGCGACAGCGAGGGCGCGTTGCCCATCATGGGCACCATGCTCATGCTCTCGACGCCGGCCGCGATCATCACGTCGGCCTCGCCCACGCGGATGCGGTCCGCCGCCATGGCCACGGCCGATAGGCCCGAGGCGCAGAAGCGGTTCACGGTGATGCCGCCCACGCTGGTGGGCAGGCCCGCCAGCACGGCGCTGATGCGCGCCACGTTCAGGCCCTGCTGGGCCTCGGGGATGGCGCAGCCGCAGATGATGTCCTCGATGGCAGCCGGGTCCAGCCCCGGCACCTGGGCCAGCGCGGCCTTCAGCGTGGTCGCCAGCAGGTCGTCGGGACGGTAGTTGCGGAAAAAGCCCTTGTGCGACTTGCCGATGGGCGTGCGCGTGGCGGCGACGATGTAGGCGTCTTGGATTTGTTTCATGTCTTGTCTCTCCTCGATCTGCCTCAATTGCGGACGGGTTTGCCGGTGTTCAGCATTCCTAGAATGCGTTCATGGGTCTTCGGATGGCCGATCAGGTGGCAGAACGCCTTGCGTTCGAGCTTCATCAGATATGCCTCGTCCACCAGGGTGCCCGCATCCACGTCGCCGCCGCAGACCACGTTGGCGATCAGGCTGGCCACATGCTGGTCGAACTCGCTGATGAAGCCGCCGTCACGCATGTTGACCAGCGAGCCCTTGATGGTGGCCACGCCGCTGCGTCCCGCCACGGGGAAGCTGCGCGGCAGCGGCGCGCGCCAGCCGCCTGCGGCCATGGACTTGGCCTCGTTGATGGCGACGAAGAGCAGCTCGTCCTTGTGCGGCACGATGAGGTCGCTGTCCAGCAGGTAGCCCAGCTTGCGCGACTCGATGGCACTGGTGCCCACCTTGGCCATGGCCGCGGCCGTGAAGCCTTCGGTCAGGAAGGGCAGCAGGTCCTTGCCCGTGCTGGTGGCGGCGTTCTCTGCCGCACGGCGCGCGATATAGGTCAGGCCGCCCGCGCCGGGCACCAGGCCCACGCCGACTTCCACCAGGCCGATGTAGCTTTCCATATGCGCCACGCGGCGCGCGCTGTAGACGGCCAGCTCGCAGCCGCCGCCCAGCGCCATGCCATGGATGGCCGCAACCACGGGCACCTGGGCGTAGCGGATGCGCAGCATGAGGTTTTGCAGCTCCTGCTCCACGCTTTCGATGGCGTCGGCGCCGCCGATCACGAAGGCCGGCATGGTGGCTTCCAGGTCGGCGCCCACGCTGAACGGCGCATCGCCCGACCAGATGACCATGCCCTGGAAGTCGGTCTCGGCCACGTCCACGGCTTCCATCAGCGCTTCCATGACTTCGGGGCTGATGGCGTGCATCTTGTTCTTGATGCTGGCGATCAGAATCTGGCCGTCCAGCGTCCAGGTACGCAGCGCCTTGGATTCGGCGATCGTGGTGCCGGCCGTCTTCCAGTCGGGCAGGCTGTCTTCGCCCAGCAGCTTCTCGGGGAAGATCTGGCGCTCGTAGACGGGCAGCACGCGGCGGGGCACGAATTGGCCCTTGGCGGGGCTCCACGAGCCCTGCGCCGTGTGCACGCCGCCGGCCTCGGCCACCGGGCCTTCGAAGACCCACTTGGGCAGAGGCGCCTTGCTCAATGCCTTGCCGGCATCGATGTCCTCCTGAACCATCTTCGCCACTTCCAGCCAGCCCGCTTCCTGCCACAGCTCGAACGGGCCCTGCTTCATGCCGAAGCCCCAGCGCATGGCCTGGTCCACGTCGCGGGCGGACTCCGCAATGCTCTCCAGGTGGATGGCCGCGTAGTGGAAGCTGTTGCGCAGGATGGCCCACAGGAAGCGGCCCTGTGCGCCCTCGGCATTGCGCAGCAGCTTCAGGCGCTCGGCCGCGGGCTTCTTGAGCATGCGGCCATAGACCTCGTCGGCCTTGCCGCCGGCGGGCACGTAGTCCTCGCTGTCCAGCTCGAACTGCAGGATGTCGCGGCCGACCTTCTTGTAGAAGCCCTTCTTCGCCTTCTGGCCCAGGTTGCCAAGCTCGATCAGCTTGGCCAGCACGGGCGGCGTGCCGAAGCTGCCGTAGAAGGGATCGGTCTCGGCGCTGAGGTTGTCCTGCAGCGTCTTGATCACATGGGCCATGGTGTCCAGGCCCACCACGTCGGCCGTGCGGAAGGTGCCGCTGGATGCGCGGCCCAGCTTCTTGCCGGTGAGGTCATCGACGACGTCGAAGGTCAGGCCGAAGTTCTCGACCTCTTTCATGGTGGCCAGCATGCCGGCGATGCCGATGCGGTTGGCGATGAAGTTGGGCGTGTCCTTGGCCCGCACCACGCCCTTGCCCAGGCCGCTGGTGACGAAGGCTTCGAGCTGGTCCAGCACCACGGGCTGCGTGGTCGGCGTGGCGATCAGCTCCACCAGCGGCATGTAGCGCGGCGGGTTGAAGAAGTGGATGCCGCAAAAGCGCGGCTTGATCGCGTCGGGCAGCGCCTCGGACAGCTTGGTGATGGACAGGCCCGAGGTGTTGGACGCCACGATGGCGTGCTTGGCCACATGGGGCGCGATCTTGGTGTACAGGTCGAGCTTCCAGTCCATGCGCTCGGCAATGGCCTCGATGATCAGGTCGCAGCCCTTGAGCAGCTTGAGGTGCTCCTCGTAGTTGGCGGGCTGGATCAGGTCCGCGTCCTCGGCCACGCCGATGGGCGAAGGCTTGAGCTTCTTGAGGTTGGCGATGGCGCGCTCGGCAATGCCGCTTTTCGGGCCTTCCTTGGCAGGCAGGTCGAACAGCACCACGGGCACCTTGACATTGACCAGATGGGCCGCGATCTGCGCTCCCATCACGCCAGCGCCGAGCACGGCGACTTTCTTCACATTGAATCGGGACATGGATGTTCCACAAGTGGGAGGAAGGCGGCCGCTGCGGCCGCCCTCCGGAATGGTTTACTGCACTCGCACCCAGGTCTGGGTGCGGCCGAAGGGGCCGATGGAGCCGCGCACCTCGAGCTTGGCGCCGCCCTCGATGGGCGTCAGGCGCAGCGTGTAGGTCTTGCCGTTTTCAGGGTCGAGGATCTTGCCGCCTTCCCAGACGTCCTTGCCCTCGGCCTTCTTGGCGCCGCGGATGATCTCCAGCCCCTTGAGCGGCTGGCCCTTGCGGTCGTCAGAACACTCGGTGCAAGTGGCGGCCGGATCGGCGCCCTTGCGCAGGATCTGCTCGATGCGGCCTGTGACCACGCCGTCGTTCTCGGCCACGCGGATCTCGGACTTGGCTTCGCCGCTCTTGTCGTCCACGCTCTTCCACAGGCCCACGGGCGTCATCTGCGCCTGCGCTGCGGCAGCCGTGAGGCCCAGGACCATTGCTGCCAGTGCTTGATATGCCTTCATTTCAAACCCCTTTCGCCTAGAAAGGCGCGCAGGCCACGCTGATGCGCACAGCCCGCGCTCCCATGTTGGAGTGAAGCCGTTCAGGCCAGCGCTGCGTCCGTGTCCATCAGGGACTTGCTGCCCGCGCGGGCCGTGCGCATGAGCGTGGCGGTCTCGGGCAGCAGCTTGGCGAAGTAGAAACGCGCGGTCTGCAGCTTGGCCTGGTAGAACGGGTCGGTGTTGCCCTTGGCGATTTCGCGCAGCGCCACCTGGGCCATGCGGGCGAAAAAGTAGCCGAACACCAGGTGGCCCGCCACACGCAGGTAGTCCACGGACGCGGCACCCACCTCGTCGGGGTTTTGCATGCCCTTGAAGCCGATCTCGGTGGTGAACTTGGTCATCTGGTCGCCCAGGTAGGCGATGGGGTTGATGAACTCGGCCATCTTCTCGTTGACGCCCTCTTCCTCCACCAGTTGCGCCACCAGCTTGCCGAACTTCTTGAGCGAGGCGCCCTGGTTGCCCAGCACCTTGCGGCCCAGCAGGTCCAGCGCCTGGATGCCGTTCGTGCCTTCATAGATCATGTTGATGCGCGCATCGCGCACGAACTGCTCCATGCCCCATTCGGTGATGAAGCCATGGCCGCCATAGACCTGCTGGCTCATAGTGGTGGCCGTCCAGCCGTTGTCGGTGATGAAGGCCTTGACAATGGGGGTCAGCAGCGCCACCAGCTCGGCGCTGTCCTTGCGCACCTTTTCGTCGGGGTGGTTGAACTCCTTGTCGATCAGGAAGGCGCAATAGGTCACCAGCGCGCGGCCGCCTTCGGCATAGGCCTTGGCCGTCAGCAGCATGCGGCGCACGTCGGGGTGGACGATGATGGGGTCGGCCGGCTTGTCCTTGGCCTTGGTGCCCGACAGGCTGCGCATCTGCAGGCGGTCCTTGGCATAGGCCAGGGCGTTCTGGTAGGCCACCTCGGTCAGGCCCAGCGACTGGTTGCCCACGCCCAGGCGGGCGGCATTCATCATCACGAACATGGCCTGCAGGCCCTTGTTCGGCTGGCCCACCAGGGTGCCGATGGCGCCGTCGATATTGATCTGTGCCGTGGCATTGCCATGGATGCCCATCTTGTGCTCCAGCGCGCCGCAGAAGATGGGATTGCGCTCGCCCAGCGAACCATCGGCCTTGACCACGAACTTGGGCACCACGAACAGGCTGATGCCCTTGGAGCCGACCGGCGCATCGGGCAGGCGGGCCAGCACCAGGTGGACGATGTTGTCGGTGAAGTCGTGCTCGCCCGCGCTGATGAAGATCTTGTTGCCGGTGATCTTGTAGGTGCCCTCGGGCGCGCCGGCCACGGGCTCGGCCTTGGTGCGCAGCAGGCCCAGGTCGGTGCCGCAATGGGGCTCGGTCAGGCACATGGTGCCGGTCCACTCGCCGCTGGTCAGCTTGGGCAGGTACAGCTTCTTTTGCTCTTCCGTGCCGTGCACATGCAGGGCTTCATAGGCGCCGTGCGACAGGCCCGGGTACATGGTCCAGGCCTGGTTGGCGCTGTTGAGCATCTCGTACACCGCCGAGTTCACCGCAAAGGGCAGACCCTGGCCGCCATAGGCCGTGTCGCAGGACAGCGAAGGCCAGCCGCCTTCCACATACTTCTGGTAGGCCTCCTTGAAGCCCTTGGGCGTGGTGACCTCGTGGGTTTCCTTGTTGAGCACGCAGCCCTCTGCATCGCCGCTGATGTTCAGCGGAAACGTCACATTGGCCGCAAACTTGCCCGCCTCTTCGAGCACGGCATTGATGGTGTCGGCATCGACCTCGGCATGCGCCGTCATCTGCTGGTAGTCGTCCGTGACCTTGAACACCTCGTGCATGAGGAATTGCATGTCGCGCAGGGGCGGGTTGTAGCTGGGCATTTGTCTTCTCCTGTGATGGCGGGGTTTGCGGTGGATGCGGTGAAAACGGTGGAAGCGAAAAAATCAGGCCGGGCTGGCGTAGCGCGCCAGAATGCTCTCGAAGCCGTCGATGGCGCGCTGCATGGAGCCTTCGTTGCGCAGAAAGCGTGCCTCGTAATGCAGGGCCAGGATCAGGCCGTGGATCTCGAACAACAGCTGGTTCTCGTCCAGGTCGGCACGCAGGTCGCCGCTTTCGCGGCACTGCACGATGGTGCGGCGCATGGCTGCATGCCAGGTCTGGACCGAGGCCGTCAGCGCATCGCGCACCGGCCCCGTGCGGTCGTCGAACTCCACGGCGCCGCTGATATAGATGCAGCCCGAGTCCAGCTCGATCGAAGTGCGCTTCATCCAGTTGTCGAACAGCGCCCGCAGACGCGCCACGCCGCGCGGCGCCTCCAGCGCGGGAAAGAACACTTCCTGCTCGAAACGGTCGTGGTACTCATGCACCACGGAAATCTGCAGCTCCTCGCGCGAGCCAAAATGCGCGAACACGCCGGACTTGCTCATGCCCGTCAGCTCGGCCAGAGCGCCGATGGACAGGCCCTCAAGCCCGATGTGCGTGGCCAGGTTGAGGGCAGCCTCCACAATGGTGGCCTTGGTCTGCTGCCCCTTGTGCAGCGCACGGCGCGGCGCGGGCGCAGCGGCTTCGTGCACGGAAGAGCCCGCCTTGGGATCGGCCGTGGCGTCAGCGGTCAAACGGGTGGTGCGGCGTGGGGCGGAAACGCTGGACATGCGAAATTCTTGTTAAAACGAACGTTCGTGCTATTTTGCATGGAAAGCTTGTCGCGGCGAAGACATGCGGGGGAAAACACCTAGCCACCCGATGCAGACCCATCCACCGCGCGCCCATGAAAAAAGCCACCGGCGCAAGCGGGTGGCTTTGCTGCAAAGCGGACTCTGGGATCCGCTGGCCCATGTTCAGACCATCAAGGCCAGGCTGGCTTCCAGATGCTCAGTCGGCAGGCGGCGGAAACCCGAGCGCGCGTAGCGCTGCAGGCGGCCCAGCGCGAACGATGTCAGCACGCTGGCGGCCACCTGTGCATCGACCGTCGGGGCGGAGGAGCCCAACGCACCGGCGGCGGGGCGCAGGCACTGGCGCAGCGTGGATTCGATGCGGTCGAAGAACTGGTTCATGCGGGCCTGCAGGCGCTCGTGCTCGAAGACGATGGCATCGCCCACCATGACGCGCACCATGCCGGGGTTGCGCTCGCCAAACTGCAGCACCAGGGAGATCACGCGGCTGGCCTGGCGCATTCCATCCACTGCGGGCCGCTCTTCCTCCGGCACATCCCGCCCGACGATCTGCTGCACCAGCGTGAAGACGGATTGCTCGATGAACTCGATCAGTCCTTCGAACATCTGGGCCTTGCTGGCGAAGTGGCGGTACAGGGCTGCCTCGCTGACGCCCAGATGGGCTGCCAGCGCTGCCGTGGTGATGCGTTCTGCGCCCGGCTTCTCCAGCATGGCCGCAAGCGCCTGCAGGATCTGCTCGCGCCGCTCCCCGGGTTTGGGGCGTTTGCGCGCAGGCGTAGGGGCGGAAGCGGAGGCGGCTTCGTCGGAAACGACATCAGCGCCAGGAGCGGATAAAGGCGACAGAACTTCAGACTCGGACATAAGCAGATCAACTATTTGTAAGTAATTCTCTCACAGCCCTCGGCGGCAACTCCGCACAAAGCTGTCCCCATGAGCGCAACCGTCAGGATCGCTTGCCTGTTGCTTGCGCTGCTATTGTTTCCGAGAGCATGGCCGGCATTTGCAATGGAAGCTCCAAGCGTACCAGCAGGCCCTTTCCCTGCGCTGCGGCGCCAAAGGCCAGAGTGCCCTGGTGCAGCAGGGCGATTTCTTCGGCAATGGCCAATCCCAGCCCCGTGCCGTCGCCGGCCGCGCCCTGCGCGCGGTAAAAGCGCTGCGTGATCTGCGAGCGCTCGGCCTCGGGCACGCCGGGGCCGTCGTCCTCGATCTCCAGGAAGGCCCAGCCTTGCGGTTCATCCGCAGACTGTGCCGCGCCATGGTACATGCCGCAGCGCAGCGTGACGCTGCCGCCGGGCGGCGTGTACTTGATGGCGTTGTCCACGAGGTTGGACACCAGTTCGCGCAGCAGCCAGCTGTGGCCCCAGACACTGGCCGGAGCAACGTCAAGGCCGAAGTCCAGCCCCTTGGCGCTGGCCTGGTCGAAGAACATTTCCAGCATGCTTTCGCACAGGTCCTTGAGGTCCACCTTCTGCAGCGGCTGGACTTCGGCATTGCGGGCGTCGGCACGTGACAGCGCCAACAGCTGGCGTGCCAGCTGCGAGGTGCGCCGCGTGGCATCGCGCAACTGCTCGATCTGCGTCACGCTGAGCACCACCTGGGCCTCGGTGCCCTTGCGCCGCGCCTCGGCCTGGGCAGCCTGCGCGCTCAGCGCCCAGGCCTCGACCTGGGCCTGCAAGGCCGCCAGCGGCGTGCGCAATTGATGGGCCGCATCGGCCACAAAGCGCCGCTGGCCTTCGGCCTGTGCATTGACCAGCGCAAATAGGCGATTGAGCGAGCGCACCAGCGGACGGACTTCGGCCGGCGAGCTGTGCTCCGAGATGGGACTGAGGTCGCGCGGCGAGCGCCGCTCCACTGCCTGGGTCAGGGTCAGAAGCGGCCGGAAAGCCCGGCTGACCGACCAGTAGATGGCGATGCCGGCACCCGCGATCAGCAGCACGCTGGGCAGCAGCACATGCAGCAGCAACTGGCGCACCCATTGCTGACGCACATCACCGCCATCGGCCAGCACCAGCACCATTTCACCGGCGCCATAGGTTTCGGCACGCATGACGGCCACGCGGTAGGTCAGGCCGTCATGCTCTTGGCTGTGGAACTCGGCCAGCGGCGTGGAAGGCACGTCGAAGCGGATCCAGGTGTCGCCAGCAACGACATGGCCCTGCAGGTCACCTATGGCATATCCGACGTCGTCGCCGCGCTGGCGCAAGACGTCCTCGATGGCGGGCGTCAGCGCCACCAGGGGCGGCGTTCCCTCGGCGATCGACGGCGCCAGCACCGAATCGGCCAGCGCAGGCAGCAGGCGCAAAAGGCGCTGGTCATGCTGGGTGGAGGCTTCGTCTGCCGAGCGATAGCCGAACCAGCCGCCCATCAGTGCCAGCAGCGTCAGCGGCACCACCAGCAGCACCAGCAGGCGAAGGCGCAGATTGGCCGTCATGGGCGGTCAGCGCCTGGGGCCATGCGCCATGTACGCATCAGGCGGCAGTATGCGAGAGTTCCAGCCGATAGCCGAAGCCACGGATGGAACGAAGCGCCACGCCATGCGGCTCCAGCTTGCTGCGCAGGCGCGAGACATAGACCTCGACGGCATTGGGCGTGATCTCGCGGTCCCAGCCCGTGAGCGCCTGCAGCAGCTTGTCCTTGCTGGCGGGCTTGGGCGCGTGGATCAGCAGGTATTCCAGCACGGTCCATTCGCGCGGACCCAGGTCGATGGGCAGCAGTTTTCCCTCGCTCTCATCGTCTTGCGCAGGCTGGCGTGCACCGGCGCGGCGGCCCGCCGTGTCCAGCTCGATGGGACCGAAGCTCAGGACGGCCGATGTGGCTGCCTGCGAGCGGCGCAGCAGCGCACGCAGCCGGGCCAGCAGTTCGGGAAGCTCAAAGGGCTTGACCATGTAGTCGTCGGCGCCCTGGTCCAGGCCCTGCACGCGGTCCTGCAGCGCATCGCGCGCCGTCAGGATCAGCACGGGCATGGCCGAGCTCTCCACCGCGCTGCTGCGCAGGCGGCGTGTGAGTTCCAGCCCGTCGATGCCCGGCAGGCCGATGTCGATCACGGCCAGGTCGAAGGCTTCCTGGGCCAGCACCTCCAGGGCGCGCTCGGCACTGCCGACCCAGTCCACGGCATACCCCGCATCGGACAGCCCCAGCTTGATGCCGCTGGCCACCATCACATCGTCTTCCACAAGAAGCAAACGCATATCAAACCTAAAAAACAAAAGCCGCCCAAAGGCGGCTTGCAGCAAACCGGCCCAGGCCGTCAGACCACGCCCGGGCCATGCGCGATGGTAACGCGAACCGCAAAGTCCGCGCCATCGGGCCTCAATGGCTGCGGATCATGGTGCCGTAGGCCTGGTCGGTCAGGATTTCCAGCAGCATGGCATGCGGCACGCGGCCGTCGATGATGTGCACGGCGTTGACGCCGGCCTTGGCGGCATCCAGGGCGCCGCTGATCTTGGGCAGCATGCCGCCCGAGATGGTGCCGTCGGCGAACAGGGCGTCGATCTCGCGCGCCGTGAGGTCGGTCAGCAGGCTGCCCGCCTTGTCCAGCACGCCGGGGGTGTTGGTCAGCAGCACGAGCTTTTCGGCCTGCAGCACCGTGGCCAGCTTGCTGGCGACCACGTCGGCATTGATGTTGTAGCTCTCGTTTTCCTCGCCAAAGCCGATGGGGCTGATCACGGGGATGAAGGCGTCATCCTGCAGCGCGCGCACCACGCTGGGGTCGATGGAGACGATATCGCCCACCTGGCCCACGTCGTACTCGATGTTCGGATCCTTGTTGTCGACCATCTTGAGCTTGCGTGCGCGGATCAGGCCACCATCGCGCCCTGTCAGGCCCACGGCCTTGCCACCGGCCTGATGGATCAGGCCCACGATGTCCTGCTGCACCTCGCCGGCCAGCACCCATTCCACGACTTCCATGGTTTCCGCGTCGGTCACGCGCATGCCCTGGATGAACTCGCCCTTCTTGCCCAGGCGGTTGAGGGCCGTCTCGATCTGCGGCCCGCCGCCATGCACCACCACCGGATTCATGCCCACCAACTTCAGCAGCACCACGTCTTCCGCGAAGTCGGCCTGCAGGGCCGGATCGGTCATGGCGTTGCCGCCATACTTGATGACCATGGTCTTGCCATGGAACTTGCGGATGTAGGGCAGGGCCTGGGCGAGGATTTCGGCCTTGTCGCGGGGGGCAATCGAGAGGATATCGTTCATGGTGCTAGCCCTGGGGCGTGGAAGTAGTCAACAACAAGGCGGGCATTGTGCCGCAACTGCGCGGCAGTGTTGCATGCCCGGATGACGGAACGCCCATGGCGCCCAGACATCATCCATTGTTCTGCATCCAGCCAGGCAGCTTGAAGCGCACGATGGCCAGATAGGCGATCACATAGCTGACCACGAACAGCAGGCAAAAACCCACCAGAACGGGCGTGTTGCTCCAGAACAGCAATGCCGGCACCACGGTCAGCAGCGTGAACGCCCACAGGTAGGGCGAAGTCCGGTTATTGCGACGCAGCATGCGCCGTGCCAGATCGTCGTCGAACACGCCGCGCACGATGCGCCGGTAGATCAACTGGTGGAAATGCAGGGCATCCGCCATGCCCGGCGACATGCCGCGCATCAGCTTGCGGTAAATGGAAAACACCGTCTCCCAGACCGGATAGATCAACAGCAGCATGGGAAACCATGGCGAGACTGCGGAATTGCGCTGCACCAGGGCAATGCTGGCCAGGGCAATCGCCAGCCCCCAGACATAGGCCCCGCCATCGCCTGCAAACATCATGCCGCGCGGGTAGTTCCAGACCAGGAAGCCGCAGGTGGCGGCGGCCAGCGTCACCAGCATGGCGGCCAGGGTCCGGTCCCCCACCTGCAGTGCCACGTGGGCCAGCGCCAGGCAGATGATGGTGGCCACCATGCCGGCCAGCCCGTTGTAGCCGTCGATGATGTTGAAGGCATGGGGCAGGCCCGTCAGGGCCAGCACGGCCAGGCCCATGCCCAACCAGGGCATGGCCGGACCCAGTGCCTGCTCCAGCCAGGGCCAGCCGAGCCGGGGCACAGTGAGGCCGCACAGCAAAACCGCCAGCACGGCGCTCAGCAGGGTCAGCACCAGGCGGTAACGCACGCTCAGGCGCTGCGATACATCCTCGATGATCCCCCCGACCACAGCCGGCAGCATGGCGGCCAGGCACACGACAACCCACAACTGCATGCGCAGCGAAGAAGGATCTCCGCGCATGCTCAGCCAGGTGCCCACGCCCCAGGAGACAGCCAGTCCGAGGTACATGGGCACGCCGCCCAGCCGTGGCACCTCGCCCACATGGAAACGCTGCGGCTTGTCGTAACCGTAGGAACTCTTCGCGTACCGCCCGGCCCAGCGCACCAGCAGTGCACAGCCGGTGCAAGACACCATGAAGGCCAATACCGCCATCCAGATCACGATGACTCCCCGTGCAGACTGCGCAGCGAGGGCGCTGCCTGCGGCAGGGCTCGGGCCTTGCGGTAGGCCGGACGGCTCCACAGCCGCAGCAGGCTGGCCACGTGCCATGCGCCATGGCGCAGGCTGCGCCGGCTCGCCCTCTGACCCGCATGGACGACAGGCAACTCACCGCGCCGAAGCTCTCCGCCCAGCACCCGCAGGCGAAGGCACAGATCCACATCCTCACAATACATATAGAAACCTTCGTCAAACCCACGCAGCCGCATCCAGCTGTCCCGGCCCAGCACCAGGCAGGCCGCATTGACCCATTCCACACGCTGCTCCACACGTCCGTGCAACTTGCGTCGCAGCAAATTCCAGAAAGATGGCAGCTCCCGCTCGAAATCCTGCAGCGTGCCGTCTTCGCCGATCTGCGGGGGATAGGCCAGGGCCAACCCCGGCCGGGCCGCCAGCGCCAGAAGCTCTTGCAGCGGCTCTTCCTGCGCTCCCCAGTACACGTCAGGATTGATCACGCAGACAAACGCCTCCCGGGCATTCGCCAGCGCCCGGTTGTGGTTGCAGCCAAAACCCAGGGGTTGCGCATTGCGCCGGATCTCCAGGACAAAAGGCCAGCCGGTCGCTGGAGCCAGGGGCTCCGGTTCGGGAATATTGAGCGTCAGCACCACGCGGGACATCGGCGCAAGGCGCGCCGAACCCAGGCATTCAAGCAGCCTCTGTATATGAGCGCCATGTCCGTGGCTCACCACCGACACGACCAACGATGAACCCATCAATGCCGCCCTTCAGATCTTCAAATTCCAACCCGCACACCTGCGCCGAAAAAACGGCGGCTCCGAGTATTCAGCGGAAGGCGCCCGGAAGGCGTCAGCGGGTATGCCGTGATGCAAGGAAATGCAACAGCCGCACAAAATGTCATTAACCCGCCATGCCATGCAATCACTGCGGTGGCCGGGATTATGATGCGCGACAATCTGCCGCCCGGACTTCCGGGATTTTTTGCGCCTGGCGTGGGCGTGCTCCGCCGCTCTCTGCGGACCGGCCACGGTCGACTGGCGCAGATGAATATGACGGGCGATCGATCCCTGCCCGGACCGCGCCTGGCACCTCATTTCCTATGACCACACCCATTCCCGATCCCCACGTCTACCTGCGCACCGTCGATCTGAACGAGCGCACGTCGCTGTCCGTGCTGGCCGGCCATGTCCGGGCCCAGGCGCACATACTGGATCTGGGCTGCGGCAGCGGCGCGCTGGGCGCCTTTCTCGCCGAGCACAAGCAATGCGTCTGCGACGGCGTCACCCTGAGCCAGGAAGAGGCACGCCATGCCGCGCCCTTCTACCGCCATGTCCATGTGGCCGACCTGGAGGACTGCGACCTGGACCAGCTCTTCGGCGACGCGTGCTATGACTACATCGTCTGCGCCGACGTGCTCGAGCACCTGCGCCAGCCCGAGCGCATCCTGGCTGCCTGCCGCAAGCGGCTGACACCCGAAGGCCGGCTGCTGATCTCCGTACCCAACGCAGGCTACAGCGGCCTGGTGGCAGAACTGCTGCATGGCGAATTCCGCTACCGCGAAGAAGGCCTGCTGGACCGGACCCACCTGCGCTTTTTCACGCGGCGCTCGCTGTCGCGCTTTCTGGCCGAACAAGGCTGGCAGGTCGATGGCATCGACACCATCGAGCGCGCTCTTCCCGAGTCGGAATTCCGCGTCGCCTACGACAGCCTGCCCCCGGCCGTTGCCCGCCACCTGCTGGCCACGCCCGATGCACTGGCCTACCAGTTCATCGCCAGTGCGGCGCCCGCCGCCCAGGCGCTGCCCATCGAGCCGCCGCTGAACTACCCCCAGGGGCATGCGCTGTTCACGGCCCAGCTCTACATGGCGAGCGCTGGCCGCTATGACGAAGAGAGCAAGCTCTCCACCACCGGCATCATTGGCCAGGCACGCCAGACCCTGCGCTTTGCACTGCCCGACCACAACACTTCGCTGAGCCATCTGCGCCTGGACTTGGCCGACCGGCCGGGCTTCGTACACCTGCACCGGCTGGCCTTGCTCGATGCGCAAGGCGCCGTCGTCTGGCAATGGCTGCCCGAGGATTCGGACGCCGCCTTGCTGGGGCAACGCCCGCACCATCAGCTCGTGTGGAATGGGCTCCATCCGGCAGGCGCATTCGCGCTGATGCTGCTGCTGACCGGCGATGACCCCTGGTTCGAACTTCCCATTCCCGCAGAAACCCTGACCCCCTTGCGTGGCGCCTCGCTGGAGATCGAGATGGGATGGCCCATGTCGGCCGACTATCTGGCGCTGGCCGGGGCCGTGCAGCCGCTTGAGCGGCAGATCGCGCAGGAACGCAGCAGGGCCAATGAGCTGCAGGACCAATGGCACACACAGCGCATGCTGCTTGAGCAGCAGCATGCGCAGGATGTCCAGCAGTTGGAGGAACGCAGTGCTTCGATCCAGCGCCTGCAGCACCGCAATGCCTTGTTGGAAGACAGCCACCAGTCACAGAGCAAGGAGCGCGCCATCTGGCAACAGGAGGCCACCCGCGTACAGCGGGATTTCGCGCGCCTGGAACAGCACCTGCGCGACATCGAGAACTCCACCGTCTTCCGGGCCACGCGCCCCCTCGTCCACGCCAAGATGCGCATTGACCGCCTGCTGGGCCGCACGCCCGTGCCTGCCCCCGTCCTCCATACCCCCGTACCCCAGCCGATGCCCCAGCAGCCTGTCGATGTGATCGTGCCTGTGTACCGGGGCCTGGACGACACGCGCAACTGCATCGAATCCGTTCTGGCCAGCCCCTGCCGCACGCACTGGCAACTCGTGGTCATCAACGATGCCAGCCCGGAGCCCGAAGTCACGGCCTGGCTGCGCGAGAAGGCGGCACAAGAGCCCCGCATCACCTTGCTGGAGAACGAGGAAAACCTCGGCTTCGTCGGCACCGTCAACCGAGGCATGGCACTGAACACCGCCCATGACGTGCTGCTGCTCAACAGTGACACCGTGGTCGCCAATGACTGGCTGGATCGCATCCGCCAGGCTGCCTACGGCGATGCACGCATCGCCTCCGTCACTCCGTTCTCCAACAACGCCACCATCTGCAGCTACCCGCGCTTTTGCGAGGGCAACGACCTGCCGCCCGGCATGGATACGGCCGCCATCGACGCACTGTGCGCGCGCACCAATCCCGGCCAGGTGGTGGACGTGCCGACCGGCGTGGGCTTTTGCATGTACATCCGCCGCGACAGCCTGAACGCCGTCGGCCTGTTCGACACCGAGCACTTCGGCAAGGGCTATGGCGAGGAAAACGACTTCTGCCAGCGTGCCGCAGCCGCTGGCTGGCGCAACCTGCATCTGCTGGACACCTTTGTGCTGCACACAGGCGGCGTGAGCTTCGGAGAAAGCAAGAGCCCGCGTGAACGTGCCGCCATGGAAACCCTGCGCCGCCTGCATCCGCGCTACGAAGCCGATGTCATGGCCTTCGTCCAGGCCGACCCTGCGCGCACCGCGCGCCTTGCGCTGGATGTGGCACGCCTGCAGGCACAAGCCGCACACCAGCCTGTGGTGCTGGCCGTGCTCCACGACCGGGCGGGCGGCACAGTGCGCCATGTGCGCGAACTGGCGCAGTTCCTGCAAGGCAAGGCCCTGTTCCTCATGCTGTCCCCGGCCGCCGGTGGCGTCGTGGTCCTGCGCCGTGCCGAGGAGAAGGAAGCATTCGAGCTCGCCTTCCGCCTCAACGACCAGATGGAGGAGCTGGTGCAGGCCCTGCGCCAACTGGGCGTGGTGCACGTGCACTACCAGCATCTCCTGGGCCACAGCGAAGCCATCCTGGACCTTCCCGCCCGTCTGGGTGCGGCCCATGACTTCACGGTCCATGATTTCTATACCTACTGCAAGAACATCTCGCTGACGGGCATCGACAACCGCTACGTCGAGCCGCCCCGTGCGGGCGAGTGCGGCTGCTGCGAACCCACGGATACAGCCCCCTACGCCGGCACCGTGGCCCAGTGGCGCCACCGCAATGCGCTGCTGCTGAACAACGCGCGCCATGTGCTGGCCCCCAGCCAGGACACGGCCAACCGGATTGCCGGTTTCGTGCCCGGTGCACGCGTCCAGGCAGTTGCCCACACCGACCTGCCAGCACAGCTGCCGGCCCCGGTGGCACACCCGCTGACTGCCACGGCCCCGCTCAAGATCGTCGTACTGGGAGCCATGAGCGCCATCAAGGGCGCAGACGTACTGGAAGCCGTGGCGATCGAAGCCGCCAAGCGGGGAGCTCCTGTGGAATTCCATCTGCTCGGCTATGGCTACCGCAGCCTGCAGACCCAGCCGCGCGCACGCCTGACCGTGCACGGCGGCTACAAGGAAGAAGAACTGCCTGCTCTGCTGCAGTGGTTGCAGCCCGATCTGGCCTGGTTCCCCGCCCAATGGCCGGAGACCTACAGCTACACCCTGAGCGCCTGCCTGGCCGCCGGGCTGCCGATCGTCGCGCCCGACATAGGGGCCTTTCCCGAAAGGCTGGCGGGCCGCGACTGGTCCTGGGTCATGCCCTGGGACACCAGCACCGCCCAATGGCTGGACTTCTTCGCGCAAATACGCGAACGCCACTTCATTGAAGGGCAGCCACCGCAGCAACCCGCCGCAGCAGGGAGTGCGGCCGCCCAGCCGGGAGCCACTTTCTATGGCGACGGTTATCTCCAGGGGCTGCGGCCGCGCGATCAGGCCCTGCTCCAGCCACTGGATGCGGCCTTCCTGGCCACACATCGCCTGCAACGCCAGGACCATGCTGCAAGATCGGGGGCCTTGATCCTGCTGGCCCACCTGCGCTCGCTACCCATCCTGCGCGGCGTGGCCAGGCGCATTCCCGCGCACTGGCAGCGCCGGGTCAAGAATTGGCTGCAGGCCTAGGCGCCGCCCAGGCAACGCCAGCCATCGCTGCGCCATCCGGATGCAGGGCCGCTCCACGCCATACCATGACATCAAGGCCAGGCCCAATGTCAAGGCAAGCGACAGCAGCATGCAGATGCCCAATGACCAGCCCTCACGCAGGCAAATGGCCGTCATGGCCTGCTGGACGGGGAAGGCGTAGATGTAGACGCCATAAGAAAGATCGGTGCGCCAACGGTGGCTTGCGGCCACATGGCCTGCATGGGCAAGATAAAAACTTGCGCAGGCCACCAATCCCCATACTGCCACTTGGCGCATCCAGGTGCTGGCGGTGAGCAATGCGCATACAGCCAGCACCAGCGCGGCTGCAGCCATCCATGTGCGATGGCGTATGCCATACGCAGCCATCGTGCTTCCCAGAAAGAAGGGAACACCAAATCCGCAGAAGTCCCGCCAGCGGAACATATCGACCAGCGGGGTGTGGATGGCACCCAGGCCCTGGTCCCACCCCTTGACTCTGGACATCTGCCACAGGATCGCCAGTACGCCAGCCATGAGGGGATGGATCCAGCGCTTGCCTCTTGCAAGCCATGCCAAGGTGGCCAGCACAAGGTACATCGCCAGCTCATACCGCAACGTCCACAGGGACCCGTTGACCGTATAGGCAAAGGGATTGGATTCGAATACGCCCGGCAGTATCTGAACCGTGGCCTGCCCTGTCATGTTGTTGATCAGATGACTCCAGGTTTGCGGTGACTGCCAGTACTGCAGCGAATCAAGCGAGGTCATCGCCCAGCCGATGACGAAAACCGAGAAAACCACGGCCATGATCAGGCCCGGAAAAATCCGCATCAGCCGCCTCAGCCAGAAGGCATGCCAGACCGGCTCGCGCATCCAACTCTGGCATACCAGATACCCGCTCATGAAGAAGAATACATAGACCGCAAGCGACCCCAGGCTGTGGCCGGCAAAGGGTTCGGCAAGACGCAGGCGGTAAAGAAACTCTCCGTGCGCAACAAACACTGCAAGCGCCGCCGTCAAGCGCAGCATGTCAAAGCGGTTCCCCCTCTCTTCAACGCTGCGCATGACACTCCCTTCTAGGTGCGGAACACCAAGTGTTTGAGCCGCAGCATCGGCGACTCGACCAAGTGCCAGGAGGCATAACCAGCAGCCAGCGCAAGCAGCCATGCAAGCGCCAGACTGGAGTGGAATGGCAGCTGAGGCCACAGTGCCTGAACTGCCTGCTGGATGGGACAACCCAGCACGTAGACACCATAAGAAGGATCTCCGAGTCGATGCAACCCGGAAAACACCCTAGAACGCATGGAACCCAAATAGATGAGCAGCGGCGGCAGCAGCAGCAGGCCGGCAGAGTGCTCCAGCTTCAAGCCAAAGAAAAGCACCGCAGCCACAGGTGCCAGGATCAACAGCAAGCTTCGACCATGGGCAGCAAAGGCAGGCTGCAATAGCGCGATCAGCGAGCCATAGGCGAAATAGGCCGGATACTCGAACCAATGAAACATGGTTCCAGCCAAATCGGCATTGCGCTGTGTCAGGAAAAAGACCAGATATCCGGCTGCGGCCAGGCTGGCAAGAAGCCTGGACCGCAGCACGCCCAATATGCCCAGTGCAGCAAGCACCACGTAGCACATCAGCTCGATGGGGATGGTCCACAAAGGGCCGTTCATCAGCCCTGGCAGCGGATTGGAAGAAAACACGCCCGGCATGAAGGCGTAGTCCTTGATCAGCAGCAGATTGCGCCAGTGATCCAGGGTCTGCGGATGAAGCCAGAACTCCTTCAGTGGCAATGAAGTAAATGCCGGGCCGAACAGCAGCACGCCAGCCACAACAGCCACCAGCATGCCCGGCCACAACCGCAACAGACGCTTGGCCATGAAGGCCGCCGCCCGAGGATCACGCAGCCAACTCAACGTGACAAGAAAGCCGCTGATCGTGAAGAAAGTCATCACTGCCACGCCGCCCACCATGTCAGCATGCAGCCACGATGGCGGTCTGGTGCCCGTGATATGGAAATGATGGCTGTAAATGACTGCAGATGCAGCGGCTATGCGCAGTGCATCAAAGCCATTGGAATATGCAGGCCGCACGGGTGAAGAGATCGTGGGTGCCGGCTCCTGCATGGCTTCGTCAGGTCTTGCCCAACAACAGCAAAATCTCGTTGTTGCGCAGCCACTCCTCGGGATAGCGCCCCGCTAGCGCCTCGGGAATGGCCATGTCCACCTGGCGCCGCTCCTCGCGCAACACCTCAAAGCCGGCCTGACGAGCGATATCGACCAGTTCGTCTGCTGTCAACCGGTTCAGCGCTTGGTACTCCTTGAAGACAAAGCGCTTGTAGCCATCGACACCGAAATCGGCAAAGCCGAAGTCCACCTCGGCGGCGTCCAGCGGACCTTCATGCTTTTCGATGATGCTCCACAACTCCTCCTCCGACGCCAGCAAGTGGTGCCAGGGCACATCGTCGTAGCGGCGCAGGTGCGAGCCCCAGGGAGAATGAAACAAGGGCTCGATCTGCAGGAAGAACACGCCTCCCGGGCGCAGGCAGGCATGCAGGTCGGACAGGATCGGCAGCACCTTGTCGCGCTGCACATGCTCGAAGGTAGACCAACTGAGCAATCCGTCATAGTTCGCATGCCGGCCGGCCAATGGCGAATTCGGCACGATGGTCTCGAAGCTCAGCGCAGCGGGAATGCGCGACATGCCCAACTGCTCGCGTGCAATGCGCGGCAGCTTGGCGTACTCCTGGCGGATATCGATGCCATGGATGGAGGTTGCGCCATGGCGCAGCACCAAAGCCAGATCGGTGATGCCATCGCCGCAGCCGAAATTCAGCAACCTGGCCTTGGACAAATCCAATGACTGTCCCAGCCAGTCATGGGCCAGATCCGCTGCATAGTTGAAATGCGCACGAAACCACTCATCGGTGATCTTGCCGGCATCCCATGGTGCCAGGCCAAACAGCCTTTCCTGCAAACGCAGCATCCAACTCATGCAATCGTCCTCTCTGTTCTATATACAGCGCTTACAGCCGCTGCAGCACATAGGCATCCTGGTGGTTCCAGAAATGCACAAGTGATCGATGGCACAGCGCATCGGCGCCCCAGGTTTCGGCAATGCGGTCCAGGACGAATTGCTCGGAAGTGAACGCCGTTCCATACTCATTGGCATCGATGGCATTCGACTCGCTGGACGGGGCAAAGAAAAATCCCTCGTCATCCAGCTTCACGCTGTCGAAATCTGCGGCCTTCATGCCGTGCGTGCTGAAAACCAGCAACCCGCCAGGAGCCACCGCATCGCGCAGCACCTGCAGCCAGCGCGTCCAGGTCGAGCGCGGCAGATGGCTGAACAGCGAGAGCACGAACACCAGTTCGTACTGCTGCGGCCAGCGTACCTGCTCTGGCACGCTGGCCGACGCAAAGCCCTTCACGCCGAAGGTCTGCTGCGAAAAATCCACAGCATCGACCACGATGTCTGAGACCGTGACCCGTTCCGCCCCCAGCGCCTTGACTAGGTGCCGCGTAAAGCGGCCGTGACCACTCGCGAACTCCAGGACGCTGGCCGTGCGCAGCAAAGGCTTGTCCACAGCCTCCAGCAGCAGCATCAGTTCCGACAGCGTGCGCCAACCGTCGGCGAAGTAGTCGCGCAGAGGATTGACGCTGGAAGGGTGGCCACGGAAGAAGCCGAAGATATCGTCCTGCGCAGAAATCCGGCAATCGAGTCCCGTCATGTTGGAAAACGAGCCCACCAGACCATTGGCCTCGATCAGGGAATGCGCCTCCAACAGGCTGTCGTCTATTTCGCGGGCACGGGCTAGGACCTGTGCCGCACCAGCCCGGTCGCCGCTTGCCAGCAATTGCAGGGCTTCATTCAGCAAACGCTGCCCATCGCTGATGGGAGTAGAAGAGTTGTCAGATGTCATGGGGTATGGAATAGGGAGACAGCCGAGCCGCTTGCGCGGGCGTGGCGGAGCCGCTCAGCTCCAATGGTGAGGCAGGCGCACCAGTCCAGGCAGGGGCTTGGGGAAAATAAAGCGCAGGTGCAGGAACTGGAACCATTCGTCATAGACGGCCAGCCCGGTTTCATCGAACAGGAAGGCGCTGATCACATAGTCTCCGCTGTGCAGAGGCAACTCGGGAAAGGTCAGCACGGTCTGCCAGCTTCCGTCTGGCAATTGCCGCGGTGCCGCACCATCCTCATGCGTTGCCAGCGAAGTAATGCCCACGCCCTTGGACTGCTCGATCATGAAGCCGATGTGCGGCCTCTCGTTGCCACGTCCTCTCGCGGTAATGGTCACAACCAGATCCTGGCTCTGCAGCAACCCTGGCTGATCCCCCACAGGCTCGGCCAGATCCTTCACATCCACGGACAGGATGCAGGCTGTGCCGCTGTCCACGGCAGCGACCGGCGCGGGAGGCACTTCATCCGCAGCAGGCGCTGGCACAGCTGACTCCCCTTCAACAGGCAGCATCTCCCCGCACAAAGCCCTCTGCTCGCGCTCCTGGCGCTCGCGGGTATGTGCATCGTAAGCGGCCAGCACTGGCTCGGTCGCACCGAACTGCGCCACATGCCCCCCGCGCAGCCACAGGGCTGCATCGCAAAGATGGCGGATGTGATAAGGGCTATGGGAACAAAACAGGATGGTGCAGCCGCTGTTGCGGAAGGCCATGATGCGCTCAATGCACTTCTTCTGGAAATGCTGGTCGCCTACAGCGAGCGCCTCGTCAATGATCAGCACATCGGGCTGCACGGCCGTCACCAGTGCAAACGCCAGGCGCACAGCCATCCCCGAAGAGTAGGTCTTGACCGGCCGCTCCAGTGCTTCGCCCAACTCCGCAAAAGCGGCGATTTCGGGCTCCAGCTCACGCATGCACTCAGGGGAGATACCAATCAGGCTGCCACCGAAATACAGATTGTCGCGCCCGCTGAAATCAGGGTGAAATCCCGCTCCCAACTCCAGAATGGCCGTGACCCGCCCCACACGCTCTATTTGCCCGCAACTGGGCTGCAAGGTGCCAGCCAGCAGCTTGAGCAGCGAGCTCTTGCCTGCGCCGTTGTCGCCAATCACACCAATGCACTGGCCGCGGCGCAATTCGAATGACACATCCCGCAATGCCCAATGGCTTTGGTGCGTGGCGACCCCGGTCAGCAGGGCCTTGAAGCGCGCTCGCGGCGAGGAATAAAGTTTGTATTCCTTGCCCAGATTGCGCACACGCAATACCAGGTCATCAGGCAATTCGACATGCTTGGCGTTCATAGCCAGTCCACCAGTTGATCACGGCTGCGTCGCACCAAGCCATTGAGCAGCACAGCCAAAACCAGAATCCAGATGCCCAAAGCCGCCCAGACCGCCATTTGAGGCCACAGCCCCTGCAGCAGCACATTCTGGTAGCCAAGAACCAACGCCGTCATGGGATTGGCCCATAGCACCCAGCGCCAGCGCTCAGGGAACAAGGCCAGCGGAAAAAGAATGGGCGAGAGATAGATACCGACAGACAGAAAGAAGGTCACAAGCTGCCCCACATCGCGCAGTGCCGCCGTCAGAATAGCTAGCGCATAAGCCAGCAGGGCGCACAGCAGCAGCTGACCCAGCAACAGGGGGATGAGTGCCACAAGCGACCAAGTCAAGCCGTGCTGGGGCAGATAAGCCAAGGCCACCAGCAACAGCAGGGGTCCGAAGATCACACTGCTGGCCAGTACCGCCCGCATGGGAAACAGCACTGGCGGCAACGGATTCTTTTGCAGAATGCCACCCGCCTCGACCAGACTGTTCATGCCACGTGCCGTAGCGTCGCAAAACGCCATCCACGGCAAGGCGCCCACAACAAGAAACGCTCCCACGGCATGTGTGGGTGCGTTGTCGCCAAGGCGCATCGAAAACACCACGTCGAACACGAGGTAGTAGGCCGCCACGGTGAGAAGAGGCTGCAGATAGGGCCAGAGCACGCCCGCGGCCGTGCCTGCGTGGCGGGCAGCCACTTCGCGCCGGGTCATCACCCACAGCAGGCTGCGGGCCTGCCACAGCGCGCGGCATTCGCCAAACAAAGAGTACATGCGTCGTATGCAAAAGTGCCGCAGCTTCACCTCGGCAGCGGCACTTCAGTTCATGCCAAACCTGGCATTCTCGCGCATCGGGGCGCAACGCGCCAGCCAATCAAGGAAAAGCTTGCAAATGCTTGCAACAGAAGTCCTGTGCCCGCCGCAGAAGATGCATCAAGCATCCGTGCGGCAGGCTGTATGAGAGCCAGAGCTCTCAGGCCGGACAATCCTCGATCAAGGCTTCGAGGTGTTCCCGGACACAAAGGCCTCTACGGCCGCGTCATTGGTCTTCGCATCCTTGCGAATCTTCTCCGCAGCCACAGATCGTGCATTCTGCGTCGCCGATGCCTGGATTTCCTTGACCAACTCGTCTCGCACTTCTTCAAAGGGCTTGGTGCCCGCAGGGCGAAGTTCCACCAACTGGATAACATGGAAGCCGAACTGCGATTCCACCACGCCACTGAGTTCACCGGGCTGCTTCAACGCAAAAGCCGCCTTCTCGAACTCAGGCACCATGCGGCCTCGTTCGAAGAAGCCCAGGTCGCCACCTCGCGCCCCGCTTCCCTTGTCACTGGAGCGTTCCTTGGCCAAGGCCGCAAAATCGGCGCCACCCTTGAGCTCTTCCAGCAGCTTGTCTGCCGCTGCCCGCGCATCGGCATCCTTGCCGCCAATCAAGATATGCCGGACATGGACACTTTCATCCACTTTGAAACGCTCAGGCTTAGCCAGGTAGAGACTACGCGCCTGCTTCTCCGCAGATGCGACATCAGGCCGGTTCTTTTCATCCAACGCCGCCATCCACGCCTCGGCCAGCGCACGGTCGCGCGCCACCTGCATCGCCGCCTTCACCTTGGGATCACGATCCAGGCCCTGCTCGTGAGCCATCTGCGCCATGCTTCGAAAAACAAAGAGGTCGGACGCCATTCTTTGCACATTCGTAGGGCGGACAAGGATGGAGTTACGCACTTCGGGTGGAATGCGCTGGGCGTCGGCTTGTATGTCAAACCCAGTGATGGCAAGCCCCTTGCCTTCGACGAGCGCAGCAGACGCGGCGGGCTCGGCCGAAGGCTGAGCGGCCGGCTGTGCTGCTTTTGCACTCTTGTCCGCCGCCTGTACGCCTGACCCCAACAAAGACACAGCCAGCACCAGGGAAACGGCACTCATACGTTGAATGGAAACAGTCATAAGTCCTATACATCGATAAAAGCAAAAAAGGCGGGAGTTTCCTCCCGCCTTTTCTTGGATCACACTTGCGCGTGAAAGTGCCCGATTACTGAGCGGTACCGCTGTAAGCGTGGGGCCAGGTGATGCCGTACGTGCCGGAAGTGCCAGGAGCAGCCTCGGGGTTGGTCAGCTTGATGAACGCAGCGCCCAGCACAGGAGTGGGAGCGGAGAAGTTCACTTGACCCCAGCCGTTCATGTAAGGAGCAGCCACGGACTGGCGAGCAACCGATGCGGCAAGAGCCGAGTTGTCGGTCGAGAAGCCCAGAACGTTCACTTCACCGCACAGCTGCGTCTTGGTGATCTGACCAGGCGAGAACACTGCGCCGTCTTCTTGGAAACGCTCTTCGCGATCATAGAAGGTTTGGCCCGAAGCTTCCACGCAGATCTGACCAGCAGTGTTGACCGTGGTGTTGCTGGAGCTAGCGGTGAAGATGTTGTCCGACACAGCCGTGTTGAACAGACGGTACGAAGTACCGGCATCGTTACCACCACCGAACGAAGCACCAGGAGCCTTCACGTCCCAACCCAGATTGTTGGAAGCAGCTTGCGCCGTACCAGCAGCATAGTTGGCAGCAATGGAGTAACGACGTGTAGGCATCGAGAACACCCAGTCGGTCTTAGCCGAGATGGTGGTGTCGGTAGCGTACTGGTTGACCACGGAGGTACGAGCGATAGCGTCGGTCAGAGCCTTAGCCTGAGCGTCAGCAGCAGCCTGGGTAGCACCAGCGCCGGAGACAGTGTAAGGCGTGGACAGATCAGGCACGTCATAGTGCTGAGCCGTGATCACATTGGCCACCATCAGCGGATCGGAAGTCTTCAGTGCAGCAGTGCCTGTCTTTTGCGGCGAGAAGACGTTCACAGGAGCGTCACCCGTTGCAACGATAGCAGCCATGGCGCCGGAGAACGTCGTGGTTTGAGCGACGTTCATCACGTACCAAGCACCCGTCAGACCACCAGTAGGAGCGCCGATGTTAGCGTTGTCCGTGCCGGGGGTGTAGTTCAGGGTTGCATTCAGAGCGGTGGAAGTGCAAGGAGCCTTGCCGTCCACGTGCTTGATGGCCTTGTACAGATCGCTGTCGGTCTTGATGTTGGCCATAGCCAGCACTTCGACGTAACCTTCGCGGGTCTGAGCGGCCTTGTCGGCAGCAGTCCAGTCCTTCTTGGACAGACGGTCAGTCACGAACTTGACGGGCGTGCCAGCAGCGATGCGGGGCAGCGTGCAGGTGTTGTCGGAAGTCACCAGCTGAGCCAGGCCGCTAGCGTCTGCAGTCACTGCAGCAGTCCAGACGTCGCCAGGCGACATGAAGACTTGGAAGTCAAGCACGTCGTCGGAGTTGGAAGCGCCGCGGAAACGCACCTTGACAGCCTTGCCGACGGTGTCGGTGTTAGTCAGGTGGAACACGGACATGTTGCCATTCTGGGCGTTGTAGTAAGGAGCCAGCAGAATGTGGCCCGTGCCGCTCTCGTTCACAGCGAACGTAGGAGCAGCAGCAGCAGCGCCTGCAAAGCCCAGGCCACCAACCATGGCAGCAATGCTCAGGGCCAGAACATTTTTCTTCATAAGAACTATCTCCAGTAAAAAGATAAGGTAGTTGCAACCACCACGATTGATCGCCAGGGAATCGTAGCACAGCCAATCGTGCCCCCATACCGCTTTCTGGAGGCGCCGAAGCGTTGTTTTGAAAAAAAACAACACTTCCCTGGCGAGCACCGGGTCAGGGACGGCGCATTATCACAAACATTGCCTGCTTCGCCTATCCCGCCCGATCTTCCGCAGCGCCGAACGATGCCGACACGCGAAACACTGAACGGCAAGCCACCATCAGACGTGGCTTGCCAGAGCTACTACTGAACGAACAGCCACCACTGTCCATCCTCTTTGATCCACACCTCTCCGATGGAGATCGGGATGCGAGCACCTCGCATCATCGGGGTGGATGTAGTGAAGTCTTTGCGCACCTCGCAGCGTTCCTGCTCGCATGTCACCGACGCGATCTCGCCGCCCTTGAGCGCAGGAATGACGCCATGGTCAAGGCGATACTTTTCCTGATCATTCACGGCACGGTAACCAGGCGAGGTGAACGCGTACGCCTTGGGCACTTCGCCGGCCATGCGCGCCTTCCAGAAAGCATTGGAGCGCTGGGTCACGGCTTCTTCAGGCGTCGTGCTGCCCATGGAGGCGCAGCCTGCCAAGACGGCAGCACAGGCCAGGCCGAGGCCCCACTTCAGCCAGTGCAGGCGCGAGGGCACAGCATGCTTTGTCGACTTGCTCATATGTGTTTGAACTCCAAAAAAAACGTTGGAACAACTTGAAGGCCGAATGTTCCGGCCTATGCGTGCCTTAACGCCGCTCGGGCGTGAGGGGACCGATTTCCACGGAGGCCTTGCCGCCTTCATCAAAAGGAGCAGGCGCTGATGCTGGCGTCTTCAGCATGGGCGTCAGGGAGCGCATCTTCTCCCGCAGATCATCGCTGACCTCACGCACATCGATATCGGTACGCACCACACGTGGCGTGATGATCACTATCAACTCAGTGCGAGCGCCCGAGTTGTTGGTAGTACCGAACAGATTGCCCACGACCGGCAAGTCATACAGATAGGGAATTCCGGAGCGCCCGGAACTGGAGTTTTCCTGTATCAACCCCCCCATGACAATGGATTCGCCCGAGCGAACAGCCACTCGGCTCGATATCTGGCGCTGCAGGAAAGAGCGTTGGCTGGTCACCTCATCCTTGCTTCCAACATCGGTCACAGATTGGTTGACTGTCATGGTGACCAGATTGCCCGCATTGACCGACGGAGTGACCTGCAGGTTCACACCCGTGTCCTTGTATGCGTAGTTGTTGATCGGAGTTCCCGAGGTGCCAACCACCGTGGTTCCAGATTGGTAGGGTTGCTGTGTGCCAACAGAAATTGCGGCCTGGTGGTTGTCCAGCACCATCAGTGTGGGGCTCGCCACCACCTTGACCTGGGTCTTGCCAGCCAGGGCGGTAAGAACAGCCTTGATGTTTCCCAGAGAGTTCTTGAGCGTGTAGTTGAAGCCTTGACCGAGCGTAATTCCCCCTAACCCTCCACTGTCGGTCAGAGAGGAAGCTCCGGGCGGGGCGTCCGTGCCTCCGGCCCCCAAGAGCCCGCCATTGCCTGTGTAGCCCTTGTTGCCCACATCACCACTGAATGCCCATTGCAGGCCATACCGCAGCGTGTCGTTGAGCGTCACTTCCACGATGCTAGCCTCGATCAACACCTGGGTCGGCGGCAGATCAAGCTTCTTCAAAGCAGCCTCGATACGTTCGAACTCCGCAGACGTACCCCAGACCAGCACGGAGTTGTTGAGCTCGTCGGCCATGACGCGGATGCTGCCGATACTGGCCGCCACAGGAGATGCACCTTGCACACCACCAGTCTGGCCCATCGTCCCGGACTGTCCGAAGGCGGTGCTGCCAAAGCGCGTTCCGGAACCGCTGTTGCCGAAACCACTGTTGCCGAAACTACCGCTGCTGCCAAAGCCGCTGTTGCCAAAACCGCTGGTATTGCCAAAGCCGCTGGTGCCCCCAAAGCTGTTACTGCCTCCGAACCCACTGGTTCCCATGGTGGAGGTGCCCAAGCCCGGAGCGACACCGCTATTGGCCGTAGTCCCGCCACCCGTTCCACCAAAGATGCCGGACAACACGCTTGCAAGATGCCTGGCATTGCCGTTTTGCACACGGTAGATGTTCAGTTGCGGTAGCGCACCACCCGAACCAGGCTGATCAAGCTTGGCAATCCAGCGGCGCGCCTCGTCCAGATACGCAGCGCGCGGCGTGATGACCAGAATGCTGTTGAGCCGTTCGATCGGCATGATGCGCAATGCTCCGAACAAGGGGTTCCCCTCCCCCAGAGCCGCTGCTGCAGGCGCAGCGCCCGCGGCAGCAGGCCTGCCCGCGGATGCGCCCCCTGGCACGGAAGCTCCCGGTTGAGCCGCCGCCCCACCGCCGCCGCTCATCAACTGCAGCGCCGTGCTGACTTCCTGAATGGATACATACTTGAGCGGAAATACCCCGACCGACATGCCTTCCAGCAAGTTCACGTCGAAGGTGCGCACCATTTCCAGCCAGCCTTCGGCCTGGGCACGCGAACCGGACATCACCAGAACGTTGCGCACCGCATCTACGCGCAATATGGCATCGGCCGGCACCATGGGCCGCAGGATGGCGGCCATTTCGTTGGCCCCGATATAGTTCAGTGAAATAACGATGGCTCCAAAACCAGGAGCCAGCGCAGTGGACTGGGAAGCCTGCCGCACCGATGCACCCAGGCTCTTGAGCACGTCGGCCCGTCCCACGTGATAGGTGCCCCTGGCATCACGCACCATGGCCAAGCCATTGGCCTGCAAGGCGGTCTCCAACAGATAGAGGGCCTGGTCACCCGGAATGTTCTTCTGCGTGCTAAGAGTCACTGTGCCACCGATGGGCGGATGCAGCACGTAGTCCAAACCAAGGATGTCGCCCAGCACGGTTCGCACGACCTGGGAAAGGGGAGCATCCTCGAAGCTCAGCTTGACCGAGGCTTCTTTCACTGCTGGCACCGGCTTGGCCTCTCCCAGCAGTTTTCCAGTACCTGTCAGGATACGCGGCTCTGCCTTGTCCTCTTTGTCAGAGCTGTCCTTGGGAGGAGCTTCCTCGTTGAAAACATAGCTCTGCGAGGCGTCCGCTCCGAAGTGGCTGACGAAATTATTCTTGGCGGGCTGGGCGCATGCCAGCAGCATTTGACAGACTGCCAACGCCATTGCGGTACGGATGGGACGGTTATGCAATTTCATGGTTTCTTGACCAGTCTTTCTCATTTCTTTGCGGGCACACTGGTTCCGCCAAAGACGGCTTGCGGCTCCTCGGGCTTGGCTGATGTATCGGAGGCGCCCTCAGGCTCCTGCGCCTGAACGGGGACCCGCAGCACAGGTGGCACCCTCATGCCGGCAGGGATGTTAGGCCCTTTGTCCACCGCAGCCTTCACCAGTTGCAACGTACGCGTCTGTCCGTTGCTTTCCAGAACGACATTGCGGCCCTGCAGGCTTTGCAACTTCCAGCCTGCAAAATTCTGGTTGAGCAGCAAACGCCGCTCCTTGCCGTCCAGCGAGAAAATGATTCCGCTGACCTGCCCTTCAAAAATTCCGGTGACGCGGGCCTGCTGCCAGATATCGGGCACTTCTTGTTGCGCCTTTTTCTCTGGAGCTGGCGGTGGCGGAGGTGGTGGCGGTTTGCGGCTGATGGCGAAGAGCGGCCGCTCCTGCATTTCCAGCAATTGCTGCTCGTCGCGCTTGCTCTGGTCTTCAGGTACGTTTGCAGGAGGAACGAGCGCCTTGATGTCCGCCTTCAGGGGCTGCGGCGGTATCCACGCAATGTTTTTCAGTTGCAACTCAGGCGTCAGCCATGCCCAGGCCAGCGCTCCCCCCAGCAACGCCGCAGGCAGAGCCAGTCCCGTGGTCCAAAGAATGCGCTGGTTCACGGCTTGCTCCGCAGAATGCTGAAAGTGAATTGCGCGCTGAGCTTTGGCGCCACCTTGGGATTGTTGCTTTCAAGATTGCCCAGCAGATTGAGCTGCAAGTCATCCAGCCACACGGTGGGGGAGACGTCCCGCAGGGACAGCAAGGCCAGCTGGATTGCAGGCCATCCACCTTCCGCCGTCATGGAAACTGCTATGCGCTCATACGGACCCAGGCTCTGACTCTGGTCTTCCGACTCCGAGGAGGGCCGTACCTGGCTGCTCACCACAGAAAGGCCCGCCTTGTCGAGAAGCGCCCGCAGTCGCTGCTGCACCGCATTGCCCGTTTGCGTGCTGTCTTGCTCTGCTGGATAGATGTGCAGCGCCTTCACGGTCTCTATCTGCTCCAGCGCCTCCTGGATTTCCTGCGCCTGCTCCTGAATACCGGCAAGTCTTGCGTAGCGGGGCTCCAGGGTCTCCACTTGCTCCTGGGCCCATACATGCTTGGAGTAAACCCAGGAGCTCAAGGCGGCAAGCGGCACAATCAGAATCAAGCCGATTCCCCCCAGCAGCAACCACTGGCGAGGTGTGAGTTTCTGCGAGCCGGCGGTCATTGGGCCTCCTTGGCATCCGCGTCGGCATCAGCAGACGGTTTTTCTTCTTCGGTCTTGGCCAGCAAACCCAGAATCTGGGGATCGACACTGGCTTCCAGTACAAAATTTTCCTTGCCTGACCCCGGTACACGCGTGACCGCTGTAGGTAACCGTACATCCTGGAATCCCGGCGTCTTAGCCAGCAATGCCACGACATTGGATGCGTTGTTGGTCAGGCCTTGGACGGTCAACTTGGTCCCCCGGAACACTACGCGCTGGGCCGCTGCATCATCGGGCAACACCTTGGTCAGAACGGCCAGCACCCGCAGATGGTTCAGTTGCTGCTGCAGTCGCTCCTGCAGTTTGCCAAGATTCTGTCCACCTTCGACCAGCTCCTGACGCTGGGCCATGACCTCGGCCGATGACTTCGTCAATGCGGCAAACTGTTGGCTGGCATCGATGGCCCTCATCCTCAGTTGCAGCGATGGAGTAACAACCAATGCCACGCCCAATGCCAACACGATGCCCAGGCCCATCAAGATCCAGTTGCGTCGCTTGGCTTCGCTGCGCAGGCGCGCAGGCTCGCCAAAGCCCGGCAAGACAACCAGTTCCGCGCCGGCAGGAGCCCAGACTTCGGGATGGCCATCTCCAGGCAACCTTGCTGACTGCAGTCGCAGCGCCTGCTCCACCTGATTTCGCGATGCGATCACCACCTCGACCCGCTGCCGACCCTGGGCTTTGGCCAGAGGACGCTGGACATATGACCAGAGTGTGTCCTGGGGCGCAAATGGCGTCATGGTCTGCACGTCGAGTTCAACGGCGCTGCGCAGGGCTGCAGGTGCCATCGGAGGCAGCGTCAGGGAACGCTGCAACACCTGCTCGGAATCCAGCAGAACTGCGGTATGAGTGACGCGCTCGAGCACATCACTGGATAAATCGGCCCATTCGATGTGCATACCCTGGGCTCTGGCGCCAGCGATGGTTGCTGCATCGCCAGCCACCTTCACAAGGGTAACCGGCATGGCTCTGCGCAGCCAGGGCAGGCGCACCAGCTTGTGGAACGCATCGTGCAGCTCCGCAGTCAGCTCGCGCAGATCCAGGCCAAACAGCTTGGCATCGGATGTCATCAGTCCCATAAAACGCCGCATCCGTTGAACAACATTGCTTTCAATTCTTTCTTCCTTCTTGCTACTGCAGCACCATTGAAACAGGCACTTGGCAGCGCCTACCCAAGGAAATGCCCAAAGCCTCGCTATATACGGCCTACCCAGGACTGCGTGGCCGAAAGCAACGTCCAGGGCAACGAGCCCCGACTGCCACCGCCGATGACATCGGCGTCCCGCACCACCATGACCGATCCACCATCGAACACCACCCGTGCGGTCAGACGATAGCGGGGACTGGAAAGACTCTCCTGAAAGGCTGCGCCGCCGGTGCCATCCAGCGCGGCCAAAAGAGCAGCAGGTGCCGCCTTGGGGTTGATGCCAGTGCGCCCATCGGTATCCGCCACGATGAAGGGTCGAATCTGTGCGTAGATGCCATAGGTCACACCGGGAATCTGCAGCAGATCTTCGGGCGCCTCCCACGCCACGCTATTGACCACCCCTTTTCCTGCCTGACGGAACTCGACCAAGGCCTGTGCAAGCGCCGCGCCCTGCCCCAAGCCCATGCGTGTGAACAGTGATCCCAGCAATTCCGGCGAAGCCGCATTGATATTGACCAGACCGCTCCAGGGCAGAATTTCGACCTCTATTATCTGCCCCCCCCATGGAACCTGCTCCACCCTACGTTCGCTGAATTCCTGGGGCTTGAGTGCAATCTGTTGCAAAACCTGATAGATGGCTGCTTCTCCCCGGGCTCGTCCAGCAGCCATGTCGCGCGTAACACCAACCACCGAGGCCTCCTGGCGGACCACCTTGCCCAAACTGGTGGCAAAAATGGAAAGTGCTGCAACGATCCAAAGTACAAGCACCAACGCCATGCCCTGGTGTCTCTTCATCCCGCCTGCGTACTGCCGGCTCATCGGCGGCTCCCACCGAATACGGCGCCGCCGCTGCCAGAGCTTCGGTTGGTGGCAGGAGGGGTGTAGAAGGCAATCGCCATCAACGGCCAGACACCACCGGCCGATTCCAGCTGAATCTGGACCGCAGAAGGCAGCTCCTTGTCATCAACCCACTGCGGCTGCCATTGCGCAACGCCCGATTTCGCGTTCTGGTAGCTCAGCACGAAGGCCGTGACGGCCCGCTCCAGGACATAGGATTGGCCCTGCCCCCAGTCAGGAGCGACGTCCACCCCTTTCCAGGGAGCGAAGCGCAGCACCAAGGCGTCACCGTCCAAGGCCAACTGGAAATGGGTTCGCCCACCCATGCCAAACCGGGCCGGCATGATTCCCAGCCACTGCATTCCCTTGGGTCCGCCTTCAAAGAAATACTCGCTCTCTCCCTGCTTTCGCATACCGGTCTGCCTCTGGGCAGCGGAAATCTGCCCCAGCACAGAGCGCAAGAACCCGATCGACACCCGCTGATGGTCCATGCGGTCAAGCCGGGCATCCACACGTTCCTGCGTCTGCGAGACTGTTGACATGACCGAGGCCAACCCCAGGGTGAGCATGGACAGCAGCACCATGGCCACAAGAAGCTCCACCAGCGTAAAACCTTGCGCACGGGGACGAGGTGCCTTGAACCTCCTCATCACCTTGTCACCTCGCCAGGTTGCAGCGGCCGCTGAGGACGAAGTGTCTCGAACACCCAAGTGCGCCCCTCAAAAAGTATGGTGATACGCAGGGCATGCAAAGGAGCCGCAGTTTCCGGCAAATCACCTGGCGAAAATGGCGCCGAAATCACCTGCCAAGCATACGAACCATCCTGCCCGGAGGCCTGGTTTCCGCCGGGATCGACCATGGGAAAAGCGTCCATCAGCGATTCGGCCAGCATGGCCACGCCCTGGGTCTGCTCCAGCTTGGCCACGCCACGCGCAGAACCGCCAACGGCGCGATAGATCAAAGCGACCGATATGGCCATGATGGTCAGGGCGACCAGCAGTTCCAGCAGGGTCATACCCCGCGCCGCAGCGCGGGAGCCAGAGCGTTGCGGCATCACAGTGTCTCTTTGGTGACCTGGCCGGACAGCCAGTCCACCCGCAAGCGCACGCCACCACCGCTTTCACCTCGTATCAACGAGATGCTGCCGCCCGTCGCGCCTCCCTCGGGCAGGAAAACAATGGTCTGACTGCCGTCGGCAAGTGCGGCGCCGGCCGCCGTGACGAGCTGCACCTTCAGGCCTTCGGGTACTTTCGCAGATGCCTGCCCGGCAATACCGTATTGCTGGCTCACTGTGTTGAAGGCAAACGCCACGGGCATGCCCTGCAGCGTCGCCTGCTGCCGAGCCTTGCGCAGCAGGGCCGTGACGTCCTGCACGGTCTGGCGGTAGGCGACGGCATCTCGCAGCTTGCCCATGGCGGGCGGCACGATGCCGATGATCGCGGCAAGGATGCCGAAGACCACCAGCAACTCGATCAGCGTGAAACCATGGGCGCGCTTCAAGACATATTCCCGGCACGGAGGCAGCGTTGCACTACGGCGTCAGACCAGCAACTTACTTGGTGTTGCGGATATCGGAGGCCTCGCCGTCGCCACCGGGTGTGCCATCGGAACCCAGCGAGAGGATCTCGAGGTCGCCATTGGCAGCCGGGTAGGTGTAGCGGTAAGGGTTGTTCCAGGGATCATTCGGCACGCCGCCCTTCAGGTAGGGGCCCGCCCAGCCGGCAACGCCGGCAGGCTGCTTGACCAGCGCGTCCAGGCCCTGCTGCGAGGTGGGATAGCGGCCCACGTCGAGCTTGTACAGCTCCAGCGCCTTTTCGATGTCGGCGATCTGCACGCCGGCCGTCTTGGTCTTTGCTCCACCCAACTGGTTCAGCACCTTGGGGCCGACCAGGCCGGCCAGCAGGGTCAGGATGGCCAGCACGACCAGCAGTTCGATCAGCGTGAAGCCACGCTTGCGGGCGCGGGAGGACAGTTGCTTTTGCATGCGCATCATCTTCTACATACCTTTCAGACAATTCAGATTCATCAGACGGCCAGATCGTTGACGGACAGGATTCCGAGCAGGATCGACACGATGATGGAGGCGATAAGGATACCGAGGACCAGGATCAGCGCCGGCTCCAGCATGGTCAGGAGGCGTTTGATCGCGTTTTCGACCTCGCGGTTCAATATGTTGGACAGCTCCAGCATCATGTCGCCCAGGCGGCCGGTTTCCTCGCCGACCCGCACCAGATTCAGGGCCAGGGGCTCGAATTCTCCGGTTTTCTGGGCGGCATGGGCCATGCGATGGCCCTCCTTGACCATGGGGCCCATTTTTTCCAGGCGCTCGCGGATGGCGACGTTGGAAACCGTGTCGCTGGCAATGCGCAGTGCGGTCAGCAACGTGACGCCGTTGCCCAGCAGCGTGCCCAGCGAGCGGCTGAACAGGGTGAGCTGGTACTTGCGCACCACGCCACCCAGGCCCGGCAGGCCCAGCAGCCACGATTGCCAGGTCTGGCGGCCCTTGGGGCTCTTGGCCCAGCGGGCTAAGACCCAGCCCAGCGCGCCCATCACGATGAACACCGCCCAGCCGTAGCTGCGAAACGCATGGCCCAGCCCCATCACGAATTGCGTGGGAAGGGGCAGCGCGTCACCCATGTCGTTGAAAAGCTGTTCGAACTGCGGCACCACGAAGCCCAGCATGGCCACCAGAGACAGCACGGCCACGCCCAGCAGGATGGCCGGATAGATGGTGGCCGAGACCACGCTGTCGCGCAGGGCACGCTGGCGCGCCATGTGTTCCACCAGCCGGTTGAGCACGCCCGACATCTGGCCGCTGGCTTCGCCCGAGCGCACCATGTTGATATAGAAGTCGCCGAACAGGTCGTGGTGCTTGCCCAGTGCCTGGCTCAGCGGCATGCCGGCCTTGACGCTGTCGAGCACGGACTGGAGCATGGCCTGCATCTGCACCTTGTGGCTCATCTCGACCAGGACCTTGAGCGCGTTGTCCAGCGACAGGCCGGCCCGCATCATGATGGCCAGCTCGGTGGTCATGCCCTGGATGTCGTCGGCCTTGATGCGGCCTTTCTTGAGCGCACGCGCCGCCAGCGGCACATTGCCCAGGCTTGCGGCTTCCTCGACCTTGATGGGCGACAGGCGGCTCTTGCGCAGGTGCACCACCACCTCGGCCACGGCCGCAGCGGAAAAAGTGCCCTTGACCATCTGACCGCGGCTGTCCACGGCCTCCCAGCTGTAATCAGGCATCGCTTTGGTCCTGGGTCACGCGCAGCACTTCGTCCAGCGTGGTGGCGCCCGAGGCCACCTTGCGCAGGCCGTCGTCGTAGAGGCTCAGCATGCCGCTCTTGGCCGCCATGGCATGCAGGGCGTTGGCGTCCTGGCCTTCGATGATGGCGCGGCGCAGCGGCTCGTCGATGACCATGAGTTCATGGATGCCGGTACGGCCCTTGTAGCCCGTGCCCCGGCAATGCTCGCAGCCGACGGCGCGGTAGATGGGCGAGCCCTCGCGCAAAAAACGCTTGAGGCCGCTGCCCTCGACGGCGGCCGCCGGTAGCGTGTCGGGCTGCTTGCAATGCGAGCACAGCGTGCGCACCAGGCGCTGGGCCAGCACGCCGTTGACCGAGGACGTGATCAGGTAGCTCTCCACCCCCATGTCGCGCATGCGGGTGACGGCGCCTGCGGCCGTGTTGGTGTGCAGCGTGGACAGCACCAGGTGACCCGTCAGCGCGGACTGCACGGCGATCTGCGCGGTTTCTCCGTCACGCATTTCGCCGATCATGATGATGTCCGGGTCCTGGCGCAGGATGGAGCGCAGGGCGTTGGCAAAGGTGAGGTCGATCTGCGGATGGACCTGGATCTGGTTGATGCCATCGAGCTGGTACTCGACCGGGTCCTCGACGGTGATGATCTTGTTGGAAACCGCGTCGATCTTGGACAGGGCCGCGTACAGCGTGGTGGTCTTGCCCGAGCCCGTGGGCCCCGTGACCAGCACGATGCCGTGCGGCTTGGCCAGCAAGGTGTTGAAGCGCTCCAGCGTATCGACCTCGAAGCCCATGCTTTCCAGGCGCAGGCGCACGTTGGCGCGGTCCAGCACCCGCATGACGATGCTCTCGCCATGCACCGTGGGTGCGGTGGAGACACGCAGGTCCAGTTCGCGGCCCTTGGCGCGGGTCTTGATTCGGCCGTCCTGCGGCAGGCGCCGCTCGGCAATGTCCAGATGGGCCAGCAGCTTGACGCGCGAGCCCACGGCCGCGCTCAGCCGGGGCGGCACGAGTTCGGCCGCATGGATCACGCCGTCCATGCGGTAGCGCACCTGCAGGCCGGCCTCGAAGGGCTCCAGGTGGATGTCGGAGGCGTGCAGCTCGATGGCACGGGAAATGATGCCCGTGACCAGGCGGATGACCGGCGCCTCGCTGGCCAGGTCCTTCAGGTGCTCGACGAAGTCGCCACCCGTGGCGTCCGACTCCCAGTCCTGGCCTTCTTCGCCTTCGGGTTCCTGGCCGGCTTCGGACAGGGCCTTGCGGATATCGGCTTCCAGCGCCAGCACGGGCTTGATCTGCAACCCGGTGGCCAGGCGCAGCGCCTTGGTGATGAAGGGGTCCTGCGGCACGGACATGGCCACTTCGAGCACGCCGTCCTGCAGCGAAATGGGGCAGACGCACTGCGCATCCAGAAAGCTGGCCAGCAGGCCCGGCACATCGGGCAGCAGGTCGGGAAACTCTTCCGCGCGCAGCCAGCGCATGTGCAGCTGCTCGGACAGCGCCTGGGCCACGTCGGCTTCCGCCACCACGCCCAGCTGGACCAGCACCTGGCCCAGGTAGCCGCCCAACTCCTGCTGCGCCTGCAGGGCGTTTTGCAGATCGCGCTCGTTCAGCTTGCCGGCGGAAAGCAGGCGTTCGCCCAGCCGCCCCTTGATCGGGGCTTCGACACCGGCAATCGGTTCCATGACGTGATTGGTGGAAGACATTGCCGCGGATTATCCACTGTCGCCGCATCCCCCGCGAAAGGCTCCGGATGCGGGGTCCAAGGCCGCCCCTGCACCCGGCACCAGCGCTGTCATCAACTGTTACGCAACGGATATAACGGCGCGATGCTGCGCCGCACGATCGAAGTGGCCTCAGGCCGCTTTGACCGCGTCGGCAGGCAGGCCGCTGGCATCGCCCCAGCGGCGCTGCGCCATGACCAGCAGGCCTTCGAAGATGAGGTTGTCCACCAGCTCGAAGGGCCGCGTCATGCTGGGCACCATCTTCCAGCCTGCACCGCCGGCCATGACGCAGGCAGGCTCCATGCTGCAGTGCATGTACAGATGCTGGTACATGCGCTCCACGGCCCCGGCGATGGCGTAGGTGCCGCCACTGGTCAGCGCGTCGCTGGTGTTGGTGGGGAATGGCGTGACTGCACCCGTGGGTACGTGCAGGCCGGCCGTGCCGCTTTCCAGGGCGCGCAGCATGATGCCGTGCCCCGGCAGGATCAGGCCGCCCATGAAGTGGCCGTGCTGGTCCAGCGCATCCACGGTGACGGCGGTGCCGATCATGACCACGATCAGGGGCCGCTCTGGCCCGCGCTGCAGGATGTGCTGGCGCGCGCCGATCATGGCCACCCAGCGGTCCGCCCCCAGGCGCGAGGGGAAGTCGTAGCCGTTGGTGACTCCGGCCTCGGCCGCGCCGGGCACGGCCCACTGCGGCTCGAAATCCCATCCCAGCATCATGTCGATCTGGTCGTGCACGCGCCGGCGCGCCGTGTCGCCGGCCACCACGCAGCCCAGCATGCGCGTAGGCGTGGGCAGGTCGCTCCACGGCCCTTCGGCCAGGTGCTCGATGTGCTCCAGGAACTCCGCGCCGTGCGCCAGCAAAGCGGCACCAGGCCGATGCGCGTCGTACATCGCCCATTTCAAGCGGGTGTTGCCGATGTCTATGGCCAAAAAAGTCATGGGCGCGATTATCGGAGTTTTCCGGAGGATAGCGTCAGCCATGGACGACAACTGAGTGAGGACGTGAACGCAAGAATGGCGCAAATGTCAAAAATCCGGGAGCGCTCCTGCCCGGCAGCGCGCGCTGCCACTGTTAGGCGTTACATTGGCCTTTCCGTTTTTCCACCCACCAACAGGAGTCACCCATGGGACTTTTCAGTTTCATCAAGGAAGCCGGCGAAAAGCTGTTCGGCGGCAGCGCCGCACAGGCAGCCGAGCCTGCGCAAGACCTGAATGCCAAGGCCGCCAAGGCCATCGAGACCTATATCGGCACGCAGAACCTGGGCGTCAGCGACGTGAAGGTGCAGTTCGACGGCTCGCAGGGCAAGGTCACGGTGCTGGGCACGGCGCCCACCCAGGCGGTCAAGGAAAAGGTAACGCTGTGCTGCGGCAACGTCTCCAGCGTGCAGTCGGTGGACAACCAGATGACGGTGACCAACCCCGAGCCCGAAGCCCAGTACCACGACGTGGTGCGCGGCGACACGCTGTCGGCCATTGCCAAGAAGTTCTATGGCGATGCCAACAAGTACCCCGTGATCTTCGAGGCCAACAAGCCCATGCTGAGCCACCCCGACAAGATCTATCCCGGCCAGAAGCTGCGCATTCCGGCGCTGTGATCTCTTTGCCTCCGTGAAAAAACCGCCTTCGGGCGGTTTTTTCGTGGGCTCAGTCAGTAGTCAGTATTTACCGCTCAACAGCGCACCGAATCCCGGAACAGCTGTCGGCAAGCCCAGGCGCTTGAGCATCATGAACGTCGTGGCCACCGAGGAAGACAGTACCGGCAGGCCCACGCGGTCCTCGATGGGCTGCACCGAGGCCAGCGAGGGCATCTGCACGCAGGCCGAGGCGATGACCGCGTCGGCGTTGGCCGTGTTCAGGCGCCGCGTGATCTCGATGGGTGCGCGCGCATCCTGGGCGCCCACCTGCAGGTTGTCGGCAATCTCCAGCGAGATGCTGTCCACCACTTCGATGCCTTCGTTCTCTATGTAGTCGATGACCAGTTGCGTCAGCGGCTTCATGTAGGGCGCCAGCAGCGCCACCTTCTTCGCGCCGATGGCGTGCAGGCCATCGATCAGGGCGCCGGCGCTGGTGACCACGGGCGCGGGACCGCCGTTGTCCACGGTGCGCTGGTGCAGGCGCGCTTCCGAGACACGGTGATAGCCGCGCCCCATGCTCATGATGGCCACCAGGCAGGCATAGCCGAGCACATCGACACGCGCATCCGACAGTTCCAGCGCGCAGCGGTCGCTATCGCCGTCCATGGCGGCCAGTTCCTCCTTGGTCACGTGCTTCATGCGCATGCGGCTGGAGTGGAAGGTGAAACGTTCGGGCGCCAGCGCCTCGCGGGCGCGCAGGATGGCGGGGATCTCGGTCTCCATCGTGGTGTTGGAGCTGGGCACGATCTGCCCGATGCGGAAATGGGTTTTGCTAGTCATATCAGTTCTTCATAGCGCTGGACATAAAACTTGCGCGCCCCCACTCAGAGACACCGAGGAAGGGCCGCCCCGCCCCGAGGGTGTCGTCCCCCTCCCCCGCGAAGCGGGTAGAGAGGGGGAAGCGGCGTAAGCCGCTCAGGGGGTGCCACCCATCAATCCACCGTGATGTGGTTGGCCTTGATCACCTTGCCCCAGTGGTCCGTCTCCCGCTGGACCAGGGCGCCCAGCGCCTGCGGGCCGAGGAATCGCGGCTCCACGCCCTGCAGGGCCGCGCGCTTTTGCACGTCGGGCGACTCCAGGGAGGTCTTGAGCGCGTCCGACAGTCTGGCGATGGCCTCGGGCGGCGTGCCCGCAGGTGCGAACAGGCCGACCCAGGCTTCCAGCTCGAAACCCGGCAGGCCCGCTTCGGCCGTGGTGGGCACATCGGGCAGCATGGGATGGCGCGTCTTGCTGGTCACGGCCAGGGCCCTGAGCTTGCCCGTCTGCACATGGCCCAGCACCGAAGGCGGTGTGGTGATGAACATCTGCACCTGGCCGCCCAGCACGTCCTGGATGGCCGGGCCGGACCCCTTGTAGGGCACATGCGTGATCTGGGTCTGGGTCACCTGGGCGAACACGGCCGTGCCCACATGGGATAGCGAGCCATTGCCCTGCGACGCGTAATTGACCTTGCCCGGGTTCTTGCGCAGATAGGCGATGAACTCCTGCAGATTGTTCGCCGGAACGGAAGGATGAACGGCGATTACATTGGTGGCGGCCACGATCAGCCCCACGGGCGCCAGCTCGGACTGCGCCCAGGGCAGCTTGGGGAACAGTGCCGGATTGCCCACGTGGTAGGCCGAATACGAGGCCAGCAGCGTGTAGCCGTCCTTGGGCGACCGGGCCACCATCTGGTAGGCAATGTTGCCGCTGGCGCCGCCCCGGTTGTCCACCACGACCGACTGCCCCAGCAGGCGCGACAGCGGGTCGGACGCCAGGCGTGCCGCCGTGTCCACCACGCCGCCGGGCGGGTTGGGGACCACGAGGGTGATGGACTTGGTTGGAAAGGCCTGGGCCTGGACGGTTCCTGCGCCCAGCAGGGCGGCCGCTGCCAGGCCGGCGGCCTGCAGCACAATGCGTCGATTCATGCTTGTCTCCATGTTCTCTTTGTACCGGCGCATTCTTGCGGGCCTGCACGCGGCCGAACAGCCGTATCTCGTTGATCCATCCTTCGTCTGCGGTGGAGGATGGGAATGATCAACCTGCACCGATTCGATCTGCTGACGCTGCGCCTGTATGTGGCCGTGGTCGATGCCGGCAGCCTGACGGCCGGCTCGCGCACGCTGGGGCTGTCATTGGCGGCCGCCAGCAAGCGCGTGGCCGAGCTGGAGCAGCACTGCGGCGTGACCCTGCTGGTGCGCAGCAAGCGCGGCGTCACGCCCACGCCCGCCGGCCAGAGCATGTACCACCATGCCGTGGACGTGGTGGCCCGGCTGGAGCACCTGGCCCTGGCCATGGACGACTTTCGCAGCGGCGCCACGGGCCAGTTGCGTCTGTGGGCCAACAACTCCGCATTTGCGGGATTTCTGCCCCGGCTGCTGGCCGACTTCATGGCGGCCCACCCGGGTGTGTCGGTGGACCTGGAAGACGCGCTGAGCGAGGAGTCCGTGCGCGCCGTGCTCAGCGGCGTGGCCGAGCTGGCTATCATCGGGGAGAACACGCCCCTGGAAGGGCTGAGCACCCAGGTCTGCGATGTGGACGAGCTGGTGCTGGTCATGCCGCGCGGCCATGCGCTGGACACGGACGACGCCTCCCCCGTGCCCCTGGCCACCGTGCTGGACCACGACTTCGTGAGCCTGGCCCGCTCCACCTCGCTGATGCGGCGCATTGCGGCCGAGGCCGAATCCATCAACCGGCCCGTGCGAATCCGCATCCAGGTGCGCAGCTTCGACGCCATGTGCCACATGGTCTCGGTCGGGCTGGGGCTCGCCATCCTGCCGCGCGCGGCCACCGCGCCGCACCTGGCCGCGCGGGCACTGCGGCTGCGCCCGCTGGGGGCGCTCAACACCCGGCGCCGGCTGCTGCTGGCCATGCGCTCGCAGGCCACGCTGTCAGGACCGGCCCAGGCCCTGGTGGACATGGTGGCTGCCCGGGCGGCGGCGTTGGGATTCGCGGAGCCGCAGCCCTGAACGACGCCAGGTCGGCGCCGGCTTACTGGCGCCAGGGCAGGCCGCGCAGGCGCCAGCCGCCGACATGGCCGCGCTGGCCGTTGGCGTCCACATCGCCCTCGAAGCCTTCGAGGATGTTGTAGGCCTCGATGCCCAGTTGCGCCGCGCGCTGGGCAGCGGCCACCGAGCGCACGCCGCTGCGGCACAGCAGGACCACCTTGCCGCCTTCAGGCACGGCGGCGCGCAGCTGGCTGTCGAAATCGGGGTTCATCGCCATGGACGGCCACTGCTTCCAGGCCACGGCCACGGCACCCGGTACGCGGCCCACCCAGTCGCGCTCTGCATCGGTGCGCACATCGACGAGCACGGCTTCGCCGGATTGCTGCCATTGCCAGGCGAGTTCGGCAGGAATGTCGCCTGCATAGCCCTGTGCGGGCTGGACGGTCAGGGGAATGGCTGCGGGAACGGGAGCGTTTGCGGACATGGATTGGCTTTCTTGATAGGACGCGGTTGTGTGCCCGGCAAGAATAACCGTCCAGCCCGACTGGCGCCGGCTCGCCGGTGCCCGGATCGCCTACTCCCAGGGCGGCAGCAGCCTGTCGCGCAGCACCTGGCGCTGCGCCTCCCAGCCCGGCATCACGCTGGCCACCGTGGCCCAGAAGCGCGGGCTGTGGTCCATGTACCGCAGGTGGGACAGCTCGTGCACGACCACGTAGTCGATGACCTCGGGCGCGTGCTGCATGAGCCGCCAGTTCAGCCGGATGGCGCCGGCCGTGTTGGCACTGCCCCAGCGCGTGCTTGCGCTGGTCAGTCTCAGGCTGGTCCACTGCACGCCCAGGAGCGGCGCGTGGCGCTGCAGGCTGGCCGTGAACCAGGAGCGCGCCTCGCGCAGCATCCAGGCCTGCACGCAGGCGCGCACCTCGGCGGCCGATGCCCCGGGCGCCAGCGGCAGGTGCAGGGACTGGCTGCCGTCGGCCGCCTGTTCACGGTGTACCTGGCGCGTGCGCAGCGGCTGGGTTTCGCCGCCGGTCAGGCACAGCTGCAAGGGGCGGCCCAGATAGCCGATCTCTGCGCCGTGCTCCCAGCGGATGCGTGCCGCATGCTGGGCTTGCTGGCGCTGGCCGGCCTCATGCAGCTTGCGCAGTATCCAGCCCGATTTCGCCTCCAGCGCCTGCGCGATGGCAGCCATGTCGACCCAGGCAGGTGCGCTGACCACCAGCCCCTGCGCGCCGATGGTGAAGCCTATGGTGCGCCGGCGCGAGCGCTGCAGCCGGTAATGCAGCACCTGCCCCTGGAGGACCGCCTGCTGGTTGGCCTCCGGGTGGACGCGGGGACTGGGCTCGGGGATGGCGGATGGAGATGGGAGAGATGTAGGAGAAGGAGGAAGAGGCGCGGACGAAGGCTGGGCGGGGGCAGCAGCCCCGTCACGGCGCGGCTTCAGCCCGCCGTCCTGCGTTTGCACGGCAGGTGGCAGCAGCCAATCCCAACTGCGCTGTGCCGGGTCCGCCATGCCGCTCTCCGGCGCCTCAGGCGCGGTAGGCCTCGGGGTCGAGGCGCTGCATTTCGGCCTCGATCCAGTTTTCGACTTCCACCATCAGCTCCTCGTGCTTGCGGCCCACGGAAGGAATGGGCTTGCCGATGGAGACATCGACCACGCCCGGCGTCTTGATGAAGGCCTTGCGCGGCCAGCACTTGGCCGAGGTGACGGCCACGGGCACGACCGGCACGCCGGTCATGATGGCCAGGCGCGTGGCGCCGGTCTTGTACTCGCCCCTTTGGCCGCGCGGGATGCGCGTGCCTTCGGGAAACATGATCACCCAGGTGCCCTGGCCCAGCAGGCGCTTGCCCTGCTCGACCACCTTGTGGAAGGCGCGCGAGCCGTGCTTGCGGTCGATGTGGATCATGTCCATGCTGCCGATGGACCAGCCGAAGAAGGGCACCATGAGCAGCTCCTTCTTGAACACATAGGCCAGCGGGCGCGGCATGATCGCCGGCATGAGGAAGGTCTCGTAGGTGGACTGGTGCTTGACCAGCAGCACCACGCCCTGCTTGGGGTCGGTGGGCAGGTTCTCCATGCCCTGCACGCGGTGGCGCACGCCCATGATGACGCGGGCGCTGTCCACCGACAGCTTGAGCCAGGCGCGCGCCACGGCATAGACGCGGCGCGGCCCGCCGCCCAGCCAGCGCGTGAGCAGCACGGCCAGGGTGTAGGGGATCACGGTGATGCCCATCCAGAGCATGTGGAGGGTGGAGCGGATCAGGGACATGGCGGCAGTGTGGTGCAGAAAGCGGCGCAGGGGCCGGGCGGCAGGCCCGGGCCTTGCGCCCTCAGGAATCGGAATTCACAAAGATAGCATTGTGCGCACGACGGCAGGCCGGCGGCGCATGGGCAAAGCGCCGTTCGGGCGTTCAGGCGTTCAGGGAGCGGGTGCGGCATCTGCCGGAACCAGCGCATCGGCCAGCGCGGCCAGGCTGGCGTGGCGCTGGGTGCCGGGCGGCAGTCCGGGCGGCAGCGCCCCGTCCAGAGACACTCCGGCGCTGGCGCCCGTGCAGACCAGGTGCAGGCGCGCGCCCATGGCGGCGCCGGCCTGCAGGTGGGCCACGCAGGAGCCGACCACCCACAGCTGGTGCCCCTCGACGCCGAAGCGCTCGGCAATTTGCTCGAACAGCGCCGTGCCGGGCTTGCGGCAATGGCATTCCTCGTCCGGGGCATGGGGGCAGTAGAAAACCGCATCGACGCGCGCGCCTGCCGCAGCCATTTCGCGGTGCATGCGCGCGTGCACGGCATTGAGCTCGGTCACGTCGAACAGGCCCCGGCCCAGGCCCGGCTGGTTGGTGGCGACCACCACATGCCAGCCGGCCCGGTTCAGGCGCGCCACGGCTTCCAGCGCCCCGCGCTGGGCCTTCCAGGCCTCGGCCGAGCCGATGAAGCCCTCCTCACCGATCTGGTTGAGGGTTCCGTCACGGTCCAGGATCGCAATTTTCATGGTCGGGTCCCAAGAATGTCAGAACTCAATTGCGCGCGTCCCAAGACGAGGGACACCGAGGAAGGGCCGCCCCGCACCGAGGGTGTCGTTCCCCTCCCTTGCGAAGCAAGTAGAGAGGGGGAAGGCGCAAAGCGCCTCAGGGGGTGCTCCATTTACGCCAGACGAGACAGGTCGGCGACCCGGTTCATCGCTTCATGCAAAGTCGCCAGCAGGCCCAGGCGGTTGGCCTTGAGCGCCGGGTCTTCGGCGTTGACCATCACATGCTCGAAGAAGGCATCGACCGGGGCGCGCAGCGCGGCCAGGGTCTGCAGGCTGGCCGTGTAGTCGCCGGCAGCAAACTGCTGCTGTGCCTTGGGCGCCACCGATTGCAGGGCTGCGTACAGGTCCTTCTCTGCCACCTCGGCCAGCACGGCCGCATTGACCTGGGCCTGCACGGCCTGGTCGGCCTTCTTGAGGATGTTGCCCACGCGCTTGTTGGCGGCGGCCAGAGCCGGTGCCTCGGGCAGCTCGCCGAAGGCGCGCACGGCCTCCAGGCGCTTTTGCACGTCGGACAGGCGCTGCGGGCGCAGGGCCAGCACGGAGTCCACTTCCTGGGCCGAGAAGCCCTGCTCGCGCAGGTTGCCGGCCAGGCGGTCGTAGATGAAGTCGGCCAGCTGGGGCGTGGCGTCCTCGATCTTGTCGCCGAAGGCAGGCAGCACGCTGACCAGCAGGGTTTCCAGGTCCAGTGCCAGGTCCTTCTCGACCAGCATGCGGATCACGCCCAGCGCATGGCGGCGCAGCGCGAACGGGTCGCGGTCGCCCGTGGGCAGGTTGCCGATGCCGAACATGCCGACCAGGGTTTCCAGCTTGTCGGCCAGGGCCACGACCACGCCGGCGTTGCCGCGCGGCAGTTCGTCGCCCGCAAAGCGGGGCTTGTAGTGGTCCTCGATGGCATCGGCCACGGCCACGTCCAGGCCGTCGTTGAGCGCGTAGTAACGGCCCATGGTGCCCTGCAGCTCGGGGAACTCGCCCACCATGTCGGTCACGAGGTCGGTCTTGGCCAGTTGCGCGGCCAGATCGGCCTGCTGGGCCAGGCCCGTGTCGCCCAGCTGGCGCGCAATGCTCTTGGCGATGGAGCGCACGCGCTCCACGCGCTCGCCCTGGGTGCCGAGCTTGTTGTGGTAGACCACCTTGCCCAGCCCGTCCACGCGCGAGGCCAGGGTCTTCTTGCGGTCCTGGTCGAAGAAGAACTTGGCGTCGGCCAGGCGCGGGCGCACCACGCGTTCGTTGCCGCCGATGACGGCGCTGGCATCCTGGGGGCTGATGTTGCTGACCACCAGGAACTGGTGGGTCAGCTTGCCGGCGGCGTCCAGCAGCGGGAAGTACTTCTGGTTGGCCTTCATGGTGAGGATCAGGCATTCCTGCGGCACGTCGAGGAATTCCTTCTCGAACTCGCAGACCAGCACATTGGGACGCTCGACCAGCGCCGTGACCTCGTCCAGCAGGGCATCGTCCTCGATGGGACGGACACCGCCGCCCACGCGCTCGGCAGCGGCCTGCAGCTGGCGCGCGATCTCGGCACGGCGCTCGGCGAAGCTGGCGATGACGGCGCCTTCCTCGCGCAGCTGCGCGGCGTAGTCATCGGCGGAGCGGATGACCACGGGATCGACCGCCGCCTCGAAGCGGTGGCCATGCGTGGCCGTGCCGGCCGTCAGGCCCAGGGCCTTGACGCCGATCAGCACCTCGGTGCCGTGCAGCACCACCAGGCCGTGGGCCGGGCGCACGAAATGGACGCTGCTCCAGCCGTCAGCCAGCTGGTAGCGCATGACCTTGGGGATGGGCAGCTTGGCAATGGCTTCGTCCAGCGCCTTTTGCACGCCGTCGGCCAGCATCACACCGCGCACGGTGGAGGCGTGGAACAGGGCTTCGGCCTTGCCTTCGCCCTGGCGGGCCAGGCTGGCAACGGCTTCTTCGCCGGCACCCAGGGCGGCCAGCTTCTTGATCAGGGCGGGCGTGGGCTTGCCGTCGGCGTCCAGGCCCACGGAGACGGGCATGAGCTTTTGCGACACGGCCTTGTCCTCGGCCTGGGGCAGGACTTCGGTGATGTGGGCGGCCAGGCGGCGCGGCGAGGCATAGGCCGTCAGGCGCGCTTCGCTGGAGGCCAGCAGGCCCTGGGCCTTGAGCTGCTCGAACAGCACGCCGGCAAAGGCGTCGCCCAGCTTTTGCAGCGCCTTTGGGGGCAGCTCTTCGACAAACAGTTCAACAAGAAGATTCGATGCGTTCATGGTCTGGTGTTCTCTCGGTGCAGCGGTGTCCGCCTCAGGCGGCCTTCTTGCCCTGTTGTTCGGCGGCCTTGGCCAGCTCGGCCAGCACTTCGTCGGCATGGGCCTTGGGCGCCATGGGGAAGCCCAGGCGCGCACGGCTGTCCATATAGGCCTTGGCCACGGCGCGGGCCAGGTTGCGGATGCGGCCGATGTAGGCGGCACGCTCCGTCACGCTGATGGCGCCGCGCGCATCGAGCAGGTTGAAGGTGTGGGCGGCCTTGAGCACCTGCTCGTAGGCCGGCAGCGCCAGCTGTTCACCGATCAGGTGGTTGGCCTGCTTTTCGTAGGCGCCGAAGGCGGTGAACAGGAAGTCGGCGTCCGAGTGCTCGAAGTTGTAGGTGGACTGCTCCACCTCGTTTTGGTGGTAGACGTCGCCGTAGCTCAGGCCGTCGGTCCAGGTCAGGTTGTAGACGTTGTCCACGCCCTGCAGGTACATGGCCAGGCGCTCCAGGCCGTACGTGATCTCGCCCGTGGCGGGCTTGCAGTCGATGCCGCCGACCTGCTGGAAGTAGGTGAACTGCGTCACCTCCATGCCGTTGAGCCAGACTTCCCAGCCCAGGCCCCAGGCGCCCAGCGTGGGGTTCTCCCAGTCGTCCTCGACGAAGCGGATGTCGTTCTTCTTCAGGTCGAACCCCAGGGCTTCGAGCGAGCCCAGGTACAGCTCCAGGATGTTGTCGGGCGCGGGCTTGAGCACCACCTGGAACTGGTAATAGTGCTGCAGGCGGTTGGGGTTGTCGCCATAGCGGCCGTCCTTGGGGCGGCGGCTGGGCTGCACGTAGGCGGCCTTCCAGGGCTCGGGGCCCAGGGCGCGCAGGAAGGTGGCGGTGTGCGAGGTGCCCGCGCCCACTTCCATGTCATAGGGCTGGAGCAGCGCGCAGCCCTGGTCGGCCCAGTAGGACTGCAGCTTGAGGATGATTTGTTGGAAAGTGAGCATGACTTGTTTCAGGCGTCGCACGCAGGCCGGGGCCGCGCCGGTGAATGAGAGGCGGCTCGCGCCGCGCAAACGACGATTTTAAGGCGCCGCCCGGCCGTGCGCCGTGGCGCGGGCCTGCGGCCCCACGGCAGACGCTCCACAGGGCGATCTGCATCAAAAAACGGAGCAGGCGACACATGCCGGCAAAGGCCGTGGCGCGCGAAGCCCCGAAAGCCCGCCTTGCACGACGCATCCGGATCATTTTTTGACAATTCACCAGGGCAGCGGCCGGTGACCGTTCGCCACGCCGCCATGCACGCCCCCTAGAATGGCCCACTGACCTTTTTTGTCGTGGACCACCACCGCCCCGGAGCCTGCCATGAACCTGATGAACATCATCACCAAGCAACTGATAGAGATCATCGAGTGGACCGATGACTCGCGCGACACGCTCTCCTACCGCTGGCCCGATGACGACAAGGAAATCAAGAACGGCGCCCAGCTCATCGTGCGCGAGTCGCAGCAGGTGCAGTTCGTCTCGGCCGGCCAGTACGCCGACCTGTTCAGCCCCGGCAAGCACACGCTGACCACGCAGAACATTCCCATCCTGTCCACCATCCAGGGCTGGAAGTACGGCTTCAACTCGCCGTTCAAGTGCGATGTCTACTTCATCAACACGCGCCTGTTCACGGGCAACAAATGGGGCACCTCCAACCCCGTGATGGTGCGCGACAAGGACTTCGGCGCCGTGCGCCTGCGCGCCTTCGGCACCTACGACTTCCGCATCGTCGAGCCGGCCAAGTTCCTCAAGGAAGTGGCGGGCACGGACCAGAACTTCCGCATCGACGAGTTCGCCGACACCATGCGCTCGCGCATCATCAGCGTGTTCACCGAGTCGCTGGCCAAGGCCCAGGTGCCCGTGCTGGACGTGGCCCAGCGCTATGGCGAGCTGGGCGATGCGCTGCTGCCGCTGATCAACCCGGCCATGACGGACAAGTACGGCCTGGAGATCACCAGCTTCGTGCTGGAGAACGTGTCCGTGCCGCCCGAGGTGGAGCAGGCCATCGACAAGCGCTCCAGCATGACGGCCATCGGCAACCTCAACGACTACGTCAAATACCAGATGGGCCAGGCCATGACCACGGGCGGCGAAGGCGCTGCCGCAGCCACCCTGCCCGCCACCATGGCCATGGGCTTCGGCATGGCGCAGGAGATGATGAAGAGCATGCAAAACGGCGGCGGCGGTGGCGTACCGGCCGGCCAGGGCCAGGCGTCCGATCCGTTCTCGCCCGCTGCCGCACAGGCGGCCCAGGCCTCCGCAGCGCCCGCCGCCGGTGGACTGCAGGTGCTGACACCGGCGCAGGCGGCCCAGGTGCTGGGTGTGAGCGAGGCCGATGTGCTGGCCGAGATCCAGGCCGGCAACCTCAAGGCACGCCAGATCGGCAGCCAGTGGCGCATTGCGCAAGCCGCACTCGATGACTTCCTGCGCGGCTGACATTTCCGTGGTTTGACCCTTTGCGGCGCCAGGCCCTGCCTGGCGCCGCGTCCCGTTTTCCAGGACCGATGCCGTGAGCGCGCCCTCCTCCAGTTCCTCCAGCACCTCGACTTCCCCCGCCTCCGGTTCCTGGGAGGCCGCAGCCGCCGCGCCGACCATGGTGCGCAAGCACCCCTGCCCCGAATGCGGCGCCAACCTCGAATGGAATGCCCAGGCCCAGGCGCTCAAGTGCCCGTACTGCGGCACTACGGTGCCCTGGAGCGAGGAAACGCGCGAGGAACTGGGCCGCGATGTGATCGAGCAGGACCTGGCCGAGGCGCTGCGCAACCCCAAGTCCGGCCGGGGCTGGGGCACGGAGGACCGCTACGAGGTCCAGTGCCAGAACTGCCGCGCGATCTCGGTCTTCGTGAACCGCACCGTGGCCCAGCGCTGCGACTTCTGCGGCTCGCCCTCCATCGTCGCCCATGAGGACCAGGGCGATGCCATCACACCGCAGAGCATCCTGCCCTTCAAGATCAGCGACGGCCAGATCCGCGACCGCATCCGCCAGTGGTACGGCAGCCGCTGGTTCGCGCCCAACCGCCTGAAGTCCGCCGCGCTGACCGACACGCTGCACGGCGTCTACCTGCCCTACTGGACCTTCGACGCCCACGCCAGCGCCGACTGGCAGGCCGAGGCGGGCTTCTACTACTACACCACCGAGTCCTACCGCGACAGCAACGGCAACGTGCAGACGCGCCAGGTGCGCCATGTGCGCTGGGAGCCGGCCTCGGGCAGCCTCGCCCATTTCTTCGACGACGAACTGGTGCCCGGCACCGTGGGCGTGCACGCCAACCTGCTGCGCCAGGTGGAGCCCTTTCCCACCACCACCGACCTCAAGCCCTACACGCCCGAGTTCGTGCGCGGCTGGACCGTGGAGCGCTACCAGATCGACCTGGGCAAGGCCGCCCAGGTCAACGTGCAGGACATGGACGAGCAGCTGCGCGCCCTGTGCGCGCGCCAGGTGCCCGGCGACACCTACCGCAACCTGCAGATGCAGCGCGAGTACCAGGGCCGCACCTTCAAGCACATCCTCGTGCCGGTCTGGCTGGTGGGCTACACCTACGGCAGCAAGACCTTCCAGATCATCGCCAACGGCTACACGGGCCAGATTGCGGGCGAGCGCCCCTACAGCGCCCTCAAGATCACGCTGGCCGTGCTGGCCACGATCATGGTGCTGGCGCTGCTGTGGGTGATGTTCGGCAAGTAAGTAGGCCGGCTGCCGCTCACCACGCGCTCCAGACCTCCTCGGCCAGACCGAACGCCGTGCTGGCGCCGGACCCGCCCGTGACAGCGACCACGCGTGTGGCCTCGTCGGGCGCATGCACCACGCAGGGCGCGTCCTGCGCACTCGGGTAGACGCCCACCCAGCGCTCCACCACCTGCGCATCGCGCAGGTGCATGGCCTCGTTCATGTGGCGCAGCATCAGCCGGTCCACGGCTTCGCTGGCAAAAGGCGGGGGCGCTGCGCCGTAGTGGTGGGAATCGCCCACCACCAGGCTGCCGTCGGCGCTTTGCACGGCGATCAGGTGGATGCCGTGGGCCAGGCTTTCGCCCTCCTCCCGCTCCAGTTCGGCGCGCAGCGCGGCGGCTTCGGGCAGGGCGCTGTAGCCCTCGTATCTGACCATGCTCAGGTCTCCCATGACCGAGCCCTTGAGCCGAAAGCCCGGCTGCGGCCGCACGCGCAGCATCTGCAGCTGGCACAGCTGGATGCAGTGCGGCGCCCACAGGCCGGCGAACAGGCCGCCAGGGTCGGCGTTGTTGCAGACCACCACGCGTTCGCCGTGGTAGCTGGCGCGCGTGCTGCGCACCCGGGGCGCGGCCACCTCGAGCACGGCCTCGCCAAAGCGGAAATCCACGCCCATGGCCTGCTCCAGCCACTGCGCCAACCTGGGAATGGCCGTGCGCGACTCCACGCGCAGTTCATGCGGGCTGTAGAGCACGGCGGACAAATCCTCGGTACGCAGTGCAGGATGGCGCTCGGCGGCCTGGGCCGGCGTGAGCAGCTCGCAGCGCTCGCCCATGGAGGTGCTCAGAAAGGCGTGGAGCACGGCCTCGGCGCTGGGGCGGCGCGCCGTCAGCCACAGGCCACGGTGCACGACCTCGATGCCGGCCTGCGGCGCGATCTCGGCCCAGGTGTCGCGCGAGCGCATGGCACGCCGCCAGTGGGCACCGGCCTGCTGGCCCGTGACGGTCACAAAGCCGAAGTTGCGGATGGAGGCGGAGATGCATGCCGCGTCGCGCTCGATGACAAGCACGCTGCGGCCACGGCGCGCAGCCGCATAGGCGTGGGCCAGGCCGACAATGCCGGCCCCCACCACGATCAGGTCGTAGTTCTTCATGGGAAAAAACGGAGGAAGGAAGAGAGAAGGGATCAGCGCTGGCGCCAGCGCTGCGTGCGCCGCTGCACCCAGGCATCCAGCGCCGCGATCTGCAGCCGGCCCGTGGCGGCGGTGGCAAAGATCAGCGTGGCCATGGCGGCAGCGGGCGCGGTGTCGCCCGCGTCGTCCATGGCCAGCACGGCCACCGAGGCCAGCGTGGTCTCGGGCGAGTAGAGGAACACCACGGCCGACACCGTGGTCATGGCGTTGACGAAGAAGTAACCGGCCACCTGCATCACTACGGGCATGCACACCGGCAGGTGCACGCGCCACAGCAGTGTCCAGAAGGCCACGCCCAGGGAATCGGCCACGCGCTCGTATTCGGCATCGAGCTGCTGCAGCGCGGCCAGTTGCGTGATGTGCGCCACCGAGAAGAAATGCGCCACCGAGCACAGCACCAGGATGGCCATGCTGCCGTACAGGAAGTGCAGCGGATTGCCCTGGGCATTGAAGAACAGGATGTAGCCCAGGCCCAGCGCCAGCCCCGGCACGGCCATGGGCAGCGTGGCCACGGCATGCAGCCACTGGCGCGTGCGCGCCCAGCGCTGTGGCTTGGCCACCAGGTAGGCGGTCACAAAACTCAGCACCGCCCCCACCACCGCCGTGGCCAGCGCCATGGACAGCGAGTTGCCATAGCTGGCCCAGCCGCCGCCGTCCATCATGTCGAAGCGGTAGTTCTTGAACGTCAGCGTGAGGTTGTAGGGCCAGTAGCTGACCAGGGAGGCCAGCACGGCCGTGCCCATGACGGCCAGCAGCGCCAGCGCCACCAGCGCGCAGTACGCAAGCAGCGCGCGGTCCAGCGGCGCATGGGGCTGGGGCACCAGCGGCACGGAGCGCACGCCCATGGTCGCCGCCTGCCGCGCACGCAAATGGCGCTCTGCCGCAAAGGCCAGGCCGGCCGGCACCAGCAGCAGCATGGCCACCACGGCACCCATGGACAGCTTTTGCTGGCCGATGACCTGCTTGTAGATATCGGTGGCCAGCATGGCCGTGTTGCCCCCGATGACCTTGGGCACGCCGAAGTCGGTCACCACGAGCACGAAGACCACGATCCAGGAAATCATCAGCCCGTAGCGGCTGGCCGGCAGCGTGACCTGGCGGAAGCTGCGCCAGCGGCTGGCGCCCAGCGTGGCGGCCGCCTCGTACAGGCGCGCATCGCCCGAGGCCAGCGTGGTGCACAGGATCATCAGCGCATGCGGAAAGGTCCAGAGCACCGAGCCCACGATGATGCCGAAGGGCCCGTAGGCCGAGCCCCCCTGCAGCCAGCCCTTGAGCAGGCCCTGGCTGCCGAACAGGTAGATCAGGCTGATGGCCATGAGCAACGAAGGCGCCAGCAGCGGCACCAGGGCCAGGCCCCGGAACCAGCGCGCCAGCGGCATGCAGCTGCGCACCACGCCATAGGCGTAGACATAGGCCAGCAGCACGCAGACCGTGCTGCTCACGGCCGACAGCCACAGGCTGTTGAACAGCGATTGCGCCACGCCCGGCATGCGCGCATAGGTGATGAACTGGGCCAGGCCCGTGAAGCGGCCCTCATCGTCCCAGAAACTCCTGCCCAGCAGGCTGGCGACCGGCAGGGCGATGGTGGCCAGCAGCCAGGCCAGTGCGCCCAGCACCAGGGCGCCCAGCCACCAGCGCTCCCAGCCTGCGCTGCGCCCCTGCGGACGCACGGGCCCTGCAGGCGCGCTGCGGCGGGCGCAAGCGGAGCGGCCCACCGGCACGGGCACGGAAATGGCCGTGTCCATGGGATGCGCGCTCATGCGGCCTTCCTCACGTCGGGCGCCGCCAACGGCTGCAGCGCGGCGGCGGGCAGCTCCATCAGCACCTCGCCCTGCAGCCAGTCGGGCAGGCCCACGTCGTGGCGCAGGGGCCACTGGGCGTCAACCTGGCATTGCAGCGTGGGGCTGAACAGGCGCACCAGGGCCATCGATCCCAGGAAGGAGGTCTCCACCACGCGGGCGCGGAACAGGTTGGCCAATGCCGTGGGCTGGGCCGGGTGCAGCACCACGCTTTCGGGCCGCACGCCCACCAGCAGGGCAGCGCCAGGCTCGAAACCGGCCAGCGCGCAGTGCAGGCTGGTTTCGCCGATGCGCACCTGGTCCGCCGATTCGGCCGTGGCCGGCAGCAGGTTCATGCGGCCCACGAAGCCGGCCGCGAACTGGCTCACGGGCCGGGCATAGAGCTGCTCGGGCGAGCCCTGCTGCTCGATTCGGCCCTGGTGCATGAGCACCACGCGGTCGGCCATGGACAAGGCCTCTTCCTGGTCGTGCGTGACCATGATGGAGGCAATGCCCAGCTGGCGCTGCAACTGGCGGATCTCGCTGCGCAGCTCGGTGCGCACCTGGGCGTCCAGCGCGGACAACGGCTCGTCGAGCAGCAGCAGGCGCGGCCGGGGCGCCAGCGCACGGGCCAGGGCCACGCGCTGCTGCTGGCCGCCCGACAGCTGGGCGGGGTAGCGCTGGGCCTGCGCGCCCAGACCCACCAGGGACAGCATCTCGGCCACACGCTCGCGCGCCTGCGCCGCAGGCTGCCCGTTCAGCCCGAAGGCCACGTTCTGCGCGGCCGTGAGATTGGGAAACAGCGCATAGCTCTGGAACACCACGCCAAAGCCACGGCGCGCGGCCGGCCAGCGCGTGATGTCATCGCCCTGGAACAGCACCCTGCCCTCGTCAGGCATGTCGATGCCGCAGACGATGCGCAGCAGCGTGGTCTTGCCGCAGCCCGAAGGGCCGAGCAGGCTGACGAACTCGCCCGCCTCCACGTTCAGGTCAATGCCGCGCAGCACCTGCTGCTCGCGGTAGCGCTTGGCGATATGGTCTATGCGCAGCATGGCGTGGCTCCGGCTTACTTTTTCTCTGCCTTGGCTTCGTAGCGGCGGCTCCACTCGGCCAGGATGCGGTCGCGGTTATCGGCGGCCCAGTTGAAATCGTTCTTCGCCAACCGCTTTTCCAGATCGGCGGGAATGAACTCCAGCCTCTCCTGCGCCTCGGGCAAGGCCAGCACGGCGAAGTTGGCGGCGTAGAGCTTGTTGGCCTCTGGCGTCACGGCCCAGTCGGCCAGCGCCTTGGCGGCTTCCTGCTTCTTGCTGGTCTTGAGGATGGCCGTGGCCTCCACGTCCCAGCCCAGGCCTTCCTGCGGGAAGACGATGTCGATGGGCGCGCCGTCCTTTTTGGTCTTGCTGGCGCGGTACTCGAAGCTCAGGCCCACGGGAAACTCGCCGGCCCCCGCCTGGCGGCAGGGCTTGGAGCCGCTGTGCGTGTACACGCCCATGTTCTGGTGCAGGCCGTCCATGTAGGCCCAGCCCTTTTCCTCGCCCATGATCTGCAGCCAGGCCGCGACCATCAGGTAGCCCGTGCCGCTGGAGGCCGGGTGGGGCATGGTGATCGTGCCCTTGAACTCCGGCCTGACCAGATCGGCCCAGCTGGCGGGCACCGGCAGCTTGCGCTTGCCGGCCTCCACGGTGTTGAAGCAGATGGCCGAGGACCACAGGTCCATGCCCACCCAGGTCGGCTGCGCGCGCGGATCGCGCATGTTGGCGCGCACCTTGTCCAGGCCCTTGGGCGCGTAGGGCTGGAGCATGCCCTGCTTGTCCAGCAGCATCAGCGAGGTGGCGGCCACGCCCCAGATCACGTCGGCCTGGGGATTGGCCTTCTCGGCCAGCAGGCGGGCCGTGATGATGCCTGTGCTGTCACGCACGAACTTGAGCTCGATCTCGGGATGGGCCTTCTCGAAGCCGCTCTTGTAGGCCTTGATCTGGTCGGCCTCCAGCGCGCTGTAGACCAGCAGCTCGGTCTTGGCCGCGTGGGCAAGGGTAGCGAATGAGGCGACGGTCAGCGCCGCAGAGGCAATGGCGAGGCGGAGGCCCAGGGAGGCAAGGGTGTGGCGCATGGCGTGGCAGTTCCGTTGTGGGTTCGTGGACAGGTGGCAGGTTCACCACCTCTGACATCCACTTTAGGAAGCGCAGGTGAAACGCCCGTGTCACACAACGGAAATTTGACGAAGCGGGTATTGGCGGATTTGGGTGCCCCACCCATCGCCCACCCCGTCTCTTCAGCCGCGCGGCTTGCCCCTGCCTGTGCGCGTTGCCTGGGCGGCCTGGGCCGCCTGGGGCTGCAGCGCATCCAGCAGCCGGTCCTGCAGGCGCGCGCGGTAGGCAAGGTTCTGATCCAGCCTGGCGGCCAGCGCGTCGATGTGCTCGCGCATCAGTTGCTCGGCGCGCGCCATGTCGCCGGCCGCCAGCGCATCGACGATGGCCTCGTGGTCGGCATTGGAGTGCTGTGCCTCGGTCTGCGACTGGTACAGCGCAGACACCAGGGTGGTGCGCGCCGACAGGTCGGCCATCATGGCCGTGAGAAAGCGGTTGCCCATCTGCTCGGCCAGGCAGACGTGGAAGTCGGCCAGCAGCACGCTGCGCTGGCCGGCGTTGTCGGCCTCTGCGATGGCGCCGCGCTCCTGTGCCACATGCTCGCGCAGCGTGCGTATGGCCGCCTGCAGCGGCCGGCCCGCGTCGCGCAGCATGCCGGACTCCAGCACGCGGCGCGCGGCATAGGTTTCCTGGGCTTCCTCGAACGAGGGCTCGACCACGTACCAGCCCTGGCGCGAGCGCACCTCGACGAAGCCGCGCGCCTGCAGCTGCATCAGCGCCTCGCGCACCATGGTGCGGCTCACGCCGAAGACCTCGGCCAGTTCCTTTTCGCCCAGGCGTTCGCCAGGACGCAGCTTGCGCTCGACGATGGAGCGCATCACGCGCTCGGCGATCAAGGCCGGCCCGGTGGCCGGCGCATCCTGCGGCTCGGACATGGCAGCCTCCTCAGGCCGCGGCCGGAATACGGCGCGGGCGCAGCGTGGCCATCACCCAGTACACGCTGCCGCCAATCAGCACGCCGAAGAACCAGCCGTAGGTGCCCCACCAGACCGGCAGCAGGCTGGTGAAGTTGGGCAGGATGGTGGAGAACACGCTGCCGATGCCCGTGGCGATGAGCGCGTTGACGTTCCAGCCGCCCTCGTAGCGGTACTCGCCATGTTCGTCATACAGCGCGGCCACGTTGATGTTGCCCTTGGCCACCAGGTAGTAGTCCACCAGAATGATGCCCAGCAGCGGCCCCATAGTGGCGCCGATGGCGTTCACGAAGTGGGCAGCGCCGCCCTCCCATGGTGCAAAGGGGTAGAGAGCCAGGGCGATCAGTGCGGCGATGTATCCGCCGCGCTTGAAGTCGATGCGCTTGGGAAACACGTTGGAAATATCGAAGGCCGCCGAGACGAAGTTGGCCACCACGTTGATGCCCAGCGTGGCCACGGCAAAGGTGACGGCGGCCAGCAGGGCCAGCACCCAGCTGTCGAACTTGGCCGAGATCTGCTCGGGGTGCAGCAGCACCTCGCCATAGACCTTGAAGGCCGCAATCGTGGTGATGCCGGCCACCAGCGAGAAAGCGATCAGATTCACGGGCAGGCCCCAGAGGTTGCCCTTGGCGACCGCTTCCTTGTTCTTCGCATAGCGCGAGAAGTCGCAGAAGTTCAGGTACAGCGCCGCAAAGTAGGTGATCCAGGTCGCGCCCACGGCCATCAGCGCCCAGAAGCTGCCCGGCGCGCCGCTCACCCCCGCATCCTTGGTCTTGTCCAGCAGCACATCCATGGGAATGCCGTGGTCGAAGCTGAAGCCGCCGGCCTTCACGCACAGGCCGATGGCCAGCACCAGCATGGCGATCCACACGGCAGGCCCGGCCCAGTCCTGGAATCGCCGCACGGTCTCCATGCCCCTTTGGATGATCAGCAGCTGCAAGGCCCAGATGACCACGTAGCAGATCACCTCCAGTCCCGAATGGCCCAGCCAGTGCGTGGTCTGGTGGAAGGACAACAGGGCGTCATTGCGCACCAGCAGCGCCACCATGGCGCCCGAGGCGGCCGCCGTCTGCGCGCCATACCAGAAGCAGGCCACGACGGCGCGCACCAGCGCCGCCAGATTCGCCCCCCAGACCCCGAACGAGGCACGCGCCAGCACCGGGTAGGGCACGCCGGTCTTCTCACCCGCATAGCCCACCAGGTTCATCAGAAAAAAGATGACCAGGGAGCTGATGCCGATGGCGATCAGAAAATTGACGAAGCTGCCGCACAGCAGAAACAGGCTGGCCGCCAGGTAGTAGCCCCAGAGGCTATGCACGTCCGAAGTCCAGACGTTGAAGATGCTGAAGGCGCCCCAGCGGCGGTCCCTGGTGGGCGCCAGATCTTCGTTGTAGAGACCTGGCGAGGGGTTGCGGATGTCCATTGATGCGCTCCTTGACCACGAGTAATCACTGACACAAGACCAGCCGAAAACCATGATCAGCTGGCACACAAACTGGCACGCAAACTGGTATGCAAGAAGTGTGCCTTTGGGCGCAGGAGTTTTTTCCCGGGACATACCCGGCCACCGCAGGCCTTCGGGCTGCGGCGACATGGTGAAATATGGAGCCGGACCTACCCTCCCTCCAGCCCCGCCATGTTCGTCACGCAGCTCAAGTCCTTTTTCTGGGTCGCCCGCCTTGGCAGCATCACGCAAGCCGCGCGCCAGCTCGCACTGAGCCAGCCCACCGTGACCACCCAGATCCGCGCGCTGGAAGAACACTACGGCGTGGAACTGTTCCATCGCCAGGGCGGACGGCTGTCCATCACCGATGCCGGCTTGCGCCTGCTGCCCCAGGTCGAGCAATTGCTGCTGCAGACCATCCAGCTGGAGTCGGCGCTGCGCCATTCGGGCGATGCCAGCCAGGGCCAGCTGCGCATAGGCGCGACGGCGCCCTACTACGTGCTGGACATCGTCAAGCGCTACCAGCGGCGCTTCGAGCGGGTGGAAGTGGCCATCGTGGGCGGCAACTCGCGCCAGATGGTGCAGGCGCTGGTGGACTACCAGGTGGACCTGGCGACCTCGTCACACCTGGAGAGCGATCCGCGCCTGCTGCGCGTGGAGCTGGGCCAGGACCCGCTGGCCCTGCTGGTGCACCGCAGCCACCGGCTGGCGCAGCGCACCATGGTGCAGGCGTCCGATCTGGTGCACGACACGCTGATCCTGCGCGAGCGCGGCTCCATGACGCGCCAGCTCACCGAACAGATGCTGGCCGCCGCCGGCCTGGCACCGCGCCACGTCATGGAAATCGCCAGCCGCGAAGCCATCCGCGAGGCCGTGATCCGCGACATGGGCATCAGCGTCTTCGCCCGGCATGAAGCCTCGGCCCACCCCGACATCGTCGTCCTGCCCTTCGCAGGCCCCGTGCCGCGCCTGCCCGAATACCTGTACTGCCTGCGCGAACGCCGCCAGGCCCGACTGATTGCCGGCTTTCTGCAAGAGGCCGTGCCGGGCGGGGTGCTGCCGGACCAGATGTGAACCGGCTCAGGCCAGCTCGGCATCCGCCAGCAGCGGCTGCCTGAGGTCCTTGTCCGACAGCGACATCTCCACATCGAACTGCGGCCATTGCACGCCGATGGCCGGGTCATCCCAGGCAATGCCGCGATCGGCCTGGGGCGCGTAGAAGGCCGTGGCCTTGTAGAGAAAGTCGGCGCTGTCGCTGAGCACCACGAAACCGTGGGCAAAGCCTGGGGGCACCCACAGCTGGCGGTGGTTGTCTTCCGTCAGCTCGGCGCCCACCCATTGGCCGAAGGTCGGCGAGCCCTTGCGGATGTCCACGGCCACGTCGAACACGGCGCCGCGCACCACGCGCACCAACTTGCCCTGGGCATGGGGCGGCAGCTGGTAGTGCAGGCCGCGCAGCACGCCTTTCTTGCTGCGGCTGTGGTTGTCCTGCACGAACTGGTGGTCCGTGCCCGTGGCCTGGTTGAAGGCCTGCTGGTTGAAGCTTTCGAGGAAAAAGCCGCGATCGTCACCAAACACCTTGGGCTCGATCAGCATCACCTCGGGAATGGCCAGGGGTGTTGCCTTCATGCGTGCACCTTTTCCTTGAGGATCTGCAGCAGGTACTGGCCGTAGCCATTCTTGGCCAAGGCCTGGCCCAGCGTCTCGAGCTGGGCGCGATCTATCCAGCCCTGGCGGAAGGCGATCTCCTCCGGACAGGAGACCTTCAGGCCCTGGCGCTGCTGCAGGGTGGCAATGAACTGGCCAGCCTCCAGCAGGCTGTCATGCGTGCCCGTGTCCAGCCAGGCATAGCCACGGCCCATGAGTTCCACATTGAGCTGGCCCTTGTCCAGGTACAGGCGGTTGAGGTCGGTGATTTCCAGCTCGCCGCGCGCCGAGGGCTTGATGGACTTGGCCAGCTCAACGACCTGGTTGTCGTAGAAATACAGGCCCGTGACCGCGTAGTTGCTCCTGGGCTGCTTGGGCTTTTCCTCCAGGGAAAGAACCCGGCCCTGGGCATCGAACTCGGCCACGCCATAGCGTTCCGGGTCCTGCACATGGTAGGCAAACACCGTGGCGCCTTCGCTGCGCGCGTCAGCGCGTTCGAGCAGGCGGGGGAAATCGTGTCCGTAGTAGATGTTGTCGCCCAGCACCAGGGCGCTGGGGGCGCCGGCCAGGAAGTCTTCGGCGATCAAAAAGGCCTGGGCCAGGCCATCCGGGCTGGGCTGGACGGCGTACTCCAGCTTCAGGCCCCACTGCGAGCCGTCGCCCAGCAATTGCTCGAAGCGCGGCGTGTCCTGCGGGGTGCTGATCACGAGGATTTCGCGGATGCCCGCGAGCATGAGGGCGCTCAGCGGGTAGTAGATCATCGGCTTGTCGTAGACCGGCAGCAGTTGCTTGCTGATGGCCAGCGTGGCCGGGTGCAGGCGGGTGCCGGAGCCGCCAGCGAGGATGATGCCTTTGCGTTGCGCGTTCATGGGGTGGGTCCTGTCGTTCGTGCTGAGTCGCGAGACCGCGCTCAGATGATTTCCTGCAGCATGCGGTCCACGCCGGCCTGCCAGTGGGGCAGGCGCAGGCCGAAGGTCTGCTGCAGCCGCTCGGTGTTCAGCCGGGAATTGTGCGGACGCTGCGCCGGGGTGGGAAAGGCGCTGGTGGGCACGGCAGCTATGCGCTGCACCTTCCAGGGGCGTTCGGGCGCGAGTTCGCGCGCCTTGGCGATCACATGGCTGGCGTAGGCGTGCCAGGTGGTCTCTCCACCGGCCACCAGGTGGTACAGGCCCTGGTCGCCGGGTTGGCGCTGCAGCTGGCGAATGGCATGGGCCGTGACGTCGGCGATGAGGTCCGCGCCCGTCGGTGCGCCCCATTGGTCGTCGATCACGCTCAGTGCCTCACGCTCCTGGGCCAGGCGCAGCATGGTCTTGGCGAAGTTGCCGCCGCGCGCCGCATAGACCCAGCTGGTGCGAAAGATCAGGTGGCGGCAGCCCGAAGCCTGGATCAGCTGCTCGCCTTCGAGCTTGCTGCTGCCATAGACGGACAGCGGCGCCGTGGCCTCGGTCTCCGTGCGCGCGGCGCTGCCGCTGCCGTCGAAGACGTAGTCCGTGCTGTAGTGCACCAGCAGCGCACCGGTCTGCGCCGCCTCGCGGGCCAGCACCTGGGGTGCCAGCGCGTTGAGCAGCCGCGCCTGGTCAGGCTCGCTTTCGGCCTTGTCCACGGCCGTGTGGGCGGCGGCATTGACGATGACATCGGGACGCAGAGCGCGCACGGTGCGTGCAAGCTCATCGAGGCGCGAGAGATCGCCGCACAGGCCCTGGCCACCGGCGTCGCCCTGGCGGTCCAGCGCAATCAGTTCGCCCAGTGGCGCCAGGCTGCGCTGCAGCTCCCAGCCCACCTGGCCATTGCGGCCCAGCAGCAGCAGCTTCATGCGCCGGCTCCCTCCGTGTACTGGCGGCTGACCCATTCGCGGTAGGCGCCAGACTGCACATCAGCCACCCATTCGGGGTTGTTCAGATACCACTGCACGGTCTTGCGGATGCCGGTCTCGAAGGTCTCGGCGGGCTTCCAGCCCAGTTCGCGCTCGAGCTTGCGCGCGTCGATGGCATAGCGCCGGTCATGGCCGGGGCGGTCCTTCACATAGGTGATCTGTGCGCTGTAGCTGGTGCCATCGGCCTTGGGGCGCAGCTCGTCGAGCAGCGCGCAGACCGTGTTCACGATCTCGACGTTGGGCTTCTCGTTCCAGCCGCCCACGTTGTAGGTGTCGCCCAGCCTGCCGGCCTCCAGCACGCGGCGGATGGCGCTGCAGTGGTCGCGCACATAGAGCCAGTCGCGTACCTGCATGCCGTCGCCATAGATGGGCAGCGGCTTGCCGGCCAGGGCGTTGACGATCATCAGCGGGATCAGCTTCTCGGGAAAGTGCAGCGGGCCGTAGTTGTTGCTGCAGTTGGTCGTCAGCACGGGCAGGCCGTAGGTGTGGTGCCAGGCGCGCACCAGGTGGTCGCTGGCGGCCTTGCTGGCCGAGTACGGGCTGTTGGGCTCGTAGAGGTGGTCTTCGGTGAAGGCCGGTGCCGCAGGCGCCAGGCTGCCGTAGACCTCGTCAGTGGAGACATGCAGGAAGCGGAAGGCCGCCTTGGCCTCGGCATCCAGCGCGCTCCAGTAGCCACGCACGGCTTCGAGCAGGCGGAAGGTGCCGACCACGTTGGTCTGGATGAAGTCCTCGGGACCATGGATGGAGCGGTCCACATGGCTCTCGGCCGCGAAGTTGACCACGGCGCGCGGCCTGTGCTCGGCCAGCAGTCGGGCCAGGGTCTGGCCGTCGCCGATGTCGGCCTGCACGAAGACATGGCGCGCATCGCCTTGCAGGCTCTCCAGGCTTTTGAGGTTGCCGGCGTAGGTGAGCTTGTCCACGTTGAGCACCGGCTCATCGCCGGTAGCCAGCCAGTCCAGCACGAAATTGGCGCCGATGAAGCCAGCGCCGCCTGTGACAAGAATCATGGTTCAACCTTGCAAAATTTCATTGTTCTTGGGGCGGGGATCCGGCAGCAGCATGGGGTGCTGCCTCCCGCGCGACCTGGGCATTGTCGGCGCTCACCAGTAAAAAAGCCCGCAGGAGGCGGGCTTTTTCCTTCAGGACACGCCTTTTACACACCAGGGCGTGTTCACTGGCCCTGCCAGCGGCGCAGCACCAGCGAGGCGTTCGTGCCACCGAAGCCGAAGCTGTTGGACAGCACGGTGTTCAACTGGGCATCGCGCGTGCGGGTGACCAGGGGCATGTCGCCCAATGCCGGATCGGGCGTGTCCACGTTGACCGAGCCTGCGATGAAACCCTTGTTCATCATGATCATGCAGTAGATGGCTTCCTGCACGCCGGTCGCACCCAGCGAGTGGCCGGTCAGCGACTTGGTGGAGGAGAACGGCGGCACCTGGTCGCCGAACAGCGCGCGCATGGCGCGCACTTCCTGCATGTCGCCCACAGGCGTGGAGGTGCCGTGGGTGTTGATGTAGTCCACACCGCCTTCGATGCCTTCAAGGGCCTGCTGCATGCAGGCGATGGCTCCGTCGCCCGAGGGCGCGACCATGTCCTCGCCATCGCTGGTGGCGCCAAAGCCCACGACTTCGGCCAGGATGTTCGCACCCCGGGCCTGGGCGTGCTCCAGGCTTTCCAGCACCACGGCACCGCCGCCGCCTGCGATCACGAAACCGTCGCGGTTGGCGTCATAGGCGCGCGAAGCCTTTTCGGGCTGGTCGTTGTGCTTGCTGGACATGGCACCCATGCCGTCGAACAGCAGGGCCATGCCCCAGGACAGCTCTTCGCCGCCACCGGCAAACATCACGTCCTGCATGCCCCAGGCAATCTGCTGTGCCGCAGCACCGATGCAGTGCGCCGAGGTGGAGCAGGCCGAGGTGATGGAGTAGTTGATGCCCTTGACCTTGAAATTGGTCGCCAGGCAGGCCGACACCGTGGAGCTCATGCAGCGCGTGACCTGGTAGGGACCGACGCGGCGAATGCCCTTCTCGCGCAATGTGTCAGCCGCCTCGATCTGGTTGGCCGGCGAGCCGCCGCCCGAGCCCATGATCAGGCCCGTGCGCGGATGGCTGACCTGCTCGGGAGCCAGGCCGGCCTGGGCGATGGCATCTTCCAGCGCGATCTGCGCATAGGCTGCCGCATCGCCCATGAAGCGCAGCTGCTTGCGATCGATCCGTGCCTCGACGTCGATCTCCGGCACACCGGCCACCTGGCTGCGCATGCCCAGTTCGGTGAACTTCGGCATGGCCTTGATGCCCGTGCGGCCCTCGCGCAGCGAGGTCTCCACGGTATCGAGGTCGTTGCCGATGCACGAGACAATGCCCGCGCCGGTGATGACTACGCGACGTTTGGTCATGCTGCCGTTCCCTGGCCTTCACCCTCGCGCAGGAACAGACCCACGCGCAGGTCATTGGCCACGTAGATTTCCTTGCCATCGGCCAGCAGGCGTGCATCGCCGATGGCCATGTTGAGCTTGCGCTTGATCACGCGCTTGATGTTGATTTCGTAGGTCACCAGCTTGACGTCAGGACCCACTTCGCCCGTGAACTTGACCTCGCCGGCGCCCAGGGCGCGGCCGCGGCCGGGAAGGCGCAGCCAGGTCAGGTAAAAGCCGATCAACTGCCACATGGCGTCCAGGCCCAGGCAGCCGGGCATGACGGGATCGCCCCGGAAATGGCAGTCGAAGAACCAGAGATCAGGCTTGATGTCGAGTTCGGCGACGATCTTGCCCAGGCCGTGGGCGCCACCATCGGTGTCGATGTGCGTGATGCGGTCGAACATCAACATGGGAGGCAGGGGAAGACGTCCGCTGTCTGCGGAAAACAGCTTGCCTTCGCCCGAAGCGATCAGTTGCTCATACGAAAAAGAATCGGCCATTGTCTAACTTGCTCCACGGCGGCACTGACGCCACCTCTATCTCTGAATGGGTGCGGCCCGCAGCGGACCATGCAGCCGCGCATTATCGGGGTTGAACGTTGCCAGACTGCAACAAAACCCCGAGGCCGCATCAAAACTCTGCCACAAAAGCCACGCCGACCCAGGTCGCGGGCCTTGGCTACAGCCCCTGGACCGGCCGCTTGCGGCGCCTGATCCACGCCACCGCCAGCACCGCCAAAGCAGCCAGACACAGCGGCACCAGACCTGCCGCGTGCACCCAGCGCGCGAATGGCGTCAAGGCCTCGCGCCCCTGCACGCTGGCCTGCAGCACGGCGCGCTCGTAAGGCACCAGCGCCTGCGTGACCACACCCCGGTGGTCGATGGCAACTGTGGCGCCGGTGTTGGTGGCGCGCAGCATGGGGCGCTCGAATTCCAGCGCGCGCATGCGGCTGATGGCCAGATGCTGGTCGATGGCCACGCTGTCGCCAAACCATCCGATGTTGCTGAAATTCACCAGCACCGTCGGCGCCGTCGCCGCGTTGCCAAAATGCGCACCCAGCTCCTCGCCAAACAAATCCTCGTAACAGATGTTGGGCGACAGACGCTCGCCGGCCCAGGCCATGGAGGGCTGGCCCAGCGCGCCGCGGTTGAAGTCGCCCAGCGGTATGTTCATCATCTGCGTGAACCAGCGGAACAGCGGCGGGATGAACTCCCCGAAGGGCACCAGATGGTGCTTGTCGTATTGGTAGTCCTGGATCTGGCCGGGCTGCCAGCCCACGACCGAGTTCGTGTAACCGGCCTCTTCCGACCCCAGGGGAATTCCCAGCAGCGCTGCCTGCCGGCCGTCCTTCTTCAGATACGGTTCGCGCAGCAGGTCCAGGTATTCCTCGGGCAGTTGCTGGGGCAGCAGGGGTACGGCCGTCTCAGGCGCCACCACCAGTTGCGCGGTGGCCGCGCGCAGCTCGCGCCCGTACCAGCCCAGCGCCAGAGGAATGCCGCTGCCGGCCTCGAATTTCTCATCCTGCGGGATATTGCCCTGCAGCAAGGCCACGCTCAGCGCCGGCCGTTCGGCCGACGGTGCATTGATGGCGGCATCGCGAAGCCACCACAGCCCGCCCCAGGCCAGGACCAGCGCCACTGCAGTGGCCACCAGGCGGACGGGCCGGAGACCCTGTCTGTCCAGCAAGGCAGCCAACCCATACGACAGCCCATATGCCAGCCAGGCCGCCACGGCCCCCGTGCCATAGACGCCAATCCAGCGCGGCAGCACGGACAAGGGACCTTCCACATGGGCATAACCGCCCGCGCCCCAGGGAAAGCCGGTCCACAGCCAGCCACGCGCCAGTTCGGCCAGCAACCAGACGGCGGAAAACAGCAGCGCGCCACCCGCCGCACCAGCAGGGCGCAGCCTTTGCCAGCCCCAGGCTGCCACCGCGTAGTAGCTGCTCAGAAACGCCGCAAGCGCCAGCACGGCGGCAACGGCCAGCGGCGCAGGCAGGCCGCCATAGACATGCATGGAGATGAACAGCCACCAGAAGGTGGCCACCAGCCAGGCCGTGGCGAACAGCATGGCACGCCCTGCCGCCTGGGCCGGACGCTGCGCCGTCTGCAGGGCGCGCGCCAGCACGGCCAGCGACAGAATCTGCAGCCACCACAGCGGGCGGCCATAGCCGCCGATGAGGCTCAGCGGCCCGTCACCTTGCCCGCGCGCCCAGGGCCAGGCCAGTGACAGGGCCTGTGCCGCACCCGCGACAAGCAGCAGCATGCCCTGGGCGAACCGGCCCATGCGCCGGCCGTCTTGCGAGAAAGCGGAAGAACTGGACAGGGGCATCGGCCGGTTGTGCGCAAAAAGAGGTAGGTCTCGGGTGAGAGAGGTCCAGCCAAGGGCAGGTTCAGGCGCAGCCTCAGCTGCGCAGCAGGCTGTCGGCGGCGGGATCGCGCACCACCTTGAACCAGCGCACGGCGCCGCCCTTGGTGTGCAGCACGGTGAATTCCAGACCCGCCAGATGGATCTGCTCGCCGCGCTTGGGCACATGGCCCATTTCGTGGGCGATCAGGCCGCCGATGGTGTCGAACTCATCGTCGGGATCGCGGGCATGCAGGGCGACCTCGAAGGTCTCGTTGACATGCTCGATGGTGGTGTCGCCCGCCACGCGGTAGCTGTTGTCGGCCAGGGCGAAGATGTCGCCCTCGTCCTCGGGGATGTCGAACTCGTCCTCGATCTCGCCGACGATTTCCTCCAGCACGTCCTCGATGGTCACAAGGCCCGCCACGCGGCCGAACTCGTCGATGACCACGGCGAGGTGGTTGCGGTTGCCCCGGAATTCGCGCAGCAGATCGTTCAGGCCCTTGCTCTCCGGCACGAAGGCGGCGGGGCGCAGCAGGGCGCGGATGTTCAGGTCCGGCGAACGCTGCAGCTTGAGCAGGTCCTTGGCCAGCAGGATGCCGATGATGTTCTCGCGCTCGCCCTGGTAGACCGGGAAGCGCGAATGGGCCGTGGTGATGACCTGGTGCAGCAATTCATCGAACGGCGCGTCGATGTTGACCAGGTCCATGCGAGGGGCTGCGACCATGACGTCGCCGGCCGTCATGTCGGCCATGCGGATCACGCGTTCGAGCATGACGCGCGACTCGGGGCCGATGACCTGATTGTCCTCGGCGTCGGCCAGGGTCTCGATCAGCTCGTCGGGAGAGTCGGGGGCCGGGTGAATGAACTCGGCCACCTTTTGCAGGAAGCTTCGCTTGCTTTCCTTCTCGGAAGAGCGCGCAGGATGGGGGTCGGACACTGTCTTGGAGTGCAGGACGTGCGGTAGTGAAACAAGCTGCAAGGATAGCGGATTGCTCCGTCACCCCTGCATGCGCTGCGCCAATTCCCTTGCGGCGTTTTGCGCTTATTCGCCGGCCTGGTGGCGGCCATCCTGCACGCCACGGCGGATTTCCTGCACGTCGGCCAGGAAATCCCAAAACTGCTTGGCCTGCTTCTTGAACTGGTAGTCCACCTCGCCGATGTGCTCGGTCATCAGAGACGCCATGTGCGTGTCGATGCCGGCGGGCGGCAGTTGCAAGTAGGCCTCGGATTCGGAGCCATCGCGCTTGATGGTGGCGCCGGCCTTGCGCGCAATCCTGAGCATGGCCGTGTTCTCCGACAGCGCGTGGATGAACATCATGGACACGCCCTTGGTGCGTGCATGGATCACGGCGCGGTTGAACAGGCGCCCGCCATAGCCACGGCCACGTGCCTGCTTGAGCACGGAGACGCCGAATTCGGCGCAGCTCTTGTGCTCGGGATGCGAGGCAAAGGCCAGGTGCGCCATGGCGATCAGTTCGAGACGGCGGTTGTAGATGCCGAAGATGTCATCGCGCTCGAAGTCGAGCTGCATGGCATAGCGGCGGACCTGCTCGTCGCTGGCGGCATAGCCGAAGCGCAGGTAGCGGTCGCCTTCATCGAGCTTGAGCAAATGCGCCACCACGCGCTCGCGGTGGGACGGGCCCAGCGAACGAATGGGCACCATGGACGCGGAGCGCCCATCGGGACGGTGCGGCTGGCCTGCGCTCGCACGCAACATGTCCCGGCCGGCCTGCCAGGACGCCTTCAACCAGTCTTTGGATGCATTCATGGCTCAAATATAGGTAAAAACCCGATGTCGAGCAACGGAGATATTGCAATGCAACAAAACCGTAAGGTTTTGGCATGCAAACCAATTTTCCCTCCCTGCACCTCTCGACGGCCAGGCCCCTGTCCGAGCCTTCGTGGCTACAGAGGCACCGCCGTGGTCACCTTCACCCGGTCCATCACGAAGCTGGTCTTGCAGTCCTGCACGCTGGGGTGCTTGAGCAAGGTGTCCATGACGAAGCGCGTGTAGTGCTGCATATCGGCCACGACCACGCGCATCAGGTAGTCCATTTCGCCGGTCAGTGACACGCATTCCACCACCTCGGGCCAAGTCTGCACGCTGGCGCGGAACACGTCCATGGGGTTGCGCTTGCTGGTCTCGGTGTACTTTTCCAGGCGCACGTTGAGATAGGCGGTCAGCCCCAGGCCCACCGTCTCGGGCTGGACCAGGGCCACGTAGCGATCGATCACACCGCCGTCTTCCAGGCGCTTGACCCGGCGCAGCACGGCGCTGGGAGACAGGCCGACCTGCTCCCCGATGACGTCATAGGTTTCCCGGCCGTTGGCCTGCAGGCGGCGCAAAATGGCCCGATCCAGTTTGTCGATGTTGTGCGTGGCGCTCATGGCGGTGGACTCGTAAATAAGTACGGATTTCTTCAGGGTTAACCCGAATTAACCAGTTAAATTGCGATAAACGAAAGAATTCCGCAATTTTCATGCATTTCGCATTTTCCCTCCACGGGCAAACGGCAAAAAGCTGAAGCCCCTCCCGCCTACAGTGACAGCACCGATCGAGAAGACGCAGGCGCCGGCCATGGCGCCCGTCCGACTGTCCTGCACTGAACTGGCCGGAGATCCCCATGAATGCCCCGCTGAACCAGGCTGCCGCCCAGGCCTGCGCGCAAACAGTCAAGCGCCAACGGGACATGCATCGTCCACGCCTTCCGGCCTGCCCACGCTGCCTATACTGCGGGGATCGCCTCCATTTCGCTTCACGCCATGACGCCCCGCCACGACGCCAACCGCGCCATGTCACGCCATGCCCGAGCGCCTGCGCCAGCCGGCCCGCAGCCGTCGGCCCGGTTGGCGCGGCGCAGCCTGCTGGCAGCACTGGCCGCCCTGCCCTGGCTGCCTGCGGCGGCGCAGGCCCAGCCGCTCTCCGCCGCCCAGACGCGCGATGCGAAGTCCGACTCCCTGACCCTGATCGTTCCCTATGCGGCCGGCGGCCCGCTGGACCGCACGGCACGGCCGCTGGTCGAGGCCAGCACCGCGAAGCTGGGAGCCATCCAAATCCTCTATGTGCCGGGCGACGGCGGCGCCAAGGGCTCCAACATGGTGGCCCAGGCCACCGCCCAGGACCGCTTGCTGCTGATGGGCGCGGCCGCCACCCATGCCGTGCTGCCCTGGCTGCAGCCCCAGCTGGGCTACGACCCGCTGCGCGACTTCCAGCCGCTGGTGCTGGTGGCGCGCATGCCCAATGTGCTGGTCATGCGCAGCGATCTGGCACGCCAGTGGCGCATACGCACGCCGCTGGACCTGCAGCGCTTTCTTGCAAAGCACCGCCAGCCGCTGCGCTATGCCTCGGGCGGGCCGGGCAGCAGCGGCCACCTGTCGGGCGAGATGTACCAGATGCTCACGCGGCTGCCGCTGCTGCACCTGCCCTTCGGCGGCACGCAGCCGGCACTGTCGGCCCTGCTCGACGGCTCGGCCGACCTGCTGTTCGACAGCCTGGCGTCTTCGCTGCCGCACATCCGCGCAGGGCGGCTGCAGGCCCTGGCCGTGACCACGCTGGAGCGCGCGCCCCTGCTGCCCGAGGTGCCCAGCCTCAACGACACGGTGCAGGGCTTCAACATGGCCAACTGGTTCGGCCTGTTTGCGCCGGCCAGCTGGCCCGCGGAACAGGCGCAGCGCCATGCCGCCGCGTTCTCGCAGGCCATGCGCAGCCGCCCGGTGCAGGACACCCTGTCCGCCATGGGCGCGCTGCCCGAAGAACTGCAACTGCAGGAGTTCGCGCGCTTTGTGCGTTCCGAGCACAGCAAATACGGCCTGCTGGTACAGGCCGCCCGAATCCGCCAGCTCTGAGCCGCGCAGGTGCCTTGCCTGCCCCCGGCCCGGGGCGGCAATGACAAGATCCTTGGAGAGCACCATGATGAGCACCGCAGCGACCCCCACCTCGTCCCACGCCCCCGCCCACGCCCCCGGTGTGGCACCCGTGGTCTACGGCCAGGCCGATCGCCCCCCGCGCGGCGACTACAGCCGCGCCAGCGACGACTACACCTGCGCGCAGGACTACGACGCCTACACCGAGGCCGACCACGACACCTACCGGCGCCTGTACGAGCGCCAGTCCGCCCTGCTGCCGGGCCTGGCAAGCCAGCACTTCATCGACGCCCTGCCCTCGCTGGGCGCCAAGGACCGCATTCCGCGCTTCGAGGAAGTCAACGAGCGCCTGCGCCGCGCCACGGGCTGGGAGATCGTCGGCGTGCCCGGGCTGATTCCCGAGGTGCCCTTCTTCTCGCTGCTGGCCAACCGCAAATTCCCGGTTACGGACTGGATCCGCAAGCCCGAGGAGTTCGAGTACATCGTCGAGCCCGATGTCTTCCACGACCTCTTCGGCCATGTGCCGCTGCTGTTCAACCCCGTCATCGCCGACTACATCCAGGCCTACGGCCAGGGCGGGCTCAAGGCGGCCGAGCTGGGCGCCTGCGAGATGCTGTCGCGCCTGTACTGGTACACCATCGAATTCGGCCTGATCCGCGAACAGGGCGGCCTGCGCGCCTATGGCGCGGGCATTCTCAGTTCATCGGGCGAACTCAACTACTCGGTGCGCAGCCCCGAGCCGCAGCGCCTGCCGCTGTCGCTGGAGCGCGCCATGCGCACGCTCTACAAGATCGACAGCTACCAGCACACCTACTTCGTGATCGACGACCTGCAGCAGCTGTTCGACCTCACGGCCGCCGATTTCGAGCCGCTGTACCGCCAGCTGCGCGATCAGCCCACCGTCGCGGCAGATGCGCTGCTGCCGGGCGAGGTCGCTCTGTAGGAATCGGCGCTGCAGGAATCTGCAGCCTGAAGCCGCTCGCGCAGCGCCAGGCAAAAGCGCCAGACGCGCTCGTCGAACACCAGCTGCACGTGGGCCACATCGTCCAGGCGGTGCGCATCCTGCCCTGGCAGCGTGGCCACGGGGAATGGAAAGACGATGTTGTCGCAGCAGCTCCACCAGCAGCTGAAGGGCACGTCCGAGGGCGGCGGTCCCAGGCGCTGCAACCAGGCGCTGTCCGTGCGCATCTGCAGCGCCGGCAGGCCATGGGCGAAGCGCGCCATCCAGGTGCCACGGTGCGGCGTGGCCAGCGTCACCACGTGGGCCGCCAGTTGCGGGCGCTCCTGCGCCGACAGTTGCCCCAGCCAGGCCCGCACCACCAGTCCACCCATGCTGTGCGCCACGATCAGCGGAGCGCGCCCCGTGGCCTGGGCCATGCGGCGCGCGCAGGCGTCAAGGTCGGCCACCATGGCGTCGATGGATGCGCCATGCGCCGGCTCCAGCGTCATGGCAGCGCAGGCAATGCCGCCTTTCTTGAGCCGCCGCAGCCAGGGCGCCCAGACCGCGCGGTTGCAGAAGAACCCGTGGACCAGCACCACGCCCACCTGGCCCATCGCACCCACTTGGCCGGTGGTGCCGCCGTCAGGCCAGCCATCGGCCTGGGCAAGGGCGCGAAACGGCAGCCGCCAGCCAAACACCTGCACGGCCAACCGCCACTCGGCCAGCCAGGCCGCCGCCACCGTGCGCCATGACGGCACGGGCGCGCCCGCCTTGCGCACCACGCGGCGCATCAACACCATCTGCAGGCCCAGGTGCAGGCCCGGCCAGCACAGGCCCAGCAGCGCCCCCGTCAGCGCCAGCCCGGGTGAACGCGGCCACCACCATGCCAGCCAGGCCGCGGCGCCCGCCAGCGTGCCCAGCGCCACCATTTGCAGAATGCGTGCGTTCACGGCAGCCCGTCCCCAATGAAAAAAGAAGCCAACGTAGCACAGGCCCTAGGACAACCCCGTGTAGACCGCAAAGCACCCGCCTGACCAGAATCGGCCGCAGCGGTGGCCGGCCGACCGGCGCCTGCAACTTCGCTGTCCCCCTGTCTTCCCAGCAACCCAAGGTACCCTGCATGGACGCTGCGCCCTGGCTCAAGAACTATCCCGCCGATGTGCCTCACGAGGTGCATCCCGAGCAATACCGCTCGCTCACACACCTGCTGGAGGAGGCCTTCACCCAGCATGCGGACCTGCCCTTTTCGGTCTGCATGGACCGCTGGATGAGTTACCGCGAGCTGGACCAGCTGTCCACCCGCCTGGGCGCCTGGCTGCAGGGGCTGGGCCTGGAGCCCGATGCGCGCGTGGCCATCATGCTGCCCAATGTGCCGCAGTTCGCCGTGAGCATGGCGGCCGTGCTGCGCGCCGGCTACACCTGCGTCAACGTCAATCCGCTGTACACCCCGCGCGAGCTGGAGCACCAGCTCAAGGACTCGGGCGCCACGGCCATCATCATCCTGGAGAACTTCGCCCACACCCTGGCCGACGTGATCGAGCGCAGCGCCATACGCCATGTCTGCGTCACGGCCATGGGCGATCTGCTGGGCGGCATGTACGGCAGCTGGATCACCTTCGCCGTGCGCCACCTGGCCAAGATGGTGCCGGCCTACAGCCTGCCGCTGGACGGGGCGGGCGGCACGGTGCGCGAGGTCACGACCTTTTCCCAGGCGCTGGCGCGCGGCGCCCAGAAAGAGCTGCGGCCCAGCCAGGCGGGGCTGGATTCGGTGGCCTTTCTCCAGTACACGGGCGGCACCACGGGCCTGTCCAAGGGCGCCGTGCTCACCCACCGCTGCATCGTGGCCGCCACGCTGCAGGCCCATGCCTGGTTCACGCCGGCGCTGCATGGCCGCGTGAAGGCCCAGGACACGCACATCATCGCGGCGCTGCCGCTGTACCACATCTTCGCGCTCACGGTGAGCCTGTTTGCCATGCGCATGGGCGCCAGCCTGAGCCTGATCCCCAATCCGCGCGACATCCCCAAGTTCGTCAAGGTGCTGCAAAAACGGCCCTTCCACATCCTGCCGGCCGTCAACACCCTGTTCAACGCCCTGCTCAACAACGCCCAGTTCCGCGAGCTGGACTTCTCGCAACTGCGCGTGTCGCAGGCCGGGGGCATGGCCGCCAGCGAGGGCACAGCGCGCCAGTGGCAGCAGGTCACGGGCAGCGTGATGATCGAAGGCTGGGGCATGAGCGAGACCTGCGCCATCGGCACCAACAACCCCGTCATCACCACCTCCTTCAGCGGCACCATCGGCCTGCCGCTGCCGGGCATCTCCATCGCCATCAAGGACGACGAAGGCCGCGACCTGCCCATGGGAGAGGCCGGCGAGCTGTGCATCAAGGGCCCCAACGTCATGCGCGGCTACTACAACCAGCCGGACGAAACCGCCAAGGCCTTCACGGCCGACGGCTACATGCGCACCGGCGACATCGGCGTGATGGACCAGGAGGGCTTCACCCGCATCATCGACCGCAAGAAGGACATGATGGTGGTCAGCGGCTTCAACGTCTATCCGAACGAGCTGGAGAACGTGATCTCCATGTGCCCCGGCGTGCTCGAATGCGCAGCCGTGGGCGTGGCCGACGAGCGCCAGGGCGAGGCCATCAAGGTCTACGTGGTGCGCAGCGACCCGGCACTGACCGAGGACCAGGTGATGCGCTTTTGCCATGACCAGCTCACCGGCTACAAGCGCCCGCGCACGGTGGAGTTCCGCGACGAACTGCCCAAGACCAACGTAGGCAAGATCCTCAGGCGCGCCCTGCGCGATCCCGCCTGAAACCCGCACGGCCGCAGCTGTAGCCCACGCGTCAGCCGTGGCTGCCTGCGGCTGTTAGCCTTGGGCAAAAGCCGCCCCGCCTCCTCATGACAACTTCCGCCCCAACCAGCGACAGCGCCGCGCTGCCCCCCGGCATGACCGTGCTGGAGCGCGGCTGGCTGTCGGCCAACAACATCGTCTTCGCCGCCGATACCGATGTCCCTGTGGACGACCCGCAGGACGACGGCGCTGCCGTGGTCGATACCGGCTACGTCAGCCATGCCGGGCAGACCGTGCTGCTGGTCGAGCAGACGCTGGCCGGCCAACCGCTGGCACGCATCCTCAACACCCATCTGCACAGCGATCACTGCGGCGGCAATGCTGCCTTGCAGGCGCGCTGGCCGCAGGCCCGGACCTACGCCGCACCGGGCCAGGCCGCCTTCGTGCGCGACTGGAACCCCGCTGCACTGAGCTACACGCCCACCGGCCAGGAATGCCCGCAATTTGCGCTGACCGGCGTGCTGCAGCCCGGCACCAGCGTGCGGCTGTCGGGGCGTGACTGGCAGATCCATGCCGCGCCCGGGCACGATCCGCACTCCATCATCCTGTTCGAGCCCGCCAGCCGCACCCTGATCTCGGCCGACGCGCTCTGGGAAAACGGCTTCGGCGTGGTCTTCCCCGAGATCGAGGGCCTGAGCGCCTTCGACGAAGTGGCCGCCACGCTCGACGTGATCGAAGGCCTGGCACCGCTCACCATCGTCCCCGGCCACGGTGGCGTTTTCACGGGAGTGGCCGCCGCGCTGGACACGGCGCGCCGCCGCCTGGACGGCTTTGTGCGCGCCCCCGAGCGCCACGCGCTCTACGCGGCCAAGGTGCTGCTCAAGTACCGGCTGCTGGACTGGCAACGCATACGCACCACCGATCTGCTGGCCTGGCTGGCCGCCACGCCCTACTTCGGCATGCTGCATGCAGGCTATTTCAGCCACGAAACCGCCGAGCACTGGAGCCGCACGCTGGTGGATGCACTGGTGCAATCGGGCGCGGCGCAGCGCGAGGGCGAATGGGTTCACAACGCCTGAACGAAACAGATCTGCGATAGACGTAAAAGAAATTAAGAATGCTCTGATAGATTTCACAAATGGCAATGACTAGCATTCGCTGATCAGCAAAAAGGCGCTCCTGACGTCCACGGGAATCGCACTGCAGGCCAAGTGCCTGCGCTGATCAGAGCGAGCCTCAGGCCTGCCACATGACGCGCTCCGCGTCCAGCCGCCCCGCCAGCCAGCATCCAATCCTGCACAGCGAGGGAGGCGGGCATGGCTCACCACACCAATCACATCACCGGCCGCAAGCACTGCGCGGCTGCGACACGGCCGCATGCCGTGGGCATCGCCGCCACGCTGATGGCACTGAGCCTGCCGATGCAGATCCAGGCGCAGCCCGCCACGCCAGCTCCGCTGGACCAGACACTCGGGGAAGTCCAGGTCCGCGACCGCCATGACGGCGGCTACAAGGCGCAAAAGGCAGCATCCCCCAAGTTCACCCGCCCGCTGGTGGACACGCCCCAGACCCTGTCGGTGATACGCCGGGAAGTCATGGAGGAACAGGAAGCAACCACCTTGCAGGAAGCCTTGCGCAACACGCCCGGCGTGACCCTGTTGCTGGGAGAAGGCGGCAACTCCAACAGCAAGGACAACATCTTCATGCGCGGCTTCGACACCACAGGCAGCATCTTCATCGACGGCGTGCGCAACCTGGGCAGCTCGGTGCGCGACACCTTCAACATCGAGGACATCGAGATCGTCAAGGGCGCCTCGGGTTCCGAGTACGGGCGCGGCGCGCCTTCCGGCAGCATCAACATGCGCACCAAGCTGCCGATGCTGGGCGATCTGTCGCAGATACGCCTTGGCACCGGCACCGCCGACACCAACCGCGCCACTGCAGACCTGAACCGGCAGCTCGGCGACACCGCCGCCCTGCGTCTGAACGCCATGGTCCAGAGCAGTGGTGTCGCAGGCCGCGACTTCGTGCGCGACCAGGGCATGGGCATGGCGCCATCGCTGGCCCTGGGGCTGGGCACGCCCACGCGCCTCATCGCCGACATGCAACTGCTGCAATACGACAACCGTCCCGATGGCGGCGTGCCCACCGTGGGACTTCCAGGCTTCTACAACGGCGCATTGTCCATACTGGGCATCAAAGACATACAGCCCGTGGACCCGTCCAACTTCTACGGCAGCCTGGACGACTTCAGCAAGACCGAGCTGAACCAGGCCACCGTGCGCTTCGAGCACGACCTGTCACCCGGCACCACGGTGCGCAACATCACGCGCGTGGGACGCAGCAAGATCGACCAGTTGCTCACGGGCACCTCGGGCATCGTCAGCGACGGAAGCGGCGCAAGCGCCGTGGGTCGCCCGGACCCCGCCACCTGGACTGCCTCGCGCTCGCGCCAGTTGCGCTGGCAATCCAACCAGTTGTTCACCAACCAGACCAGCCTTTCATCGAACTTCAGGAGCGGCGGGCTGCAGCATGCGCTGAGCGCGGGCCTGGAGCTGATCTACGAGAAGCAGACCTCCCGGGGGCGCACGGGCGCAGGCGCCATGGCGCCCGCCAATCTCTACGATCCCAGCGTCAGCGATGCGATCACGGGCCAGGACATCCGCTATACCGGCCAGCTCAACGAAGGCGATACCAAGACCCTTGCGCTGTACGCCTTCGACAGCATCGAGTTCAGCCCGCAGTGGCAGCTCAACGGTGGCCTGCGCTGGGACCGCTACCGCAGCGCCAATGACAACACCACGGCGCCCAATGCCAGCACGGGTGCGCAGACCACCACCCAGTTGGGCAGCAGCGGCAGCCTGCTCAGTGCCAAGCTGGGACTGGTCTTCAAGCCCGTGGAGTACGGCAGCATCTACGCCGGCATTTCGACGTCGCAGCAGCCGCCGGGCGGCAGCAACTTCGCGCTCAGCGCCACCGAGGGCAACATCAACCACTCCGCCATGGACCCCTCCAAGGCCACCAACCTGGAAATGGGCACCAAGTGGGACATCCTGGACAGGCGGCTGCTGCTGACGGCCGCGCTGTTCCAGACCACGGTGCGCAATGATCTGGGCACCCGGGACAGCGTCACCGGCGTGGTCACCCAGTACGGCAAGAAGCAGGTCAAGGGCATTGAGCTGGGCGCCGTCGGCCAGATGACGCCGGCCTGGAACATCACGGCCGGCCTGGCGCGCATGAACACCAACATAGCGCAGGGCACGTCCTCCCAGACCGGCGCGCACCTGAACTGGTCGCCCAGGCTGAGCTTCACCAGCTGGAGCACCTACCGCTTCGGCAACGGACTGACCCTGGGCGGAGGAGCCCGCTACATGGACAGGATGGCACGCCTGGTCAGCAACTCCGCCGTGCAGGCCACCACCAATATGCCCAGCGCCCAGGCCTACTGGGTGTATGACGCCTTCATGGCCTACGAGGTCAGCAAGAACCTGCGCCTTCAGCTCAATATCTACAACCTGGCCGACAAGAAATACGTGGCCAGCCTCAACAACGGCGGCGCGCGCTACATCCCGGGTACGGCACGCTCGGCCAGACTGGTCGCGACGCTGAAGTTCTGAATGCAAGGGCCGGGCACCCGGCCATCGCCCCCGTCAGCCCCTCTCCCCGCCGGGGCTTCCCGATGCAAGGACATACACCATGATGCTGCACATTCCCCATGTGCTCACGCGCGAGCAGGTTGCCGCCATCCGCTCGGCCATCGATGCCGCCGACTGGGTGGATGGCCGTGCCACGGCAGGCAGCCAGGGCGCCCGGGTCAAGCGCAACCGCCAGTTGCCCGAAGACTCGCCCGTGGCACTGGAGCAGGGCCGCATCATCGAGCAGGCGCTGGCGGCCAATGCGCTGTACTTCAGTGCCGCCCTGCCCGCACGCACCATGTCGCCGCTGTTCAACCGCTATGCGGACAGTGAAACCTATGGCCTGCACGTGGACGGTGCGGCGCGGCGCCTGTCAGGCGCGCAGCAGTGGATGCGCACCGATGTGTCCTGCACCCTCTTCCTCTGCGATCCCGAGGACTACGACGGCGGCGAGCTGGTCGTGGCGGACACCTACGGCACGCACGAGGTCAAGCTGCCGGCCGGCGATCTCATCCTCTACCCCTCCACCAGCCTGCACCGCGTGGAACCGGTCACCCGGGGCGAGCGCGTGTGCTCCTTCTTCTGGGCGCAGAGCATGGTGCGCGACGACACACGCCGGGCCATGCTGTTCGAGATGGACCAGACCATACAGCGCCTGCGCGAAAAACTGGGCGAGACCGACGAAACCCTCAGCCTCGCGGGCCAATATCACAACCTGCTGCGCATGTGGGCGGAGACCTGAGGAATCGGATCGCTTCAGGGCTTGTGCTTTTCGGCACAGCCGATCAGGTGGTTGTAGCTGTTGGACATGCACTGGTACATGGCCTTGGAGCGGCCCGTGGAGGCCTGGCAGTCGGCCACGGTGGCGTGCGTGCGCGCCTCGCGGAACTTGCCCGCGGTTGCATCGAACTGCGCCTGGGTGATGTAGCCGCCCTTGACGTTCTTCTGCCCGTTCTCGACCATGGTGTCCACTTGGCTGCGGATGTTGTCCACGGCGGCGGCGCAGTTCAGCGGCACCTCCTTGGAGTCGACCTTGCTCAGGCCCTTGGCCACGCCGTCCGCCATCTCGCGCACCTGCTTGGGCAGCTTCTTCGTGCCGTCGGGATTGCGCTCTTCGCCAAACCGGCCCGAGCCTGCGCCCGAGCTGCCATTGGGCGATACCTTGATCTGGCCGGCATCGGCCTGGTCGGTGGGCAGCTGCGATCCGTAATGCGTGCGCCCTTCCGCGTCCACCCATTTGTAGACCGGCTGCGCTGCCGCCGTGCACGCCCATGCAAGACCCAGCGCGGCCCAGGCCGTGCGGCTCCATGTTGTTGTCATTGTTGAAACCCCTGCGGTATCCGGGGCCGCGGCATGCGGCCCGCCAGTCGGTAACCAAGTGTAGCGCCGACAGGCATCGCCGCACCCCGCAGGAATGTCAAGTGCGGCTCAGGGCAGGTCCTTGCTGGGGTCGGGCGTGGCTGCGTCGCGGGGGCCGATGGTGCCCAGGCGGCTCTTGAGCGACTGGGGCTGGCCCGTGATGAGCGCCGCGTAGTTGGTGGTGTTGGACAGCACCTTCTTCACGTAGTCGCGCGTCTCGGTGAAGGGCACGTTCTCGGCCCAGATGGCGGCGTCGAGCACCGGGCCGTTGCGCCAGTTGCGCGGGCGGCCGGGACCGGCGTTGTAGCCGGCCGCAGCCAGCGCCATGGAACCGTCGAAATCGTCCAGCGCCAGCTTTAGATAGGCGGTGCCGATGGTGATGTTCACCTCGCGGTCATTGATCATGGACGGGGAAAAGTCCGTCATGCCGATCTTGCGCGCCGTCCAGCGGGCCGTGGCCGGCATGACCTGCATCAGGCCCGAGGCGCCCACGCCCGAGCGGGCGTCCATGATGAAGCGGCTTTCCTGGCGGATCAGGCCATAGACGTAGGCCGGGTCCAGGCCGATGGAGCGCGAGCGCGCCAGCACCGTGTCGTGGAAAGGCATGGGAAAGCGCTGGTTCCAGTCGGCAAAGCTGCGGGTGCGCTCGCTGGTGTTGATGCAGCGGTCCCAGACCTGCTGGTGGCAGGCCAGATCGGCGGCGGCCAGCAGTTCGCGGTCGCTCATGCCGCCGGCCTGGTGCAGGTTGGTGGCGTAGTTCCATTCGCGCACGCCTTCGCTGCGCAGGCCGTTCTGGATGGCGTAGAGGCCGCGCACCAGGCTGGGGTTGGCGCGGGCGGCGGCCTTCTCCTGTGCCGTGGGCGGCGCAGGCGGAGGTGGCGCCGCCACGCGCTGGCCGATATCCTCCAGCGCCAGCTGCTCGTAGAAACTGCCGGGGCCGGCCATGTCCTCCAGCAGTTGGCGCGCCTCGGAGCGCTCCTGCTCGCTGGGGCGGCCTGACAGCAGGGCACGCGCCTTCCAGTAGGTCCAGGTGGGATCGGTACGCTCGGCCCCCATGGCGTCGATGGCGCGGCGCACCGTGCGCCAGTCGCCTGCACGCAACGCGGCGCGCACCTTCCAGCCCAGCAGTTCATCGCTGAGGTCGCCGTCCTTGCGCACCTTGCCGAAATAGGTCGCCGCCTCGGGCTGCAGCTTGAGTGCTGCCTGCTTGCCGATCACGCCCCAGGCCCAGTTGTTCTCCTCGGCCGTCAGCCGGGCACCCCAGCCGCCTTCCAGCTGGGTGGCCGCCGCCGCCGGGTCGCTGGAGGCCATGCGGATCAACGCCAGCAGCGCCAGCTCCTTGGGCACGGCACCGCGCACGCGCGTCTGCCCGGCCAGGTACTTGGCGGGCGAGGCAAAGACCTGTGCCACCTGGGGCAAGGCCTCGGGAGCGACGATGGCCACCGCATCGCGCGTGGCCTTTTGGCGATTGGCCTCGGCCGCCTGGCGCGCCTTGCGCCAGACTTCGGGTTCGCTGATCTGCTTGGCCGCGTACAGCTCGCCGGCGGCGTAGGTGCAGCCGTCGTCGGCGTCGCGCTGGGCCCACCACAGGTCGCGCACCTGCTGGCCCAGGTTGGCAGCAGGCTGGCCCTTGATGCTGTCGATCAGCAGGGCGTAGCAGCTGACGGAGCGGTCATCGCGCATGCGAAACGCACCATGCACCTGGTCGAACATGCCCCAGTCGCGGCGCTGCCCCAGCAGCAGCAGCCAGTCGTTGCGCAGCCGGTCTTCCTGGTAGGTGCCGGGCCAGCGCTTGAAAAACCCCAGAATCTCATCGGCACTGGCTTCATCCAGCCGGGCCTTGAGTTCCCAGTACGCGGCCCAAGGTTCGAGCACATGGCCACGCGCAGAAGGCAGCAGCTGCGTGAGCTTGGCCTTGTCGCCTTTGCGGAAGGCCTGCTGCATTTCCAGCAAGACATCGTCGCCACGGTTTTGCGCCAGCGCAGGCGTGGCTGCGGTGGTCCAGAGGGAAGCCGCCAAAAGCGGTGTCAAAATCTTCAGCCAGTGCATGGAGGAAATTATCTGATGGACAAAGCAGCCCTGCGCCGCAGCTTGATAGACCAGCGCCTCAATCTTCCCGACCGACTGCAGCGCGCCGACGCACTGCAGCAGGTCATGCGCTTTTGGCTGATACAGCGGCCCGACACCGTGATCGGCGCCTATTGGCCGATCAAGGGAGAGTTCGATCCGCTGCCCGCGCTTCACCGCTGGAAGGAAGATGGCGAGCTACAGGGTACCCCACAAAGGCGCCGAATCGGACTGCCGGTGATTGACAAGCAGCGTAAGACACTCAGCTTTCACGCCTGGTACCCGGGCTGTCCCATGGAAGAGGATGCCTATGGCATCCCTAAGCCCAAGGACACCGAAACCCTCACCCCCACCCTGCTGTTCGTGCCCTGCGTGGGCTACGCGGCTGGTGGCTACCGCCTGGGCTATGGCGGCGGTTTCTACGACCGCACCCTGGCCGAGCTGCAGCCCAAGCCCTTCACCGTGGGCCTGGGCTACGGCTGCGGCTATGTGGACGAGTTCGAGCCCGAGCCACATGACCTGCCGCTGGACGCCATCCTGAATGACCATGGGGTCGTCTGGCCGGTGTAGCAAGCTCCCCCTGAGCGGCTTCGCCGCTTCCCCCTCTCTACTCGCTGCGCGAGGGAGGGGGACGACGCCCTCGGCTGGGCGCCCCCGCCGCGAGGCGGCTCTTGCTCGGCGTCCCTGGTTTTGGGCTGCGCCGGTTTTTAGCGCTGTGCTTCTTTAATTTGCTGTCTCGCGCTGAGCCCGCCATTGGGTCCAGCCGCGCGAGCGCAGGTCGCAGGCTGGGCAGATGCCGCAGCCGTAGCCCCAGTCGTGCAGTGTCTCGCGCGTGCCCTGGTAGCAGGTGTGGGTGTCGCGCTGGATGAGGTCCACCAGGGTGTCGCCGCCCAGGTCGTGGGCCATTTGCCAGGTTTGGGCCTTGTCTATCCACATCAGGGGCGTTTCGATGCGCAGGCGCCGCTCCAGGCCCAGGTTCAGGGCGAGCTGCATGGCCTTCATGGTGTCGTCTCGGCAGTCGGGGTAGCCAGAGTAGTCGGTCTCGCAGACGCCGGTGACGATCACCGACAGGCCGCGCCGGTAGGCCAGCGCGCCGGCCAGGGTCAGGAACAGCAGGTTGCGGCCGGGCACGAAGGTGTTGGGCAGGCCGTCGGCCTGCATGGCGAAGGCCACGTCCTCGGTCAGGGAGGAGCCGCCGATCTGTTGCAGCACGTCCAGCGAGAGGACATGGTCATCGCCCAGGCGCGGAGCCCATTGGGGAAAGTCCCTGGACAGCCGCTCGCGCACCTGCTGGCGCACCTGCATTTCCACGCTGTGGCGCTGGCCATAGTCAAAACCCAGGGTCTCGACGCGCTCGTACAGCGACAGCGCCTGCGCCAGGCAGGTGGTCGAATCCTGGCCGCCGGAAAACAGGACCAGCGCAGCCGTGTGGCGCGCCGCTGGCGCCTGGGGAGAAGAGCTATCGTTTTGCATGGCACGCATTAGAGCGCGCCCAGGCAGCGCCCGGCTCCTACATGGGTTTTCCTGCCATGCTTGCTAAGCTGTAGGGCCTATCGCGGAGGTTGCGGCCATGCTCACGCTCTATATCGGCAACAAGAATTATTCGTCCTGGTCCATGCGCCCCTGGGTGCTGATGCGCCAGGCCGGCATTGCTTTCGAAGAGGTCATGCTGCGCTTTGACAGCTTCGACGAGCAGTCCGCCTTCAAGCAGCGCGCCCGCGCGCTCTCGCCCTCGGGCCGCGTGCCCGTGCTCATGGATGAAGGCATGGCCATCTGGGACAGCCTGGCCATCTGCGAGTACCTGGCCGAGAAATTCCCTGAAAAGCACCTATGGCCCACGCTGGCGCTGAACCGCGCCCGCGCGCGCAGCCTCTGCGCCGAGATGCACAGCGGCTTCGGCGCCCTGCGCTCGCTGTGCCCGATGAACATCGAGGCCCAGCTGCCCGAGGTCGGCGCGCGGCTATGGGCAGAGAACGCCGCACTGCGCGACGATGTGCAGCACCTGTCCGAGCTGTGGCAACCGCTGCTGTCCACGGCCAGCGGCCCCATGCTGTACGACCAGTTCAGCATCGTCGATGCCTTCTTCGCCCCCGTGTGCATGCGCCTGGCGACCTATGAGCTGCCCGTGGCACCGGCCATTGACGCCTACGTGCGCCGCGTGCGCGCCCTGCCGGGCGTGCAGGACTGGGTGCAGGGCGCACTGGCCGAGCATGATTTCCGGCCCTTCGAGGAGCCGTACCGCACGGCTGCGGCGGGCTGAGTGCCGCCTGTCTGCTGCCAGTCTGCCGCCTGTCTGCCGCCTGTCAGAACGGCTCGGCCAGCAGATGCACCAGGCTGTGCACGCCATCGAAGTAGTTGCCCAGGCGCATGTTCTCGTCAAAGCTGTGCTGGTTGTTGTCGGCATTGACCAGGGGCACGATGACGAAGGGAATCTTCAGCGCCTGAACAGCCGCGCCCGTGGGCACGGTGCCGCCCATCATGCGGATCTGCACCGGGTCGCTGTCCCAGGCCTTGTTCATGCCCTTGCGCAGCCACTGGCCGACAGGGGCATCCAGCGGTGTGCGAACGGCAGAGCCGGAGGCTGATACACCGCCCAGCTTGAGGGTGGCCAGCTTGGGGTGGCTGGCACGCTGCTCGGCCGTGGGCGGGCCATCGGCCAGATGGAAGCCCTGCGCCTCGATATGGGTGCGCAACAGCTTCTCCAGCCGCTCGGGAGGCGTCTCGGGTACGGTGCGCATGTCGATCTCGGCCACGGCCACGGAGGGCACCACGGTACGCGCCTTGCTGCCCACCTCGGCGCTTTGCAGGCCGCGCACGTTCAGCGAGGGGTATTGCATGGACTCCTGGTAGTTGCGTCCCACGGTCTCGGCCTTCGCAATGCCCAGGCGCTTGCGCAGCGCAGCCTCGTCGTCGGGCACGGCCTGCATCACCTCGCGTGCCTGCGCATCGAACTCGATGCCGTCGTAGTAGCCCTGGATCAGCACCTTGCCGTCATCGCCCTTCATGCTGGCCAGCAGGCGCGCCAGGGTCTGGGCCGGATTGGCCGCGTAGTTGCCGTAGTGGCCGCTGTGCAGTTCCTGGCTGGCGCCATAGACAGTGAGCGTGGCCTGGGCAATGCCCCGGTTGCCGAACACCAGGGTGGGCCGGTTGCTGGCGTGCATGGGACCGTCGAGCACCACCATGGCATCGGACTTCAGCGCAGCCAGGTTCTCACCGATCACGCGGCCCAGCGTGGGAGAGCCCTTTTCCTCTTCGGAATCCAGCAGCACCTTGATGTCCACGCCCGGCTGCTTGCCCTGGGCCTTGAGCGCATCCAATGCCGCCAGCAGCATGACGATGGGCGCCTTGTCGTCCGATGACGAGCGCGCAAACACGCGCCACTGCGGATCGGGCTGCTCGCCGTACAGCTGCTCCAGCGGCAGCGCGGCCCAGCGGCCGTCGGGCTGGCGCTGCTTGAGCGTGGCCTGCCAGGGGCTGGCCTGCTGCCACTCCTCGGGCTTGACGGCCTGGCCGTCAAGGTGGGCGTAGAACAGCACGGTCTTGCGCCCGGGCCCAGCCGACGGCAGCGTGGCCATGAGCATGGGCTTGTCGCCATTGGCCAGTTGCCGTACCTCGAAGCCCCGCCGCTCGAAGGCCTTGGCAAACCAGGCCACGTTCTTCTGGATGTCGGCCGGCACATTGGCGTCGTTGGGCAGGGCCAGCACCTCGACCCATTCATGCAGGCTGGCACGGGCCGCCTGCCGGGTGGTGTCGGCCAGCGGTGCGGCGCTGGCTGCGGACAGCAGGCCGGCAGCCGCCAGGCCCAGGATCAGGGCGGGAACACGCGGTCGAAAGGACCAAGCCATGGTTTTGTCTCCAAATGGGAAATGGGCATGCGGCGCCCCTCGGCGCCCGGTGCAGCCCGCCATCATGTCACCGCCCAGGCCGTACCATTGCGGGATGAGCGAATTTCAGGTGTACATGGTGGGCGGCGCGGTGCGCGACCGCCTTCTGGGGCGGGCCGTGCATGACCGCGACTGGGTCGTGGTCGGCGCCACGCCCGAGCAGATGGCCGAGCGCGGCTTCATGCCCGTGGGACGGGACTTCCCCGTCTTCCTGCATCCCGAAACCCACGAGGAGTACGCCCTGGCGCGCACCGAGCGCAAGAGCGGGCCAGGCTATCGCGGCTTCGTCGTCCAGGCGGCGCCCGACGTCACGCTGGAGCAGGACCTGGCCCGGCGCGACCTGACCATCAACGCCATGGCAGCCCCCCCGGATTGGGATGGCAAAGGCGCCATCGACGATCCCTACGGCGGCCAGGCCGACCTGCAGGCCCGGGTGCTGCGCCATGTGACCGATGCCTTTCGCGAAGACCCGGTGCGCATCCTGCGCGTGGCGCGCTTTGCGGCACGGTTCCACGAATTCACGGTGGCACCGGAAACCATGGCCCTGATGCAAGAGATGGTGGCCGCCGGCGAGGTGGATGCCCTGGTGCCCGAACGCGTCTGGCAGGAGATCAGCCGGGGCCTGATGGAGCGCCAGCCCTCGCGCATGTTCGAGCTGCTGCGCGAATGCGGTGCGCTGGCCGTGCTGCTGCCCGAGCTGGAGCGCCTGTGGGGCGTGCCCCAGCGTGCCGAATACCACCCCGAGGTCGATACCGGCGTGCACGCCATGATGGTGCTGGACATGGCCGCGCAGCTGGAAACCCCGCTGCCCGTGCGCTACGCCTGCCTGGTGCACGACCTGGGCAAGGGCACGACACCGGCCGATGTGCTGCCGCGCCACATAGGACACGAGCACCGCAGCGCCCGCCTGGCCGAAAAGGTGGGCGAGCGGCTGCGCGTGCCCACCGACTGCCGAGAACTGGGCGACGTGGTGGCGCGCGAGCACGGCAACATCCACCGCAGCGGCGAGCTCAACGGCGCCGCCATCGTGCGCCTGCTGGAGCGCTGCGACGCCATCCGCAAGCCCGCGCGCTTCGAGCAGGCCCTTGCGGCCTGTGAATGCGACGCGCGGGGGCGCCTGGGTTTCGAGGACCGGCCCTACCCCCAGCGTGCCCGCCTGCGCGATGCGCTGGCTGCCGCGCTGTCCATCTCCACCTCGGACATCGCGGCCCAGGCCGCCGCGCGCGGCAAACAGGGCAAGGCCATAGGCGAGGCCGTGCAGGCAGCCCGCGCCCAGGCCGTGGCCGATTGGCTGGCGCAGGCGGCCTGAGCGCAAAGGCCACCACACACGGGAATCAGGCTCGCGCCACGGGCAGGACCAGTCGCAGGCACACGGGCTGCTCGCCTCCTGCCGTCAACAAGGCCACGCTGCCGCCCAGCCGCTCGGCGATGCGCCGCACCAGGTACAGCCCCAGCCCGGCGCCGGGCCGGTGCTGGGCGTTGCGGCCACGGTAATACCTTTCGAACAACTGGTCCTGGTCCGCCTGGGCAATGGGCTCGGAGGGGTTCGAGACCTGGATCTCCAGACCCTCACCCTGCCTGGTCACGTCCAGGCGGACCGATTCGCCCTCGGGCGTGTGGCGGTCTGCATTGGCCAGCAGATTGCGCAGCGCGATGCGCAGCAGGCCGGCATCGGTGATCAGTTGCTGCGTGCCCCCGCCCAGGTGGCAGACGATGCGGCCGGGCGCAAAGTCCAGGCACAAGCCATCCACCAGCGCATGCAGGTCGCAGGGCTGCAGGCGTGGCTCGGCATGGGGCTGGGGATCGGCCATGCGGTCATCGGCCAGGCAGTCGTCCACCAGGGCCAGCAGGCGCTGGGCGGCTTCGCGGATGTTGCGGCTGCGTGCCAGCGTCTTGTCGGGCGGTGCCGCCAGATTGCGCGCCAGTTGCTGCGCACTGGTCAGGATGATGGCCAGCGGTGTGCGCAGTTCGTGCGAGACCATGGCGACAAAGTCGCGCTGCTCCTGGCGGACCCTGCGCTCCAGCACCAGCGCCTCGCTGAGTTCACTCTCGCGCAACTGGCGCTGCACAAGCTCGGCCTCCAGCAGCACCTGCTCCCGCTCCCGAACGCGGCGCCTGTGCTCGTATCCGCCGATGATCCAGCCGCTGAGCAGCAGCATGTGCGCCATGGTGCCCAGCGCGGACGCATGCGTGGACACCAGCGCGGTCAGCGCATTCATGGGCAGCCAGCCCAGGTTGCGCAGAAAAGAGATCAGCACGCCGGCATAGAAGATGCCGAACGCCAGCATGAAGAACCGTGCCGGGGCATGGCCGCGCCGCCAAAGCCAAAGGGCGAACGCGAGAAAGCCCAGGGTCAGCGGCAGGGTCATGGCCTGCACCGGGACCATGCCCGCCGAGTAGTGCCCCGACACCACCAGCAGCATGCAGCACAGGCTGAACAGCCACAGCAGCGGCACGATCTGGCGCACCAGCCGCGGGTACAGCGACGCCAGGTCCAGCTGCCTGCAGGCCAGTTGTATGGAGATCGCAAGGGCGGCGGCAATGCCGCATCCCAGCAGGCGGTCGCTCCAGAACCCGGGCAGGCCCGTCAGCTGCTGCACCAGCCCCAGCGATACCACCTCATTGAGCACGCAGACGCTGAGATAGGCCAGGAACAGGCCGCTCAAGGGGGCCCGCGTGCCCAGCCAGAACACCAGCTGCACGCCGATCAACAGCAGGTACAGCCCGAAATACAGGCCGAACGACAGGGCCTCGCGCCGCGTGTGGTTGTCGAACGCCAGTCGCTGCCACAGATCGATGCGGGTGACGAGCGCGTTGCGCGCGCGCAGGCGCACCAGCAACTCGTAAGACCCGGCGGCAGGGGGCTCGAACTGGAATGCCGGACTGCGGTAGTCCACCGGCCAGGCGTGGCGCGGCACTTCTTCGCCGCTGCGCCCCAGCAGCTGCCAGGGGCCACCGGATCTGCGCACGTGGACCTCCACCTCGTCCAGCAGGGCATTGCCCAGCAGCAGCATCCAGCTGCCGGGCTGCTCCACCTGCAGCGGCATGCGCAGCCAGACCGCCGCCTGCGTGAAACTGGCGTTCAGGTGCCCGGGCAGCGGCTGCCATCCAGGGGCGGCGTCGGCCTGCCCGGCGTCGAGCAGGCCAGCGGCGTCATCGAGCCGCTGCCACTGACCGGCGGTCTCCAGCATCGGCACATCGGGGTTCAGCAGGAGCGCCTGGGCCTGGGTCAGCAGCGGACACAGCAGCCAGGCCAGCAGCAGGAGGGTTGCACGGTAATATCGCATCGGAGGTCCACCACAGGGCCGCCAGCGTACACCAGCCTCCCGGCCTCGCCGCTCAGCCCCCTTCCCCCATGCTTGATGTGATCCTGCTCGAAGACGAGCCCGTGCTGCGCCATGAACTGGGTGAATTCCTGGAGGGCCTGGGCTACGCGCCGCAATGCGTTGCCAGCCTGCAGGAGTTCGACCGCCACTTCGACGCCCGGCGCCACCGCCTGGCCATCATCGACATCGGCCTGCCCGATGGCAGCGGCCTGGCCCTGATCCAGCGCCTGCGCCAGCAGGGCCAGCAACTGGGCATCATCGTGTTCAGCGCGCACAACACCAGCGCCAACCGCATCCACGGCCTGGAAAACGGAGCCGACCATTACCTGGGCAAAGGCTGTGATCTGGACGAGCTGGAGGCCACGCTGGCCGCGCTGGTGCGCCGCCTGGGCCTGCAGCAGCGCCAGGCGCGCTGGCTGTTGCAGCTGGGTCCGAGCCGCCTACTGCCCCCATCGGCCCCGCCGGTCGCGCTCTCCCAGCAGGACCTGCTGGTGCTGCAGTGCCTCATGGGCCAGGCAGGCACCGAGGTGAGCCGCCGAAAGATCGTGCAGGCCCTGGGCGGCGACTACCTGGTCTACGACCAGCGCCGCCTGGACACCCAGATGCGCCGGCTGCGCCGCAAGGTGGAGGAGGCCAGCGGCCAGCAACTACCCGTCAAGACGCTGCGCAACAGCGGCTATTGCTTCTACCAGCCGGGCGAAGTGCAGGCCTGAGGGCGGGCCTGAAGGCGCCCGGCCTTGGGCCCCGCAGAGAAATCAGACGACCGAACGTACCCAGCGCACGATCTCGCCGGCCGGCAAAGCGCCGGAGACACGGGCGATCTCGCGCCCTTCCTTGAACACCACCATGGTCGGGATGCTGCGGATGTTATAGGGCGCGGCAGCCTGGGGATGGGCTTCGGTATCGAGCTTGGCCAGCTGCACGCCGGGCGCCAGCGCCTGCGCCGCCTGCTCGAAGGCCGGCGCCATCATGCGGCAGGGGCCGCACCAGGGCGCCCAGAAGTCCACCACCACCGGCGCCTGGCTGCGCCCCACATGCTTGGCAAAGCTTTGCGCATCCAGCGCCACGGGCTGGCCGGTGACCAGCGGCTGGTGGCAGCTGCCGCAGTCAGGCGCGCTGCCGAGCTGGTCGGCCGCAATGCGGTTGGTGGTGTGGCAATGGGGGCAGACGAAATGCAGCTTGTCGGACATGGGCGGCCTCTTGTTCGGAAGTCATGGGGCAATGCCTGCATATACGGGCGGCGCGCCCGTGCTTCAAGCCATGCTCAGACCAGCTTGGCGATCAGGGCGGCAATCACGCTGAGCAACACGGTGCTGGCAATGGGCAGAAAAATCACGCGGCCGAACAGGCGAAAGCGGAAGTCGCCCGGCAGGCGGCCCAGGCCTATGCGCTCCAGCCAGGCGTGCAGGCCATTGAACAGCAGCAGGGCCAGGAAGATGACGAGGAGCCAGCGGATCATGGCGCCGAGTGTACGGCGGCGGCGCGTCATGGGCAGGACACATGGGCGTCCTACATTGGGAAAGTCCCGTGGCGGGAGGCTTCGGGACCATTCGCGACACGCCCCCTTCGTCCATGGCTCCATGCCGCAACAAGACAAGCCCACCATGCAACACACATCCAGGCGCCTTCTTCTCGCCATCCTGCCTGCCGCCCTGCTGGCGGCCTGCGCCAGCGCTCCGGCCCCCACCACGGCAGCCGCAGCGTCGGGCGCCATCGACAACAGCGCCCTGCAGCGCAGCGATTTCCGCGCCCACCAGGCCACCTATGGCCTGGTCTACCGCCTGCCGGCCGATGCCACGGCCATCATGGACAGCCAGGTCACGCCCGTGGTGCACGAGCAGTTGCTGCGCCTGAAGCTGGTGGCCGAGGCCAACACCTTCAACCTGCCCCATGTCACCGTGGTGCATATCCACAGCGCCGACCCGACCACGCCGCGCAAGATGCTGGCCGCCCTGCCGGCATTGCCGCCCGTGCTGCAGGACGTGCACCTGAAGAATTTCTACACCACCGAGGCCGCCAAGGGCGCCGGCAAGCCGTGGTGGCTGGACCTGGGCATCGTCAAGTCCGGCCCGGCCTACGAGGCCATGATGGACTTCAACACCCGCGCCACCGCCGCCATGGCACCGCTGCGCGACGGCCCGCTGCCACGCGTGACGGGGCCCGTCTATGCCCGCATGAACGATTCGGCCAAGGCCATGGTGCAAAGCGTGGGCGTCAGCGGCATCAACCAGGTGCAGGCCGGCAAGGAGGTGCGCAGCCACAACCCGCACAACACCCTGGTCTACAGCGAAGCCACCTTCACGCCCGAGATCGAGCGCGCCATGGGCGAGACCGCCGCGCGCCTGAACCGCATCCTGCCCGGCGGCTTCACGACCACGTTCGAGAACCTGTCCATCGTGGAGCTGGGTTTCTCGGGCAACGTCACGCGCGAGATCTACCGCATCAACCTCAAGGACCAGACGGCCTACGAGGTGAGCAACGGCCGCAGCGTCCAGCGCTGAGGCCCGGGGCGGAGCTCTGGCCGGCGGCTACAGGCGGTGCGTGCGGTCGCCGCGCACAAAGCCCATGGCGTCCCAGGGCTCCACGCCCTTGGCCAGGCCGATGACCTTGAACAGCTCGCCCATCTCGTGCTCCATCATCAGCTTGGTGGCCATGGCGCGCGGCCCCTGGGCCAGGGCGTCGAGCTTGGGTCCCAGGCCGCAGTTGATGAGGAAGTGGGCCTGCGAGGTATAGCCCAGCACCTCGAAGCCGGCCTCCTGCGCGGCCACGGCCGTGCCCGTGAAGTTCACGTGGGCCGTGATGTCCTTGAGGCCGACCTCGGCCAGCGGGTCGTCGTCCACCTTGTGCAGGCGGTGGCACACCAGGGTGCCCATGTGGCGCTGCGGATGGAAGTACTCGGACTCGCCGAAGCCGTAGTCGATGAAGAAGGCAGCGCCGCGCGCCATGCGCTCGCCCAGCGTGCGGATGAAAGCCTCTCCCTGCAGATGGATCTCGGTCAGGTAGTCGTGCTCGCCCTCGATCTCCATGGGCGGGCGCAGCTGCGTGGGCCTGTCTTCCCAGCCCAGGCTGCCGTCCGGCTGCAGCACCACGCCGCGCTCGTGCCAGACACCTGCCTTGCGCACCAGCAGTTGCACGGGCATGGCATCCAGCACCTCGTTGCCGATGACCACGCCTTCGAGCCGCTCGGGCAGGGCATCGGCCCAGTGCACCAGTCCTTCGTACTTCACCAGCCTGAGCTGCTGGCGCGCGCGCAGCGTGCCCGACAGATCGACGATGGTGTAGCGGTCCGGCCGCACGCCCAGGGCGGCCAGCTCGTCCAGCACCTGCAGCGCCAGCGCGCCCGTGCCGGCACCAAACTCCCAGACTTCGCGGGTATGCGTGCGCTGCAGCGCCTCGGCCACCTGGGCGGCCAGCAGCTGGCCGAAGACCGGGGACATCTCGGGCGCGGTCACGAAATCGCTGCCCGACGATGGCATCAGCCCGAACTTGGCGGTGTCATTGGCGTAGTAGCCCAGGCCCGGCTCGTACAGTGCCAGGGCCATGAAACGGTCGAAAGCCAGCCAGCCTCCAGAGGACGCAATCTCTTGCGCAACACGGGATTGCAGGGCGGCCGTTAAAATTGAGGGTTCTGTCGTCACGATCCGTACATTGTCCTCGAATGTCCACACCTGCCCGAACACGCACCGTTTTGGTGACCGGCGCGGCCCGCCGCCTGGGGCGCGACATCGCGCTCGCGCTTGCCAGCGCCGGCTGGCAAGTGGCCGTGCACTACCGCGACTCGCACGACGAGGCGCTGGAGACGGCCGCCGCCTGCGCTGAACTGGCCGGCGACAGCGCCGCCCTGGATGCCGATTTCTTCAACGAGGATTCGGTGCGCTCGCTGGTGCCGCGCGCCGTGGCGCACTTCGGCCACCTGGATGCCGTGGTCAACAACGCCTCGCTGTTCGAGCATGACGATGCAGGCAGCTTCAGCTACGTGGCCCTGGAAGCCCACCTGCGCAGCAACACCGGCGCGCCCATCCTGCTGGCCCAGGCGCTGCATGCCCATATCGAGGACCGCGTGGCGGCCGGCGAGGAGCATGCCAGCGGCGCCGTGATCAACATGCTGGACCAGAAGCTCTGGAACCAGAACCCCGATTTCCTCAGCTACACGCTGTCCAAGGCGGCTCTCGAGGCCGCCGGCACCATGCTGGCGCTGGCGCTGGCCCCGCGCGTGCGCGTCGTCGGCGTGGCCCCGGGCCTGACGCTGACCAGCCACATGCTGAGCCAGGAGCGCTTCGAGTCGCTGCACCGCCTCAGCCCGCTGGGCCGCTCGTCCAGCGCGGCCGACGTGGCCGCCACCGTGTGCTTTGCGCTGGACAACCAGTCCATCACCGGCACCACCTTGCTGGTCGATGGCGGCCAGCACCTGCAGCGCTTCGAGCGCGACTTTTCCATGATGTAGGCGCCCGCGCGCGCCACCCCAAACACTCCACGGCTTTTCCCCATGCACTCCGCCACCGGACAACAGATCCTGACGCTCACGGGTTTGCGCTTCGACGCCAACCTGGGCATCCTCGCCCACGAAAAACAGATGCCCCAGCCCATCCAGGTCGATGCCGAGCTGAGCCTGGGCACCCAACCGCTGGCGCCGCGCGACGACGACATCCTGCATGTGCTGGACTACCGCAAGGTGCGCCAGATCATCATCGATGAATGCACGGCCGAGCATGTGAACCTGCTGGAGAGCCTGATCGGCAAGCTGGCCCAGCGCCTGATGCAGCTGCCCGGCGTGCTGGGCGTGCGCGTGAAAATCGCCAAGCTGGAAATCTTTGAAGACTGCGAAGTGGCCATTCGCATAGAAACCGGACAATGGTGAACCCCATGAATGCAGTGACCGACAACCCCTGGCTGGCCGAAGAAGCCGCCCCCGAAACCGCCGCCGCCGATGCGGATGCCCAAGCCAATACCGCGAACGGCAACCGCATCAAGATCGAGCGCGAGCAGGTCAAGCTGGAAAAGCGCCTGTGCCGCGAGGTGGGCCGCGCCATCACCGACTTCAACATGATCGAGGAAGGCGACAAGATCATGGTCTGCATGTCGGGCGGCAAGGACAGCTACACGATGCTGGACGTGCTGCGCAAGCTGCAAAAGCGCGCGCCCGTCAAATTCGAGCTGGTGGCGGTGAACCTCGACCAGAAGCAGCCCGGTTTTCCCGACCATGTGCTGCCCGAGTACTTCAAGAGCATCGGCGTGGACTACCACATCGAAACGCAGGACACCTACAGCGTGGTCAAGCGCGTGGTGCCCGAGGGCAAGACCACCTGCGGCCTGTGCTCGCGCCTGCGCCGCGCCATCCTGTACAAGGTGGCCGACGAGCTGGGCTGCACCAAGGTGGCCCTGGGCCACCACCGCGACGACATCGTGCAGACGCTGATGCTCAACATGTTCTACGGCGGCCGCATGAAGGGCATGCCCCCGAAGCTGGTCTCGGACGACGGCAAGCATGTGGTGATCCGCCCGCTGTGCTACGTGCCCGAGAAGGACACCGTCCGCTGGGCCCAGTACCAGAACTTCCCCATCATCCCCTGCAACCTCTGCGGCAGCCAGGACGGCCTGCAGCGCGTGGCCGTGGGCGAGCTGCTGCGCGAATGGGACAAGAAATTCCCGGGCCGCGTGGAAAGCATGTTCCGCGCCATGGGCCACATCGTGACCACGCACATGATGGACCCCGAGCTGCACGACTTCAAGAACGCCAAGGCCACCGGCATTGCCGACCCCAACGGCGACATGGCCTTCGACCATGAAGAGATGCCCGTCTCCGCATCACTGCCCGGCCTGCAGGTGGTACAACTGTCGTCCTGACGGCTGAACCTATAACAATCGCCCCACTCCAACCAAGGCCCGTGCAAACGGGCCTTTTTTCGACCAAGGAGTACACCATGAAGCTGCGCTGCATCCATGTCCTGGCCATCGTGGCCACGGCCTTGCTCACGGGCTGCGCCAGCGTGCGCGAAGTCCAGAGCACCGTCCAGAGCTATTCCACGCTGGGCGCCCTGCCCGCGCCGCCCACCTACCGCCTGGAAGTGCTGCCCTCGCAACGCGAGGCGCAGACGCATTTCGCGGCCATCGAATCCCAGGCCCAGCAGGCCCTGGGCCGCGTGGGCCTGCAGCGCGACGACTCCCGGGCCAGCCTGATCGTGCAGATAGGTGCCGACGCACGCTATGCGCGCGACTACGCCGCCTGGCCCTACTACGACCGCTGGGGCGGCCCGCGCTGGGGTTGGGGCGTGGGCTACGGGCGCGGCTGGGGCATGGGCTTTGGCGGCAGCTTCATGTTCGACGGCCCGCCGCTGGAGTACTACCGCGCCGTCAGCATCGTGATGCGCAACGCCACCACGCAGCAGATCGTCTACGAGACCTCGGCCCAGCGCCAGGATGTCTGGACCGACGACCCGGCCATCTTCGGCATCCTGTTCGACGCCGCCCTGACCGGCTTCCCCAACCCGCCCAAGGGCTCGCGCGTGGTGCGCACCACCATCGGTCCGGTGCAGCAGGGTGGCGCACCGGCGCAGCCGCCGGCCCAGGGGGCGCCTGCAGCGCAGGCAGCACCGGCCACGCCAGCACCCGCCCGGTAAGCCATCGTGTCTCAGAAGCAAAGGCCTGCATCCGCAGGCCTTTTTTGGGTCCATCGCTGTCATTCGTTCCTGGGAACATGAGAACGCTGTAGGTCATGTGGACAGCGCTTTGCAGCACTGGTAACTCATAAGTTACCATCCAGTCCATGCGAATCCAGCTCCAGGAGTACATCCGCGAAGACGGCAGCAGCGCGTACCAGACATGGTTCAACGGGCTGGATGGCCAGGCGGCCGCCAAGGTGGCCGTCGCCATGGCCCGCATGGAGTTGGGCAACACCTCCAATATCGAATGGTTCCGGGGTATTGGCGAATACAAGATCGACTGGGGCCCGGGCTACCGCATCTATCTCGCCAAGGACGGGGAAAGATTGATCATCCTGTTCGGGGGCAGCACGAAAAAGGGCCAGCAGAAGGCCATCGACGAAGCCGTGGCCCTGCACAGCGAATACAAGGCTCGCAAGAGGCAACGCCCCTCGGACAATGCCAAAAAAGGAACGAAGGCATGACGCTCACCCGCGATTTCAAACAAACGGTCATTCAGCGCATTGAGCGCGACCCTGCTTTCGCACAGGCGCTGCTTGATGAGGCGGCCACTCTTTTTCTGAGCGGTGAGCCAGAAACGGCACGCCTCGTCCTGCGCGATCTCGTCAACGCAACGGTGGGATTCGAGACGCTGGCCGACCTCACGCACAAGCCGAGCAAGAGCCTGCACCGCATGCTTTCGCCGAAAGGCAACCCCAGCATGGACAATCTTGCCGCGATCTTTGCCGCCATCAAGAACTGGCTTCAGGTCCGGTTCGACGTGCGGGTCGTTGCCGCGACCTGAACGCCAGGCTATGGCAGTGCACCCGCCTCAGTGCACATGCTCCATATCAGGCACGGCAGCCATCAGCGCGCGCGTGTACGCATGCTGCGGTGCATCGAGCACGGCGCCGGCCTCGCCGGCCTCGACCAGGCGGCCGCGCTGCATGACGCCGATGTCGTCGCACATGTGGCGGATCACGGCCAGGTTGTGGCTGATCAGCAGATAGGTCAGGCCGAACTCCTCCTGCAGGTCGCGCATGAGGTTGAGCACCTGGGCCTGGACCGAGACGTCCAGCGCCGAGGTGGGTTCATCGCAGATGATGAACTCGGGCCGGCTGGCCAGGGCGCGCGCGATGGCGATGCGCTGGCGCTGCCCGCCCGAGAACTGGTGCGGGTACTTGCGCGCATCGTCGGGCTTCATGCGCACGCGGCGCAGCGCCTCCTGCACGCGCTCGGCCGTCTCGTCCTTGCCGGCCGTCAGGGCCAGCACCTGCAGGGGCTCGGCAATCAGTTCCTGCACGGTCCAGCGCGGGTTCAGGCTGGCATACGGGTCCTGGAAGATCATCTGGAAGCGCCGGCGCATGGCCACGGTCTGGGCGGCCGGGCTCCACTTGTCCACGCCGTCGAACAGCACGGTGCCGCTGGTCGGGGGCGTCAGCCCCGCCACCATGCGCGCCACCGTGGATTTTCCCGAGCCGGACTCACCGACCAGGCCGAAGGTGGAGCCCCTGCGGATGGAGAAGCCGACGCCGTCCACGGCCTTGAGGATCTTTTTGTCCTCGCGCGCCAGCAGCCGGGACAGCCAGCCGCTGGACAGGTCGAACTCCTTGCACAGATCCCTGACCTCCAGCAGGGCAGCCGCGGGCTCCTGCGCACCGGCCCCGGGCTGCCAGGGCACGGCGGGCGCGGCCGGGCCGCCGCCCACCTCGGGCACGGGCAGGCGCTGCACGCGGTGGTGCACGCTGGGAATGGCGCCCATCAGCACCTGGGTGTAGGGCTGCTGCGGTGCGTCCAGCACCTGGCGCACGGGGCCGGTTTCCAGCACGCGGCCCTGGTACATGACCATGACGCGGTCGGCCGTCTCGGCGATGACGCCCATGTCGTGCGTGATCAGCATGGCGGCCGCGCCGCGCTCCTTGCACACGCGGCGCAGCAGGGCAATGATCTGCGCCTGCACGGACACGTCCAGCGCCGTGGTGGGCTCGTCGGCAATGATGAGTTCCGGCTCGGCGCACAGCGCCAGGGCGATGGCCACGCGTTGGCGCATGCCGCCCGAGAACTGGTGCGGATACTGGGCCATGCGCTCGCGCGCCTGCGGGATCTCCACCTCTTCGAGCAGGGCCAGCGCGCGCGCCTCGGCCTCCTTCTCGGAGACGGGCAGGTGCGTGCGGATGGTCTCCACCAGGTGCCGGCCCACGGTATAGACCGGGTTCAGGCTGGTCAGCGGGTCCTGGAAGATGGAGCCTATGCGCCGGCCGCGTATGCGCCGCAGGTCCTCGCCGCGCAGCGTGTCGATGCGCTCGCCGCGCAGCTGCACCGTGCCGGCCGAGATGCGGCCCGGCGGCTCGATCAGGCCGATCACGGCGGCGCCCGTCATGGACTTGCCCGCGCCCGACTCGCCGACCACGCCCAGGATCTCGCCGGGCGCGATGTCGAAGGACACATCATCCAGCACCTGCACGGGGCCCTTGTAGGTGTCGAAGGTGACAGACAGGCCGCGAACGCTCAGCACCGGAGGCTGTGCAGGGGGCTGCCCGGATTCTTGTGTCGTGCTCATTGCAGCTTGGGGTTCAGTGCGTCGCGCAGCCAGTCGCCGACGAGGTTGACGGACAGCGCCAGCGCCAGCAGCACCAGCGAGGGAAACAGCAATATCCACCACTCGCCCGAGAACAGGAAGCCCTGGCCGATGCGGATCAGCGTGCCCAGCGAAGGCTGGGTGGGCGGCAGGCCCACGCCCAGGTAGGACAGCGTGGACTCGGCCACGATGGCATGCGCGAAGCTGATGGTTGCGATCACCAGGATGGGCGCCAGCAGGTTGGGCAGGATGTGGCGCACCAGGATGGCCACGCGGCTGCGGCCTATGAGCTGGGCGGCCAGCACGTAGTCCTTGTGCTTTTCCACCATCACCGCGCCGCGCACGGTGCGTGCGTACTGCACCCAGTCGGACAGGCCGATGGCCACGATGATCACGAAGACCGCCATGTCGTCGCGGTAGCCCTCGGGCAGCAGGCCGCGTGCGATGCCGAAGACCAGCAGCGCCACCAGGATCACGGGAAAGGTCAGCTGCACATCGGCGATGCGCATCATCAGCGTGTCGAACCAGCCGCCCGCATAGCCGCAGACCAGGCCCAGCGGCACGCCGATCAGCAGGGACAGCCCCACGGCCGACACGCCCACCAGCACCGACATGCGCAGCCCGTAGAGGATGGCGCTCCAGACATCGCGGCCCTGGTCGTCCGATCCCAGCGCGTACAGCGTGCCGCTGGTGCCCGCCTGGCCCGGCGGCGTGAAGGCATCCATCAGGTCCAGATTGGCCGGATCGAAGGGGTTCTGCCAGGCCAGCCAGGGCGACAGCAGCGTGGCCGCCACGATCAGCGCCAGCACCAGCGCCGCCGCCTGCACCAGGCGCGAGCGTGCAAAGGCGCGCTTGACCGGCGAGTCGCTGGCGCGCCAGCCCGTGGGAGGGATTGCTTGTTTGGCGGAATCGGTCATCGGTTTCTCAAGCGGGGGTCCACGATCACGTACAGGAAATCGACGAGCAGGTTGATGCCCACGTACAGCAGCGCGATGAACATCAGGTAGGCGGCGATCAGCGGCACGTCCACGCCCTGGATGGAGGAGATGAACAGCAGGCCCACGCCGGGCCACTGGAACACGGTCTCGGTGACGATGGCAAAGGCGATCAGCGAGCCGATCTGCAGGCCCGCGATGGTGATCACGGGAATCAGGGTATTGCGCAGCGCATGGCCGAAGTACAGGTCGCGCTCGCGCAGCCCGCGCGCGCGGCCGAAGCGCATGTAGTCGGCGCGCAGCACCTCCAGCATCTCGGCGCGCACCAGGCGCATGATCAGCGTCATGTTGTAGAAGCCCAGCGTGATGGCCGGCAGGATCAGCGCCGACCAGCCTGAAGCCGTCAGCAGCCCGGTCTCCCAGCCGCCCAGCTTCACCGTCTCGCCGCGCCCGAAGGACGGCAGCCAGCGCAGCTCCACGGCGAACAGGTAGATCAGGGCGATGCCGATCAGGAAGGTGGGCAGGGACACGCCCACCAGCGACACCGTCATGATCGAGCGGCTCAGCCAGCCCTCGCGCCGTATGGCCGTGTACACGCCCAGCGCCACGCCGATGACCAGGGCGAACAGCGCCGCCGTCATCGCCAGCTCCAGCGTGGCGGGCAGGCGCTCGGCAATGATCTCGGTCACGGGGCGCTTGAGCCGGTAGGAGATGCCCAGGTCGCCCTGCAGCACCTTGCCCACATAGCCCAGGTACTGCAGAGGCACGGGCTTGTTGAAGCCCAGGCTTTCCGTCAGCGCCTCGCGCTCGGCAACCGTCGCGTCCTCGCCCAGCAGGCTGATCGTGGGATCGCCAATATGGCGGAACACCATGAACGAGACAAAGGAAACGGCCAGCAGGACCAGGGCGGACTGGCCCAGCCGGCGCAGCAGATGGACCAGCATCGGCGCTTACTTCTTCTCGAACTTGACGAACTTGAAGTGCAGCGCGTTGTCCGGGTGCACGGGCACATTGATCCGGGGCACGGACGCGAAGTGGATCACCTGGTCATGCAGCGCAATGTAGAAGCGCTCCTTTTGCACCGTCTCCCAGATGCTCTTGATGGTGGCATCGCGCTTTGCCTTGTCGCTCTCCGAGGACAGGGACAGGATCTTGGCATCCACATCGGCATTGCTGTAGTGCGTCGCGTTCTGCGCGCCACGGCTGTCCTTGCCGCGCGTGTGCACCAGGAAGTCGAAGATGTAGGCCGAGTCATAGGTGGGCACGCCCCAGCCGTACAGGTAGAAGTCGCTGTCCGCCTTGGTCAGCGAGACGCTGTGCATGGCGATCGGCCGGGCCGAGACTTCGGTCTTGATGCCGATGCGGCCCAGGAAGCCCGCCACTGCCGTGGCAATCGCTTCGTCGTTCACATAGCGGTCATTGGGCGTATTCAGCGTGATGGTGAAGCCGTTGGGGTAGCCCGCCTCGGCCAGCAGCTGCTTGGCCTTGGCGGCATCCGCCTTGGGATAGGCCGCAAAGGCCTTGTCGTAGCCATTGACGAACGACGGAGCGATCACGCCCGTGGGAATCGACAGGCCGCGCATCACCGAGCGTTTGATCGCATCGCGGTCGATGGCCAGCTCGATGGCCTGGCGCACCTTGGGATCGGCCAGGGGATTCTTGCCCTTGACGTTGCTGCTCTTGAGCTCGGCCGCACCCACGTTCAGGCCCAGGAAGATGGAGCGGTTCTCGGGGCCTTCATTGATGCGCAGGCGCTTGTCCTGCTTCAGGCGCGCCACGTCCTGCGCGGGAATGTCCTGGGCGAAGTCCACCTCGCCCGACAGCAGGGCCGCCACGCGCGTGGCCGGGGACTTGATGGGCAGGTAGATCAGCTCGGTCACCTGCAGCGGGAACTGGCCCTTGCCCCAGTAGTCGGGGTTGAGCTTCATCACCGTCCTCGAATCGACCTCGCGGCTGGCCAGCACATAGGCGCCCGTGCCGTTGGCCGCGCGCGTGGCGCCGTTCTCGGTCTTGCTGGCCGTGTCCTGCGTGGTCTCGGCGCCGTTGGCCTTGGACCACTTCTCGCTCATGATGAAGAGGTTGGTCAGGTTGTCGGGGAAGATCAGGTTCGGGCCCTTGGTCTTCACCTGCACCGTGAGATCGTCCACGGCCTTGGCCTCCTCCATCGAGGACAGCAGGGACTTGACCTGGGCGTTCTCGCCCTTGGCGCGGTTCAGCGAGAAGACCACGTCGCGCGCCGTGAACGGCGTGCCGTCATGGAACTTGACGTTGGGACGCAGCTTGAACTCCCAGACCGACGGGTCGGAGGTCATCTTCCACGAGGTGGCCAGCGTGGGCACCAGCTTGCCGTCGGCCGAGCGGATGACCAGGGTTTCGTAGATCTGGTGCAGCAGCACGAAATTGGTGCCCACGTTGAAGGCATGCGGGTCCAGCGAAGTCGGATCGGAGCCGCGCGCCCAGCGCACGGTCTCGGCCTGGGCCAGCGCGGCCGAGGTCAACAGGCCTGCGGCCAGCAAAGAACTGCCCAGAATCTTCATGATCATTTGTCTGCTCCCCTGTGGATTGATTGGAAGGGCGGCGGTCATGCGACGCAGCAGCCCGGGCGCCGCAAGAAGCGGGCCATATAGGTGCGCCCCACTGTAAATAACTTTTACAGCTTGTTGAATTGATTTTTATACTTAAAAGCCATTTCCAAATAACAAGACCGCCGCCTGCGGCCCGCCATTGGCGTGCGGCCATCATGGACAGGCCAACGGCTTTGACAGCTAGTGAAAACGCGAAAGACCGCCACGGCCCGCTCTGGCAAAGGTTTGCAATCGGGCACAGGTCTGCGCTGCACGGCGTGCTAATTTCAGGCCCTGTATCGAGCCTGCGGGTTGCCGCGGAAAGGAAGCATCCATGAAGACATCCATTGCCAGCGCACTGCTGTGCGCCATGCTGGGCCTGGGCGCCCTGCCTGCCCAGGCGTCGGGCCTGGGCGACTCGCTGCGCCAGGCCTCGGGCCTTGGCGGTGACAAGGCCGCCGCCAACAGCGAAGGCGCCGGCTCCGGCCTCGGCGGCATGCTGGGTGCGGGGGCGGGCGGTGCGGGTGCGCTGTCCGCCCTGGGCCTGAGCCCCTCGGCCACGGCCGGCAATGCGGCAGGCGTCATCTCCTACTGCATGAAGAACAACTACCTCAATGCCGACAAGGCGGCCCAGGTCAAGGACCAGTTGCTGGGCAAGCTGGGCATGCAAAAGCAGGAAGAGCCCAAGGACACGGGATTCCAGAACGGCCTGGGCGGCCTGGTCACCGGCTCCAACGGCAAGAGCTTCAGCATCGACAAGCTCAAGGGCGACCTCAAGGAAAAGGCCTGCGACTTCGTGCTGAACAACGCAAAAAGTCTTATTTGATCCCCCTGAGGCGCTGCGCGCCTTCCCCCTGAGGGGGACGACACCCTCGGTGCGGGGCGGCCCTTCCTCGGTGTCCCTGGGTTTAGGGCGCGCCAGTTTCGCCTTTTAGTTGACTATGCCAAGGATCCACTTGGCCTGCGCACCTGGGCCATGCAGACTCCCGCAGCTTGCAGGACAATGCCTGCTCTTTTTGCAGCTTCCCCACGCCAGCCCCTCATGCAAGCCACGCGCATCATTGCCATCCGCCACGGAGAAACCGCCTGGAATGTGGACGCCCGCATCCAGGGCCATCTGGACATTCCTCTGAACGACATGGGACTTTGGCAGGCCGCCCAGGCCGGCAAGGCCCTGGCGGGTGAGCCGGTGGCCGCCATCTACAGCAGCGATCTGCTGCGTGCCTATGTCACGGCCGAGGCCGTGGCCGCGACCACGGGCGCATCGCTGACGGCCGACAAGGGTCTGCGCGAGCGCTGCTTCGGCAGCTTCGAGGGCCAGACCTTCAACGATATCGAGGCGTCCCACCCGGAAGATGCGCTGCGCTGGCGCAAGCGCGATCCCGAGTTCGTGCCCGCTGGCGGCGGCGAGTCGCTGCTGATGCTGCGCGACCGCATCTCGGCAACGGTGAACCGGCTGGCCAGTGGCCATCCCGGCCAGCAGATCGTGATCGTGGCGCATGGCGGCGTGATGGATGTGCTCTACCGCCTAGCCACGCACCAGGAAGTGCAGGCGCCGCGCACCTGGGCGCTGGGCAACGCGGCCATCAACCGCCTGCTGTGGACGCCCCAGGGCCTGGGCCTGGTTGGCTGGGGCGATGTGCAGCACCTGGAAGGCGGTGCGCGCGACGAGGTTTTCAGCTAAGCACCCGCACGGGGAAGGGCGCCGCTGCGCGCCTTCCCGCCGCTTGTCGCTTACCAGTTGTCGTCGTCCTTCTTGCCGACCGGGGCATCGGCCTCCTTGGCGGGCGATGCCGCGCGGCGTGCTGCGGGCGGTTGTGCAGCACGTGCCGGTGCGGCCTGGGGCTCAGCGGCCGCGGCCATATCACCTGATGCAGCCTGTGCAGCCAGCACGGGCGCGGCGGATGCCTTCAGCACCTCACGCACCTGCAGCCCGCCCGGTGGCAGGTCTTCCATGCCGCCACGCATATTCTCCAGGTGGCCATAGGAGAGGTTGGGGGTCACGCGATCGACCACCAGTTCGCAGCACGGTGACTCCAGGCGCCCCAGGCTTTGCCCTGTCTGCGGGTCCTTCATCTCCTTGCCCATGGCCACCACCTGGTAGCGCGCGCCCTCCTTCACGGCCTGGCCGCCCTGGCTCAGCACCACGCTTTCGCCATCGCGGGCGACCACGGTCAGCGGAAAGGTGCGCTGCAGGATGGAGCTGACCACGCCGGCGACCAGCGCATCGCTCATGTCGGTCATGACCTTGTTGCCATCCACGCCCGCGCCCAGCGTGGTCGGAGCCATGGAAGGGACGGAGCCGCGCAGCGAATCCGAGGCCGTGACCTGGCGCGTGGCCACGTTCACCAGCTTCTGCGACAGGGCCCAGCCGCCCGAGTAGCTCACCAACTGGTGGTCGCTGGTCTTGAGCTGGCGGGCATGGCGGTTGTAGGCAAAGCTGCTGACGCGGGCGCTCCACACCAGATCGGCGCTGGCAGCCTGGGACAGCTTGGCCAGCTCGGCGCTGGGCGCCTGGCCCGTGGCGATGATGGCCAGTTCCTGCTCGATCTCGGGGCTGAATTCGCGGTCCAGCACGGCAAAGCGGCCCGTCTGCACCAGGGCGTCGCTGATGCGTTGCCTCAGCGTTGCACCCACCTCGGCGGCGGAGACGCTGCGGTCGCCCATGGGCAGCGAGGCCTGCTCGAAGCGCACCGGGCCCACAACGACCTTGATCTTCTGCATCTCGGCCGAAGGCTTGAACTTGGAAATGTTGGCCTTGATGGTGTACTTGTAGCGCTTGGCCCAGGGCTTGGGCTCTTCCAGATCCACCACCTGGACCGACTGGATGACGCCACCGGACTTTTGCTTGACCACCTCGGCGAAGGCGCTGGCGCGCAGCGAGGCGGCGTCCTGCCCCAGCGCCACGTCGAGGCCGTACTTGGCCGTGACCGAGGCGGACTGGATCACCGCGCCATTGACCTGCAGCAGCGCCATCTGCAGCGCCTGCGCCATGGCTTCGCCAGGAGACTGGCCCAGGCCGATGACCTGGACCTCGACGGTCTCCAGCTTGCCCACGTCGGGCACGGGCGGGGCGACGCTTTGGGGTTGTTCAGGCGCGTCGGTCCTGGGCTGCTCGGACGGCTTGTCGCCACAGCCGGACATGGCGGCGCAGGCAGCCACGACGGCCGCAATGATGCGGATACGCATAGAAGGTGCTCCTTGCCTGTACCGGATCACAGCTTGAGTGTGCCCAGCGCGGCCGTGGCGTCAGCCGCATTGGCCGGCACCTCGATGTCGTTGGCCCGCGCGAAGGCAATGGCCGTCTGCACGGTGCTGAACAGGTCGGAGGCCGAGCCGGGGAACTTGGACACCACCCAGGCCGCGGAGGTGAGCTTGGTCAGCTGCACGGGGTTGGCGCTTTGCAGGCTCTTGCCCATGACCGACACATCCTTGCCCATGCCGGCGTACTTCACGCTGCCGTTGACCAGGTGCACCAGCCCCTCGGCGAAGGTGGCCTTGGACGCGGCATCAAGCACGGGCTTCTTCGCCATGGACTCGGCAATCGCGCCGCTGGTGTCCGAGACCACCTTGTTGCCATCGCCCAGCGCGCCGATGGTCGCGCCATCGCCCAGGCTGTCCGCCGTGCTGGCGGCGCTGGCGGCCTGCTCCTTCAGGCCCAGGGCCGTGGCCATCTTGGCATTGGCGCTGAGCACCTCCTTGCTGGCGCCCACATAGCTGCGCACCAGGGCGTCGCCCTGGCCGGCCACGTCGGCAGAGCCGCTGCCGCCCATGAGCTTGCCGACACCCGGGATGGAGGGCATGGAGAACTGGGCCTGTGTCAGGGCGGGGCTGGCCATGGCGGCGGCAACGGCGACGGTGGTGAAGAGCTTTTTCATGGAGATGGACTCGGGTTGCAGCAGTCCGTGAACGCGGACGGCGAAGATAAAAACGAGGAAAGCGTGGAAAGCGTGGAAAGCGAAAGAACGGAAAAAAGGTCCGGCTGCATGGCAGCCGGACCTTGGAAGCCGCAGCGCTCAGCGCAGGCCCAGATTGGTGACCTGGCTGGTGAGATCGCGGGCCGCGTCGTTGGCGGCCAGCTTCAGCGCGTTGTTGCGCGCCTCATCCTCGGACGGGCCCATGCCCGCGTACAGCACGGGGCCGACGGCGGCAATCGTGTCGGGAATGGTCTGGGCGATGTCCAGGATCTTGGCGTTGACCGTCACGCTCACGCGCATCAGGCCGGTCTGGGGATCGGGCTCGCCCATGCCCACATCCAGCGTGCCCAGGGCGATGTAGGGAATCTGCGCCGTGCGCATGCCGGCCACCATGGCCGCCAGCGTCGAGGGCTGCAGGTCCATGCCGCTCTTGTAGTCGTTCTCCACGGCCGCGACCTTGAAGTGGCCGCCCGTGTAGGGCTCCACCATGGCAGCCTCTGACACCTTGAAGCCGGCCTTGGCGAAGTTGGACGAAAAGACCTGGGACAGGTTGGCGCTGGGGATCACGCGCCAGGTGGACTCGGCCGAGCGGCGCGTCGTGCTGCCGCCGGTCTCGGAAGTGCGGCTGCTCTTGACCGAGGCGGTGCCCGAGGTCGCCGTGGAGGCATTCGTGCTGATGCGTCCGCCACGGATGGATTCACCCTCGCTGCCCTTTTCGGAAGCGCTGACCTGGGCCTTGACGTCCTCGGTCTCGTCCACGCGCTTGTAGGCGCGGTCATCGAAGGACTTGGTCGTGGCCACCTGGCGCGAGACGAACATGAAGGCCAGCGGCGACCGGCCTGCGGGACCGCCCCTGGCCACGGCAGAGTTGGCCTTGACGGCATTGCGCAGATTGGCCACGTTCAGCGCCACGCGCACGGAGACCGTGTACTGCTTTCTGTCGGCGTTGTCCTCTTCGCTGAGCACGGTGTGCTCAAGGATGTAGCGATCGGGGTTGGCCAGGATCTTGTCGCGCACGGCGTCGAAATTCTCGGCCTCCGACTGGCCCGCTTCGGCGTAGTAGAACTCCACGGCCTTGAGCTGGGCCGCCATCAGCGCACGCTCCTTGTCCTGCGGGCTGACCTTTGAATCCTGGTAGCTGACCGAGGCCTTGCCGCGTGCCTGCTGCACCTGCGCGCCCGCACCGGCCGCGAACAGCGCCATGGAAAGGCACAGGAGGATTTTCTGGATTACTTGCATAGATTCATCAGGTCTTTTGTTTTGACAATTTGCGCTTCGATGTCGCTCTCGGCAGCAGCCGACTTGAGCCAGTCATTGCCCCGTCCAGCCGCCACCGTCTCGGCCAGCTTCACGAAAAGGCCGTTGAGCGAGTCATAGAACGCCGGAAAATCATCGACATGGGTTTGCGTGGAAGGCACCACCTTCACTTCCGCGTTCTTCAGCGAGGCGCCGAGAAACACCGGCCCATTGGGTTCCTGGATGCGCATATCGGCAAAGGTGCCGTAGACATAGCTGGTGCCGGCGCTGGATTCCTTGAACTTGAGCTTCTTGAATCCCTTGAAATCGACGCTGATGGCGTAGTCGGCACTGGGCAGCTGCAGCGTGTAGACCTCTCCGTCAAGCACCTGCATGCGCATCACATTGCCCACGGCATAGCCCAGGGCAAAAGGAATGATGGGCACACCAATGCGGCTGGAAATGGCCTCGCCCACGATATCGGCGGCCCAGGTCTTGTGCACCTGCGGGTCCTGCAGATAGCCGGGCAGCATCTCGGCCATGGCGGCGGGAATCTGGATATCGGTGACCTGCAGGAAACGCGGAGTCTGCGAGGGCACGGTGGCCGTGGCCAGCACCTGGGCAAAACGGCCGAAGATGCCGGGCTTGCCTCCCGCGCCTTCGTATACCTTGGCCACGCGCTCCATGATTTCCTCTTGCGACGGCTCGTGGCGCAAGTTGTCGATGAAGGCAAAGCTGAGCGGATACGAACGCACCGCCGTCATGGACTTGAAGTCGAAAAACAGGGCCTGTCCACGAATCAGGATGAACAGCTTGCGCACGCCGCCAAAGCTTTCCACGGAGACCGTCTCGGAATTGAGCACCAGAGAAACCACCAGGGCCTGGTCGCGCCCCTTGAGCTCATCGATGGGATTGGTGGATATCTGCAGGTGCTGTGCAGGCGCCTGCTGCACGAATGCCAGTGCCCGCGCATAGGCGCTGTGCCCGGCGGCCTTCAGGCGGCTCTCATACTGCTTTGAATAAGGGAATCGCTGCTGCTGCGAACTGGCGTCGCCCGAATAGGCGACTCCCGCAAAAGTGACAGTGGGCCGGTCCTCGGCCATTGCAGCGCCCGACGCTGCAAGCGCAAAAAGCCAGAGCCATGCCATGGCCCGGCGCATGATTTTCTCCACCCCCACACCGCCCCCTTAAAAATGTAAGCGGAGAGTAACAGATTTCACACACCAATACGTGGCACTCGGCGCACAAAAGGCGACTGCAGACAATGCCGCCGATTTCACCGGCCCTGTCTTCATTCAATGGAAAAAAGCGGTCACCCGCTGACCGCCAGCGCGGCCTATTCCACCTGGATATTGGCGGACTTGACGATCTGCGTGTAGCTCGCCTTTTCCTTTTTCAGGAACTGGGCGAACGTGGCCGGCGTGCCCGAGCCGGGCGTGGCGCCACTGTCCTGCAGGCGCTTGCGGACCTCGGGCAGCTTCAGCACCTCGGCCAGTTCGGCGGCCAGGCGGCTGACCACGGGTTCGGGCGTGCGGGCGGGGGCGAACAGGCCGGTCCAGGCTTCCAGCTCGAAGCCCTTCAGATCAGGAGCCTCCGCAAAGCTCATCACCTCGGGAATCACGTCGATGCGCTGTGCCGAGGTCACGCCCACGCCTTCCAGCTTTTTCTGCTGCACCAGCGGCGTGGCACCGGTGGTCATCAGAATGCCCAGATCGACCTGGCCGCCCATGACCTCGCTGGTCACCTGGGCCACGCCGCGATAGGGCACATGGACCAGGCGGATGCGGGCGCGCTCCTGCAGCCGTTCCATGGCCAGGTGCAGCACCGTGCCCACGCCCGGCGTGGCATAGGTCAGCGCGCCGGGCCGGGCGCGGGCCATGCTGATCAGCTCGTTGAGGTTGTGCACCGGCAGGCCCGGGCGGGCCACGATCACCATGGGCGCCGCGGTGACCAGGCCCACGGGCGCCAGATCTCGCTCGGCGTCATAGCGCACGGAGGAGTTCACCAGTTGCGCAATGCTCACCGGCCCGTCAAAGCCCAGCAGCAGCGTATAGCCATCGGCGTGCGAGCGTGCCACCTTGCTCACGCCCAGCACGCCGCCGGAGGCCGGCACGTTGTCCACCACCACCGACTGGTGCAGCCGCGCACCCAGCTTTTCGGCGATCAGCCGCGCCGTGGCGTCCACATCGCTGCCCGCGCCAAAGGGCACGATCAGGGTGATGGGCCCGGCTGCCGGCCAGGGCTTGCCCGCGCCCGGCGCGGCATGGGCGGCGGGTGCAGCGGCAAGGGCCGCAGCCAGTGAGGCGGCAGCCGATAGCAGGGAGCGGCGGGACAAGGGCATGGGGCTTGGGCATGCAAGGCGCATGCCGGCAAAGGCGGTGCGGGCTGGCGATGGCCTGCAGGGCAAGCACGTCCAGCGCGTGGAAAGCGGGCGATTCTGCCATAGGGCGCAATTTTCCTGCCATGCGCTTGCCATGAAGCCCCATTTATTGCAATCCGTTTCAACCCTTGTGATTCCGTGTCCTAGGGTTCACGCCTAAGGCGCCGCACAACGGCCCTGTCCAGAATTGACGGGCCATGATGCCTTCACCCAGCCAAATCATCGTCTTCGCCACGCCGGCCTTTTTGCTGCTGATCGCGCTGGAATGGGGCGTGAGCCTGTGGCGCGGGCGCAATGCCTACCGGCTGGCCGATGCCGTCAGCTCCATCAGCCTGGGCATGCTCAGCCAGACCAGCGCCGTCTTCACCCAGCTGCTGCGCATAGGTCTGTACACAATGGCCTTCGATTATGTGGCGCTGTGGCGCAACGATGCCTTCTGGACCAGCATTCCCGGCTGGCTGCTGGCCCTGCTGCTCTACGACTTCTGCTATTACTGGCTGCACCGCATGGGCCATGAGGTGGCCGTGCTGTGGGCAGCCCACGCCGTGCACCACCAGAGCCAGGACTACAACCTGTCGACGGCGCTGCGCCAGACCAGCTCGGGCGCGCTGCTGGGCTGGCTGTTCTACCTGCCCATGGCGCTGGCCGGCGTGCCGCCGCTGGTGTTTGCCATCGTGGGCCTGATCGATCTGCTCTACCAGTTCTGGGTCCATACCGAGCAGGTGCGGCGCCTGGGCTGGTTCGACCGCTGGTTCTGCGCGCCCAGCAACCACCGCGTGCACCACGCCGTCAATGACTGCTACCTGGACAGGAACTACGGCGGCATCCTCATCGTCTGGGACCGCCTGTTCGGCACTTTCAAGCCCGAGGACGACAGCGAGCCATGTGTCTACGGCACGCGCGGCCTGCTGCAAAGCTGGGACCCGCTGTGGGCCAACGCCGTGGTGTACCGGCAACTCATCCATGACAGCTGGCATGCGCGGCGCTGGGGCGACAAGCTGCGCATCTGGCTCAAGCCGCCCGGATGGCGCCCTGCCGATGTGGCGCAGCGCTTTCCCAGGCCGGCCTTCGACCTGGACGCGCACCGCGTGCTCTACGCACCGGGGATGGAACGCGGCCTGCGCTGGTTTGCAGGCCTGCAGTTCGTGGCGCTGATCGCCGGGGTGTCGCTGTTTCTGTGGCATGCCGACCAGTCCTCGACGGCCCGCAATGCACTGTGGTTTGCCGTGCTGCTGGCCTGCCAATGGGCGCTGGGCGCAGCCATGCAGGGGCGTATCAGCCTGTGGCTGGCACTGGCCGTCGAGGCCGGCGCACTGGCCACCGCCACCGCCACCGCCGCGCTGGACATGCTGCACTGGCACTGGCTGTTCAAGCCGCTGACCATGGTCTTTGCGCTGATCGCCGTCATGCAGCTGTGGCGCGGCAGCACGGCCTTCTCGGCACTGGCGAAACCCGCGCGCGGCGCCTGCTGGCTGGCCGCGGCACTGGCGGCATCCCTGGCGGGCGACGTGTTCCTGATGCTGCCCGATCTGTTCATCCCGGGCCTGGCCAGCTTTCTGCTGGCCCACCTGGCCTATATCGTGCTGCTGCGCCAGGATGCGCCCTGGTTTGCACACCGGCCCTCGCTGGCCGCCACGCTGGCCCTGGGCGCGGGCATGTATGCCGTGCTCTGGCAGGGTGGCCTGCCCGCCGCGCTGCGCCTGCCCGTGGCCGCCTATGTGCTGGTCATTGCGCTGATGGCGGCCCAGGCCCTGGGCCGCGCGCGGCATCTGGGCGGCAAGGCGGCCTGGCAGGTGGCCATGGGTGCCTGCTTCTTCATGGCCAGCGACTCGCTGCTGGCCATCAACCGATTTGTGCAGCCCTTCGACGGCGCGCAAGCCGGCGTGCTGTCCACCTACTACGCGGCGCAACTGCTGATCGTGCAAGGCTGGCTGGCCCGTGGCGCATCGACATCAGGGTTGACCCGAAGCAGCTCGCAAGGCACAATCGAAGGATCGCATTTTCAGGAGTCCTCCGTGGACAGTGCCAGTTCAACCAGTGACAAACAGCGCGCCGCAATGGCTTCGCTGCTGGCTGACTGACCGACTCCTGTGATGGGAGCGGCCATGTCGGTCGGCTTCCATCCATTGCCGCGTTTCCCCTTGGATCTTCGCGCCGCCCGGCGCTGCAGTGGCGCTTGGCATGCATCAGGCACGCCGCTCCTGCACCGAAGATTCCAATGGCTGTTGATCACTGACCGCGTGCCCGTGTGGCTGCCATCGAGCAGCGCCCGGCCCACGCTGCTTGACGGCCCTGCCTACGGCGGTCTTCCTGGTTCGCCAAGGAGAAAGCCATGTCCACACCGTTCGTCCGCCCCGCAATGCAACGCCTGCAGCCTGCCACTGCCGCGCCCTGCCCCGGCGCCACCGGCACGCGCGTGGCTGCCTCCCAGGCAGCAATGCAGGCCAAGGCACAGGCACAGATGCAAGCCCAGGCCCCTTCGGCCATGGAGCACGCCATGCACCTGGACCTGCAGACCCACTGGCCCACGCACCGCATCCGCAGCTTTCTGAGCCTGCAGCCGCGCTGAACGCGCCGCCCGCCTTGTCCGTCCCCTCGTCAGAAAGGAGCTCCCCCATGGACCCCGATCCGAGTCGATCTTGCCCTGACCCCTCCGACACGGTCCGGCCGCACATGCCTGCGGCCCTTCCGCCTCATCCCAAGGCCCCGGCCGGGAGACCCGCGCACGTCCATTGACGGATAGTTGCCGGGCTTCTTCCGCCGCAACGAAAGAAGCCCGCCATGCAACACGTCATCACCGCGCTGCGCACCACGCCGGCAACCACGCCCGCCACAGCACCCGTCTCCACGCGCGCCAGCCACACCTCCCGCGCCAGCACCCTGCAGCTGGCCCTGCAAGCCGCCATTGCGGCGCGCCACACCGGACAACTGCACGCCCTGCTGCAGCAACACGGCCCCGATCTCTTCGCCCACGCCCTCGTGGCGCTCACGCAGCGCCAGCAGGCCGACGTTCTGTCCCTGCTGGCGGCGCAGGAGCGCGCCGAGGTCTACCGCCACCTGCCTGCCCATGCCCGGCGCCAATGGCTGCAGTCGGCCACCGTGACCCGCCCGCCGCTGCGCCGCCGCCTGCTGTGCGCCTGCCAGCGCAACTGGCACTGGCTGCGCGCCACCCTTCGTTCGAGCCAGGCCTGAGCCGCCAGGGAGGTCACCATGAAAAGCCTCAAGCACCTGTTCCAGGCGTTTCTGCGCAGCCGCCACGCCCTGGGGCTGTTCCGGCGCAATGCCCTGCCCTCGGGCACGGCCGTGCACCACTCGCGCTCGGTATCGCCGACCCTCACGCGCGAGCTGCTGCGCGCCTCGCGCGATGACATTGCCGCCGTGCTGGCGCGCACCGGCTCCAGCGAGGACGGCCTGACCCGCGCGCAGGCCCGCGCCGCGCTCACGCGTCTCGGCCCCAACGAGGTCGAGCACGAAAAGCCGCTGCCCGGCTGGCTGCACCTGTGGTACTGCTACCGCAATCCCTTCAACCTGCTGCTGACGCTGCTGGCCGTGGTCTCCTACGCCACGGAGGACATGAAGGCCACGGTCGTCATCGCCTCCATGGTGCTGCTGTCCACGCTGCTGCGCTTTGTGCAGGAAGGCCGCTCCAACCGCGCCGCCGCGCGGCTCAAGGCCATGGTCAGCAGCACGGCCACAGTGCTGCGCCGCAATGGCGGCCCCACGGCGCCGGCAGATGCCGACTCCGCAGACGCCCCGCACAGCGGCTTCGGCCAGCAGGCGCGCCGCTACGAGGTGCCACTGCGCGAGGTCGTGCCCGGCGACTTCGTGGTGCTGTCGGCCGGGGACATGATTCCTGCCGACTGCCGCGTGCTCAGCGCCAAGGACCTGTTCGTGAGCCAGTCCGCCATGACCGGCGAATCCCTGCCCGTGGAAAAGCGCGCCGACGCCAGTGCATCGAATGGCACTGGCGTGCTGGATGCCAGCAACCTGCTGTTCATGGGCACCAACGTGGTCTCGGGCACGGCGCTGGCCGTGGTGCTGGCCACGGGCAACCGCAGCTATTTCGGCACCATTGCCACGCGGGTGACCTCCAACGACCGCGCGCCCACGGCCTTCGAGACCGGGGTCAACAGCGTCAGCTGGCTGCTGATCCGCTTTGCGGCGGTGATGGTGCCCGTGGTGCTGTTCATCAACGGCTACACCAAGGGCGACTGGGCCGAGGCCTTCCTGTTCGCGCTGTCCGTGGCCGTGGGCCTGACGCCCGAGATGCTGCCCATGATCGTGACCTCCACCCTGGCCAAGGGCGCCGTGGTGCTGTCGCGCCGCAAGGTCGTGGTCAAGCGGCTGGACGCCATCCAGAACTTCGGTGCCATGGACGTGCTGTGCACCGACAAGACCGGCACGCTGACCCAGGACCGCATCGTGCTGGAGCGCCACACCGACGCCTTCGGCCAGCCCTGCGACGAGACGCTGCGCTTCGCCTACCTCAACAGCCACTACCAGACGGGCCTGAAGAACCTGCTCGACCATGCCGTGCTGGAACACGTGGAGCTGCACACCCAGATGCGCGTGGCCGAGGACTACCGCAAGGTCGATGAGATCCCCTTCGACTTCGAGCGCCGCCGCATGTCCGTGGTGGTGGCCGAACGCAACCACCACCACGAGCTGATCTGCAAGGGCGCGGTCGAGGAGATCCTGGGCGCCTGCACCCGGCTGCGCGAAGGCGACGGCACGCGCCCGCTGGACGAGGAGCAGCTGGCCCGCGTGCGCCGCGTGACGCGCGAACTCAACCGCGAGGGCCTGCGCGTGGTCGCCGTGGCCATGAAGGAAGTGCCGCCGCACAAGAGCGACTACGGCGTGGCCGACGAGTCGGAGCTGACCCTGATCGGCTACATCGCCTTCCTGGACCCACCGAAGGAAACCACGGCCGAGGCGCTGGCCGCCCTGGCCGCGCACGGCGTGGCCGTCAAGCTGCTGACCGGCGACAACGAACTGGTGGCCGCCAAGGTCTGCCGTGATGTGGGGCTGCCCGCAGACCACATCGTCCTGGGCACGCAGATCGAGCACATGAACGACGAGATGCTGCGCCAGACCGTGGAACGGCACCAGCTGTTCGCCCGGCTCACGCCGCTGCACAAGGAGCGCATCGTGCATGCGCTGCGCGCCAACGGCCACATCACCGGCTTCATGGGCGACGGCATCAACGACGCCCCGGCCCTGCGCGCGGCCGACATCGGCATCAGCGTGGACAGCGCCGTGGACATCGCCAAGGAAGCGGCCGACATCATCCTGCTGGAAAAAAGCCTGATGGTGCTGGAGCAGGGCGTGATCGAGGGCCGGCGCACCTTCAGCAACATGCTGAAGTACATCCGCATGACGGCCAGCTCCAACTTCGGCAACGTGTTCTCGGTGATGGTGGCCTCGGCCTTCATCCCCTTCCTGCCCATGCTGCCGCTGCACCTGCTGGTGCAGAACCTGCTGTACGACCTCTCGCAGATCGCCATCCCCTTCGACAACGTGGACGACGAACTGGTGCGCCAGCCGCTGCGCTGGAACCCGGCCGACCTGGGCCGCTTCATGGTGTTCTTCGGGCCCATCAGCTCGCTGTTCGACATCCTGACCTTCGCGCTGATGTGGTTCGTCTTCGCGGCCAACACGCCCGAGCAGCAGACGCTGTTCCAGTCGGGCTGGTTCGTCATCGGGCTGCTCACGCAGACGCTGATCGTGCACATGATCCGCACGCCCAAGATCCCCTTCCTGCAAAGCCGCCCGTCCTGGCCGCTGCTGCTGGCCACGGCGGCCGTGATGGCGGCCGGCATCTTCCTGCCGATGGGGCCGCTGGCCGGCTACTTCAAGCTGCAGGCGCTGCCGGCGGCCTACTTCCCGTGGATGATTGCCATATTGCTGGGCTACGCTTGCCTGGCCACGCTGCTCAAGCGCGTCTACATCCGCCGCTACGGCTGGCAGTGACGCACCCTTCAACCCATTCACCAGGAAAGCCCGGAACCCCATGCAGGCCCTGCAGAACCTCAACCCCGGCGCCATGCTGGACACCTTCGTCAGCCTGACCACGGCCTTCGTGTTCGGCGCCCTCATCGGCCTGGAGCGCCAGGTGCGCCAGCGCACGGCGGGGCTGCGCACCAACACCCTGGTCGCCGTGGGGGCGGCCGTCTTCGTGGACCTGGCCGTGCGCCTGGGCGGGGCCGAGGGCGCCACGCGCGTGGTGGCCTACGTGGTCTCGGGCGTGGGCTTCCTGGGCGCGGGCGCCATCATGAAGGAAGGGGCCAACATCACCGGGCTGAACACGGCGGCCACGCTGTGGGGCTCGGCCGCCGTGGGCGCCTGCGCGGGCGCCAGCCTGGTGGCCGAGGCCGGCCTGGCCACGCTGTTCGTGCTGGCCAGCAACACCTTGCTGCGCCCCGTGGTCAACCGCATCAACCGCCGCCCGGTGGATGACGAATCCACGGAGTCGACCTACTACGTCTACGCCATCTGCCACCGCGGCGCCCAGGGCGATGTGCGCGAGCAGATGCTGGAGCTGCTGGAGAACGCCAGCTACCCCGTGCGCGGCGTGGAAACCCACGCCTTCGGCCCGCAGGACACGGAGATCGAGGCCATGCTCTACGCCACCTCGGTGGACTCCGACGAGCTCGACCGCGTGATCGCCGCCATCGAGGCCCTGCCCGGCGTGCTGCAGGCCTTCTGGAACGCCGGCACGGAGGAGTGAGCCTGCGTCAGCTGGCGTCGTCGCCCGGCACCGGCAACCCGAGGTGGCGGTACGCCGCCTGGGTCGCCATGCGCCCGCGCGGCGTGCGCTGCAAAAAGCCCTGCTGGATCAGGTAGGGCTCGATCACGTCCTCGATGGTGCCCGCTTCCTCGCCGATGCTGGCCGCGATGTTGTCCAGGCCCACGGGGCCGCCGTCGAAGCGGTGCACCACGGCCTCCAGCAGCTTGCGGTCCATGATGTCGAAGCCCTGGGGATCGACATCGAGCATGGCCAGCGCACGGTCGGCCAGCTCGCGCGTGATGCTGCCGTCGCCGCGCACATCGGCATAGTCGCGCACGCGGCGCAGCAGGCGGTTGGCAATGCGTGGCGTGCCGCGCGAGCGGCGCGCGATCTCGAAGGCACCCTCGTCGTCAATCGGCGCGTTCAACAGGCCTGCACTGCGCCGCACGATGCGCGCCAGCTCCTCGGCCGTATAGAACTCCAGCCGCGCCACGATGCCGAAGCGGTCGCGCAGCGGGTTGGTCAGCATGCCCGCGCGCGTGGTCGCGCCCACCAGCGTGAACGGCTGCAGGTCCAACTTGATGGAGCGCGCCGCCGGCCCCTCGCCGATCATGATGTCGATCTGGTAGTCCTCCAGCGCCGGGTAGAGGATTTCCTCGACCACGGGCGACAGGCGGTGGATCTCGTCGATGAACAGCACATCGTTGGCTTCGAGGTTGGTCAGCAGCGCCGCCAGGTCCTTGGGCTTTTCCAGCACGGGGCCGCTGGTCTGGCGCAGATTCACGCCCAGCTCGGCCGCGATGATGTGCGACAGCGTGGTCTTGCCCAGGCCCGGCGGGCCGAACAGCAGCACATGGTCCAGCGCCTCATTGCGCTTTCGGGCCGCGCCGATGAAGATCTCCAGCTGCTCGCGCGCCTTGGCCTGGCCCACGTACTCCTGCAGCAGCTTGGGGCGCAGCGCGCGCTCCATGGCCTCTTCCCCGCGCGAGACCGGCGCTGCCGAAATCATGCGCGGCTTGTCCGGTGCCTTGTCTGGCGGGAAGCCGCCCTGCGCAAAGCCGCCCTGCCCGAAATCGTCGGTATGGATGCTCATGCGCCGCTCACTTGGCCAGCGCCTTCAGCGCCAGCTTGATGCCTTCGGTCACGCCCACGTCGGGCGGCAGCTTCTTGAGCGCGGCGGCCGCATCCTTGTCGGAATAGCCCAGCGCCATCAGCGCCTGCACGATGTCGTTCTGGTCGTTGTTCACGAACAGCGACTGCGCGCCCGTATCGGCGCCGATCTTGCCCTTGAGCTCCAGCAGCAGGCGCTCGGCCGTCTTCTTGCCGATGCCCGGCACCTTGACCAGGCGGCCCACCTCCTGCAGCGTCACGGCCTGGGCCAGGTCCTCCACGCTCATGCCGCTGAGCACCGACAGCGCCATGCGCGGGCCGATGCCGGTGATCTTGATCAGCTCGCGGAACGCCTGGCGCTCGCTGTGCGTGCCAAAGCCGTACAGAAGCTGCGCATCCTCGCGCACCACGAAGTGCGTCAGCAGGCTGACCTTGGCCCCACTGGCGGGCAGGTTGTAGAAGGTGCTCATGGGCACCTGCACCTCGTAGCCCACGCCGCCGCAGTCCACCAGCACCTCGGGCGGGTTTTTTTCCAGCAGCGTTCCTGTCAATTTGCCTATCATTGGTGTCCTTTGCCGCCCTGGGGGCGGCTTTTCATGCCCGTCCGCAACCGAACGCCGGCCCATTCACAGGGTATGGCACCACGCCCTCGCGCTGGCCGCCGCCCGGAATCTCTGGAATTATCCGCGTGATCCTGCGCCACACCTTCACACCCCACGACAACAACCGGTTGAGCCACGTCTGCGGCCCGGCCGACGCGCACCTGCGCACCATCGAGATCGCAATGGGCGTCAAGATCGCCCACCGCCACGAGCAATTCAAGATCGACGGCCCCAAGGCCAAGGCCAACGACGCACTGGAGCTGCTGCAGGCCCTCTACGAGATGGCCGACGACCCCATCCTCGACGACTCCCTGCAACTGATGCTGGCCGGTGACACCGAACTCATCGAGCAGCCCCAGGACGCCATCCAGCTGTCCACGCGCCGCCCCGACCTGCGCGCGCGCACGGCCAACCAGTCGGCCTACCTGGAGAACATCGCCCGCCACGACATCACCTTCGGCATCGGCCCGGCCGGCACCGGCAAGACCTACCTGGCCGTGGCCTGCGCCGTGGACGCGCTGGAGCGCAGCGCCGTGCAGCGCATCGTGCTCACGCGCCCCGCAGTGGAAGCGGGCGAGCGCCTGGGCTTCCTGCCCGGCGACCTCACGCAGAAGGTCGATCCCTACCTGCGCCCGCTGTACGACGCGCTCTACGACCTCATGGGCTACGAGAAGGTGCAAAAGGCGTTCGAGCGCAATGTGCTGGAGATCGCGCCGCTGGCCTTCATGCGCGGGCGCACGCTGAACAACGCCTTCGTCATCCTGGACGAGGCGCAGAACACCACGCCCGAGCAGATGAAGATGTTCCTCACGCGCATCGGCTTCGGCGCCCGCGCCGTGGTCACGGGCGACGTCAGCCAGATCGACCTGCCCAAGGGCGCCCTGAGCGGCCTGATCGATGCCGAGCGCGTCTTGAAGCGCGTCAAGGGCATCGCCATCAACCACTTCACCAGCGCCGACGTGGTGCGCCACCCGCTGGTGGCACGCATCGTGGACGCCTACGACGCACGCGGACAGGCCCCGGCACGCCGTGCCGCACCGCGCCTTGCAGCGCATTGATCCCGACAGCCAAAGCAGACGCCCGCCCACGGGCGCTCCAAAGCTCAAGCCCAAGCACACGCCCACGCACTCCCCCATGTCCCTGAACCAACTGCAACTGTCCCTGCAATTCGCGCGCTTTGCCGAGGCACCTGTCCACCGCGCCGTGCTGTCCCGCAGCAAGGTCACGCGCTGGATACGCCATGCCCTGGCCGTCGATGCCGAGATCACCGTGCGCATCGTCGATGCCGAGGAAGGCCAGCAGCTCAACCGCGAGTACCGGCAAAAGGACTACGCCACCAACGTCCTGACCTTCGACTACCAGCAGGAGCCCACGGCCATGGCCGACCTGGTGCTGTGCGCCCCCGTGGTCGAGCGCGAGGCGCGCGAGCAGAACAAGACGCTGGAGGAGCACTACGCCCACCTGCTGGTGCATGGCACGCTGCATGCCCAGGGCTGGGACCATGAGACCAGCGAGCAGGACGCCGAGGAAATGGAAGCCTACGAGACCGAGATCATGGTCGAGCTGGGCTTTGCCGACCCCTACGCCAAGTAGGCCCCGCGCAGGCCTCAGCGCGCCGTATCGATGACGACCCGGCCGCGCACCTGGCCGGCAAGCAGCCTGGGCGCCAGCGCAACCGCATCGGCCAGGCCCGCCTCTTCGGTATTGCGCTCCAGCACCTCGCGCGGCAGTTCGGCAGCCAGCCGCGCCCAGGCCTGCTCGCGCCGCGCCTGCGGCGCATAGACGCTGTCGATGCCCAGCAGCGACACGCCGCGCAGGATGAACGGTGCCACGGAAGCCGGCAGGTCCAGCCCCTGGGCCAGTCCGCAGGCCGCCACGCAGCCGCCGTAGCGCAGGCTGGCGCACACATTGGCCAGCGTATGGCTGCCCACGCTGTCCACGGCCGCCGCCCAGACCTCCTTTTGCAGCGGCTTGCCGGGCGCATCCAGGCTGCTGCGCTCCACGATCCGCGCCGCGCCCAGCGCCTTCAGGTGCTCGGCCTGTTCGGGCCGCCCGGTGCCGGCGTGCACCTCGAAACCCAGGCGCGACAGCAGGGCCACGGCAATGCTGCCCACGCCGCCATTGGCCCCCGTCACCAGCACCGGGCCGCTGGAGGGCGTGATGCCATGCGCCTGCAGCGCCATCACGCACAGCATGGCCGTATAGCCGGCCGTGCCTATGGCCATGGCATCCCGTGCGCTGAAGGCCTCGGGCCGGCGGATCAGCCAGTCGCCGTTCACGCGCGCCTGCTGGGCGAGCCCGCCCCAGTGGGTCTCGCCCACGCCCCAGCCGTTGAGCAGCACGGCATCGCCGGGCTGGAAACGCGCGTCCTCGCTGTCCAGCACCGTGCCGGCCAGGTCGATGCCCGGCACCATGGGGAACTGGCGCACCACGGGCGAGCGCCCCGTGATGGCCAGTGCATCCTTGTAGTTGAGCGTGGAATGCGAGACGGCCACGCGCACCGTGCCGGCGGGCAGGCTGGCTTCGTCCAGCTCCACACACTCGGCACGGGTTTCACGCGGTACGGGTTGGGTCAGCAGCAAGGCTTTGAACATGGGGTCTCCAGCAAGGCAGTGGCAAAGGAATCCAAAGGCAATCAGGACTGCGGCGCGCCCAGCACGCCGCTGCGGCACAGGCGGGCGATGGCCTCATCCGGCATCCCCAGTTCCCGCAGCAGCGAAAGGTTGCCATCGCCCAGGGCGGGGGCCGGCGCACCCGGCAGGGGCTCGGCATCCATCCACCGGAACCCCAGCCCCGGAGTGTCCACCGCAGCGCCGCCGGCGCCATAGCTCACAGGTGACACGGTGCCGGCGGCGCGGGCCTCGCCCAGAAATTCACCCAGGCGCCGCACCCTGGCGGCAGGCACGCCCACGGCGTTGAGCCGGGCTTCCATGTCCCGTGCGCTGCGTGCGGCGAAGGCCTCGGCCAGACATGCCTGCAGCCGCTGCAGCGCGGACGTATCACGCGCGGCGACAAAGCCGCCCTCGGGCGCATTGAAGGCATCGAGGTCCAGCAGCGTGGCGTCCTCGCACAGGGCATCGAGCTCCAGCACGCTGGCGAGCCTGCGGAACTGCTGCGGCGTGTTGGCGGCCGTGGACAGCCAGCCGTCGGCGCACCGGTAGGTGTCGGCCGCCGGGCTCCCCGTATAGCCCCGGTTGCCCACGCGCCGTGGCTCCACGCCATGGGTGAGATAGGTACAGGCATGCGGGTACATCAGCATCAGCGAGGCCTGCAGCATGGAGGCATCGATGTGCTGGCTGCGCCGCTCGCCAGGCGCCCGTGCGTTGCGCTGGTGCAGGGCCGCCGTGACCGACAGCGCCCCCAGCATGCCCACCGCCACGTCGATCACGGGAAAGCCCACCTTCACGGGCGGCGCTTCCTCGTCGCCCCCCGCCATCATCATCATGCCCGTGAGCGCCTGCACCACATGGTCATAGGCGCCCCGCCCGGCCCACTCGCCCTGCTGGCCAAAGCCCGAGATGGAGCAGTACACCACGTCGGGACGCACCGCCCGGATGTCCTCGTAGCCCAGGCCGTGGCGCGCCACCACGCCGGGGCGGAAGTTCTCGATGAACACATCGGCCGTGCGCGCGAGGGCACGCACGATGTCCGCACCCTCGGGCTGGCGGATGTCCACCGCCAGCGAACGCTTTCCCGCATTGAGCGCCACGAAGCCCGAAGGCATGCCGCCCCCGGGCTCGCCGGGCGCCCGGCTGTTGCGCATGACCTCGCCACGCGTGGGCTCGACCTTGATGACCTCGGCCCCGAGCTGGGCCAGGTAGTGCGAAGCCAGCGGCCCCGCGATCACATGCGACATGTCGATGACGCGCACTCCTTGCAGCGGCTTGTCCATACCCGTCTTGCCTTTCCCTGGTTCAACTGTTGGCGGTGATGCCGGCCAGCTCGATGATGGCGGCCCACTTGCGGTTCTCGCTGCGCACGAAATCGGCGAAGGCCTGCGGCGAAGCGCTGGCCGTGGCCTCGTTGCCGACAGCCTCGAACGAGGCGCGCAGCGCTGGCTGGGCGGCGGCCTGGCGCACGGCGGCGTGCAGGCGCTCGACCACGGCAGGGGGCGTCCTGGCCGGAGCCCACAGCCCGAACCAGGACTCCTGCACCGCCAGCTCGCTGCCCAGCACCTCCTGCAGCGTGGGTACCTCGGGCAGCTGCGCCAGGCGCTTGCGGCTGGTCACCGCCAGGGCCCGCAGCTTGCCGCCCTGCACCTGGGGAATGCCGGTGCCCGCCACCGGAAACGCATACTGCGTATCGCCGCGGATCAGCGATGCCGCAATCTCCACCGATCCCTTGAGCGGTATATGCGTGACCTGCAGGCCCGCCAGCGAGGCCAGCGTGGCGCCCGCCAGATGGGCCGAAGTGCCTATGCCGCCCGAGCCGTAGTTGGCCTGCGCCGGCTGGGCCTTCAGCCCCGCGATCAGCTCCCGGGCCGTTCGCCAGGGAGCATCGGCACGCACCACCAGCACCGTGGGCGACGAGGCCAGGTTGCTGACGGGCGTGAAGTCGCCGATGGGGTCGAAGCGCAGGCCCGGTTGCAGCAGCTTCTGGATCAGGTGGGTGTTGGAGCCCATCAGGCAGGTGTAGCCATCGGCGGGCTGCTGCGCCACATACTGCGCGGCCAGCACGCCGGCCGCGCCCACCTTGTTCTCGATCACGATGGACTGCCCCAGGATCTCCCCCAGCACCGGGCCGGCCTGGCGCAATTGCACATCAGGCCCCCCGCCCGCCGCATACGGGGAAATCACCCGCACCGGCCGGCTCGGAAAATCGCTGGCCCGCACCAGCGGAAGCGCGGCAGCCGCCAGGCTGCCTGCCAGAAAGACGCGTCTGTCCATGATCCTGTCTCCTTGTCGCTTGTCGTCGTGGGGTCACGATAGAACGGCAGGCCCATTTCCAATAGTGATATGTTTGGATGGATGGCAAACCTCCGGTAATCACTCCACCCTCGGGAACATGCACGACTTCGACCCGCAACGCCTGCTGTCGCGGCTGCGCTTCAAGCACCTGCAGCTCCTGCTGGCCCTGCACCAGGGAGGCAGCCTGCGCGCCGCCGCCGGCCTCATGCATTTGACCCAGCCCGCGCTGAGCAAGGCCCTGGGCGAGATCGAGGCGGCCTTCGGCGTGACGCTGTTCCTGCGCAATGCGCGCGGGCTCGAACCCACGGCCCAGGGCGAGATCGCCATACGCGGCGCGGCCATGCTGCTGGCCGAGCTGCGCCATCTGGGCAGCGAGACCGCCCAGCAGCCCGCCATCACCTTGCTGCGCATCGGCACCCCGCCCTTCGTGGCACAGGGCTACCTGCCCGGCGTACTGGCGGACCTGGCCGCACAGCAGCCCCATGTGCGGGTACAGCTCAAGGAAGAACGCGTGCCTTTGCTTGTGCAATGCCTGCTGGATGGCGAGCTCGATGCCCTCATCACCAGCTACCCCACCGAGCTGCCCGAGGCTGCAGGCCAGCCGCTGCGCTACGAAAAACTGTTCGACACCGGCTTCACCGTCATCGCCCCGCCGGACCACCCTGCAGGCCACGCGCGCAGCAACCGCTGGGAGGAGCTGGCGCGCCAGCGATGGATCCTGCCCACGCGCAGCTCCATGCTGCGCCGCATGATGGAAGAGGTGTTCCGCCGCGAAGGCGTGATCGCGCCCACGCCCGTCATCGAATCCACCAGCCCCTTCACCAACCTGCAACTGGTCCGGGCCGGCCTGGGGCTCAGCGCCGTGCCCGACTCCACGCTGCAGACCTCGCCCCGGTCGCTGGGGGTGCGCAGGGTGCATGTCACACCCGCCATCTCCATGGGCCCCGTGGCGCTGATCTACCGCAGCGCCGTCGCCAACCCACGCGTTGCCCTGCTGCGCGCCACGCTGGGCCTGCCCGGCCCGGTGGTGGAGCCGCCCTAGTCGCCAGGCGGCCACCACGCCGGCGCGATCCTGTCCTTTTGCGCAAAGCAGCCCTGACCCCGCCGCCATGCCGGTGCGACAGCCCGCCCGATGGTCCGGCACTAAGATCGGCCTCGACCTATAACACCGGCCTGGCCGCGCAAGGCCACGGCGGCCTGCCGATGCCCGGCCCCAGGAGGAGACAACACCCATGTGGGACATCGCACTGCTCATGGCTGCCGCCTTCGTGGCCGGCGCGCTCAATGCCGTTGCCGGAGGCGGCAGCTTCCTCACCCTGCCCGCCCTGGTCTTCACCGGCGTGCCGCCCGTGGCCGCCAACGCCACCGGCACCGTCGCCCTGCTGCCCGGCTACATGGCCGGTGCCTGGGGCTTTCGCCAGGACATGGAGCCGCCGCCCGGCCTGGGCATGCGCGGCGTGATCGTGCTGTCGCTCATCGGCGGCTCGCTGGGCGCGGCCCTGCTGCTGGTCACGCCAGACCACCTGTTCCGCAAGGTCGTCCCCTGGCTGCTGCTGGCCGCCACCGCCATGTTCGCCTTCGCGCCCCAGCTCAGGCGCATGGCGTCGCGCGGCAGCGCCGAGCATGCCGCCCATGCATCGCCCTTGAAGGCCGGCGCCGGCATGCTGGCCGTGGCCATCTACGGCGGCTACTTCAACGGCGGCCTGGGCATCCTGCTGCTGGCCCTGTTCGGCCTGCTGGGCCAGACCAGGCTGCATGCCATGAACGGCATGAAGAACCTGGTCTCCGCCCTGCTCACGGCCATTGCCGTCGCCATCTATGCGGCCGGCGGCGTCGTGCAGTGGGAGCAGGCCCTGGTCATGATGATTGCCGCCACCGCAGGCGGCTACGGCGGCGCCCGCCTGGCGCGCCGCATCCCGCCCGAATGGCTGCGCGCAGGCATCGTGCTGACGGGGCTGGTGATGGCGGGGGTGTTTTTCTGGCGGCAGTGAGGCCAGAAAGCTACTTCTTCGGCGCCGCACTCTGCGCTGACTTCGATACGCGCTTGCCTGTGGATTTTTCCGGCGTCGCCGCATCCGTGTCTGGCTGAGGGCCGCGCTGTGGCAGGGCCAGGGCTTGCGCAAGCGATTGCAACCGCTCTTCGATACGCTTCACGGTTTCCAGCGTTTCGTCACCGACGCGTGTATCCAGATTCATTTGCGAACTACCGCTGTCCATGCCCGAAACGCGCGGCGCCGCAAAGGTCTGCTGTAGCCGAGACACGACCTCGGCAGTCATTGAGCGCCGGTTCTCTTCAGAAGCGGCATCCAGCAGATCCTTCAACTCCTGAGGGATACGCATGTAGATGGTTGGGTCGTCGCGTGCCATCCGCGCACTTTGCCATGGAACACGCTTGCCATTTTCTATGCACAATGCATAGAATATTGAGTGCATAGATCGTGCATAGAAAGCCCGAGTCATTGAAGCGACGACAAAGGAATCGATATGACTGCGTCACGGCACTCAACGAACAAGCCCTGCACGATGGACACCGCTGCCTGGCCCACCATGCAGCAAATGATCGCCCTGTCCATTGCCCGCGCAGAGATGGGGCTGGTTGCCCTGATCGAAACACGCTGCGCCGACATGGATTGGCATGACGCGGATGTAGAGGTGGACCTGGCCGCAGACCTGGCGCTGAATCACATCCGGCAAATTCGGCACAAGGTATTCGAGGACGCCAGCGAATTCGACAACGAGTGGTACCTCGCCCGCGCAGCCATCGCCCTGGCCGCCAAGTCCTTCCGCCGGCCACAGAGCCTCTACGCTCGGCACCTGAAACTGCTCTTGCAACTGTTTGATGAAGCACCGTCCTTTGTGGAGCACGCGGAGCATGGCCCGGAGGGCTGAATGCAGGCAGGCCTGTGCCGCATCCAGGGCAGTCGGCTTTCATGTGTCGAATGACTGGGCGGAAGTGGATGAAAAAAAGCGCCTTGCTTTCACAAGGCGCTTTCGCATTTCAATAGCCGAAGAGTGTCACTGCATCTGCTTCAGATTCCCGATGCGCACCAGCATTTCCGTGAACATCTGCATGTCGGCGCGCAGGTCGGGCAGCTCCTTGTATTCGAGCGCGTTGTGCGCCGTGTACTTCTTGCCGGGCATGGCAGGGCCGAAGTTGATGGCGTTGGGCATGAGCTTGGCCGTGGTGCTGCCGGCCGTGGGCACGGGCTTGGCGTCCAGGCCCGTGGTGTCGCCGAAGATGTTGAGCAGGGTGGACAGCCAGGCGCCCTTGGGGTCGCGCGCCATCCAGTTGCCCTGGGTGTATTGCAGGGTCAGGGGGACCTTGGCGGCCGCGCTCCAGCGGGTGATGCGTTGCTCGACTTCGGTGCGCAGTTGCTCGGGCGTCTTGCCGCGCGGCATGCGCACGTTGGTGGTGACTTCCAGCTTGCCGTCTGCCGCCTTGATGAGGTTGGGCGACAGGGTCAGCGGGCCCATGAAGTCGTCGGCATAGGCAACGCCCAGCTGCTTGCCGAAGTAGTCGAGGCCGAAGGCGCCGTTGATGTAGCGCAGGGCGTTGCTGTAGGCATTGGGCTGGACCAGGGCCACGCCATCGGTGGGCATGAGCACCTGCTGCAGGAACAGCGTCAGGCGCGGCACGGGGTTGACGCCTTCCTCGGGGCGCGAGCCGTGGGCCGAGGTGCCCGTGACCTTGACGGTGGCCGTCGCGCCGCTGTGCTGTATGTCGATGGTGAACGGTCCGCCCTGCCCGGCATAACTGGTGGTGAAGTCACCCTTGGCCGCCTGCAGGCGCGCGGCGATGGCGGCAATGGCGGCTTCGTCGCTGGCCGTGATGGTGGCGGTGGCGGTCTGCGCAATGGCGTTGGCCGAGGCGGCGCCGGCCATGGCGGTGATGGCGGGCTGGGCGGGGTCGGCCTTCACGTCGTCGAACACGGCCTTGAGCGCGCCCGAGCCTTTTTCCGCGACGACGGCCGGGTACTTGCTGTCCAGCACGATGTTGTAGGCGGGCAGCGTGGTCTTGCCCTGGTAGTACTTCATGGCGTCGCCGCCGGTTTCCTCGGTGGTCTCGATCATGAGGCGTATGCCGCGCGACAGGGGCAGGCCGCTGTCCTTGACGGCCTTCATGGCGAACAGCACGGTGGCGATGGAGCCCTTGTCGTCGATGGTGCCGCGCCCGTAGATCCGATCAGGCATGGGTGGGACAAGCACCGGGGGATGGCTCATCAGGGTGAGCCCGCTGTTGCCGGGCACAAAGGTAACCTCGAATGGGTTGATTTGCTTGCCGTCCAGCACCCATTCGGCGGCCACGGCAGGTACGACGTCGGCATGGGTGAGGATGCCGAATTCATCGGTGCCCGCGTTCACTGCGTTCGCAGGCAGGGTGACCTCGAAGATGCGGTTGTCCACGTTGCGGTACTGCAGGCCGAAATCCCTGGCCATCTGCTGCACCAGTTCGCCGAAAGCCAGGATGGCCGGGCTTTCGTGCGGCGGCACCTTGGCATCGCGCACCGTGGGCAGGGCGACCATGCGCTCGATGCTGGCCAGCACGGCCTGCTCCTGCGTGAGACGTGTGTACAGGCCCAGCAGGCGGGCGATGTGGTTGAGTTCATCCCCCGTGAGCGCGGCGCCTGCGGCATGGCGCTGCACGGCCTGGGCGATGGCAGGCTGCGCGGCCGCAGCCTGCTTCAGGAAGCTGGCGAAGTCGGTGGGTGCCGGCTGCGCCTGGGCCAGGGCGTCCAGCGCGGGCTTCTTGAGGGTGTCGGCGCCGGCCGCGCCGCTCCACGCCAGGGCCATGCTCATGGCAAGGGCCAGGGTGGAGGCTTTGAACGGATGGTTCTTCATGGTCGTCGGTCTGTCGATGAATGCTGAGGCCGCAAGAATACGGGCTTTGCAGGGCTTTTCCGGCCAAGACGTGCTCGCAGATCGCGCCAGAATCCGCCCCAGAACAGCAGGTCTGCGGCAGGCTATGCCGCGGTGGCCGGAGCTATCGACAGCGGGATGGTCACGGGCCCGTCGTTGAGCAGGTGCACCTGCATGTCGGCCCCGAAGCGGCCCGTGGCGACTTCCGGGTGCAGGGCGCGCGCCCGCTGCACGATGTAGTCGTACAGGCGCTCGCCCTCGGCCGGCGGCGCCGCGCGCGTGAAGCTGGGGCGGTTGCCGCCGCCGGTGTCGGCCGCCAGCGTGAACTGGCTGACGATGAGCAGGCCCCCGCAGGCGCCCTGCCCGTCCAGGTCCTGCACGCTGCGGTTCATCTTGCCCGCGTCGTCGGCAAAGATGCGCAGCTTGAGCATCTTGGTCAGCAGCTTGTCGGCTTCGGCCTCGGTGTCGCCGCGCTCTGCGCAGACCAGGGCCAGCAGGCCGGGGCCTATGCTGCCTGCGACCTGGCCATCGATTTCCACGCGCGCCTGTTTCACGCGCTGCAGGATGCTGATCATTGTTCGGGGTTCTTGTCGGTGGATGGGGAAGGAGTGTCCGCCTGGCCTGCCGCCTCGATGGCGGCTTCCATGGCGGTCTGCATGCCCAGGGGCAGCAGCTCGATGCGCGCATACAGGCCGGGCACGGCCTGCAGCAGTTCGGCCTCTATTTCGGTGCGCAGCCGGGCGGCGCGGGCCACGCTCCAGTCGCCGGGCACATGCATGTGCAGGTCGGCAAAGCTGCGCTCGCCGGCGCGCCGGCTGGAGATGTTGTCGAAGACCACACCCTGCTCGCGGTGCGCGTGGCGGTCCAGCACGATGTCGATGCGCAGGCGCTCGGGCGCGTCCAGCGCCTGGTCCATCAGGCCCTGGGAAGATTGCCAGACCAGTTGCGCGCCCTGCACGCAGATGTTGATCGCAACCCCTATGGCCACGGCCGCGTCCAGCCACAGCCAGCCTGTGAGCGATGCGCCGATCAGGCCGATGACGACGCCGGCCGAGGTCCAGACATCGGTGAGCAGGTGGCGGGCATCCCCCTCCAGCGCCATGGAGCGGTGCTGGCGCGCCGATCGCAGCATGGCCACGGCCAGCAGGCCGTTGAGGGCGGAGCTGACCACGGACAGCGCCAGGCCCCAGCCCAGTTGCTCCAGCGGCTGCGGGTTCCACAGCCGCGCCAGCGCCGCCCAGGCGATGGCCAGGCTGGCGCCGATGACCAGGATGCCCTCGAAGCCCGCAGAGAAGTACTCGGCCTTGTGGTGGCCATAGGGATGATCGGTGTCGGCCGGCCGCTTGGCGATGGTGACCATGGTCAGCGCGAACACGGCACCGGCCAGGTTGACGAAGGATTCGAGCGCGTCCGACAGCAGGCCCACCGAGCCCGTGAGCCACCAGGCCAGGGTCTTGAGCACGATGGTCAGCAGCGCCACAACGACCGAGATGCGCAGCAGGCTGTGCGGCGCCATCCAGTCGGGTGCGTTGGCGGTAGATGGAGTGGACTCGGCCATGCTGCGCTGCGATAGGTGGGGGTGCTGCGGATTAGACCACTGCCTGCGCGGGCCGCATGCCAGAATCCGCGCCATGAATGGATGGCAGCGATCAGCGGGGTGGGTGCTGGCCTGGGCCGTGGCCGCAGGCTGCGGCGCGGCCTGGCTGGCGCATGGGCGCCTGCAGTCGCTGCGCGAGGTCTTCGATACCGATGCCCGCATTGCCCACCGGCTGCTGAGCCAGCGCATGGTGCAGCACGATGCCATCCTGGGCACGCTGGCGCTGCTGCAGCCGCGCCAGCCCGCGACCGACCAGGCCTCGTGGAAGCAGTTGCCGCGCCTGTATCCGCAGGTGCTGGATGTGGCGCGCCGCTCGGCCGCCGCAGGCGAGTCCTGGCCCGCGCCCTGGCCGCACGGCATGGCCGAGGCCGAGCGCCGCTCCCAGGCCAGCGGCCATGCCGAACTGGCCCTGGCCGATCTGGCCCGGGGCCGCCTGTACCTGGTGCAGGCCGGGCTGCCGGCCAGCTATGCATTGCTGCTGGACCTGCGCTCCACCATTCCTGCCGACGAATGGCCCATGCCACCGGCCACCAGCCCGGTGCGCGCCTGGCTGGCCCTGGGCGGGCAGGAATTCCTGATCCAGCCCGGCAGCACCGGCTCGCCAGGCTGGAACACATGGTCCTGGGAGGTGAGCAAGACCCTGGCCTCGCCCAGCCAGCCGCTGGTGCTGTACCTGCGCCAGCCGCTGGACGCCTCGGTGCTGCCCTGGACGGCCATGCTGGGCTGGGCCCTGGGCTGCGCGCTGGCCGTGGCCGCGCTGCGCGCCCTGCTGCGCCAGCGCGTGGCCCGCCGCCGCGCCGAGCAGTTGCTGCAGCTGGGCCAGGTGGCACGGCTCAATACGCTGGGCGAACTGGCCGCAGGCATGGCGCATGAGCTGAACCAGCCGCTGACGGCCGTGCTGTCCAACAGCCAGGCCGCGCGCCGCCTGCTGGCCGAGGACCCGCCCGAGATGGACGCCGCCCGCCAGGCCATGACGCAGGCGGCCGAGCAGGCCAAGCGTGCGTCCGCCGTGGTAGGCCGGCTGCGCCGCCTGGTGGAGCAACCGGGGCTTGCGCCCCAGGCCGAGCCGCTGGATCTGAACCAGGCCGTTGCCGAAGCGCTTTATCTGCTGGAGCCCGAGCTGCGGCGCCGCCAGGTCCAGGTCAAGGTGCAGATGAAAGTGCAGGCCGCCGATCTGCCCGCCGCCCAGGCCGACCCCGTGGCCGTGCAGCAGATACTGCACAACCTGCTGGTCAATGCATTGCAGGCCATGGACGAGCAGCCGCCCGCAGCCCGCCATCTGCGGGTGGAGCTGGAACGACGCGACACCCGCCTGCTGGTGGCGGTGCAGGACAGCGGACCCGGCGTGGCGCCCGAGATGCGCCAGCGCCTGTTCACCCCGTTTGCCACGGGCCGCGCCCAGGGGCTGGGCCTGGGCCTGACGTTGAGCCAGAGCCTGGCCGAATCCATGGGCGGCAGCCTGGAGCTGGCCGCCTCGGGACCGGGCAGCGGAGCCCGCTTCGAACTGCTGCTGCCTGCAGCGTGCGCCAGTGCATGCGCCAATGCATCCACGGCACGCGCCGCCCCCACCGCATCCACACCACCACCTCCGAACCCATGACCGCCGCGCCTGCCCAAGACCTGTCCCCGCTGATCCATCTGGTCGATGACGACGAGGCCGTGCGCGACAGCCTGGCCCTGCTGATCGGCACCGTGGGCCTGCGCGTGCAGTGCTGGGCCGATCCGCTGGCCTTTCTCGAAGGGCTGGACCGCCAGGGCATAGGCGCCATCGTGATGGACGTGCGCATGCCCGGCATCGGCGGACTGGCCCTGCTGGGCCGGCTGGTGGAGCAGGGCGTGGACCAGCCGGTGATCATGCTCACCGGCCATGGCACGGTGGACATGTGCCGGCGCGCCTTCAAGGCCGGCGCGGCCGAGTTCCTGGAAAAGCCCGTGGACGACGAAGTGCTGATCGACGCGCTGCAAGGCGCCGTGCGCCAGCATGTGCAGTCGCGCGAACGCCAGCAGGCCGACCGCGATGCGCAGCAGCGCTTCGCCCAGCTCTCGGCACGCGAGCGCGAGGTGCTGGCGCTGATCGTGCAGGGCCTGACCAACAAGGAGATAGGCCGCAGCCTGGAGCTGTCGCCGCGCACGGTGGAAACGCACCGGGCCAACCTCTTCGCCAAGCTGGAGGCGCCCAGCCTGGCCCAGCTCATACGCCGCTACGCCAGCCTGGCGGACACGGCGGCAGGCGCCTGAGGCGCCACCTCCTCGCCCAGCAGCACGCCCGTCTTCTCCGTATTTCTACGCAGCGCCGCGCGTAACCGTCCGAATGGTGCGCGGCGGCGGCATTTTCTACAGTGCATGCATGCCGTCCGGGCTTGTGGCCCGGGCCGTACTGCCCCCCAAGGAGAAGACCATGCAACGCCACGCCACCAAGCTCGCCACCCTCGCTGCCCTGACCCTGGGCCTGATCACCACCGCCGCCCAGGCCGAGGCCGTGCGCACGGAAAAGAACATGTCGCTGGAGCTGGCCAACCAGATCGCCGCACGCAGCGTGGCCGCCTGCGCCGCCGACGGCTATGCCGTCACCGCTACCGTGGTGGACCGTGCCGGCACCGTGCGCGCCGTGCAGCGCGCCGACAATGCCGGCCCCCACACGCTGGAGGCCAGCCGCCTGAAGGCCTATACGGCCGCATCGGCCAAGAACAGCACGCTGGCCATCATGGAAGGCGCGCAGAAGAACCCCGGCGCCGCCAACCTGGTGAACATTCCCGGCTACCTGCTGCTGGGCGGCGGCCTGCCGGTGAAGGCGGGCAACGAGGTGATCGGCGCCGTGGGCATCGGCGGCGCGCCCGGCGGCCATCTGGACGACAAGTGCGCCCAGGCTGCACTGGGCCAGGTGCAGGACCTGCTCAAGTAAAGAAGCCGCGCCGCACGTGATGCGGCGCTGCAAAAAAAAGACAGGCCGCCACGGCCGCCCCGGAGGCTCGACAGCCGCACGCGCTCCCACGCGTCAGCGGCCGCTCACCCTCGCACAAGAGCGCTATCAAAATCTCGGCGATTCCGCTATAAATCCCCAGCGAGGGGGACGCATGCCAGAGAACATCGATGCGCAAGACACGGGGCCCGACGATGCGCTGTTGCGGCTGATAGCAGATACGGCTCCGGCCATGCTGGCCTACTTCGATGCGCGCACGCTGCGCTGCCGCTTCGCCAACATCAACTACGCACGCAATTTCGGATTGACGCCCGCCGAGGCAGTCGGCAAGACCGTGCGCGAGATCGTGGGCGAAGCCGTGTGGCAGCTCATCGCGCCGCAGGTGGAGCGCGGCCTGCGCGGCGAGCATGTGCGCTACGAGCGCGAAGTGCCCCAGCCGGATGGACCGCCTCGCCATATCGAATCGCTGCTGATGCCGCACTTCGAGCACGGGCAGCTGCAGGGCGCCGTAGTGCAGATCACCGACGTGAGCCACCACCACCATGTGGCGCAGAAGGTGCGCGACAGCGAAGAGCGCATGCGCAAGTTCACCGAGGTCACGACCGAGGCCATCGTCATGCACCGCGATGGCCTGATCATCGACGGCAACGAGGCCCTGTCCCGCCTGGCCGGCTACACGCTGGACGAGCTGACCGGCCGCCCCATCCTCGACTACATCTGCCCCGAATTCCGCCTCTACGCACTGCAGTACATGCGCAGCGGCCGCGAGGACCGCTTCGACGGCGCCATCCAGCACAAGGACGGCCACCGCATCCCCGTGGAGATCGAGGCCAAGACCATGCCGGCCGAGGGCGGGCCCTACCGCATCGTGCTGGTGCGCGACATCACGCTGCGCCAGCTGGCGCAGGAGCGCATGGACTTCCTGGCCCAGCACGACCAGCTCACCCAGCTGCCCAACCGCGTGCGCCTGATCCAGATGCTGCGCCAGGCGCTGTCGCTGGCTTCGGTCAAGCGGCGCGCCCTGGCCGTGCTCATCATCGACCTGGACCACTTCAAGACCATCAACGACTCGCTGGGCCACCAGGCCGGCGACCTGCTGCTGTGCGAGGTCGCCCAGCGCCTGCGCGGCAGCGTGCGCGCCCACGACCTGGTGGCGCGCGTGGGCGGCGACGAGTTCGTGGTCGTGCTCACCGACGACCCCGATCCGCAGGAAACCGAGACACAGGCCAGCCACCTGCAGCGCATCATCGAGGCGCCCTGCGCCATCGATGGCACGCCGCTGGTGATCTCGCCTTGCATGGGCATCGCCATGTACCCCGGCGACGGGAAAAACGCCGAAGAGCTGCTCAACCGCGCCGAAAGCGCCATGCACATGGCCAAGGACAGCGGCCGGCGCAACCTGCAGTTCTATGCACCCGCCCAGGACGGCCAGGCCACCCAGGCCCAGATGCTGATGCAGGAGCAGCAGCTGCGCGGCGCCCTGGAGCGCGGCGAGTTCGAGCTGTACTACCAGCCCCAGACCTTCACGGCCGATGGCCGGCTGGCGGGCTTCGAGGCCCTGGTGCGCTGGCGCCACCCGCAGCGCGGCCTGGTGCTGCCCGGCGAGTTCATCGGCTTTGCCGAGGCGCGCGGCCTGATCTCGGCCATAGACCACTGGGTGCTGCGCGAGGCCTGCCGCCAGGCGCGCCAGTGGCAGGACGAGGGCCTGGCGCCGGTGCCGCTGTCCGTGAACCTCTCGGCGTTGGAATTCCGCCAGCGCGACATGGCGCGCGAGGTGGCACAGGTGCTGGAAGAAACGGGGCTGGAGGCGCGCTGGCTGCACATCGAGCTGACCGAGTCCACGCTGATGCACACCAGCGGGCAGGTGCAGGACACCTTGCAGGCGCTGCAGGCCCTGGGCGTGGGCCTGGCCATCGACGACTTCGGCACCGGCTACTCCTCGCTGGCCTACCTGCGCCGCCACCCGATCAACCAGCTCAAGATAGACCGCTCCTTCATCGCCGACGTCCCCGATAGCGAGGACGACACGGCCATCGTCACCGCCATCGTGCAGATGGGCCACAGCCTGCACCTGGACATCGTGGCGGAAGGCGTGGAAACACCTGCCCAATTGGCGCTTTTGCGCGAGCTGGGCTGCGGCATGATGCAGGGATACCTTGTGGCGCCACCCCTGCCGGCCGAGAGGGCGCGCGCCTGGCAATTGCACAACAGTCATCCAGTCCAACGACAATAGCCCATGGTTTTGCTTCACAACCCCTCGCAGGCCTCCAGGGCCGCAGCCACCTTGCACACCGACCCCCAGCGGGCCCTGGAGCACGTACAGCAGATCTACCGGGAGCAGATAGAGCACCTTCGCTCGAACATGCAGCGCTTCGTCTCCGGCGAAACCCCGGCCGCTCCCGTCCACGCCTACTACCCCTTCGTTCGCATGCACACGAGCACCGTGGCGCGAGCCGACACGCAGCTGGCCTACGGCTTCGTCGAGGGCCCGGGCACGCACGAGGCCACGCTCACGCGGCCCGACCTGTTCTCGCGCTACTACGCCGAGCAGTTCCGCCTGCTGATCAAGAGCCACGGCGTGCCGCTGGAGGTGGGCCTGAGCGATAAGCCCATTCCCATCCACTTCTCGTTCGCCGAGAACGACCACATCGAGGGAACGCTCACGCGCGAGCGGCGCCAGCTGATGCGCGATGTGTTCGACCTGCCCGACCTCGAAGCCATGGACGACGGCATTGCCAACGGCACCTGGCGCCCGCATCCCGGCGAGGCCCTGCCGCTGTCCCTGTTCACCGCCCCGCGCGTGGACTACTCGCTGCACCGCCTGCGCCACTACACGGGCACCCAGCCCGAGTGGTTCCAGAACTTCGTGCTGTTCACCAACTACCAGTTCTACATCGACGAATTCATCCGCCTGGGCCACGCCGAGATGGCCCGGGAGGACAGCGAGTACGTGGCCTTCATCGAGCCCGGCAACGTGGTCACGCGCCGCACCGGCCTGCCGGCCCAGCCCAATGACGAGCTGGGCACGCCGCCGCCGCGCCTGCCGCAGATGCCGGCCTACCACCTGGTGCGCGCCGACCACAGCGGCATCACCATGGTCAACATCGGCGTGGGCCCGGCCAATGCCAAGACCATCACCGACCACATTGCCGTGCTGCGCCCGCACGCCTGGATGATGCTGGGCCACTGCGCGGGCCTGCGCAACAGCCAGCAGCTGGGCGACTACGTGCTGGCCCACGCCTATGTGCGCGAGGACCATGTGCTGGACGAAGAGCTGCCGCTGTGGGTGCCCATTCCCGCGCTGGCCGAAATCCAGCTGGCACTGCAGCAGGCCGTGGCCGACGTCACGCAGATGGACGGGCCCGACCTCAAGCGCATCATGCGCACCGGCACCGTGGCCAGCACCGACAACCGCAATTGGGAGCTGCTGCCCAACAACCTGCCCCAGCTGCGCTTCAGCCAGAGCCGCGCCGTGGCGCTGGACATGGAAAGCGCCACCATCGCGGCCAACGGCTTCCGCTTCCGCGTGCCCTATGGAACGCTGCTGTGCGTGTCCGACAAGCCGCTGCACGGCGAGATCAAGCTGCCCGGCATGGCCAACCACTTCTACCGCGAGCGCGTGGACCAGCATCTGCGCATCGGCATGCGCGCCATCGACATCCTGCGCGAAGGCGGCACCCAGCGCCTGCACAGCCGCAAGCTGCGCAGCTTCGCGGAGGTGGCGTTCCAGTAGCGCCCCGCCACCGGCCACCGCTTCTCACGGGCCACGCTTCGCACCGCCATCCAGGGACGCACATGCCATCCACGCTGCCTACCCTGGACTTTTTCTCCATGACCGCCGTCGTGGCCATCAACATGATGGCCATGTCGGCCGCCCTGCCACTGGCCATGGGGCGTCGCGTCAGCGGTGCGGCGCGCCATGCGCAGCACTTCTTCCTGATGCAGGCCCTGGCCTGGACCCTCATCCTGATCGCCAGCCGCCTGCCCCACGGCCTGATGGGACGTGACCTGCTGTCGCTGGGCGCGGCGGCGTTGGCCGCCACCGCCCAGTGGCAGATGGCGCGCGCCCTGCGTGAATGGCTGGGGCCGCGCCCGATGCTGCTGGAGCGCGGCCTGATCGCGCTGTGCGTGCTGGGGCCGCTGGGCTTTGCGCTGCTGCTGCCCCAGGCGGCCCTGCGCACCGGATGGTTCAGCGCCGTCCATGGCCTGTGCCTGATGGCGCTGGCCGGCCTGTGCCTGGACCCACAGCGGCCCGTGGCGCGCAGCTGGCGCTACCTGATGTGCGGCGTGGCCGCCTTCATGGGGCTGATGCTGTTCGTGCGCAGCTACCTGGCCCTGGCCACGCCCTTCCTGCCCAGCTTCACCGCGGACAGCGGCGCCAACCAGATCTTCGCCCTGCTGACCACGCTGAGCAGCACGCTGCTCATGGTGGCCGTGCTCGTGGCCTGGCGCGACGAGACCAGCCAGCAACTGCGCGACCTGGCCTTGCAGGACATGCTCACCGGGCTGCCCAACCGCCGCGCCCTGCTGGAGCGCGCACCCGCCATGCTGGCCCATGCCCAGCGCCACCGCCAGGCCCTGGCCCTGGTGATGCTGGACCTGGACCACTTCAAGCATGTCAACGACGAGCACGGCCACGCCGTGGGCGACCAGACGCTGTGCCTGTTCGCCCGCCTGCTGCAGCAGCAGCTGCGCAGCGACGAAATCGCTGCGCGCTGGGGCGGCGAGGAGTTCTGCCTGCTGCTCTACACCACGGACGACGGCGTGGACACCCTGTGCACCCGCCTGCAGTCCGCGCTGCTGCAGGCCTCGCGCAAGGTGCTGGGCTTCGAAGTGCGCTTCAGCGCCGGCTGCGCCCACGCACCCCAGGCCTGGAACGGCCTGTGCCTGGAACTGATGCTGGCCCCCGCAGACGCCGCCCTCTACGCCGCCAAGCGCCGCGGGCGCGACTGCTGGACGCAGGTGCGGCTGAGTCCGGTGGCCGCGTCCGAGGAGCAGGGGCCGCAGCCGTCGGCCTCCATCCCGGAGCAGGCCATGGCGCACGGGCGCACGCCAGGCACCTAGAGGGATCCCCCGCGGATCATGTCCACCGCCTTCTCCGCGATCATCACCGTGGGCGCATTGGTGTTGCCGCTGACGATGCGCGGCATGACCGAGGCATCGACCACGCGCAGGCCCTTGATGCCGTAGACACGCAGCTGCGCATCGACCACGTCCATGGGCCCCGGCCCCATGCGGCAGCTGCCCACGGGGTGGTAGATGGTGTCGGCATGGCTGCGAATGAAGGCCTCGATGCCTGCATCGTCCTGCGCGCCGGCCGAGGCCGGCATCTCGCGCCCGCCCAGGGCCGCCAGCGCAGGCTGGGCCAGGATCTCGTGGGCGCGGCGCACGCCGTTCACCATGCGCCGCAGGTCCTGCGCGTCGGAGAAAAAGGCCGGATCCACCAGCGGCAGGGCCAGCGGGTCGGCACTGGCCAGGCGCAGGCTGCCCCGGCTGGCCGGCTGCAGCACGCAGACATGCAGCGAATAGCCATGGCCCCAGACCGTCTTGCGCCCGTGGTCCACCAGCTTGGCGACGACGAAGTGCAGTTGCAGATCGGGCGCAGGCTCGCCAGGGCTGCTGCGGATGAAGCCGCCCGCCTCGGCAAAGTTGGTGGTCAGCATGCCGCGCCGCTGGCTGCGCCATTGGCCCACGGCGGCCAGCAATCTGCGCGCACCGCCCAGTGACAGGCCGAAGCTGTCGGTCAGCTGCGCGCCATCGACCACCAGCACCACATCCGGGTGGTCATGCAGATGGGCGCCCACGCCGGGCAGATGGTGGACCACATCGATTCCCAGCGAACGCAGGTGATCGCCCGGCCCCACGCCAGACAGCATCAGCAGCTGCGGCGACAGCAGTGCGCCGCCGCAAAGCAGTACCTCGCGCCGGCAGTGCATTTGCTGCACCGTACCGCCCTGCAGGTACTCCACGCCCACGGCGCGCCGGCCCTCGAACAGAATGCGCAGCACCTGGGCACCCGTTTCCACGCGCAGATTGGGCCTGGCACGGTGCGGCGCCAGATAGGCCTTGGCGACGTGGTGGCGCTCGCCGTTGCGCTGGGTGACCTGGTACAGGCCCACACCCTCCTGCGCCTGGCCGTTGAAATCCGCGTTGTGCGCATGGCCGGCCTGCACGCCAGCCTGCACGAAGGCCCGGGACAGCGGGTTGGGATCGCGCAGGTCGGCCACGTTCAGCGGCCCGTCCGCGCCATGCCAGGCATCGGCGCCGCGTTCATTGTGTTCGGCGCGCAGGAAATAGGGCAGCACCTCGCTCCAGCTCCAGCCCGGGTTGCCCTGGGCCGCCCAGTGGTCGTAGTCGGTCGGCTGGCCGCGCACATAGACCATGGCGTTGACCGCGCTGGAGCCGCCCAGCACCTTGCCGCGCGGCTGGTGGCCACGCCGCCCGTCCAGGCCCGGTTGCGGCACGGTGGACAGGCCCCAGCTGTGCCGCCCGCCCTTGGCCATGGCGGCCATGCCCGCCGGACAGTGGATGAGCACGCTGGAGTCGGGGGGCCCGGCCTCCAGCAGCGCCACCTGCGTCTCGGCATCCTCGCTGAGCCGCCCGGCCAGCACCGAGCCCGCCGATCCCCCTCCGATCACGATGAAATCCAGCATGTCTCCCCTCCCCTGCGGTGTAGCCATCCACTGTTGCAGTCGCCTGCGCGGCGCCGCAAGCCGGGGCAAACCCGGTGGATGCTCCGAATCCCGCTACGATCGCCGGATCGCATTCACGTTCGCATTCACTTTGTTCGTTTGAGGAGACTGACAGTCATGGCAATTCAAACCGTAGGCATCATCGGCGCAGGCACCATGGGCAACGGCATCGCGCAGGCCTGCGCGGTATCGGGCATCGACGTGGTCATGGTGGACATCTCTGAGGCCGCCGTCCAGAAGGGCGTGGCCACCGTCTCGGGCAGCCTGGACCGCCTGATCAAGAAGGAAAAGCTGACCGAGGCAGAGAAGACCGCCGCCCTGGCCCGCATCAAGACATCGACCGACTACGCGGCGCTGAAGGGCGCGCAACTGGTCATCGAGGCCGCCACCGAGAACTACGAGCTCAAGGTCAAGATCCTCAAGCAGCTGGACGCGCTGCTGGATGCCGACGTCATCGTCGCCACCAACACCTCGTCCATCTCCATCACCCAGCTGGCCGCCGTGACGGGCCGTGCCGACAAGTTCATCGGCATGCACTTCTTCAACCCCGTGCCCATGATGGCGCTGGTGGAGATCATCGTCGGCCTGCAGACCAGCGACGAGACGCACGCCACGGTCAAGGAACTGTCCGAGCGCCTGGGCAAGAGCCCCATCACCGTCAAGAACGCCCCCGGCTTCGTGGTCAACCGCATCCTGGTGCCCATGATCAACGAGGCCTTCTTCGTGCTGGCCGAAGGCCTGGCATCGGCCGAGGACATCGACGCCGGCATGAAGCTGGGCTGCAACCAGCCCATCGGCCCCCTGGCCCTGGCCGACATGATCGGCCTGGACGTGTGCCTGGCCGTGATGGAGGTCTACCTCAAGGAATTCGGCGACAGCAAGTACCGTCCCTGCCCCCTGCTCAAGGAAATGGTGGCCGCCGGCCGCCTGGGCCGCAAGACGGGCCGCGGCGTGTACAGCTACTGATACACGGCCCCCAAGGCCAAGCGAAGGCGAAGGCAGCTCAGGCTGGCCTTCGCCTTTTGTTTTGGTGGCAGCGCGCTACTTGGTTTTGCGCACCAGCGCCAGCATGTCCTCGATGACGATGTGACGTATCGACCTGAGCATTCTCAGGTGGGCACTTCTTGTGGAATGGTCCATTGCAGAGTCGGCAGGCTGGTGGAGCTGGCCAGCCTCGAATTCTGCGATCAACGCATCGGCCTGCGGAGCCAGCATGCCAAGCATCCTGTCGAGCACACGTCCGCTTGTGCTCTGGGTCAAGCCCAAGGCCGTACCTGCGGCCATCAGCTTTCCGTAGGTCACGTCGGCAAAGAAGGCCGCACCCGCAAGCGGAACCGTCAGCCGCTCCTGTGGCCATACCGCATGTTCATCGGCGTAAGCCCGCGTGTGATAGACGGCGGTGCTCAGGAGATCGTAGAACGGCGCCAGCCTGACGCCGCCCCGGTCCACCAGGAACGACAGATTCTTCAGATGACTGTCGCTGTTGCCCACCAGGGTGTTGAACAGCAGCCACTGATAGATGCCCATCCGGGCTTGCGCCTTTTCGCGGCAGCGGTCCATCAACGACGCCAGTGTCTGGATGCTGGCTCCTTGATATTTGAAAGTCCGGGCCAGGTCGAGCAGTTGGCAGGCATCCACCACATGCAGTCGCAGCCACTCTTGGGACGCTTCATCAAACACGCGGTCAAAGCGGTTGATGACATAGGCCGGCTCGGGCGTGTACAGCAGGTGTACCGGCGGCACATCAAGCCCCAGGCGCCCGGCAAGCTTCATGGTGAAGGCCTCGTTGACGGTCGAGTGCGGATAGCCTTCGGCCGTGGAGTCCGGCTTGAGGATATGGCTGGAAGCCGTCCCTTGGAAGGGTTCCTGCAGGCGAGCGGTTTTCTCGTCGTACAGCACCACCATTTTGTGCTGCGCTCCAGCCAGGGACATGCGCTTGGGTGATCCGGCATGCAAGGACGTGCGCGGCAAGTTCCTGAGTCTCAGTGACAGTTCGCCGAACTCCAGCCTCCTTGCGCCGCGCTCGGCTGCACCCGCCCCAGGCGGCAGCAGGACCAGGGATCCGGCCGATTCCGCGCCAAGGGCCTGCAAAAGGCCGAAGGCATCGTGCTCATTCACCTCCAGCTCTTTGCTGATCGCACTGCGCAGTGCTTCCTCGGGCAGCAGGTTGTCGAAGAACCATTGGACGCTGCGGTGCGTAGATCCGTCGATGTGCCTGCGCTTTGCCAAGGAAATGCCGGGCGCCAATGGGAAGGCGCGAGGGTCGCCCATCCACTCCTCCTCATAGGCAAAGCCCCAGACATCCCTGTTTTCGACCAGCTTTCCGGCAAGCCGGCCGTTGATGAATACGTCCAGGATGCGTGCGGTCACGGCCTGTTCTTTTCGAAGGCAGTGCGGAAGAACGCATCGTCCGAGTCACGGGCACCGGGCTCCTCCCTGACTTCAGCGGCTGGCCCTCCGTCCGGCGCGCCCTGGCGCGTTCGGTACTCGTGGGAACCATGGGACTCAGGTGGCAGCCTGGCCTGGCGGCGCTGCAGATAGGCCTGCTCGGTTCCCTCGGGAAGGTCGATGAGCACCTCGATTCCCAGTTCGGACAGCAGTTGCAGCACGCGCCCGAATTGGACCGTGGGCTTGCCGCGCTCCACGTCCCGCACAAAGACATGGCTCACGCCTGCGGCGCCTGCTGCATCGTCCTGGCGCAAGCGTCGCGCCTTGCGAACGGCCCATACCGCGTCACCGAGTGCATCCACAGAGTCGATGGAGATCTTCATGGCTTCAATGAAATCGAAAGCATGGTTTCGATCTTATCGATCGGCAACGGCGCTGGCAATGAATCGAAACGATCTTATCGATTTTCTATCGAGCAGCTTCCCAAACCCCAGAAAACGAAAGCATTGCTTAGATATTCATTCCGTTTTCTACCGTCCTCTGCGCGACTGCACCCATCCCTGGCCTGCACTAAGGTCCATGCGCAGGAGACAACCATGGACATCAACACCCCCACCCCGCCGCCCGAAGGCTGCATCAGCTGCGAAGTGCGCGGCCATGTGCTGCTGATCGGGATCAACCGCCCCGCCAAGCGCAACGGCTGGACGCCACCCATGTTCCAGCAGTTGGCCGAGGCCTATACGCGCCTGGACGACGATCCCGAGTTGCGCGTGGGCGTGCTGCATGCGTTTGGCAGCCATTTCACGGCAGGGCTGGACCTGCCGGTGATGGCGGAGTACCTGCGCTCGGGCAGGAAGGCCATCCCGCAAGGCCTGGTGGAGCCGCACGACTACGGCCTGGTCGGCTACCGGCGCCGCGCCAAGCCCATGGTGGTGGCGGTCAAGGGCATTTGCTTCACCGTGGGCATCGAGCTGATGCTGGGCGCCGACATCGTGGTCGCGGCCGATGACTGCCGCTTTTCCCAGCTGGAAGTGCAGCGCTGCATCATGCCCACGGGCGGCGCCACGCTGCGCATGGCCGAGCGTGCGGGCGTGGGCAATGCCATGCTGCACCTGCTCACGGCCGATGAGTTCGACAGCGCCGAGGCCTATCGCCTGAACTTCGTGCAGAAGGTGGTGCCAGCGGGCCAGGAACTGGCCGAGGCCCTGCGCATTGCCGAGCGCATTGCCGCCCAGGCCCCGCAGGCCGTGGTGGCCACGCGGCTCAATGTGCTCAAGGCCATCGAGCTGGGCCAGGCCGCCGCCGTGGCCGACTTCATTCCAGTGCAGCAGCGCCTGGCCAGCAGCGAGGATGCCGCCGAAGGCGTGCGCTCCTTCATCGAGAAACGCCCCGCGCGCTTCACGGGCCGATAGGCCTTTCTCGCCCTCCCGATCTTCCCCCTCCGATCTGGAGGGATTTCATCAATTAAGTTGTGCACAATTTAATTGACAGCAATAATTCAACCCATGCCACGCAACGCCCTGCCCACCGACACCCCCGAGCTTCTGCGCCTGGACAACCAGGTCTGCTTTGCGCTGTACTCGGCGTCGCTGGCCATGACCAAGCTGTACAAGCCCCTGCTCGACGGCATCGGCCTGACCTATCCGCAGTACCTGGTGATGCTGGTGCTGTGGGAGCGCGACGGCCTGACCGTGTCGGAGATCGGCGAGCAGCTGACCCTGGATTCGGGCACGCTGACGCCGCTGCTCAAGCGGCTCGAAGGCGCGAACCTGCTGGAGCGGGTGCGCGATGCACAGGACGAGCGCCGCGTGCGCATCACGCTCACCCCGCAAGGCCGGGCACTGCGCGATGCGGCTGAAAAGATTCCCGCCTGCGTGCTGCAAAGCACGCAGTGCACGCTGCCCGAGTTGCAGGCGCTGACGCAGCAACTCGGCGCACTGCGCGAGCGGCTGGCGCCGCGCCGCAGCGACTGACAACGGATTGCCGATTTCCTCCACCCGTCCGCACAGCCGGACAACTTTGCAAAAGGAAGACACCATGGCCCAGCTCGAAAAAGTCCTGTACACCGCACGTGCCCACACCACCGGCGGCCGCGACGGCGCCTCGCGCACCGATGACGGACGCCTGGACGTGACCCTTTCCTCGCCAGGCACCAGCGGCACGGGCACCAATCCCGAGCAACTGTTCGCCGCAGGCTACTCGGCCTGCTTCATCGGCGCCATCAAGGCCGTGGCCGGCAAGCAGAAGATCAGCCTGCCGCAGGACCTGTCCATCGACGCCGAAGTGGACCTGGGCACCATCCCCAACGCCTACGGCATCGCTGCCCGCCTGAAGGTCAGCCTGCCCGGCATGGACAAGGCCGCCGCCCAGGCCCTGGTGGACGCAGCCCACCAGGTCTGCCCCTACTCCAACGCCACGCGCGGCAACATCGACGTGCAGATCACCCTGGTCTGATCAGACCCAGCCCGGCCGCTCCCGCCATTGCAGCCTGCGACCCCGGAGGTCGTAGCGTGCATGGCAGGTCAACGGGCCGTGCAAGGCGTCGGCCGCATAGCTGACCAGCGCGATCTCGCCCACGGCGGCCTGCCAGTGCTCCAGCACCGGCAGGCCGCTTATCCATTGCAGCACCTGGGCGCGTGGCCAGGCGGCGTTCCAGGCGCCCAGCGTCACATGGGGCACGTAGGGGCGCAGTGCCTCGGTCAGCGCCAGTTCGGGTCTTGCCGGCCTGAGTGCGCCATGCAGCATGCCCAGCGTGGGCCCGCCCTGGCTGCGGTCGCGCACCTGCAGATACGGCGCCATCTCGAAACTGCCCCAGCCGCCGAATTCAAGTTGCAGCGGTGCGGCCGGCAGGTCCTGCAGCGCGCGCAAGTCGCGCGATAGTTCCGCCGCGCCGTAGGCGTCCGGCAGGGCCGCATCGCCATCCAGAAAGCCGGCCGTGGCCAGGGTCACATGCAGCTGCCGCTCGTACCGAGGAACCAGCGCAGCGGCCAGGGCCTGGCACGCCTGCGCACAGGCGCGGCGCACGGCTTCGCCCTCGCCAGGGCCCAGCGCATGGAGCTCCAGCACCCAGACCGCATAGCGGCGCCGGCCCAGGTGCCAGCCGTTCCAGTCGTCGGATGCGCCTGCCGCACTGGAGCTGGAGCTGGCGCTGGCGCTCGCTATGGCATGGGATTGCAGGAAATGGGACAGCAGCGGCACGGCGGGCGAATCGGCGAAGGCTAGGCAGCCGCACAGCTTAAGCCAGCCCGGCGACAATCGGCCCATGTCCGCCACACCGCACGATCCTGATCTGAATGTCGTCCCCGACGACGACTCGCACGCCTATGCCCGCCTCACGCCCGACGTGGTGCTCGACGCCCTGGCCTCGGTCGGCCTGTGGGGCGACGGCCGGCTCACGGCCCTGGCCTCCTACGAAAACCGCGTCTACCAGGCCGTACTGGAAGACGGCGATCGCGTCGTGCTCAAGTTCTACCGCCCGGGCCGCTGGAGCCGCGATCAGATCCTGGAGGAGCACGCCTTCAGCGCCGAGCTGACGGCCGCCGAAGTGCCCGCCGTGCCCCCGCTGGTGCTGGAAGGCGCCACGCTGCACAGCCACGCGGGCTTTGATTTCTCGGTCAGCCCCTGGCGCGGAGGCCGTCCGCCCGAGCTGGACGACTTCGAGGTGCTGGAGTGGACCGGGCGCTTCCTGGCACGCATCCACACCGTGGGCGCGGCCCGGCCCTTTGCACACCGGCCGGCGCTGGACCTGGCCAGCTTCGGCCACGACTCCATGCAGTGGCTGCTGGACCGGCAAATGATTCCGCTGGAAGTGGAATCCACCTGGAAGGCCGCCTGCCAGCGCGCCCTGGACCTGATGGCACCCGCCGCCGACGGCATGAGCGCAGCCGGCCACTTCGGCCTGCACAGCGCGCGCACGCTGCGCCTGCATGGCGACTGCCATCCCGGCAACGTGCTGTGGACGCCGCTGGACGACGAAGGCCGCGGCGGCCCGCATTTCGTGGACCTGGACGATGCGCGCACCGGCCCGGCCGTGCAGGACCTGTGGATGCTGCTGTCGGGCGACCGGGGCCAGCGCACGCGCCAGCTGGGCGCCCTGCTGGATGGGTACGAACAGTTCCGCCCCTTCGACCGCCGCGAGCTGGCCCTGATCGAGCCGCTGCGCACGCTGCGCCTGATCCACTACAGCGCCTGGCTGGCGCGGCGCCAGGACGACCCGATCTTTGCCATCAACTTCCCCTGGTTCGGCACTCCCGACTACTGGCGCGGGCAGGTGGACATGCTCAACGAGCAGATCGAGGCCATGCAGGAAGAGCCTCTATACGCCTGAGGCCACCGGGCTGCCTGCCTCCCGAAGACAGATATCTTTACAAATTGTCCATGCCCGCGGCGCCCTATCCAGGGCTGCGGGTTCCGGGGTATTCTCGGCCCGAAATCCCATCGGCCATGCCCTACTCCGCCTTCCCACCATCGCTGCCCAACCCGCTACAGCCCTTGCCTGCCGCGCAAAAGGTGCTGGTGGTGGACGACGTTCCGGACAACGCCACCATCATCTGCCAGGTGATCAAGGATCTGTGCGGCCCGCTTGTGGCCTACACCGGCGAGGAGGCGCTGGCCCTGGCCCGCCAGTACCTGCCCGACCTCATCCTGCTGGACATCCGCATGCCGGAGATGGACGGCTTCGAGGTCTGCCGCCGCCTCAAGGCCGACCTGCAGACCGCGCATATCCCCATCATCTTCCTCACCGCGCTGACCGAGCCCCATTGCGAGGAACTGGGCCTGAACCTGGGCGCCGTGGATTTCGTGACCAAACCCTTTCGCCCGGCCGTGCTCAAGGCACGCGTGCGCACGCATCTGGAGATTGCGCAGCAGCGCCAGATGCTGCAACTGCTGTCGCACAGCGACGGGCTGACGGGCGTGGCCAACCGGCGTTTCTTCAGTGCCCAGCTGGAGCGCGAGTTCATGCGCCTGCAGCGCCTGGGCGAGCCGCTGTCGCTGGTGATGATGGACGTGGACCACTTCAAGGCCTACAACGACCACTACGGCCATCTGGTCGGCGATGAATGCCTGAGCCAGATCTCCCAGGCCATTCAGGGCGCGCTGCACCGGCCGGGCGACCTGCTGGCGCGCTATGGGGGGGAGGAATTCGTCTGCCTGCTGCCCCATACGGCGCTGGATGGCGCGGTGCTGGTGGCGCAGGGCATCGTCGATGCGCTCAGGCTGCTGGACCTGCCCCATGCCGCCTCGCCCCTGGGCCAGGCGCTGACCGTGAGCCTGGGCGTGGCCTGCATTGCGCCTTCGCCCACCAACAGTGCCCAGCAACTGCTGGCCGATGCCGATCGGCGCCTTTATCTCGCAAAAAACGCTGGTCGCGACCGCATCGTCTGGGCTGGGTGACAGGAAACACCCCCTGAGGCGCTACGCGCCGTTCCCCTCTCTCGCACCTCAGCAACGTCCATCGACGCGGCAGGTCGGCACGACCTGACCGCTGGCATCACGCCATTGCACCTGGCCGGCCGGGGTCTGAGGCGGGGCGGCAGGCGCTGGCTCCTGGGCCGGTTGAACGTTGGAGCGCTGCGGATCGTGCAGCACGGTGGATGAACCCACGCCCACGCCGACCCGCGCGCCGCCCACACCCGTGGAGGCGCCCACGCCTGCGCTGCCCAGCACCTGGCCGCTCTGGTTGACGCCGACGCCAACGCCGACCGGGCCCACGCCCGTGCCGACTCCGGCACTCAGCCCGCCGCTGCCCAGCCCCACGCCCACCGACACGGGGCCGACCGGAATTCCGATGCCCACGCCGCCGCCCACCGAGCCGCAGCCGGCCAGCAGCAGCGCGCAGGCGCCAAGCGCGGTCCACGCTGCCTTGCGGGATGGCTGGGAGGTCATGAAAGCGGAGGATGGAACTGGCATGCCGGACTCTCTGGACAAGGGAAAACACAGGGACGGCCACAGGGTACACCCGCCCGCCAGGCGCACGTTGCCAGCGGTATGCCCGGGTCCATGCCAGGGGCTCGGAGGCAGCGAAACACCCAGGACACGCGGGTTTCTTAGAATTCACCCATTGGCCTGCGGGTCATTCCAGATTCCATGCGCTCCCGGACAGTGCCGTGGCGCCCCGGTGGCGCCAGGCCTGCGCGGCGCCGCTTTCCCCTTCGCTTTCTTCGCGCTCCCTTTTCGCTCCCTTTTCTATGCAAACCCGTTGGCCACCCTATGCGTGGGTGTGTTTTTCCATGTGCGTGGGTGTCATGGGCACCGCCCTGGCCAGCCCGCTGTACCCCCTGTACCAGCAGGCCTGGGGGCTGCAGCCCAGCCACATCACGCAGATCTTCGTGGCCTATATGTTCGGCGCGCTGGCCAGCCTGCTGTTCCTGGGCCGGCTGACCGACCGATTCGGCTTTGTCACCGTGCTGCGCGCCGGGCTGATCCTGATGACGCTGGGCGTGCTGGCCTCCGCCGTGGCCTGGAACGTGCCCAGCTTTGCGCTGGGGCGCGTGGTGATCGGCGTGGCTTCGGGGTTGATCACCACCTCGGCCTCGGTGGGCATGACCCGGCTCAACAACCGGGGCGACCTGCAGCGCGCCGCGGCCACGACCAGCCTGACCATTGCCTTCGGCTTCGGGCTGGGCCCCGTGGTGGGCGGGCTGATCGCGCAGTGGCTGCCCTGGCCGCTGGTCACGGCCTACATCCCCTCGCTGGGGCTGGGGCTGCTGGCCGTCTATGCGCTGTACCAGGTGCGCATTGCCGAGCCGGCCGAGCTGGCCTCCACCCAGGCACGCGCGCTGCACTGGCGCGATTTCATGCCCACCATCACGCTGCCGGAGCGCCGCTTTGCGCGCCACTACGCACTGGGCGGCATGTGCGCGTTCTGCGCCTTCGGCATGTTCAGCCTGTTCGCATCGCTGGCGCCCAGCTTCATGCAGCGCATGGTGCCTTGGCACGGGCCGGCTGTCTCGGGCCTGTCCATCGGCGTGATCCTGTTCCTCTCGGCGGGCTTCCAGTACCTGGCGCGCCCGCGCCCGACCAAGGGCTCGGCCATTGTGGGCTTTGCCTGCCTGGTGGCCTGCAACCTCCTGCTGCTGGTCAACAGCTTCGCGGGCTCGGCCCTGCTGTTCGCGCTCAGCGTGATCACCACGGCGGCGGGCCACGGCCTGTGCAACCTGGCGGGCATGTCCATCGTCAACAAGGTCTCGACACCGGCCACACGCACGGGCCTGCTGTCCACGTACCTGGTGGTCGGCTACCTGGGCACCATCGTGCCCATCCTGGGCCTGGGCTGGCTCTCGGACCATATCGGCATCACCGAGGCCCTGGTCGCCTACTGCATCGTCATGGGTGCGCTGGCCGGCTGGCTGTGCTGGATGTGCACGCGCACGCCCACGCTGCCCATGCCCAAGCACTAGTTCCGCCAAGGGCGCATGCCTGTTCAGCGAAAGTGCGGTCCCGGCCCGTCTTCGGCCAGGCAGTCGCCGTCATTGCGCAGCGGGCAGACCTTGAGGGACAGGCAGCCGCAGCCAATGCAGCCGTCGATCTGGTCGCGCAGCTGGGTCAGGCCCTGGATGCGCGCATCCAGGGCATGGCGCCAGCGCGCGGACAGCGCGGCCCAGTCGACCTGCGTGGGCGTGCGGCCGCTGGGCAGGTCCTGCAGCGCCTCGGCAATCTCGGCCAGCGGCACGCCCATGCGCTGGGCCACCCTGATGACCGCCACGCGCCGCAGCACGGCACGCGCATAGCGGCGCTGGTTGCCGGGCGTGCGCAGGCTCTCGATCAGCCCCTGGCGCTCGTAGAAATGCAGGGCCGAGACGGTGATGCCGCTGCGCCGGGCGACTTCGCCCACGGAGAGGATGGCCGGCCCGTCATGGTCGGACGCGGTGACACCGGCAGAAGACAGATTCATGGCAGCAGGAAAATAGGCGCAGGAAAAATAGGTCCAAGCAGGCCTGCATTTGACCTCAACTTTGGTTGAGGTTTCACACTGGCAAGCCTCGCCGCCCGGTCCGGCCCACTCTCAGACTCCAAGCCATACATGCCACACGACGCACTTGCCACCTCCTCGGCACAGCCCGCAGCTTCCACGGCCCCGCAACTGCAGCATCTGCAGCCCGCCGGCCTCTACGACGCCACGCCCAACGGCTACACCCATGTGGTCACCGTGCACGGGCCGGCGCAATGGGCCTTCGTCTCGGGCCAGGGGGGCGAGAACCAGGCGGGCGACCTGCCCGACAGCTTCGCGGTCCAGGCGCAGCAGGCGCTGTCCAACCTCAAGCTGGCGCTGCAGGCGGCGGGCGCAGACATGGGCCAGGTGGTCAAGCTGACCCTGCTCATCGTCGACCACTCGGAGGCCCGCTTCAACGACTGGCAGGCCGCCGTGCGCCTGCATTGGAGCGACGGCGCCCCCGGCGATGGCGCCCCCGGCAATACCCTGCCGCGCTTTCCGGCCTGCACCCTGATCCCCGTGCCCCGGCTGGCCCTGCCCGGCATGCTGATCGAGGTCGATGCCGTGGCCGCACTGCCCGCCCACGCCCAGCCCGCACGGCCGCCGCTGTGGGTCTGAGCCATCCGTTTGCCACCCATAAGCAGATAACACAGGCATTCGTCCGATGAACAGATCCTCCCCGGCCCCCGCCCTGCCCTCGCCGCCCATGCAGGCCACCGCCACGCCCGTGCTGCCCCAGAGCACCCTGCTGCTCATGGCCACGGCCTGCGGCCTGTGCGCGGGCGCCAATTACTTCAACCAGCCGCTGCTGCACTCCATCGCCATCGACCTGGGCATCAGCGAGGCGCGTGCCTCGCTGACGGTAACCATGGCCCAGGTCTCCTATGCGCTGGGGCTGCTGCTGCTCGTGCCGCTGGGCGACATGCTGGAACGCCGCCGCCTGGTGCTGGGCCTGATGCTGCTGGCCGCGCTGGGCATGCTGGCCAGCGGCATGGCGCACAGCTTTGCGCTGCTGGCGGCGGGCACGCTGATGACGGGGCTGTTCTCGGTCGCGGCCCAGGTGCTGGTGCCCATGGCGGCCAGCTTTGCGGCGCCCGGCGCCAGCGGGCGCGCCGTGGGGCTGGTCATGAGCGGGCTGCTGATCGGCATCCTGGCGGCGCGCAGCGTGGCGGGCCTGCTGTCGGAGCTGGGCGGCTGGAATGCCGTCTACTGGGTGGGCGCCCTGGCCACGGCCGGCGTTGCCCTGCTGCTGCGGCGCGCGCTGCCCCTGGCGCAGCCGGCCCAGCCCATAGGCTATGGCGCGGTGATGCGCTCCCTGCTCACGCTGGCGAGCGAGCAGCCGCGCCTGCGCAGCCGGGCGCTGATCGGCGGCATGGGCTTTGCCACGGTGAGCGTGCTGTTCTCGACCATGGCACTGCTGCTGGCCGGGCCAGGCTACGGGTTTGGCGATGCGCAGATCGGCCTCATCGGCCTGGTCGGCGTGGCCGGCGCCCTCATGGCCAACATGGCCGGCCGGCTGGCCGACCGGGGGCTGGAGCAGCGCACCACGCTGGCAGGCGGCCTGCTGATGCTGGCGGGCTGGGGGGCGCTGTGGCTGGGCGGCACCAGCCTGTGGTGGTTTCTGGCGGGACTGCTCATCGTCGATGCCGCGCTGCAGGCTCTGCACATCAGCAACCAGAACGTGATCTATGCGCTGGCACCCTTGGCGCGCTCGCGCATCAATGCGGTCTATATGACGGGCTATTTCATCGGCGCCTCGGCAGGCTCGGCCGTGGGCTCGGCGGCCTGGCTGCACTGGGGATGGACAGGTGCCAGCATGGCGGGCCTGATTCTGAGCCTGGCCACGCTGGCCGTCGTGGCCTGGGACAGAAGCCTGGCGCGTCAGACCCGGGCAAACGCGTAAGAAAGAGCACCAGCCTGCGGCACGCTGCGCAAGAATGCACTGCAAACGTGCCGTCTTGCGCGCCTTGCCATGCAGGAAACGCACCAATCCGATGCGCCAGCGCACCAGCATGGCGCAACCGCCACTGCACCGGATTGGCACGCTAAATGCATGACAAAGGCCGTTACAACCACCACGCCCTGTACCGCCCGTCACGCCCATGTCCGCAGCGCTACCGATCACCGCCGTGCCCGCTTGCGCCTCGGGCTGGCAGGCCATGCTGGACCTGCGCTTCGGGCACCGCGCCGGCCAAGGCAGCGTGCTTTCCCACGCACGCCACAGCGGCCCGCTGCGCGTGCAAAAACCGCTGCACCCCGAAGGCCCCGGCATCTGCCATGCCGTGCTGCTGCACCCGCCCGGCGGCGTGGCCGGCGGCGACCAGTTGCAGATCAATGTGACCGTGGAGCCCGGCGCCCACGCCCTGCTGACCACACCGGGCGCCACGCGCTGGTACAAGTCCCAGGGCCGCCCGGCCGCGCAGCGCGTGCGGCTGCGCGTGGAAGAAGGCGCCATCCTGGAATGGCTGCCACAGGAAAACATGCTGTTCGCCGGTGCCGACGCCACCATGGCGCTGGACCTGGATCTGGCGCCGGGCGCGCGCGCCATCGGCTGGGATGCCGTGGTGCTGGGCCGCTATGGCGCGGGCGAGCACTGGAACCACACCGGCGCCGCGCCCACCGCTGCCGCGCGCCTGCAGCTTCACAACCGGCTCGCATGCGGCGGACGGCCGCTGTGGCTGGAGCAAGGCGAACTGCACGCCGGCCATGCCCTGCTGTCCAGCCCCGTTGCCTGGGCAGGCTTGCCCATACAGGCCAGCCTCTGGGCCGTGGCCCCCGAACCCCTGGCGGCCATGGAGCCATTGAGCGAGCAACTGGCCGCCAGCCTGCCCTGGAGCGATGAAGTGCGCGCCGGCGCCAGCCTGCTGGCCGGCCAGGGTGGCGCGCCCTCGGTGCTGCTGCTGCGCGTGCTGGCCCGGCGCATGGAGGCGGCACGGGCCGTGCTGCATGAAGGCTGGCGCCTGCTGCGCCCGGCACTGCTGGACATGCCTGCCCGCCCTCCCCGCCTCTGGGCCACCTGATCAACGGAGACTCATCCATGGAACTCACCCCGCGTGAAAAAGACAAGCTGCTGCTGTTCACCGCAGCCCTGGTGGCCGAGCGGCGCAAGGCGCGCGGCCTGAAGCTCAACTACCCCGAGGCCGTGGCGCTGATCAGCGCCGCCGTGCTGGAGTGGGCACGCGACGGCAGGACCGTGGCCGAGCTCATGCACCTGGGCACCACGGTGCTGACGCGCGCCGATGTGATGGAGGGCATTCCAGAAATGATCCCGGACATCCAGGTCGAAGCCACTTTCCCGGACGGCACCAAGCTGGTCACCGTTCATCACCCGATCGTTTGAGGAGATCCGCCATGTTCCATCCCCGCCTTCTGCTCGCCCCGGCCCTGCTGGCCGCCGCCACGGCCGCCAGCGCCCATACGGGGGCCGGCGCCCACCTGCACGCCGGCGACGGCGCCATGCAGGCCCTGATGGCCGGGCTGTCCCACCCCATCGCGGGCCTGGACCATCTGCTGGCCATGCTGGCGCTGGGCCTGTGGTGCGGGCTGATGCTGCAGCGCCAGTGGCTGCCGCCCGTGGCCTTTGCCGCCTGCATGGCGCTGGGCCTGGCGCTGACGCAGACCCCGCTGGAGCTGCCGGCCGTGGAGCCCATGGTGGCCGCCTCGCTGCTGGCCTTCGGCCTGCTGCTGGTGGCCCAGCGCCGCCTGCCCGTGGCCCTGGCCATGGTGCTGGCCGGCGCCTTCGCGCTGTTTCACGGATACGCGCATGGCGAGGTCTTCCCCCACGCGCTGCCCGCAGCCGTGTTCTGGGCCTACATGGCGGGCATGGTCGCCACCACGCTGGTGCTGCATGCGCTGGGCGTGGCCTTTGGCCGGGCCATGCGCGGCGGCACGGCATCGGCCTGGGCCGCACGCCTGGCCGGAGTGGCCGCCATGGGCTACGGTGCCGTGGCGCTGGCAGGCTGAGCGCGGGAGCCGCACATGACCGAGCGCATCATCCCCGGCGAGCTGCTGGCCGAGCCCGGCGAGATCCTGCTGAACGCAGGCCGGCCCGTGCAGACCCTCACGGTCACCAACACCGGCGACCGGCCGGTGCAGGTGGGCTCGCACTTTCATTTCTTCGAGGTCAACGAGGCCCTGCACTTCGACCGCGCCGCCGCACGCGGCTGGCGGCTGAACATCGCGGCCGGCACGGCCGTGCGCTTCGAGCCCGGGCAGGAGCGCACCGTGGAACTGGTGGAAATCTCCGGCGACCGCATCATCTTCGGCTTCAACGCCAAGGTGATGGGCAGGCTTTGAAGTACCCCCTGAGCGGCTACGCCGCTTCCCCCTCTCTCGCTTCGCGGGAGGGGGACGACACCCTCGGTGCGGGGCGGCCCTTCCTCGGTGTCCCCGGGTTGGACCACGCCGGTTTTAAGTACAACGAGCAACGCATAGCGTCGTAGACAACAGAAAGGGAATGCTATGGCAAGCATCACGCGCCAGGCCTATGCCGAGATGTTCGGCCCCACCGTGGGCGACCGCCTGCGGCTGGCCGACACGGCCCTGGTCATCGAGATCGAGAAGGACCACACGATCTACGGCGAAGAGGTCAAGTTCGGCGGTGGCAAGGTCATCCGCGACGGCATGGGCCAGAGCCAGCGCATGGCCGCCGACTGTGCCGACACCGTCATCACCAATGCCGTGATCATCGACCACTGGGGCATCGTCAAGGCCGACATCGCCATCAAGAACGGGCTGATCGCAGGCATAGGCAAGGCCGGCAACCCGGACATGCAGCCGGGCGTGACCATCGTCATCGGCCCCGGCACGGAAATCATTGCGGGCGAGGGCATGATCGTCACGGCCGGCGGCATCGACACGCACATCCACTTCATCTGCCCGCAGCAGATCGACGAGGCGCTGACCAGCGGCGTAACCACCATGATCGGCGGCGGCACGGGCCCGGCCACGGGCACCTTCGCCACCACGGTCACGCCCGGCCCCTGGCACATGGAGCGCATGCTGCAGGCCGTGGACGGCTACCCCATGAACATCGGCCTGCTGGGCAAAGGCAACGCCAGCCAGGCCGCGCCGCTGCGCGAGCAGATCGCGGCAGGCGCCATCGGCCTGAAGCTGCACGAGGACTGGGGATCGACGCCCGCCGCCATCGACTGCTGCCTGGGCGTGGCCGACGAGACCGACACCCAGGTCGCCATCCACACCGACACGCTCAACGAGGGCGGCTTCGTCGAGGCCACGGTGGCCGCCTTCAAGGGCCGCACCATCCACACCTACCACACCGAAGGCGCGGGCGGCGGCCACGCGCCCGACATCATCAAGGTCTGCGGCGAGGCCAACGTGCTGCCCTCGTCCACCAACCCCACGCGGCCCTACACGGTGAACACGCTGGACGAGCACCTGGACATGCTCATGGTCTGCCACCACCTGGATGCCTCGATTGCCGAGGACATCGCCTTCGCCGAAAGCCGCATCCGCCGCGAGACCATCGCCGCCGAGGACGTGCTGCACGACCTGGGCGCCTTCTCCATGATCTCCAGCGACAGCCAGGCCATGGGCCGCGTGGGCGAGGTCGTGCTGCGCACCTGGCAGACCGCACACAAGATGAAGGTCCAGCGCGGCAGCCTGCCGGGCGACAACGCGTGCCACGACAACTTCCGCGTCAAGCGCTACGTGGCCAAGTACACCATCAATCCCGCACGCACGCATGGCATCGCCCATGTCGTGGGCTCGGTCGAGGTCGGCAAGCTGGCCGACCTGGTGCTGTGGCGGCCGGCGTTCTTCGGCGTCAAGCCCAGCCTCATCCTCAAGGGCGGCAGCATCGCCAGCGCCGCCATGGGCGACCCCAACGCCAGCATTCCCACGCCCCAGCCCGTGCACTACCGGCCCATGTTCGCGGGCCAGGGCAGCGGCGTGGCGGCGGCCAGCCTGACCTTCGTCTCGCAGGCCGCCCAGCAGGCCGGCGTGGCAGACCGCTACGGCCTGCGCAAGCGCACCGTGGCCGTGGAAAACTGCCGCAGCGTCAGCAAGCGCGACATGGTGCACAACGACTGGCAGCCCGACATCAGCGTCGATCCCGAGACCTACCAGGTCGTGGCCGACGGCCAGCTGCTGACCTGCGAGCCCGCCACCGAGCTGCCGATGGCGCAGCGGTATTTTCTGTTCTGACTATCTGGTCATCCCTATGCAGAGCAGATTCACACGTTTGCATCGCCTGAAGAAGATGTACCCGTACCACCCGGAAGATGATCATCCGGGTCATAGGCAAAAAAGGTGACACTGCCGTTCGCAGACTCCCTCATGTACAAACGGTCACCTTCGCCGAGCTTCAAACGCCTCAGCAACTCCTCGGGAAAGATCAATCCCAAGGCATCTCCTACCTCGATCAGTTTGACGGCGAACATGATGACCCCTCCTTTGCTGTCTTCGGTTGCGTCACGCGGTACCCACTCTTAGTAAAAAGCAAATCCATGCTCACCGTCAACAAACACATGCCCCAGGGCGGCGGCCTTGCCGCCGTGCTGGTCAGGCGCGCCGCCACGCTGGAACTGGACTGGGACATGCGCCAGAAGAGCCGCTTTGCGGCCATCGACTCCACGGGGCGCGAGCTGGCCGTGGTGCTGGCGCGCGGCAGCGTGCTGCGCGGCGGCGATGTGCTGGTGGCCGAGGATGGCAGCCTGGTCGCCGTGCGCGCCGCGCCCCAGGCGGTGTTGCGCGTGACGGCGGCCACGCCGCTGGGCCTGCTGCGTGCGGCCTACCACCTGGGCAACCGGCATATCCCGGTGGAGGTCACGCCCACGCACCTGCACCTGGAAAACGACCCCGTGCTGCACGACATGCTGCTGCGCCTGGGTGCGCAGGTGGCCCTGGTGGATGCGCCCTTCGAGCCCGAAGCAGGCGCCTATGGCGGCGGCCACCGCCACGGCCATGACGCCAGCTTTGCCGAGGACCAGGCGCTGGCGCAGAGCGTGTATGCGCTGCATGACCATGGGCACGAACACGGCCATTCCCACGACCATTCCCACGATCATTCCCACGGGCATGAGCATGGCCACGACCACAGCCATGACCATGACCATGACCATGACCACAAAGGCTGCTGCGGACACGGGCACGGCCACGACCATCCGCATGGCTGACCTGTCGATACAGGGGCTGTGCGCCCTGCTGCACCTGGCATCGCCCCAGCTGCCCGTGGGCGGCTTCAGCTATTCGCAGGGGCTGGAGGCCGCCATCGAGCACGGTCTGGTCACGGATGCCGGCACGGCGCGCACCTGGATTGCCGATGCGCTGGCCCACGGTTTTGCACGCTGCGAGGCACCGCTGTGGCTGCTGCTGCGCCGGGCCTGGAGCGCAGGCGACGAGGGGGCGGTGCACGAATGGAACCAGTGGTTCATTGCCAGCCGCGACAGCCGCGAGACCCGTGCCGAGACGCTGCAGATGGGCTGGTCACTGCACAGCCTGCTGCGCTCCGTGCCCTGGGGCGGCGAGGCCTTTGCGCCCCGCATCGCACAACTGTGCGCCCTTGTGGAGGGGCCGGGCCTGGCCTATCCCACGGCCTTTGCCTGTGCCTGCGCCGCCGTGGATACAGACGAGGACCATGCCCTGCTGGCCTATGGCTTTTCCTGGCTGGAGAACCAAGTGGCCGCCGCCATCAAGGCCGTGCCGCTGGGCCAGGTGGCGGGCCAGAGCCTGCTGCTGGCCCTGCATCCGCTGCTGGAGCAGGCCGTGGGCGAGGCACGCCGCCGCGCCAGCGAGGCGCCGCCCCGGCTGGACACCATGCTGCCCCAATGGAGCGTGCTGCAGGCGCGGCACGAACACCAGTACTCCCGGCTCTTCCGGTCCTGATCACTCACCCCAAGTCCACCATGAACACCCGCACCAAGAAACTCCCCCCGCTGCGCGTCGGCATCGGCGGCCCTGTCGGCTCCGGCAAGACCACGCTGCTGGAGATGCTGTGCAAGGCCATGCGCGCCCACTACGACCTGGTGGTCATCACCAACGACATCTACACCAAGGAAGACCAGCGCCTGCTGACGGTGGCCGAGGCCCTGCCGCCGGAACGCATCATGGGCGTGGAGACCGGCGGCTGCCCGCACACGGCCATCCGCGAGGACGCCTCCATCAACCTCGAAGCCGTGGACCGCATGCTGCGCCAGTTCCCCGAGGCGGACATCGTCTTCATCGAAAGCGGCGGCGACAACCTGGCCGCCACCTTCAGCCCCGAGCTGTCGGACCTGACCATCTACGTGATCGACGTGGCCGGCGGCGAGAAGATTCCGCGCAAGGGCGGCCCCGGCATCACCAAGAGCGATCTGCTGGTGGTCAACAAGACCGACCTGGCGCCCTACGTGGGCGCCAACCTGTCCATCATGGAAGCCGACACGCAGCGCATGCGCGCCCACAAGCCCTATGTGATGGGCAGCGTGAAAAGCGGCAAGGGCCTGCGCGAGGTGATCGACTTCATCACCGAGCGCGGCCTGCTGCCGCCCATGCCCGCGCAGGGCTGAGAAAACAGGGCCTGCCCGCCAGCCGGGAAGTGCAGGCCTACTGCGCCGGCCCCGTGGTCTTGGCCTTGGCCCGTGGCAGGGTGGCTGCGCTGCTGGAGGACACCAGCGGGTTGCCGGTGGAGGTGGCCGCGCCATCCGTCTGGCGCCATGCCGAGGGCTTGGGCGCCACCACGGGCTGCGGTGCGGCGGCAGCACGGCTGCGGTTCCAGGCCGGCAGCAGCACGCGGCGCACAAAGCCCATGTCCAGCACCAGCCACAGCAGAACAGGCGCCAGCGTGGGCACCATCAGGCCCCCCATCTGGTAGCCGTAGACAATGGCATTGAGCTGCCATCCCTGGAGACCCAGCACATTGAGGTCCAGCTTGGCAGCCAGGCACAACTGCATCAACACCTGCGTGACCACACTGAAGGTCTGCAGCGGCAGCAGCGCCACATACCCCACCAGGATGCGCCACCACCGGCCCGGACCCCAGGCCGCCAGCAGCATGGCCACCAGCACCGGCAGGCCGTAGCCGTAGCGGGCAGGATCGACCTCGACGATGGCCTCGGCGCGGCGCCAGCCGGTCTGCTCGTTGGAGACCTGGACCGAGGAATTGACGACCAGGTTGCGGGGCGTCTCCAGGTCCACGCGCTGCACCCAGCCGTTGGCGGCGTTCTCCAGCACCCACTTGCTCATGCCGGACACCGGCACGGCCAGCCAGCCGGCCGCCAGCGTCCAGGCCAGGGTCAGCACCACGATGCCGCCCATGGCCAGGGCCGCGAAGCGCGAGATGGGATTGCGTCCGATCATGGCCTGCTCCTCAAGCGGCCACGGCGGCGGAAGCTGCAGCGGCGGGCGGCAGCGGCGGCTGGCCGCCGTCATCCTGCGACGGCGCCTTGCGGCCGCTCCAGCGCACCCACAGCAGCCAGAACACCAGCACGTCCAGCATGATCAGCGCCTGCCAGAGGTATTCATGCGCGAAATTGAAGGCCGTGGTGCTCCACTGGCCCAGGTAGAACAGGCTGATGACGCGCAGCACGTTGATGGCCTGCACGGCCACGAAGCCGGCCAGCAGGCCCACCAGCTTCTGGCGCCATGACGAGGGGAAGGCCATCACGGCGGCAAACAGCACGATGTAGGCCTCCAGGCCGTTGCAGCCGGCCTCGATGGAGACGCCGAAGCCCGTGGCCGTGTTCCACAGCACCTTGCCCGTAGCCGAGGCCGTGCTGTCGAACCAGGTCACCAGCGAGGCGCAGATGTGCGCCAGAAAGGACGTCCAGGGCAGCACGATGTGCTGCTGCACCCAACTGAGCAGGTTCAGCCCGAACATCGTCAGCTGGATGGCCAGAAAGATCAGAAAGAAGCGCAGCATGGCAGGTCTTGGAGTGTTGGTTGCCGGGCTTGCGACCTGGCAGTTGCGAAACAGTGTCCCTCTATAGGCTCGCATTATCTTCGGACCGCTCAAAGACGACAAAGGCCGGTGCGTGAATCACGCCACCGGCCCTTGCCGTCACGGGCGCATCACCGACGCTCGCGCCTGCGCATGGTCCCCAGCGCCATCAGCGCCAGCAGGGACGACATCAGCATCAGGCCCCACTGCGACAGCGTGGGGATGCTGGCCGTGGTGTCCGGGCCCGGCTTGAGCGGCGTGGTGGTCGTGCCCTTGTCGTTGTCGGGATTGCCGTCACCGGGCACCGAGACCGTGGCCGAGTTGACCAGCGGGCGGGCGCCCTTGTAGGGCTTGTCCAGCTTTGTCTCCAGCGTGAAGACCGCCGTGCCGCCCTGGGCCAGCTGCGGCACGCTGCAGGTCACGGTGCGCGTGCCGCTGGCGTAGCTGCAGCCTGCCGAGGCCGAGACGAACTCCAGCCCGGCGGGCAGCACGTCGGTCACCGAGCCGCCCGCGGGCGACTGCGGATCGCGGCCGTAGTTGGTGACGGTCAGCGTGTAGCTGGCCGTGTCGCCATCGTCCAGCGGGCCGGCGGGGCCCTGCTTGCCGATCCCCAGGTCCACGGCATTGCCCTGGCGGCTGGTGGAGGTCCGGTCGGTAGTGGTGTTGTTGACGATCACATCGCCGCCATTGCTCAGCCATTCCGTCTCGAAGGGCTTGACCGAGGCCTCGTGGTAGATGGTGCCGCCCGATGCCTTGTCGGGCAGGGTCTGTGCGCGCATCTTGAACTTGATGGTCATGCTCTGGCCCGGAGCCAGCGCCGGGATGGTGCACTGCAGCGGCCCGCTGGTCGCGTTCAGCGCCGGCTGCACGCCGCACCAGGATGCGGAGGCGCCGGGAATGCCGGCCAGCGCCAGGCCGTTCTGGTAGCTGAAGGTGGCCGTGGAGCCCGATGCGGGGAACTTGTCGGTCACGACCACCTGGGTGGCGTAGGAGGGGCCGGAGTTGGTCACCGTGATGGTGTATTCGGTGTCCTCACCCAGCACCAGGCCGTCCGCCGTGTGGCGCATGCTGATGTTCACATCCAGCTCGGCGCGCTTGAGCCGGGCCTTGGCCTCGGCCTGGTTGTTGGCCTTGGTCAGTTCCTCTGTGGTGGTGTCCACGGCGACCGTGTTGAGGATCTCCGTATCGGCCGCCAGATCGCCGCGCGAGCGCATCTTGTAGCTCACGGTGTACTGCGAGCCTGCAGCCAGCGGATTGGTCCAGGCGCATTCCAGCGTGCCGCCCTGCACGCCATCGGTGGCAGCCGGAGTGCAGGTGCCGCCGCCGGTGACCGTGGGCGTGCCGATGAAGATGGCGTCTGCAGGCAGCACGTCCTTGAGCGTGACATTGGCGGCCGACGAGGGGCCGTAGTTGGGCACCGTGACCGTATAGGTCAGAGGCTCGCCCGCAGCGGCCACCTTGGGCGAGACCTGCTTTTGCGCCGCGATTTCCGCGATGGCCTGCACGGTGATGCTGGCCGTAGAGGAATCGTTGCCGGGATCGGCATCATGGATGTCCAGGGACTGGGCCGAGGCCGCGTTGGCATAGTTGCCGGTGGTGGCGCGCTTGGGGCGGATCTTGACCTCGATCACCACCTCGGCCTCCGGGGCCATGGAGGAGATGTCGCAGGTCAGATCGCGCGTCTCGCTGTTGACGCCGCCCGAAGGGGTGCCGCAGCTGGCGTTGGCGCCGGAGACGATGCGGCTGGAGACAAAGCCGCCGCCCGGGTAGGTGTACGGCACGGGGTTGCCGGCCTCGTCCACCGGGTTGCCGCCCACGATACGCACGCCGTCAATTTGCTTGACCAGGGACTGCAGCGCGTCGCGCACGCGGACATTCGTCACCGTGGTGCTGGCCGAGTGGTTCTTCACCACCAGCTGGTAGGTGACCTCTTCACCGCTCTTGATGGAGGCTGGCGGCACAGGGCTGACCACGCTCTTGACGATGCCCACATCCACCTTGTCGGCAGACACGGTGACGGTCGCGGAGGTGGTGGCCGATGCATTGTCCCGGCCGATCACGCCAGCGGAGGCGTTGTTGGTGAAGTCCAGATGGCCCGAGGCCAGCGTGACCTTGGCCCTGACCGTGATCTGGCGGCTGGCGCCCACGGCCAGGCCCGCGGTCGAGGTGCAGCTCTGGGCGACGCAGGTCCAGTCACCCGCGCCGGTGCCCGCACCGGACATGCTGACGATGGCCATGCGGCCGTCTGCGGGGTTGTCGGTCACGGTGATCTGCTGATTCGGCAGCACGGGCATGGGGCCGGTGTTGGTCACGGTGATCGTGTACTCGAACTCCTGGCCTGCCAGCACCGGGCGGCCAGGGCCTGCCTTGGCCAGCCTCAGCCGCGCATCGTTGCTGAAGTCCACGGCCGCGCTGGCCGTGTTGTTGGTCGTATTGGGCTCGTTGAGGCCAGGTGCCACACCGATCACGCCCTGGTTCACCAGCTGCGTGCCGGGTGTCCCACCCGCAGCCACGCTGGCCTTGAAGCGGATGGCCTGCATGTTGGCGTAGCCGGCCACCGGGTACTCGCCCGCGTGGGTGCAGGTGATGGTGCCGCTGCTGTGGCCGCAGTTCCAGGGCGCCGTGCTGCCGTCGAAGCCCGTGAAGGTCACGCCGGCCGGCAGGGTGTCGGTGACGGTGAGATCGCGCGGCACGAGCGAGCCGCCTTCGCGGCGCGGCTGCAGCGTGTAGGTGACCTCGGTCGCCTGCAGCGCATCCAGCACCGTGGGCGCCACCTGCTTGCGCAGCGAGACATCCACGAACTCGCTGCCGCTGGAAACCACGGCGGCGCTGGCGGTGTTGTTGCCGGACTGGCCGTCGGGCATCTCGGTGCTGGCGTCCTTGTAGCCCTTGACGCTGGCAGCGCCGGCAATGGTGCCGCTCATGTTGGCGATGGCCGGCACGGAGATGGAAGGCAGCACGGCGCCGGGCAGCACCGGGCCGCCGCGCGTGCAGCTGAGCTCGCCCGAGATCAGCGGATAGCCCGAGGCGGGCGTGCAGCTCCAGCCGCTGCCTGAGGGCACGCCCGTGACCACGGCGCCGTTGGGCACGGGGAAACGCACCACGGTACGGCCCCCGGCGGGGACCTCGGACGGGCCCTTGTTCTGCACGTCGATGGTGTACTGGAAGGCGCCGCCGTTGGCGACGCTGGCGGGAGCCGCCATCGCGATGGCCAGATCGGCGGCCTCGGTGGTGGTGAAGTTGCGGTCCAGCTGCGTGTTGTTCTGGTCGTTGTCGTAGTCGGGCGAGGCCATGCGCGCGCTGGCCACGGCGCGCCAGTTGGTGCCGACGGTCGGCAGGATGACCTCGAAGCCCACGGACTTGAAGCCGTCGGCGGGCGCCAGGTTGCCGATGTTGCAGACCAGCGTGTTGTTGCCTGCGGTGAGCACCGTGCCGGCAGCCGGTGCCGTGCAGGTGATGCCGCCCGGGCTGCTGCTGTAGCCCTGGAACACGGCTCCCACGGGCAGCACCTCGGTCAGGGTGACGCCTACGGCGTCGGGACCGATGTTGTTGTGCCTGACCTTGGCCACATAGGTGAAGTTGCCGCCGGCAGGGCCTGCCGATGCGTCCTGTCCGTCATAGAGACCGTCCTGGTTGACCAGGATGTCGGTGTCGGCCGGCGCCGCCACGGCAGCCGCTGTTGCCAGCAAGCCGCCGGACAGCAGCGCACGCGCCAGCCAGCCCTTTCTCGTGAAAGCCATACAAACCTCTCTTTTGCTTCGTTGACAGCGCCGAATGCCGCAGGCACGGACGCACGAGGTGCCCGGCTGGAACAGCTCTGTCAGAAAGCCGACTACCGGACGCACCAAAAGGAGGCATGATGGTTCTTTATTACCAAAAGTAAATATGATCTGGAATTTTTAACAAAAGTGAGTATTTAGAGGTATTTGTGAGTTTTTCGTGAGTCGACCTTTTCCGGTCGGTTTTCCTCACGGCACGCAGACGTGAAAAAGCCGGTGGCAGCTTGGCTGGCACCGGCTTGCAATGCTGATCTGCCGCGCGCTGGCGCGGCAGTGAGCAGACACTAAGGCCTAGGGGATGCGGCGGGGCAATCCTTGTGAGGAACTCACGCCAGCAGCGCGTTCACGCGCCTGACGTAGGCAGCCGGGTCCTCGGGCATGCCGCCTTCGGCCAGTACGGCCTGGTCGAACAGGATGTTGGCCAGGTCATGGAAATGCACCGATCCGTCCAGCTTCTTGACCAGCGGATGCTCGGGGTTGACCTCCAGCACGGGGCGGGCGTCCGGCGCCTGCTGGCCGGCCTGCTTGAGCAGGCGCGCCAGTTGCAGGCTCATGCCGCCGTCCTGCACCACCAGGCAGGCGGGCGAGTCCACCAGGCGCGTGGTCACGCGCACGTCCTCGGCCTTGTCCTTGAGCGCTTCCTTGAGCTTGGCCAGCAGGGGCTTGAAGGTCTCGGCCGCTTCCTCGGCGGCCTTCTTTTCCTCTTCGTCCTGCAGCTTGCCCAGGTCCACGGCGCCCTTGGCCACGGACTGCAGCGGCGTGCCGTCGAATTCGGTCAGGTAGCCCATGGCCCATTCGTCCACGCGGTCGGCCATCAGCAGCACTTCGATGCCCTTCTTGCGGAAGACCTCCAACTGCGGGCTGTTGCGTGCGGCGGTCAGGGAGTCGGCCGTGATGTAGTAGATCGCGTCCTGGCCTTCCTTCATGCGGGCCTTGTAGTCGGCCAGCGAGACGATGGCCTCGTCCTGGCTGGTGGAGGAAAAGCGCAGCAGCTTGGCGATGCGTTCCTTGTTGGCAAAGTCCTCGCCCAGGCCTTCCTTGAGCACGGGGCCGAACTCAGCGTAGAACTGGCTGTACTTGCCTTCCTTGGCCTTGTCCTCTTCGCTGACCACGTCGGTGACGCCGTCGGCCGCCGCGTCAGCGGCAGCGTCGTGGCGATCGTGCTTGGCCAGGTCTTCCAGCATGGACAGCACGCGCTTGGTCGAGCCGTCGCGGATCAGGCGCACGTCGCGGCTTTCCTGCAGCAGCTCGCGGCTGACGTTCAGCGGCAGGTCGGCCGAGTCGATCACGCCCTTGACGAAGCGCAGGTAGCCGGGCATCAGCGCCTCGGCGTCATCCATGATGAAGACGCGCTTGACGTAGAGCTTGACGCCGGCCTTCTTGTCGCGGTTGTAGAGGTCGAACGGCGCCTTGGCCGGGATGAACAGCAGCTGCGTGTACTCGGTGTTGCCCTCGACGCGGTTGTGGCTCCAGGTCAGCGGGTTCTCGAAGTCGTGGCTGATGGCCTTGTAGAAGTCCTGGTACTGCTCGGCCGTGATGTCCTTCTTGGGACGTGTCCACAGCGCGCTGGCCTTGTTGATGGTCTCCCACTCGCCCGTCTTCTCCATGGTGCCGGGCTGGTCGTTCTCGCCGTCCTTCCACTCCTCTTTTTCCATGAGGATGGGCAGGCTGATGTGGTCGGAGTACTTGCCGATGACCTGCTTGATCTTCCAGGCGTTGAGGAACTCCTCGGCCTCGGGGCGCAGGTGCAGCGTGATGCTGGTGCCACGCTGGGGGCGCTCGATCTGCTCGACCTCGAACTCGCCCGTGCCGCCGCTGGTCCAGCGCACGCCTTCGGAGGCCGGCAGGCCCGCGCGGCGCGTTTCCACGGTGATCTTGTCGGCCACGATGTAGCCCGAGTAAAAGCCCACGCCGAACTGGCCGATCAGCTGCGAGTCCGACTTCTGGTCGCCCGACAGCTTGTCCATGAAGGCCTTGGTGCCGCTCTTGGCGATGGTGCCCAGGTTGTCGATGGCTTCCTGCTCGCTCATGCCGATGCCGGTGTCGGCAATGGTCAGCGTCTTGGCAGCGGCGTCGAAGGACACGCGCACTTCCAGGTTGGGCTGGTCCTCATAGAGGGAGGCATCGTTCAACGCCTCGAAGCGCAGCTTGTCGCAGGCGTCGGAGGCGTTGGAGACCAGCTCGCGCAGGAAGATCTCGGGGTTGGAATACAGCGAATGCGTGACCAGGTGCAGCAGCTGTGCAACTTCGGCCTGAAAAGAATGGGTTTGCTTGCTCATGCAGACAGTGTCCTATGTCCTATGGGTTCACAACAGGGAAAAAATCAGCCCTCATCTCGGGCCGGCGAGCGCATTATCAAGACCCCGCCGCCCCTGTGGCGGCGCAGGCTCTGGACGATTGTTCACTTTTTCGCCCTCACGGCGGGGCTGGCGCAGGGCTATAACTGCGCCACTTTCCGCTGTGCGGCGGACGGTGCGCGCAGGGCCCGGGCGCAATGGCGGGCCTGCTTCAGGAGATTTTCCATGCACAGCTCTGTTCAAAAATGGTCCGCAGAATTCCTCGGAACCCTGTGGCTGACCCTGGGCGGCTGCGGTGCGGCCGTGCTGGCCGCCGCCTTCCCGCAGGTAGGCATCGGCCTGGTCGGCGTCTCGCTGGCCTTCGGCCTGACGGTGCTCACGGGCGCCTATGCCTTCGGGCCCATCTCGGGCGGGCACTTCAACCCGGCCGTCTCCGTGGGCCTGGCCATGGGTGGGCGCTTTGCCTGGAGCGAACTGCCGGGCTACATCGTCTCGCAGGTGCTGGGCGCCATCACGGGCGCGGCCATCCTCTATGTGATCGCCACGGGCAAGGCCAGTGCCGACATCGGCGGCTTTGCCACCAACGGCTACGGCGCGCATTCGCCGGGCGGCTACGGCATGACGGCAGCCCTGGTCACCGAAGTGGTGATGACGGCCTTCTTCATCCTGGTCATCCTGGGCGCCACGGCCAAGCGCGCGGCAGCCGGCTTTGGCGGGCTGGCCATCGGCCTGTGCCTGACGCTGATCCACCTGATCTCGATTCCCGTGACCAATACCTCGGTCAACCCCGCGCGCAGCACGGGCCCGGCCCTGTTCGGCCCCGAGATCGCCATCTCGCAACTGTGGCTGTTCTGGGTGGCCCCCATCGTGGGTGCGCTGATCGGCGCCGTGATCTACAAGGCCCTGCTGGCCAACCCGGCCAACGAATAAGGCCAGGGACGGGCGCTGCAGGCGCCCCGCAGCAGACTCAAGCGGCTGGCGACAGCCGCTTTTTTCATTGGATCTTTGGTGAAACACGGTTTTCGTTTGTTGCATGGCGGCAACGCGAAGGACTTTCACCCGGCACAAACCGGTCAACTTTACGAAACAGAAACCGAACGCTAGTGATTCGCAATAACAATTCGCGGGCTTTCATCGGAGTGAACATGAGCAAAATCCAACAAATCCTCCCCCCCGCGAACGTCACGCAGCTGGCCCTTGCCGCTGCCCTGTGCCTCGCGGGCACCTCGGCCTTCGCGCAGACCAGCACCACGCTGGGCACCGTGAACGTGACGTCTTCGACCGAAGCGCCCGTCAAGACCGACAACGCCTCCTCGGCCAAGTTCACGGCCCCGCTGGTGGACACGCCCAAGACGGTGCAGGTCATCAACGAGGAAATCATCAAGCAAACCGGCGCGACCAGCCTGCAGGAAGCCCTGCGGTCCACGCCCGGCATCACCTTCGGCAACGGCGAAGGCGGCAACCCCTCGGGTGACCAGCCCTTCATCCGCGGCATGGATGCCCAGGCCAGCACCTTCGTGGACGGCATGCGCGACATTGCGGCCGGCACGCGCGAGGTGTTCAACCTGGAAGCGGTGGAAGTCATCAAGGGCGCCGATTCGGCCTATGCAGGCCGTGGCGGCGCTGGCGGCTCCATCAACCTGGTGACCAAGAAGGCCAGGAACGAGAACTTCATCAGCGGCGACGTGGGCCTGGGCACGGACAGCTACCGGCGCGCTACCATCGACGCCAACCGCGTGCTGGGCGAAGGCGTGGGCCTGCGCCTGAACGCCATGGTGCACGACGCCGACGTTCCCGGCCGCAGCGGCCCCGAGAACAAGCGCTGGGGCATTGCCCCCACGGTGACCTTCGGCATGGGCACGCCCACCGAGGTCTCGCTGTCCTGGCAGCACCTGCAGACCGACAACATTCCCGATGGCGGCGTGCCCTACCTGTACAGCAGCACGGCTGCGGCCGGCCTGCGCGGCGGCAGCGTGGTGCGTCCCACCTACGGCAACAACCGCGACAACTGGTACGGCCTGACCAGCCGCGACTACGAAAAGGAAAAGAGCGACCTGTTCACGGCCACCGTGGAGCACAAGTTCACCGACACCCAGAAGTTCCGCAACAGCCTGCGCTACAGCAAGACCGAACAGGACTACCTGTGGACCCAGCCCGACGACAGCAAGGGCAATGTCGTCAACGGCTATGTGTTCCGCCGTGGCAATGCACGCGTGGCCGACATCAAGACGCTGCAGAACCTCTCGGAATTCACGGGCAAGGCCCAGACCGGCAGCGTGGGCCACAGCTACTCGTTCGGCCTGGAACTGTCCAAGGAAAAGGCCGAGTCCCGCACCGCCGCGCTGCAGACCACCAACACCACCTGCACGGCCGCCAGCCTGTGGTGCGCCTCGCTGAACAACCCCGACAGCAGCCCGCTGTGGAACCTGCCCGTGACGCTGGGCGACCCCAGCCACAACCAGATCGACACCGTGGCGCTGTACGGCTTCGACACGCTGAAGTTCAACGACCAGTGGTTGCTCAATGCCGGCCTGCGCATGGACCACTACAAGATCAGCTCCTCCGGCCCCGCCGGCCGCACCACGCCGGCCTATGATCTGAGCCGTTCGGACACATTGTTCAACTACCAGCTGGGCCTGGTCTACAAGCCGGCCACCAACGGCAGCATCTACGCCAGCATCGGCACCTCCTCGCGCCCCGGCGGCTCCATGCTGGGCAACGGCAACGAGGACCTGGGCATCTCCACCGACCAGCTGGCCAACCTCGCTCCCGAGAAGACCCGCTCGCTCGAGCTGGGCACCAAGTGGGACCTGATGGAAAAGCGCCTGGCGCTGACGGCCGCGCTGTTCCGCAACGACGTGACCAATGCGCGCATCACCGAAAACGGTGTCACCTACATGGGCGGCAACAAGGTGGTCAACGGTGTGGAGCTGGGCTTCACGGGCAGCGTGCTGCCGGGCCTGAGCGTCTTCGGCGGCTACACCTACATGGACAGCGAGCAGAAGAACGCAGGCGCGGGCAGCGTGGCCAATGGCCAGCCCTTCCCCAACACGCCCAAGCACAGCTTCAGCCTGTGGACCAGCTACAAGCCCATGGCAAAGCTGACCGTGGGCCTGGGCATCTACGCCCAGAGCAGCGTGAACCAGAGCTACATCCTGTCCACGGTGGATGGCGGCATCGTCACCAAGGGTGCCAGCGGCTATGCGCGCTACGACGCCATGGTGGCCTACCAGATCGACCGCAACCTGACCGTGCAGCTGAACCTGTACAACCTGGGCGACAAGGTCTACTACAGCGGCATCCGCTCGCCCCACTACGCGACCATGGCCGCAGGCCGCTCGGCCGTGGCCTCGCTCAAGTGGACGTACTGATCTGCTGATCGCCCCGCGCGAACGCGCAGCGGCTTGACGCTGCGCAGATCACCGCAAAGCCCCGCAGGCCATCGCCGCCTGCGGGGCTTTTTTGCGGGACACTCGCTGATTCCCCCCTGAGGACCGCCTGCCATGATGCTCCGCATACCCGCCCTGCTCAGCCCCGACGAAGTGCGCCAGTGCCGCCAGGCGCTGGAGCAGGCCCCGTGGCAGGACGGCCGCGCCACGGCCGGCCCTCTGGCGGCCCAGGTCAAGGCCAACCTGCAGCTGCCGCTGGACAGCCAGGCCGGCCAGGCGATAGGCAACCTCATCCTCGACAAGCTGGGGGCCAGCGCGCTGTTCATGTCGGCCACCCTGCCGCTGAAGGTGCTGCCGCCGCGCTTCAACCGCTACGAAGGCGGCGGCACCTACGGCAACCATATAGACAACGCCATCTTCACCATCCCCGGCACGGCCATCAAGGTGCGCAGCGATGTCTCCACCACCGTGTTCTTCAGCGAGCCCGACGAGTACGAAGGCGGCGAGCTGATCGTGGAGGACACCTTCGGCCACCAGAGCGTGAAGCTGGCCGCAGGCGACGCCATCGTCTACCCCGGCACCAGCCTGCACCGCGTCAACCCCGTCACGCGCGGCACGCGCTACGCCAGCTTCTTCTGGACGCACAGCCTCGTGGCCTCGGACGAGAAGCGCCGCATCCTGTTCGACCTGGACCAGCAGATCCAGCAACTGACGGTGCGCCACCCGGGCGACCCTGCGCTTTCCGCGCTGTCCGGCACGTACCACAACCTGTTGCGGATGTGGTCGCAGGCCTAGTGGCACAGCCGCCAGGCAGCCGCATCAGAACCTGTAGCGGGCCGTGACCAGCACATTGCGCGGATCGCCATACACGCCTGTGCCATAGGAGCCCAGGCCCGGCATATAGGTCTTGTCGAACAGGTTGTTGACGTTCAGCGTCACCGACCACTGGCGGTCCACGTCGTACCGCGCCATCAGGCCCACCAGCGCATAGGCGCGCTGGTCGGCGCGTGCATAGGGGGCGGAGGATTGCTGGTAGTAGGTCAGGCTCTGCCAGGCCAGCGAGCCGCCCACGGTCCACTGCGGGTTGAGACGGTAGCTGGTGCTGAGCTTGAACAGGTGGCGCGGCTGGTTGGTGTTGACAGCGCTGAGGATCACATCGGGCTGGGCCGGTGCGCGCGAGGTACGGTAGGTGTAGCCGCCGTAGATGTTCCAGGCCGGCGTGATGCTGCCTGAGACTTCCATCTCCACGCCCTTGCTGGTCACGCCGTCGATGGCCGCATAGACCTCTTCCCCGGTTTCCGGATTGGCGCTGACGTACTGCGCGGCATTGCGCTGCTGGATGTGGAACAGCGCCAGCGAGGCGTTGAGCCGGCCGTCCAGGAACTCGCCCTTCACGCCCACTTCGCGGCTGCGGCCGGTGAGTGGCGGCAGCGGGCTGCCGGCTGCGTCCTTGTAGTAGGTCTGCGGATTGAAGATATCGGTCTGGCTGGCGTACAGCGACAGCTGGCGGTTCAGGTCATAGACCACGCCTGCATAGGGCACGGTCTTGTGCGCCACGCGCAGCGCGTTGTTCACGCCGTAGCTGCCGTCCAGGCCCGTGGTGTCGTCCAGCATGTCGTACCAGCTCACGCGCGCACCCAGGATCACGGACAGCTCGTCCGTGGGCCGCAGGCGCGCGGCGCCGAAGACGCCCTTTTCCACGATGCGCGTCATGCGGTGGTCGCGCAGCTGGAAATCGGGCCGGGGCACCTGGCCGTCCCACTCGAAGTAGTTGCCCACGGGGCCGTAGGCGTTGGTGTAGCCGGGCGCATGGCGGCGCTGGCGCGACCAGCTGGCGCCGAACGACAGCTCGTGCTCGCGCCCGAACAGCTGCAACGGCCCGGACAGCGCCGCATTCACGGCCTGCGTGGTGGCATCGGTGGGAATCTTGTTGGACAGCATGTTGATGCCCAGGCCGCTGACCGGGTCCACCATGCCGTGGGCGGCCACGCCGACCTCCACGTCGCGCGACTGGCGCAGCCGGCTGGCCGACAGGTCCGCCTTCCAGCCATTGCCGAAACTGTGCTTGAGTTCGGCAAACAGGTTGGTGCTGTCGTTGTCCCAGTACGACCAGCGCGCGGCCGGGTTCAGCGAGGTCGGGAAATGCGTGCGGCTGCCATCCTTGAAGAACAGCGGGATGTGGCCGAAGCTGGCCCCGTTGGCGCGCGTCTGCATGTGGTCAATGCCCAGGCTGGCCACGGTGCTGGGACCCAGGTCGGCCTCGATGATGCCGTACAGGCTGCGCACGTTGCGGCTGTAGTCGTCCACATGGGACTTGGCGTTCTGCGCCACGGCCACCACGCGGGCGCGCACGCGGCCGTCCTCGGTCAGCGGCGCGGAGATGTCGCCCACGCCGCGCAGCCGGTCATGGCTGCCGATGGCCGCCTCGGCCGAGGCCTGGAAGGTCTTGGTGGGCCGCTTGCGCACCAGGTTGACCACGGCCGACGGATAGCCCGCGCCCGTGAGCAGGCCGGTCGCTCCCTTGACCACTTCCACGCGGTCATAGATGGCGCTGTCGGCCAGCGAGGTGGTGTACTGGTTGGCCGAGTCCATGGTGTTGGGCACGCCGTCGAACTGGAAATTCTCGATGGCATAGCCGCGCGAGTAGAAGGTGGTGCGCTCGCTGTCGTTGCGGCCCACGGTGATGCCGGGCGTCTTCTCCAGCACCTCCGGCAGGCTGGTCAGGCCCTGGTCGTCCATGAGCTGGCGCGTGACCACGCTGACGGACTGCGGCGTCTCGCGCTGCGACAGGCCCAGCCGTGTGGCCGTGCTGGACTGGCGCGTGGCGTAGGAGCCCGTGCCTTCGGAGACCGCGCTGCGCTCGGCAGCCGCCGTCACGTTGACCGTGGCCAGCGTGGCGCCTGCAGCGGCAGCGGGCACCACCTGCTCCACGCGCCGCAGCGCATAGGCGCCGCTGGCCTGGCGCACGGCCTGCCAGGCGGTGCCGGCCAGCAGTGCCTCGAAGGCAGCCTCCACCGTGTAGCTGCCGCGCAGGCCCGCGCTGCGCTGCCCGGCCGTCTGATCGGCCGTGAAGATCAGGGCCACGCCGGCCTGGGCGGCCGTGCTGCGCAAGGCGGCATCCAGCGGGCCGGCAGCGACGTCATAGCTGCGCTGGGCCTGGGCCAGCACGGCGGCAGGCATGAGCGCGATGGCCAGCGCCAGCGCGGGGCGGGGCATGAAAAGGGGTTGCATGGTCCTGGGTTCTCCCTGTGTTCCGATGTCGAAAATCAAAGCTCTCGGAAGCAAGGAAGCGCGGCGCGGGAAATCGGGTCACCCCCGGCGCAAAAAAAACGAAAAGGAAGAAAAAGCCTCAGCCGCGCGCCTGCGCAGGCTCCACCACCACCCACCAGCGCGTGCGCCAGCGCAGTTGCACGGGCAGCGCACCGGGCAGCATGGCCAGCACGGCGTCCGTGCCATCGATGCCGCCTTCGTCCAGCGGGAACACGCCTGAGAACCGCAGCCCGGCCACGGCCGGATCGGCGTGCAGCCAGCCGGGGCGGTAGCGGTTGAGCTCGGCCAGGAAGTCGTCCAGGCGCTGGTTGTCCACCCACAATTGGCCCCGGCTCCAGGCGTCGTCCGCAGGGCCGGCCGGCTGCACCGTGCTCCAGCCCGTGCGCGTGAAGTCCATGGCCTCGCCCGCCTGCAGACGCCGTGCGGATGCGCCTGTACCGGCCGTGCGCAGTTCCACGGCGCGCTCGAACACCGCCACGCGCGCACCTGCATGGTTGCTGCGCACCATGAAGCGCGTGCCCAGGGCGCGCACGCGGCCGTGGGCGGTCTCCACCACAAAGGGCAGATCGCCCAACGTTCCTGCGGGATGGCCGGTGGTGAACAGCGCCTCGCCAGCCAGCAGGCGCAGCCGGCGTTCGCTGCCGTCGAACTGCAAGGCCACGGCGCTGCCGGGGCCCAGCAGCATGTCCGTGCCGTCGGGCAGGGTCCAGCGGCGGCGCTGCGTGCCCGAGGCGTAGTCGGCCGCCATCTGCTGCCACTGCGGCGTGCGGCTGGCCAGCCAGCCCGCGCCGGCCGCCGTGCCCAGGCCCGCAAACAGGCCCAGCAGGCGCCGCCGCGCAGCCCGGGGAGCGGCGGACAGGCTGCGATAGCCCGCGCCACCGGCGTTGAGCCCCGTCAGCGCGCCCGTGACGGCCTGCAGATGGGCCCAGGCGCGGCCATGGTCGGCGTCTTCATCGAGCCAGCGCTGCCAGCGCGCCCTGTCGGCGGCCGAGGCCTGGCCCGATTGCAGCAGCGCAAACCAGCCGGCCGCCGCCCGCGCCACGCCGGCCGGCAAGGGCCGGCCCAGCGCCTGGGGCGCCTGGATACTGCTGCCGGGTAGCGGCGCGGCGCTGGACAGGCGCCGAGGATCGGAAGGAGGCACCGGCGCCATCAGGACAGCGCCAGCACGAAGCAGCGCTCATAGCCCTGGGCCAGGTAGCGCTTGACGCTGGTCATGGACACGCCCAGGCGCGTGGCGATGTCCGCATAGCTCAGGCCTTCGAGGTGGGCCAGCAGGAAGGCCTCGCGCACCTTGGGCGCCAGCGCGTCCAGCGCCTGGTCCACGGCCTGCAGCGATTCGAGGGCGATCAGCCGCTCTTCGGGCGAAGGGGCAAGTTCAGCGGGCAACAGGGCCAGGGTGTCGAGATAGGCGCGCTCCAGCAGCCGGCGCCGGTGCTGGCGGATCACAAGATGGCGGGCCACGGTGGCCAGAAAGGGGCGCGGCTGCTCGATGCGGCCGGCCATGCCCGAAGTGATCACGTTGACGAAAGTGTCGTGCGCGATATCGGAAGCCTCGAACACATTGCCCAGCTTGCGGCGCAGCCAGCCTTGCAGCCAGCCGTGGTGTTCGACATAGAGGGTGTGTACGGGATCGGCCGGTGCGCGCATGAAAAGACGGACGCGCCCCGGACTGGCGTGCCGCAGCGCTGAAGCTCGTTTGAGAATGGTTCGCATTCTAAACACGAGCTCAAAACCGTCGCTGCCCAAATCAGGGGCACCGAGGAAGGGCCGTCCCGCACCGAGGGTGCCGTCCCCCTCCCGCGAAGCGAGAGAGGGGGAAGCGGCGCAGCCGCTCAGGGGGTGCTAAAAATTCTCGTGTGCACCCAGGTAGCGCCACTGGCCCACAGGCAGATTGCCCAGCGTCACGCGGCCGATGCGGATGCGCTTGAGGCCCACCACGCGCAGGCCCACCAGTTCGCACATGCGGCGGATCTGGCGCTTCTTGCCTTCGGTCAGCACAAAGCGCAGCTGCTCGGGGTTCTGCCAGTCCACCTTGGCGGGCTTGAGTGCCTCGCCGTCCAGCGACAGGCCATGGCACAGGCGTGCCAGCTGCTCGGCCGGGAACACGGATTGCACGTCGATGTCGCGGTCGCCGTAGGTCACGCGCACCAGGTACTCCTTGTCCATCTCCGAGTCTTCGCCAATGATCTGGCGCGCCACGCGGCCATCCTGGGTCATGACCAGCAGGCCCACGGAGTCGATGTCCAGCCGGCCGCAGGGCGCCAGACCCTTGAGCTGCGCGAAGTTGAAGCGCGTGCGGCTGGTGTCCTGGTTCCAGTGGTTCTGGGGCGTGACCAGGACCACGGCGGGCTCGTGGCCGTCCTCGGCCTGGCCGCTGACATAGCCCATGGGCTTGTGGATCAGGATGGTGACCTGCTGGTCCTGGCGCTCGCGCGCTTCGCGCTCGACGGTGATGCGGTCGGCCGCCACCACGTTCTGGCCCATCACGGCGAGTTCGCCGTTGACGCGGACCCAGCCCTTGTCCACCCACTCGTCGGCTTCGCGGCGCGAGCACAGGCCCATGTCGGCCAGGCGCTTGTTGATGCGCACGCCACCGGGAACCTGCTCCTGCAGCGGCTCAGGAGCACGCTTGACGGGGATTTCGCGGCTGGCGCCACCGTCGGCGGGACGGTAGGTGCGGATGCCGCTGAGCGGACGGTAGGCGGGCTCGGCCTGGGGCGCCTCGTCGCGGCGCGGGCCACGGGCGTCATCACGGCGGGGACCACGGGCGTCGTCGCGGCGCGGTCCGCGCGCATCGTCACGGCGGGGGCCGCGGGCGTCGTCACGGGGACGGTCGCGGAAACCACCTTCACGCGGGCCGTCACGGGGACCGTCGCGCTGGCCATCACGCGGACGCTCATCGCGCTGGCCATAGGGCCGGTCGCGGCGATCGTCCGGGCGGGGCGGGCGCGGGGGGCGGGCATCGCGCATGTCGCGCTGCTCGCGCGGGGCACGGTTCTCGCCGCTGCCCTGTTCGCGCCAGTCGCCACGCGGCTGGGAACGGTCCAGGTCCTCGGCACGGCCGAAACCGCTGCTGCGCGGGCGCTGGTCACGGGCGTCGTCGCGGGGTGCTGCACCGCGGGGGGCATCGCCTCGGGGAGCCGCACCGCGGGCATCGCCGCGAGGGGGGGCATCACGGCGGTCGGAGCGCTCGTAGCGATCATTGCGGCCGCCACGGTCGCCGCCACGTTCATTGCGGTCGTTGCGGTCACTGCGCGGGCCGCCGCGTGCGCCCGCAGATTTGCCCGCGCCACCCGAAGGACGGCGGGCATCGCCAGCCGGCTCGGCCTGTGGCTTTTCGGGGCGGCGCAGCACAGGGCGCGCGGAGGGCGCTGCCGCCTCGTCGGCGCCGGGCCGGGACGGTTTGGAAGAAGTAGGGGATGACATTAGACCGCCATTGTCGCGCGGCAAGGCCCGCAGCGGCTGCGCCCTGCGGCCAATACGGGCATTGCGCTCGGCTATCGGGCGGCCTGCGGGCAGGCCGCCAGGGGCCCCTTGCCAGCCCCGCCGCCCGGCCCTGCGCCCCGGCGGGCTCGCCATGTTCCGCACCACTCATTCATGTCCATGCAATGCGCCTGGCGGCCGACCCATCCCAATCGCTGTATCCGGCGCGATATGCACAACCGGATGAATCCTCAATGAAAAATCGACAAGAAGCGAATCACATCGGAAAAACATCTTCAATCCGGCCGATTAGGATCTTGCAATGCACGGCATGCGATATGTAAAAAACTGTATTTTATTTGGGCGATTTCATTCATTGGCGATTGCAAATCAACCCATTGGGCTTGCCATTGCCCATACATCTCCCCATAGAATGGCGCCCGTCCAGAAACGGGGGGCTTTTTCGAGACAACAGCCCTTCGCGCAGCGCCTGCTGCGGTATCCAGACCATCCCGCCCGGACTCCCGCCTCATTCAACAAGGAAAACCATGAGCGATACACCCAACCTATCGAATTCCACTCCATTGAAAGAACAATTCAAGGCGCTGCTTATCACCAAGCCGGACTTGACTGGAATCGAGTGGTCCGATATGGAGACCGCCATCGGTCCGAATGCTGAAAAATACCGGCCACTGTGGGAGCGCATGGTCAGCGGGAAAAAGGGCTTTTTCGCATCCATGAGTCCCTGCTGGACCGCCATTCCCTTCATGGGCGTTTCCTGGGCCATTGCGCGCCGCGTCTACGCCTATGCCGTGGTGGCCTTCATCACCCTGTTGATCATCAATCTGCTGATGCCCGGCACGGGCGGCGCCGGGCGCGTGCTCGGCATCGCGGTGGCCATCTCGTTCACGGTCAAGCGCACCTACCTGCAATGGCTGGTCACGCGCATACAGCAGATCAACCAGAGGGGCCTGGTGGGCGCTGCGCGCGAAGAGGCGCTGCGCCAGATCGGCGGCCTGGACCAGAAGAACGGCTGGATCTCCTTCGGCGTGCTGCTGGCCATCGGCATCGTGCTGGCCGCTTTCTGAAGCGCCAGGCCCGCAGATCAGCGGTCCACGGGCAGCCGGTCGCACAGGGCCACCAACTGCGCCAACTGGGGGCCCACATCCCGGATCAGCGTGCGGGCCGGCATGCGCAGGCCCGGCACAGCGCAGTTGAACAGCAGGCGGCGCGAACCATAGCGGATGCGCGAGGCCGCACCCACGGCGCACACGCCCAGGCCGGAGTCGCCCATGTTGACCGCGAAGCCCCGGGCGGCATAGTGCGCCAGGCTTTCGCTGGCGTTGTCCCTGCAGCGCGCATATTCCTCGGGCCGCTGGCTGCGCACGCGGTCCAGGAAGCGCTGCAGTTCCCCTGCATCGAGCTGGGCCAGCCCTGCCCGGCCCATGGCCGTTTCCAGCACGCCGCGCACGGCGCCCACGCCGGGTCGCTTGAGCGTGCCGCCCTCCCAGGCGCAGGTATCCAGATAGACCACATCCAGGTCCATGACCACGCCCACCGACACCGCCCCCTTCACACGGTCGGCCAGCGCCTGCATGGGCAGGCGCAGCGGGCCGAGCAAGGGCGTATTGATCACATAGGGGTAGCCCAGGGCGACGGCGGCCGGGCCGACGAAGTAGCGGTCCAGCCGCTCGTCATGGTCCAGGTAGCCCATGGTCTGCAGGCTGCGGCACAGCCTGGACACGGTGGGGCGCGGCAGGCCCAGGCGGCGGGCCAGCTCGCTGTTGGCATGCGGGCGCGGGTCGCTGACGAAGCACTGGAGAATCATCAGCCCCTTGGCCAGCGTGCCCGCGAAATACGGGTCCTGCTCGCGGATGCGGCAGACATCCTGCGAGTCCCTGGGTTGGTGGGCAATGGGGGTGTGGGGCACGTGGCGATTGTGCGGACCACGGCCGCAAAGCCGCAACTGCATTTCAATATTTGAAACTGCATTGCAGCCCTGGTGCCCGCGCTTCCTACAGTGCGGCCCATGAGCCAAGCCCCCACCCCCCATCCCGCCGACGCCCGCCTGCAGGCGTTGATTGCAGACATCCGCCATTTCGTGCGCCACCGCTGGCATCCGCTCGAAGAGCAGATCGAGCGCGACGACAGCATTCCGCCCGCCGTGGTCCAGGAGCTGCGCGACAAGGGCTATTTCGGCTGGAGCATTCCCCAGGCCTATGGCGGCCTGGGCCTGAGCACCGAGGAGCTGGTGCGCTGCGCCTTCGAGCTGTCCCAGGCTTCGGTGGCGCTGCGGGCCCGCGTGGGCACCAACACCGGGATTGGCTCGGAAGCCCTGGTGGCCGACGGCACCGAGGCGCAAAAGCAGCGCTGGCTGCCGCGCATGGCGCGCGGCGAGCTCACGGGTTGCCTGGCGCTGACCGAGCCGGACGCGGGCTCGGAGGCGAGCAACATCCAGACCACGGCGCGCCGCGAGGGCGACCACTACGTGCTCAACGGCAGCAAGCGCTTCATCACCAATGCGCCGCTGGCCGATGTCTTCACCGTCATCGCCCGCACCGGCGAAGGCAGCACGGGCAGCGAGGGGCTGACGGCCTTCTTCGTGGAGCGCTCGCCGGGCCTGGTGACGGGCCAGCCCTATCGCAAGATGGGCCAGGCGGGCTCGCCCGTGTCCGACGTGCATTTCCAGGACTGCCGCGTGCCGGCCGACCAGATCATCGGCGGGCGCGAGGGCCAGGGCTTCAAGACCGTGATGAAGGTGCTCAACAAGCAGCGCCTGCACCTGGCCGCGCTGTGCACGGGGCCGGCGATCCGCATGCTGGACCTGGCGCTGGCCCATGTGCGCCAGCGCGAGCAGTTCGGCCAGCCGGTGGCGAACTTCCAACTGGTGCAGGCCATGCTGGCCGACAGCCGCACCGAGATCTTCGCGGCGCAATCCATGATCCTGGAGGCCGCCCGCGCCCGCGACCGGGGCGAGGACGTGGCGCTGTCCGCCTCCATGTGCAAGTACTTCGCCTCCGAGATGTGCGGCCGCGTGGCCGACCGCGCCGTGCAGATGTTCGGCGGCGCGGGCTATGTGGCCGACTTCAGCCCCATCGAGCGCTACTTCCGCGACGTGCGCCTTTTCCGCCTCTACGAAGGCACCAGCCAGATCCACCAGCTCAACATCGCCAAGCTCATGCTGCGCGAGAGCGCCTGACACCGGAGGCCCCCATGACACACCCCCTCACCTCGAAGCACCTGGCCACCCTGGGCCTGCTGGCCGCGCTGTGTGCCTGCGCGCAGGCTGCCCAAGCGGCCCAAGCGGCACAGACGGCCCAGGCGACTTTTCCCGATCGGCCCGTGCGCGTGATCGTTCCCTTTCCCGCAGGCGGCAGCACCGACCTCGTGGCCCGCGCGCTGTCGGTGGAACTGGGCCAGGCCCTGGGCCAGCCGGTGGTGGTGGAGAACAAGCCGGGCGCGGGCAGCCTGGTCGGCTCGGAACTCGTTGCGCGCGCGGCGCCCGATGGCTACACCCTGCTCATGGCGGGCCTGAGCAATGTCTTCCTGCCCCATGTGCACGCCAACCTCAAGTGGAACCCGCTGACCGACTACGAGTACATCGGCCTGGTGGCCGACCTGCCCAACGTCATCGCCGTCAACGCCAAGACCCCCTACCGCACGCTGGCCGAACTGGTGGCGGCCGACAAGGCCAGGCCCGGCACGCTGTCCTTCGGCTCGGCCGGCACGGCCACGCCCTCGCACCTGGTCTGCGAGATGGTCAACCACCGGCTCGGCACGAAGATGCAGCACCTGCCCTACAAGGGCAACGCCCCGGCCGTCAACGACCTCATGGCCGGCCACATCCCGGTGATGTGCAACAACCTGGGCGGCACCCTGCCCTACATGCAGGGCGGGCAGATCCGCATCCTGGCGCAGACCGGCAAGAGCCGCTCGCCCGCAGCGCCCGACATTCCCACCTTTGCCGAGCTGGGCGTGGCCGGGCTGGACACCGGCCTGTGGGTGGGTCTGGCCGCGCCCAAGGGCACGCCGCAGCAGATCGTGGCCACGCTCAACCAGGCGCTGGCCAAGGCCATGGCCTTGCCCGAGACACGCGACAAGCTGGCGCGCCTGGGTGCCACGCCGCTGCCCACGCAGACGGCAGACTTCCACAAGCGCGTGGCCGAAGACCGCCGCGCCTGGGAGCCCGTGCTGAAGAACGTGGACCTGAAAGGCAACTGATGCAGCGCCAAGGCTATCCGCTGGAGGGTGTGCGCATCCTCGACATGGCCACGGTGCTGGCCGCCCCCTTCTCGGCCACGCTGTGCGGCGACCTGGGCGCCGATGTCGTCAAGCTGGAGTTGCCCGGCGGCGGCGACACGCTGCGCAGCCTGGCCCCCGTGCACGACGGCCACGCCGTGTTCTGGAAAACCGCCAACCGGGGCAAGCAGGGCATCTCGCTGGATGTGCGCAAGGCCGAGGGCCGCATGCTGTTCCTGCGGCTGATCGAGGATTTCGACGTGCTCGTGGAGAACTTCCGCACCGGCACGCTGGACCGCTGGGGGCTGGACCTGGCCACCTTGCATGCCCGCAACCCGCGCCTCATCGTGCTGCGCCTGACGGGCTTCGGCCAGACCGGCCCCTATGCGCGCCGGCCGGGCTTTGCGCGCATCTTCGAGGCCATGAGCGGCTTCGCCCACCTCACGGGCGAGGCGGGCGGCCCGCCCCAGCACATGAACTACCCGCTGGGCGATGCCGTGGCCGGCCTGTTCGGCGCCTTCTCCATCGCGGCCGCACTGGCCGAGCGCAACGCGCAGCCGCCGGGCGAACGGCGCGGTGTGGAAATCGACCTGTCGGCAACCGAAGCCATGCTGCGCCTGCTGGACCCGCTGGCGGCCGAATTCCAGCTGGGCGGACAGGCACGCAGCCGCACGGGATCGTGCGCGGGCTACACGGCGCCCTCCAACGTCTACCGCACGCGCGACGGCGCCTGGCTCACCGTGGTCGCCACGGGCGACGCCATCTTCACGCGCCTGTGCCAGGCCATGGACCGCGCCGAGCTGGCCGCCGACCCGCGCTTTGCGGACAACGCCGCGCGCATACGCCACCTACAGGCGCTGGATGCGCAGATCGTGCAATGGTGCGCAGCCCTGGACTGCGCCCAGGCCACGGCCGCGCTGGCCGCGCACGACATTCCGTTCAGCAAGGTCTGCTCGGCCGAGGACGCGCTGCAGGACCCGCATTTCGTGGAGCGCGGCAGCTTCATCACCCTGCCCGACCCTGACCTGGGCCCCCTCACCGCCCCCGCGCCCGTGCCACGCTTCACGGGCCGCCAGGCCCCTTCGCCCCGCAGCGGCCCGGCCACCGGCCAGGACAATGCACGCATCTATGCGGCGCTGGGGCTGGATGCGCAGCAGCAGGAGAGGCTGCGGCGCGAAGGCGTGATCTGAGGCCGCAAGTCAGTGGCAGCGGGCAGCGTCAGGCCGCCCGCCGCGCCGCCGCAAACAGCCCGCTGCGCAGCGCTTCCAGGTCAAGCACGCGCAGGCCGCCGTACTCCACGACGATGGCGTTTTCGCGCTGCAGCACGGACAGCGCCTCGTTGACGCGCTGGCGCGACAGGCCCACCAGGTAGGCCAGCTCCTGCTGGGTGATGCGCAGCACCTCGCCCACGCCCGGGTACAGCAGCGGGTGAAAGAGCGCGGCCAGGCTGCGGGCCACGCGCAGGTCGGGGTTGGTGAGGCGGTCGATTTCGCGGGCCGAGATGAACTGGCCCAGGCGCTCGTTGAGCTGGCTCATGACGAAGCGGTTGAAACCGATGGAGTGGTCCAGCAGCCAGTGGAAGGTCTCGATCGGCAGGCCGCCGACCACGCTGCGGCGTATGGCCTGCACGTTGTAGCGATAGGGCTCGCGCTTGACGGCCGTGCCTTCGCCGAACCAGCCGCCCGGGGGCAGGCCGGCCAGGGTCATGCTGGCGCCATCGGCGCCGTCGGTGTTCATCTTGAGCAGGCCTTCGACCACTCCGAACCAGTAGGTGGGCGCGCGGCCGGTGCGGCAGACATAGTCGCCGGGCTGGGCGTCGCCGACGACCAGCGCCTTCTGGGCCCGTTCGCGCTCGGCGGGCTGGAGTACGGCCAGCCAGGGAATGCCTTCGAGTTCCTCGGGCCGGGGCGCGCGGCGGCGCTGGTGCAGTGACAGTTCTTGGCTCATGGAGTCGCGGCGAGGGTGCGCGGATCAATCATCAAAACCACCCAAGCATTGCCCGAGCCCGGTGGCTGGCGTGAGCGGGATTTCCAGAAGGACCGCGGCACGCGCACATTCCCGGATGCGCAAGCCCCCAAGCGGGACATGAGACCGTTTTGGCACCTTTTGTTACGGCGCGTTTTCCCGATGATGAGTTTCCCGCGGATTGTCGTCAAACAGACACCACGGCGTCAAAGCCAGTCCTAGGATGCAGTCCAAGCCGGTAGGTCACAGCCTGGGCATCTGCACCATGCGACCACCATTCACGAACATCCAAGGACATGGAATGACGACCACGTTCCCGCACCTGCTGCTCCAGCATGCCGCCCAGCGCCCCCAGGCGCCGGCGCTGCGCGAGAAGGAATACGGCATCTGGCAGACCTGGAGCTGGAGCGAGGCCGCCGAGACCGTGCGCCACATGGCCTGCGGCCTGGCGGCGCTGGGCCTGGCACGCGGCCAGAATCTGGCCTTCATCAGCGACAACCGGCCCCATGTCTACATGGGCTTCATTGCCGTGCAGGCGCTGGGCGGCGTACCGATCCCGCTGTACCAGGATGCCGTGGCCGCCGAGATGCGCTTCGTCATCGAGGATGCCGAGATCGACTTCGCCTTTGCCGAGAACCAGGAGCAGGTCGACAAGCTGCTGGAGGTGCGCGAGAGCGTCTCCGGCCTCGGCCACATCATCTATGACGACCCGCGCGGCCTGCGCCACTACGACCAGCCCGGGCTGATCAGCACCGAGGCGCTGCTGCAAAAGGGCCAGGAGTGGGATGCCGCACACCCGGGCGCCTGGGATGCGATGCTGGCCGCGCTGTCGCCCGACGATGTCTCGGTCATCCTCTACACCTCGGGCACGACCGGCAAGCCCAAGGGCGTGTGCCAGACGCACCGCAGCTTTGGCGAGTCGGCACGCGGCGGCGTGCAGGTGGACCGCCTGGGCCCCGGCGACAACGTGATCTCCTACCTGCCACCGGCCTGGGTGGGCGACCACCTTTTCTCCTTCGCGCAGTGGCTGGTGGCGGGCTTCACCATCAACTGCCCGGAGTCGGCCTCGACCGTGTCCATCGACCTGCGCGAGATCGGCCCCAGCTACTACTTCGCGCCACCGCGCATCTTCGAGGGCATGCTGACCTCGGTGTCCATCCGCATGGAGGATGCCGCGCCCTTCAAGCAATGGATGTACGGCCGCGCCATGGCCGTGGCGCGCCGCGTGGGCTCGGACATCCTGGACGGCAAGAAGGTGGGTACGCTGGACCGCCTGAAGTACGCGCTGGGCGACCTGTGCATCTACGGGCCGCTGCGCAATGCCATGGGCCTGTCGCGCATCCGCGTGGCCTACACGGCGGGTGCGGCCATCGGGCCCGAGCTGTTCCGCTTCTTCCGCTCCATCGGCATCAACCTCAAGCAGCTCTACGGCCAGACCGAGACCTGCGCCTATGTGTGCATACAGCGCGACGGGCAGGTGGAGCTGAGCAGCGTGGGCCAGGCCGCACCGGGCATCGAGCTGAAGATCGCCGACAACGGCGAGGTGCTGCTCAAGGGCGTGTCCGTGCTCAAGGAGTACTACAAGCGCCCCGACGCCACGGCCGAGGTGGTGGATGCCGACGGCTGGTTCCACACGGGAGATGCCGGCGTGATCGACGCCAGCGGCCAGCTGCGCATCATCGACCGCGCCAAGGACGTGGGCAAGACCAGCCGGGGCGCCATGTTCGCGCCCAACTACATCGAGAACAAGCTCAAGTTCTTCCCCCAGATCAAGGAGGCGGTGTGCTTCGGCCACGGCCGCGACCAGGTCTGCGCCTTCATCAACATCGACTACGAGGCCGTGGGCAACTGGGCCGAGCGCCAGGGCCTGCCCTATGGCGGCTATGTGGACCTGGCATCGAAGGCCAAGGTACTGGAGATGGTGGCCGACTGCGTGGCCCAGGTGAACGCCGACCTGGCCGCCGAAGCCGGCATGGCCGACACGCAGGTGGCGCGCTTCCTGGTGCTGCACAAGGAGCTGGACCCCGACGACGACGAGCTGACCCGCACGCGCAAGGTGCGCCGCGGCTTCATTGCCGACAAGTACGGCGTGCTGGTCGATGCGCTGTACACGGGCAAGCGTGAGCAGTTCATCGAGACACAGGTCAAGTTCGAGGACGGCCGCACCGGCAGCGTCAGCGCCACGCTGTCCATCATCGATGCCAAAACCCATTCGGTGGCTGCCACCGCCAGGGCCTGACCGGAGCCGCTGACATGACCCACAAGAAGATCGGCGATGTCATCCTCGACATCAAGAACATCAGCCTGCGCTTCGGCGGGGTGAAGGCGCTGACGGACATCTCGTTCGATGTGCGCGAGCACGAGATCCGCTCCATCATCGGCCCCAACGGCGCGGGCAAGAGCTCCATGCTCAACTGCATCAACGGCGTGTACACGCCGTCCGAGGGATCGATCACCTTCCGGGGCAAGACCTTCAGCCACATGAACAGCCGCCAGGTGGCCGAGATGGGCGTGGCGCGCACCTTCCAGAACCTGGCGCTGTTCAAGGGCATGAGCGTGATCGACAACATCATGACCGGCCGCAACCTGCAGATCAAAAGCGGCATCCTGATGCAGGCCCTGCGCCTGGGCCCGGCCCAGCGCGAGGAGATCCGCCACCGCGAGTTCGTCGAGCACATCATCGACTTCCTGGAGATCCAGGCCTACCGCAAGACCCCCGTGGGCCAGCTGCCCTACGGCCTGCAAAAGCGCGTGGACCTGGGCCGCGCCCTGGCCATGCAGCCGCAGGTGCTGCTGCTGGACGAGCCCATGGCCGGCATGAACGTGGAGGAAAAGCAGGACATGTGCCGCTTCATCCTCGATGTCAACGACGAGTTCGGCTCCACCATCGTGCTGATCGAGCACGACATGGGCGTGGTCATGGACATCAGCGACCGCGTCGTGGTGCTGGACTACGGCAAGAAGATCGGCGACGGCGCACCCGACGAGGTGCGCCAGAACGAAGACGTGATCCGCGCTTACCTTGGCACAGGCCATTGAGGGGACTGACATGGGATTTTTTCTGGAAACCTTGTTCGGCGGCCTCATGGTGGGCACGCTGTACGCGCTGATCGCCATCGGCTTCGTGCTGATCTTCAAGGCCTCGGGCGTGTTCAACTTCGCCCAGGGCGCGATGGTGCTGTTCTCGGCCCTGGCCATGGCGCGCTTTTCCGAGTGGATTCCGAAGTGGATCGGCATGGAGCCGGGCTGGTTCACCAACCTGCTGGCCATCTGCGTGTCGCTGGCCATCATGGTGGTCGTGGCCTGGGTGATCGAGCGGCTGGCGCTGCGCCACCTGGTCAACCAGGAGCCCATCACGCTCTTGATGGCCACGCTGGGCATCGCCTACCTGCTGGACGGCCTGGGCCCGATGATCTTCGGCAGCGCCGTCTACAGCATCAACGTGGGCATGCCCAAGGACCCCATGTTCATCCTCGAGGGCCTGTTCCAGGGCGGCGTGCTGCTGAGCCAGGAAGACCTGTACGCGGCCTGCATCGCCGCGCTGCTGGTGGCCGCGCTCAGCGTGTTCTTCCAGAAGACCAAGACCGGCCGCGCGCTGCGCGCCGTGGCCGACGACCACCAGGCGGCCCAGTCCATCGGCATCCCGCTGTCGCGCATCTGGGTCATCGTCTGGTCGGTGGCCGGCGGCGTGGCCCTGGTGGTGGGCATCATCTGGGGCTCCAAGCTGGGCGTGCAGTACTCGCTGTCGCTGGTGGCCCTGAAGGCGCTGCCCGTGGTGATCCTGGGCGGCCTGACCTCGCTGCCCGGCGCCATCATCGGCGGCCTGATCATCGGCGTGGGCGAGAAGCTCTCCGAGGTCTACCTGGGCCCCATGGTCGGCGGCGGCATCGAGACCTGGTTCGCCTACGGCCTTGCCCTGTGCTTCCTGCTCGTGCGGCCCCAAGGGCTGTTCGGCGACAAAATCATTGATCGCGTTTGACCGTTACGGAGAACTTGCACCATGTTTTATCGTGAGAACGGTCAATTCAAGACGACCTACGCATCCGACCAGCAGATCTTCGGCGTCGCCCAGGACCGCTGGGCCATCGTGGCGCTGCTGGCCGTCGCCTTCCTGGTGATTCCCTTCAGCGTCAGCGACTACACCTTCCAGGCCGTGCTGATCCCCTTCCTGATCATGTCGCTGGCGGCGCTGGGGCTGAACATCCTGGTCGGCTACTGCGGCCAGATCTCTCTGGGCACCGGCGCCTTCATGGCCGTGGGCGCCTACGCGGCCTACAACCTGCAGGTGCGCTTCGAGGGCATGCCGCTGCTGGTGGCCCTGATCGGCGGCGGCGTGCTCGCCATGGTCTTCGGCGTGATCTTCGGCCTGCCCAGCCTGCGCATCCGCGGCCTGTACCTGGCCGTGGCCACGCTGGCCGCCCAGTTCTTCGTGGACTGGCTGGCCAGCCGCGCGGCCTGGGTGACGAACAACTCTTCCTCGGGCTCGGTGAGCGCGGGTCCGCTGTCCATCATGGGCTGGAAGATCGACACGCCCATGGAGAAGTACCTGCTGTGCCTGGGCATCCTGTGCGTGCTGGGCCTGGCCGCCAAGAACCTGGTGCGCGGCGCCATCGGCCGCGAGTGGATGGCCATGCGCGACATGGACGTGGCCGCCAGCGTGATCGGCATCCGCCCGACCTACGCCAAGCTCAGCGCCTTTGCCGTGAGCAGCTTCATCGTCGGCGTGGCCGGCGCGCTGTGGGGCTTCGTTCACCTGGGCGCCTGGGAGCCTGCGGCCTTCAGCCTGGACCGCTCGCTGCAGCTGCTGTTCATGATCATCATCGGCGGCCTGGGTTCGGTGGTGGGAAGCATCTTCGGCGCGGCCTTCTTCGTGCTGCTGCCGCTGCTGCTCACCCAGGTGCCGCACTGGATGGGCCTGCCGCTGTCCACGGCCACGGCGACCTACCTGGAGCACATGATCTTCGGTGCGCTGATCGTGTTCTTCCTGATCGTGGAGCCGCATGGCCTGGCAAAACTGTGGGCCACAGCCCGCCAGAAGCTGCGCGTCTGGCCCTTCCCGCATTGAGTTGATCTGTATCGAGACAGGGCGCCACAGAGTGCCGGATAACCGGGGAATCTTCCCCAGCCAACTAGGAGACAACGTCATGATGTTCAAGAAAGTCGCCATCGCCGCTGCCACGGTCGCTGCTGGAATCGGCGCTCTCGTGGCCGCCCCTGCCGCACAGGCCCAGGACCAGTTCGTGCCGCTGCTGGTCTACCGCACGGGCCAGTTCGCGCCGCTGGGCATTCCATGGGCCGATGGCAAGCAGGACTACATCAAGCTGGTCAACGCCAAGGGCGGCATCAATGGCGTGAAGATCGCCTACGAGGAATGCGAGACGGCCTACGACACGGCCAAGGGCGTGGAGTGCTATGAGCGCCTGAAGGGCAAGGGCGGCGGCGCTGCCGGTTTCGATCCGCAGTCCACCGGCATCACGTTCGCCGTGACGGACAAGGCGCCCGGCGACAAGATGCCCATCATCACCACGGGCTACGGTCTGTCGCAGTCGGCCGACGGCAAGGTCTTCGAGTGGAACTTCCCGCTGCTGGGCAACTACTGGACAGCGGCCGATTCCATCATCCAGGACATCCTCAAGAAGGAAAAGGGCAGCCTCAAGGGCAAGAAGATCGCCCTGGTCTACCACGACTCGCCCTACGGCAAGGAACCCATTCCGCTGCTGCAAAAGCGCGCTGCCAAGGAAGGCTTCGACCTGACCCTGCTGCCCGTGACGGCGCCCGGCGTGGAGCAGAAGTCCACCTGGCTGCAGATCCGCCAGCAGCGCCCCGACTACGTGCTGCTGTGGTCGGCCGGCGTGATGACGCCCACGGCCGTGCGCGAGGCGCAGGCCACCGGCTATCCGCGCGAGAAGATGTACGCCATCTGGTGGGCCGGCTCGGACCATGACGTAAAGGACATCGGCGCCGGCGCCAAGGGCTACAACACCGTGACCATCCACAACACGGCCGAGCACGACAAGGTGCACGACGAGGTCAAGTCCATGGTCTACGACAAGGGCCAGGGCACGGCCACCGACGCCAAGGAACTGGGCGCCATGGCCCACACGCGCGGCATGGTGATCTCCATGCTGCAGGTGGAGGCCATCCGCACGGCACAGGAAAAGTACGGCAAGGGCAAGGTCATGACCTCCGAGCAGGTGCGCTGGGGCCTGGAGAACCTGAACCTCACGCAGGAGCGCCTCAACGAGCTGGGCTTCGGCAAGATCATCCGCCCCGTCAAGACCAGCTGCGACAACCACCTGGGCACCGACTGGTCGCGCATCGCCCAGTGGGACGGCGCCAAGTGGAAGGTGGTCTCCGACTGGTACCAGGCCGACAAGTCCATGGTCGAACCGCTGGTCAAGGAGTACGCGGACAAGTACGCCAAGGAAAAGAACGTAAAAGCTAGAACTTGCACCCCCTGAGGCGCTTGCGCGCCTTCCCCCTCTCTACCCGCTTCGCGGGGGAGGGGGACGACACCCTCGGTGCGGGGCGGCCCTTCCTCGGTGTCCCTGAGTTGGGGCATGCCCCGCGCAGAGATGCTTCGAGAGTTGCGGCCCCGCACTCCGCTTTCGTATCAACGCCCATGGACGACGCCATGACCACCGCACCCACCTCCGCCCCGGCCGCCAGCGATCCGCTGCTCGTGGTCAATGGCATCGAAGTCATCTACAACCATGTGATCCTGGTGCTCAAGGGCGTTTCGCTCCAGGTGCCGCGCGAGAGCATCGTGGCCATTCTGGGCGGCAACGGCGCGGGCAAGACCACGACGCTGCGCGCCATCTCCAACCTGCTCAAGGGCGAGCGTGGCGAGGTGACCAAGGGCACGATCGAGCTGGAGGGCGAGCGCATCGAAAGCCTCACGCCCTCCGAGCTGGTGCAGCGCGGCGTGGTCCAGGTCATGGAGGGGCGGCACTGCTTCGCCCACCTGACCATCGAGGAAAACCTCATGACCGGCAGCTACACGCGCACTGACAAGGGCGAGATAGCAGCCAACCTCGAGAAGGTCTACAACTACTTTCCGCGCCTGAAGACGCGCCGTACCTCCCAGGCCGCCTACACCTCGGGCGGCGAGCAGCAGATGTGCGCCATCGGCCGCGCGCTGATGGCCAATCCGCGCATGGTGCTCCTGGACGAACCCTCGATGGGCCTGGCCCCGCAGATCGTCGAGGAGGTGTTCAACATCGTCCGCGACCTCAACAGCAAGGAAAAGGTCACCTTCCTGCTGGCCGAGCAGAACACCAACATGGCGCTCAAGTACTCGGACTACGGCTACATCATGGAAAGCGGCCGCATCGTCATGGACGGCGCGGCCTCGGACTTGGCCAGCAACGAGGACGTCAAGGAGTTCTACCTGGGCGTGGGCGGCGGCGAGCGGAAAAGCTTCAAGGACGTCAAGAGCTACAAGCGCAGAAAACGTTGGCTGGCCTGACCGGCGGACATTTCCCAGCCCCTGCCCCAGACCCTTCTTCCACAGGACTAGCCATGAGTGCCTTCTACGACGCGCTGGAGACGCGCACCCCTGACGAACGCGAAGCGGCGCTGCTGTCCGCCCTGCCCCGGCAGATCGCCCATGCGCAGCAACACTCTGCCGCCTTCGCCCAGATCCTGGCCGGCGTCGATGCCGCGCAGATCACCAGCCGCGAGGCCCTGGCCCGCCTGCCGGTGACGCGCAAGTACGAGCTGCTGCAGCGCCAGGCCGAGCAGCGGCCCGCGCAGATCTTCGGCGGCTTCAACGCCATTGGCCTGGGCCAGCCCATGCCGCGCCTGTTCTGCAGCCCCGGCCCCATCTACGAGCCCGAAAGCCGCCGCCCCGACTACTGGCGCATGGCGCGCGCGCTGCATGCCTCGGGCTTTCGACCCGGCGAGCTGGTGCACAACTGCTTCAGCTACCACTTCGTGCCTGCGGGCTCGATGATGGAAAGCGGCGCCCATGCGCTGGGCTGCACGGTGTTCGCAGGCGGCACGGGCCAGACCGAGCAGCAGGTGCAGGCCATGGCCGACCTGCGGCCCGCCGGCTACGTGGGCACGCCCAGCTTCCTCAAGATCATTGTGGAAAAGTCCCTGGAGATGGGCCTGCCCATCCCCTCCGTGACCAAGGCCATGGTCTCGGGCGAGGCCTTCCCGCCCTCGCTGCGCGACTGGCTGGCCGAGCGCGGCATCGCGGGCTACCAGTGCTACGCCACGGCCGACCTGGGCCTGATCGCCTACGAGACCGAGGCCCGCGAAGGCCTGGTGCTGGACGAGCAGGTCATCGTCGAGATCGTGCGCCCCGGCACGGGCGACCCGGTGGCCCCCGGCGAGGTGGGCGAACTGGTGATCACCACATTCAACCCCGACTACCCGCTGATCCGGTTCGGCACGGGCGACCTCTCTGCCGTGCTGCCCGGCCAGTGCCCCACGGGCCGCACCAACGCACGCATCAAGGGCTGGATGGGACGCGCCGACCAGACCACCAAGGTGCGCGGCATGTTCGTGCACCCGGGCCAGATTGCCGACGTCGTGCGCCGCTTCCCCCAGGTGGGGCGCGCGCGGCTGGTGGTCACGGGCGAGATGGCCAACGACCAGATGCAGCTGCTGGTCGAAACCCGCGAAACCTCACCGGGCCTGGCCCAGCAACTGTCCGATGCCGTGCGCGAAGTCACCAAGCTGCGCGGCGATGTGCAGATGGTGCTGCCGGGCACCCTGCCCAATGACGGGAAGGTCATTGAAGACGCGAGGTCGTACAAGTAGCCACCGGGGTGCGGGGACGGCGGCCTCGCCGCCGAGCAGCATTCGCAGACCCTGAAAACATGACGCCTGTCAAGACTCCCAGGGTTTGCACTAGATCAATGGCAAGGGAATCTGCTGCGGCGCAATAGAAACAATTCTTAAAATCCGTCTCCTCGTGCATTCGGTTTCTCTTGCGTGTTTGCCCTCGAAGGCAAATGCGCATCGCCCCCTATCATTTGCACGCTATTTACTTGGAGACACTATGAAAGCATTGTTCAAGATCGCAGCCATTGCGCTGGCAGCCGGTGCAGCCCTTGGCGCCCACGCGCAGGACTATCCTGCCGCAGGCAAGACGATCACCCTCATCGTGCCGTTCACCGCAGGCGGCCCGACCGACAAGGTGGCCCGCGATCTGGCCGAGTCCATGCGCAAGCAGTTGAACAATGCCACCATCGTGGTGGACAACGCCGACGGCGCCGGCAGCACCATCGGCACGGCCAAGGCCGCACGTGCCCGTCCTGACGGCTACACGCTGCTGATCAACCACATCGGCATGTCCACGATCCCGTCGCTGTACCGCAAGCTGTCGTTCAACGTGCTCAACGACTTCGAGTACGCCGGCATCATCAACGACGTGCCCATGACCCTGATCGGCCGCCCCAGCCTGCCGGCCAAGAACTTCGCCGAGGTCAAGGACTGGATCGGCAAGAACCAGGGCAAGGTCAACCTGGCCAATGCCGGCATCGGTTCCGCCTCCCACCTGTGCGGCCTGATGCTGCAGGCGTCCATGAAGACGGAAATGACGCCCGTGCCCTACAAGGGCGCCGCCCCCGCGATTGCCGACCTGATCGGCAACCAGGTGGACCTGCTGTGCGACCAGACCACCAACACCACGGGCCAGATCACGGCCAAGAAGGTGCAGGCCTATGCCGTCACCACGCCCAAGCGCCTGACCATGCCCGCGCTCAAGGACCTGCCGACGCTGGCCGAAGTGGGCGTGCCCGACTTCCAGGTCACCATCTGGCACGGCCTGTACGCGCCCAAGGGCACGCCGGCCGACATCGTCAAGAAGGTCAACGAGGCCATGAAGGCCGCCCTGAAGGACCCCGAGTTCATCAAGCGCCAGGAAGCCCTGGGCGCCGTGATCGCCAGCGACGGCCGCATCGAGCCCGAAGGCCACAAGAAGTTCGTCCAGGCCGAGATCGAGAAGTGGGGCAAGGTCATCAAGGCAGCCGGCACCTACGCCGACTGATCCCGAGGACCACCACCGCGACGGATCGCCCGGTTGCAACCACGATCAAGCCCGGCTTCGGCCGGGCTTTTTCGTTGGCGGGAGCCGCGCGACAGCAGAGATGCAGGGCTCAGGGCGCCGGCCCGCGCAGCGCCATCACGGCCTGCCAGCTGCCGCCGCGCTGGCTTGCGTTGTAGAGGTTGCTCTGCGTGTTGCCGGGACCTTCGTAGTAGCTGCCGCGCATCAGGCATTGCGATCCCGAGGCCGTGCAGTGCACGAGCTCGACGCCGAACATCAGCGCCGGCCGGCCGCTGGCCCGGTCCAGCACCTGCTCGCCGCCCTTGCCCACATCGCAGGCCGAAGCCGGCCGCACCTGGCTCTGGCCGCTGAGCAGGGCCAGCGTGCCCGCATCGGGGTCCAGCAGCGCCCATCCCCGGCCGTTGCCTATGCAGTAGGCCGCCGCCTTGGGGCCGAGGTTGGAGGCGTTGTCCAGAAACAGCAGCGAATACACGGCAGCCGCCGCTCCCGGGGGCGCCTGCGGGCCGGTGGGCGCCTTGGGCCTGTCGGCACAGGCGGCCAGCGCCAGCGTGGCGGCCAGCGCGCCCAGCCAGGGCAGGAATCGGGAGGAATGACGGAGGCGGTGCATGGAAGTCCTTTCTTTCTCGCAATCTGCGTGCGTGTTTAACACGGCGCGCGGCCCCTGCTGCGGCTCAGGCCGGGCCTTCGAGTTCGGCATGCCGCCGCTCGAACAGTTCAATGAGGTGGTCGGCCACGGCTCGCACGCGCCGCGAATGGGCAAGGTCGGCATGCATGGCAAGCCAGATCGGCTGGTCGGTGCCCAGCTGCGGCTCCACGCAGACCAGCCCCGCCTGCCGCGCCAGGAAATGCGGCAGCACGGCCAGGCCCAGGCCGGCCTGGGCCGCGGCCAGCTGCGCGGACAGGGTATTGGTCTCCAGCCGGCAGGGACGCCCGTGCAGGGCGCGCGCCATCCAGCGTGCGGCGGGCAGGTGGGCATGGCTGTCGTCCCAGCCGATGAAGGCGTCGCCCTCGAACGGGTCCGAGCCGTGGGTGCCCGCGCTTCCGTTTTCGCCTGCGCGGCCTTGCACATAGCCGGCCGATCCATACAGGCCGAAGCCCAGCGTGCCCAGGCGCCGTATCGTGAGGTGGCCGGCCTCGGGCTGGGTCATGCGCACGGCCAGGTCGGCGTCGCGCCGGTGCAGGTTCAGCGTCTGCACGCCGCTGACCAGCTGCACGCGCAGACCTGGATGGCGGGCGAACAGAGGGACCAGCGAGGGCGCGATCAGCGGGTTGGCCAGGTTCTCGGCCGTGGCCAGCCGCACCACGCCGGCGACCTGCGCCTGGCTTTGCGCGGCATCGCCCAGGGCCTGGGCCGCCTGCTCCAGCGCCTCGGCCGGGGCCAGCAGCGCCTGGCCGTCAGCGGTGAGCCGATAGCCGCTCTGGTGGCGGCTGAACAGCGGCATGGCCAGCGCGGACTCCAGCCGGTCCAGCCGGCGCGAGACCGTGGCCACGCCCAGCCCCAGCGCGGCCGAGGCACCGCTCAGGCTGCCGGCGCGGGCAATGGCCAGGAAGATGCGGGCGTCGTCCCACTGCAATGGAATGCTCCTTTGTTTTCGGGAATATTTTTCGGAAATGCTTTCCGAAAACGGAAGATCAAAGCGCGATTTTGTCAGTAGGCAAGGCTGCTTCGGAAAACCATACTGGCCCCTTGTTTCAGCAAGAGGATATGCAATGCAACAACGCAAACTTGGCCACGACCTGCAGGTGTCCGCCCTGGGCCTGGGCTGCATGGGCATGAGCGAGTTCTATGGTCCGCGCGACGACGCCCTGGCGCTGCAGGCGCTGGACCATGCCGTGGAGTCCGGCATCGACTTCCTGGACACGGCCGATGTCTACGGGCCGCACCACAACGAGGAGCTGATCGGCCGCTTCCTGGCCACGCGCCGCCCGCGCGTGAAGATCGCCACCAAGTTCGGCATCGTGCGCAAGGCCGGCGAGTACCGGCGCAGCATCGACAACAGCGCGCAGTACGCACGGCAAAGCTGCGAGGACTCGCTGCGGCGCCTGGGCGTGGAGCGCATCGACCTGTACTACGTGCACCGCGTCGATGCCACGCGCCCCATCGAAGAGACCATGCAAGGCCTGGCGCAGCTGGTGCAGGAAGGCAAGATCGCCCGCATCGGCCTGTGCGAAGTCAGCGCGGCCACGCTGCGACGAGCCCATGCCGTGCACCCGGTGGCGGCGGTGCAGACCGAGTATTCGCTGTGGACGCGCGAGGTGGAGGACGAGGTGCTGCCCGCCTGCCGCGAGCTGGGCGTGGGGCTGGTGGCCTATTCGCCGCTGGGGCGCGGCTTTCTCACGGGGCGCTTCCATGCAGGCACGGCCTTCGAGCAGGGCGATTTCCGCGCCAGCCTGCCGCGCTTTCAGCCTGGCAACATCGACACCAACCAGGCCCTGGTGGGCGCCGTATCGGCCCTGGCGCAGCGCAAGGGCAGCACGCCCGCGCAGATCGCCCTGGCCTGGCTGCTGGCCCAGGGGCCTGACGTGGTGCCCATTCCGGGCACCCGGCGCATCGCCCATCTGCAGGACAACCTGGGCGCGCTGTCCGTGGCACTGACCCCCGCCGAGCTGGACGAGCTGCAGCGCGCCAGCGACGAGCTGCCCGTGGCCGGGCAGCGCTATACGGAGGAAGGCATGAAGGGCATCAACGCCTGAAGGGGCCGGTGGGGCCGCCGGCTTACCAGGTGACGTCGCTGTTCTCGGCGGCGCTGCGTCGCAGCATGTCGATCATGGGCGCGGCGCGCTGGCGCAGGCTGACGGCGTCGCGCGCGCCCGCTGCGGCGCTGTCCTGCTCGCCGTCCTGGGACTCGTCTTCATGGCTGGCCTTGCGGCGGGCGTCGTCGTCGGCGACGGCGGCCTCCAGCGCCTCGATGGCGGCGGGAATCTGCTGCACCGTGATGATGCCGCTGGCGCCGGGCGTCTTGCCGACGATCTCCAGGACCTGGCGGCCGTTGGATTCGAGCATGATGACGTCGGCCGTGGCACGGGACTTGAACTTGTAGAGCATGGCTATCCTTTTTCTGTGTGGCGTGTCATGCACTCAGCGGTACATGTACTCGCGGTTGAAAGCATAGTCCGATTGAGCCCCCACCATGGGTCCCGACTGGAGCCGTCCATCGGGATGCGTGCACAGCATCTGGTGCAGGGCGATCCAGCCGCGCTCGAATCCCATGGCGCAACCCGCCAGATAGAGCCGGTAGGCGCGCAGCACCTTGGCGGCACCTTCGGCATCGGCATGCTGCTCAAGGATACGCTGTGCCTGCGGCAGCCGGGCTTCCAGTGCGTCGGACCAGTTCCACAGCGTGCGTGCGTAGTGGGGCCGCAGGTTCTCCGTGTCCACCATTTCCAGCCCGCTGTGGCCCATGTCGTGCAGCACGCGGCTCACATGCATCAGCTCGCCGCCGGGGAAGATGTAGCGGTCGATGAACTCGCCCATGCCTGCGCCCAGCTCGGTGTTGTCCACGCCGCCCGCCGTGATGCCGTGGATCAGCGCCATGCCGCCCGGGCGCAGCAGGCGGTGCACGGTCTGGAAGTACTCGGGCAGCTGGGCCTGGCCCACATGCTCGAACATGCCCACCGAGCCTATCTTGTCGAAGGGCTGGGCGGGCGCCAGCGCGCGGTAGTCCAGCAGTTGCATGTCCACCTTGCCCTGCAGGCCGCGCTCGGCAATCAGCTGCTGCACGTAGCGGTGCTGGTTGTGCGAGAGCGTGATGCCCGTGGCCGTGACGCCGTAGTGCTCGGCCGCCCACAGCAGCAGCGCGCCCCAGCCCGCGCCGATGTCCAGGAAGCGCTCGCCGGGCCGCAGGTCCAGCTTGCGGCAGATGTGCTCCAGCTTGGCCTCCTGGGCCTGGGCCAGCGTCATCTGCGGATCGCGGAAATAGGCGCAGGAATAGACGCGGCGCGGGTCCAGCCACAGGCCGTAGAAGTCGTCGGAGATGTCGTAGTGGAACTGGATCTGCTGGGCGTCGCGCGCCAGCGTGTGCGCGGCCATGGAGCGCATGCGGGCCATGGCATGCCCCCACCAGTGCGATGTGCCGCGCACCGGATCGGACTGCAGCAGGCTGGCGGCCACCGCCATCACGTCGCGCATGCGGCCATCGATGCGCACCAGCCCTTCCACGATGGCACTGCCCAGTGTCCCTATCTGCCCGGCCGCCAGGCTGGCCATGGCCGACATGGTCTGGAAATGCAGCACCACCTGCGCATCCGCAGGACCAGCGCGCTGGCCGGAGGGCAGGATCACGGCCACGGGGACAGGGAGAGACGCCAGCCGCGCCTCGATGGAGCTCAGCACTTGTGTCATGGCGTTCATTTTTGACAGCAAGGCGCACTGCGTCAATCGCAGCCTGGGCTGTGCATGGCGGGGCATGGCGCTCCGCCACAGCGGGAGTGATCAGGCGATCAGCTGCCTGTAGTCGCGCCGTGTCTGATCCGTCACCGAAGCAAGCACTTGCTCGAAGGGCGTCTTGTGCCGTGCGACCAGCCGCAGGGATGCCACGGCGCGCGATTTGCAAAACCAATGACAGGTGTACTGCATGAGCAACAGCTCGGCCGTCATCGTGAAGGCGCGCGCACGGCGTTCGTCCTCGTTGCGGCTGTCGGCTACGCGCACGGAGGCAATGCCGCGCGCATGCAGCTGCATGGCGTCGCGCAGATCGAAGGACGACGAGGGAAAGAGCCGGTCCAGATAGGGCAGCGCCACGGGCAGCGTGCTCACGCGCGTGAGCTGCGGATCGGCCGTGGCCATCTCCTTGGCAAAGCGCTGGAACTGCTCGGCCAGGTTGGCCTCGGTGTTGTCCAGCACGGTCCAGATCTGGGCACGGCGCTGCTCGTCGCTCTCACCCAGGGCGCGCAGATAGCCTTCGATCAGGCCGCCCATCAGCTTCTCGATCTGGAATCGCCCCAGATACTGGGCCAGCAGCAGGGTATGCCGGCGCTGTTGCTGCGTCTTGAGCAGGTAGATTGCGATGAAGACAATGATCGCCAGCGTGAAGAAGTCCATGAAAGCAGCAAGGGGGCCAAGGGTGCGAGAAGGCTTGAGTGTAGTCAGGCGCGGCCTGCCCGCGATTTTGGTGGGCATAGGCCTGCTGCTGGGCGGCTGTGCCAGCCGGGGGGCCGGTGGCGACGGACTGGGCTATTACTGGCAAAGCCTGCGCGGGCAAATGCACCTGCTGCAGGCCAGCCGCCCGATTGACGACTGGCTGCAGGACGAGAACCTTGCGCCCGCACTGCGCGAGCGCCTGCTGTCGGCCCGGCGCATGCGCGCCTTTGCCGTGGAGCGCCTGGGCCTGCCCGACAACGCCAGCTACCGCCGCTATGCCGATCTGCAGCGGCCGTTTGCCGTATGGAACGTGGTGGCGGCGCCGCCCGACAGCCTGGAGCTGCACCGCTGGTGCTTTCCCGTGGCCGGCTGCGTGGGCTACCGGGGCTACTTTGCAGAGGCCGACGCCATGGCCCAGGCACGGCAACTGGCCGACCAGGGCCTGGAGTCCGGCAGCTACGGCGTACCCGCCTATTCCACGCTGGGCTACCTGAACTGGCTGGGCGGCGATCCGCTGCTCAACACCTTCATCGGCTGGGGCGAGGGCGAGTTCGCCGGCCTGCTGTTCCACGAACTGGCCCACCAGGTGGTCTATGTGGCCGGCGACACGGCCTTCAACGAATCCTTTGCCACCACCGTGGAGCGCCTGGGCACGCCGCTGTGGCTGGCCACCGAGGCCGGCCCCGCCGCCCGCGCACGCTGGGATGCAGGCCAGCTGCGGCGCGCGCAGTGGCGGGCGCTGACCGGCCACACGCGCCAGGCGCTGCAGCAGCTCTACCAGGACCCGCAGCAGCGCGGCCCCGCCATGGCGCAGGCCAAGGCGCAGATCTACCAGCAGTTCCGCAGCGACTACGCTGCGCTGCGCGCGCAATGGCGCAGCGCCGATGCGGCCCTGCTGACCACCGATGCACAGCGCCAGCTCTACGACCGCAACCAGGCGCGGCTGGACCAGTGGGTGGCCGATGCCAACAACGCCAGCTTTGGCGCGCTGGCCGCCTACGACGACTGGGTGCCGGCCTTCACCGCGCTGTGGAAAAAGGCGCAGACCCAGGCGCAGACCCAGGCCGGCGGCGAGGCCGCCCAGGGCTGGCAGCGTTTCTATGCCGAGGTAGAGAAACTGGCCGCCCTGCCTGCCTTGCAGCGCAACACAAGGCTGTGCGGTCTCATGCCCGCCGATGCGCTCCTGCCGCCTGCCTGCGCCCCGGATCAGGCCGGGGCGTCGGAATCCGCGGACGGATCGCGCCCCGGCAACTGAATGCGTGCCAGCAGGCCGCTGGAGCTGCCAGGCGGTGGCGACTGCAGCTCCAGGCTGCCGCCGTGCTGGGCCACGATCATGGACACGATGGACAGGCCCAGGCCGTAGCCCGGCGACGCCAGCTCCCGCACGGTGCCCTGGGGCAGGCGCAGGTCGTCCACATGGCGCACATGGCGCTCGCGCGCGGTGCTCAGCGCCGCCGCATCCATGCCCGGCCCCTCGTCGCGTACCTGGACGGTGTGGCTGTCGCAGACTTCGAGCAGCACCTCCGAGCCATCGCTGTAGCGCAGCGCGTTCTCCACCAGGTTGCGCAAGGCGATGGCCAGCGTGTCCACATCGCCCGCCACCGGCCCGCAGGGCTGCTCGGGCAGCACCACGTCCAGCCGCAGCTGGGTGGATTCGTCCTGCTGCCAGAACTCGGAGGCCACCATGCTGGCCAGCGCGTCCAGCCGCACCTCGTCCTGCGCCAGCGCCGAGCCCGAGGCCGCGCGCGACAGCTGCAGCAGCTTTTCCGTGCGCTGGCGCAGCCGCTCCAGCGCCTCATAGGCCGCGCGCACATCGGTGTTGTCCACGCCCCTGTCCAGGGCCGTCTGCAGGCGCAGCGTGGCCACGGCCAGCGGAGTGCGCAGCTCGTGGGCCGCATTGGCCGCCATGGAGCGCTCCACCTGCAGCGCATGCGACAGGCGCTGCATCAGGTGGTTGATGCCCCGGCCCAGCCGCCACAGCTCGCGCGGCATGGCGTCCAGGTCCAGCGGCTCCAGGTTGGAGCCGCCGCGCTCGCTCAGCTGCAGCTGCATGTCGCGCAGCACGCGCAGGCGCCGCCGCGCGGTCACGCGCAGCGCCCAGCCCATGAGGGCGAGCATGACCAGCATCACCGCGCCCAGCGCCAGCAGCGCCCGCTGCAGTGCCTCGCTGCGCTCGACCATGGGATCGGCCAGCATCAGGAACAGCGGCTGCCGGGGATGGGCCACCACATAGATGCGCCAGCCCTCGCGCTCGTAGAAGCCCTCGCGCATGGGCACGGCAAAGGCTGCCACGGGGGCGGCCTGGGTGCGCAGCAGCACGTTGCCGCGGCCGTCCTGCAGCTGGTAGACCAGATCCTCGGCCTCGTCGCCCGGCTGCGAGGCCACATGCGGGCGCTGCACGCCCTCTCGCGAGTGGTCCTCCTGTTCCAGCTGGTGCACGGCCACCTCCAGCAGGCGGTGGCCGCTGTCGATCATTTCCTGGTCGAAGTTGTGGTGCACGATGTGGCTGACATACCAGGCCAGCGCCAGCACGCAGGCCAGCCAGACGGCGGCCAGGGCCAGTGTCAGCTCGCGGGCCAGCTGGTCGGCCAGACGGGGCGGCAGCGCCAGGCTGTAGCGCTGCGGCTCATCCATGCTCGAGGGCCAGGCGGTAGCCGGTACCGCGCACGGTCAGGATGCGGTCGCGCCCGAGCTTGCGGCGCAGCCGGCTGATGAATACTTCCAGCGTGTTGCTGTCGGCCTCGGCATCGAAGCCGTAGAGCGCATCGAGCAGATGCTCGCGCGCGTGCACACGCTGCGGCTGGGCCGTGAGCACGCGCAGCAGCGCCCATTCCTTGGGCGTGAGCAGCAGGGTGCGGCCCGCATCGCGCACCATTTCGCGTGCCAGGTCGATCTCCAGCGTGCCCATGCGCAGCACGGCGTCCTGCCCGGCCTGCATGCCGCCGCCGCGCCGGCTCACGGCGCGCAGGCGGGCCAGCAGCTCCTCGGGGTCGTAGGGCTTGACCAGATAGTCGTCGGCCCCCGCGTCCAGCCCGCGGATGCGGTCGCTGACCTGGTCGCGTGCCGTCAGCACGATGGTGACGGGAGGCTGCTCCAGCCGGCGCAGCGTGGGCATGAGCGCCAGGCCGTCGCCGTCGGACAGGTGCAGGTCCAGCAGCACGGCCGCGTAGCTGGCACCGGCCAGGCAGGCGCGCGCCTGGGCCAGAGAAGGCACGCTGTCGATCAGAAAGGCCTTGGAGCGCAGATAGCTGCCCACCGCCTGGGCCAGTGCCTCATCGTCTTCGACCAGCAGGATTCGCATGGGAGGCTGGGCCTTCGCACATCAGGGTGTGCACCGGGTACGGGCGCAACAGAGGGGACGGGAGGGGTTCAAGCTGAACGGAGTCTGAACGCGGGGTTCAGATGTTCTTAAGCTGCGAATTCTACGCTCGCGGCCATGTCAGAACGCCTGCTCGCCCGCCCCCCCTTTGCCGGCTCCTCCGGCACCGGCCAAGCCCCGGCCCCATCTTCTGTCCAGCCTGCCCAGGCGGCCCCCGCCAGCCTCCCGGCACGGCTGCGCACGGCCTGGAGCGCCCCGCGCTCGCCCCAGGCCGTGGCCGTGGTGCTGGCGCTGTGGCTGCTGGCCACCGCGAACTGGGCGCTGTGGCTGCGCCTGCCCCACCTGGAAGGCTATGACGGCAGCCTGGCCACCCTGGTGCTGCGCCTGCTGCCGCTGGGCCTGGGCGGCATCCTGCTGCTGCTGTCGCTGACGGCCTGGCCGCGCGGCATGAAGCCGCTGTGGATCGCCCTGCCCTGGATTGCCGGCTCGGCCCAGTACTTCATGACCGCCTACGGCACGGTGATGGACGGCGGCATGATCAACAACATCCTGCAGACCGACCTGCGCGAAAGCAGCGACCTGTTCAACCCCCAGTTGCTGCTGCAGCTGCTGCTGGTGGCCGGCCTGCCCACGGCCTGGCTGCTGCGGCTGCGCATCATCCGCCCGCGCCGCAGCACGCAGACGGTGCTGCGCACGCTGGGGCTGCTGGCCGCCTCGGTGGTGCTGCTGGCGGCATCGGTCTTTGTCTCGTACCGCGAGCTGGCCCCCGTGATCCGCAACAACCTGTGGATGCGCCACATGCTCAACCCCGTGAGCCCCGTGCTGGCCTCGCTGGACGCGGTGCTCAAGCCCATCCTGCGGCCCAAGCGCCCGTTTGCCAGCATTGCGGCCGGCGCCACGCTGGGCGCCACCTACGCGGCCGAGCGCAAGCCGCCGCTGTTCGTCATCGTCGTGGGCGAGACGGCGCGCGCCGCCAACTGGGGCCTGAACGGCTATGCCCGCGACACCACGCCCGAGCTGGCCAGGCGCAAGGTGCTCAACTGGAGCAACGTGACCTCCTGCGGCACCAGCACGCGCGAATCCGTGCCCTGCATGTTCTCGCACCTGGGCCGCACGGGCTTCTACAAGAGCAAGGTGGACTACGACAACCTGGTGGACGTGCTGTACAACGCCGGCCTGGCCGTGCTGTGGGTGGACAACCAGGCTGGCTGCAAGGGCGTGTGCGAACGCATTCCCAACGCCAGCACGGCCGACCGCCTGAACACGCCCGACGGCAAGGCCCTGTGCTCCAGCGACGGCGAATGCCTGGACGGCATCCTGCTCAGCGGCATCGACGAACGCATCGCCGCCCTGCCGCGCGAGCGCCGCGAGCGCGGCGTGGTGCTGGTCATGCACGAGATGGGCAGCCACGGCCCGGCCTACTACAAGCGCTCCACGCCAGAGACCAAGGTCTTCCAGCCCGAATGCCTGACCAATGCGCTGTCCAGCTGCTCGCGCGAGCAGGTGGTCAACGTCTACGACAACTCCATCCGCTACAACGACCACTTCCTGTCGCAGACCATCGACTGGCTGGCAAGCCAGCAGTCGCGCTACCAGACCGGCATGGTCTACATGTCGGACCATGGCGAGTCGCTGGGCGAGATGGGCATCTACCTGCACGGCATGCCCTACGCCATGGCGCCCGAGGAGCAAAAGCACATTCCCATGATTGCCTGGCTGGGCAACCTGGGCGAGCGCACCGGCGTGTCCGAGCGCTGCGTGCGCGGCCAGCTGGACGCGCCGCTGTCGCACGACAACCTCTACCACACCACCCTGGGCCTGCTGGACGTGACCAGCCCCACCTACCAGAAGCCCCTGGACGCGCTGGCCGGCTGCCGCAGTTGAGCGGGCGCGGGGCGCAGCCGCCGTTCAGCGCTGCTGCCAGAAGCCCCGATGCGGCTCCAGCATCTCCTCGTGCAGCGCAGGCACCGGACCGATGACCTGCACGGCGCGCTGCCCTCGCGCGAAGACCTCCCGGCAAGGCAGGGACAGCGTGGGATTTTCGGGATGGTCGCCCGTCAGCGCCAGCAGCGCCGTTTCCTCGGCGCCGTAGAGCACACGGCCTATGCCGGCCCAGTAGATGGTTCCGGCGCACATGGCGCAGGGCTCGAAGGTGGTGACCAGGGTGCACTGCGCCAGGTAGGCGCCCGGATAGTTGGCCGCCGCCGTGCGCGCCAGCGTGGACTCGGCATGGTTCACCGTGTCGATGTTGCCCTGCTCGGCCAGCACGGTCTCGCCGTCGGGCGCCAGCAGCAGCGCGCCAAAGGGGTGGCGACCCATGGCCATGGCCCGCCCGGCCACGGCGCCTGCGCGGCGCAGCTGGCGGGCCGCCTGTTCGTCGGTCAGGAGCATCATGGGCGTCACGGGCGTCATGGGCGGCGGCGTCGTGGGTGCGGGCATCATGGCCGGATTCTCACTCACTCACCCTGCGAGCCGCGCCGGGCCCAGCCGGTGGTGCGCTTTTCGATGGCGCTGAACAGCTCGTACATCACCATGGCCATGGCGCCCACCACGATCAGGCCTGCAAAGGCCAGGCCCATCTGCATGGACGAGCCGGCCGACACCAGCAGGTAGCCGATGCCTTCGTTGGCCGCCGTCATCTCGCTGACCGTCGTGCCCACGAAGGCCAGGGTGATCGCCACCTTCAGCGAGCCGTAGAAGTAGGGCATGGAGCGCGGCAGGCCGACCTTGATCAGCACGTCCCAGCGCCGGGCGCCCAGCACGCGCAGCACATCCTCCAGCTCGGGCTCCAGCGTGGCCAGGCCGGTGGCGATGTTGACCATGATGGGAAAGAAGCTGATCAGGAAGGCCGTGAGGATGGCCGGCCCCGCGCCGATGCCGAACCAGACCACCAGGATGGGCACGAAGGCCGCCTTGGGCAGCGCGTTGAAGGCCGTCATCAGCGGATAGAACGCCGCATAGGCCAGGCGCGAGGAGCCGATCAGAAAGCCCAGCAGCACGCCCACCACGATGGCGATGCCAAAGCCCGCCATGGTCACCCAGTAGGTGCGCCAGGCGTGGGCGGCGATGATGCCGCTGAACTCGGCCAGCTGCCGGCCGATGGCCCAGGGGCTGGGGAAGATGAATTCCGAGACCTCGAAGGCCGAGCAGATGACCTGCCACAGCAGGATGACCGCCAGCAGCAGCACCCAGGGCGCCCAGCGTTCCGCGTATTTCTTGTGCATGTGAATCTCCCCCATTCTATTGTTGGATGGCCGCGCCGGTCTTGCGCATGGCGCCGATGTGGCCGCGCAGCTCGTGCACGATGTCGGTGAATTCGCGCGTGTAGGTCAGCTCCAGCTCGCGCGGGCGCGGCAGCTCGATGTCGCGGCGCACCACGAAGCGGCCCGGGCTCTTGCTCATCACATACACGGTGTCGGCCAGGAAGACGCTTTCGCGCAGGTCGTGCGTGACCAGGATGACGTTGAAGCGCTGCTCGGCCTGCAGGTCGCGCAGCACGCACCACAGCTCCTCGCGCGTGAAGGCGTCCAGCGCGCCGAAGGGCTCGTCCAGCAGCAGCATCTGGGGCTCGTGGATCAGCGCGCGGCAGATGCTGGCGCGCTGCTGCATGCCGCCCGACAGCTGCCAGGGGTACTTGTCCTCGTAGCCGCCCAGGCCCACCTTCTGCAGCAGGGCGCGCGCACGCGCCTCGTACTCCTTGCGCTTTTGGCGGAACAGCGAGCGGTGCGGCTCCACGATCTCCAGCGGCAGCAGCACGTTGTCCACCGTGGTGCGCCAGGGCAGCAGCGACGGCGCCTGGAAGGCCATGCCCGAGATCTTCAGCGGCCCGGTCACGCGCTCGCCGTTGACCATGACGCGGCCCATGGACGGCATCTTCAGCCCCGTGGTCAGCTTCATGAAGGTGGACTTGCCGCAGCCCGAGGGGCCGACGATGGCGATGAACTCGCCGCGCCGCACCTGCAGGTCGATGGCCTCGACCGCGAAGTGGTTGGCGCGCAGCAGCTCCTCGTTGTAGGCAAGCCAGACGTCGCGGAACTCGACGAAGAAGGCGTCGTCATCGCCGTGGGATGTGGAGGAATTCATGGCAGGCAGCAGGCAAGGGCCGTGCGCGCCACCCGCTGGCGCACGCGCACGGTGTCAATCACTTTGTCGTCACTTCTTGGGCAGGATGTTCAGCTCGGCCGCAGACGGCAGGAAGCTGCCGTTCCAGACCTCGGCCGGGTTCACGCGCGTCTTGGTGGCGTAGACATCGGAGACCTGCGACGCCATCAGCGACAGGCGTGTGGGCACGACCTGGCCAAAGCCCTCGGCACGCGCGTCGGCGCTGTTGACCACGGTGTCGATGGCCAGCTGCAGGCGGCGTGTCTCGAGTTGGGTGTTGACGATGCCGTCGCGCTCCTTCACGTAGGCAATGGCCGCGCCCGGGTTGGCGATGACTTCCTTGGCCCCCTTGGCGAAGGCCTGCAGGAAGGCCTTGATGGCGGCCGGGTTCTCCTTGATCAGCTTCGGGCTGGCGATGATGGCGTTGCCGTACAGCTTCACGCCGAAGTCCGCATAGGGCATGACCACCACGTCGGCGGCCTTGATGCCGCGCGCCTCCAGGTTCAGCAGCGAGGTGAAGGTGAAGCCCGTGATGGCATCCACATCGCCGCGCACCAGCATGGTCTCGCGCAGCGGCGGGTCCATGGCCGTCCACTGCACGGTGCCGACCTGGTTGGCCTTGGCGAACAGCGGGAAGGCGCGGCGGCCCGCATCGAACACGGGCGCGCCCAGCTTCTTGCCGGTGAGGTCGGCCGTCTTGGCGATGCCGCTTTTCTTGAGCGCCATCACCGAGGCCGGCGTGTTGTTGTAGACCATCATCACGGCCACGGGCTTGTTGGGCATGTCCGGGTTGTTGGCCTGGAACTCCATCAGCGCCGCGATGTCGGCAAAGCCCAGGTCATAGGCGCCCGAGGCCACGCGCTGCACCACGCCGCCCGAGCCGCTGCCGGCATCGACCGTGACATCCAGGCCCGCGTCCTTGAAGTAGCCCTTGGCCACCGGCTGCAGGAAGAAGGCGGCCGGCCCCTCGAAGCGCCAGTCCAGCTGGAACTTCAGCGGCGTGGCCGCGTGGGCCTGTGTATGGGCCGTTGCCAGGCCCGCGCTGGCGGACAGGGCCAGGACGGTGTGCAGGAACAGTCGTTTTTGCATGGTGGGCTTCCTCTCTGGTGGTCAAAAGAAACGGGGGGACGGAACGGGGCCGGGTCAGCTTTTCCAGGCGCCCTGGTGCGAAGCGGCGGCCTCGCCGATCAGCGCCGGGCCTATGCATTCGATGGCGTGGGACGAGGCGGCGAACACATCGCGGCAGGACAGCTCGGCATCCTTCTGGTCCAGGCGCTCGCCGCGGAATTCGCGCAGGCGCACCGCGTCTATGCCGTAGACCACGCGGCCTATGGCCGACCAGAAGATGGCGCCCGCGCACATCACGCAGGGCTCGGCCGATGAATACAAGGTGGCTGCGGACAGCGCCTCGCGGTCATGCAGCGGGCTGGCCAGGCGGATGGCCGACAGCTCGGCATGGGCCGTGCAGTCGCCGCTCTCGCCATTGGCGTTGGAGGCCTCGGCGAGCACGCGGCCATCGGCGGCCACGATGAGCGCGCCGAAAGGGCGGTTGCCGCGCTGGCGCGCGCGGTCGGCCATGGCGATGGCGCGGCGCAGGTACAGGCCGTCGCGCTCGTCGAGCGAGGCCTCAAGGGGCAGTGAAACGGTGGCGTGGTCCATGTGCGATCCCTCAGGCCTTGGCCATGCGCGCGGCCAGCGGCGGCAGCAGGCTGCGGTTGAACAGCGCATCGGCCGACACGGGTGCCTTCAGGCCGAAGGCCTGGCTGACCTGCTCGGCCTGGCGGGCCAGCAGCTGCGGGTCGATGTCGCCCAGGCCGTGGCGCTGCGTATCGGGCGCGGCCAGGTATTGCGAGGTGATGGCCCAGCGCGCCAGTTCCAGCTTCTCATCCAGGATGGGCTCGCGCTGGCGCACGGCGGCCACGGCCAGCGCGGGCTGGGCCAGGCATTCGATGAGGGCGCGGTTGCTGGCGCGCAGGAATCCCGCCACCAGCGCCGGCTGCTCGGCCACCAGCGCGCTGGAAGCCAGGATGGCGTTGCCATACAGCTGCACGCCCGCATCGGTATAGCGCAGCACCGACAGCTCCTCGGGCTTGATGCGTGCGAACAGCGACACGGCCGAGTCATGGAAATAGGTGGCCGCATCCACATCGCCGCGCACCACCACGTTGTCGCGCGCCGAGAACTCCGTCGTGGTCCAGGCGAACAGGTCGGCCGGCAGGTTCTGGCGCTGCGCGACCAATGGCCAGACGCGGCGCGTGGACTCCACGGCGGCGGCGGCCACCTTCTTGCCCTTGAGGCTGGCGAACTCGCCCGTGATGCCCCGGTCCTTGCGGCCGATGATGGCGAACGGCGCGCGGTTGTAGTACTGGTAGACGGCCTGCACCCGCGCCGCGCCCGCGTTCTGCGCCTGGAACTCGATCAGCGAGCTGATGTCGCCCAGGCCCAGCTGGTAGGCGCCACTGGCCACCCGCGTGATGGATGCCACCGAGCCCGAGCCCACGTCAATGCTCACGTCCAGCCCCTCGTCGCGGTAGTAGCCCTTTTGCAGCGCCACGAAAAAGGGCGCGGTCTGCGAGGTCACGCGAAAGTCCAGCGTGAACTTCAGCGGTGTCAGCGCCTTGCCCTGGGCGAAGGCGCCGGGCATCACGGCACTGGCAGCGGGAAGGGCGGCAGCGGCAAGGAAATGGCGGCGTTGCATGGTGGAACTCTCAGTCGCTATCAACATGGGGACCGGCCGCTGGCATGGGGCCGGGCGGCTGGCGTGACATGAGCAATTTCCGGGCAACGCGCACTGGGCGCGTGCTGAACGCTTCTACTCAACGATGCTTGTATGCAAAGTGCGTACCACCCCCTGAGTCGCTTCGCGCCTTCCCCCTCTCTCGCTGCGCGGGAGGGGGACGACACCCTCGGTGCGGGGCGGCCCTTCCTCGGCGTCACTGGGCTGGGCCGCGCCGGTTTTCGACGCGGCGGGCATGCATCAGATTGGTGCCAGACGGTTCCGATGCGGCGCGTGCACCAAGCTGCCCGGCCCTCTTGCACCACGATGGAACGCAGGCGGCCATGAACCGGCCTGCGCGGGCTGGCGCGCTGTTTGCTTGGGTGGTTGGCAAGAGTAGAAGCGTTCAGCTTGCCGGCCTGTGCCGGCGCGGGTCATTGCTCTTGAAGCGGGTGCGGGAGCGGCGTGGCTGCGACCTGTGCCCTGTCAGCCACTTCAAGAGCGACGGGCGGGATCGGTGTCTTTTTGCGCCGGCCGCCGCGTGCCTTGCCACTGCCTTTGCGGCAAAGGAAACAGACCATGAACATGCTTGCCAACCCCACCCTGCCTTCGGCACCGGCTTCAGATTACGCGCTGGGCGAACTCGCCAAGGAGGCCCGCATGGGCGGCCAGGGGCAGGAGACGCGCGCACGGGAGGTGCGGGTGATCGACATCTCCGACTTTGACCGCCGCAAGGCCGAGATTGCCGATGCGATCTGGCAGGCCTCGGTGGAGATCGGCTTCTTCCAGGTGTCGGGCCACGGCATTCCCCAGCCCGATATCGATGCGGCCTTCAGGCGTGCCGAGCAGTTGTTCGCCCTGCCGCGCGAGGTGAAGGCGCAGTGGCCGCTGTCGCGCAATGCGGGCTGGGAGCACAAGGCGCAGATCCGGCCTTCCACGCGCACGCCCGACCAGAAGGAGTCCTACCAGATGACGCGCCCGCGCATGGCCGGCCTGTGGCCCACGCAGCAGGAGCTGCCGGGCTTTCAGCAGGCCACGCTGGCTTTTGAGCGCCAGTGCTGGCAGGTGGGCATGCAGCTGCTGTCGTGCTTTGCGCACAAGCTGGGCTTTGATGCGGAATTCTTCACGCGCGCCCACGACCCTTCGGTGCCCGCCTACCAGAGCACGCTGCGCATGCTGCACTACTTCGCGGTCGATCCTGCGCTCAAGGACGAGCTGGGCCTGTGGCGCGCAGGCGCCCACACCGACTTCGACTGCCTGACCCTGCTGTTCCAGCGCGCGGGCCAGGGCGGCCTGCAGGTGCTGCCGGGCAAGGAGATGGAAGGCCAGCAATGGACGCCCGTGGACCCCGTGGAAGGCGTGATCACCTGCAACATCGGCGACATGCTCACGCGCTGGAGCGACGATCAGCTGCCCAGCAACTTCCACCGCGTGCGCAACCCCCTGCCCCATGAATACCAGGGCGCGCGCTACAGCCTGGCCTTCTTCTGCCAGGCCAACGAGGACGCGGTGATCGAAGGACCGCAAAAGAAGTACCCACCCATCACGGGCGCGGAGTACCTGCGCCAGCGCATCAGCGCGAACTTCTCGAACAAGTACTGAACCCGGCCAGGGCCGTGGCCGGAAACGACAAGGCCCCGGAGTCCGGGGCCTTGTCTGTGTCTGCGATCGGTGGTGGTGTTGATCAGCGCAGCGACTCGATCAGGTCGATGTACTGCTGCTTGGCGTCGTCGGCCGAGGTGTCCTTGAGCTTTTCCCAGGCGTCCCACTTGGCGCGGCCGACCATGTCGGTGAAGCTGGGCTTCTTGGCCTCGTTGTCGCCTTCGGTGGCCTGCTTGTACAGCGCGTAGAGCTTGAGCAGCGTGGCGTTGTCGGGGCGCTCGCTGATCGAGGTGGAGTTCTTGACGGCGGCCTCGAAGGCGGCGTTCAGATCGGACATGGCGGGTCTCCTGGTGGGCGGTTCGTGTAGCGGCACAGTGTAGCCAAAAAAGCAGGAATTTAGAACGACCGTGCTTTTTTCACCGTCATCCAAACCGAGACCGGCCATGCCGCTCCTACGCTGCGCTGCACAGGTGCCCGGTCACGGGCCATCGGTCGGCCTCGCAAGGCACGGGGGTCGGCACCTGGCCCCGGCCGCTGCCCGGTTGCAGGATGCGGCCGTGCTCCATCACGACCACGCGGTCGGCGACGGCCAAGGCCTGCTGGCGGTCCTGGGTCGCATAGACGGCCGTACAACCCAGGCTGCGCAGCAGCCGGGGAATTTCCTCGCACAGGCGCTCGCGCAGGTTGCAGTCGAGGCCGGACAGGGGTTCGTCAAGCAGCACCAGGCGCGGGCGCTCCACCACGGCGCAGGCCAGCGCCGCGCGCTGCTGCTGGCCGCCCGACAGGCTGCCGGGAAGGCGCTCGCCCATGCCCTGCAGCCCGACCAGGCCCAGGGTCTGCTGCACCCGCTCGTGGATCTGCGCGCGAGGCAGGCCGCGCATCTCCAATGGGAAGGCCACGTTGGCCTGCAGGCTCATATGGGGCCAGAGCGCATGGCCCTGGAGCACCAGGCCCAGCTCGCGCCGCTCGGGCGGCAGGGACTGCGAGGCGCTGGCCATGCACTGCCCGCCCATCCAGACTTCGCCGCGGCTGGGCTGCTCCAGCCCGGCCAGGATCTTGAGCAGGGTGGTCTTGCCGCAGCCCGAAGGACCCAGCAGGGCCAGCACCTCGCCGGGGGCGATCTGCAGGCTGATGTCCTGGAGCACGGCGCGCTCGCCGTGGATGCGCTTGAGCTGCCGGGCTTGGACGGCCACGCCCTGCGCGGCGGCCGTGGAGGAATCGATGGAGGTCACAGGGACCGCATGCTAGGTGCGGTGTGTGACATGCCGGTGTCGGCCGGACCCTGCAAGGGCCTCAGCGCGTGGGCTCGCTCAGCCAGCGCTGGGCCAGCTTCACCCAGAACGTGGCGCCCTGCGGGATCAGCTGGTCGTTGAAGTCGTAGCTGGGGTTGTGCAGCGTGCAGGGACCGCCGCCGTGGCCGATGGCGCGGTGGTCGCCGTCGCCATTGGCGATGAAGCAGTAGGCGCCGGGCTTTTCCAGCAGCATGAAGGCGAAGTCCTCGGCGCCCATCGAGGGCTCCTGGGGCAGCACATTGGCCTCGCCCACGACCTCGGCCATGACGCGGCGCGCGAACTCGGCCTCGGGGGCGGAGTTGATGGTGGGCGGGTAGTTGCGCACGAACTCGAACTCGCAGCGCGTGTCATGCGCCGCGCAGATGCTCTCGGCCAGGGTCTTCATGCGCCGCTCGATCAGGTCCAGCACCTCCAGCGTGAAGGTACGCACCGTGCCCTGCAGCTCCACGCTGTCGGGCACCACGTTCGTGGCCTCGCCCGCGTGGACCATGGTCACCGAGACCACGCCGGCCTCGATGGGCTTGACGTTGCGGCTGACGATGGTCTGCAGGCCCAGGATGAGCTGTGCCGCCACGGGCAGCGGGTCGATCACCATGTGCGGCATGGCCGCGTGGCCGCCCTTGCCGCGCACGACGATGCGGAACTCGTTGCTCGACGCCATGGCCGGGCCCGGGCCCACGGCCATGGTGCCGGCCTTCATGCCCGGCCAGTTGTGCATGCCGAACACGGCCTGCATGGGGAACTGGGTGAACAGGCCGTCCTCGACCATCTCGCGCGCGCCGCCGCCGCCCTCTTCGGCCGGCTGGAAGATCAGGTGCACCGTGCCCTCGAAGCTGTCGCGGTGCGCGGCCAGGTACTGCGCGGCGGCCAGCAGCATGGCGACATGGCCGTCATGTCCGCAGGCATGCATTTTTCCGGCGTGGCGGCTGGCGTGCTCGAAGGTGTTGAACTCCTGCATGGGCAGGGCGTCCATGTCGGCGCGCAGGCCGACGGCGCGGCCGCTGGCGCCGCCGTCACGGCCGTGGATGGTGCCCACCACGCCTGTGCGGCCCAGGCCGCGGTGCACGGCGATGCCCCAGCCTTCGAGCTGCCGGGCCACCAGGTCGGCGGTGCGCAGTTCCTCGAAGCACAGTTCGGGATGGGCGTGTATGTCGCGGCGCAGCGCGGTGATCTCGGGTGCGCGGTCCAGCAGTTCCTGCAGCAAGGCCATGGGGTTCTCCTTCGAATACAGCAAGCCTACACCCGGACCTTGCCGTCGCCGGTCAGCATGGACAACTCCACGAAGCGCGGCTTGCCGGACTGCGGCTTGAAGACCAGCGGGAAGCCGGCCACCTGCTGGCCATGCATGGCGTCGAGCGCGGCCACCAGGCCGTCGCGCGTGGGCTTGCCCGAGGCCGATGCCTGGCGCAGCGCATCGGCGAACACGCGCGCCGCCAGATAGCCTTCCATGCTGGAGTAGTTGGGCGTCAGCTTGCCGCCGCCCTTCTGGATGGCTGCCAGGAAATCGCGCGTGATCTGGCGCGAGGTCTGGAAGGGCGAGGGCACGACCTGGGTGACGACCACCCCTTCGGCATCCTTGCCCAGCGTCTCCGACAAAGCCTGGGCACCCACGAAGGACACGTTGTAGAACTGCCCGCCAAAGCCCGCCTGGCGCGCCGCGCGCACAAAGGCCGCGCTGGCCGAGTAGGTGACGATCTGCACGATGACATCGGCGCCCAGCGGCACCAGCGTCTTGACGGCCGCCGCCACATTGTTCGAGTTGCGCTCCACCGTGGCCGCGCCCACGGGCTCCAGCCCCTTGGCGGCCAGCGCCGCCTTGACACCGGCCAGGCCTGACTCGCCATAGGCATCGTTCTGGTGCAGCACGGCCACCTTCTTCAGGCCCAGGCCCGTGAGGTGGCGCACCATCAGCGCCGTCTCGTCGGCGTAGGAGGCGCGCACGTTGAAGACCAGGTGGGCCAGCTGGGGCTGGCGCAGCGCATCGGCGCCCGTCAGCGGTGCGAACAGGGGCACGCGCGCCTTTTGCAGCAGCGGCAGCGCGGCCATGCTGGTGGAGGTGCCCACGTAGCCGAACAGGGCGAACACGTCGTCGGACAGGAAGCGCTGGGTATTGGCCGCGCAGCGCTCGGGCTCGTAGCCGTCGTCCATCACGCGCAATTCGATGTTGCGCCGGGCAATGCCCCCCTGCGCGTTGAGCTGTTCGAAGTACAGCTTGGCGCCTTCATGGAAGGGCTGGCCGATCTGTGCCGCGGGGCCCGTCATCGGGCAGGACTGGCCCAGCACGATGGTGCCTCCCGCGTCCTGGGCGCGCACTGCGCCGGTCCAGGTGGCGGCAGCAGCCGTGCTGGCTGCGATGAACTGTCTGCGGCTGAACGCCGTCTTGGGTCGGAGCATGAACTTGCCTGTTTTTGTCACTGGAATCGGCGCCGTTGCTGCGTGCAGCCGGCTGCAAGGGTCCGCATAATAAAGACAAGCGGCGATTGCGGCATGCAAGACCGGCACCGCCCCTTGCCCGTGACGGCCTTTTCCTGTTTTCCCGGCTTTTCACGGTTTTTTCGCAAAGTACCCACCCTGTCCGAGACCGCTGCCACCATGTCCTCCGCCTCGTCCCCACTCCAGGCCACCTCACAGGTGCTGGGCGCCTGCCCCCATGACTGCCCCGATACCTGCTCGCTGGTGACCACGGTCGAAGACGGCATCGCCAAAAGAGTCCAGGGCAACCCCGCCCATCCGCACACGGGCGGCGTGCTCTGCGCCAAGGTCAGCAAATACACCGAGCGCAGCTACCACCCCGAGCGTGTGCTCACCCCGCTGCGCCGCGTGGGCCCCAAGGGCTCCGGGCAGTTCGAGCCCGTGGGCTGGGACGAGGCGCTGGCCGACATCGCCGCGCGCCTGCAGTCCCTGGCGGCGCGCGACCCCGAAACCATCCTGCCCTACAGCTACGCAGGAACCATGGGCCTGGTGCAGGGCGAGAGCATGGACCGGCGCTTCTTCCACCAGCTCGGCGCCTCGCTGCTGGACCGCACCATCTGCTCCAGCGCCGGGGGCGAGGCCCTGAACCTGACCTACGGCGGCAAGCTGGGCATGCGCGTGGAGCATTTCACCGAAAGCCGGCTCATCCTCATCTGGGGCAGCAACAGCATCGGCAGCAGCCTGCATTTCTGGCGCTATGCGCTGGAGGCCAAGCGCAACGGCGCACGCCTGGTGTGCATCGACCCGCGCAAGACCGAGACTGCCGACAAATGCCACGAGCACCTGCAGCTGCTGCCCGGCACCGATGCCGCCCTGGCACTGGCCCTGATGCACGAGCTGATCACGCACGGCTGGCTGGACCATGACTACATTGCGCGCCACACGCTGGGCTGGGAGGAACTCAAGGCCCGCGCCCTGCAGTGGCCGCCCGAGCGCGCGGCCCAGGTCTGCGGCCTGCCCGTGGAGCAGATCCGCCAGCTGGCGCGCGACTACGGCACCACCACGCCTGCCGCCATCCGCCTGAACTACGGCGTGCAGCGCGCGCGCGGCGGCGGCAATGCCGTGCGCGCCATCGCCTGCCTGCCGGCCCTGGTGGGCGCCTGGCGCCACCGTGCGGGCGGCCTGCTGCTGTCCGCCTCGGGCGCCCTGCCCGCGCAGCGCGCCCGACTGCAGATGCCGCACCTGATGGGCGAGCGCCGCCCGCGCTCCATCAACATGAGCACCATCGGCGACGCCTTGCTGCACGAAGGCGGCAACGGCTTCGGCCCGCGCGTGGACGCCATCGTGGTCTACAACAGCAATCCCGTGGCCGTGGCGCCCGAGTCGGCCAAGGTGGTGGCCGGCTTTGCGCGCGAGAACCTGTTCACCGTGGTGCTGGAGCAGTTCATGACCGACACGGCCGACCTGGCCGACTACGTGCTGCCGGCCACCACGCAGATCGAGCACTGGGACATCCACGGCAGCTACGGCCATACCGACGTGCTGCTCAACCGCCCCGCCATCGCGCCGCTGGGCCAGGCGCGCAGCAACGGCCAGATCTTCCGCGACCTGGCCGCGCACATGGCGCGGCATGACGACGCCTTTGCCGCCGCCCATTTCCAGACGGGAGACGAGCAACTGTGCCGCGAAGCCTTCGAGGGGCGCGGCGTGGACTTCAACGAGCTGCTGGACAAGGGCTTTGCCACCCTGACCCTGCCCGAGGCCCCCTTTGCCGAGGGCGGCTTCGCCACGCCCTCGGGCCGCTGCGAATTCACCAGCGCCGAGCTGGCGCGGCGCGGCATGGACCCGCTTCCCGACTACCTGCCCAACTACGAAACCGCCGAAACGGATGCGCGCTACCCGCTGGCCATGATCTCGCCGCCGGCACGCAACTTTCTCAACAGCAGCTTCGTCAACGTCAAGAGCCTGCGCACCATGGAAGGCCGACCGCTGGTGGAGCTGCACCCCGACGACGCCGCCCCGCGCGGCGTGGCCGAGGGCGACCGCGTGCGCGTCTTCAACGACCGGGGCAGCTACGAATGCCACGCCACCCTCAACGGCCGCGCGCGCCGGGGCGTGGTCAACGGCCTGGGCATCTGGTGGCGCAAACATGGCGACAACGGCACCAATGTCAACGAGCTGACCCACCAGCGCCTGACCGACCTGGGCCGCGCGCCCAGCTTCTACGACTGCGCGGTGCAGGTGCAGCGGCTGGCCTGAGCCCCGCCCCGGAGACGGGCGATTCCTGCGCAATGGCGTCTGGCGCATCGGCACAATGGACCGCATTGCCACCACCGACAGGAGATGCCCATGCTGCAAACCGCCGTGGTCGCCGTGCGCGACCGTGCCCGGCTGCAGGAAATCGTCGGCGTGCTGCTGCGCTTCGGGCTGGCCGACCTGGTCGACACGCTGGGCCTGGCCCGCTTCGCGCCGCGCGGCAGCCAGCCCCATCCCGAGCATCCACTGGATGCCAGCCGCCCCGAGCGCCTGCGCATGGCCCTCGAACACCTGGGTCCCAGCTTCGTCAAGCTGGGCCAGATCATGGCCACGCGCTCGGACCTGCTCGCGCCCGAATGGACGGCCGCCCTGCAGCAATTGCACAGCCACGCCGCCCCGCTGCCCTGGGAGACGGCCCAGCCGTTGATCGAGCAGTCGCTGGGCCTGCCCGTGGAGCAGGTGTTCACGCATTTCGATCCCGTGCCGCTGGCCTCGGCCTCCATGGCCCAGGTGTACCGCGCGCGGCTGCCTGCGGCTGAAGACCGGGATGACCGGCAAGACCAGGAGGACGGCAGCGGCAGCGGCAGCGGCAGCGACAGCGACAGCACCCCTGCGGCCAGCGCTGCCGACATCGAAGTCGTGGTCAAGGTCCAGCGCCCCGGCCTGCGCCCCCAGATCGAGGCCGACCTGCGCCTGCTAGAGCACCTGGCGCTGCTGGCCCAGGAACAATGGCCGCAGCTGGCACGCTACCGCCCGCGCGAGGTCACGCGCCAGCTGGGCCAGGCGCTGCGCGAGGAACTGGATTTCACCGTCGAAGCCCACAACGGCGACGCCGTGGCGCGGCACTTCGCGGCCCAGCCCGAGATCGTCGTGCCGGCCATCCACTGGGCATTGAGCGGGCCGCGCCTGCTGGTGCAGGACTTCGTGCCGGGCGTGCCGGCCTCGGCCGTGGGTGCGGACCCCGCGCTGGACGGCCCGCTGCTGGCGCGCCGTGGCGCCTGCGCGTTTTTGCAGATGGTGCTGCGCGACGGCCTGTTCCACGCCGACCCGCACCCGGGCAACCTGCTGGCCCTGCCCGGCAACCGCGTGGGCTTCATCGACTTCGGCATGGTCGGGCGGCTGTCGCCCCAGCGCCGCCGCCAGGTGCTGGGCCTGATGCGCGCCCTGGTCGAGGGCCAGGGCCGCAGCCTCTCGGGCGTGCTGCTGGAATGGGCTGCCGAAAGCGAAATGCCCGGCCGCGCCCCGCCCTCGGCCGCGCGCATCGAGGCCGCCGTGGACCGCTTCGTGACCCGCCATGGCCCCGGCGCCAGCAACGGCCGCCTGGTCATGTCCCGCGCGCTGCAGGACTTCATGGCCCTGGCCCGCGAAACCGGCGTGGCCCTGCCCGCCGACATGGCGCTGCTGCTCAAGGCCCTGATCACGGCCGACCAGGTGCTGCTGCAGCTGGACCCGCAATTCGACGTGGTGCAGACGGCCACGCCCCTGGTCAAGGCCCAGCTGCTGCAGCGCTACTCCCTGCGCAGCCTCGCGCGCCAGCGCCGCGCCGCCATGGCGCAGTGGCTGGAACTGGCCGACGACGCGCCGCACACCCTGCGGCTGGTGATGCAAAGACTGCGCTCGGGCCGGCTGCAGGCCGACCTGGACATACGCCATATCGACCGGCTTTCACTGGCATTGGAACGCGCCGCCACCCGCCTGGCCCTGGCCGTGGTCTCCGGCGCCTTCATCCTGGGCCTGGCCCCCGGCCTGCTGACCATGGGCCCGCGCCTGTGGGGCATCCCCCTCTTCGCCGCCCTGGGCGTGGCCGGCGCCGCCGCCAGCCTGGCCGTCCTGTTCACCACCATGCGCAGGCAGAAGGCGCTGGATTGATCGCTGGATTGGCGATGAGCAACGCCCAAAGGCACCAGCGCCCAAACCCGCCACGGCCCAACCCAGAGACACCGAGGAAGGGCCTACGCCGGCCGCGCCGCCCCGCACCGAGGGTGTCGCCGGCTGCCCGTACGCCCCCTCCGCGAAGCGAGAAGGGGCGCCGTGCAACGGGCGACGTGCAACGGGAAGGCGCGCAGCGCCTCAGGGGGTCAGTCCAGCTTCACGCCCGCGCTCTTGATGATGGCGCCCCAGCGCTTGGACTCCGCACGCGACATGGCCAGGAACTGCTCGGGCGTGCCGGGCAGCGCCTCCATGCCGAAGTCCTGCATGCGCTTGACCACGGCGGGGTTGGCCAGCGCCTTGTTGAGTTCGGCGTTCAGGCGCTGCACCACGGCGGGGGGCATCTTGGCCGGGCCCAGGATGCCCTGGAAGGCATAGACCTCGGTATCGGGCACGCCGACCTCGGCCAGCGTGGGCAGCTCGGGCAGGCTGGGCACGCGCTTGCCCGTGCCGATGGCCAGGGCGCGCACCTTGCCCGACTGGATCACGGGCAGCCCAGAGGCCAGGTCCAGGAACATGCAGGGCACCTGGCCGCCCATCACGTCGGCCAGCGCAGGCGCCGCGCCACGGTAGGGGATGTGCGTCAGGAAGGTGCCCGTGCGGTTCTTGAACATCTCCATGGCCAGGTGGTGGGGCGAGCCGTTGCCGGGCGAGGCGTAGTTGACCTGGCCCGGATGCGCCTTCACGTAGGCCAGGAATTCCTTGAAGGTCTTGGCCTCGAAGTTCGGGTTCACCACCAGCGCCATCGGGAAGCGGCTGATGCCGCCGATGTAGGTGAAGTCCTTTTCGGGGTTGAAGAACAGCTTGCTGAACAGGTGCTCGTTGTAGGCCAGCACGGCGTTGTCGGCCGACATGATGGTGTAGCCGTCGGGCTTGGCCGTGGCCACGATCTGGGCGCCGATGTTGGTGGAGGCGCCGGGGCGGTTGTCCACCACGATGGTCTGGTTCAGCGTCTGGCGCATGGCCTCGGCCACGGTGCGCGCCAGCACGTCGGTGCCACCGCCGGGCGGATAGGGCACGACCCAGCGGATGTTGCTGGCGGGCCAGTCCTGCGCCTGTGCAAAAGGCGCGGCCATGCCGGCGGATGAGGCCGCCACGGCGGCCAGGAATTGTCTACGGTCCATTGTTGTCTCCTGTGGGATGGGTGTGGATGGGTCCTGGCCGCGCCCTGTTGCTTTTGTTCATGGAGGCGGCGGCCGTGTGTTTCAGGGCGGGCTGGCTGCGGGGAACTCCACGCGCTGCACCTTGAAGCCCTGGGCCGCCAGCAGCGCCGGCAGGCCGCGCGTGCCCACCATGTGCAGGGCGCCCACGGCGGCGAACACGCTGCGGCCGGAACGGATCTGCCGCGCCACTTCGCGCGCCAGGCCGGGGTTGCGGCCATAGACCATGCGGTCGTAGTCGGCGCGCTCGGCGGCATTGGCCATGCAGTCGCACCAGTCGGGCAGGCTCTCCAGCAGGTGGATGCGGCCATCGGCCCAGACGCGTGCGATCAGGCCCAGCTTCTGGGAGGCGATGCCGCTTTCCAGCTGGCGCAGGCCGGACTCCACCGTCTCGGCCACGCGCGCGGGGTCGTCCGAGACCAGCTCGCGCAGTTGCAGCTCGGGTGTCTCCAGCGACAGCACGGGCTTGCCCAGGGCCAGCGCCACGCCGGCCAGCGAGAAATCGATGCCATAGGACGCGTCCAGCGCCTCGCTGCGGCCGGCCAGCGACAACAGGGAGATCACCTGGGCGTCGGGGCGCAGCAGGGCCAGCTCGGGGCCGGCGCAGGCCAGGCGCCTTTGCTCCTCAAGCCGGCGCTGGAGGTCGCCGCGCAGCGGCGGCGCATCGGGCCGCGCCTGCATGCCTGCGAACAAGACCTTCATGACCTCGGGATCGAGGATGTTCAGCTCCAGCGCCAGGCTGTCGGAGGCGCGCAGCGCGTCCGCCACCGTGGGGCCGGGCACGCTCCAGTCAAGCTTGGCCGCGTGCATGGTCCCGTAGAGCCAGCTGGTGCGGCCCCGGTGCTCGATGCGCCACAGCAGTCCACGGTCCTGCGCCTTGCGCTGCATGGCGCGGATCTCGTCCGGGCTGGGCATGCGCGCCTCGGGCGGGCAGGTGACGGGATCCGCGGCCGGGGGCGCCGCGAATGCCGCGGCCAGCGGCGACAGCGCCAGCGCGGCCAGGCCGGCGCGCAGCGACCTGCCCGCCAGGCGCCACCAGGGTGCGCAGACGCGGCTCATTCGGCAGGCTCGACGATGTTCTGGTCGATGGCGCCGAAGATGCTCTGGCCGTCCTTGCCCTTCATCTCGATGCGGATGGTGTCGCCGAAGCGCATGAACTCGGTCTTGGGCGCGCCGTCCTGGATGGTCTCTATGCAGCGCTTCTCCGCAATGCAGCTGTAGCCCTTGGGCCACTCCATGCGCCGGTTCTTGCCCTTGCCGCTTTCCACGCCCTTGTTGCTCACGGTGCCGCTGCCCACGATGGAGCCGGCGCGCACATTGCGCGTCTTGCAGATATGGGCGATGAGCTGGCCGAAGTGAAAGCTCATGTCCTCGCCCGCATCGCACATGCCGACCTTGCGGCCGTTCCAGGTGGACTGCAGCGTCAGGTGCAGGCGGCCGCCCTTCCAGGCGTCGCCCAGCTCGTCCAGCGTCACGGCCACGGGGCTGAAGGAGGTGGCGGGCTTGGACTGGAAGAAGCCGAAGCCCTTGGACAGCTCATTGGGGATCAGGTTGCGCAGGCTCACGTCGTTGGCCAGCATGACCAGGCGCACGCCGCCCAGCGCACGCTCGGGCGTGGCGCCCATGGGCACGTCGGCGGTGATGACGGCGATCTCGGCCTCGAAGTCGATGCCCATGGACTCGCTGGGCACCACCACATCGTCGCAAGGGCCCAGGAAATCGTCGCTGCCGCCCTGGTACATCAGCGGGTCGGTGTAGAAATTGGCGGGCACCTCGGCGCCGCGCGCCTGGCGCACCAGCTCCACATGATTGATGTAGGCCGAGCCGTCGGCCCATTGGTAGGCACGCGGCAGCGGCGCCATGCACTGGCGCGGATCGAAGGCAAAGGCATGGACCGCCTTGCCGCTGTTGAGCAGGTGGTACAGGTCCTGCAGCTGGGGCGCCATGTAGCTCCAGTCGTCGAGCACCTGCTGCAGGCGGCTCGCTATGCCGGTCGCATAATGGGCCTGGCTCAGGTCGCGTGACACCACGACCAGTTGCCCGTCCCGCGATCCGTCCTTGTATGTGGCAAGTTTCATGCTGCTCCCCCGTGCCGCCGCCGCGCGCCACGGCATCCGGGCAGCGGCCTGGATACCCATGGCGACGCAGCCACGAATTACGATAAGTTAAATTGATTTAACTAAACAAAACCAAATTCTATTGCAATGGACAAGGAACGCGCAGGGATTCAATCGGTCGAGGTCGGTTTTACGTTGCTGGAGGCGCTGACGCGCGCCCGGGGCCCGCAGATGCTCAAGGACCTGGCGTCCGACGCCGGCATGAGCGCCGCCAAGGCCCACCGCTACCTCGTGAGCTTCCAGCGCATCGGCCTGGTCACCCAGGACGCGCGCACCTCCCGCTACGACCTGGGCCCGGCCTCGCTCAAGCTGGGCCTGGCCTCGCTGGCCCGGCTGGACCCCGTGCGGCTGGCGCGCGAACGCATGCCCGCACTCATGGAGCGCATCCACCACACGGCGGCCATCGCCGTCTGGGGCAACCACGGGCCGACCATCGTGCACTGGGAGGAAAGCGCCCAGTCGGTCACCGCCAACCTGCGTCTGGGCGATGTCATGCCCATGCTGGCCTCGGCCACCGGGCGCTGCTTCGCGGCCTGGCTGCCGCGCGAGGTCACGGCCCCGCTGCTGGAGCCCGAAGTGGACAAGGCCCGCCGCATCCAGCGCAAGGACCTGCCGCTCACGCCCGAGGCCATAGACGCCATGCTGGCCGAGGTGCGCGAGCGCGGCACCGCCCGCGTGGTCGATACCGTGCTGCCCGGCATCGTGGCCTTTTGCACGCCGGTCTTCGACTCCTCGGGCCATATCGTGCTGGGCCTGACCACGCTGGGCTCGATTGCCACCTTCGACCCCGAATACGGCGGCGCCATCGATGCGCCCCTGCGCGAAGCCTGCGTGCAGCTGTCCCAGGACCTGGGCTGGAATGCCTGAGATGAAGCTACACCCCCTGAGTCGCTTCGCGCCTTCCCCCTGGAAGGGGGACGACAGCCTCGCTGCGGGGCGGCGCGGCCGGCGTAGGCCCTTGCTCGCTGTCCCTGGCCTTGGGCCGCGCCGGTTTCATGGGCTGTGGGTGGCGCGCAGCACTATGGATAACTGACATGAGCCTACGCCAGCGCGCCCTGCCCGCCCTCACCGCCATGGTGCTGGGCGTGCACGCCCTGGCCCTGCTGGGCCTGCCGCTGTGGAGCCAGGTATCGGCGCCGCACACCGAGGTGGCAGCCATGCAGACGCGGGCGCTGTCCCTGCCCGAGCCACCTGCCCCCCCGCCTGCAGCGCCCGTACCCGCACCGAAGGCGCCTGCGCCCAAGCCGCAGCAGCCTCGCCCCAAGATCCAGCACCCGGCACCCGCCGCGCCCACCGCACCCGCGCCCGAGCCGCTGGACACGCCCATCCGCGAAACCGTGGAGCCCTTGCCGATGGCCGCAGCGCCGGAGCCTGCCGCATCGGAAGCCTCTGAAACCGCCGATGCCGGCAGCGGGGCAACCCCGGCCACGCCGTCGGCGCCGCCCGCTCCCAAGCCCGAACCCGAAACACCGCCCACTCCCTCGGCCGGCCCGGCCCAGGGCATGGCCATCACCTCGCCCGATGGCACGCCGCTGGCCTCCGACGCCCCCGTTCCCGTGCAAATGCCCGATCCCGCGCGGCTGTCGTTCGCCGTCACCGGCCAGGCCAAGCGCTTCAACTACTCGGCCAGTGCCGAGCTGGTCTGGCGCCATGCCAACGGCCAGTACCAGGCCAGCCAGGAAGTCAGCCTGTTCCTGCTGGGCTCGCGCTCGCAGACCAGTGAAGGCCGCATCACCGACAGGGGCCTGGAGCCCAGCCGCTTCAACGACAAGGCACGCAAGGAGCAATCGGCGCAGCTGGCGTTCGACCAGAACCTGGCGCACTTCAGCACGGGCGCGCCCGATGCCGCCATCGCGCCCGGCGCGCAGGACCGGCTCAGCGTGTTCCTGCAACTGTCGGCCCTGCTGGCGGCGGCGCCGCAGCGCTACCCGGCGGGCACGCAGATCAGCTTCATCACCGTCAGCGCACGGCGCGCCGACCGCTGGACCTTCCGCGTGGGCGAGACCGAGACGCTGGACCTGCCCTCGGGCAGTACGCAGGCGCTGCGGCTGGACAAGATCGCGGCGGCCGGCGATGACCAGCAGGCCTCGCTGTGGCTGGCGCCGTCCATGCAATACCTGCCCGTGCGCATCCGGCTGGCGCAGGACAACGGCGACTTCGCCGACCTGCAGCTCAAGGGCCGCCAGGCACCCTGATCGCGGGTAGGCCGGCACTTGCAGGCACCGCTGCCGCCCGCCTACCACAGCGCGGCCTGCGGCGCACGCCGCCGCGCATGCCAATCCGTGGAATACTGCATGCAAGTGCCTGTGATAGATCGGGACCCCCACGGTTCTTGAAATCCGGCGCTTCGCAGCCATGTAGGCTGTGCGACGCCCGGCAACGGGCCAGAAAGGGAACACCATGCAAATGCTTTACGACTCCGAATCTTTTGTGGTGCTCCATCTGCGTCCCGACATGGATCCGGATGCAACGGCTGGCAATGAGGCAGTCGACACCGCCCGCCAACTGCCACGCCACGGCTTCGAGATCGTGGACAAGCGCTCGGGCAAGGAGGTCTACCTGGACGGTTCCTGGGCCGAGATGTTCCAAAAGCAGATCATTGCCTGGCAGCTCGACGCCCCCACCGAGGAAGAGGTGGAAGACGCGCTGGATCGCTACGCAGGCCTGGCCCAGCAGCCCGTCGTGGTCCACTGACAGCACACAGCGCACGGCCCCCTGAAGGGGCCGCGTGCCAAGCCCGCCGCAGGTTCTCTGCGGCGGGCTTTTTCTTTGGGCGCGGCCATTGCGCGGACCCTGGTGCTTTCACCGATCCGCAGCCTGCGCCTCCTGCCTAGAATCCTGAGCGCAGGTTCAAGATTTGAAGACCATCTGTGAGATGGTCTTGTCACGCCTGTGTGGTGTGCGCCGGCCTCTTGCAGACAACCAGGAGGCAGCGATGCAAACCACAGGCCACAGCATTCGTGGCGTTCAGGATGTCATCTCGTACATCGACGCACGCCAGGGCATTTCAGGCCGCGCCGGCACCATCTGGTGGCTGGCACTCGGCGGCCTTTTCCTCGACGCCTTTTCCAACTCCGCGCTCAGCGTGGGCCTGGGGCCCATGACGCGCGACCAGCAGCTCACGCCGACCGAGGTGGCCTGGATGACGTCGCTGGCTTCCTGGGTGTCCATCGCCTTCAACCCCATCGGCGGCTGGATGGCCGACCGCTGGGGCCGCATGCGCCCCCTGGTCATCGCCAAGGTGCTGGCCGTGGCCGGCGCGCTGCTGGTCAGCATGGCGCCCGACTACGCCACCATCCTCTTCGGCCGCTTCTTCGTGGGCGCGGCCTATGGCATCGACTTCGCCATCGCCATGGCGGTGCTGGCCGAGTTCACGCCCGCCCGCCTCAAGAGCCGGCTCAATGTCTGGCAGGGCATGTGGTACATGGCCGTGTGCAGCAACCTGGTGCTGGCGCTGTGGTTCCACTCCTGGGACGTGGGCGATTCGCTGTGGCGCTACTCGGTCGCGGCCACGGCCGTATTCGGCGTGTTCATCCTGGGCATGCAGGCCGCGCTGCTGGTGGAAAGCCCGACCTGGCTGGCACGCAAGGAGCGGCTGGACGACGCGGCCCGCGCCATGACGCGCATCTATGGCCAGACCTTCAGGGCAGCGCCCCTTGCCGAGCGCCTGCCCGTGCTCAACCCGGCCCGGCGCGGCCTGGCCAATGTGCTGCTGATCTTTCGCGGCATCTACCTGCCGCGCACGCTGCTGGCGGCCACGGTGCAGATAGGCCAGTCCATCCAGTACTTCGCCGTGGGCTGGTACCTGCCGCTGATCAGCGCCTCGCTGTTCGGCAAGGATTTCCGCGAGGCCACGCTGGGCGCGCTGGTGTTCAACGTGTTCGGCATCGTCGGCGGCTTCCTGTCGCCCGTCATCGGGCGCCGGCTGGGCCTGCGGCGGGCCTCGGCCTTCGGCTTTGCGCTGGTGTTCCTGATGCTGCTGGTGCTGGGCCTGTTCAACGGCCGCATGCCCATCTGGCTGGCCGTGGCCGTGCCCTCGCTGTTCATCCTCTTTCACTCGGGCGGGCCCGGCGCCAACGGCAAGAGCCTGTCCACGCTGTCGTTCCGCAGCGAGCTGCGCGCGGGCGCCAATGGCGTGATCGGTGCGCTGGGCGCCATGGGCGCGGCGCTGGGGCTGCTGGTGTTCCCGCTGTTCCGCCAGCAGTACGGGCTGGAGAACACCTTCCTCATCCTGTCCGTGGTGCCGCTGCTGGCCAGCATCGTCTGCTTTTCCATCCGCTGGGACCCCACGCGCACCACGGTGAATCCCGACGACGAGCCCGGCGCGCCCCAGTTCGCGGAAGACACCGCCCCGCCCGCCAAGGTCGCTCAAACCACCGCCTGAAAGAGACCACCCCATGCACCATGAAGCCGTGATCCTTTGCATAGACGAAGGCACCTCGGGCACGCGCGCCGCCGTCGTGGGACGCGACGGGCAGGTGTCCGCCCAGGACTATCTGCCGCTGGAAATCCACTGCCCGCGCCCCGGCGTGGTCGAGCAGGACGCCGACCTGCTGCTGGAGCGCACGCTGGACGTGTGCCGCCGCGCCATCGCCCGCGCCCAGGGCAGCGGCCAGCAGATCGTGGCCCTGGCCATTGCCAACCAGCGCTGCTCGGCCGTGCTCTGGGACACGGCCACGGGCCGGTCGCTGGCGCCCATCATGGTCTGGCAGGACTCGCGCTACCGCGACGAACTGGCCCTGCTGGCCGGCGACTGGGATGCCCGGCTGATCCGCCACGCGGGCCGGCCCGTGGGCGTGCGTTCGCCCTACCTGTGGGCTGCGCGCAAGCTGCGTGAGGATGCGGCCGTGGCCCGTGCCTGGCAGCAGCGCCGCCTGGCCTTCGGCACCATCGACTCCTGGCTGCTGTGGCATCTGTCGGATGCGCGCGCCGTGGTCACCACGCCCACCAATGTGACCTCGGGCAACGCCTATGCATTGGGCGATCACCGTTATCTGCAGGACTGGCTGGACGCGCTGGAGTTTCCCGCCGAGCTGCTGCCCCGCCTGTGCGAGGACGTGCAGGACTTCGGCCGCACGCGCACCGAGCTGCTGGGCCTGGCCGTGCCCATCCTGGCCTGCGCAGGCGACCAGCATGCGGCCGCCGTGGGCCTGGGCTGCCTGGAGCGGGGCCAGGCGCTGTGCGTGCATGGCACGGGCAGCTTCGTCGATGTGCTCACGGGAACAAAGCTGCCCGCGCATGACGCGGCCCATGAAAGCTCGCTGACCATGACGGCGCGGCGCATGGGCGGTGTCTCGCGCTATGCCATCGAGACCTATGTGCCCACCACGGGCTCGGCGCTCAACTGGATCTGCGAGAAGCTGCAGTGGTTCGACAACCCGCAGCAGATCAGCAACCTGGCCCGCGAGGCCGAGACGCCGGCCGACCTGGTCTTCATCCCCGCGCTCACGGGCCTGCGCCTGCCGGCCATGGAGCCGGGCGCGCGGGCCTCGATCTCGGGCGTGTCCATGGCCACCTCGCGGCCTCAGCTGGCGCGCTCCATCCTCGAAGGCATTGCGCATTCCGTGGCCTCCTGCGTGCAGGCGGACGAGGCGGCCTCGGGCACCGAGGTGGGCGAGCTGCTGGTGGGCGGCGGCCTGTCGGGCAGCGATGCGCTGCTGCAGATCCAGGCCGACCTGAGCGGCCTGCCCGTGCGACGCCTGGCCGATACCGACAAGGCCAGCCTGCGCGGCATCGCCTTCATGGCCGGCAGCGCGGGCCTGCTGTGGGACGGGCTGGAGCAGGCCTGCGCCACGCTGCGCACCGAAGCGGTCTTCACCCCGCGCATGGCCGCCGACGAGCGCGGCGAGCGCCGCCGCATCTGGCGCGCCCGCGTGGGCGACGAACTGGCCCGCGCCCGGGCCCCCGGCCGCAGCGCCGCCCTGGAGGGCTGCGCATGATGCAATGGCCCTTTGGCAAGGAGCGCAGGGACAGCGCCGCACTGACCCAGACCGCGCCGCTGCAGCTGCAGCGCGCGGACCAGCTCGCGCGGCTGGGTGACGAGGCCTTCGACCTGTTGGTCATCGGCGGCGGCATCACCGGCGCCTATGCGGCGCTGGACGCCAGCCTGCGCGGCCTGCGCGTGGCGCTGGTGGAGAAGGACGACTTCGCCTCGGGCACCTCGTCCAAGTCCTCCAAGATGGTGCACGGCGGCCTGCGCTACATCGAGCAGGGCAACCTGGGACTGGTGCGGCACTCGCTGCTGGAGCGCCAGCGCCTGCGCCGCAATGCGCGGCACCTGGTGCAGCGCCTGCCCTTCCTGTTTCCCGTGATGGAGCGCGACGGCGTCTTCGACGCCCGCCTGGCCAAGGCCTTCGGCAGCCTGCTGTGGACCTACGACCTGGCCGGCGGCTGGCGCGAAGGCATCCTGCACCGCAAGCTCGGCAAGGCCGAGGTGCTGTCGCACTGCCCGAGCTTTCGCGAAGAGCAGCTCCTGGGCGGCTACATGTACTTCGACGCGCGCGTGGACGATGCGCGGCTCACGCTGGCCGTGGCGCGCACCGCAGCCTTCCACGGCGCGGCCGTGCTCAACCACTGCCAGGCCACCGCCGTCACGCGCAACGCCCACGGCCGCGTGGATGGCGCCATCGTCCAGGCCGATGGCCGCGAGATCACGGTGCGCGCGCGCAGCGTGGTCATGGCCACGGGCGTGTGGCTGCGCGACTGGGATGGCCGCAAGCCCGGCCAGGAGCCCCGGCTGCACGTGCGCCCCGCAAAAGGCGTGCACGTGGCCATTCCCTGGCTGCGCATACGCAACGACTGCACCGTCACCATTCCCGTGCCGGGCCGCAGCCGGCGCGCCACCATCACGCGCTGGGGCGATGTCTCCTACCTGGGCACCACCGACGAGGACTACGCAGGCGGCCTGGACGATGTGCACTGCACGCGCACCGAGCTGGACTTCCTGCTCGAAGGCGCGCGCTCCGCACTCAGGGTGGACCTGTCGCCCGAGGACGTGGTCGGCTCCATCGCCGGCTGCCGCCCCCTGGTCGGCCCGCCCGGCGGCAAGACCGTGGAGATGAAGCGCAACCACGAAATCCATGTGGCGGCCGACGGCCTGGTCACCATCGTGGGCGGCAAGCTCACCACCTCGCGCCACATGGCCGAGCAGACCGTGGACGCCGTCGAGAAACTGCTGGGCCGGCGCACGCGCTGCACCACCACCTCGGCCTTTGTGCTGGGCGCAGCCGGCTACGACGCCCAGGCCATCACGGCCACGGGCGGCCTCTCGGCCCACCTGGGCGAGCGCTACGGCACGGAGGCGCGCTTCGTCAGCGACCTGCTGGCCGCACGCCCCGAACTGGCCCGGCCCATCGTCCAGGGCCTGCCCCATACCGAGGCCGAGGTCCTCTACGCCGTGCGCCACGAAATGGCGGCCAGCGTGGACGACGTGCTCTCGCGCCGCCTGCGCGCCCGCCTCATGGCGCGCGATGCCTCGGCCCACGCCGCGCAGCGCGTGGGCGACATCCTGGCCGATGAACTGGGACTGACACCCGCGCAGGTCGCGCAACAGGTCCACGACTACCGCCGCGCCGTGGAGCGCGAAAAACAGATTTTGATGGGAGACATCCAATGCTGAGCAAAGACGCAATCGCCCGCGGCTACAACCGCCGCAACTACGTGGTGGGCGCCCCCACGACACCGGGCTGGGCGGCGCAGGCTGCACCCGCAGCCGACCGCCCTGCCTCCGAAGGTCCTGCCTGCGGCCTGCAGCACGAACCCGTGGCCGTGCCCGAGGCTGCGCTCGCCGCGCTGCGCGCCGCCTGCGACCGCGTGCAGACCGAGCGCGCCGACATCGTCGCCGGCACGCGCGACTGGTGGGCCCGCACCATGGTGGCCGAGACCTCGGGCCACCCGGCCACGCCGCAGGCCGTCATCGCCCATGCATCCACCGTGGAGCAGGTGCAGGCCGTGATGCGCATTGCCGATGCGCACGCCATTCCCGTCACCGTCTCGGCCGGGCGCAGCAACGTCACGGGCGCGGCCCTGCCCCTGCGCGGCGGCATCGTGCTGGACCTGTGCGAACTCAATCGCTTCATCGCCATGGACGAGCAAAGCCAGATCGTCGAGGTCGAGGCCGGCATGTTCGGCGACGTGTTCGAGGAAACCATCCAGCGCCGCCACGGCATGACCATGGGCCACTGGCCCTCGTCCTTCGGCATCAGCACCGTGGGCGGCTGGGTGGCCTGCCGGGGCGCGGGCCAGCTGTCCACGCGCTACGGAAAGATCGAGGACATGGTCCACGGCATGGACGTGGTGCTGGCCGATGGCCGCCTCGTCACCGTGGGCGGCTATGCGCGCGCGGCCATCGGGCCGGACCTGCAGCAGCTGTTCATCGGCTCGGAAGGCACGCTGGGCGTGATCGTGCGCATCCGCTTCAAGCTGCACCGCCTGCCCGACCACGGCCGCGCCATCGCCTATGGCTTCGCCAGCTTTGCCCAGGGCCTGGAGGCCTGCCGCCAGATCCTGCAGCAAGGCGCCAACCCCGCCGCGCTGCGGCTGTATGACGCGCTGGAAAGCGGCGTGCAATTCGGCCGCAGCGACCTCAACGTGCTGCTGATCGCCGACGAAGGCGCGCCCGAGATCGTCGATGCCGTCATGGCCATCTGCGAACGTGTGTGTGCACCCTTGGGAGAACGGCTGGACGGCGCCGCCACCCTGGAGCGCTGGCTGGACACGCGCTACCTGACTGGCAAGAGCGCCGAGGGCTTCAAGAAAGGCCCGGGCTTCGTCGCCGACACGCTGGAGATGTGCGGCCCCTGGAAAGACCTGCCGGCCATCTACGAGGAAGTGGTCGCCGCCCTGCAGGCCATCCCCGGCACCCTGGCCGGCTCGGCCCACCAGTCGCATGCCTATGTGGATGGCGCCTGCCTGTACTTTTCGCTGCGCGGCGAGGTGGCCGTGGACCAGCGTGCCCAGTGGTACCGCGCAGCCTGGGACGCGGCCAACGCCGTGCTGCTGCGCCACGGCGCCACGCTCAGCCACCACCACGGCGTGGGCCTGCTGCGCGCGCCCTACATGCGGCAGTCGCTGGGCCCGGCCTTTGCCCTGCTGGAGGCCACCAAGCGCATGCTGGACCCCAAGAACCTGCTCAACCCCGGCAAGCTGGGGCTGGACCTCTGACATGGGCCGCCCGGACAACTCCCTGGGCGCGCGGCTGGCGCGCCGCCCCGTCATCGCCACCCTGTACGGGGCCGAGCAGATGGACGCGCTGCTGGCCAGCCAGGCCGAAGTCGCCATCGTCGCCAACATCGAACTGCGCCGCCTGCGCTCGGTGATCTCCACCATCACCGGGGCGGGCAAGATCGCCATCGTCAACATCGACAGCTGCGACGGCATCTCGCCCGACAAGGGCGGCGTGGACTACCTTGTGGACCTGGGCGCCAGCAGCCTGCTGTCCACGCGCGTGGCCACCATCCAGCGCGCCAACAAGGCCGGGCTGCTGACCATGCAAAAGGTCTTCGTCACCGACCGCTCCACCTGGCCGCGCAGCATCAAGGCCGTGGAGCAGAGCGACCCCAACCTCGTGCAGATCATGCCCGCCCCCATGCTGGCCCACATCACCGAGGCCGAGCGCCGCATCCTGCCGCCCCTGGTGGCCTCGGGCTTCGTCTGCAGCCAGGACCAGGTCCAGCAGGCGCTGGCCGGTGGTGCGATTGCGGTGTCTACCAGCGACAGTGGGCTGTGGTGAGGTGGGCCCTAGGCCGTGCGCGACGCGGCCGGCCCGCGCGCCTCCACCCAGCGGAACAGCGGCGCCACCAGCAGCAGCACGGCGATCAGCCGGCAGACCTGGAAGGCCGTGACCACGGGCACGCCCAGCTGCAGCACCTTGGCGGTGATGGCCATCTCGGTGATGCCGCCCGGCGAGGTGCCCAGCAGCAGCGTGACCCAGGGCAGGTCCACGGCCAGGTGCAGCAGCCAGGCAAAGCCCGCGCAGATCGCCATGAGCCCCACGGTGCCCACGGCCACGGAGCCCAGCCAGCGCGGCGCGGTGTGCAGGAATTCGCGCTTGAAGCGCACGCCCAGGCTGATGCCGATCACCAGCTGCGCCGCATTGACCAGGGCCTGGGGCACGGCTGACAGTTCCTGGCCGCACATGGTCAGCAGCATGGACACCAGCAGCGCGCCCAGGAACCAGGGGTTGGCCCGCTTGAGCCGGTCCATGGCCCAGGCGCCCAGGCCCGTGAGCACGGCCAGCAGCGCCAGCCCCGGCCATTCGACGATGCGGATGCTGGGCGGCGTCAGCCCCTCCAGCCCGTGCAGGCCGCTCCACTGCAGCGCAAACGGAATGCTCACGGTGACGATGACCAGGCGCAGGCTGTGGCTGGCCGCCACCAGGTCGGTGCGCGCGTTCTCGCGCTCGGCCAGCAGCGTCATCTCCGACGCCGCGCCAATGGCGCCCGCGAAATAGGTGGTGGCGCGCATCTCGCCCGCCGGTATCTGCGGCATGCGCGGCGCATGCACGCGGTACAGCCAGGCGCCGAAGCCCCAGCCCAGCAGCAGCGCCCAGACGATGGCCACGGCAATCGCCCACCACAGCCCCGCGATCAACTGCACCACGGCCGGCGTGAAATACAGGCCCAGCGAGGCGCCGATGATCCACTGCCCCCCGTTGCGCAGCCGGCCCGCGCTGGCCGTGGGCGCGCCCAGGATGGAGGCCAGCGAGGTAGCGATCAGCGGCCCCAGCATCCAGGGCAGCGGCGTGCGCAGCCACAGGCACAGCTGGGCGGCGGCAAAGGCGCCCAGCAGGGTCAGTGCGATGCGAAGCAGGAAAATGGGGCGGCGCTCGGGCATGGCAGGCGAGGCGGGACAGGTTCAAAGCCTGCGAGTATCGCCGCGCCGGCTCCCGCGCGCTGCCGGCGGCGCTATCTCCGTGACAGGTCCGCGCCGCGCCGCACGGCCATCTCACGGCCCATGGCCGCCTGCGTTGCCTCTGGCAGCAGGCCGCGCGCCCGCGGGTAGGCCAGCCGCTCTTCATTCTCGACATGGCTGGCATAGCAGGCCGCGAAGCGTTCGAACACCGCCTCGTCAGCCGCGCCAAAGCCCTGGCAACGCCCCTCGGCCATGTCCAGCAGCGGCTGGCGCGCCAGCGCCCAGTCGGCGCTCATCAGGCCGTGCTCGCGCTGCAGGCGCTGCACCAGGGCCACGGTCTGCGCATCGCCCTGCTCCAGCAGCGGCGGGAAGACATGCAGCTCCTCGTCCTCATGGTGCAGCGGCGCCGCCTGGTCGAAGTAGCGCAGGATGTCGCGCGCCGCCTGGCGTGCGCTGTCGTCGCAACCTTTGGTCTGGAGATGCACGCGCAGCCGGTCCAGCAGCGCCAGCATGCGCAGCACGCGCTCGTGGCAGGCTTCGAGCATCTCGAAGGGCTGGTCGAAGCCCGTGCCGGGCGCGCGCCAGCCGGGCACGGCATCGCCCTGCGGGCGCGGGGCCACGAACACTTTCATCCACAGCTCCCCAGATGGCCGCAGGCCGTGCAGTACTCGCAGCCGTCCTTGCGGATCACGGCATGGGCGCCGCATTCCTCGCATTTGCGGCCGGCCATGACCATGGGGTCGGTGGCCAGAGCTTCGGGCTCGGGCAGCGGCGATGGGGCGGGCGGTGCGCCGCTGCCGCGCCGGGCCAGGATGTTCTGCACCGCATAGGCGATGGCGGCCACCTCGGAGTCGTGCCACATGGGCACGCGCGCGCCGTCTTCGCGCTGGTGGGTGCCCAGGCGCACAGGGCCCCGGTCCCAGGCCACCTTGCGCATGTCGCTCAGGGCGCGCTCCAGGAAGCCGCCGCGCGCGGCCAGTGACAGCAGGCGCATGCTGGAGGTCACCCATTGCTGGGATTCGCCGCTCTGGCCCACGGGCATGAAGAATTCGATGGCGCGGTCCACCGTGCGGCCATCGGGCAGGACCACGGGCAGGAAGGAGACGACCAGGTACAGGCGCTTGGGGCCTTGCTGGGTCCAGTACTCGATCTTCTCGGCCACGGCGTCCAGCGCGCCCTGCGGGCGGCTTTCTATCACGGTGCGCAGCGGGTCGGGTGCGGAAGCCGCGGCCCCTGCCGGCGCGGGGGAGGCCGGCTTTTCAGCAGATTCGGGCGCATGGGTCTCGAGCACAGCGCCCAGGATGGTGTTGGGCCGGTAGGTGGCCAGGCCCTTGAGGCCGGCCTTCCAGGCCTGGCGGTACAGGTCCTTGAAGTCCTCATAGGGATAGTCGGCGGCCACGTTGACGGTCTTGGAGATCGCCGTGTCCACGAAGGGCTGCACGGCCTGCATCATGGCGATGTGGCCGGCCGCAGGCATCTGCAGCGCGCTGACGAAGTAGTCAGGCAGCTGCTGCACGTCGCCGCCCAGCGAGCGGTACAGGCGCCAGGCATGGTCTTCGACCGCGTACTCGGCGCTGCCGCCATCGGCCGTGCGTTTCTTGCGCTTGTAGGTCCAGGAGAACGGCGGCTCTATGCCGTTGGAGGCGTTGTCGGCAAAGGCCAGGCTGACCGTGCCCGTGGGCGCGATGGACAGCAGGTGGCTGTTGCGTATGCCGTGCTGGCGTATGCGCTGGCGCAGCGCCTCGGGCAGGCGGCTGGCGAAGGTGCCTTCGGCCAGGTAGCCATCGGCGTCGAACTTGGGGAAGGCCCCCTTCTCGCGCGCCAGCTCCACCGAGGCGCCGTAGGCCGCATCGCGCATGCGCTCGGCAATGCGCGCGGCCATGGCCCGGCCCTCGGGCGCGTCGTAGCGCAGGCGCAGCATGGCCAGCGCATTGCCCATGCCGGTGAAGCCCACGCCGATGCGCCGCTTGGCCTCGCTTTCCTCGCGCTGCTGCGGCAGCGGCCACCAGGTCAGCTCCAGCACGTTGTCCAGCGCACGCACCTGCACGGCCACGGCGCGCTCGAAGGCCTCGAAGTCGAACGCAGGCTCGCCCGCGAAGCCGAACGGATGGCGCACGAAGCGCGTGAGGATGACGGGGCCGAGGTCGCAGCAGCCGTAGGGCGGCAAGGGTTCTTCACCGCAAGGATTCGTCGCCGCGATCTCCTCGCAGTAGCGCAGGTTGTTGTCGTCGTTGATGTGGTCCAGGAAGAGGATGCCGGGCTCGGCGAAGTCGTAGGCCGAGCGCATGATGGTGTCCCACAGCGTGCGGGCGGGCAGGGTCCGGTAGACCCACTGGCCGTCGGCGCGCTGGTGGGCACCCTGCTCCAGCAGGGCGGTGCCGGGGCGGGCGCGGTGCACCAGGTGCCAGGGCTGGTCTTCGGCCACGGCTTGCATGAAGGCGTCGCTGACGCCGACCGAGACGTTGAAGTTGTTCCAGCGGCCCGGCGTGCGCTTGGCGGTGATGAATTCGAGCACGTCGGGGTGGTCGATGCGCAGCACGCCCATCTGGGCGCCGCGCCGCGCGCCCGCGCTTTCCACGGTGGCGCAGGACTGGTCGAAGACGTTGATGTAGCTGCACGGGCCCGAGGCCAGCGAGGCGGTGGCGCGCACCTCAGCGCCGCGGGGGCGGATGCGCGAGAAGTCGTAGCCCACGCCGCCGCCACGGCGCATGGTTTCGGCGGCTTCGCGCAGGGCTTCATAGATGCCGGGGTAGCCGCCGTCGTCCACGCCCTGGATGCAATCGCCCACGGGCTGCACGAAGCAGTTGATCAGCGTGGCCTGCAAGTCGGTGCCGGCCGCGCTCATGATGCGCCCCGCGCCTATGGCGCCGGCCTGCAGGTTGGCCAGGAACAGGGCCTCGCATTCGGCGCGGCGCGCTTCGGGCTCGACCGAGGCCAGGGCGCGGGCCACGCGGGCGTAGAGCTCGCCCACGCCGGTCTCGCCGTCCTTGAGGTATTTCTCGCGCAGCACATCGAGGCTGATGGGCTGCAGATCCGCCGCGTCCTGCGCGCGGCCCAGGTTTTCGCGATGCATTGGCATGGCTCCCGTGTTGACTTGCCTGCCGCCGTCCCTGGCACTTGCTCGGGCCTCAGTCGACAAGCACTTGTCCATCATGCTCCACGTAGGGCGGGTACGGCCCGGTGCCGCTGTGCGGAGCTTGAGATGCCGCAACAAAGCGGCCGGTCTGGACATCGAAGACATGGACTTCGCCGTCTTCGATGACATAGTGCCATCCGTGCAGGCTGAGCTGCCCGGCCTCTACCCGCGATCGCACCATGGGATAGTCCATCAACCGTTCGAGCTGCAGCACGACGGCGCGCTGCTCGGTGCGGCGCAGCGCCTCGGGGCCGGCCTGCACGGGCAGCACGGCCTCGCGGCCCAGGTCCAGCCAGCGCTGCAGGTTGCGCGCCTCGGGCGAGACCTCTCCATACAGGGCCTTGATGGCCCCGCAGTGGCTGTGGCCGCAGACCACGATGCGGCTGACCTGCAGGTTGAGCACGGCGAATTCGATGGCCGCCGCCGTGCCGTGGTGGCCGTGCGATCCGTCGTACGGCGGCACGAAGGCGCCCACGTTGCGCACCAGGAACAGCTCGCCCGGCGGCGCCCCCGTGAGCAGGTAGGGCACCAGGCGCGAGTCCGAGCAGCCGATGAACAGCGTAGTGGGATGCTGGCCCTTTTCGACCAGGGTGCGGAACTGCGCGCGGTACTGCGGGAAGGCGTGCTCGTGGAAGCGCCGCAGGCGCAGCAGCAGTTCGTCATCGGGCATGGGCACGTCCCCGGCTATTGCACCAGCGGCGAGTCGGCCGCAGCGATGCGCACGCCCACCACTTCGGACTGGCCGGCCAGCAGTTGCAGGTACTGGTGGAGCGCGCTCACCCAGGTCTGCTGGTGCAGGGCCTGGGCGACGGCCGGGCGCGCCTGCTGCCAGTCGGGCAGAACGCCCGCCTCGCGCGCGCAGACCTCAACCACGTGCAGGCCGAAGCGGCTGTGCACCAGGCGCGGCAGCACGCCGATTTCCTGGGAGGCAAAGACATCGCGCGCGAATTCGGGCGCGCAATCGCTGCGGCCCAGCCAGCCCAGTTCGCCGCCGTGCTGGCCGCTGGGGCAGTTGGACCATTGGCGCGCGGCCTCGGCAAAGCGCAGGCCGCCGTCGTCGGCGCAGCGCAGCTCGATCAGCAGGGTCTCGGCCCGCTGGGTGAGGGCGCGCACGTCCACGCCGGGCGTGACGGCAAACAGCACGTGACGCAGGCGCACGCGCTCGCCCTGGGCGAAGCGCGCGGGGTTGGCATCGAAGTGGCGGCGGCAGGCGTCCTCGCCGGGCTCGGGCAGGTGCAGCGATTGCTCCAGCAGCTGCTCTATGGCCTGGGAGGCGCGCTCGCTGATGACGCCGTCGTCGCCGGCCGCATCATCGGCGCCCAGCAGGCCTTCACGCTGGGCCGCCTGGCGCAGCAGCTCGGTGCAGGCGCGCTGGCGCAGTTCGCGCTCGGGCGGGCGCTGTCCGGGTGCGTGCAGCGGCGTGTTGTTGATGCGGGCCACCTCGGCACCGGCCTCGCCCACGGGCTGGAAGGCCGGCACTTCGGGAATCGCCGGGAGATCCCCCATCGGGGCAGAAGAAGAAGAAGAAGAAGAAGGGGTTGGAGACGCGCAGCCGCAGTGGCCGCCGCCCGATCCGTTGCATCCATGTTCCATGTCGATCTCCTCAATGGCCGGGCTTGGCGTCACGGCGTGCCGCTGATGCGGGCAGGCCCAGGCGGCGCGAGCGCACCAGCTGGTAGGGGCGCAGCAGGTAGACCAGGGTGCCGAAGCCGCTCCAGACGTGGACCAGGCGCGTGAAGGGGAAGACCAGGAAGATGCTCATGCCCAGGAACATGTGGGCCTTGAACACCCAGCCGGCATCGGCCAGCAGTTCGGCAGCGCCGCCACGGAAGGTGACGATGCGCTGCGCCCATTCGGCCAGGGCCATCATCATGGAGCCGTCCATGTGCTTTGCCGACAGCGGTATGGTGGCCAGGCCCAGCAGCAGCTGCAGCCACAGCAGCCAGAGGATGGCGATGTCGCTGAACCTGGAGTTGGCGCGGATGCGCACGTCCGACAGCCGGCGGTGCAGCAAGATGGTGAGGCCGATGAAGCCCAGCGTGCCCGCGATGCCGCCGCTGACCATGGCCAGCAGCTGCTTGGCGCCTGCGGCCATGAAGGGCTCGTAGACGAAGTGCGGCGTGAGCATGCCCACGGTATGGCCGAAGAACAGGAACAGCACGCCGATGTGGAACAGGTTGCTGCCCCAGCGCAGGCTGCCGCTGCGCAGCAGCTGCGATGAATCGCTCTTCCAGGTGTACTGGTCGCGGTCGAAGCGCAGCCAGCTGCCGATGAAGAACACGGCCAGGCAGATGTAGGGGTAGAGGCCGAAGAGCAGGTGGTCTATCCAGGAGGGGGTCATGTCAGGCTCCTTTGGCGGGGTCCTTGGGCTTGGGGCGCCGCCGTGCGGCGCACGAAATGCACGGGCTGCTCGGCGCCGGGGCGGGATTTGCCCTGGCTGCTGCAGCCGTCGAAGGCGGCGGGTTCGGCCCAGGCCTCGTCCATGGCGGGCTCGGGGCGGATTTCCACGCGCTCGGCCCTGTGGCCGGTGATCTCCAGCACGGCCGCGATCACGCTGGCGTAGGGGCTGTCGCGCCGCGCCAGCGCCGTGAACAGGGCGTTGAGGATGTGGGCCATCTCGCCCAGGAATTCACGGGCGATGGCCGGCGGCTGGGTGGAGGCGAACTCCAGCACCACGGCCAGGTGGTCGGGCAGTTCGTCGGCCTCGAAGGCCAGGCCCGCGCGCTCGTAGGTCTGCTGCAGGTCGATCAGCGCCGGGCCCCGGTCGGCCGAGTCGCCGTGCACATGCTCGAACAGATGCAGCGAGGTCTGGTGGCCCCGGTCGAAGGTGTCCACGTAGCGGGCCTCGGCCTCGAAGGGGTCCATGGCCTGCAGCTGCTCGGCCAGCTGCTGCAACTCGCGCAGCCGCGCGGGCGCCACGGATTGCTCCAGGCGCAGGGCGTCGATCAGGCCCGGCAGCAGGGCGCGCAGCTCGGCGCCCGGGTAGCCGATGAGGCAGGCCAGCGCGCGCAGCGTCAGGCGCACGGGGGTGGAGGTGTTGTGATTGAACATGGCGGCAGTCCTCACATTTGCGCGCGGATGGGGATGGTGCGCGGCTTCTTGCCGCCGAACAGGCTGGCGTCGGTGTTGCCGTCGGAGCAGCCGTTGCCGAACGAGAAGCCGCAGCCGCCGCGCAAATCGAACGCGCTTTCGGCGTATTCGCGGTGGGCCGAGGGGATGACGAAGCGGTCCTCGTAGTTGGCGATCGCCATGGTCTGGTACATGTCCTCGACCTCGTCCACCGTCAGTCCCGCGTACTGGAGCACGGCCAGGTTCTGTTCCTGGTCCACGTGCTTGCTGCGCTGGTACGCGCGCATGGCCAGCATGCGCTCCAGCGCGCGCACCACGGGCGTGGTGTCGCCGGCGGTGAGCAGGTTGGCCAGGTACTGCACGGGGATGCGCAGCTGCGAGACATCGGGCAGGTCGCCATTGATGGGGCTGCGGCCGACACTGTCGAGATGCCCGGCGTTCGCCGCCGAGGTGATGGGCGACAGCGGCGGCACATACCAGACCATGGGCAGGGTACGGTACTCGGGGTGCAGCGGCAGGGCCACCTTCCAGTCCACGGCCATCTTGTAGACGGGGCTGGACTGGGCAGCCTCGATCCAGGCGTCGGGGATGCCGTCGATGCGGGCCTGGCGGATGACCTCGGGATCATTGGGGTCCAGGAAGATGTCCAGCTGCGCCTGGTAGAGGTCGCGGTCGCGCTCCACGCTGGCCGCTTCCTCGATGCGGTCGGCGTCGTACAGCAGCACGCCCAGGTAGCGGATGCGGCCCACGCAGGTTTCGGAGCAGACGGTGGGCTGGCCGGCCTCGATGCGCGGGTAGCAGAAGATGCATTTTTCGGCCTTGCCGCTTTGCCAGTTGTAGTAGATCTTCTTGTAGGGGCAGCCGGAGACGCACATGCGCCAGCCGCGGCACTTGTCCTGGTCGATGAGGACGATGCCGTCCTCCTCGCGCTTGTAGATCGAGCCAGAGGGGCAGGACGCCACGCAGGCCGGGTTCAGGCAGTGCTCGCACAGGCGCGGCAGGTACATCATGAAGGTGTTCTCGAACTGGCCGTAGATGTCCTTCTGGATCTGCTCGAAGTTCACGTCATGGCTGCGCTTGCTGAATTCGCCGCCCAGGATTTCCTCCCAGTTCGGACCCCATTCGATCTTCTCCATGCGCTGGCCCGAGATCAGGCTGCGCGCGCGCGCCGTGGGCGCGGCCTTGCTTTCCCTGGCCGACTGCAGGTGCTCGTAGTCGTAGGTGAAGGGTTCGTAGTAGTCGTCGATCTGGGGCAGGTTGGGGTTGGCGAAGATGCGCATCAACAGGCTCCACTTGCCGCCCTGGCGGGGCGCGATGGAGCCGTCCGTGCGGCGCATCCAGCCGCCGTTCCACTTGGCCTGGTTTTCCCACTCGCGCGGGTAGCCGATGCCGGGCTTGGTCTCGACGTTGTTGAACCAGGCGTATTCGACGCCGGGGCGGCTGGTCCAGACGTTCTTGCAGGTGACGGAGCAGGTGTGGCAGCCGATGCACTTGTCCAGGTTCAGCACCATGCCGATCTGTGCGCGGATTTTCATCGTGTTTCTCCTTGTTGTTCAGGCATGGGCGGCTGCGCCGGCCGGAGCTTCGTCATCCAGCCAGTCGATGCGGCGCATCTTTCGGACCAGGACGAACTCGTCGCGATTGGTGCCGATGGTTCCGTAGTAGTTGAAGCCGTAGCTGTACTGCGCGTAGCCGCCGATCATGTGGGTGGGCTTGAGCACGATGCGCGTGACCGAGTTGTGGATGCCGCCGCGCGTGCCGGTGATCTCCGAGCCCGGCGTGTTGATGGTCTTCTCCTGCGCGTGGTACATCATCACCATGCCCGGCTTGACGCGCTGGCTGACCACGGCCCGCGCCGCGATGGCGCCGTTGGCGTTGTACAGCTCCACCCAGTCGTTGTCGGCGATGCCGGCGCTCTTGGCGTCGTCCTCGCTGAGCCAGACGATGGGGCCGCCACGCGCCAGCGTGAGCATCATCAGGTTGTCGCCATAGGTGGAGTGGATGCCCCACTTCTGGTGCGGCGTGATGAAGTTCAACGCGATCTCGGGGTGGCCGTTGGGCTTTTGGCCCTGCACTTCCTGCAGCGCCTTCATGTGCACGGGCGGGCGGTAGCTGACGAAGCCCTCGCCGAAGTCGCGCATCCACGGATGGTCCTGGTAGAACTGCTGGCGGCCGGTGAGGGTGCGCCATGGGATCAGCTCATGCACGTTGGTGTAGCAGGCGTTGTAGCTGACCTTCTCGCTTTCCAGGCCCGACCAGGTGGGCGAGCTGATGATCTTGCGCGGCTGGGCCTGGATGTCGCGAAAGCGGATCTTCTCGTCCTCGCGGTGCAGGGCCAGGTGGGCGTGTTCGCGCCCCGTCTGCTTCGACAGCGCCTCCCAGGCCTTGACGGCCACGTGGCCGTTGGTCTCGGGCGCCAGCATCATCACCACCTCGGTGGCGTCGATGTCGGTGACGATGCGCGGGCGGCCCTGGCTCACGCCTTCCTCGCGCACCAGGCCGTTGAGCTCGCCCAGCTGCTCCACCTCGGTCTCGGTGTTCCAGCCGATGCCCTTGCCGCCGTTGCCCAGCCTGTCCATCAGCGGGCCCAGGGCCGTGAAGCGCTTGTAGAGGTTGGGATAGTCGCGCTCGACCACCGCAATCTGCGGCGCGGTCTTGCCGGGGATCAGGGCGCACTCGCCCTTCTTCCAGTCGCGCACGCCATCGGGCTGGGCCAGCTCGGCGGGGGTGTCGTGCATCAGCGGCGTGAGCACCACGTCCTTTTCCACGCCCAGGTGGCCCACGCAGACCTCGCTGAAGGACTTGGCGAAGCCCTTGTAGATCTCCCAGTCGCTCCTGGCCTGCCAGGCCGGGTCCACGGCCGCCGACAGCGGATGGATGAAGGGGTGCATGTCGCTGGTGTTGAGGTCGTTCTTCTCATACCAGGTGGCCGTGGGCAGGACGATGTCCGAGTACAGGCAGGTGGTGCTCATGCGGAAGTCCAGCGTGACCAGCAGGTCCAGCTTGCCTTCGGGCGCCTTGTCGTGCCAGCGCACTTCCTGCGGCTTGGCCGAATGGCCGGCGCCGGGCCGCCCCAAGCCGGCCGCCCCCTGGGGGGAGGCGCGCAGCGCATCGGGGGGGTCTTGTTCTCCAAGGTCTTTTCCTTGCACGCCGTGCGTGGTGCCCAGCAGGTGCTTGAGGAAGTACTCATGGCCCTTGCCCGAGCTGCCCAGGATGTTGGAGCGCCACACGAACATGTTGCGCGGCCAGTTGGCCGGGTGGTCGGGGTCCTCGCAGCTCATGGACAGCGAGCCGTCCTGCAGGGACTGCACCACGTGGTCCTTCACGTCCAGGCCCTGGGCCTGGGCGTCGCGCACCAGTTGCAGCGGGTTGGCCTGCAGCTGCGGGGCGCTGGGCAGCCAGCCCATGCGCTCGGCGCGCACGTTGTAGTCGATCATAGCGCCGCCGTACTGGCTGCGGTCGGCCAGCGGGGACAGCACCTCTTCCACGCCCAGCTTCTCGTAGCGCCACTGGTCGGTGTGGGCGTAGAAGAAGCTGGTGGAGTTCATCTGGCGCGGCGGGCGCAGCCAGTCCAGCGCAAAGGCCAGCGCGGTCCAGCCGGTCTGCGGGCGCAGCTTTTCCTGGCCCACGTAGTGCGCCCAGCCGCCGCCGCTCTGGCCTATGCAGCCGCACAGCATCAGCATGTTGATGATGCCGCGGTAGTTCATGTCGCAGTGGTACCAGTGGTTCATGGCCGCGCCGATGATGACCATGGACTTGCCGCGCGTCTTCTCGGCGTTGTCGGCGAACTGGCGCGCAATGGCGATCACCTGGTCACGCGGCACGCCGGTGATCTTTTCCTGCCAGGCCGGGGTGTAGGGCGCATCGGCGTCATAGCCGCCATCAGCGCCCTCGCCGTCCAGGCCGCGGTGGATGCCGTAGTTGCCCGCCAGCAGGTCGAACACGGTGGCCACGATGGCCTCCTCGCCGTCCAGCACCATGCGCGAGACGGGCACGCGGCGCAGCAGCACATCCGTGCCCTGCTCGTTGGCGTCGAACCCCGGCGACTGCAGGCCGCCGAAGTAGGGGAAGGCCACGTCGGCCACTTCACTGTCCACGCCCTGGCCGTCCAGCACCGAGAGCTTGAGCTGCACGTCGTTGCCCGTGCGCGCCTCCTTGGATTCGAGGTTCCACAGGCCCTCGTCGGCGCGGCCGGCCTCGCCCCAGCGAAAGCCGATGGAGCCGTTGGGCAGGGCCACGCCGCCGTCCTCGCCGTAGGCCACGGTCTTCCATTCGGGGTTGCTGTCCTGGCCCAGGTGGCCGTCGAAGTCGCTGGCGCGCACATAGCGCTCGGGCACCAGGGCCGTGCGGCCATCGGGCAGTTGCTGGCGCTTGAGGCGGATCAGCAGCGGCAGGTCGGTGTAGCGGCGCGCATAGTCCTCGAAATAGGCCGGCCGGCCGCGCTCGCCGAAGTAGAACTCCTTGAGGATGACGTGGCCCATGGCCATGGCCACGGCCGCGTCCGTGCCCTGCTTGGGGTGCATCCACAGGTCGGCCAGCTTGGCGACCTCGGAGTAGTCGGGCGTGACGGCCACGACCTTGGCGCCCTTGTAGCGGACCTCGGTGAAGAAGTGGGCGTCGGGGGTGCGCGTCTGGGGCACGTTGGAGCCCCAGGCGATGATGAAGTTGGAGTTGTACCAGTCGGCGCTCTCCGGCACGTCGGTCTGCTCGCCCCAGGTCTGGGGGCTGGCCGGCGGCAGGTCGCAGTACCAGTCGTAGAAGCTCATGCACACGCCGCCGATCAGGCTCAGGTAGCGGCTGCCTGCGGCATACGAGATCATGGACATGGCCGGAATCGGCGAGAAGCCGATGATGCGGTCCGGCCCGTGCTTCTTGATGGTGTAGACGTTGGCCGCCGCGATCATGCGGTTGACCTCTTCCCAGCTGCTGCGCACGAAGCCGCCCAGGCCGCGCTGCTTTTGCCACTCGCTGCGCGCATCCGCGTTCTCGACGATGGCGGCCCAGGCATCGACCGGGCTCCTGGCCACGGCCAGTGCAGCACGCCAGTGCTTGAGCAGCCGGCCGCGCACCATGGGGTATTTGACGCGGTTGGCGCTGTACAGGTACCAGCTGTAGCTGGCGCCGCGCGCGCAGCCGCGCGGCTCGTGGTTGGGCAGGTCGGCGCGCGTGCGCGGGTAGTCGGTCTGCTGGGTCTCCCAGGTCACGATGCCGCCCTTGACGTAGATCTTCCACGAGCACGAGCCCGTGCAGTTCACGCCGTGCGTGGAGCGCACCACCTTGTCATGCGCCCAGCGGTCGCGGTAGGCGTCTTCCCAGGTGCGGTCCTCGCCCGTCACCTGGCCATGGCCGTTGGAAAATTCCTGCCGGGGCAGGGAGAAGTAGGAAAGCTTGTCCAGAAAATGGCTCATCGCGGGACTCCTTGTTGTTCGTTGCGTTGCGGTCTGCGGCCCGGGGCTCAGCAGGGCATCTCGGCGTTCCTGCGCGCGTAGTACCACCAGGTCACGCCCACGCACAGCACATAGAAGGCGGCAAACACCCACAGCGCCAGCTCGGGCCCGCCCGTGGCGGCGATGGAGCTGCCGTAGCTCTTGGGGATGAAGAAGCCGCCGTAGGCTCCCAGCGCGCCCGCAAAGCCCAGGGCGGCCGCGCCTTCGGTATTGCCCTCCTTGAGGGCATGGGCCTGCGCTTGCTCGCTGGGATGGGCGCCCAGTTCGCGCTGCTTGAGGGCCAGGAAAATCGCCGGGATCATGCTGAAGGTCGATCCGTTGCCGATGCCCGTGGTCAGGAACAGCACGAGGAACATCAGGAAGAAGCCCATGAAGCTGCCCTCGGCAGGGCCGAAGCCCAGCGCGTAGCCGCCGCTGCCCTTGGGCAGGAAATACAGCACGCCCACCACGGCCACGGCCATGACGAGGAAGTTCCAGAACGTCACGCGCGCGCCGCCCGCCTTGTCGGCCAGCCAGCCGCCAAAGGGCCGCGACAGCGCGCCCAGCAGCGGGCCCAGCCAGGCATAGGCCAGCGGATTGACGGCCGGGAACTGGCTCTTGATCAGCAGCGGAAAGCCGGCGGCAAAGCCGATGAACGAGCCGAAGGTGCCCAGGTACAGCAGGCACATCACCCAGTTGTGCTTGCGCCGGAAGATGGCGGCCTGGGCCGCGAAGCTGGCCTTGGCGTCGGCGATGTCGTTCATGCCGAACCAGGCGGCCAGCGAGGCGATGGCGATCCACGGCACCCAGATGAAGGCCGCGTTCTGCGCCCACACCCGGGTGGTCTCGCCGGCCTTAGTGATGGTCTGCGCATCGCCGCCGAAGACGCCGAAGATGCCGGCCGTGATCACCAGCGGGCTCAGGAACTGCACCACCGACACGCCCAGGTTGCCCAGGCCCGCGTTCACGCCCAGGGCCGAGCCCTTGCGCTCCTTGGGAAAGAAGAAGCTGATGTTGGCCATGCTGGAGCTGAAGTTGCCCCCGCCCAGGCCGCACAGCAGGGCCAGGATCAGCATGGTCGGATAGCCGGTGCTGGCGTCCTGCACGGCGTAGCCGATGCCGATGGCCGGGATCAGCAGCGAGGCCGTGGACAGCGCCGTCCAGCGGCGCCCGCCCATCAGCGGCACCATGAAGGAATAGAAGATGCGCAGCGTGGCGCCCGACAGCGCGGGCGCCGCCGCCAGCCAGAACAGCTGGTTGGTGGAGTAGGTGAAGCCCAGCGCGGGCAGGTTCACGGCCACCACGCTCCAGACCTGCCAGATGGCAAATGCCAGGAACAGGGCGGGCACCGAAATCCAGAGGTTGATCCTGGCGATGGCCTCGCCCTCGCGCTCCCAGAACTGCCTGTCCTCGGGGCGCCAGAGGGTCAGCACGCTGCCGGGGCGGCTGCGCGCGGATGCCTTTGCGGCGGTCTTGGTGTTCGCATGCATGTGCAACTCCTGCGGTTCAGCGCGCGGCCGGCTGCACATCGCTGTGGCCGCCGTGGCTGTTGAGCACGTCGGTGCGGCGCACCTCGGTGAAATACATCCAGATCAGCGACACCCAGACCACGCCGTACAGCAGCATGAAGGCGCTGGAGCGGATGCCCGTCCAGTCCAGCAGCACGCCGAACAGGATGGGCAGGATGAAGCCGCCCATGCCGCCGGCCAGGCCCACGATGCCGCTGATGGCGCCGATGTTTCCGGGGTAGTCGTCGCTGATGTACTTGAAGACGCTGGCCTTGCCGAAGGCCATGGCAATGCCCAGCACGAACATCAGCGCGGTGAAGGCATAGACGTTCAGGCCCAGGTGAAAGCGGGTGCTGCCCTCGGTGGTGAGCACCGTGAAATCGGTCTGCGGATAGGACAGCAGGAACAGGCAGATCCAGCACACCCAGAGCACCCACCAGGTCACGCTGTGCGCGCCGTACTTGTCTGACAGCCAGCCGCCGATGGCGCGCAGCACGCCGCCCGGCAGCGAAAAGCAGGCCGCCAGCAGGGCCGCCACGCGGATGTCCAGGCCGTACTCGCCCACGTAGTACTGCACCATCCACAGGCTCAGCGCCACATAGCCGCCGAAGACGATGCTGTAGTACTGGCAGTACTTGAGCACGCGCGGGTCCTTGAGCGCCTTCAACTGGTCGCTGAAGCGCACGTTGCTGGGCACCAGGTGGGCCGGGTCGCTGTGGCTGAACAGCCAGAACAGCACCAGCGCGCCCAGCATGATGGCCGCATAGGCATGCGGCACGGCGGCCCAGCCGAAGGCCACCAGGATCACCGGCGCCACGAACTTGTTGACCGCCGCACCCGAGTTGCCCGCGCCGTAGATGCCCATGGCCATGCCCTGGCGCTCCTTGGGAAACCAGCGCGCCACATAGGGCGTGCCCACCGAGAACGAGCCGCCCGCCAGGCCCACGAACAGGCCGATGGTCAGGAAGTGCCAGTACTCGGTGGCATAGCCCATCACCCAGATCGCGGGCACGGTGACGGCCATCAGCACCGCCATCACGATGCGCCCGCCGAAGCGGTCGGTCCAGATGCCCAGCGGCACGCGCACCAGCGAGCCCGTGAGCACGGGCATGGCCGTGAGCAGGCCGAACTGCGTGGCGTTCAGATCCAGCATCTTCTTGATGGGGATGCCGATGATGCCGAACATCATCCAGACCATGAAGCAGACGGTGAAGGCCAGGGTGCTGACGGCCAGGACCGACCAGGCCTGGCGGTCGTGGCGTGTGCCTGTGCTGGTGCTCTTTCGGGGGTCGCCCTGTGCGGTGGGCGCTGTGTTTGCCATTTTGTTTTCCTCGTGGGGGCTATGGCATCCATGGTCCCGCGCGAGGGCCGCGCCGCACATCCGCCAGCCGTACGCTCGGACAAGGCGGAAGAACTAGGAGCGCGCAGGCGGGCCTAGTTCCAAAGAACTATCGGGGACAAAAAGGCTTGACGCAGATCAGGAGCGGCGGCCGAAGACCGATTTCGGGCTGCGCCTATAGAACCGCGTGAACGCAGCACTGAAGTTCGACGGATGGGCATAGCCCACCTGCCAGCCGGCCTGGGCGACCTGGCAGCCGGTCTCCAGCAGCGCCCAGGCGCGGCGCATGCGCAGCTCCAGCAGCAGGGCCTGGGGCGTGGTGCCGAAGACGGCGCGAAAGCCCTGCTTGAGCCGGTGCTCGCCCAGGCCCACGGCGGCGCTCAGGTAGGCCAGGGTCAGCGCGCGGTCCATCTGGGTGGACAGCAGTTCGCGCGCCTGCTCCAGCCGGGCCAGTTCGTCGGCCGACCAGCGCGGTGCCGCCTTGGCCGGCTGCGGCGCAGGAGCGAGATGCCGCAGCTCCAGCGCGGCCAGGCTCAGCATGGCGATGTGGCGGTCCAGCGCATCGGTGGGCTGGTGCCCGGGCGGCTGGGCCAGGCGCCGCGCCAGCGCCAGGCTGGCCGGCAGGCTGGCACGGTGGTCCAAGGGCCGCACGCCGGCCGCGCCGTCCACCTGGGTCAGGCGCTGCGAGAGTTCAGGCCCCAGATAGCGGTCGAGCGCCGCGCCCGACAGCAGCAGGCGCAGCTGGCGCACGGTCTGGCCTGCCGCATAGCGGCGCTCGCCCTGGCTGCCGCGAAAGGCTGCCAGCGTGGTCTGCCCCGCGCCGAAGCGAAGCGCCGCGCCCGTGCGCGCCACAAAGCCCGATTCGCCGGCCAGCCCCAGCGTGATGACCAGGGTGCGGCCCTGGTCCGAGGCATCGGCCTGCACGCTGTCCTCCACCAGGTCGCGCAGCGGGCAGTAGTGCGAGCGCGCCAGCACGATGCCATCGCCCAGCGTGAAGCGCTCCGCATGGCAGTCGCCCAGCTCGGCGGGCAGGGCATGCCGCGTCCAGCCCGGCGCACAGGGCTGGGACAAGGCAAGCGAGGAAGGGATGCGGGAGGTCATGGGAGAGGAATGGATGCGCGCTTCGCATAGGAAATGCTCCGGCGCGCATACGTTTTCAAATGATAGCGATTCTCATCTTCCCTAGCATCGGTCTCCAACGAGATTCCCTTTTGGAGAGGACGAGAAAACCATGGCATTCCCCCTTCGCTGGCCGGCCGCGCTGGCCCTGGCCCCCTTCACGGTGGCGGCCCAGGGCCAGGCGCCCGAAGCCGCCCTGCCCGAGATCACGGTCACGGTGAACAAGCAGGCCGAGAGCCTGGACGCCGTGCCCGCCAGCGTCTCCGTCTTCGACGGCGCGGCGCTGGAGGCGGCTGGCGTGCGCGGGCTGGACGCGCTGTCCGCCCAGGTGCCGGGCTTTGTGTTCCAGGCCTTCGGCCAGTCGGGCGTACAGCCGCCCGTGATGCGGGGGCTGACGGCCAACTTCGTGTCGTTCTCCTCGTCCACGCTGCTGCTGGTCGATGGCGTGCCCACGCTGATGGCCCAGGGCTTCGAGCACAACCTGCAGGGCGTGGACCGCGTGGAGGTGCTGCGCGGCCCGCAATCGACCTTGTACGGCCGCAATGCCGAAGCGGGCGTGGTCAGCATCGTCACGCGCCAGCCCGGCGACGCGCCCTATGCATCGATCAGCGCCGAGGCCGGCAACCACGGCCAGCGCGCGGGCAGCTTCGAGCTGGGCCGCGCCCTGGTGCCGGGCCAGCTCTACATCGGCCTGTCGGGCGAGTGGCGCGCGCAGGACGGCTTCATACGCCAGCAGGCGACGGGAGCGCGCGTGGACGACCGCGAGCGCGCCAGCGGCCGCCTGGCCCTGCGCTGGACGCCCACGGCCGAGACCGAGGCCACGCTGCGCTACGCCCAGCAGCGCTGGGACGACGGCGCCGCGCAATGGGGCAGCATTGCCGCGCCGCGCGCCACGGTGAACTCGGGCACGGACAGCTGGAACCGCTCGCGTGGACAGACGCTGTCGCTCGATGTCTCGCATCGCTTTGCCTCGGGCCTGCGGCTGCGCTCCATCACCGCGCGCAACGTCTTCGACGATCGCGTGCTGCAGGACACGGACTTCCAGCGCGCCGACCTGCTCCACGTGCGGCGCGACTACCGCCTGGCCACGACCTCGCAGGAACTGCGCCTGGAGGGCGAGGCCGCAGGCCTGTGGAACGCGCGCTGGCTGGCCGGCCTGTACCTGGACCGCGACGACCATGACCTGCGCTACGAGCAAAAGCTGCCCGCCGCACTGATGCGGCCCACGGCCGGACTCAAGGGCAGCACGGCGGCGCTGTTCACGCACTGGACCGTCCCGCTGTCCGAGCGCTGGACGCTGGCGGCCGGCGCGCGCGTGGAGCGCAACCGCGTGGAACTGGCCCCCGTGGGCGCGGCGGCGCGCAGCGACGACTGGTCGCGCTTGAGCCCCAAGCTCTCGCTGCAATACCAGTGGTCGCCCCAGGGCCAGGTCTACACCAGCCTCAGCGAGGGCTACCGCGCGGGCGGCTTCAACGTGTTCTCTCCGGCCATGGGCTATGCGGCCTACGAGCCAGAGACCGTGCGCGCCTGGGAGATCGGCGCCAAGGGCCGGCTGCTGGGGCAGCGCCTGCGCTATGCGGCCTCGGTCTACACCCAGCAGGTGCGCGACATGCAGGTGCAGCAGATGGGCCTGCCAGGCGTGGTCTACATCACCAATGCGGCGCGGGCGCGCTCCACGGGTGCGGACTTCGAGCTGGACTATGTGTTCGGCGGCGGCTGGCAGTTGCAGACGGCCCTGGGCCTGAACCGCACGCGCTTCGGCAGCTTCCGCGACGGCGCCGCCGTCTACGACGGCCACCGCAACCCGTTTGCGCCCGACATGACGGCCCATGTGGCCCTGCGCTACGACGCGCCCGGCCGCTGGTGGGCGCAGGCCGCCGTGCAGGGCACGGGCAAGGTCTACCTGGACGCCGCCAACGCCTACCGCCACCCCGGCTACGGGCTGCTCAACCTGTCGGCCGGCTATGCCCAGGCGTCCTGGGAAATCGCCGCCTACCTGCGCAATGCCGCCAACCGCCGCTACGACGCCGTGGGCTACCTCAACGGCCAGGTCGTGGTCTACAGCCCGCCGCGCGAATTGGGCGTGCGGCTGACCTGGCGCATGTGACTCCCTTTCGTGAAAAGGACCTTCCGATGAATACACCCCGCTGTGAATCCCCTACCCACGCCCCCTCTCACGCCCTGCAACCGCTGTGGGACCTGGCCGCCGCCCAGGTCCAGGCCGAGGCCCTGGTGCTGGCGCTCGAATCGGGGGCGCTGGACCGGCTGGCCACGCCCCAGACGCCGGCCGAGCTGGCCCAGGCCCAGGGCTGGAACGAGGCCAATACCTCCCACTGGCTGGAATTGCTGTGGAGCATGGGCCTGCTGCGGCGCGGCCAGCACGAGCCCGTGAGCTACCTGTTGGCCACCGATGCGCTGCGCTACCTGCACAGCGCATCGCCCGAGTCCTGCGGCGCGGCCTGGCTGTTCCGCCTGCGCTCGCTGCGCCACTCCGCCACGCTGCTGCGCGGCCTGGTCGAGCACGGCCCTGCCGGGGACGGCTCGGCCTGCAGCGCCCCCTTGGCTACGGGCAATGCCGAAGGCTGGGCCGCTGCCGCGCGCGCCCAAATCGGCCAGGAGCAGCGCGCCGTCAGCGTGCCTGCCGCGCTGAACCTGCTGCAGCAGGTTCCCGAGGCCGGCGCTATGCGCCGCATGCTGGACCTGGGCGGCGGCCCCGGCTGGATCGCGCTGGCCCTGCTGCGCCAGCAGCCCGCGCTGCAGGCCAGCGTTTTCGACTGGCCCGAGGCCGTGGCCGTGGCGGCGGACAACGCCCGCCAGTCCCGCCTGTCCGACCGCTTCACCGCGCTGGGCGGCAACCTGGCCACGGACGGCATAGGCAGCGGCTACGACCTGGTCTGGTGCTCGTCCGTGCTGCACTTCGTGCCCGATGCGGCAGCCGTGGTGGCCAAGGTGTTCGACGCGCTGGCGCCCGGCGGCGTCTTCGTCTGCGCCCACGCCGAGGTGGATGAGACGCCCGAAGCCGCCCTGCGCACCCTGCCCTACTACCTGCCCATGCGCCTGCTGGGCCGCAGCGTGACCCGGCGCGGCGAGCTGCAGGCGCTGCTGGCGCAGGCGGGTTTCGAGCGCATCGAACGCATCGAGTCGCGCGAGTTTCCGATGGCGCCGCTGGCCGTGCTCATTGCCCGCAAGGCCGCGCCATGAAGGCCGCAGCTCCCCGCCCTGTCTGGCTGCTCCAGGCACTTTTCGGCTGGCTGCACCTGGCGCTCACCGCCCCCAGCGTCTACCTCTGGCTGGGCCTGCCCCTGGTCATGCGCCAGCATGGCTGGTCGGGCACGGCCATCGGCCTGTTCCAGCTGGCGGGCCTGCCCGCGCTCATCAAGTTCGCGCTGGCCGCGCCCGTGGAAGCGCGCAGCGCGAACGGCCAGCCGCGCTACCGCGCCTGGGCGCTGGCCCTGTGCCTGGCCTATGCGGCCGTGCTGCTGGCCCTGGGCTGGCAGCAGTTGCTGGCCGAGCGTCTGTGGCTGTTCGGCCTGGCCTTCGCGGCCGCGCTGGCCGCCACCTGGGCCGACATTCCCGTCAGCGCCCTGGCCATCCGCCTGCTGCCCGCGTCCGAGCGCATGCGCGCCGGGGGCGTGCGCGCAGCGGCGCTGTCGCTGGGCGCCATCGTGGGCGGCGGGATGATGCTGCTCATGCAGGCGAAATGGGGCTGGCGCGCGCCCTTCCTCTGCCTGGCCGGCGCGCTGGCCCTGGGCGCCCTGCTGCTGGCCTGGGTGGTGCGCCATGAGCCCGGGGATGCGCCCTCGCCTGTGCTGCTGCCTGCGCCCAAAGCTGGACTGGCCGCCATGGTCCGCGGCTATGGCGCCCAGCCCGGCGCCTGGCGCTGGACCCTGGTGCTGGTCAGCTACTTCCCCTTCATCGGCGCGGCCTGGTTCTACCTCAAGCCGCTGATGCTGGACCATGGCTTCGCGCCGGCCCAGGCTGCCCTGCTGGCCGGCATGGGCGGCGGCGTGGTGGCTGCGCTGGCGGGCGCGGCCTCGCCCCTGCTCACGCGTCGCCTGGGCACCCGGCGCGCCCTGCCCCTGTATGCGGGCTGCAACGTGGCGGCGCTGGCGCTGCTGGCGGCCGTCATCGCAGCCGGCGCTCCGCCCCCGGGCCTGGTCGCGGCCGTGGCCTGCGTGGCAGCAGCCATGGGCGCCTCCTCGGCCTGCGTCTTCGGACTGATGATGCAATTCGCCCGCCCGCGCTGGCAGGCCTTCGACTACGGCCTGCAGGCCAGCCTCTTCGCCGCCAGCCGCATGCTGGTGCCGCTGGCGGCCGGCGTGGCGCTGGACGCCATGGGCGCGGCGGCCATGCTCACCGGGCTGACCGTGGCGGCCGCGCTGGCGTGGGTGTGGGCGCTGCGGTGTGCGGGGGATGGTTGGGCTTCAGCCACAGCGTAGCCCGCTAATCCCGCTGCCGCTCCGACGCATACACCGCCGCCTGCACGCGCGAGCTCAGGCCGAGCTTGCGCAGGATGTGTTGCACATGGATCTTGACCGTGGTCTCGGCAATGTCCAGCGTGCGGGCGATTTCCTTGTTGCTGGCGCCTCGGGCGATCTGGACCAGCACCTCTTCCTCGCGCGGGGACAGCGGCGAGGCCGGGGCCTCGTCCGGCTCGGGCGCCTGGGGCTCGGGCGCGCCCTGGGACTGGAAGGCGGCCACCAGCTTGCCCATCATCTCGGGGCTGACCACGGGCTCGCCGCGCGCGGCGCGGCGCAGGGCCTCGGACAGCAGGTCGCCGTCGATGGTCTTGAGCAGATAGCCCTGGGCGCCGTTGCGCAGCGCGGCCGCCAGGTCCTGGCCGTCCTCGCTCACGGTGAGCATGACGACGCGGCTGCCGGGCGATGCGGCCCGCAGGCCCGCGATGGCATCGACGCCCAGCACGCCGGGCAGGTGGTTGTCCAGCAGGATGACCTGGGGCGCCAGCGCGGGCACCAGGCGCAGGGCCTCGCCCGCGTCGCCGGCCTCGCCGACCACGCGCAGGCCTGCGTCCTGGGCGATGAGGGCGATCAGGCCGCGGCGGAACAGCGTGTGGTCGTCGATGACGAAGACGGAGATGGGGCTGGAGAAGGACATGGGGCGGTCTTTTTCTTGCGGGAGCGTGTCACGCGTTCGAGGGGAGGGCCTGCGCTGGCGCGCCGGCCGAGGCCGACGGCGGCAGCTCGATCAGCACGCGCGTGCCCTCGCCGGGGCGGGAGTGGACATGGACCAGCGCCTGCGCCAGCAGGGCGCGCTCGCGCATGATGCCCAGGCCCACATGCAGCGAGTCCGGCGCAACGGCGGCGGGGACGAAGCCGCAGCCGTCGTCGCAGACTTCGAAGCGCCAGGGGTGGCGTCCCACGCGCAGCTCCACATGCCTGGCATCCGCGTGCTTGCGCACGTTGGACAGCGCCTCCTGCACCATGTGCAGCACCTGGATCTGCACGTCGGGCGCCAGCGGCAGGCCCTGGCCCGACATGCTCAGCGAGGTGGCAATGCCCGTCTGGTGCTCGAACTTGGACAGCGTGGCGCGCAGCGCGGCCTCGATGTCCTCGGCGCTGGTGCGCGTGCGGAAATGCACCAGCAGCTCACGCACGTCGGCATAGCATTCGCGCACGCCCACTTCCAGCTCGCCCAGGCTGCGGTCGCGCGCCTCGTCGCGGCCCTTGGCCACGGCGTCGCGCAGCAGCTGGGTCTGTATCTTGAGAAAGGCCAGCGACTGGGCAATGGAGTCATGCAGCTCGCGCGCGATCAGGCCGCGCTCCTCGGCCACGGCGGCCTCACGCTCCAGCGCCGTGGCGCGCAGGCTTTCCATGGCACTGGCCAGGTGGCGCGCCATGGCGGACAGCAGGTCGCGCATGTCGTCCGTGAGCACCACGGTGGAGCGAAAGAACAGGTTGACCTCGCCCAGCAGGCGCTGCTGCAGTTGCACGGGGATGCTGACCACGGTCTGGAAGCCGGCCTCGCGGCAGTGCGGCAGCTGCAGGGCGCTGGCCGGCGTGATGGGGATCACGCGCAGCCGCGCCTGCTCGCGCGGCTGGCCGCACAGGCAGGCGCCCGTGTGCAGGCAGTGCTCCTGCACCGACATGGACTGGGGCAGGCCGTCGCCGGCCAGCAGCACGTAGCGCTCGTTGGCCTCGTCGGACCAGCGCACCGTGGCCGCATCGGCCTGGGCCGCCAGGCGGACCTGGCGCACAAAGCCTTCGGCCAGGGACTGCAGGCTGGCGGCCTCCGACGCCTGCACGCTGACCGCGTACAGCGCCTGCAGCTGCTGGTGCTGCACGTTGAGGCTGGCGGTCTTCTCGCGCACCTTGTCCTCCAGTTCGGCGTGAGAGCTCTGCAGCGACTGGGCCATGAGGTTGAAGCCTGCGGCCAGCTGGCCGAACTCGTCATCCACCTCCACGCTCATGCGCGTGTCCAGGTGTCCGCGGCGCATGCGCTCCAGCGCCGAGCGCAGCTGGCCCACGGGATGCAGCACCAGCCAGTAGCTGGTGGCCATGAAACTCACGGCCGCGATGATGGCCAGCGCCATCAGACACATCTGAAACAGGTGCAGGATGGCCGTCCAGCGCGAGAGCCGGTCCTCGATGGCCTCGACAAAGCCGTCCACCTCGCGCACGAAGGCATCGGCGCTGCCCATGATGGCCTGCGCATCGACATGGTCCTCGGCCTGCCACTGCGTGCGCAGCGCACTCCAGTCGCCGCGTATGCGCTCGTAGCGCGCGCTGACCGCATCGCTCCAGGGCACGAACAGCGGCCGCGACATGTCGCCGCTGCGCAGCAGGTCCAGGCTGGCGTCGAACTGCCGTGCGCGCTCCTGCCACTGCGCAGGCGCCTCGTTCTGGCGCGCCATGGCCATGCGCACCATGCTCATGCGCAGCCGCCCGGCCTCGTTCACCGCCGCCGCACCGCCTTCCAGCTGCCAGGCCACCCACAGCGTGAAACCGATCGATGCCACGGCCGCGAGCAGGCAGGCCGCGCCCATGAGCAGCAGCTTGGTCGAAAGCGAGGGCTTGCCATGCATGGTTGCACTGTAGCCACGGCACATTTGTGCGTCTTGACCTGAATCAAGCGCCGCCCGTTTGCGCCGTGCCCCCGCCCCGATTCCTAGGATCCTTTCAACTGCCCCCAACGCCCACAGGGCCTATGGCGTCCCCGGGCGAGGCCAGTGTTTAGCATGGGGCCATGCAAGTCCGCTCCATCCCCCGCCCCTTCATCCGCACCCCGCGCCTTGCCGGCCTGGCTGCGGCCGCATTGCTGGCGGCAGCCCTTGCCGGCTGCGCCAGCTCCTCCGCCCCGGCGCGGGACTGGACGCAGCAGCTGCAGCGCTGGTCCGACGCGCCCATCGTGCTGCTGGGCGAGCAGCACGATGCGGTCGCCCACCAGGCCTGGCAGCAGGCCACGGTGGAGCAGTTGGCAAAACAGGAGCGCCTGGCCGCGCTGGTGATCGAGATGGCGCCGCGCACGGGCTCCACGGCCAGCCTGGCGCGCGATGCCTCCGAGGACGCGGTGCAGCAGGCCCTGCAATGGCAGGACGCGGCCTGGCCCTGGCCGCGCTACCGCGGCGTGGTCATGGCCGCCGTGCGCGCGGGCGTGCCCGTGCTGGGCGGCAACCTGCCGCGCGCCGACATGAAGCAGGCCATGCGCAACGAGAACCTGGACACCCACCTGCCGCCCGAGGGCTGGCAGCGCCAGCTCGACGCCATCCGCGAAGGCCACTGCGGCCTGCTGCCCGACACCCAGCTGGCGCCCATGGCCCGCATCCAGCTGGCCCGCGACGCCAGCATGGCCGAGGTGGCCAGGGCCGCTGTCAAGCCCGGCAAGACCGTGCTGTTGGTGGCCGGGCGCGGCCACGTGCTGCGCGGCGTGGGCATTCCCAGCTGGCTGCCCGAGGCCGCAGGCGCCAAGGTGGCCGTGGCGCAGGCGGGGGAGACATCGGTGGCGCAGGCCTCGGATGTGGATTGGCTGCAGAAGACGGATGCCCTGCCCGCCAAGGACCACTGCGCCGAGCTGCGGGAGAAGTTCAGGAACCCGCCGGCGCCGCGGGCCGATGCGGGCTGAAGCCCGCTGATTCCTGAAGAGGTTGCGGCCGGCCTTGCGACCGGCCGGAAATCAGCGGTAGAAAGCTTCCACGGCGCCCTTGAGCTTGATCAGCAGGGGCCTTCCCTTGCGGTCCACCGTCTTGCCGGCCGGCACCTTGATCCATCCCTCGCTCACGCAGTATTCCTCCACATCGAAGCGCTCGTTGCCGTTGAAGCGGATGCCGATGTCGTGCTCGAACACGGCGGCCACATGGTGCGGGCTGCGCGGGTCGATGGACAGGTGGTCGGGCAGTGCGGGGCGATCGGCGGGTGCGTTGGCGTCGGTCATGGTCTTGTTCTCGCAAGAGGGTTCTGAAGAAAGCCGGTATTGTCCGCGCAATTCGCAGGCAGGCGCTGGCTGACAGGCTTTGGCGGCAGGCATCGTCATGCGGATGGCGGACGGGCGTCGTATGCTGCGCTCCATGCTGTCGCCAGAGCAACGTCAAACACTGAAGTCGGCCAAGCGCCTGCCGCTGGCGCTGCTGCTGTTCGTGGCGCTGGGCTTCGTGGCCTCGTCCGTGGCGGCGGGGCACTGGCAGCAGGTGCCGCTGTGGCTGGCCTGCATCAAGGCCGTGACCGAGGCCTCGCTGGTCGGCGCGCTGGCCGACTGGTTTGCGGTGTCGGCGCTGTTCCGGCGCATTCCGTTGCCCCTGGTCGGGCGCCATACGGCCATCATCCCGCGCAACAAGGACCGCATTGGCGAGAACCTGGCGAACTTCGTGCGCGACAAGTTCCTGGACGGCCCTTCGCTGGTGGCGCTGATCGAGCGCCATGATCCCGCGCGCGTGCTGGCCGGCTGGCTGACCACGCCGGCCAACAGCACGCTGCTGGGGCGGCAGGTGGCGCGGCTGGCGCTGGCGGCGCTGGAGATGGTGCAGGACCGGCAGGTGGAGCGCTTTCTGACACAGGCATTCAAGGCCTTGCTGGCCCAGGTGGACCTGCCCCGCGCGGCGGCGGATCTGTTGTCGGGCCTGACCAAGGACGGCCGCCACCAGGCCGTGCTGGACGATGTGCTGGCCCGCGTCAGCGGCGTGCTGCGCGAGGCCGAGACCCATGTGCTGATCGCCCAGACCATCGTGCTGTGGCTCAAGCGCGAGCATCCGCTCAAGGAAAAGATGCTGCCCACGGACTGGCTCAGCGACAAGGGCGCCAGCGCCATTGCGGGCGCACTCGACAGCCTGCTGCAGGACATTGCCAGCAATCCCGAGCACCACATGCGCAAGGCCTTCGACGCCTCCGTGGACCGGCTGGTCACGCGGCTGCAGTCCGACCCCGCCATGTCCGAGCGCGCCGAGCGGCTGCGCCACTACCTGCTGCACGACGAGAAGCTGGCCGGCTACCTGCGGGCGCTGTGGCTGGGCCTGCGCGCCAAGCTGCAGGCGGACCTGGCCAACGAGCATTCGCAGGTGGCGCGCAAGACCGCCGCCATGGGCCGCTGGCTGGGCCAGTCGCTGGCGCACGACGAGGCGCTGCGCAGTTCCATGAACGAGCGCCTCAAGCGCTGGGCCCAGGCGCTGGCGCCCGATGTCTCGCAGTTCCTGGCCCAGCACATCGCCGATACCGTGCGGCGCTGGGATGCGCGCGAGCTGTCCGAGCTGATCGAGCTGCACATCGGCAAGGACCTGCAGTACATCCGCATCAACGGCACCGTGGTCGGCGGTGCCGTGGGGCTGGTGCTGTTCCTGGTCTCCAATGCGGGGCGGCTGTGGGCCTGATCTTCGTATCAGGATGTTGCCTGCCGGCCACATCGGGCCAACTTTACAAAGCCGCCGTGCTCGCCGGAACGCCGTGAATCGGGCCGGGCGCTGCACGCGCCCAGGCACTGGCGGCCCTGCATGTCATTGATGAACAAGGCAACATTCAGCATCCTGAATGAATTGCTCACAGATCGGCCCGCTTGTAAAGAAAAACAGCAGCTGCGCTGCCGTCGGCCAGGCCGTTGTCGACGGAAAAATAAAATAAGAACGATTCGCACTCATCAAAAACAACAGAGCGGATGCGCACCCCGGTCGTTCGACCGTCCGTGATTCTTCTTGCGAGCTTTCCCATGCACAACTGCACAGCCCCCGCGGCGGGCCGTGGCTTTGCCCTGTCCGCCCTTTGCACCTCCCTGCGTGCTTCGTTTCCCTCCACCGTCGTTCCCCTGCGCCGCACCGCGCTGGGCGCCTGCCTGGGCCTGCTGGCCTCGGGCAGCGCGCTGGCCCAGGCAGCAGGCGGGGCGACGCTGGAAACCCTGGTCGTGACAGCCAGCGGCTTCGAGCAGGAGATCAGCCAGGCGCCGGCCTCGATCTCGGTGATCACGCGCCAGGAACTGGAGCAGGGCGCCTACCGCAACCTGCACGATGCCCTGCGCGATGTGCCCGGCGTGATCCTCACGCCCTCGGACAACAACTCCAACGACATCTCGTTGCGCGGCATGGGCGCCAACTACACCCTGATCCTGGTGGACGGCAAGCGCATGAGCACGCGCGAGACCCAGACCAACGGCAGCACCGGCACGGACCAGAGCTGGATTCCGCCGCTGGAGGCCATCGAGCGCATCGAGGTGGTGCGCGGCCCCATGTCATCGCTGTACGGCTCGGACGCCATGGGCGGCGTGATCAACGTCATCACGCGCAAGGTGGCGAAGAACTGGCATGGCTCGGTGCGTGCCGACGCCACGCTGCAGGAGCGCTCCACCTCGGGCGATGCCTACCAGACCAACTTCTACCTGTCAGGCCCGATCAAGACCGACCTGCTGGGCCTGAGCCTGTACGGCAACTACAGCAAGCGCGACCAGGACCGCATCTACCAGGGCTACAACAAGAGCGACAACCGTTCGCTGAACCTGCGCCTGGCGCTGACCCCCAGCAAGGACCACGACCTGATCGCCGAGATCGGCACTTCGCGCCAGCACTTCGTTTCGTCGCCTGGCATGACCCTGCTGCCCACCGATGCGCCCAGCGACCGCAAGTTCGAGCGCGAGAACTACTCGCTGCAGCACAAGGGCCGCTGGGGCTGGGCTTCCTCCGACACCTATCTGCAGCGCGAGGAAACGCGCAACCTGTCGCGCGACATGACCATCAGGAACACGGTGTTCAACAGCAGCTGGGTGGCGCCGCTGGGCCGCCAGCACCTGCTGACCACGGGCGTGTACTACAACCAGCAGGACCTGCGCGACACGACGACCAATACGCTGCCGGGCTCGGCGCGCACCACGGCCGATCGCACGCAGTACGCCTGGTTCGCCGAGGACGAGTGGCGCCTGCGCGAGAACTTCGCCCTGACCGGCGGCCTGCGCTACGACCACGACAGCAAGGGCGGATCGCAATGGAGCCCGCGCCTGTATGGCGTGTGGAACCTCGACGCGCAATGGACCGTCAAGGGCGGCGTGTCCACCGGCTTTCGCGCGCCCTCGTTGCGCCAGACCCTGGGCGACTGGGGCCAGTCCAGCCGCGGCGGCAACATCTACGGCAACCCCGACCTGAAGCCCGAAACCTCGCTGAGCAAGGAACTGGGCGTGCTCTACAACAACGGCGCCGGCCTGTCGGCAGGCCTGACGGTGTTCGACAACGAGTTCAACGACAAGATCACGCGCATCGCCTGTCCCGAGTGCGGACCGGCCAATTCCTCGGGCAACACGCCCACCACCAACGTCAATATCGACAAGGCCATCACGCGCGGCATCGAAGCCACGTTCAAGGCCCCGCTGGCGCGCACGCTGGACCTGAGCAGCAGCTACACCTTCACCAAGTCCGAGCAAAAGAGCGGCGAGTTCGCGGGGCAGCCGCTGAGCCAGCTGCCGCGCCACATGCTCAACCTGGCGCTGAACTGGAAGCCTTCGCAGCAATGGGCGGGCTGGGCCAAGTTGTCCTACCGGGGCAAGGAAAGCCAGCCCACGGGCGGCCGTTCGGCGCGCACCTGGGTGGCTGGCAGCTATGCCATGTTCGACATGGGCGGCTCCTACAACTACAGCAAGGACGTGACCTTCTACGCAGGCATCTACAACCTGTTCGACAAGGACGTGTACTACGAGGACTACGCCACGGTGCAGGACGGCCGGCGCTACTGGATCGGCATGAACGTGAAGTTCTAGGCATCCCGGCCGCAAGGGCGGCCGCTGCCCGTGGCCTGCGGATCAGGCCGCGCCGCTTCCCGGCGCGGCACCCGCCTCCGGAGGCCGGAACTCCTTTCATTTTTTCCTGGGATTCTTTGCCATGACCTTCGATATCACGCGCCGCGCGGCGGCGCTGGCCTTGCCGGCCTTGTTCCTGGGGACTGCGGTGGCAGCCCCGCTGTCCGTGCGGCATGCCGGGGGAGCGGCCAGCCTGCCCGGCGCACCCCGGCGCGCGGTGGTTTATGACCTGGGGGCGCTGGATGCACTGCATGCGCTGGGCGTGCCCGCGTCGGCGGTCGCAGGCGTGCCCCGGGCGCAGCTGCCCCGGTATCTGGACAGCTTCGCGCAGCGGCCTGCGGCGGGCGGGCTGTTCGAGCCCGACTACGAGGCGCTGAGCCGGCTGGCGCCCGACCTGATCATCGTGGGCGGGCGCTCGGCCGGCAAGGCCGAGGTGCTGGGACGCATCGCGCCCACGCTGGACCTGAGCGTCAGCGGCAAGCACATGCTGGCCGATATCGAACGCAACATCGCCACGCTGGCGCTGCTGTTCGGCCGCCAGGCGCAGGGCCGTGCGCTGGTGCAGCGCATCCACGCCGAGCTGCAGGGCCTGCGTGCCCAGGCCTCGCAGGCCGCGCCGGGCCTGCTGCTGATGGCCGTGAACGACAAGCTCCTGCCGCAGGCGCCGGGATCGCGCTTCGGCTTTCTGTTCGATGTGTTCGGCGCGCGCTCGGCGCTATCGGCTGCGCAACTGCCAGCCCGCGGCACCGCCTACGGCTTCGATGATGTGGCGCGGCTGGACCCCGAGTGGATCTACGTCATCGACCGCAACACGGCCACGGGCCAGGCGGCAGGCGGCGGCGAGATCATGGCTTCGCGCAAGGTGTTCGACAACGCGCAGATCCACGCCACGGCGGCCGGCCGCAAGGGGCAGGTCGTCTTCCTCGATCCCAAGGGCTGGTACCTGATGGGCAGCGCCGGGCCGACAGCGCTGCTGGACAACATGGCGCAGCTGCGCCAGGCCTATGGCGCGGCGTCATCGCGTTGACCGCGGGCCAGGGCCGGCTCCCGGTCCCGGCCCCACAGCGCAATCACGCGCACATAGGCCAGCTCGGCCAGCAGCTCCACCAGCGTCTGCGTGACGATGACGGCCGGCAGCACGGGAATGGCGCCGGGCACGGCCAGGGCCAGCGGCAGCACGACCAGCGAATTGCGCGTGCCCGCGCTGAACGCGACGGCGCGGCCTGCGGGCGCAGGCAGTCGGAAGACACGCGCCACCAGCCAGCCCAGTGCGGGCGCCGCCACCGCAAAGGCCGCATAGACGGGCACCATGCTCCAGGCGGCCTGCGTTGCCGGGCCCAATTGGGGCAGCACGGAGGCGATCACCACGAACAGCACCAGCGCGGTGGCCGGCACGGGCAGCAGGCCCAGCCATGCCGAGGCGCGGGCGCCGCGCCGGCTGCGGGCCGCCCATAACTGGGTGGCAGCGGCCAGGGCCAGCGGCACGGCGATCAGCCACACGAACGCATGCAGGAAAGGCCCCGCCTGGACCAGCCGCGCCGCGTCGTCGCCCAGGAACAGGCCCAGATAGCCGGGCAGGGCCAGCATCTGCGCGATCAGCAGGGCCGGCGTGGCTGCCAGCAGCAGGCGCGCATCGGCGCGTCCCAGATGGGAGAAGGTGACCACGTAGTCGATGCAGGGCGCCAGCAGCACCAGCAGCGCGCCCAGGCGCAGCAGGGGGTCGGCGGGCAGGAACTGCAGCAGGGCCCAGACCAGCACCGGCACCACGATGAAGTTGGCCACCATCAGCGCCGCCAGGAAGCGCACCTGGCCGAAGGCGCGCCGCAGCTCGGCCACGGGCACCTGCAAGAAGGTCACATAGAGCATCAGCGCCAGCGCGGGGTTGATGGCACGCTCCAGCACGCCCGTGCCGGGCAGCGCCCAGGCGGCAACTGCGGCCAGGGCCACGGCGGCGAAGTAGATGGGGATCTGGCGCTGTTCGAGCGCGTCTCGGGTGTCTTGCATTCAGGAGGCCGGTGGCGGCGGGTACGGGGCGGGGCGGATGTGGGGCGCCTAGTATGGCAACGGCACAGCCGGCCCGCTGCTTCATTCCCCTGCCGGCCCTGGGCCCGCAGGGATCAGCCCTGGTTTGCCGCGCCCAGCACCTTGTACAGATAGGAGCGCGAAATGCCCAGCTCCTGCGCGGCCAGCTTCTTGTTGCCGCCGCAGCGTGCGATGGCGTCGAGGATGGCGTTGCGCTCCTGGTCCTTGAGCGGGGCCACGGCGCCGGTGGAGGGCATGTCTGCCTCTGCAACGGGCAAAGGTCGTGCGCCGGCCAGCGGGTCCTCGTGGCGCGCGAAGTTGTCCACGCCCAGCAGGTGGCCGTCGCAGAACACCAGGGCCTCTTCCACGCGCTGTCGCAGCTGGCGCACATTGCCGGGCCAGGCCTGGCGGGCCAGGTAGGGCATGACACCGGGCGCGATGCGGGGCAGCGCAATGCCGTTGCGCTCGCAGAACGACTGGGCAAAGCGCTGCACCAGGGCCGGGATGTCCTCCAGGCGCTGGCGCAGGGCGGGCACATGCAGCACCACGCCGCTGAGGCGGTAGAACAGGTCCAGCCGGAAGCGGCCGCTGTCGATGAGGCCGCGCAGGTCGCGGTGCGTGGCGGCCACGATGCGGAAGTTCACCTGCCGGCCGCTGTGCGCGCCCAGGCGCTGCACCTGGCGGTCCTCCAGCACGCGCAGCAGCTTGACCTGGATCTCCATGGGAATGTCGGCCACTTCGTCGAGGAAGAGCGTGCCGCCCTCGGCCTGCTCCAGCTTGCCGGGCTGGCCCTGCCTGCGCCCGCCCGTGAAGGCGCCGGCCTCGTAGCCGAACAGCTCGGACTCGATCAGCGTGGCCGGCAGGGCCGCGAGGTTGAGGCTGACCAGGGGCGCGTCGGCATCGCGCCCGCGCGCATGCAGGGCCTGGGCCACCAGCTCCTTGCCGCTGCCGCTCTCGCCCAGGATGAGCACGGGCACGTCCAGCCGCGCCACGGCGTCGATCTCGCGTGCCAGCCTTTGCATGGGGGCGCTGGCGCCCACCATCTGCGCCGTGGGCGTGCCGCCGCGCAACTGACTCAGTTCGCGCTTGTAGTGCTGCACCTCGTCGTGCAGCTGGTTCAGGCGCTGCTGCATGCGGTTGAGTGCCTCCACGCCGCTGAAGCTGACCTGGCCCACGGCGCCCACCACGGCGCCGCCCTCGTAGACCGGCATGCGGTTGACGATGCGGCTCACGCCGGGCCCCAGCTGCTGCAGGTCGCCGATCTCGGCCCGGCCGCTGCGCACCACGTGGGGCAGGCGCGAGTTGGGGATCACGTCCTCGGCGCGCCGGCCTGTGGCCGTGCCGGGCGCCAGGCCGAAGAACTTCTCGTGCACGGGGCTGATGTAGCGCATCAGCCCTTCATGGTCGGCCACCGTGATCGCCTGGTACGGGTTGGTCAGGAACATGTTGAGGATGGCGAAGGCGAAGGGCACGCTGGCCACCATGTCGAACAGCGCCGCCGCCTCGTCGGCCGGGCGCAGCAGGGCGACCTCGCCCTCGGCATCGGCCAGCACCACGGCCACATGGCGGGCCACCGTGCCGCGCGGGCCCGGTGTTTCCACGTGCAGCAGCTGGCCATGGCCGATGGGGTTGTGCCCGTCGCCGTGCGCGCGGGCCAGGGCCTCGGTGACGGCTGCATGCAGCAGCGGCTCCTGCGCCAGGCCCAGCCGCGCCACGGGCTCGGGCGAGTCGCGTCGCCACACGAGAACGCCGAATCGGTGGTCGGGGGAGCTGGGCATGGGCATGGCAGGCAGTGGCTGGGGTGAACGCACTCTAGCGGCGCGCAGGCCACGGGTCTGTCCCCGTGGTGTCTCCATTGAAGACAGTGCCCAACCCGTGTCTTCGAGGCTGTCCTTGATGTGGACACGTGAAGATCGACTGTGGAAAAAATCCTTTGAATTCAACGCACTGCGTTCTGGCACGCCTTGTGCATCTGTGCTGGCACAAGGAGACACGACGACATGAGCTGGCAACCCGAAGTGGACGAGATCGCATACCGCCGCGCACTGGCGGCCAAACTGGGCGGAGAGGACAAGGTGGCGCGGCACAAGGCCGCGGGCAAGCTCACGGTGCGCGAGCGCATCGATGCCTGCACGGACGCGCAGTCCTTCGTGGAGGTGGGCTCGCTCACCGGCTCGGGCCAGTACGACGGCCTGGGCAGGCTGACGGACTTCACGCCCTCCAACCTCATCATGGGCCGGGCGCGCGTGGGCGGGCGGCCCGTGGTCGTGGTGGGCGACGATTTCACGGTGCGCGGCGGCGCCAACGACGGCGCCGTGGGCGACAAGCTGATCTTTGCCGAGAAGATGGCGCACGACCTGCGCCTGCCCATGGTGCGCCTGGTGGACGGCACGGGCGGCGGCGGCTCGGTGCGCAACATCGAGACCAAGGGCTACACCAGCGTGCCCACCATGAAGGTCTGGAGCCAGGTGGTGCAGAACCTGTCCACCGTGCCCGTGGTCTCGCTGGCCCTGGGCTCGGTGGCCGGCATGGGCGCGGCGCGCGTGGCCTCCAGCCATTACTCGGTGATGGTCAAGGAGACCGCCCAGCTGTTCAATGCCGGCCCGCCCGTGGTGGCGCGCATCGGCCAGAACGTGACCAAGAACGAGCTGGGCGGCAGCCAGGTGCACACGCGCAACGGCGTGGTCGATGACGAGGTGGCCACCGAGCAGGAGGCCTTCGAGCGCGTGCGCCGCTTCCTGTCCTACCTGCCATCGTCGGTGTACGAGCTGCCTGCGCGCACCGCGCCGCAGGACGACCCGCGGCGGCGCGACGAATGGCTGCTGTCGGCCATTCCGCGTGATGGCCGCAAGGTCTACAAGATCCGGCCCATCGTCGAATGCCTGGTCGATGAGGGCTCCTTCCTGGAGACGGGCCGCCACTGGGGCCGGGCCATCGTCACCGGGCTGGCGCGCATCGACGGCTGGCCCGTGGCCGTGGTGGCCAGCGACCCGTACTTCTACGGCGGCGGCTGGGACGGCCCCTCGGCCGAGAAGTTCACGCGCTTCGTGGACATGGCCCAGACCTTCCACCTGCCTGTGGTCAACCTGGTGGACATCGCGGGCTTCCAGATCGGCGTGGAGGCCGAGAAGGCCGGCGTCATGCGCTACGGCGTGCGTGCCCTGGCCGCCGTCTACCAGGCCACCGTGCCCTGGTGCAGCATCCTCATCCGCCGCGCCTACGGCGTGGCGGCGGCCGGCCACCAGCACATGGGCCGCTTCAACTTCCGCTATGCCTGGCCCTCGGCCAACTGGGGCTCGCTGCCCATCGAGGGCGGGCTGGAGGTGGCCTACAAGGCCGAGATCGAAGGCGCCGACGACCCCGTGCAAAAGCGCGCCGAGATCGAGCAGCGCGTGCGCAGCCTGACCTCGCCCTTCCGCACGGCCGAGGCCTTCGGCATCGACGAGGTGATCGATCCGCGCGACACGCGCGCCCTGCTCAGCGAATTCGTGGAACTGGCCGCGCCGCTGCGCGAGGCCGGAGCGCCGCAGTTCGGCCTGCGGCCCTGAACGCATAAAAACCCAAGGAGACAAAGCAATGGCAACCAGACAACCGCGCGCGCCCTCGCGCCGCACCACCCTGGCCCTGTGCCTGGCGCCGTGCCTGACCCTGTGCGCCGCGACGGCGGCCCAGGCCCAGGCCCAGGCCCCCCAGGAGGACAAATGGCCCACGCGCCCCGTGCGCATCGTGGTCGGCTTTCCTGCAGGCTCGTTCACCGACACCATTGCACGTGCGCTGTCCGAGCCGCTGAGCAAGTCGCTGGGCCAGCCCGTGGTGGTGGAGAACAAGCCCGGCGCCAACGGCGCCATCGGCGTGGGCGAGGTGGCGCGCGCCGCGCCCGACGGCTACACCCTGCTGGTCACCAACTCCAGCAGCATCACCATCAATCCCCAGATCTACAAGAAGATCACCTACCGCGCCAAGGACTTCGCGCCCATCACCATGGTGCTGGATGCGCCCTTCATCCTCACCGTCAACCCCGAGTGGGCGCAGAAGAACCAGATCCGCTCGGCCAAGGATGTGATCGCCTTCGCCAAGGGCCATCCCGACAAGCTCAGCTACGGCTCTGCCGGCCCCGGCAACATCGCCCACCTGGCCTATGCGGCCTGGAGCAACCGCACGGGCGTGAAGACCACGCATGTGCCCTACAAGAGCGCATCGCAGGCCCAGATGGCCGTGCTCAGCGGCGAGCTGGACACGCAGTTCGACACCTGGAGCGCGCTGCCCCACATCGCCAGCGGCAAGCTCGTGGCGCTGGCCGTCACCGCGCCCCGGCGCATGCAGCAGCTGCCCGAGGTGCCCACCATGGCCGAGGCCGGCTATGCCGATTTCGACGTCACCTTCTGGGCCGGCCTGCTGGCGCCCGCGGGCACGCCGCCGGCCATCGTCAACCGGCTCTACGAGGCCTCCAGGGGCGTGCTGCAGGACGCACGCATCCGCGCCGTGCTCAGCAGCCAGGGCGAGCCCGTGATGATGCCGCCCGCGCCGTTCGGCCAGCGCATCGCCAAGGAAGTGGCCGACTGGGGGCAAGTGATCCAGCGCGAAGCACTTTCCCTGGATTGATGAGGTACGCATGTCACTGTTGCAAGCACTGACCCCCCTCTCCGTCGCCATCCTTGGCGCCTCCGACAATCCCATCAAGGCCGGTGGCCGGCCCATCGATTACCTGCGGCGCCATGGTTTCGCGGGCCGCATCCTGCCCGTCAATCCCAAGCGCGCCGAGGTCCAGGGCCTGGCCGCCTACCCCTCGCTGCGCGCGCTGCCCGAGGCGCCCGATGCCGTGGTCATCAGCCTGCCCGGCGAGGATGTGGCCGCCGCCATCGACGACTGCGTGGCCGTGGGCGCGCGCCTGGCCGTGATCTATTCGTCCGGCTTTGCCGAACTGGGCGAGGAGGGCCGCCGGCAGCAAGCCGACCTGGTGGCGCGGGCGCGCCGGGCGCCAGGCGGCGGGCTGCGCCTGTTCGGCCCCAATTGCCAGGGCGTGGCCAACTTCGCCACGGGCGCCATCCTCAACTTCTCGACCATGATCAACGAGAACGCGCCGGCCGACGGCCCCGTGGCCATCGTCAGCCAGAGCGGTGCGGGCGCGGCCATTCTCTACGGCGGCCTGCGCCGCGCGGGCATCGGCGTGCGCTACATGCTGTCCACGGGCAACGAGGCCGATGTCTGCGCAGCCGAGGCCGTGCGCGCCGTGGTCGAGGACGAAGGCATCCGCTTGGTCGTGCTCTACATCGAGACGCTGCGGCAAAGCGCCTGGCTGGCCGAGGCCGCGCGCCTGGCGCATGCGCGCGGCGTCACCATCCTGGCCGTGAAGGCCGGCCGCACGCGCGCAGGCCAGGCCACGGCCAGCTCGCACACGGGCGCGCTGGCGGCCGAGGACGCGCTGGCCGATGCCTTCCTGCGCCAGCACGGCATACCGCGCCTGGCCGACTTCCGCGAGCTGATCGACTACGCGCCGCTGTTCCTGTCCCAGCCCGCGCCGCGCGGTCGCCGCGTGGTCAGCATCAGCAATTCGGGGGCCACCTGCGTGCTGTCGGCCGACGCGGCCGAGGAATACGGCCTGGCCCTGGAGCCGTTCGATGCCGCCACGCTGGACGGCCTGTCCCAGGCCCTGCCGTCCTATGTCACGGCGCGCAACCCCATCGACATGACCACGGCCCTGCTGGGCAGGCCGCAGACCTTTGGCGACACGCTGCGGGCCTTGTCGGGCAGCGGTGCGGCGGACCTCGTTCACGTGGGCTTCCCGATCGGCGGCGAGGGCTATGACTTCGCCGACTTCGCGGGCCAGGCCAGCCGCTTTGCGCGCGACACCGGCGTGCCCATTGCGGTCAGCGTCAACCAGGACTGGGTGGCCCAGGCCTTCCAGGACCAGGGCGTGCCCACCTTCTGGAGCGAACGCGCCGCCATGCGCGGCCTGGCGCTGCTGGCCGAGCAGGCCGTTGGCAGGCAGGCACAGGTGCCGTCTGCCGAGGCATCGGTGCCGGCGGCGGCCTCCCGCTCCCTCACGCTGGACGAGCCCTCCAGCCTGTCCGAGCTGGCCCGCGCCGGCCTGCCGGTGATGCGCCATCTGGTCTGCAGGAGCGAGGACGAGGTGCGCGCCGCCATCGAGTCCCTGCCCCGGCCCCTGGTGGCCAAGGGCGTGTCCGCCGATCTCTCGCACAAGTCCGAGCATGGCCTGGTGCGGCTCAACATCCGCGAGGCGGAGCAGGCGCTGCAGGCCTTTGGCGACTTCGCCGCCACGCTGGCCCGCCTGGGCGCGGCCGATGGCGGCCTGCTGCTGGGCGCCCAGCACAGGGCCGACTTCGAGCTGGCGCTGGGTGCCCATGTGGATGCCGAGTTCGGCGTGGTGGTCATGGTCGGCCAGGGCGGCGTGCTGGTGGAGGCGCTCAGGGACGTGCAGTTCCTTGTCGCCCCCTTCAGTGCGCGGCAGGCGCAGGATGCCCTTGCGCGCCTGTCCATCGCCCCGGCCTTTGCGGCCGTGCGCGGCATGCCGGCCGTGGAGCTGGAGGCCGTGGCCGCCATGATGGTGCGGCTGGGCGACTGGATGCTGGCCCAGGGCGGGCGCGTGCAGTCGGTCGACGCCAATCCCGTGCTCGTGGCACGCGGCGCACAGGCGCCAGTGATCGTCGATGCGGTGGTGGCCGTGGCCGCTGCGCCAGCTGCGACCTCGGAGGCGGCATGAGCGGCGCCCCGCACCCCATCCGCCGCGTGCTGGTCGCCAACCGGGGCGCCGTGGCCGCGCGCGTGATCCGCACGCTGCGGCGCATGGGCCTTGAATCCGTGGCCGTGTACTCCGAGGCCGATGCCGGCCTGCCCTATGTGCGCGCGGCCGACCAGGCCGTGTGCATAGGCCCTGCGCCCGCCGCGCAAAGCTATCTGGACCAGGCGCGGCTGCTGCAGGTGGCGCGCGAGACCGGCGCCGATGCCGTGCACCCGGGCTACGGCTTTCTCTCCGAGAACGCGGAGTTCGCCGAGGCCGTGCAGCGCCAGGGCCTGTGCTTCATCGGCCCCTCGCCGCACTGGATACGCAGGCTGGGCCACAAGACCCAGGCGCGGGCCTTCATGGCCGCCCAGGGCATGCCGCAGGCGGCCAGCTCGGCCGTGCTGCACAGCCTGCAGGAGGTGCAGGCGGAGGCGGCGCGCATCGGCTTTCCCGTGCTGGTCAAGCCCGCAGGCGGGGGCGGCGGCATCGGCATGCTGCCCGCGCACGATGCACCTCAACTGGAGGCCGCCTGGTCCAAGGCCAGCGGCATTGCCGCCAAGTACTTCGGCACGGCCGAGCTGTACCTGGAAAAGCTGATCGAGGCGCCGCGCCACATCGAGTTCCAGGTGCTGGCCGACCGCCATGGCGAGGTGCGCGTGCTGTTCGAGCGCGACTGCTCGGTGCAGCGCCGCCACCAGAAGGTGGTGGAAGAGGCCCGCCCCGCAGGCATTCCCGCGCAGGCTCTGGCCGACATGCGGCAACTGCTGGCCGGCCTGCTGGCGCGCACGGGCTATGACGTGATCGGCACCGTGGAGATGCTCTACACGCCGCAGCACGGCTTTGTCTTCCTGGAGATGAACACGCGGCTGCAGGTCGAGCATGCGGTGACCGAGGAGATCACGGGCATCGACATCGTCGAGGCCCAGATCCGCCTGGCCGCCGGCGAGCGCATGCGGGAGGTGCTGCCCGCCGAACCCGTGGCCCGCGGCCATGCCATCGAGGCACGCATCTATGCCGAAGACCCCGTGCGCTTCCTGCCCTCGCCAGGGCGCCTGGACCGCTTCGAGATGCCCCAGGGCGAAGGCCTGCGCGTGGAGACCGGCTATGCCCAGGGCTGCAGCGTCACGCCCTTCTACGACCCCATGGTCGCCAAGCTCGTGGCCCATGGCAGCGACCGCGCCCAGGCCATCGCACGGCTGCGCCAGGCGCTGGCGCAGACCCGCATCGAGGGCGTGAAGACCAACATCCCCTTCATCGAACGCATCCTGGGTCACGCCGATTTCCTGGACCTGCGCATCGACACCGGCATCGCCCAGCGCGTGCTGGCCCACCTTTGAAAGCCCTACCCATGACCACCATCCCGAACATGATCACAAGCCCCATCGCCGGCCTCGTGGCCGCTGTGGAAGCCGCCGAAGGCGGCACCGTCGCCCTGGGCGACACCCTCATCATCGTGGAGTCCATGAAGATGGAGATTCCCGTGGAAAGCGAGGTGGCAGGCGTCGTGCGCCGCATGCTCGTGGCCGTGGGCGAGCCGGTGGCCGAAGGCCAGGCGATTGCGGAGATCGGATGAACGCCGTTGGAACTTCCACCGCCCCGGACCTGGAGGCCGCCGCGCTGGCGCGCGGCTACTTCGGCATCGACGTGCCCTTCATGTCCCATATCGGCCTGGAGCCCGTGAGCCTGGCGCCCGGCCTGGCGCGCACGCGGCTGCCCATGCGCCCGCACCTGGCCAACAGCCGGGGGCATGGCCATGGCGGCGCGCTGATGAGCGCGCTGGACTTCACGCTGAGCGCGGCCGCGCGCTCGTCCAACCCGCTGGGGCTGGGCGTGGTGACCATCGAGATGAGCACGCATTTCCTCGCCTCGGCCACCACCGACCTGCTGATCGAGGCCCGCGTGCTGCGCGCAGGCGCGCGCACCGTGTTCTGCGAGGGCAATGTGCTGGACAGCGCGGGCCAGGCCGTGTGCACGGCGCGGGCCGTGTTCAAGCTGATCGCGCTGTAGCCTGGCTTCAGGCGCCGTCGCCTTCGGGCGCCGGCGGCAGCAGGTGCTGGCCGATCTGCTGCCAGGCCTTGGCCGCGTCATGCTGGCCGCCGAACATGTGGCAGCTGGCCGCCGTCATGGCCAGGCGGCCGTTTTCGGGTTCCAGGTCGAACGCCAGCTCGCATTGCGCGGCGGCGTTGCGCCACATCACCACGGCGTCTGGCGATTCTTCCTTTTGCAGCGCATGGGCTTCGGCCATCCAGGCCTGGGCCAGGCGAAACGCGCCCTCGGCCTGGTCGGGGTCGGCCTTGTGGGCCAGGTAGAACTGCTTGCCGGCCTGCTGCCACAGCGCCCGGGCCTGGGCGAAATCCTGGGTGGCGGCCCGCTGTGCCTGGGCCACCAGGGCATTGCCTTCGGCCAGCAGCGTTGCGTAGGAGGAGGGGGCGTCTTGCGTCATGGGGCGCCATTGTGCCGCCGCTCCGGTGCCTGTGTTCAGGCCGGGGAATCGCGCGGCGGGCTCGGGCTGTCGGGCAGTTCCAGGCCGATGCGCGTGAAGCCGCCTTCGGACTCGGCAAAGCAGCGCCCGCCATGCATGCGCGCGATGGCAGCCACGATGGCCAGGCCCAGGCCATGGTTGCGGTCGGCCTGGCTGCGCGCGGCGTCGGCCCGGTAGAAGCGGTCGAACAGGCGCGGCAGGTCGGCGGGAGCTATGGTCGGGCCCCGGTTGAGCACCGCCAGCGCCACATCACCGGCGCCACCGTGGTGGGCACAGGGCCGAGCGCCTATCTGCACGGTGATGGTGGAGCCGCGCTGTGCATAGCGTGTGGCATTGCCCAGCAGGTTGGACAGCGCCCGGCGCAGCAGCCGCGCATCGACCTCGGCGGCCGCGTCGCCCTGGACGACGACCTGCAGGTCGGCCTCCTGCAGCGCGGCCTCGTGGAAGTCGATGACCTCATGGGCCAGCGCGGCCAGGCTGGCCCAGGGCGCCAGGCGCGCGCCCTGGCCCCGGTCGGCCTGCGAGAGAAACAGCATGTCGGCCACGATGCCGGCCATGCGCCGCAGGTCCTCCAGGTTGGAAGCCAGCACCTCGCGCAGCTCGGCCTCGCTGCGCGGCTTGCGCAGGGCCAGCTCGCAGCTGCTGATCAGCGTGGTCAGCGGCGTGTTCAGTTCATGGGCCACGTCGGCGTTGAAGGCCTCCATCTGCCGGTAGGCCACGGCCAGCCGTTCCAGCAAGGCGTTGAATTGCGCGATCAGCGGGCGCAGTTCCTGCGGCTGGCCGCTGTCGTCCAGGCGCCGCTGCAGGTCCTGGGCCGACAGCTTGCGCGTCTGCTCGGTCAGTTCGCGCAGCGGCGCCAGGCCCAGGCGCACCAGCCAGATGCCGGTCAACGACACCAGCAGCGCGCCGCCCACGGCGGCCAGGGCCAGCGTCCAGGCCAGCAGGGACAGCTGCCGGTCATCGTCGGCGCGGTCCAGGGTGAGCTGGGCCTGTGCATGCTGGCCACTGTCGGCCAGCACCACCTCGAAGCTGCGCTGCAGCGTGCGGCCCGGTGTCTTGGGAATGCGCAGGCGCTCGTAGATCACGCGGCCCTGCAGGTCGGTGATGCGCAGCGACATCTCGTCCAGGCCCGTGAGAAAGTCGTCCAGCATGTGGGCCAGACCGGCCTCGTTGTGGGCGCTGCGGCTTTCCGTCATCAGGTGCAGCACTGCCTGCTGCTTGAGGTCCAGCGTCTCGTGCTGGTGCTGCTCCAGCGTCATCGATGCCACCCCGTAGACGGCCGCGCACACCAGGCCCAGGCCCAGCATGGTCTGCAGCGCCAGCCAGCGCGACAGGCGCCGGCCCAGGTGGGGAATGTCGGCGGGGGCCTTGGCGTTCACGGTGCGCGCGACTCCAGCACATAGCCCATGCCGCGCACCGTGTGCAGCAGCGGCTGCTCGAAGGGCTGGTCCAGCTTCAGGCGCAGGCGGCGCACGGCCACCTCGACCACATTGGTCTCGCTGTCGAAATTCATGTCCCAGACCTGGGAGGCCAGCTCGGTGCGCGAGAGCACCTCGCCCTGGCGGCGCAGCAGCAGGCTCAGCAGGTTGAATTCCTTGGCCGTGAGGTCCAGGCGCTGGCCGGCGCGCGTGGCGCGTCGGCGGATCAGGTCCAGCTCCAGGTCGGCCATGCGCAGCATGGTGGCCTCGGCGGCCGGATGCGCCGTGCCGACACTGCGGCGCAGCAGCACATGCATGCGCGCCACCAGTTCGGAGAAGGCAAAGGGCTTGACCAGGTAGTCGTCGGCGCCGCCCTGCAGGCCGCGCACGCGGTCTTCCACCTGGCCGCGCGCCGTCAGCATCAGCACCGGTGTCTGGCGCGACTGGCGCAGCGCCGCCAGCACGGCCAGGCCGTCGATGCCGGGCAGCATGCCGTCGAGCACGATGAGGTCGTAGGCCAGCTCGGTGGCCAGGTGCAGGCCGTCGATGCCGTCGTGCGCGACATCGACCACGAACCCCTCCTCGGTCAGGCCCTTGCGGAGGTAGTCCGCCAGCTTGATTTCGTCTTCGATGACCAGGACTTTCATGCCGAGCATTGTCGGGGAAGGGCATGGTTTGCCAAGATGACAAATTTGTCATGTGCCCGACAGCCACAGGTCGCCGCACGGCCCTAGACTCGCCGGCTTGGGGGAGTCGTGGTTGTGGGCAAACGCCATGCACGACAATCCCCACCTGCCCCATGCCCTCCTCCATGACCCGGCCCCGTCTCGCCGCCCTCGCCGTCCTCGTGATCGCGCTGCTGTTCCAGTGGAGCTGGATGGCGGCCGCTGCACTGTGCCGGCACGACGGGCATGAGACCCGGCACTTCGGCCACCATGTCCACGGCGTGAGCCTGCATGGCATGGGCGCCGAGCGCCATGCCAGCGCAGATCCGGGCGCTGGCGCCGAACCGGGGCAACCGGCAAAGAAGTCGGACCAGGGCCAGCCGTCGTCGCTCAGCGTCGATTGCTCCATGTGCCATGCCTGGGTGGCCGTCGCCACCCACTACGCCAAGGCCGCGCCGGTGGCGCCTCCCCCCATGCCATTCGCCGAGCCGCTGCGCCGCCATGCCTCGGCCGTGCTGCTGCGCCCAGATCGGCCCCGCTGGCAGGGCTGACGCCCCCTGCAGCCGCCGGCCGGGCATGGCCCTGTTTCTGCCCCGGACCGGCATTCCCCTGAAATCCCCTCGCGCTCAGCGGCCATGGGCCGTGCGCGCCCGCCGCAGCGGCCTGACCGGCTGATGAACGATCAGGCCTGACCTGCGCGCGGGCAAGGAGTCCGTGTATGTCTTTCCCTTCGTCCTTTCCGTCGAGGACGGCTTCCCACGCACCATGGAGCGCCTGGCCCGGGCCGCGCGCCCTGCTGGTGATGGCCGTGCTGACCGCTTGCGCCGCCGTGCAGGCGGGCGAGCCTGCCGATGCGGCTGCGCCATCTGCAGCCCCTGTTTCCGAGTCCACACCGGCCGGCCCGCCGCTGGACCTGCAGCAGGCCCTGGCCCTGGCGCTGGACGGCAACCCCGGCCTGCGTGCGGCCCGCCGGGCGCTGGAGGCCAGCGATGGCGCCGTGCTGCAAAGCCGTGCCCGGCCCAACCCCGAGCTGGCCTGGTCGCAGGAGGACACGCGCCGCAGCACCCGCACGCTGACCGTGCAGCTGAACCAGACCCTGGAAGTGGGCGGCAAGCGCGAGGCCCGCATGCGCGTGGCTGAGCGCGGGCGCGACCTGGCTCAGGCCGAGCTGGCGGGGGCCGAGGCTGCGCTGCGCGCCGACGTGGGCACGGCCTTCTTCGGCGTGCTGGCTGCGCAGCAGCGCGTGGTCCTGGCCGGGCAGACGCTGGAGATCGCCAGCAGCGCGCGCGAGGCCGCAGCCCGCCGCGTGGCCGCCGGCAAGGTGGCGCCGCTGGAGGAAACCCGGGCCCGCGTGGCCGAATCCGGCGCCCGCCTGGAGCAGGCCCAGGCCCGCTCGGGCCTGCGCGTGGCGCGCGGCCAGCTGCAGGCGCTGTGGGGCGAGCGAGTCCGCCCCTTCGGCCAGGCCGAGGGCGCGGTGGACGCCCTGCCCCAGCTGCCTGAGCTGGCAGCCCTGCAGCAGCGCATCGAACAGGCGCCCGCCGTGCTGCGTGCGCGCCAGGCGCTGGAGCAAAGCCGCGCCACGGCCGACCTGGAGCATGCGCGGCGCCTGCCCGATCCCACCGTCAGCCTGGGCGTCAAGCGCGCCACCGAGGTCGGGCGCAACCAGCTCGTGGTCGGCGTCTCCGTGCCCCTGCCCGTGCTCGACAGCAACCGGGGCAACCAGCTGCAGGCCCTGCGCCTGGCCGACCAGGCCGAGGAGCAGTTGCTGGCCACGCGCGTCCAGCTGCAGGCCCAGCTGTTCGAGGCGCGCGAGCTGCTGCAGGCCAGCCGCGAGCAGGCGCGCCAGCTGGCCGAGGAGGTTCTGCCCACGGCGCGCACGGCCTACGAGCTGGCCTCGCGCGGGTTTGCGCTGGGCAAGTTTGGCTACCTCGACGTGCTGGACGCACAACGCACCTGGTCCGAGGCGCGCAGCCAGTACCTGGACCAGCTGCTGGCCACCCACCGCGCCGCCGCCGACATCGACCGCCTGCTGGGCACCGAATCCGGCCTCTGATTCCGATAGCAACCTGATTGCATCCAGACCATGAACACCAAGCCCTCCTCCTCCCCCCTCGGACCGCGCCGCACCCTCGTGGCCATTGCCGTCATCCTGGCCCTGGGCGCGCTGGCCGCCACGCTGATCCTGCGCAGCGGCACGCCGGGCGCTGCCAAGGCCGACAGCCATGGCCACGGCCACAGCGAGGCCGCAGGCCATGCCGATGGCGAGCACCACGGCGCCGCAGCAGCCGCAGCCGATGGCCACAAGCACGATGAAGGCCATGCCGACGATGAACACCATGAAGACTCCAAGGCGGAAAAAGCCGAGGCCAAGCCTGCCGCCCAACCTGCCGCCAAACCGGCTGCAGAAGCCGGCCATGGCGACGACGAAGGCCTGATCGCCATGGACGCCCAGCGCATGCAGGCGGCCGGCGTGCGTCTGGCCGAGGCCGGTCCGGCCACCGTGCGCTCCGTGCTGCAGCTGCCCGGGGAGATCCGCTTCAACGAAGACCGCACGGCCCACGTCGTGCCGCGCGTGGCCGGCATTGCCGAGAGCGTTCCCGCCAACCTGGGCCAGAACGTGAAGAAGGGCCAGCTGCTGGCCGTGCTCAGCAGCGCCGCCGTGTCCGAGCAGCGCAGCGAACTGCTGGCCGCCAGCAAGCGCCTGGAGCTGGCCCGCACCACCTACGCACGTGAAAAGCAGCTGTGGGAGGAAAAGGTCTCGGCCGAGCAGGACTACCTGCAGGCGCGCCAGGCGCTGCGCGAGGCCGAGATCGCCGTCTCCAACGCCCAGCAGAAGCTGGCCGCCACGGGCGCCGGTGCCGGCGGTGGTGCGGGCGGGCTCAACCGCTTCGAGCTGCGCGCGCCGTTTGACGGCGTGATCGTGGAAAAGCACCTGTCCGTGGGCGAGGCCGTGCAGGACACCACCCAGGTCTTCACCATCTCCGACTTGCGCAGCGTCTGGGCAGAGATGCGCGTGGCCGCGCCCGACCTGCCCGCCGTGCGCGTGGGCGAGAAGGCCACGGTGCGCGCCACGGCCTTCGACTCCTCGGCCACGGGCGAGGTGGCCTATGTGGGCGCACTGATCGGCCAGGACACGCGCACGGCCCCCGCGCGCATCACCCTGCCCAACCCCGACGGCGTGTGGCGCCCGGGCCTGTTCGTGAACGTGGAGCTGACGGCATCGTCCCGGCAGGCGCCTCTGGCCGTGGCCACGCAGGCGCTGCAGAAGATGGAGCAGCAGACCGTGGTCTTCGTGCCCGTGCAGGGGGGCTTTCGCGCCCAGCCGGTGCGCGTGGGCCGCGCCGACGGCAAGACCACCGAGGTGCTGGAAGGCCTGAAACCCGGCCAATCCTACGTGGCCGAGGGCAGCTTCATGCTCAAGGCCGAGCTGGGCAAGGCCACGGCCGAGCACTCCCATTGATGCGGGCATGAACGGAGAACTCCATGTTTGAACGCATCATCCGATTTGCCATAGAGCAGCGCTGGCTGGTCCTGCTGGCCGTGCTGGCCATGGCAGGGCTGGGCATCTACAACTACCAGCGCCTGCCCATCGACGCCGTGCCCGACATCACCAATGTCCAGGTGCAGATCAACACCCAGGCCAGCGGCTACTCGCCGCTGGAGACCGAGCAGCGCGTCACCTATCCCATAGAGACGGTGATGGCCGGCCTGCCCCACCTGGAGCAGACGCGCTCGCTGTCGCGCTACGGCCTGTCCCAGGTCACCGTGGTGTTCAAGGACGGCACGGACATCTACTTCGCACGGCAACTGGTGGGCGAGCGCATACAGCAGGCGCGCGACAGCCTGCCTGCCGGCATCACGCCCACGCTGGGCCCCATTTCCACGGGCCTGGGCGAGATCTACCTGTGGACCGTGGAGGCCGAGGACGATGCGAAAAAGCCCGACGGCACGCCCTACACGCCCATGGACCTGCGCGAGATCCAGGACTGGGTCATCAAGCCACAGCTGCGCAACGTGCCCGGCGTCACCGAAATCAACTCCATCGGCGGCTACGCCAAGGAGTACCTGGTGGCGCCCGCGCCCGAGAAGCTGGCGGCCTACGGCTTCACGCTGGCCGACATCGTCACCGCCCTGCAGCGCAACAACAGCAACGTGGGTGCGGGCTATATCGAGCGCCAGGGCGAGCAGTACCTGATCCGCGCGCCGGGCCAGGTCGGCGGCATCGCCGACATCCGCGAGGTCATCGTGGGCTCGGCCCAGGGCCAGCCCATCCGCATCCGCGACCTGGCCGAGGTCGGCCTGGGCCAGGAGCTGCGCACGGGCGCGGCCACCGACAACGGCCGCGAGGTGGTGCTGGGCACGGTGTTCATGCTGATCGGCGAGAACAGCCGCACCGTCTCGCGCGCCGTGGACCAGCGCATGACCGAGATCAACCGGGGCCTGCCCCCGGGCGTCAAGGCCATCACCGTCTACGACCGCACCAACCTGGTGGACAAGGCCATCGCCACGGTCAAGAAGAACCTGGTGGAGGGCGCGGCCCTGGTGGTGGTCATCCTCTTCCTGTTCCTGGGCAACCTGCGCGCGGCGCTGATCACGGCGCTGATCATCCCGCTGTCCATGCTGTTCACCTTCACGGGCATGGTGCACTACAAGGTCAGCGCCAACCTCATGAGCCTGGGGGCGCTGGACTTCGGCATCATCATCGACGGCGCCGTGGTCATCGTGGAGAACTGCGTGCGCCGCCTGGCCCATGCGCAGGAGGCGCGCGGACGGTCGCTGACGCGCAGCGAACGCTTCCATGAAGTCTTCGCCGCCGCGAAGGAAGCGCGCCGCCCGCTGCTGTTCGGCCAGCTCATCATCATGGTGGTCTACCTGCCCATCTTCGCGCTCACGGGCGTGGAGGGGAAGATGTTCCATCCCATGGCGCTCACGGTGGTCATCGCGCTGGCCGGCGCCATGCTGCTGTCCATCACCTTCATCCCGGCGGCGATTGCGCTGTTCATGGGCGACAAGGTGGCCGAGAAGGAAAACCGCCTCATGGGCTGGGCGCGCCGCGGCTATGCGCCCGTGCTGGCGCGCGTCATGGCCGCGCCCGCCGTGGTGCTCACGGCCGCCGCCGTGGCCGTGGCGCTGAGCCTGCTGCTGGCCACGCGCCTGGGCAGCGAGTTCGCGCCCAACCTCAACGAGGGGGACTTCGCCATCCAGGCGCTGCGCATCCCCGGCACCAGCCTTACGCAGTCGCTGGAAATGCAGATGCAGATCGAGAAGGCACTCAAGAAGGAGTTCCCCGAGATCGACCGCGTGTTCGCGCGCACCGGCACGGCCGAGATCGCCTCCGACCCCATGCCGCCCAACATCTCCGACGGCTACATCATGCTCAAGCCGCGCAGCGAGTGGCCCGACCCGGCGCGCCCGCGCGATGAGCTGCTGGCCGCCGTGCAGGCGTCGGTGGACCGCATCCCGGGCAACAACTACGAGTTCTCCCAGCCGATCCAGCTGCGCTTCAACGAGCTGATCTCGGGCGTGCGCAGCGACGTGGCCGTGAAGATCTTCGGCGACGACATGGCCGTGCTGGAGAAAAGCGCCCAGACCGTGGCCGGCATGCTGCAGCAGATTGCGGGCGCCTCCGAGGTCAAGGTCGAGCAGACCACGGGCCTGCCCATGCTCACCGTGCAGATCGACCGCGAAAAGGCCTCGCGCTATGGCCTGAACATGGGCGATGTGCAGGACGCCATCAGCACCGCCATGGGCGGCACCGAGGCGGGCACGGTATTCCAGGGCGACCGGCGCTTCGACATCCAGGTGCGCCTGCCGGACGCCGTGCGCAACGACCTGCAGGCCTTGAGCCGCCTGCCCATCGCCCTGCCGCGCGGGGCGGACGGGCGCATCGGCTTCGTGCCGCTGTCGGCCGTGGCCACGTTCGAGACCGCGCCCGGCCCCAACCAGGTCAGCCGCGAAGACGGCAAGCGCCGCATCGTGGTCAGCGCCAATGTGCGCGGGCGCGACATGGGCTCCTTCGTGGGCGAGGCACAGCAAAAGCTGCAAGGCCTGTCGCTGCCGCCCGGCTACTGGACGCGCTGGGGCGGCACCTTCGAGAACCTGGAGTCGGCCACGCGCCGCCTGCAGATCGTCGTGCCCGTGGCCCTGCTCATGGTCTTCGTGCTGCTGTTCGCCATGTTCGGCAATGTGCGCGACGGGCTGGTGGTCTTCACGGGCATTCCGTTCGCGCTCACGGGCGGCATCCTGGCGCTGTGGCTGCGCGACATACCGCTGTCCATCTCGGCGGCGGTGGGCTTCATCGCTCTGTCGGGCGTGGCCGTGCTCAACGGCCTGGTCATGATCTCCTGGATCAGAACCTTGCGCGAACAGGGCGCCAGCGTGCCCGACGCCGTGACCGAAGGCGCGCTCACCCGGCTGCGCCCCGTGCTGATGACGGCCCTGGTCGCCTCGCTGGGCTTCGTGCCCATGGCCATTGCCACGGGCACGGGCGCCGAGGTGCAGCGTCCGCTGGCCACGGTGGTGATCGGCGGCATACTGTCGTCCACGCTGCTGACCTTGCTGGTGCTGCCGCTGCTGTACCGTCTGGTGCACCGCAACGACCCGTCGGAGGCGGACGCCGCAGGCACAGTGCCCACGGCATCGGCACCAGCCGCTTAGCACGCCACCCACGCCCCCATGCCGCCTGGCAGGCCCTGTGGCCGCCAGGCGGCGCGGGGCTTTTTTCCATGCCCGGCCGCCTCGGCACCAGGGGCTGGCCGGCTGGCCAAACATCTTTTCCAGTCGATGTGAACGTCGCGCATCAGGCATGGAGCGGCGGCAGGCTCCTGCCTAGAATTTGTCCCACAACAGCAAGGACAACGGGAGGGAGACAAGGCCATGAACAGCCCCGCCAGCGGACAACACGGTCGTGCCCGCATCGCCGTGGAGAGCCGGTCCATCGACTGCATTCCCGACAGCGAGCGCCATGCGCGGCTCGCCGACCAGGGGCCGTTCTGGTTCCTGGGCAACTTCCACTTCTTCACGCTTTCCATCGGCTTCGTCGGCCCGTCGCTGGGGCTCTCGGCGCCCTGGAGCGCCCTGGCCGGCACGCTAGGCATCATGTTCGGCACGCTGTTCATGGCGCTGCACGGCGCGCAGGGGCCGCAGCTGGGGCTGCCGCAGATGATCCAGTCGCGCGCGCAGTTCGGCTTTCGCGGCGTCACCCTGCCGCTGTGCGCCACGCTGCTGGTGTTCACGGGGTTCAACGTCGTCAACGTCTCGCTCATCATGCAGGGCATGCAGGCCGTGTTCGGCCTGCCGCCAGCGCCCACGGCCTGCGTGGCCGTGGCGGTGGGCGCCTTGCTGGCGGTCTGCGGCCACGATGTGATGCACAGGGCCTTCCGCTGCGCGCTGATGCTGGCGCTGCCGCTGTATGCGCTGGCCACGCTGGCGTTGCTGGCAGGCGTGGGCGAGCCCGCCTTGCACGTTCGGCCGGAGCCATTGCCAGGATTCGCATGGAGCGCCTTTGCCGCGCAGTTCACCATCGCGGCCAGCTACAACATCTCCTATGCGCCCTATGTGTCCGACTATTCGCGCTACCTGCCGCGCCATACCGCGCCCCGGCGCCTGATCGCGGCCATCTTCCTGGGCGCCTCGCTGTCCGGGGCCTGGATGATCGGGCTGGGCGCGTGGATGGCGCAGCGGCTGCAGGCCGGCGACGCGCTGGCGGCGCTGGGACGGATCGGCACCGGCCTGTTCCCGGTCGCGGACCGGCTGCTGCCTGCCCTGGCCGTCGTGGCCTTCGTGCCCATCATCGCCCTCAACACCTACAGCGCGGCGCTGACCGTGCTCACGGCGGCGGATTCGCTGGGCGGCCTGCGCCCCACACGCAGCGCACGCGGTGCACGCGAAGCACTCGGCACACTCGGTGCACGCATCGGTGCCATCGCCGCCATCAGCGCCACCATCCTCGCGTGCGTGCTGTCCATCCAGGGCAGCGGCGTGGCATTGCTGCATTCCTTCCTGGCGCTGCTGCTGTACTTCCTGGTGCCGTGGACGGCGGTCAACCTCGTGGACGACTTCCTGGTGCGCAAGGGCCGCTACGCCATCGCCGATTTCTTCACGCCACAAGGCATCTACGGCGCCTGGGGCTGGCGCGGCATCTGCGCCTATCTGGGCGGCTTTGCGGCCATGGTGCCCTTCTTCCACATCCACGACGCCACGGACGGCCATGCGGTCTTCATCGGCTGGGCTGCGCAGCGGCTGGGCGGCGTGGACTTCGCCTGGCTGCCGGGCATTCTCGTAGCCGGCAGCCTTTACTGGGTGCTGGCCCGCAACCTGGATCTGCAGGCCGAGGAGGCCGCCAGTTGCCAGTCTCGGCAGGACAGCCACCCTTTGCATCTCAAGGAGCGCACACCATGACGGAGCACCGCATCCGCATCATCCAGCCCCGTCTGCGCGACGGCGACATTGCCGGCAACCTGGCGATGACGCTGAAGACGATCAGGGCCAGCGCGGGTCAGGCCGACCTGCTGGTCTTTCCCGAAACCTGCATCAGCGGATTTCCCCGGCCGGACAACGTGGCGCAGCTGGCAGAGCCGCTGGATGGCCCCTCGGCCACTGCGCTGCGCGAAGCCGCGCGGCAAGCCGGCGTGGCCGTCGCCATCGGCCTGGCCGAAGCAGACCAGGGCCGCCACTTCAATGCCGGCCTGCTGATCGATGCCGATGGGCAGGTGCTGCTGCACTACCGCAAGACCATGCTCTACGACTCGGACCACGGGGTCTTCGAAGCCGGGGATCGCCAGCCCGTCTGCACATGGCGCGGCCTGCGAGTGGGAATGCTGATCTGCTTCGACATCGAGTTTCCGGTACCGGCCCGCGCCCTGGGCGTGCAGGGCGTGGACCTGATCGTGCTGATGGACGGGATGATGCACCCCTACGGCCACATCCATCGCCACGCCGTGCCCGTGCGCGCCATGGACAACCAGTGCTACATCGCCATGGCCAACCGCGCCGGTCCCGGCGACAGCTACGCGTTCTGCGGCGAAAGCCAGTTCGCCGATCCCTTCGGCCAGACGCTGGCGCGCATCGCGGGCGATGCCGAGGGCCTGCTGGACGTGCGCCTGGACCCTCTGGCGCCCGGCCGCGCGCGTGCGCAGTACCGGGGGTGACGAGCGCCGAGGCGCCGCAGTGTCTCGGTCATCGCGGTCATCTGTGCCGGTTGTATGACAGCAATGTCACCATCCTGTGGGGCTGGTGTGGGCACGTGATTTCTACATTGGAGTCCTCTCCTCGGCGTTCCGCATCGCGGGGCGTGGGGAGAACGAATTACCAACGTGCCTGAAAGGAATCACATCATGTCGCAACGCCGCTTCACCCCCGCCACCCTCATCGCCGGCCTGGCCGCATCGGCAGCGCTGCTGCTGCCCGGCATGGCATCGGCGGCCGGATACATCCACCCGGCCAACAACGAGGCGGGCGCCGTCGTCCACCCCGAGCATTTCAAGAGCAGCAAGACACGCGCCCAGGTGATTGCCGACGCCGAGGCAGCCGTGCGCCAGGGCGGCACTTCGCGCTTCAATGCCAGCGTCTATCCGGCTCCCGCACCGCAGACCGGCGCGGGCAAGACACGCCAGGAAGTGATCAATGAACTGATCAACGAAACGCCCGCCCAGCGCGATGCACGCCAGCGCGCCATGGGTGGCTGATGCGCAGGCGGGGCCCGTGCCCCGCAGGTGCCGGATCAATGCAAACCCGACGCGCCGCCTGGCTACGAGCCTGCGGCGCGTTCCGCTTCCTCGGCATCATGGGCGCGCGCAATGGCCAGGATCACGTCGCGCGCCAGCCGGCGCTTGGGCACGGGAAGGCGCAGGTAGATCTTGAACAGCTCGTTGTCCTCATAGCCCAGGCCTGCGGACCAGGCGCTCTTGGGTTCGCGCACCTCGCGAACCTGCTGCGGCGAGCGCAGGAACTCCTCCAGCGGCACCTGCAGCCAGTCGGCCAGCGCAGCGAGTTTCTTGGCGTTGGGCATGGTCTTGCCGACCAGCCAAAGGCGCACGCCGTGCTGGGACATGGGCTTGCCCCAGAAACGGGAATTGAACTCGTGCTCCAGCACGGCAGGCCTGGCTTCATAGCCCTGGGCCTGCATCGAATCACGTAATTTTTGAGCAAACCGCTGCTTTGCATCCTGCATGCGCGAACGCTATGGGATTGGTCTGATTGAGATGTGAGTATTGATAAAAATCACATCTCTTTTTTATTGATAGTTAATATCAACCATCGATCTGGAAATCACATGCACGGGGGAGCAAATGCGTTGGCAACGAGTGTGGCTGCTGCCCTCGAGCCTTGTACTGGTGCTGGGCGGTTGCGGCGGTGACGACGACGATGTCCTCGCGGTCCGGGCCGCGTCCTGGGGCGGTGCATCGGGGGTCTCGATAGGCCAGGTGCTCCAGGAGAGGAACGCATGCGCGCGCAGTGCATGGCGCAGCGTGGGCGATGGAAGCGGCGGGCGCATCGTCGAGTACACCTGCGAGAGATCAGGCACGCATGGATACCTGCAGCTGCGTCTGCGCCAGGATGCCGAGCAGCTGCAGCAAGCGGCCGATGGCGAGCAGGCACGGTTCGAGGCCCGGCTGCGTGGCGGCTGGCGCGAATTGCTGATGCTGGAGCGCCAGCGCCAGGAGATGCTGGGCCGCCATCGGCTTGAGGCGCAGAAGGACGCGGAACGCATGCGCCTGCACCTGGAAGACCTGCGCATGCTGGAGGAAATGACAGACTGCCGCAGCTTCCGTCCGCAAGGGCTGGGCGCCGAAGCAGCTCCGCAGCGGCTGGTGCTGGCCGCCGACGCTTGCGTGCGTTCCGGGCGCCTCGCCGAGCCGGTCTACGCACGCGAACGCAAGCAGACGCTGGAGCGCATGCGCGCAGCCCTGCCGCGCTACGACGAGGCCCGGCTGGGGCGCGAGGCGGCTCTGCGAGCACTGGAGCGCACGCTAGAGCAGCAGGAGGCGGCACTGCGCAGACTGGAGGAGGACCGACCCGAGACAGGGGAGCGCATCCGCAGATCCCTGGCCGAGCGGCTGGAGGCGATGCGCCTGCGGCTGAACCAGGTCGGCCGTGTGCGCGAACTCACGCGCTGGGGCGTGGCCGGTGCGCGCGTGGCCTACCTGGACACCGCCTTGGCGATGGAATGCGGCATGCGCACCCTGTCCCATGCCGTACCACTGGAGGCCATGATCGAAGACCTCGCGGAGGACCTGGCCGTGCCCCGGCAGGAAGCTGCGCTGGCCCGCGCGCTCGATGGGCTGTGGCTGCGCTGCCTGCAGCAGCCGTGACCAGCGGGTTGCATGGTGCTCGTTGCACGGAGCCGGTTGCACCGCGCCCGTTGCACGTCGCCGGTTGCACCACGCCCGTTGCACGTCGCCTCAGAATCTCGGCAGGTCCGGGTGGGAGATCTGGCCGCCGCGCACCAGCATCTTTCCGTACTCGGCGCAGCGGTTGAGCGTGGGAATCACCTTGCCGGGGTTGAGCAGGGCCTGCGGGTCGAAGGCGGCCTTGAGCGCGAACATCTGGTCGTTCTCGGCCGTGGTGAACTGGGTGCACATGGAGTTGAGCTTTTCCACGCCCACGCCATGCTCGCCAGTGACCGTGCCGCCCATGGCCACGCTGGTCTCCAGGATGTCGGCGCCGAACAGCTCGCAGCGGTGCAGTTCGTCGGGGTCGTTGGCATCGAACAGGATCAGCGGGTGCAGGTTGCCGTCGCCCGCGTGGAACACGTTGGCGCAGCGCAGGCCGTATTTCTTTTCCATCTCCTGGATGGCCAGCAGGATGTCGGCCAGGCGTTTGCGCGGGATGGTGGAGTCCATGCACATGTAGTCGGGGCTGATGCGCCCGCTGGCGGGAAAGGCGTTCTTGCGCCCGCTCCAGAAGCGCAGGCGCTCGGCTTCGCTTTCGCTCACCGTGATGGCCGTGGCGCCCGCGCCGCGCAGCACTTCGCTCATGTGGGCGATCTCTTCCTCGACTTCCTCGGGCGTGCCGTCGCTCTCGCACAGCAGGATGGCCTCGGCCGTGAGGTCGTAGCCGGCCTTGACGAAGTCCTCGACGGCGGCCGTCATGGGCTTGTCCATCATCTCCAGCCCGGCCGGGATGATGCCGGCCGCGATCACGGCGGCCACGGCGTCGCCGGCCTTGCGCACGTCTTCGAAGCTGGCCATGATGCAGCGCGCCAGCTGGGGCTTGGGGATCAGGCGCACGGTGACTTCGGTGGTCACGGCCAGCATGCCCTCGCTGCCGACCAGGACGGCCAGCAGGTCGAAGCCCGGCGTGTCCAGTGCCGTGGAGCCGAACTCCACCGGCTCGCCCTCCACGGTGAAGCCGCGCACCTTGAGCACGTTGTGCACCGTCAGCCCGTACTTGAGGCAGTGCACGCCGCCCGAGTTCTCGGCCACGTTGCCGCCGATGGTGCAGGCGATCTGGCTGCTGGGATCGGGCGCGTAGTACAGGCCGAAGGGCGCGGCGGCCTCGCTGATGGCCAGGTTGCGCACGCCGCACTGCACCACGGCCGTGCGGCTGGCCGCATCGACCTGGAGGATCTTGTTGAACTTGGCCAGCGACAGCGTCACGCCCATGGGATGGGGCAAGGCACCGCCCGACAGCCCGGTGCCCGCGCCGCGTGCGATCACGGGCACCAGAATGGCGTGGCAGGCTCGCAGCACGGCCTGGACCTGGGCCTCGGTCTCGGGCAGGCAGACCACCAGCGGGCGCTGGCGGTAGGCCGTGAGGCCGTCGCATTCATAGGGCGTGGTGTCCTCGGCATTCCACAGCAGGGCGTGGGCGGGCACATGGCGGGCCAGCGCGGCCACGACCTCGGCCTGGCGCCGTGCGCGCTCGGAGACTGTGGGCTGCTGGTGGGCCGCATCGGCGGCGGCCGACGCCATGGCGCCGGGAGCGGGGCTGGCTGGGGAGCTGGCGGAAGTCATGGAGCCTGACTTTAGGCGATGCTGCCGTCTTTGTGCAGCGGGACTGCGCTGATGTTTATTGCAACGGCGCGTGAAATCCGCGAAATCAGTTATGGGCGCCTCAGCAGGCCATCGCCCTCTTCAACCATTCAGCAAAGGCCGCGCATTCCCAGCGGTCCATGGTGCCGGTACGCCAGCACAGGTAGTGGGCATGGGGACTGGCCGTGTCCACGTCGAACAGGCGCACCAGGGTGCCGTTGTCCAGCCAGGGCGCGCCCAGCTTGTGGCGCACCAGGGCGATGCCCATGCCGGCCGAGGCAGCATCGCACATCAGGCCGATGTCGTTGAACTGCGAGCCCTCGTGCGGCTCGGGCCAGTCCAGGCCGGTGGCGCCGAACCAGGTGCGCCAGGGCTCCAGCGGGCTGCGCAGCAGGGGCATGCCTTCCAGGTCCTGGGGCTGCTCGAAGGGGCCGTGCTCGCGGATGAAGGCCGGCGAGGCCAGCGGCGTGACCACGTCGCGCGCCAGCTCGATGTGCTCCACATCGGCATAGTGGCCGGGGCCGAAGCGCACCATCAGGTCGGCATCCTCGGCCACCACGTCCAGCAGCGGGATGGAGACCTGCAGGGCGATGTCGATCTCGGGATAGGTTTCCGTGAACTGGCGCAGGCGCGGGATCAGGATCACGCGCGCAAAGGTGGGCGTGACGGCGAGCTTGAGCCGGCGGCGGCCCGGCGCCGTCACCTCGCCCGGAAAGCGCTGCAGCGCGCCCAGGCCCTCGCGCACGTGGGACAGGTAGGCGCTGCCTTCGGTGGTGAGCGAAAAGTCCGAGCGGCCGAACAGCCGCGTGCCCAGGATCTGCTCGAGCTGGCGCACGCGGTGGCTGACGGCGCTGGGCGTGACGCACAGCTCCTCGGCCGTCTGCGTCACGCTGCGCAGCCGCGCCAGCGCCTCGAAAGTGAGCAGGCACTGTATGGGCGGAATGCGGCGGGCGCCGCTGCCGGGCGGGGCAAAGCCGCTGCCGGCGGCAAGGGTCACGTTCGCCATGGGCGGCCGGGAACCGGCTTCAGCGGAAGACCACGGTCTTGTGGCCGTTGAGGATGACGCGGTGCTCGCTGTGCCACTTGACGGCGCGGGCCAGCACCTGGCTCTCGGTGTCGCGGCCGCGGGCCGTGAGGTCCTCCACGGTGTCGGTGTGGTCGGCGCGGGCCACGTCCTGCTCGATGATCGGGCCTTCGTCCAGGTCGGCCGTCACATAGTGGGCCGTGGCGCCGATCAGCTTCACGCCGCGGTCATGGGCCTGGTAGTAGGGCTTGGCGCCCTTGAAGCTGGGCAGGAAGCTGTGGTGGATATTGATCGCGCGGCCTGCCAGCTTGGTGCACAGGTCGTTGGACAGCACCTGCATGTAGCGCGCCAGCACCACGAGTTCGGCGCCTTCGGCCTCGATGATCTCGAACTGCTTTGCCTCGGCCTGGGCCTTGGTGGCAGCCGTGACGGGGATGTGGTGGAAGGGGATGTTGTAGCTGGCCGCCAGCTGGTAGAACTCGCGGTGGTTGCTGATGATGGCGCGGATGTCCACCGGCAGCAGGCCGCTCTTCCAGCGAAACAGCAGGTCGTTGAGGCAGTGGCCTTCCTTGCTGACCATGAGCACGGTCTTCATGGCTTCGGCCTTGGTGTGCAGGCGCCACTTCATCTGGTACTGGCCGCCCAGGTCGGCCAGGGCCGCCCTCAGAGCCGCGGGATCGCAGCCGTTGCAGGCAAATTGCACGCGCATGAAGAACAGTCCGGTGGCCGGGTCGTTATACTGCGCGGCCTCTTCGATGTTGCCGCCTTGCTCGAGCAGAAAGCCCGAGACGGCATGTACCAGACCGAGCCGGTCGGGGCACGAAAGGGTAAGAATATAGGCTTGGGTCATAGCGGCGCAATTGTCGCAGCATGGACACGACCCTGCGCAAGTCACACGTTCTGGGAACGTTCTGAGGAACCACATGCAAGATCAGGGAGAGCAGCCCCGAATACCGCTCTGGGGCGCAATGACCCTGTACGTGTGCGCAGGTCTGCTGTGGCTCTGGGGCGTGGAATGGCTGCTGGCGCACCTGCAGATTCCGCCCGAGGCGGCGGCGCAGCGGCGCATGCTGTCCTCGGTGACCCTGGTGCTGGTCACGGCCGTGGGCGGCGGCTGGCTGCTGTGGCGCATGCGCCGTGGAGAGCGCACTGCCCATGCCGCGATGGCCGCCGGGCGGGAGGCCGACGAACGCCAGCGCCTGGCCGCCGCCGTGGTGGACAACACCATGGAGGGCGTGGTCGTCACCGACGCGCGCAGCCGCATCCTCTCGGTCAACAGCGCCTTCACGCGGCTGCTGGGCTATACCGAGCAGGAGATGCTGGGCAAGACCCCGCGCATGTTCAAGTCAGGCCGCCACGACAAGGCCTTCTACGAGGCCATGTGGGACAGCATGCAGGCCACGGGCCACTGGCAGGGCGAAATCTGGAACCGCCGCAAGAACGGCGAGGTCTTCCCCGAGCGCATGTCGCTCAGCGCCGTCAAGGACGCACAGGGCAAGGTCACGCACTACGTGTGCATGTTCACCGACATCTCGGCCGAGAAGGCGCGCGAGGCCCAGCTCGAATTCCTGGCCCACCGCGACATGCTCACCGGCCTGCCCAACAGCGTGCGCTTCACAGCGCTGCTGGAAGACGCCGTGGCCGAGGCGGCCGCCGAGCAGGGCACGCTGGCCGTGATGCTGCTGAACATTGATCGCTTCAAGGACGTCAACGACAGCTACGGCCACGCCATTGGCGACCAGGTGCTGCGCCACATCGCCGCCCGTGTGCACGATTCCCTGGGTCCCCAGGACCTCATAGGTCGCATGGCCGGTGACGAACTGGCCGTGCTGTGCAAGGGCATGAGCGAGCGCGGCGACGCCATCGCCCGCGCACGGCAACTGATCGCGGCGGCCGGCCAGCCCTGGAGCTCGCCGGACGGCCTGTCCGTCATGGCCGGCGTCAGCGTGGGCATCTGCATGTATCCCTCCCACGCCGGCAATGCCCAGGACCTGCTGCAGGGCGCGCATGCCGCCGTCTACGGCGCCAAGTCGCGCAGCGGCCGTGCCTGGTGCTTCTTCGAGGAAGACATGACCTCGGCCGCGCGCGAGCGGCTGGCCATGGAGGCACGGCTGCGGCAGGCCATAGACCTGGGCCACCTGCGCCTGTACTTCCAGCCCCAGATCGACCTGGCCACGGGCCGCCTGGTGGGCGCCGAGGCCCTGGTGCGCTGGCTGGACCCGGACGAGGGCCTCATCTCCCCGGCACGCTTCATTCCCGTGGCCGAAAGCTCGGGCGTCATCGGCGCGCTGGGCCTGTGGGTGCTGCGCGAGGCCTGCGCCCAGGGCCAGCGCTGGCGCGATCAGGGCCTGCCCGAGATGACCATCGCGGTCAATGTCTCGCTGCACCAGTTCCTGCTGACCGACATTGCCGGCGCCACCGCCGACGCGCTGGCCGCCACGGGCTTCGCCCCGCACTGCCTGGAACTGGAAATCACCGAAAGCGCCCTGGCCGAGCGCCCCGAGGAGGCCCTGGCCGTCATGCGCCGCCTGCGCGCCCAGGGCCTGCGGCTGGCCATCGACGACTTCGGCACCGGCTATTCCTCGCTGGCCCACCTCAAGCGCTTTCCGCTGGACCTGCTCAAGATCGACCAGGGCTTCATCCGCGATATTCCGCACAGCGCGGACGACATGGCCATCAGCGGGTCGGTGATCGCGCTGGGGCATGCCATGGGGCTCAAGGTTCTGGCCGAGGGCGTGGAGACGGCCGAGCAACTGGCATTCCTGCGCGGCAAGGGGTGCGACTTCTTCCAGGGCTATCTGTGCAGCAAGCCCTTGCCCGCACAGGCGTTTGGGGAGTGGGTGTCGGACAACCAGGGCATGTGGGCCGTGCAGGGCTGATCGCCCGATGCACGGCGGGCCGAGGCACGGCCCCTGCTCCACCACTCAGGCCAGGGGACCCGAGCGGATCGACGGCAAATCAGGCCAACGCCTCCGCCGGCCCAAAGAATTCATAGCGGACCTGCCCTTCCGGCACCCCCAACACCCGCAACGACTCCTTCACCGACCGCATGAACGGCCGGGGCCCCAGGAAATACACATCGGCATCCACTGAAGGCAGCCACTCCCCCAACTGCCGGGCGGTCAGCAGTCCCTGCGCATCGACCTCATCGCCCTCCTCCACCCGGTCATAGCAGTAGTACCGGCTGAGCTGCGGATGCACTGCGGCCAGCGCATCCACACGTTCACGGAAGGCATGAACACCGCGCTCACGCGCGCAGTGGATGAAGACCACGGGACGCTTGCTGGGCAAGGCCGCATCCAGCATGGGCAGGGTCGGCGTGATGCCCACGCCGCCGCTGATCAGCACCAGCGGACGCTCGCCGGGCTGCAGCGTGAAGTGGCCTGCGGGCGGGAACAGCTGCAGCGTGTCGCCGACCTGGGCCCGGTCGTGCAGGAAGTTGGAGACCTTGCCGCCTGCCTCGCGCTTGACGCTGATGCGCAGGCTGCGGCCATCGGCGGGCGCGGACAGCGAGTAGTTGCGCCGCTGCTCCTGGCCGTCCACCACCAGGCGCAGGCCGATGTACTGGCCGGGCTGGTGGGCGATGACGGGGCCGCCATCGGCCGGCACCAGGTAGAACGAGGTGATCTCGGCGCTTTCCGCCACCTTGTCCTCGACCACGAAGGCACGCTCGCCGCGCCAGCCGCCTTCGGCCGCCCCCGTGCGGTCATAGGCCTGGCGCTCGGCGCCGATCAGGATGTCGGCCAGCTGCTGGTAGGCGGCGCCCCAGGCATCGATGACCTCGTCGGTGGCGATCTCGGCGCCCAGCACTTCGCGGATAGCGCGCAGCAGGCAGGTGCCGACGATGGGGTAGTGCTCGGGCTGCACCTGCAGCGCAACATGCTTGTTGATGATCTGCGCGGGCAGATCGCCCAGGGCCTCGAGCCGGTCGATGTGCTTGGCGTACATGAGCACGCTATAGGCCAGGGCACGCGGCTGGGCACCGCTTTGCTGGTGGGCCATGTTGAACAGGGCGCGCACCTCGGGGTACTCGCCCAGCATGGTCTGGTAGAAGTGGGTGATCAAAGCCTCGCCGCCGGTTTCAAGCAGCGGGACGGTGGATTGGACGATGGCACGTTGGCGGTCGGTCAGCACAAGAAACTCCTTGGGTACGGGGACGGGCATGCCCGGTGCGATGCCGGGCATGCCTTGACAAAGGCAAGTGCCGTGCCAGGACTGCAGCCCTTGCAGAACAAGGGTTTGGCGTTTCATGCGTCAATATGACCTTCGTCAAATCGAGTCTTTTTGACAGCTATTGCAGTCCTTATGACCACATCCACCGCCCTGCATGCCCTGACCCCTCTGGTGGCCGACCTGGCCCAGGACCTGCCCGAGCGCGAGCGCTTTCGCCGCCTGCTGGCAGCCCTGCGCGCCGTGCTGCCGGCCGATGCCGCCGCCCTGCTGCGGCTGGAGGGCGAGTGGCTGCGGCCCGTGGCCATCGATGGCCTGGTGCCCGATGCGCTGGGCCGGCGCTTTCGCATTGCCGAGCACCCGCGCTTCGCCCAGCTGCTGGCGGCGGGCCAGGCCATGCGCTTTGCGCCCGACAGCCCGCTGCCCGATCCCTATGACGGCCTGGTGGCCCAGGGTCACGGGCCGCTGGAGGTCCACGACTGCATGGGCTGCGTGCTGCAGACGGGCGGCCTGCCCTGGGGCCTTCTCACGCTGGACGCGCTGGACCCGGGGCGCTTTGCCGACCCGGCCGCGCTGGCGGCGCTGCAGGCCTTCAGCAACCTGGCGGCGGCCACCGTGACCACGGCCGAGCGGCTGCGCCGGTTGGCGCGCAGTGCGCGCGCCCTGCCCGCGCCCGGCGCCGCCCCGGGGGGCGAGTCATCGCGTCCGCTGATCGGCCAGAGCCCGGCCATGCGCGCGCTGCAAAAGGACATCGCCCTGGTCGCGGCCAGCGACCTCAATGTGCTGATCACGGGCGAGACCGGCACGGGCAAGGAACTGGTGGCCCAGGCCGTGCATGCGCAGTCGGCGCGTGCGGGCCGGGCGCTGGTCAGCATCAACTGCGCGGCCCTGCCCGACAACCTGGTCGAAAGCGAGCTGTTCGGCCATGTGCGCGGCGCCTTCACGGGCGCGCTGTCCGAGCGCAGCGGCAAGTTCGAGCAAGCCGACCAGGGCACGCTGTTCCTGGACGAAGTGGGCGAGCTGTCCCTGCCCGTGCAGGCCAAGCTGCTGCGCGTGCTGCAAAGCGGCCAGCTGCAGCGCCTGGGCTCGGACCGAGAACACCATGTGGACGTGCGCGTGATCGCCGCCACCAACCGCGACCTGGCCGCCGAGGTGGCGGCAGGCCGCATGCGCGCCGATTTCTTCCACCGCCTGAGCGTCTACCCGCTGCGCGTGCCCGCGCTGCGCGAGCGCGACAGCGACGTGCTGATGCTGGCCGGCTTCTTCCTCGAGGAAAACCGCTCGCGTCTGGGCCTGGGCGGCCTGCGCCTTCACCCCGCCGCGCAATCGGCCCTGCTGGCCCAGGACTGGCCCGGCAATGTGCGGGAGCTGGAGCACCTCATCAGCCGCGGCGTGCTGCGGGCGCTGAGCCGTGCGCCCTCCGCCGCTCCAGCCGGTGGCCGGGCTCGCATGGTCACGCTGGGCCAGGCCGATCTCTGGGATGACGCGCAGCCCCCGGCGACGGCCACCCCGTCCCTGCCCGTCCCACAGGCCGCATCGCCCGGCGCCAGCCCCCAAGGCCTGCGCGAAGCCGTGGAGAGCTACGAGCGCCATCTCATCGACGCCAGCCTGCAGCGCCACCAAGGCAGCTGGGCCGCCGCCGCACGCGAACTGCAGATGGACCGCGCCAACCTGCAGCGGCTGGCGCGGCGGCTGGGACTGGTCAGGCAGGACGCCTGAGCGACATCAGCCACCCATACCCGCTCACCAGTAGCACCCCCGCCAGCACCATCAGTGCCCCGGCCAGGAAGTTGGGCTCGATGGGCTCGCTGAGCAGCCAGGCACCGAAGACCACGCCGAAGATGGGCGTCATGAAAGAGAACACGCCCAGGCGAGAGGCCAGGTATTGGGTGAGCAGCCAGAACCAGACCAGGAAGCTCACGAAGCAGACCAGCACGGACTGGAAGGCCAGGCCGGCCCAGGCCAGCGGCGTGGGCTCGAAGCGGGTCTGGCCCAGCAGGAAGGCGGCGGGCAGGAGCAGCGCAAAGCCGGTGGCCAGCTGGTAGAGCAGGGTCTGCGCGGCGGGCAGCGATGCCAGCCGCGTGGTGCGGATGGCCACCGTGGTGGCGCCCCAGGCCACGCCGGCGGCCAGGGCCAGCAGGTCGCCCAGCAGCATGGCGGCGCCTGCTGCCTTCGAAGGCTTGCCGCCGCCCAGGAAGGCCAGCGCTATGCCGGCAAAGGCCAGTGCGATGCCCAGCCATTGCAGCGGCGCCAAGCGCTCCGAGGGCAGCTTCCAGTGCAGGCCCAGCGCCGCGAACACGGGGGCGGAATACAGGAAGACCACCACATGGGCGGCCGAGGTGTGGTTGATGCTCTCGCCCACCAGCAGGAATTCCAGCGCAAACAGCGTGCCCACGGCCAGGCCCGGGCGCCAGCTGCCGTCGCCCCACTGCACGCGCATGCCGCGCCAGCGCATGAACAGCCACACCAGCACGGCGCCCACGCCCGAGCGCAGCGCGATCTGCAGCGTGGGCGCAATGGCATCGGCCGTGGCCTTGAGCAGGATCTGCTGCAGGCTCCAGATCAGGCACAGCATGAGCATCAGCGCGGCGGCGCGCGCGTCCAGCGGTTTGCGTGAATCCACGGCATATCCCTTTCAACGACCGTAAAAAAGCCGGCCCGCAGGCCGGCTTTGCATCAAGCGGGGGCTGGCCCGGCCAGCGGGCCGGCCATCACTTGATGCCCAGCAGTTCCACCTCGAAGTTCAGCGTGGCGTTGGGCGGGATCACGCTGCCCGCGCCACGGCTGCCGTAGGCGATGGAGGGCGGGCAGGTCAGCTTGGCCTTGCCGCCGACCTTCATCTTCTGCACGCCTTCGGTCCAGCAGGGAATCACGCCGGTCAAGGGGAACTCGATGGGCTGGCCACGCGTGATGGAGCTGTCGAAGTCCTTGCCCGTGTCGGGGAAGTAGCCGCGGTAGTGCACGCGCACCGTGTCGCTGGCCTTGGGACTGGCGCCCGTGCCTTCCTTGAGGCTTTCATAGACCAGGCCGCTGGCCGTGGTGACGGGTTCGGCCGCATGGGCCGCCACGCCGGTCAGTGCGGCGAGCATCAGGCCGCAGGAGGCGGCCAGGGTGGTGAGGGTCTTGTTCATGAGGGTTCTTTCAATGCAATGTTTGCAGCGGGTTCACGCCTTGGCGGGGACACCGATATCGTCCAGCGCTTTGGCGATGTGGCCGACGGTGCGGTCCACGTTGTGCCATTTTTCCAGGCCGAACAGGCCGATGCGGAAGGTCTTGAAGTCCGGGCCTTCGTCGCACTGCAGGGGCACGCCCGAGGCGGTCTGCAGGCCGGCTTCCATGAACTTCTTGCCGCTCTGGATGCCGGGGTCGGTGGTGTAGCTGACGACCACGCCGGGGGCCTTCCAGCCTTCGGCCGCCACGCTGGGAAAGCCGCGCGATTCCAGCAGGGCGCGCACCTTGGCGCCCAGGGCGATCTGCTCGTCGCGCACCTTGGCGAAGCCGTAGGCACGCGTCTCCAGCATCACGTCGCGCAGGCGGACCAGGGCGTCGGTGGGCATGGTGGTGTGGTAGGCGTGCTGGCCCTTTTCGTAGCCCTCGGCGATCTGCATCCACTTCTTGAGGTCGCAGGAGAAGCTGGAGCTTTGCGTGTGCTCGATGGCTTCGCGCGCGCGCTGCGAGAGCATGACCATGGCGCAGCACGGCGAGCTGCTCCAGCCCTTTTGCGGCGCGCTGATCAGCACGTCCACGCCGGTCTTTTCCATGTCCACCCACATGGCGCCCGAGGCCACGCAGTCCAGCACGAAGAGCGCGCCCACCTCGTGCGCGGCATCGGCCACGGTGCGCAGGTAGCTGTCGCTGAGGATGATGCCGCTGGCCGTCTCCACATGGGGGGCGAACACGACCTTGGGTTTTTCAGTGCGGATGGCGGCGGCCACGTCCTCGGCCGCGCAGGGCGCCCAGGGGTCCTGGCTGCCCGGTCCCTGGCGACGCGCCTTGCAGACCACGGCGCCACCGCCCAGGCCGCCTTCCTCGAAGATCTGCGTCCAGCGGTAGCTGAACCAGCCGTTGCGCACGATGAGCACCTTTTCGCGGTTGGCGAACTGGCGCGCCACGGCCTCCATGCCGAAGGTGCCGCTGCCCGGCACCAGCACGGCCGTGTGGGCGTGGTAGACCTCCTGCAGCGTGGTGAGGATGTCCTGCATCACGCCCGCGAAGCGCTTGGACATGTGGTTGAGCGCGCGGTCGGTGTAGACCACCGAGAATTCGAGCAGGCCGTCGGGATCGATATCGGGCAGAAGTCCGGGCATGGGGAGTCTCCAGAGGCAGCGGGGCCTGCACCGCAGGCCCGCCATCATGTTCGTCGGAAAGGCGGCCAGCTTAGCATGCCGTCCGTGGCGTTTTCAGGGCCTACCAGGTGTCCACGAAGCCGGCTTGGGCAGGCGCAACGCGCACCCCTGCCAGGCCGCGCGACAGCCAGGCGCGCGTGTCGGCGGGGTCGATGACGGCGTCGATCTCCAGCGTGCCGGCCATGTGCATGGCCTCGCCGTGGGCGTACTGCTGGGCCAGCAGCCGGTCGAACAGGGCGTTGCGTTCGGCGCCCTCGGGCAGGGCCTCCAGTTCCTTGCGAAAGCCCAGGCGCACGGCGCCTTCCAGACCCATGGCACCGAACTCGCCCGTGGGCCAGGCCACGTTGAACACCGGCGCATGGAAGCTGCCGGCCGTCATGCCCATGGCCCCCAGGCCGTAGCCCTTGCGCAGCACCACGCTGAAATACGGCACGCGCAGCTTGGCCGCCGTGACGAACAGGCGGCTGACATGGCGTACCTGGGCCGTCTTCTCGATCTCGGGGCCGACCATGAAGCCGGGCGTATCCACCAGGCTCACGATGGGCAGGCCATGGGCATTGCACAGCTGCATGAAGCGCGCGGCCTTGTCGGCCGCATCGGCGTCGATGGCACCGCCCAGGTGGGAGGGGTTGTTGGCCATCAGCCCCACGGGCCGGCCTTCGATGCGCGCCAGCGCCGTGTGGATGCCTGCGCCAAAGCCCGTGCGCAGCATCAGCAGGCTGCCTTCGTCCACCAGATGCGCCATGGCCGCACGCGTGTCGTAGGCACGCAGCCGGTTCTCGGGCACCACATGGCGCAGGGCGCGCGTGTCAGGCGCGGTCCACTCCGTGGTGCGGCCCTGGAAGAAGGACAGGTAATGGCGCGCGGCGGCCACGGCTTCGGCCTCGTCCTCGACCAGCACGTCGATCACGCCATTGGCATGCTGCACGCTGCTGGGACCGATCTGCTCGGGCCGGAAGACGCCCAGCCCGCCGCCCTCGATCATGGCCGGCCCGCCCATGCCGATGCAGCTGGCGCGCGTGGCGATGATCACGTCGCTGCAGCCCAGCAGGGCCGCGTTGCCCGCGAAGCAGCGGCCATGGGTGATGCCGATCACGGGCACCTGGCCCGACAGGGCCGCATAGGCCGCAAAGGTGTGCACATGCAGGCCCGCGACCACGGGCGTGTCGGTGTCACCGGGCCGCCCGCCGCCGCCTTCGGCGAACAGCACCACGGGCAGCTTCTGGGCCAGCGCAATGCCCAGCATGCGGTCGGTCTTGGCATGGTTGCGCGCGCCCTGGGTGCCCGCCAGCACGGTGGCGTCATAGGACATGACGACGGCGCGCGAGCGCTCCTGGCCGAACTGTGCGCCGTTGATGGAGCCCATGCCCGTGACCATGCCGTCGGCCGGCGTGTTGGCGATCAGGTCGTCCATGCTGCGCCGGCGCGTCTGCGCGGCAATGGCCAGCGCACCGTATTCGATGAAGCTGCCGGCGTCGCAGAGGTCGGCGATGTTCTCGCGCGCGCTGCGGCTGCCCTGGGCATGGCGTTTGGCCATGGCCTCGGGCCGGGCAGCATCGCGCGTGAAGGCATGGCGGTCGATGACGCGCTGCAGGTCGGCGCGGATGTGGTCCGGGTCCTGTGCGGACTGCTGCGCGCGTGCATCGGCCTGCACGCCTTCGGCGGCGGCCAGCACCAGCAGGGGCTGGTCCTGGGCCACATAGGCACCGGCCTCGGCCAGCCGTTGGGTGATGGTGCCGGCCTGCGGCGCCAGCAGCACATGCTCCATCTTCATGGCTTCGAGCACGCCCAGTTCGGCGCCTGCGGCCACGGCATCGCCCACGGCCACGCTCCACTGCACGATGCGCGCGGGCATGGGGGCCGTGAGGGCGCCTTCGGGGACGGGCGCGCCAGCAGCCTCGGCCGCCGCCGGAACCTCGGCGGCCACAGCCGTGCGGCGCGCGCCTTCGGCCAGCGCCTGGGCGTCCGCCACCAATTCGGGAAGGGCCTCTTCAAGCCAGCGTGTGTGCACGGCCTGCGATGCCATCTCGGGCCGCCGGGCCAGCGCCTGCAGCAGCGGCAGGTTGGTGGCCAGCCCGTCGATGCGGCATTCGTCCAGCGCGCGACGTGCGCGGCGAAGCACGTCTTCAAAGCGCGGCGCGCTGCTGTGCACGATGAGCTTGGCCAGCAGCGTGTCGTAGTGCGGCGAGGGGCTGGCGCCCGCCACCGCATGCGTGTCGATGCGGATGCCGGGGCCGGCCGGCCACTGCAGTGTGCCTATGCGCCCGCTGCCGGGGCGCGACTGGCCTGCGGCATCCAGCGTCTCGGCATTGATGCGCCACTGCATGGCATAGCCGCGCGGCGCGGGCGGTGTCCTGGCATCCAGGCCCAGCTCTCCGAGGTGATCGCCGGCCGCCACGCGGATCTGGGCCTGCACCAGGTCGATGCCGAAGACTTCCTCGGTGATGGTGTGCTCGACCTGCAGGCGCGGGTTGGCCTCGATGAAGACATAGGGCAGGGAGTCGGAGGCGGCATCGACCAGGAATTCGAAGGTGCCCAGGCTCTCGTAGCCGATCTCGGCGGCCATGCGCAGCGCGTCGCGCGTGATGCGCTCGCGCAGCGGCTGCGCCAGGCTGGGGCTGGGCGCGATCTCCACCAGCTTCTGGAAGCGCCGCTGCAGCGTGCATTCGCGCTCGCCCAGCGCGATGGGGCCTGCGCCGCCGTCGCCCAGGATCTGCACCTCGATATGGCGTGCGCCCGTCATCAGCCGCTCCACATAGACGCCGTCCACGCCGAAGGCGGCGCGCGCCTCGCTGCGGCAGCGCTCATAGGCGGCAGGCAGGTCCTCGGCGCGCGCCACAGCGCGCATGCCGCGCCCGCCGCCACCGCCGATGGCCTTGACCATGATGCCGCTGGCGCCCCCGGCCTGCTGCGCCTCGAAGAAGGCCTGGGCCTGTTCCAGCGTGACAGCCTCGCTGCTGCCCGGCATCAGCGGCACGCCGCAGCGGCGCGCCAGATCGCGTGCGCGGGCCTTGTCGCCCAGCAGCGCCAGGTGCTCCGGCGCGGGGCCGATGAAGCGCAGGCCCGCATCGGCGCAGGCCTGGGCAAAGCCGGCGTTCTCGCTGAGAAAGCCGTAGCCCGGATGGATGCCGTCGCAGCCGTGCTCGCGCGCAATGCGCAGCAGGTGGGCGCCGTCCAGGTAGGCCGAGGGGCCGCTGGCGTCCAGGGGCACGGCTGCATCGGCAGCGGATACATGGGGCGCCTGCGCATCGTCTGCGGCAAAGACGGCCAGGCTCGGCACACCCAGCTCGCGCAGCGCACGCACGATGCGCAGCGCGATCTCGCCGCGGTTGGCAATCAGGATCTTCTGGAACATGGGACTTCGGTCTTTCTCATTGATCGCGCAGCAAGCGACGCAGCACCTTGCCTGCGCCGGTGGCGGGCAGCGCCTCGATGAAACGCACCTCGCGCGGCGCCTTGTAGCTGGCCATGTTCTCGCGCGACCACTGCACCAGGTCCTCGGCCGCGATCTGCTGGCCCGGCCGCGTGACGATGAAGGCGCGCACGACCTCGCCCTTGTGCGGGTCGGGCACGCCGATCACGGCGGCCTGGGCCACGGCCGGATGCTTGATGAGGATGGCCTCCACCTCCTCGGGGAAGACGCTGTAGCCCGAGACCTTGATCATTTCCTTGAAGCGGCCGATGAAGGTCAGGTAGCCATCGGCGTCGATGCGGCCCATGTCGCCCGTGTGCACCCAGCCGTTCTTCAGGGTCCTGGCCGTGGCCTCGGGCTTGTTCCAGTAGCCCTTGAAGTTGCCGGGGCCGCGGATGGTGATCTCGCCCACTTCGCCGGCCGGCAGCGGCTCGCCGGTCTCGGGGTCGATGATGCGCACCTCGTTGCCAGGCAGCGGCTTGCCGTGCGTGCCCCAGCGGATGGCGTCGCCCGGCATGGAGGTGTCCATGGTGTGGGTCTCGCTCAGGCCATAGGCCGCCTCGCTGGAGATGCAGTTTGGGGTGAAACGCTTCCACTGCCGCGCCAGCTCCTCGGTGTAGGCAATGCCGAAGCTGGTCACCGTGTTGCGGCGCAGCGCGGAAAAGTCCATGGCCTCCACGCCCGGCAGCTGCATCACGGCCACGTTCATGGGCGCGATGCTGTACCACCAGGTCACGCGGTAGCGCTCCAGGGCCTGGGCCACGGCCAGCGGGTCGAAGCGGTGCAGCAGCACGCAGGTGGCGCCGCTGTGCACGGGCATGTTCACGCCCATGGACATGCCGGCAATGTGATAGAGCGGCGCCACGGCCAGCAGCATGTCCTCGGCGTTCACGCCCGTGGCGCTGGAGGCGCCGGCCGTCTTGCTGGCCGCGTTGCCGTAGCTGAGCATGGCGCCCTTCGGCAGGCCCGTGGTGCCCGAGGTATAGGTCATCAGCGAGACATCGTCCATGGCGACATCGACGGGCACGGGCTTGGCGCCGCTGTGCATGACATCCCAGAACGATTCCACGCCCTCGGGCAGCGGCTGCACGGGGGCCTGCAGTTCGGGCGGTAGCGCCAGCGTGGCCGATTCAGGAAGCCAGTCGCCATAACGCACGGCCAGCACATGCCTGAGCGCCGTGCTGGCGCGCACCTTGTCCACCACGGGCAGCAGCACATCGGCCGCGACGATGACGCGGGCCTTGAGGTCATCGAGCTGGTACTGCAGCTCATGCTCCTTGTTCAGCGGCCCGCAGGGGCAGACGATGGCGCCGATCTTCTGGATGCCGTAGTGCGCCACGATGCACTGCGGGCAGTTGTTCATGAACAGCGCCACGGGCTCGCCCCGGCCCACGCCCAGCGCCTGCAGCCGTGCGGCAAAGGCGTCGCTGGCCGCATCCACCTCGGCCCAGCTGATGTGGCGGCCATACCAGATGTAGGCGTCGCGGCCGGGGTGGTTGTGCGCATTGCGGCGCAGGGCCTCATGCAGGGGAATGAGGGTCTCGGAATCCGCCATGCTTGTCTCCTGGGTGTCTGGCCATCCCGGAACCAGTCCTAAGGGATAGCCTTGATTTGTTTTGGGGTCCAGCGGCTTGCCAATATATACCCGCTGGTAGAACATTGCTACCCATCGGTATAACCATCGCAGCCACCGACGCGACACGAGATTTCCCGCATGCCCAAGCCCCCTGTCACCCCGCGCGGCCGCCAGCGCCTTCCCACGGCCGGCTCCGATGAAAAGCGCGAACGCATCCTCAAGGCGGCCGAGGCCCTGTTCGACCGCAACGGCTACGCCAACACCACGATGGAGCAGATCGTCCAGGCCCTGGGCGTGACCAAGCCCTTCGTCTACTACTACTTCCGCAACAAGCAGGAGATCTTCGAGACCCTGTGCTGGGCGCCCACCGAGGCCTGTTTCACGGTGCTGGACTTCGCGGCCGACGATGCACGCGCCGCGCACGAGAAGGCCGTGGACGGCCTGCAGCGGCTGATCGCGGCCACCATTGCCCACTATCCGGCGGCCTTCTTTCCGTACCGCGAGCCCCAGGCCTTCAGCCCTGCGTACATGAAGGCCTCGCGCACGCTAGCGCGCCAGTTCTACCGCCAGTTCTGCGCGCTGCTCGAAGAAGGCCGCGCCAGCGGCCATCTCGATTTCCGCGAGACACGCATCACCGCCCAGGCCGCCTGCAGCCTGCCGGGCTTTCTCTACAACTGGTACCGCCCCGGCGGCCGCCTGGGCACGGCCGAGATGGTGGCCGAGCTGACCGAGCTGGCCAGCCGCGTGCTGGGCCTGCGCACGGCGCCAGCCACCGCGCCCGAAGCCATTGCCGCATCCCCCGCGAAAAAGACGCCTGCACGGCGCAGCCGGCCCCGCGCCGAGCCGCCCGGCAAGGACTGACGACCATTCCTTCGAGGAGACAAGACATGCCCGTACGCCGCTTTTCCCGGCCATCCATCGTTCTCGCCGCCGCCCTGCTGTGCGCCACGGCCGCCCACGCCCAGGGCGGCGAGACCTTCAAGATCGCCTTCATCGACCCGCTGTCCGGCCCCTTCGTCAGCACGGGCGAGCTGATGCGCGACCACGTGCAATACGCGGTCGAGGATGTGAACGCCAAGGGCGGGCTGTTCAACGGCGCGAAGCTGCAGCTGCTGCAGTTCGACAGCAAGCTCTCGGCCCAGGAAAGCCAGGCCGCGCTGCAGGCGGCCATAGACCAGGGCGCGCGCGTGGTGGTGACGGGAGGTTCGGGCTCTTCGGTGGTGGCGGCGCTGGTGCAGGCAGCCTCGCGCCACAACCAGCGCAATCCGGGCAAGGAGGTGCTGGTGCTCAACCACTCCTCCATCGACCCCGAGCTGACGGGCAAGGCCTGCAGCTTCTGGCACTTCATGTTCGATGCCAACACCGCCATGCGCATGCAGGCGATTGCCAGCTACATCAAGACCCAGCCGGGCATCCGCAAGGTCTACCTGCTCAACCAGGACTACGCCCACGGCAAGCAGTGGGCGGCCTACGGGCGCCAGATGGTGAGCGCCGCCCGGCCCGACATCCAGTTCACAGGCGAAATGCTCCACCCCATAGGCCGGGTCAAGGACTTCGCGCCCTATGTGGCCAAGATCAAGGACACGGGTGCGGACTCGGTGATCACGGGCAACTGGGGCCAGGACCTGACCCTGCTGCTCAAGTCAGCCGCCGACTCGGGCTATGACCTGCGCTACTTCAACCACAGCGCGGGCGGCATGCCGGGCACGGTGACATCCTTCGCCCAGACCCGCATCGGCCAGCTGACCTGGGTGGCCGAATGGCACCCGGGCCAGGCCGGCCGCCCGCTGGCCGACGCCCGCGCCCAGGAATACAAGGCCCGCATGGGCAAGGACTTCCTGGCCCCGCGCATGGACCTGGTGCCGCGCATGCTGGCTGCCGCCATGGCCAAGGCACAGTCCACCGAACCCGTGAAGATCGCGCTGGCCATGGAGGATTTGCAGATGGACACCGTGGTCGGCCCCGTGCGCATGCGCGGCAAGGACCACCAGCTGCTGCTGCCCCAGGTGGTCAACACCATCGCGCCCGTGGACGGCAAGCTGGTCAAGGCCGGCTGGGAAGGCACGAACTACGGCTTTCGCACCGATGCCGTCTACACGCCCGAGCAGATGGAATTGCCCACTGACTGCCAGATGAAGCGGCCCGGCGGGCGCTGAGGCGGCCTGCCCCGCCAGCCAAGCCAGCTACGCCCTGGTCAGCGCGGGGCGTAGTTTCGTTGGCCAAAGATGCCGCTGCCCACGCGCACCATCGTGCTGCCTGCGGCCACGGCCGCTTCCAGGTCGCCGGTCATTCCCATGGAAACCGTGTCGAAGCGCTCCAGCCCCGGCAGGCCGCTGGCGCGGATCTGTTCGAAGACGGCGGTGGCGCGGGCATGCACCTCGCGCTGGGCCTCGAAGCCCGCCACATCGTCGGGAATGCTCATCACGCCGCGCAGCACCAGGCGCGGCAGCTGCACGATGGCGGCGGCCAGCTCCAGCGCCTGCTGCGGCGCCACGCCGGCCTTGGTCTCGCCGCCATCCACGTTCAGCTGGATGCAGACCTGCAGCGGCGCCAGGCCCTCGGGGCGCTGGGCCGACAGGCGCTCGGCGATCTTCAGGCGGTCCACGGTCTGGGCCCAGTCGAAATGCTCGGCCACCAGGCGCGTCTTGTTGCTCTGGATGGGGCCTATGCAATGCCATTGCAGGGCCTCGCCACCCCGCAGGCCCATGGCGCGCACGGCGGCGATCTTTTCCACGCCCTCCTGGATGTAGTTCTCGCCGAAGCTGCGCTCGCCGGCCAGCACGGCCTCGCGCACGGCGTCGGCGCCGAAGGTCTTGGAGACGGACAGCAATTGCACCGAGCCGGATGCCCTGCCCGCCTGCGCGCAGGCCGAGGCAATCCGTTCGTGAATCTGTTGAAGCTTGTTTTCAATCGTCGTCATAATTGCCGCCAGCGTACCAAACGAGGGAGCGAACTCCGTGGACATCACCCAATTGCTGGCATTCAGCGTCAAGAACAAGGCCTCCGACCTGCACCTGTCCGCGGGGCTGCCGCCGATGATCCGTGTGCACGGCGATGTGCGCCGCATCAATGTCGATCCGCTGGACCACAAGACGGTCCACGCCATGGTCTACGACATCATGAGCGACTCCCAGCGCAAGGCCTACGAGGAGTTCCTGGAGGTGGACTTCTCGTTCGAGATCGAGGGGCTGGCGCGCTTCCGTGTCAACGCCTTCAACCAGTACCGGGGCGCGGCCGCCGTCTTCCGGACCATTCCCAGCAAGATCCTGACGCTGGAGCAGCTCAACGCGCCACGCATCTTCGGCGACCTGGCCCTGAAGCCGCGCGGCCTGGTGCTGGTGACCGGCCCCACGGGCTCGGGCAAGTCCACCACGCTGGCCGGCATGGTCAACCACCTCAACGAGACCGAGTACGGGCACATCCTGACGGTGGAGGACCCCATCGAATTCGTGCACGACTCCAAGAAGTGCCTGATCAACCAGCGCGAAGTCGGGCCGATGACGCAGTCGTTCTCGGCCGCCCTGCGCTCGGCGCTGCGCGAGGACCCGGACGCCATCCTGGTGGGCGAAATGCGTGACCTGGAAACCATCCGCCTGGCCATGACCGCGGCCGAGACGGGCCACCTGGTCTTCGGCACCCTGCACACCTCCAGCGCCGCCAAGACCATCGACCGCATCATCGACGTCTTCCCCGCCGAGGAAAAGGAGATGGTGCGCGCCATGCTCTCCGAATCGCTGCAGGCCGTGATCTCGCAGACGCTGTGCAAGACCAAGGACGGCCAGGGCCGCATCGCGGCCCACGAAATCATGCTGGGCACCAGCGCCATCCGCAACCTGATCCGCGAGGCCAAGGTGGCCCAGATGTACTCCACCATCCAGACGAGTCAGAATGTGGGCATGCAGACGCTGGACCAGAACCTGACCGATCTGGTGCGGCGCAACCTGATCAGCCCGGCGGAAGCCCGCGCCAAGGCCAAGATACCGGACAACTTCCCGGGCTGACCGCCACCCGCCCAGCCTCTCGCCACGCGCCATGAAAAGCATTTTCCGCAAGCTGCGAAGCGGCCAGGAGCCTTCGGCCCCGGCCTCCGAGTCGGCCTTCTTCACGACCACGCTGGCGGCGCATGGCTTCATGGACCCGCACACTCCTCCCGTTCCCTGGGAGGCGCGCGCCATCGAGGTCGGCGCCACGCGGCTGCCGCGCGGCGGCGGGGGCCAGCTGGAGCAGCTGTGGTCGCGCGACCGCTACCTGGGCCAGCTGGATGCGGCCAGCCTGCAGCGGCTGAGCGAATATTTCATCTACGCGGCCGTGGCACCGCAACGCGACGTGATCCGCCAGGAAGAGAACGGCAGCTTCATGGCCGTAGTGCTGTCCGGCCAGATCGCCGTGGAGCGCCAGCAGCCCTGGGGCGAGCGCATGCGCCTGGCGCAGACGCGGCCCGGCGACATCCTGGGCGAGATGTCCCTGCTGGACGGCGGGCCGCGCTTTTCCAGCTGCACCACGCTGACCGACTGCGAGATCGGCGTGCTCAGCGCCGAGGCGCTGGACGAGATGATGGCCAAGGATGCCGCGCTGGCCGCCAAGCTGATGGCGCTGCTGGCGCGCAAGCTCTCGTTCCGGCTGCGCGCCATCAGCGTGCGCCTGGGCGAAGAGCAGCACACATAGACAGTGAGTGAGTGAGTTGAATATGAGGACGCCTGGCCCCTGCGGGCCGGACCGGCCTACCTGCAAATAACAAAACAACCTGCGCGCCACAACGGCGCGCAATGCCCGGGGGAATACGGCAATGGAAAGAGATCAGGCCACCAAGTTCATCAACGACCTGCTCAAGCTCATGGTCAGCCGCAACGGCAGCGACTTGTTCATCACGGCGGAATTCCCGCCGGCGATCAAGATCGACGGGCGCATCACCAAGGTGTCGCCGCAGCCGCTGTCGCCCGTGCACACGCTGACGCTGGCGCGCTCGGTCATGAGCGACAAGCAGATCGCCGATTTCGAGCGCACCAAGGAGTGCAACTTCGCCATCTCGCCGCCGGGCATAGGGCGCTTTCGCGTCAACGCCTTCATCCAGCAGGGCCGCGTGGGCATGGTGATGCGGACGATTCCGCTGGCCCTGCCCACCATCGACAGCCTGGGCGTGCCCCAGGTGCTCAAGGAGGTGGCCATGACCAAGCGCGGCCTGTGCATCCTGGTCGGCGCCACGGGCTCGGGCAAGTCCACCACGCTGGCCGCCATGGTGGACTGGCGCAACGAGAGCTCCTACGGCCACATCGTGACCATCGAGGACCCCATTGAATTCGTGCACCCGCACAAGAACTGCGTGGTCACGCAGCGCGAAGTGGGCCTGGACACGGACAGCTGGGACGCGGCGCTCAAGAACTCCCTGCGCCAGGCGCCCGACGTGATCCTGATGGGCGAAATCCGCGACCGCGAGACCATGGAGCACGCCATCGCCTTCTCGGAAACCGGCCACCTGTGTCTGGCCACGCTGCACGCCAACAGCGCCAACCAGGCGCTGGACCGCATCGTCAACTTCTTCCCCGAGGACCGCCGCCCGCAGCTGCTGATGGACCTGTCGCTGAACCTGCGCGCCATGGTCTCCCAGCGCCTGCTGCCCAAGCAGGACAGCAAGGGCCGCGTGGCCGCCATCGAGGTGATGCTCAACTCGCCGCTGATCTCCGACCTGATCTTCAAGGGCGAGGTCACCGAGATCAAGGAGATCATGAAGAAAAGCCGCAACCTGGGCATGCAGACCTTCGACCAGGCGCTGTTCGACCTGTTCGAGTCCAACCTGGTCACCTACGAGGATGCACTGCGCAATGCCGACTCGGTCAACGACCTGCGGCTGCAGATCAAGCTGGGCAGCCAGCGCGCCAAGTCGCTGGACCTGGCGGCGGGCACCGAGCATTTCGCCATCGTCTGAGGGGCGTGCCATGCACGCCCTGACCGCGCCTTCAGTGCGCTGAGCCGGCATGCCGGCTCCTTCCAGGGCCGCGCCGGACGCGGCCCTGCGCCACCCGCCTCCCACCACCTCTCAGGATTGCTTCCATGTCCGACTCCTCCATCGCCGCCCGCAGCTATGCGGACACCGCCCCTCTTTCCGTGGCCTTCCTCGGGCTGGGCGTCATGGGCTACCCCATGGCCGGCCACCTGGCCACGGCGGGCCACCGCGTCACGGTCTACAACCGCACGCCGGCCAAGGCCCGCGCCTGGTGCGAGGAGTTCAACGGCGGCCATGCGGCCACGCCGCGCGAGGCCGTGGCCGGCGCCGACATCGTGTTCAGCTGCGTGGGCAATGACGATGACCTGCGCTCGGTCGTGCTGGGCCCGGACGGCGCCTTCGCGGGCATGCGCCGCGGCGCCATCTTCGCCGACCACACGACGGCATCGGCCGAAGTCGCGCGCGAGCTGCATGCGGCCGGGCTGGAGCTGGGCCTGCAGTTCATCGACGCACCCGTCTCGGGCGGCCAGGCCGGCGCCCAGAACGGCCAGCTCACCGTGATGTGCGGCGGCGACCAGGCCGCCTTCGCCACCATGCAGCCCGTGGCCATGGCCTTCTCGCGCGCCTGCACGCTGATGGGCGACAGCGGCGCCGGCCAGCTCACCAAGATGGTCAACCAGATCTGCATCGCGGGCCTGGTCCAGGGCCTGTCCGAGGCCATCGCCTTCGGCCAGCGCGCGGGACTGGACATTCCCAGCGTGCTCGATGTCATCGGCAAGGGCGCCGCCCAGAGCTGGCAGATGGACAACCGTGGCCGCACCATGGCCGAAGGCAAGTTCGACTTCGGCTTTGCCGTGGACTGGATGCGCAAGGACCTGGGCCTGGTGCTGGCCGAAGCCCAGCGCAATGGCGCCCGTTTGCCCGTCACTGCCCTGGTGGACCAGTTCTATGCCGATGTGCAGCAGATGGGCGGCAGGCGCTGGGATACATCGAGCCTCATCAAGAGGCTCACCCCCTGAGCGGCTTACGCCGCTTCCCCCTCTCTACTTGCTTCGCAAGGGAGGGGGACGACACCATCGCTGCGGGGCGGCCCTTGCTTGGTGTCCCTGGCTTTAGGCCCTGCCAGATTCAAGTGCTATGCCCTGAGGAACGAGATCTTCCTATGTCCAAAACAAAAAGCCGGAACATGTTCCGGCTTTTGCTTTCAGGCGGCGGTGATCACTTCACCGGGGTGGCGGTGGCGCCTGCAGGGGTGGACAGGCTGCTTTCCGAGAGGCTGGTGGGAGCGCTGGCTGCGGCGGCCTTGCCGGAGTCGTCGGTGACCACGGGGGCGGACTGGGGCTGCATGCGGGCCAGTTCGTCCTCGGAGATGACTTCCACCACGCGCACGACCTTGGTCACGTCGTTGATGCCGCGTGCAATCTCGGCGCCGCGCTTGGCTTCGCGCGGGGTGACGATGCCCATCAGGAAGACGACCTTGTTCTCGGTCACGACCTTGAAGGCCGAGGCCTGGATGTCCTTGGCGTCCAGCAGGCTGGCCTTGACCTGGGTGGTGATCAGCGTGTCCTTGGAGCGCTGGCTCAGCGTGGAGGTGAAGGGAGCCACTACCACTTCGTTGAAGACATTGCGCACCGTCGGCTGCTCGCGCACGAGCTTCTCGATGGTCTGGCGGTCGGCCTCGTTGCCGGCCTCGCCGGTCAGCAGCACCTGGCGGTTGTAGCTGGTGACGTTGACATGGGCCTTGTCGCCCAGCACTTCGGCGATGCGGTTGTTGGCGCGCAGCTCGATGCCCTGGTCTTCCACCTGGGTGCCGGTGGTGCGGCGGTCCGCCACCGACATGCCGGCCATCACGGCGCTGCCGCCCACCAGGGCGACGCAGCCCGACAGGGCGGCGCCCAGGGACGCGACGGCGAGCACACCGCAGGCGGCGCGGGACCAACGGAACTTCATAGAGGCATCTCCTGTTCACCAAGTAACTGGGCATCCACGCCGTCGCACAGGCAGTGCAGCACCAGCGTATGGGTTTCGCGCACGCGCGCCGCACGGTCGTGCGGCACGCAGATCAGAACATCGGTCTCGCGCACGCGGCCGGCCAGGGAGCCGCCCGTGCGGCCGGTCAGCACCACGGCCATCATGTCGCGCTCATGGGCGGCATCCAGCGCCTCCAGCACGGCCACGTCGTTGCCCGTGGCGGACAGCACCAGCAGCAGGTCGCCGGGCTGGCCCAGGGCGCGTATCTGGCGCGCCAGGTACTGGGTGGCGTTGCCGCCCGAGCCCGTGGCGCCCACGGTGCCCAGCAGGCCGCCGTCGGAGACCAGGGCCACGGCAGCCAGCTCGGGCCGGTCGCGTTCGAAGCCGGCCACGCACAGGGCGGCGAAGAGTTGGGCATCGCTGGCAGAGGCGCCCGCGCCGCAGGCCAGAACCTTGCCGCCACTGGTCACGCAGGCCAGCATGGCCTGTACTGCCGCCGCAATGGGCTGGCTCAGCGCCTGGGCGGCCTGGTATTTCAGGTCGGCGCTGTCGATGAAATGCTGTTGGATACGTTGCTCAAGCATGGAGGCCCGATGATAACTGCCGCCCTTGAAGTCTTTCGTAGCCAGGCGTTATTTGTGCTGCAGCGGTAACGGATCAGGCGCCTTCGGCGTCAAAGGCGGCCTGAAGCCACTGCACAGAGGGCCCGGCACCGGGCTCGACCAGCACCACGTCGAAGCGGCAAGGCGGCGGCGCGGACCAGCGCATCAGGTAGTGGCGCGCCGCAAATACGATGCGCCGCTGCTTGGTGGCGCCGATGCTGGCGCCGGCACCGCCGAAGGCGCGCGTGCCGCGGCTGCGCACCTCGACGAAGACCACGGTGCCGTCGCGCGCCTGCACGATGAGGTCGATCTCGCCGCCGCCGCGGCCCGGCGTCCGATAATTGCGCTCGACCAGACGCAGGCCGGCCGCCTGCAGATGGGCCAGCGCCGCATCCTCGGCCTGCTGGCCCCGATGCCGGGTCGTGAGGGCAGACGGCCCCGCGCCTGCCGGCTTTTTCGCAAGGAAACCCATTGACTACCTCTTTCGCCACCGCGCTGGGCGCAGCCAAGGATGCTGCGGCATCCCAGCATTATCCGCAGGGTGCCCTCTACGTGGTGGCCACTCCCATCGGCAACCTGGCCGACATCAGCCTGCGCGCCCTGCATGTGCTGCAGCTGGTGGACTGCGTGGCCTGCGAGGACACGCGCCACACGCAGGGCCTGCTGCGCTCCTATGGACTGGACCGGCCCGGCAGCCAGCTGCTGGCCGTGCACCAGCACAACGAGGCCGAGGCGGCCCAGCAGATCGTGGCGCGGCTGCAGCAGGGCCAGCGCATCGCCTATGTCAGCGATGCGGGCACGCCCGGCGTCAGCGACCCCGGCGCACGCCTGTGCGCCGCCGTGCAGGCCGCGGGCCTGCGCTGCATTCCGCTGCCCGGCGCCAGCAGCATCACGGCCGCCATCAGCGTGGCAGGTGCGGTCACGCCTTCGCAGGGCGAGGGAGGTTTCGTCTTCGCAGGCTTTCTGCCCACCAAGTCGGCCGAGCGCCTGGCCGCCGTGCAGCAACTGGCCCTGCAGCCGCGCTGCACCGTGCTGCTGGAAGCCCCCCACCGCATTGCCGACCTGGCCGCCGCCCTGGCCACGCTGGGCGAGCGCCCGGTGACGCTGGCACGCGAGATCACCAAGCAGTTCGAGGACATTGCCACCATGCCCGCCAGCGCGCTGCCGGCCTGGCTGCAGGCCGTGCCCCAGCGCAGCAAGGGCGAATTCGCCGTGGTGCTGCACCCGGTGGCCCTGGGTGGCGATGAGGCCGACGCCGACGCCCTGCGCGTGCTGCGCCTGCTGCTGGCCGAGCTGCCCACCAAGACCGCCGTGCGCCTGGCCGCCGAGATCACGGGCGCACCGCGCAACCGCCTCTATGACGCCGCGCTGGCGATCAAGCAGGCCGCCGAGGAGGACGGCGACGCGGAGTGATCAGGCATACGCGAGGCCGGTGGCGACGCCACCGAACAGGTCGCCTTCGACCTGCGGCACGCCGGGGAAGGCCTCGCGCAGCGCATCGCGCAGCGTGCGCAGGGCCGATGAGCCGCCCGTGAGGTAGATGGCGTCCAGCGCCTGGGGCGCCACGCCGGCCAGGCGCAGGCAGTCCTGGGCGCAGGCCACGACCTGTTGCAGCGGGCCTTGCAGCTGCTCGTGCAGCACCTCGGGCGAGATGGCGGCGGACAGGCCCGATTCCAGCCAGCCCAGCTCGATGGCCGCTTCGGCATGGCGCGTGGAGGCCTCGATCTTGGCCTGCTCCACCACGGCGGCCAGGCGGTGGCCTTCGCGCAGTTCCAGCACTTCCATCAGGCGCTTGTGCAGGCGCTGGTCGCTGTAGTCGGTGCGCAGGTTGCGCGCCTCGGCCAGGGCCTTGGGCGAGTACAGCCACTGGATCAGGTGCCAGGTCGAGAGGTCGAAAAACACGCGGCTGGGCACTTCGCGGCCGCTGGGGCCGATGTGCCGGTAGCCCAGCAGCGGCATGAGCTGGGCCAGGTTGAGCCGGTGGTCGAAGTCCGTGCCGCCGATGTGCACGCCGCTGGTGGCCAGAATGTCGTCGCGGCGGTCGCTGCGGCCGGCCTGCTCGGGACCCAGGCGCACGACGGTGAAGTCGGAGGTACCGCCGCCGATGTCCACCACCAGCACCACGGATTCCTGCGTGAGGCGCTGCTCGTAGTCCAGCGCGGCGGCAATGGGCTCCATCTGGAAATCCACTTCGCCCAGGCCTGCGGCGCGCGCGGCATCGGCCAGGGCCTGCTGGGCCTGGCGGTCGCGCTCGGGATGGTCGTCCACGAAATGCACGGGCCGGCCCAGCACCACGCGCTCGGGCAGGCGGCCGTCCAGCGAGGCACGCGCCCGGTCGGCCACGCGGCGCAGGAACAGGCCGATGATGTCCTGATAGCTCACGAACTGGTCGTGCACCGCCGTCTTTTCCTGCAGCAGCGCACTGCCCAGCAGGCTTTTGAGGGAGCGCATGAGCCGGCCCGGCTCGCCGTCCAGGTACTGGGCCATGGCGTCGCGCCCGAAATGGGTGCTGTGCTCGTCCGTATGGAAGAACAGCGCCGTGGGCATGCCGCAGGCATCGCCCTCCAGCGGCAGCAGGCGTGCGGTCTGGCCGGGGGCGCGCCAGGCCATGGCGGAGTTGGAGGTACCGAAATCTATGCCCAGCGTGGCAGGAGTGGAAGCAGTCGTCATGGCAAGCAGCGCCGCGCCGCGGCGCCCCTCAAGGGAGGCCGCGGCTGCAACGAAAACGCCCACCGGGGTGGGCATGGGTGTCAGCGGGGCGCCATTCTAGCGCCCACGCATTTCGCCTAGGCGGCGGCGGTTTCCCTGGCCGGGGAAACCTGGGCCAGCACGATGCGCGCGCCATGCGTGGCGGTCTCGTCCAGCGCCAGCGCAGACGCGGGCTGGCGCACCTGCAGCTCGATGGCATAAGGGCCTTCACCGCGCGTGGCCAGACGGTGGCCCAGGGTGCCCGTGGCAACGCCCTGGGCAGGCGCAGCCAGCACCAGCGCAGTGGCGCCCAGCCTCAGCGATGCGCGGTAGGCGCTGCCGTCGTCCGACAGCCGGGCCTCGCCAATGTCTGCGCCCTCGCCCAGCAGCGCGCGCCAGCGTGCCAGGCTGGCGCGCAGGTCATGCACGGCCACGTACAGCCGGGCCACGCCGGTGGCGCCGTTGGGGTGCACGCGCGCCTCCCCTTCGGGCACCCGCAGGGCGCGCGGCGTGAGGTCGCCGCAGAGAAAGGGCAGGTCCTGGCTGCGGGCGCGTGCATTGCGCCAGCGCAGCTGCGCGCCGTCGGGGCGCAGGCGGCCGCCTTCGTAGGGCGCCTCGTAGTCCAGACCGCGCGCCTGGGCGGCGGCAACCACGGCGCCGGTCTCGGTGGGCAGCAGCGCGAAATCGACAATGCCCTCTCCGTGGCGCTGCAGCTGCTGCCACCAGCGCTCCTCGGGCGCGGGCGCCCGCCAGGCAATGAGTTCAAAGTAGGCGCCGTCGGCAAACACCACCAGGGCGTTGTGCGTGGAGCGGCCCGGATGCTCGCCGCCGCGCAGCACGTTGAAGCCCAGCGCGGTGTAGTCGGCAATGGTGCGTTCCAGGTCCTGGACCGCGATGACGATGTGGTCGAGTGGCAGGGTCATGGCAGGGGTGCTTTCCGCACGGTGTTCAGGCTGCCAGGCGCGCGGCTGCGCTGGAGTCGGTATGGCGCACTTCGGCGCGGATGTTCTGCGGATTGCGCAGCAGGTTGAGGATGGGGCAGGTGCGCTCCACAGCCTCGAACAGCGCATCGATCTCGGCGCGGCTGGCGGGCGAGTCGATGTGCACGGTGTAGCCGATCTCATGCGGCCAGATGGGCGTGGCCTCGTGGCCGGGCTTGCCGCCGCGCGGATCGATGATGCCCGTGACCTCGACCTCCAGGCTCTCCACGGGCACCTGGCGCTCGGCCGCCTGGATCAGAAAGATGTGGGTCACGCAGGTGCCCAGCACGCCCAGCTGCAGCTCGGGCGAGCTGGGGCCGAGGTTGTAGCCCGCGAAGTCGGGCGGGCTGTCGCTGATGACCTGGTGCTCGCGGATGCGCAGGCGGCGCACGCCGCTGCGGCCCTCGGCGCGCACATGGGCCTTGAGGTGGGCGGGCTGGGCCGTGCCGGCCGCGACGGCGGCGCTGCGGGCGAGCACGGCGGCGCGCTTTTCGGCGAGGTATTCGTTGAGATGGCTCATGGACGGGCTTTCGGTGAAGGAAGTACCAGCCCATTGTTGGGACCGCCGCATGCGCGGCAAACAAACGAATCCGTCTGCGCTTATGCACTGGGCAGATATGCGGGGGCCCCCATCCCTTAGTCGTTTTCCAAATAACGATGCAACTCGATATATGAGCGCAAATATTTGGCATCGATAGCATGAAAGACATGGAGCCGGTCCTGTGGCCGGCAGTCTTGTTTTTCAGCGCCCCAGCGGCGGCGAGGTACGAACGTGTTTTCCCAATCGAAGACGGGTCAGGTGGCATGGAAGGCCGCGATAGCGGTATTGGCGGGCAGCAGCCTGCTGCTGGCGGCGTGCTCCAGGCAGGCCGATACGGCCCAGGCGGGCGCGGCTGCGGGCCCCGTGGAAGGCGGCACCCTGGTCTACCTGGAGCAGCAGGCCCATACCAACCTCTATCCGCCGGCCGGAGGCTTCTATCCCAACGGCGGCGTGCTCAACCAGATCACCGACAAGCTGACCTACCAGGACCCGAAGACGCTGGAGATCCAGCCCTGGATCGCCGAGTCCTGGACCGTGAATGCCGACGCCACCGAGTACCGCTTCAAGCTGCGGCCCGGCGTCACTTTCTCCGACGGCACGCCGCTGGACGCGGCGGCCGTGGCGCGCAACTTCGACACCTATGGCCTGGGCAACAAGGCGCTCAAGCAGCCGGTGTCCGAGGTGATCAACAACTACGAGCGCAGCGAGGTGGTCGACCCGCTGACGGTGAAGTTCTTCTTCAGAAAGCCTTCGCCGGGCTTTCTGCAGGGCACTTCGGTGATCGGCTCGGGCTTGGTCTCGCCGGCCACGCTGGACCGCCCCTTCGAGGAGCTGGGCGACGCCACGCGCATCATCGGCTCCGGCCCCTTCGTGGTGGCCAGCGAGACGCTGGGCAAGGAGCTGGTGCTCAAGGTGCGCAAGGACTATGCCTGGGGTCCCGCCAAGCTGGCCCACCAGGGCCGCGCGCGGCTGGACGAGGTGAAGTTCATCGTCACGCCCGAGGACAGCGTGCGCATCGGCGCGCTGCTGGCCGGCCAGGCCGGGCTGATCCGCCAGATCCAGGCCTACGACGAAAAGCGCGTCGAGGACCAGAAGTTCAGCATCTACGCCCCGCCCACGCGCGGCGTGAACAACAGCGTGGCCATCCGCCCGGACAACGCCCTGGTGGCCGATCTCAAGGTGCGCCAGGCGCTGCTGCATGGCACCAATGCCAAGGAGATCGTGGAGACGCTGTTCTCGCCGCGCTATCCGCAGGCGCGCTCGGTGATTGCCTCCACGGCGGCCGGCTTCGTGGACCTGTCGGCCAAGCTGGCCTATGACGAGGCCAAGGCGAAACAGCTGCTGGACGAGGCCGGCTGGACGCTGGGCGCCAACGGCCTGCGCCAGAAGGACGGCCGCGATTTCGTGCTCTCCACCTACGAGTCCCTGCCCCAGCCGCAGAACAAGGAGACGCTGCAGCTCGTGGCCCAGCAGTGGGCGCGCATCGGCGTCAAGCTCAACGTGCTGTCGGGCGACGCGGGCAGCCGCGCGGTGGACACGCTGGACCCCGACAAGACCGGCGTGCTGCCCGGCATGGTGGGCCGCGCCGATCCCGACGTGATCAAGAGCAACTACTACCCGACCAACCGCAACGTGCTGCTGCAAAAGGGCGGCGTGAGCCAGAAGGTCAAGTCCTTCGAGGACACCAAGCTCAACGGCCTGTTCGACGCCATCGCGGCCGAGACCGATGCCGCCAGGCGCCTGGCGCTGGCCGGCGAGGTGCAGAACTACCTGATCGACCAGGCCTATGTGATCCCCATCTTCGAGGAACCCCAGGCCTTTGCGGGCGCGGGCTGGGTGCGCGACGTGGGCTTCGAGGCCGTGGGCCGGCCCAGCTTCTACAGCACCTGGCTGGCCAGGCGCTGACCGGATCGCTTCCTGAGGAACCGCTCCCATGCCGCGCCGCTATCTGCTCAGCCGCATCGCCCAGGCCGCCCTGGTGCTGTGGGCGGCCTTCACGGTCTCGTTCATCCTGCTGCAGCTGCTGCCGGGCGATGCCGTGCTGATCAAGTTCCTGAACCCCGAGCTGGGCCTGGGCCCGCAGGAGATTGCCGACATCCGCGCCGCCTACGGCTCGGACCAGCCCGTGTGGCAGCAGTACCTGCACACGCTGGGCCAGTTCCTCACGGGCCATTTCGGCTATTCGCTGCAGGCCGGCGTGCCGGTGAGCCAGGGCCTGGCCACCAGCCTGCCGCCCACGCTCAAGCTCGCGGCCCTGGGCTTTGCCGCAGCCGCGCTGCTGGCCGTGGCGCTGGCGGCGGCTGCCAGCCTGGCGCCCCTGTCCTGGCTGCGCAACGCGCTGTATTCGCTGCCTTCGGTCTTTGTCTCGGTGCCCGTGTTCTGGCTGGGGATCATGCTGATCCAGGTGGTGTCGTTCCGCCTGGGCTGGATCGCCGTGATCAATCCCGGCCCCTGGGAAGGACTGGTGCTGCCCACGCTGACCCTGGCCGTGCCGATCTCGGCGCCGCTGGCCCAGGTGCTGCTGCGCAATATCGACGCCGTGCTGGCCCAGCCCTTCGTGGCCGTGGCGCGGGCCAAGGGCGCCTCGCGCCGCTGGGTGCTGCTGCGCCATGTGGCACGCAATGCCCTGCTGCCCACGCTGACCATTGCCGGCGTGCTGTTCGGCGAGCTGCTGGCCGGCGCCGTGGTGACGGAGGCCGTGTTCGGCCTCAACGGCCTGGGCACGCTGACCCAGCAGGCCGTGGGCAACCAGGACACGGCCGTGCTCCAGGCCGTGGTGGTCGTCTCGGCCGCCGCCTTCGTACTCATCAACCTCGCCGTGGACCTGCTGTACCCGCTGCTTGATCCGCGCCTGCGCCATTCCGTGGAGAACCGGCCATGAACACTGCCGTCTCAAGCGCTCTTTCCCCGGCCCTGGATGCCCAGGCCGCGCCCGCCACTCCTACTCCCATTCCCATGGCGCTGCCAGCGTCGTCCCTGGCCCCTGCGCCAGCCGCCCCGCGCCGCAGCTTCGCCCTGCCGGCCCGCTTGCAATCCCTGAAACGCCTGCCGCCCACGCTGGCCCTGGCCTGGCTGGTGATTGCCGTGGCCGCGCTGTGGGCACTGGCGCCCGGCTGGTTCGCCCACCAGAACCCGATCGCGGGCCAGGCCGGCCAGCAGTTGCTGGCGCCCAGCGCCGCGCACTGGCTGGGCACGGACGCGCTGGGGCGCGACCTGTGGGCGCGCGTGGTGCATGGCGCCGTGCATTCGCTGTCGGGCGCCTTCGTGGCCGTGGGCGTGGGCCTGGCCGTGGGCACGCTGATCGGCCTGCTGGCCGGGGCCACGGGCGGGCGCACGGAAGATGCGCTGATGCGCCTGGTCGATGTGCTGCTGGCCGTGCCTTCGCTGCTGCTGTCGCTGACCATCATCATCGTGCTGGGCTTTGGCACCATCAACGCGGCCATTGCCGTGGGCGTGGTCTCGGTGGCCAGCTTCGCGCGCCTGGTGCGCTCGGAGGTGGTGCGCGTGCGCCGCTCCGACTACGTGGAGGCCGCCTTTGGCAGCGGCGGGCGCTTTGCCGCCGTGCTGTGGCGCCATGTGCTGCCCAACTCGCTGACCTCGGTCATCGCCATGGCCGCGCTGCAGTTCGGCTCGGCGATCCTTGCGATTTCCACCCTGGGTTTTCTGGGCTACGGCGCGCCGCCGCCCACGCCCGAATGGGGGCTGCTGATCGCCGAGGGCCGCAACTACATCGCCACCGCCTGGTGGCTGACCACGGCGCCGGGCCTGATCGTGGTGGCCGTGGTGCTGGCGGCCAACCGCATCGCCACGGCCTTCGCTCGGAGGCCTGCATGAGCGCCGCCATCGAGGAACGCATCCACGCCGCACCAGCGGTGGCAACCACCGCCCCCGTGCTCGAAGTGCAGGACCTGGCCGTGGCCTACCGCGATGCCGCAGGCCAGGCGCAGCGCGTGGTGCACGGCGTGTCGTTTTCCGTGGCGCCGGGCGAGGTCGTGGCCCTGGTCGGCGAATCGGGCTCGGGCAAGACCACCACGGCCCAGGCCGTGATCGGCCTTTTGGCCGACAACGGCCACCGCGAGCACGGCAGCATCCGCCTGCGGGGCACCGAGGTCTCGGGCTGGCCGGCCGCACGCTGGAACGCCATCCGCGGCCGCGTGGTCAGCCTGGTGCCGCAGGACCCCACCATGTCGCTGAACCCCGTGCGCACGGTGGGCGACCAGGTGGGCGAGATCCTGCGCATCCACGGCCTGCGCGACCGCACGGCCGTGGAGGCGCGCGCGCTGGAGCTGCTGGCCCGCGTGGGCCTGTCCCAGCCCGCGCTGCGCGCACGCCAGTATCCGCACGAACTGTCGGGCGGCATGCGCCAGCGCGTGCTGATCGCCATCGCCATCGCGCTGCGGCCCGCCCTCATCATTGCCGACGAGCCCACCAGCGCGCTGGACGTGACCGTGCAGCGGCGCATCCTGGACCTGATCGACGCGCTGCGCCGCGAGACCGGCACGGCCGTGCTGCTGGTCACGCATGACCTGGGCGTGGCGGCCGACCGTTCGCACCGCCTGGTCGTCATGCAGGGCGGCCGCATCCAGGAGCAGGGCCCCACGCTGGAGCTGCTGCGCAATCCGCAAAGCGCCTATACGCGGCGGCTGCTGGCCGATGCGCCTTCGCTGGCGCCCGCGCCGCGCCGCACGCCCAGGCCCGCCACGGCCGATGACTGGGCCATCGAGGTCGAGGATCTGGTGCACGAGTTCGCGGCCCCCGGCCATGCCTCCGCCCACGGGCGCGGCATCTTCCGCGCCGTGGACGGCGTGTCGCTGCGCGTGCGCCGGGGCAGCACGCATGCCATCGTGGGCGAGTCGGGCTCGGGCAAGACCACCACCATCCGCGCCATCGTGGGCCTGGGCCGGCCCACGGCGGGCCGCATCCGCATCGAAGGCACCGAGGTCACGGGCCTGCGCGGCGAGGCCCTGCGCCAGCTGCGCCGCCGCGTGCAGCTGGTCTACCAGAACCCGTTCAGTTCTCTGGACCCGCGCCAGAGCGTGTTCGACATCATCGAGGAGCCCCTGCTGAACTTCGACCCGCTGCCGGCCGATGAGCGCCGCCGGCGCGTGCACGACATGCTGGAGCGCGTGGGCCTGCCGCCCGGCGTGCTGCAGCGGCGCCCGCATGCGCTGTCGGGCGGCCAGCGCCAGCGCGTGGCGATTGCGCGCGCCCTGGTGCTGCAGCCGCAGGTGCTGGTGCTGGACGAGGCCGTATCGGCCCTGGACGTGACGGTGCAGGCGCAGATCCTGGCCCTGCTCGCCCAGCTGCAGCAGGACCTGGGGCTGACCTATCTCTTCATCTCGCACGACCTTGCCGTGGTGCGCCAGATCGCCGACACGGTGTCGGTGCTGCGCGCGGGCCGGGTGGTGGACGCGGGCAGCGTGGAGGAAGTGTTCCAGCGCCCCACCAGCGACTACACGCGCGAACTCATGGACGCCATTCCCGGCAAAAGGAGCATTGATTTTGTCCCTCATACCGCCTGACACACACGCTGGCGCCGCCCCCCGCAACGGCCCACGCCTGGGCTTCTTCAGCCGCCTGCTCGACGACGCGCCGGCCGGCGAGCGCTACCGCCTGGTGGCCGAGCAGATCGCCCATGCCGAGGCCCACGGCTTCGACTCGGCCTGGGTAGCCCAGCACCATTTCCATGAAAGCGAGGGCGGCCTGCCCTCGCCCTTCGTCTTTCTGGCCCATGTGGCGGCGCGCACGCGGCGCATCCGCATCGGCACGGGCGTGATCACGCTGCCGCTGGAAAACGCGCTGCGCGTGGCCGAGGACGCGGCCGTGCTGGACCTGCTGACCGGCGGCCGCCTGGAGGTGGGCCTGGGCACGGGCGGCACGGCCGAATCCTTCGAGGCCTTTGGCGTGCAGGGCGCCGAGCGCGGCGCCGTCTTCGCACGCAACTTCGGCGTGCTGCAGGACGCCTGGGCCGGGCGCGCGCTGGCCGGTGGCGTGCGCCTGTACCCGGCCGCGCCGCAGCTGCTGGAGCGCGTCTGGCAGGCCACGTTCTCGGCCGAGGGCGGCGCGCGGGCCGGGGCCAATGGCGACGGCCTGATGCTGTCGCGCACCCAGCCACGGCCCGAAGGCGCGCCGCAGGCCACGCTGTCCGAGATCCAGAACCCCATCATCGACGCCTACCTCGCCCGCCTGCCCGCAGGGCGGGCGCCGCGCATCCTGGGCTCGCGCACGCTGTTCGTGGCCGACCGCCGAGACGATGCGCTGCGCTGGGCCGAGGCCGGCCTGCGCCGCGTGGCCCTGCGCCATGCGGCCCAGCCCTCGCAATGGGCGGCCCGCGTCGATCCGCAGGCGCCGCTGGCCGATCTCATCGCCGCCTACGACGTGCATGTGGGCACGCCGGACGAGGTCATCGCCTCGCTGCGCGCCGACACGGCGCTGGCGCGCGTGAGCGACATCGTCTTCCAGGTGCATTCCATCGATCCGCCGCACGACGCCATCCTGCGCTCCATCGAGCTGACGGCCGCCCATGTGGCACCGGCCCTGGGCTGGCGCCGTGCCGATGAGTCCACATCCACGTCCACCCCAGCGCCCTCTTCCCTCCCCGCAGTCCGGGCCGGACTGCTGCAAGCCGCATGACCATGAACACCACCGCAACGCCCCGCTTTCCCGGCGACGTGATCGACCACCTCGCCGACATCACCCCCGGCAGCGCCCTGGACCGCGTGCGCCGCCACCGCACCGAGGCACGCACGCAGGCCCAGCAAAGCTTTGCCGCCCTGTTCACGCCCGCCGAGCCTGTGCCCGGCACGGTCTCGCTGCGCGAGCGGCTGGCCCTGGCCGCCTTCACGGCCGGGCTGCATGGCGAGCCGCGCAGCGCCGTCTTCTATACACGCGCGCTGGCCACCGAGGATGCGGAACTGGCCGCCGTGGTGGCGTCCGAAGTGGTGCGTGGCCGCGCCCAGAGCCTGCAGGCCGGCAGCGGCCCGCACGGCCCCTACGGCAGCTACCCGGCAGGCCCGCTGAGCCGCGAGGACCAGCCCGGCCCCGCCTATGCCGTGGACCCGGCCCACGCCGCACTGCTGGGCGCGCGCCTGGCCGCGGCGCTGGCCCATGCCCACCTGCTGGCCTACCACCCGCGCGACGCCAGCGCCGGGGCCCTGCAGGCGCTGCAACAGGCGGGCTGGAGCGAGACGGACATCGTCATCCTGTCCCAGCTGGCGTCCTTCCTGTCCTTCCAGATCCGCGTCGTGGCGGGGTTGCGCGTGCTGGCTGCACGCCCCGCGCCCCAGGCAGCCCATCAACCCACCACCCTGCAAGCCCAGCCATGACCTCAACGAACTCCGCCGCTCCCCAGGTCTTCACCCAGGAACAGCTCGACTGGCTGCCCTGGATTGAGCCACTGGAAGAAAGCGAACTGACCGAACGCCACCATGCGGGCCTGGTAGATGCCTCACGCGCGCAGTCGCCCTACTTCCGCCTGCTGGCGCGCGACCCCGACACGCTGGGCGCACGCACACGCACCGACAAGGACATCTTCTACAACCCCGACGCCGGCCTGCCGCGTGCCGAGCGCGAGCTGGCCGCTGCGGCCACCTCACGCGCCAATGGCTGCATCTACTGCGCCTCGGTGCACGCACGCTTTGCCACGCACTTCTCGCGCAGGGGCGGCGACGTGCAGCGCCTGCTCGACGAAGGCCCGGGCACGGACCTGGGGCCGCGCTGGAATGCCATCGTCACGGCGGCCGTGGCGCTGACCCAGACGCCGCCTGCGCTGGAGCCCGCCCACATCGATGCACTGCGCACCGCAGGCCTGGACGATGCCGCCATCTCCGATGTGCTGCACGGCACGGCCTTCTTCAACTGGGCCAACCGGCTCATGCTGTCGCTGGGCGAGCCACGGACCACGGCTTGAGGGCGCCCGCCCTCACCACAGGCCCAGCAGCTTCCACCAGACACTGCCGACCACGGCAAAGATCAGCAGCTCGATCACGCACATGGCCGCACCCACGCGCCACCAGTTGCCCAGCGTGACGTAGCCGCTGCCGAAGATGATGGGCGAAGTGCCGGTGGCGTAGTGGGTCAGCGTCATCATGATGGCCGAGCCGGCCGTCATCATCAGCATGAAGGGCACGACATAGTCGGCCGGAATCAGCTGCGCGCCCACGGTCAGGAAGGCCAGCATCATGGCGCTGATGTGGGCCGTGGTGCTGGCGAACAGGTAATGCGAGAACACGAACACGCCCACCAGGATGGCCGCCACCGGCAGCCAGTCCAGGCCGCTGGCGACGATGGCGTTCTTCATGCCCACGGCAAACCAGGACACCACGCCGAGCTTGTTGAGCTGCTCGGCCAGCATCACCAGGGCGCCGAACCAGACCAGGGTGTCCCAGGCGCTTTTCTCGGACAGCACGTCATCCCAGTCGATGGTGCCCGTGATGATCAGCACGAACAGGCCCAGGAAGGCCACCACGGTGGGGTCCAGCACGAAGGCCGGGCCGAACAGCATCTGCGGTACGTTGGCCCACAGCAGCAGCATCAGGCCGAAGGTGCCCAGCATCACGCGCTCCTTGCCCGACAGCGGCCCCATGCGCGCCATCTCGCTGCGGGCGTACTCCACGGCATTGGGCGTGGCCTTGAGCTCGGGCGGCGACAGCAGGTAGATCACCAGCGGCATCAGCAGCAGGCACAGCAGGCCCGGCAGCAGCATGTACAGCGCCCAGGTGGTCCAGCTCAGGTGCAGGGCCTGGCCCGTCGCCTTGGCCACGAAATCCACCACCAGCGGGTTGGGCGCGGTGGCGGTCAGGAACATGGCCGAGGTGATGGGATTGGCGTGGTAGTTGACCAGGGCCAGGTAGGTGCCCACCTTGCCCTGCGTGCCCTTGGCCGGGTCCGACTCGAAGGCATTGGCGATGGACTTCATGATCGGGTGCACGATGCCGCCGCCGCGCGCCGTGTTGCTGGGCGTGAACGGAGCCAGCACCAGTTCACAGATCGCCAGGCCGTAGCCGATGCCGATGGTGCGCTTGCCCAGCAGGGCGATGAACATCAGGCCGATGCGGCTGCCCAGCCCCGTCTTCTTGAGGCCGCGCGAGATCAGGATGGCCACCACGATCAGCCAGATCAGCGGGCTGGAAAAGCTGCTCAGCGCATCGGTGATGGCACCCTTGGACGAGCCGGAGGTGACCTGGGACAGCGAGACGATGACGATGGCCATCAAGGCCATCACGCCAATGGGCATGACCTTGAGGATGATAGCCACGATGGTGGTCAAGAAAATGGCGACCAGCTGCCAGCCCTTGGGCGTCAGCCCCTCGGGCACGGGCATCAGCAGCAGGCCGAACAGCACGGCGGTGGCAATCAGTGCCGGCACCAGCCGGAACGGCACGGCCGCCTTGAAATAGCGGAACAGCGAGGCGATCTTCTCGAGCATGTGGATCCTTTGCGTTGCCGGAGCGGCGCCGAGAGAGCATGGCCTGCCGGGAGCAAAAGCCCACCAGCCTGCACGGGCACTGGCGGCCGCGCCGCATGACTGACATCATGATGCAGTGCAGCATGAGCCCGGCTTCCAGCGGGCGCCTGCGCCACCGAAGTTTGACAGGCATCAAGGCCGGGCCAGTAAACCTGGCGACCCAGGCCACCGAGCCCCGCTCACATGACAGCATCCCCAGACCGGGTGCCTTTCGCCCCGGTGTACCCATGCAGTGAAAAAAGGAGAAAAGCCGACATGCCAGCCAACCGATTCTTGCCCGAGGAATGGGAATGCCGGCTCCAGGAAATCGACCTGGAGATCGCCCGCCACGCCGTCATATGCAAGATCCCGCTGCTGCAGGCCGGTGTGGTGGAGCGCGTGCTGGCCAATGACGCCAGCGTCTGCGGCGCCGAGCACGAGGCCGCATTCAAGACCCTGCGCGGCCTTCTGTACATGCACTACACCGAGCTGCTGCACATCAGCGAAGTGCTCAGCCCCGAGGTCGCCCAGGAAATCGCCCACCGCGTGCGCCTGCGGCTGGGCCAGCGCATCGGCAACCAGCTGGGCGGCTGATGCCGGGCTGCCCGCCTGGCCTTTGCCCTGGCGCGAGGGCATGAAAAAAGGGCTACGACAGTTGTCGTAGCCCTTTTCAATTTGGTTGCGCGAGAAGGATTTGAACCTCCGACCTTTGGGTTATGAGCCCAACGAGCTACCAGACTGCTCCATCGCGCGGTATTCCAAAATTATAGCAGATTATTCAGCTGCCTTGGCTTCGGCGGCGCCTTCTTCAGCGCGCTCGACCAGTTCCACGAAGGCCATGGGGGCGTTGTCGCCCACGCGGAAGCCCATCTTCAGGATACGGGTGTAGCCACCAGGACGCTTTGCGAAGCGGGGGCCCAGCTCGTTGAAGAGCTTGGTCACGCTGTCGCGGTCGCGCAGGCGGTCGAATGCCAGGCGGCGGTTGGCAACGGTGTCGACCTTGGCCAGGGTGATCATGGGCTCGATCACGCGGCGCAGTTCCTTGGCCTTGGGAACGGTGGTCTTGATGGCTTCGTGCTCGATGAGCGAATTCATCATGTTCTTCAGCATCGCCAGGCGGTGCGAAGAGGTGCGATTGAGTTTGCGGAGGCCGTGACCGTGACGCATGGTGCTTTATTCCTAAAATTTGTAATTAGGGCTTGCGCAAACAAGGATGCAAGCCTGGACCCGTTACCGGATCTGCAGCTTGCCTCAACCGAATTTGCGCAAGTTGTTGATTAATTCGTGCAGCCGTATCAGGTACTGCCCGAGGCACTGAGGCTCTCCAAAAAGGAGAGCCTGCAATTATAGTGCTTAGCGCTTTTCCAGGCCAGCAGGCGGCCAGTTCTCGAGCTTCATGCCCAGCGTCAGACCGCGGGAAGCCAGGACTTCCTTGATCTCGTTGAGCGACTTGCGACCCAGGTTGGGGGTCTTGAGCAGCTCGTTTTCGGTACGCTGGATCAGGTCGCCGATGTAGTAGATGTTCTCTGCCTTGAGGCAGTTGGCCGAACGCACGGTGAGTTCCAGCTCGTCCACGGGACGCAGCAAGATGGGATCAAAGGCGGTTGCGGCACCACGGCCACCGGCCGGAGCATCGAAGACGCTGGCGATATCGCCGCCGTCCAGCTGAGCGAACACGGCGAGCTGTTCCACCAGAATCTTGGCGGAGGCGCGCACGGCGTCCTCGGCAGTGATCGCACCATTGGTTTCGATCTCCACCACCAGCTTGTCGAGGTCGGTGCGTTGTTCAACGCGGGCCGATTCGACGGCGTAGCTCACGCGCTTGACGGGCGAGAACGAAGCGTCCAGCACAATGCGGCCGATCGACTTCGTGGACTCGTCGCCATAGCGGCGCACGTTGCCGGGCACATAGCCGCGGCCCTTCTCCACCTTGATCTGCATGTCCAGCTTGCCGCCTTGCGACAGGTTGGCGATGACATGATCAGGGTTGATGATTTCCACGTCGTGGGGCGTCTGGATGTCGCGCGCCGTCACGACGCCTTCGCCATCCTTGCGCAGCGAGAGCGTGACCTCATCGCGGTTGTGCAGCTTGAACACCACACCCTTGAGGTTCAGCAGGATGTTGACCACATCTTCCTGGACACCGTCGATGGACGAGTACTCGTGCAACACACCAGCAATCGTCACTTCCGTCGCTGCGTAACCCACCATGGACGAGAGCAGGACACGGCGCAGGGCGTTGCCCAGCGTATGGCCGTAGCCACGCTCAAACGGCTCCAGAACAACTTTGGCGCGATTGTGGCCAAGCTGCTCGACATTGATCGTCTTGGGCTTCAGCAAATTGGTTTGCATGCAGACTTCCTCTCAATACCCCCGGCTCGTTACACCGGTAAGGCTGGTGAAGCACCCCAGCGCGATGCCTCGCGGCTGGGGGACGGTTTTACAGAAATGTCGCTGCGCGGAATTAACGCGAGTACAACTCAACGATCAGGGATTCGTTGATGTCTGCACCGAACTCGTCGCGGTCAGGCGACTTCTTGAACGTGCCTTCAGCCTTGTCGGCAGACACTTCCACCCATGCGGGGAAACCGACTTGACCAGCCAGTTGCAGGGCTTCGACGATACGAGCCTGCTTCTTGGACTTTTCACGCACGGCGACCACGTCACCCACCTTCACCATGTAGGAAGGGATGTTGACGGATTGGCCGTTGACCGTGATGGCCTTGTGCGACACCAGCTGACGCGCTTCCGAGCGGGTCGAGCCGAAGCCCATGCGGTACACCACGTTGTCCAGACGCGACTCCAGCAGCGACAGCAGATTGGCACCGGTGTTGCCCTTCTTCTTGTCGGCGGCTTCGAAGTAGCGGCGGAATTGCTTTTCCAGCACGCCGTACATGCGCTTGACCTTCTGCTTTTCACGCAGCTGCAGGCCGAAGTCGGAAGTACGCTGACCGGAAGTGCGGCCGTGCTGGCCGGGCTTGGTGTCGAACTTGGACTTGTCGGCGATCGAGCGACGTGCGCTCTTCAGGAACAGGTCAGTGCCTTCACGGCGGGAGAGTTTGGCCTTGGGGCCGATATAGCGTGCCACTTGATTTCCTTTGTGTCATCTGCCGTGCACAAGCACGGGAGCCGCCCGCGATGTTACACATCTGGGCGGCGGTGGGCTTGGTGAAAAAGCTTAGATACGACGGCGCTTTTGAGGGCGGCAGCCGTTGTGGGGAACCGGCGTCACGTCCGCGATGGAAGTGATGCGGATGCCCAGGGCGCCCAGGGCGCGAACCGAGGATTCACGGCCAGGACCGGGACCCTTGATTTCGACGTCCAGGTTCTTGATGCCCTGTTCGATGGCAGCACGACCAGCCACTTCCGAAGCCACCTGGGCAGCGAAGGGAGTCGACTTGCGCGAACCCTTGAAGCCCTGGCCACCCGACGAGGCCCACGACAGAGCGTTGCCTTGGCGGTCGGTGATGGTGATGATCGTGTTGTTGAACGAAGCGTGCACGTGGGCAATGCCGTCCGAAATGTTCTTACGGACTTTCTTGCGAACGCGCTGTGCAGCGTTGTTTGCGGGAGACTTAGCCATAGTGATCTTTCAATCTCTTTATTTCTTCAAAGCCGCGGCACCCTTGCGCGGACCCTTGCGGGTACGTGCATTCGTGCGGGTACGTTGACCACGCATGGGCAGGCCACGACGATGACGGAAACCGCGATAGCAACCGATGTCCATCAAACGCTTGATGTTCATCGTTGTTTCGCGACGCAGATCACCTTCCAGAGTCAGGGAAGTCAGCTGATCACGGATCTTTTCCAGATCACCGTCAGTCAGTTCCTTGATTTTCTTGGAATATGCGATGCCAGCGGCTTCGCAGATCTTGCGTGCAGTGGTGCGACCGATCCCATAGATAGCGGTCAGGCCGATTTCAGCGTGCTGATGCGGCGGGATGTTAATGCCAGCGATACGTGCCATTATTCGTCCTCAAACTTTCCTATCAACCCTGGCGCTGCTTGTGGCGCTGGTCCGTGCAGATCACTCGCACCACACCTTTGCGGCGGATGATCTTGCAGTTACGGCAGATTTTTTTGACCGAAGCCGAAACTCTCATTTCATTCTCCTAAAACTCTACATCCGTTACGGCCTATCGACCGGGAAACATGCCCGCGATGGATAGATCGAGTGGGCGTCTACTAACTCTTACTGGACCCGCCGGCACCGCCGGCCAGGCCCATCACTTAGTTCAATTGCCAAGTGTCGCTTTGAAGTTCGCCTTTTTGAGGAGCGATTCGTACTGTTGCGACATCATGTAGTTCTGCACCTGGGCCATGAAGTCCATGGTCACCACCACAATAATCAGCAGTGATGTACCACCGAAGTAGAACGGAACGTTGTACTTCAGGATCAGGAACTCGGGCAACAAGCACACGAATGTGATGTACACCGCGCCAGCCAGGGTCAGGCGAACCAGGATCTTGTCAATGTAGCGGGCCGTCTGGTCACCGGGACGGATCCCGGGGATGAAGGCACCACTCTTCTTCAGGTTGTCGGCGGTTTCCCGGCTGTTGAACACCAGGGCCGTGTAGAAGAAGCAGAAGAAGATGATGGCAGTGGCGTAGAGCATCACATAGATCGGCTGACCGGGGGTCAGCGTGCTAGCAATGTCCTTCAGCCAGCGCATGGATTCCCCTGCACTGAACCAGTTCACAACGGTCGCCGGCAGCAAGATGATCGAGGAAGCGAAGATGGGAGGAATGACCCCCGCCATGTTCAGCTTCAGCGGCAAGTGCGAAGACTGGCCACCATACACCTTGTTACCCACCTGACGACGCGCATAGTTCACCAGGATCTTGCGTTGTCCCCGCTCGACAAACACGACGAAGTACGTCACGGCTGCCACCACGAGAACGATGAAGATCGCGGCCAGGATGCTCATGGCACCGGTGCGCACCAGCTCCAGCAGACCACCGATGGAGCTCGGCAGACCTGCGGCGATACCTCCAAAGATGAGGATCGAGATGCCGTTGCCCAGACCACGTTCCGTGATCTGTTCACCGAGCCACATCAGGAACATGGTGCCGGCCGTCAGGCTGACCACCGCCGTGAGGCGGAAGCCGAAGCCAGGGCTCAGAACCAGACCTGCGGAGCTTTCCAGAGCCACGGCAATTCCCAGGGACTGAAAAATCGCCAGGCCCAAAGTGCCGTAGCGGGTGTACTGGGTGATCTTGCGACGACCCGATTCACCTTCCTTTTTCAGCTGCTCGAATGTAGGGACCACGTAGGTCATGAGCTGCATGATGATCGATGCCGAGATGTACGGCATGATCCCCAGTGCGAACACCGTGAAGCGCGAGAGCGCCCCACCCGAGAACATGTTGAACAGATTGAGAATGCCGCCCTGCTGGCCATTGAACAGCTGCTGCAGCTGCGCTGGATCGATGCCCGGCACGGGGATATGAGCCCCGATCCGGTAAACGACCAGCGCGAGCAACAGAAAAACCAGACGGCGGCGAAGATCGCCGAATTTTCCGGTTTTTGCAATTTGAGCTGCGCTAGTAGCCACGGATGTCTTCTTTCAGATCATTAATCAGGCGATGCTGCCACCGGCAGCTTCGATGGCAGCCTTGGCGCCGGCGGTAGCGCCGATGCCGTTGAGCTTGACAGCCTTGCTGATTTCACCGCTCTTGATGATCTTGACCACCTTTGCGATTTCACCAACCAGACCGGCTTGCTTCAGAGCTGCCAGATCGACTTCGGCCAGGCCCAGCTGTTCCAGAGCGGACAGGGTCACTTCTGCATTGAACTTCAGCAGATGCGACTTGAAGCCACGCTTGGGCAGACGGCGCTGCAGAGGCATTTGACCGCCTTCGAAGCCCACCTTGTGGTAGCCACCCGAACGCGACTTCTGACCCTTGTGACCACGGCCGGCAGTCTTGCCCAGGCCGGAGCCGATGCCGCGACCGACACGGCGCTTGGCGTGCTTGGAGCCCTCTGCAGGCTTGATGCTATTGAGTTCCATCATCAATCCTTTCAGAGAACTTTGACCAGGTAGCTGATCTTGTTGATCATGCCGCGCACGGCAGGCGTGTCCTGCAGTTCGCTGATGCTGTTCAGCTTGCGCAGGCCCAGGCCACGGACGGTGGCGCGGTGCGATTCCTTGGTGCCAATGGGGCTGCGCACCAGTTGCACCTTCACGGTTTGTTGCGTTGTCATGTGATTGACTCCGATCAGGCGGTGAAGATGTCTTCAACCGACTTGCCGCGCTTGGCTGCCACTTCCGAAGGGGTCGTGGAGTGCTTCAGAGCGTCAAAAGTCGCGCGGACCATGTTGTAGGGATTCGACGAACCATGGCTCTTGGCCACGATGTCGGTGATGCCCAGCACTTCGAAAACGGCGCGCATCGGGCCGCCGGCGATGATGCCGGTACCCTTGGGAGCGGGGTTCAGCATCACGGATGCTGCGCCATGCTGACCCATCACGGTGTGATGGATCGTGCCGTGCTTCAAAGACACCTTGATCATGTTGCGACGGGATTCTTCCATCGCCTTTTGCACGGCTGCAGGCACTTCCTTCGACTTGCCCTTGCCCATGCCAACGCGGCCATCACCATCGCCAACCACGGTCAGTGCAGCGAAGCCGAGGATACGACCGCCCTTCACAACCTTGGTGACGCGGTTCACCGCGATCATTTTTTCGCGCAGACCGTCGTCACGACCTTCGTCTTGCACCTTGGGAGAAAACTTTGCCATTTCTATCCGCTCCGCTTAGAACTGCAGGCCGGCTTCACGAGCGGCTTCTGCCAAAGCCTTCACGCGGCCGTGGTATGCGAAACCAGCGCGATCGAAAGCCACTTTCTCCACGCCGGCAGCCTTCGCCTTCTCGGCAATGCGCTTGCCAATCAGCGTAGCGGCAGCCACGTTGCCACCCTTGCCGATGGCGCCCAGTTGGGTGCGCACTTCGGCTTCGGCGGTGGAGGCCGAAGCCAGCACCTTGGTGCCGTCTTCCGACACCACGCTTGCGTAGATGTGGAGGTTCGTACGGTTCACGCTCAGACGTGCCACGCCTTGCTGTGCAATGCGGATGCGGGTCTGGCGGGCACGACGGAGACGCTGCTCTTTCTTGGTCAACATAATGCAGCTCCTTACTTCTTCTTGGTCTCTTTGATCACGACCTTCTCATCCGAGTAACGGATGCCCTTGCCCTTGTAGGGCTCGGGAGGACGAACGGCACGGATCTCAGCAGCCATTTGGCCAACGGCCTGGCGGTCAGCACCCTTGACCAAGATTTCGGTCGGTGTGGGGGTGGTGACAGTGATGCCGGCCGGCATTTCGAAGTTCACCGGGTGCGAAAAGCCGATCGCCAGGTTCAGCTTGGAGCCCGAGGCCGAAGCCTTGAAACCCACGCCAACCAGCGACAGCTTCTTCTCGAAGCCCTTGCTCACGCCCACCACCATGTTGTTCACCAGCTGACGCATGGTGCCGCTCATGGCGTTGGCTTCGCGCGAGTCATTGACGGGCTCGAAAGACAGCTTGCCTTCGTTGTTGGAGATCTTCACCAGAACGTTCTGGGCTTGCGACAGCGTGCCGCCGGTGCCCTTCACATTGATCTGGTCGTCTTTGATGGACACATCCACGCCTGCGGGGATGGCCACGGGAGTCTTTGCTACGCGAGACATTTCAGTATTTCTCCTTAATGTCCGTTAGGCCACGTAGCACAGCACTTCGCCGCCCACGCCAGTGGCGCGTGCCTTGCGATCCGTCATCACGCCCTTGGGAGTGGTGACGATGGCAACGCCCATACCGTTCATGACCTGGGGGATTGCGTCACGGCCCTTGTACACGCGCAGGCCGGGACGGCTCACGCGCTCGATGCGCTCGATCACCGGACGGCCGGCGTAGTACTTCAGGGTAATTTCGAGTTCGGACTTGCCAGCGTCGGTCTTCACTTGGAAGCCGTCGATGTAGCCTTCATCCTTCAGCACCTGGGCGATGGCAACCTTGACCTTGGAGGAAGGAGCCGTCACGGTGGTCTTGGAGACCATTTGTGCATTGCGGATGCGGGTCAGCAAGTCAGCGATGGGATCACTCATGCTCATGTTTAATCTCTCCTGCTTGCTTACCAGCTGGCCTTGGTGACACCGGGGATGTCGCCAGCGAAGGCCAGTTCACGGATCTTGGCGCGGCCCAGACCGAATTGACGGAAGGTGCCACGGGGACGACCCGTGATCTCGCAGCGGTTGCGCTGGCGAGTGGGGTTCGCGTTACGGGGCAGCTTCTGCAGGCCCAGGCGAGCGGCGTCGCGCTCTTCGTCGCTGCGCTTTGCGTCAGCGGCGATTGCCTTCAGTTCTGCGTATTTGGCAGCGTACTTGGCTGCCAGCTTTTCGCGCTTGAGTTCGCGCTGGATCAATGCAACTTTAGCCATGCGCCACCTCAGTTCTTGAAGGGGAAACGGAAAGCGGCGAGCAGTGCCTTGCACTCATCGTCGGTCCGAGCTGTCGTCGTGATGCTGATGTTCAGACCACGCAGAGCGTCCACCTTGTCGTACTCGATTTCGGGGAAGATGATCTGTTCCTTGACGCCGACGTTGTAGTTGCCGCGACCGTCGAAAGAACGGCCGGAGATACCACGGAAGTCACGCACGCGGGGCAGAGCCACGGTGACGAAACGGTCCAGGAATTCATACATCTGAACGCCACGCAGGGTCACCATGCAGCCAATGGCCTGGCCTTCACGGATCTTGAAGCCGGCGATAGCCTTCTTGGCCTTGGTCACCACGGGCTTCTGACCAGCAATCTTGGTCAGGTCAGCCACGGCGTTGTCCATCACCTTCTTGTCGGCCACGGCTTCGCTCACACCCATGTTCAGGGTGATCTTGGTCAGACGGGGCACTTCCATGGAGGAGGTGTAGCCGAACTTTTCCTTGAGTTCAGCCGCGATCTTTTCGCGATACAGTTTTTGCAGTCGTGCCATGTGTTACCCCTTAGGCCGCCTTGATTTCGGCGCCGCTGGACTTGAACACGCGAACGCGTGTGCCGTCGGCCTGCACCTTGATGCCCACGCGATCAGCCTTGCCGGTCGCTGCATTGAAGATGGCCACGTTGGATTGGTGGATAGGCATGGCCTTTTCCACGATACCGCCGGTGGTGCCCTTCATGGGGTTCGGCTTGACGTGCTTCTTCACCATGTTGATGCCATCGATCAACAGGTGGGAGTCGTCCTTGCGAGCCGAGACCACGCCTTGCTTGCCCTTGTCACGGCCGGTCAGCACGATGATTTGGTCGCCCTTGCGAATCTTGTTCATGGTGCTTCCTTTAGAGAACTTCAGGTGCCAGGGACACGATCTTCATGAACTTTTCGTTGCGCAGTTCACGAGTCACGGGGCCAAAGATGCGGGTGCCGATAGGCTCCAGCTTGGCGTTCAGCAGAACGGCGGCGTTGCCGTCGAACTTGACGAGCGAGCCATCAGCACGGCGAATACCCTTCGCCGTACGCACCACGACCGCGCTGTAGACCTCGCCTTTTTTGACGCGTCCACGCGGTGCAGCTTCCTTGATGGTCACCTTGATGATGTCACCAACACTCGCATAGCGACGATGAGAACCGCCCAGCACTTTGATGCACTGAACAGACTTCGCGCCGGTGTTGTCGGCAACCTCTAACCGAGATTCTGTTTGGATCATTTCAATATTCCCAACTTGCTCCAGCAAACACTCGACAGCCCCAGAGTCTTCTCAAGGGCCGCGAGCAGCCAGTCAGTCTTGGGCCCGTCGTCCACGCCGAAAACCATTTCTCGGCGCTTCCACTGGGCAGATAACTTCACGATTTTCACGTGAAGCATGGGATTGTCCCAGAAATTCCTTTGCGCGTCAAACCCTTAGCTGCCTTTTCCACCCCTGGCCGGCAGCGTTGCGCAACCCCCACAAGAGCGCTATCAACCCAGGAGCAAGCTGGGCCTGCCGATGGCCGCACACCATCGGAAACGCCCATAAAAAAGCCGAGCCTGGCGGGCTCGGCAAAGGGTGGCAGACTCAACGCAATCGTCTGCTGCCGGCTGGCCGCGCGTGCTACGGCGGCGCAGACATCGCAGCGGCTTGGGGCCACCGCGTTGGGTTCGGGCACGGCCCTGACCCTGCGGAAAACGGACTTTCAGGCGCTTTCTTCATCATTCCCCCTCCCTCGTCAGCCTTGTGCTGGCTGCTGTTCGCCGGCACCGTTACGAGATGCCATGGGCAGCATTCTGATTCATAAAAACAATCAAAGATAGATATCCATCAATTTTGACAATCTTTCCTTGGCTTGCATCTGCCTCCAAAAGCAAAACGCCCTGCAGTGCAGGGCGTTTTGCTTGAGAGGGACTTCAGCCGCAATCAGGCCGGCAGGTACTGGGCCGCCAGCGGCATGAAGTCCGCCAGGCCGGCGTCCTGCCCCAGCTCCTCCTGGAGGATGGCTGCCACGCGCGGCGCCACCTCGGCGGCCTTGCGCGCATCGAGGAACAGCAGGCGGCTGCGGCGCGCCAGCACGTCTTCCACGGTGCGCGCGTACTCGAAGCGCGCGGCAAAGCGCACCATGGCTTCGTTCAGGCCGTCTGCCAGCCATTCGTCGTTGCCCGGCAACGCCTCCACCGCCGAGGCTTCCGTGCCATAGGAGTGCAGGCCCTGGACCTGGTTCATGCGGTGGTGCACGGCGGACTCGGCCGGGGCGCCGGCCAGCGGCAGGCGGGCCGTGACGCCGCCGGGGCGGTGCGGCAGGCGGCCGATGGCAAAGCATTCGGAGAGCACGTCTTCGGCCATGGCACGGTAGGTGGTCCATTTGCCGCCCGTGACGGTGACCAGGCCGGTGCGGCTGGACATGACCGTGTGCTCGCGGCTGATCTTCTTGGTGTTCTCGCCGTCATCGTCCTGGGGCTTGACCAGCGGGCGCAGGCCGACCCACATGCTGCGCACGTCGGCCAGCGTGGGCTGGCGCGTGAGGTAGCGTCCGGCCTCGGTGAGGATGAAGTCCAGCTCCTCGGGGAACGGCAGGGGCTCGCGCGCCAAGTCGTTGCGCGGCGTGTCGGTGGTGCCCAGGATGACCTTGCCCAGCCAGGGCACGGCAAAGAGCACGCGGCCATCGGCCGTCTTGGGCACGAGCAGGGCGTGATCGCTGGGCAGGAAGTCGCGGTCCACCACCACGTGCACGCCCTGGCTGGGCGCGACCATGGGCTTGACGGGTCGGCCCTGGGCCTCGGCATCCTGCTGGCGGAACAGGTCCACCCAGGGGCCGGTGGCGTTGACCACGCATTTGGCGCGCAGCGTGAAGCGCCGGCCCGATTCCGTGTCTTCGCAGACCAGGCCGGCGACCTTGCCGCCTTCGTGCAGCAGTTCAAGCGCGGGACAGTAGTTGACCAGCAGCGCGCCCTTGGCGGCGGCCGTGCGTGCCAGCGCCAGCGCCAGGCGGGCATCGTCGAACTGGCCGTCCCAGTATTTGACGCCGCCCTTGAGGCCTTGCTGGCGCACGGTGGGCAAACACTTGACAGTGCTGGAGCGCGAGAGGAATTCGGTGGCGCCCAGGCCTGCCTTGCCGGCCAGCGCGTCATACATCTTGAGGCCGATGCCGTAGAACGGCGTGTCCAGCAGCTTGTAGGACGGCATGACAAAGGCCAGCGGCTGCGCCAGGTGGGGCGCGTTGTGCAGCAGCGTGGTGCGCTCATGCAGCGCTTCCCGCACCAGGGCAATGTTGCCCTGGGCCAGGTAACGCACGCCACCATGGACCAGCTTGGTGGCACGCGAGGACGTGCCCTTGGCGAAGTCATGCGACTCCACCAGCACGACCTTGAACCCGCGCGCCGCCGCGTCCAGGGCTACGCCCAGGCCGGTGGCACCGCCGCCGATGATGGCCAGATCGTAGGTTTCAGGCTGGGCCAGGCGTTCCAGCAGGGCGGCGCGGCCGGTGGGCAGAGGGGAAGCAGCGAGGGACATGGATCTTCGACGAAGGAATGTGGGGCAAGTTAACAGGGCGCCATGTAGCCGCCATGTCAGCACCCGGGACGCCACGCCTGCGCCCAATGCGAAGGGGACGGAATCGGGTTTTCCGCTATTTTCGCTCGTTTTTGTATTTTTTTCTTCGCTATCTTTCGTTTTGTGTTTTTGGCGACCCAGGACGCCCCAACGATGGACTGCGATGCCAGCACAGGGCATGCCGTCCAAAACCGACAGGGCCCAACTCAGGGACGCCGAGCAAGAGCCGCCTCGCGGCGAGGGCGTCGTCCCCCTCCCCCGCGAAGCGGGTAGAGAGGCGCCGTGCCACGGGGGGAAGCCGCGCAGCGGCTCAGGGGGTGTCACCTCACCTTGCCGTTTTTCCAGGCATTCAGCAGCGTGTCATACGCAATCGTCTCGCCCTTGGGCTTTTCATTGGCCAGCTTCTTCCACGGCGCCTGCTTGTCGCTGAGCCACTTGGCCGGGTCGCCCTTGGGGTTGAGCTTGGGCGCGCAGTGCGCCATGCCGGCACGCTGCAGGCGGGACATGACCTGGTCCATTTCCTCGGCCAGGTTGTCCATAGCGCCCTGGGGCGTCTTCTCGCCGGTGACGGCCTGGGCCACGTTCTTCCACCACAGCTGGGCCAGCTTGGGGTAGTCGGGCACGTTGTTGCCGGTGGGCGTCCAGGCCACGCGGGCGGGGCTGCGGTAGAACTCGACCAGGCCGCCGAGCTTGGGCGCCATGTCGGTCATGGCCTTGGAGCGGATGTCGCTTTCGCGGATGGGCGTCAGGCCGACGATGGTCTTCTTGAGGCTGGTGGTCTTGGCGGTGACGAACTGCGCGTAGAGCCAGGCGGCGGCCGTGCGGTTGGCGTCATGGTCCTTGAAGAAGGTCCAGCTGCCCACGTCCTGGTAGCCGTTTTGCATGCCGTCCTTCCAGTACGGGCCGTTGGGGCCGGGCGCCATGCGCCATTTGGGCGTGCCGTCGGCATTGACCACGGGCAGGCCGGGCTTGGTCATGTCGGCCGTGAAGGCGGTGTACCAGAAGATCTGCTGCGCGATATGGCCCTGGGCCGGCACGGGACCGGACTCGCCGAAGGTCATGCCCATGGCTTCCTTGGGCGCGTATTTCTTCATCCAGTCCACGTACTTGGTGAGCGCGAACACGGCGGCCGGCGAGTTGGTGGCGCCCCCGCGCGAGACCGAGGCGCCCACGGGCGTGCACTTGTCGTCAGCCACGCGGATGCCCCATTCATCGACGGGCATGCCGTTGGGAATGCCCTTGTCGGCCGCGCCGGCCATGGACAGCCAGGCATCGGTGAAGCGCCAGCCCAGCGACGGGTCCTTCTTGCCGTAGTCCATGTGGCCGTAGATGGGCTTGCCGTCGATCTGCTTGACGTCGTTGGTGAAGAACTCGGCGATGTCCTCGTAGGCGCTCCAGTTCAGCGGCACGCCCAGCTCGTAGCCGTACTTGGCCTTGAACTTGTCCTTGAGGTCCTTGCGCTCGAAGAGGTCGGCGCGGAACCAGTAGAGGTTGGCGAACTGCTGGTCGGGCAACTGGTAAAGCTTGCCGTCGGGCGCGGTGGTGAAGCTGGTGCCGATGAAGTCCTTGATGTCCAGGCCCGGATTGGTGAAGTCCTTGCCGGCACCGGCCATGTAGTCGGTCAGGCTCATGATGCGGCCGTAGCGGTAGTGCGTGCCGATCAGGTCGGAGTCGGAGATCCAGCCGTCATAGATGGACTTGCCCGACTGCATCGAGGTCTGCAGCTTCTCGACCACGTCGCCTTCCTGGATCAGGTCGTGCTTGACGGTGATGCCCGTGATCTCGGTGAAGGCCTTGGCCAGCGTCTTGCTCTCGTACTCGTGCGTGGTGATGGTCTCGGAGACCACGGCGATCTCCTTGACGCCCTTGGCCTGCAGCTTCTTGGCCGCCTCGATGAACCACTTCATCTCGGCCATCTGCTGGTCCTTGGACAGCGTGCTGGGCTGGAACTCCGCGTCGATCCACTTCTTGGCTTCCGCCTCTCCGGCCCAGGACGCCTGCCCCGCCGCCAGCAGGGCTGCCGCGAGGGCGATGGTATGAAGTCGTTGTTTCATCTGCCGTCTCCTAGATTCTTGCTGTCTCCCCGACATGCACATGCACCAGCGGGCCCCGGGGGAGCTTCGGACCCGGCTGTCGATAAATGGAATGAAGTGATCAGCCTTTGCGCATCACGACGGCCAGCACGAGCATGGACAGCACCAGGCTGATCCACACCGAAGGCTCGGCCTCCAGCGAGAACCACTGCACCATCCTCTCGCCCAGGCCCACCCAGGCCAGATTGACATAGGCCGCCAGCAGCAGCCCGATGAACAGCCGGTCCCCGCGCGTCGTCGCCATCGGCAGCCAGCCCTTGCGCATCACGGTCGGGCTGCGCAACTCCCACAGCGTCATGCCCACCAGCATCAGCACGATGCAACTGAAGAACACCGCCACCGGCAGCGTCCAGGCCATCCAGGAAAACATTGACGAGTCCTTTCAGAAATCCAGCATCAATCCCGCAGCTTCTCGAAACCGGCAGAGCCCAGCCCAGGGACACCGAGGAAGGGCCTACGCCGGCCGCGCCGCCCCGCCCCGAAGGTGTCGTCCCCCTCCCCCGCGGAAGCGGGTAGAGAGGGGGAAGCGGCGTAAGCCGCTCAGGGGGTGCCTCAAACCCTTCCCATTGCGAACCCCTTGGCGATGTAATGCCGCACAAACCAGATCACGATGGCGCCCGGCACGATGGTCAGCACGCCGGCCGCCGCCAGCGTCGCCCAGTCCATGCCCGAGGCCGAGACGGTGCGCGTCATGGTCGCCACGATGGGCTTGGCATTCACGCTAGTCAGCGTGCGCGCCAGCAGCAGCTCCACCCAGCTGAACATGAAACAGAAGAAGGCCGCCACGCCCACGCCGGCCTTGATCAGCGGCAGGAAGATGGTGAGGAAAAAGCGCGGGAAGGAGTAGCCGTCGATATAGGCCGTTTCGTCGATCTCGCGCGGGATGCCGCTCATGAAGCCCTCCAGGATCCAGACGGCCAGCGGCACGTTGAACAGCAGGTGGGCCAGGGCCACGGCGATGTGCGTGTCCATCAGGCCCACCGTGGTGTAGAGCTGGAAGAAGGGCAGCAGGAAGACGGCCGGCGGCGTCATGCGGTTGGTCAGCAGCCAGAAGAACACATGCTTGTCGCCCAGGAACTGGTAGCGCGAGAACGCATAGGCCGCCGGCAGCGCCACCGTGAGCGAGATCACGGTATTGATGGCCACGTAGATCAGGCTGTTGATGTAGCCCGAATACCAGGAGGCGTCGGTGAAGATGGTTTGGTAGTTGGCCCAGGTGAAATGCTGGGGCCACAGCGAGAAGCTCGACAGGATCTCCTCGTTGGTCTTGAAGCTCATGTTGACCATCCAGTAGATGGGCAGCACGGCGAACAGCAGGTAGGCCACGAGGAACAGCGTGCGCTTGTGGAAACGGCGGTCTTCAGTCATGTCCGGCCTCCCGCAGGGCCGCCCCAAGGGAGGCCGAGCCCCCTCGGGGGGCAGTGAACGAAGGGAGCGTGGTGATCATTCTTTTACCCCTTCCTTGTCTGCCGTGCCCACGCGCTGCATCCAGTTGTAGAGGATGAAGCACAGCAGCAGGATGATGAGGAAATAGATCAGCGAGAAGGCAGCCGCCGGCCCCAGGTCGAACTGGCCCACGGCCTTTTGCGTGAGGTACTGCGACAGGAAGGTGGTCGCATTGCCGGGCCCGCCGCCCGTGAGCACGAAGGGCTCGGTGTAGATCATGAAGCTGTCCATGAAGCGCAGCAGCACGGCAATCATCAGCACGCCGCGCATCTTGGGCAGTTGGATGTAGCGGAACACCGCGAACTTGCTGGCGCCGTCGATGCGCGCGGCCTGGTAGTAGGCGTCGGGAATGGAGCGCAGGCCCGCGTAGCACAGCAGGGCCACCAGCGGCGTCCAGTGCCAGACATCCATGACCAGCACGGTGAGCCAGGCATGGGCGGCATTGCCCGTGTAGTTGTAGTCCACGCCCAGCGCGTTGAGCGCCGCGCCCAGCAGTCCGATGTCGGCACGGCCGTAGATCTGCCAGATGGTGCCGACCACGTTCCACGGAATCAGCAGCGACAGCGAGACCACGACCAGCACGGCCGAGGCCTTCCAGCCCTGGGCCGGCATGGACAGGGCCAGGGCGATGCCCAGCGGAATCTCCACCAGCAGCACGGCCAGCGAAAAGCCGATCTGGCGCAGCAGGGCCGAGTGCAGTTCCTCGTCGCGCATGACCTGGGCAAACCACTCCGTGCCCACGAACACGCGCCGGTCGGGACTGATGATGTCCTGCACCGAGTAATTCACCACCGTCATCAGCGGGATGATGGCCGAGAAGGCCACGCAGATGATGACCGGCAGGATCAGCAGCCAGGCCTTCTGGTTGACGGGCTTGACGGTCTGGCTCATGCCTGCAGCTCCTCGTTGACGTAGTAGCAGGTGTGGGGGCCCTGCAGCTGTACCCATACCGTTTCACCCACGGCGGGCAGGAAGGCATCGGCGCCGCAGCGCAGCTTGAGCAGCCGCTCGCCCAGGCGCGCCACCAGCAACTGGTGCGTGCCCACGTCCTGCACGCGCTCCACCGTGCAGGCCACGGCGCCGGGCGCGTCGGCCGAGGCCAGTGCCAGGTACTCGGGGCGTATGCCCAGGCTCAGGGGCAGACCAGGCGCCACACTGGCCAGTGCGGCGGGCAGGGACAGGTACTGGCCCTCGGCCAGCAGCCGGCCGCCGTCCTGCTGCAGCGGCACGAAGTTCATGCCCGGCGAGCCGATGAAGTGGCCGACAAAGGCGTGGCTGGGCCGCTCGAAAAGCTGGGCGGGCGTGCCCACCTGCACGGCGCGCCCGCGCGTCATGACCACAACGTGCTCGGCAAAGGTCAGGGCCTCCACCTGGTCGTGCGTCACATAGATCAGCGTGAGCCGCAGTTCATGGTGGATCTGCTTGAGCTTGCGGCGCAGCTGCCACTTGAGCTGGGGGTCTATCACCGTGAGCGGCTCGTCGAACAGCACGGCCGACACATCGGGCCGCACCAGGCCCCGGCCCAGCGAGATCTTCTGCTTGGCATCGGCAGACAGGCCGGCCGCGCGCTGGTCGAGCTGGCCGCTCATCTCCAGCATCTCGGCGATCTGGCCGACCCGCGCGCGGATGCGCTCCTCGGGCATGCGGCGGTTCTTCAGCGGAAAGGCCAGGTTCTCGGCCACGGTCATGGTGTCGTAGATCACCGGGAACTGGAACACCTGGGCGATGTTGCGTTCCTGGGGCGTGGCGCGCGTCATGTCGCGGCCGTCGAACAGCACCTTGCCCTGCGAGGGGACCAGCAGGCCCGACATGATGTTGAGCATGGTGGTCTTGCCGCAGCCCGAGGGGCCGAGCAGCGCATAGGCGCCGCCGTCCTCGAAGACCATGCTCAGCGGCAGCAGCGCATAGTCGCTGTCCTGCTGCGGGTTCGGCTTGTAGGAGTGGGCCAGATCGAGTTCTATGCGGGCCATCTCATCGTCCTCCGGGCCGCGCCGGCGCCAGCAGCAGCGCGCCGTCCGTGCCGAACACGTAGGCATGGGCCGGGTCCAGGTGCAGCGTGACCGTGCTGCCCAGGTCCAGGTGGTGCACGCCCGTGACCTGGGCCACCAGCTCGCCCCAGGGCGTGGTGGCATGCACGAAGGTGTCGGAGCCCGAAATCTCGGCCAGTTCCACCACACCCTGCAATGCCAGATCGCCGGGCCGGGACTGCAGGCGCAGGGCGCTGGCGCGCAGGCCCAGGGTCAGTGGACCGGACACGGCCAGGTCCGCAGGCAGCGCCACGGGCAGCCGCGCGCCGCCCGGCAGTTGCAGCCCGCCCTCCACGGCACTGGCCGCGATCAGGTTCATGGGCGGATCGCTGAAGGCGCGCGCCACGCGCAGCGAATTCGGCTGATGGAAGACCTCGGCCGTGGGGCCGTACTGCAGCAGTTCGCCCTCATGCAGCACCGCCGTGTAGCCACCCAGCAGCAGGGCCTCGCCGGGCTCGGTGGTGGCATAGACCACGGTGGAGTCGCCCGTGGCGAACAGCTGGGTCAGTTCCTCGCGCAGTTCCTCGCGCAGCTTGTAGTCGAGGTTGACCAGGGGCTCGTCCAGCAGCATCAGCGGAGCGCCCTTGGCCAGGGCGCGCGCCAGCGCCACGCGCTGCTGCTGGCCGCCCGACAGCTCGGCCGGGTAGCGGTCCAGGAACATCTCGATGTGCAGCCGCTCGGCCAGGGCGCGCACGCGCTGCGCCACGTCGCGGTCGCCGCGCAGCTTGAGCGGCGAGGCGATGTTGTCCGCCACCGTGAGCGAGGGATAGTTGATGAACTGCTGGTAGACCATGGCCACGTTGCGCTCGCGCACGGGCATGCCGGTCACATCGACGCCATCGGCGCGCACACGGCCTTCGGTGGGCACGTCCAGGCCGGCCATGATGCGCATCAGACTGGTCTTGCCGGCCTGCGTGGCACCCAGCAGCACGGTCACCGCGCCGCTTTCCAGTTCAAGGTGCATGGGGTGCAGCCAGGTCTGGCCGCCCACGCGTTTGCTGATTCTCTCCAACACCAGTTCCACGACCGCCCTCACTGACGAGGCCGCCTCGGGGGCAGCGATTGAACAAGGAGAAACATCTCGCTCAAGGCGGCGATTGCGCGCCATCCGAAAGCAAGAACGTGATCATTTTTGTTCTTTCCAGATCGCAGCCCATCAACACATACCCTAGGTGCTGTTCTTTTTTCTTCGTTTTAAAGTTCCCCAACCCACGGCCGGCCAGGGGCAAATGCGCTATAAACCGGTCGCCCCGCCTTGTTTGCCTGAGAACGCACCAGATCTGGAATCGCCGCCGTGAACACCAATCCCCGACAACTACAGCTGCTCGACGAAGTGCGCAGCCGCCAGTCCACTTCGGTGGAGCAGCTGGCCGAGATCCTGGGCGTGACCCTGCAGACCGTGCGCCGCGACATACAGAAGCTGGCCGATGCGGGCCTGATGGTGCGCTTTCACGGCGGCGTGCGCGTGCCCAGCGCCACGGTGGAGAACCTGGGCCACACCCAGCGCCAGGTGCTGCATGCCGAAGGCAAGTCGCGCATTGCGCGTGCCGTGGCCGAGGCCATTCCCAACGGCTGCTCGCTGATCCTGAACATCGGCACCACCACCGAGGCCGTGGCCCAGGCCCTGCTCAAGCACCGGGGCCTGCGCGTGATCACCAACAACCTCAACGTGGCGGCCATCCTCAGCTCCAACGCCGACTGCGAAGTCATCGTGGCAGGCGGCGTGGTGCGCACGCGCGACCGGGGCATCGTGGGCGAGGCGGCCGTGGACTTCATCCGCCAGTTCAAGGTGGACATCGCCCTGATCGGCATCTCGGCCATCGAGCCCGATGGCAGCCTGCGCGACTTCGATATGCGCGAGGTCAAGGTGGCCCAGACCATCATTGCCCAGTCGCGCGAGGTCTGGCTGGCCGCAGACCACAGCAAGTTCCACCGCCAGGCCATGGTGGAGCTGGCACGCCTGGACCAGATCGACCGCCTGTTCACCGATACCGCGCCCCCCGCCCCGTTCGATGCCCTTCTGCGCGAAGCAGAAGTGCAATGCGTGGTGGCGCAATAAGTTTTCCGCAGCCGCTGCGCCACCGCCCGCACAGGACACGCGCACCGGCCCTGCTTTTCCTGGATACCGCACCATGACCTATCTGCTTGCCCTGGACCAGGGCACCTCCAGCTCGCGCAGCATCGTCTTCGACACCCAGGGCCGCATCGTGGCCTCGGCCCAGCTGGAGCTGCCGCAGATCTATCCCCGGCCCGGCTGGGTCGAGCACGATCCGCGCGAGATCTGGCGCACCCAGCTGGCCACGGCGCGCGAGGCCCTGGCCAAGGCCGGGCTGGCGGCAGCCGACATCCGTGCCCTGGGCATCACCAACCAGCGCGAGACCACCGTGGTCTGGAACCGCGCCACGGGCCAGCCCATACACCACGCCATCGTCTGGCAGGACCGCCGCGCCGAGCCGCTGTGCGCCCAGCTGCGCGAGGCAGGCCATGCCGACACCATCCAGCGCAAGACCGGCCTGCTGATCGACGCCTATTTCTCGGGCACCAAGCTGCGCTGGATCCTGGACAACGTCAATGGCGCACGCGCCGCCGCCGAGCGCGGCGAACTGGCCTTCGGCACCGTGGACAGCTGGCTGATCTGGCAGCTCACAGGCGGGCGCCGCCATGTGACCGATGTCTCCAACGCCAGCCGCACCATGCTGTTCAACGTCCACACCAACCAGTGGGACGACGATCTGCTGGCGCTGCTGGAGATTCCACGCGCGCTGATGCCCGAGGTGCTGCCTTCCGCCGCCGATTTCGGCCGCACGGCAGCCGAGGTGCTGGGCGGCGAAATCGCCATCGGCGGCGTGGCCGGCGACCAGCAAAGCGCCCTCTTCGGCCAGGCCTGCTTTTCGGCCGGCATGGCCAAGAACACCTATGGCACGGGCTGCTTCATGCTCATGCACACGGGCGGCGTGTTCCAGACCTCCGCCAACGGCCTGCTGACCACCGCTGCGGCACAGCCCACCGCTGCGCCGGCCTATGCGCTGGAAGGCAGCGTCTTCGTGGGCGGCGCCGTGGTCCAGTGGCTGCGCGACGGGCTGCGCGCCATCGAGCACAGCGGCCAGGTGCAGCAACTGGCCGAGAGCGTGCCCGATTCGGGCGGCGTGATGATGGTGCCGGCCTTCACTGGCCTGGGCGCCCCCTACTGGAAGCCCGATGCGCGCGGCACCATCACGGGCCTGACGCGCGGCACCACCATCGCCCACATCGCGCGGGCCGCGCTTGAATCCATTGCCTTCCAGAGCGCCGCCCTGCTGCTGGCCATGAGCCGCGACGCGGTGGCCAGCGGCGGCGCGCCGGTCAGCGAACTGCGCGTGGACGGCGGCGCCTGCGTCAACAACCTGCTCATGCAGTTCCAGGCCGACCTGCTGGGCATTCCCGTCGTGCGCCCGGCCTGCGTGGAGACCACGGCCCTGGGCGCTGCCTACCTGGCGGGCCTGTCCTCGGGCGTGTACCAGAGCACCGAGGAACTGTCGGCGCTGTGGAAGGCCGAGCGCCGCTTCGTGCCCACGCTGGACAAGCACCGCGCCGACGAGCTGATGGCGCGCTGGGAGCATGCGGTGGCCCAGACCGCACTGGCGGCCTGACAACGGGCTCACGGCCTTGTTCAAGGCGGCCAGCCTGGTGCTTTCCGGCCTGCTGCTGGCCGGCTGCGCCGCGCCGCCCCAGGCCCTGCCGGCCCCACAGCCCACGGCATGCGCGCGCCTGCAATGGCTGGGCAGCACCACGATTGCGCGCGATGAACCCATCCATGGCGCCACCACCGGCGGCATCTCGGGTCTGGACTATGACGCCCGGCGCGGCGACTTCGTGGCCATCAGCGATGACCGCTCGGCGCGCGGCCCCGCGCGCTGGATGCGCCTGCGCATAGAGCAGCTGGACGCCGGCCAGCGTGCCGGCCCCAACCCCTGGCAGGCGCAGGTCACCGAAGTGCACCCGCTGCTGGATGCCGAGGGCCGCTGGTTGCGCCCGCGCCATGCCGCGCCCGCCACCCAGCCCGTGCCCGACCCCGAAGCCATCCGCCTGCTGCCGGACGGCGGCCTGCTGTGGACCGATGAAGGCGACCCGGGCCGGGGCTTTGGCACCTCGCTGGTGAAAGCCGATGCGCAGGGCCGCCAGCTTGCGCGCTGGTTCCATCCCTTCAAGGACGGGGCCGGCGTGCCGGGCCTGCGCGCGAATTTCGGCTTCGAAGGGCTGGCCGTGACGCCGGACGGCCAACAGGCCTGGCTGGCCCTGGAAGCGCCGCTGCGCCAGGACGGCCCGCGCGCCAGCGCCGCCACGGCAGGCGCGCCCGTGCGCATCAGCCTGGTCAGCCTGGACGATGGCCGGCTGCTGCGCCAGATCGCCTACCAGCCCGATGCCGTGCCGGCCGCCAGCTGGGCCCTTCCCCAGCGCGAGGTCAACGGCATCAGCGAAATCCTGCCGGACGGTCCCGACCACCTGCTGGTGCTGGAGCGCTCCTACAGCCCGGGCCACGGTTTTGGCGCGCGGCTATACCGCATCAGCCTGGATGCGCTCAATACGCTGGCCATGGACAGCTTTATGCGCAACCCGCCACAAGTGGCGGTCAAGCAATTGGTGGCCGATCTGTCCACCCTGCAGCCCGGCAGGCTGGACAACATGGAAGCCATGTCCTGGGGCCCGCCGCTGCCCGATGGCACCCGCGTGCTGGTGTTCGCCAGCGACGACAACTTCAACCCGGCGCAGGCCAACCAGATCCTGATCACCGCCTACCGGCCCTCGCCGCCCTGCGCACCCTGAAGGCGCTTCAGGGCGTGGCCTGCACCTGCTCCTGCGGCAGGTAGATGCGCGTCAGACCGCGCGCAATCGCCTCCACGATCTGCTCGCGCCGCAGGCCGATGTGCTCGGCCATCAGGCGCTCGCTGGCCTGGGCGTCGCGCGCGCGCAGGGCCTGCAGGATTTCCAGGTGCTCGTGCTGGGTGGAGGCGCGCCCCACGCTCTCCATGTCGATCCACCGGATGAAGCGGATGCGCTCGTTCAGGCTCGCCAGCATGCGCCGCAGCTCGGCGTTGCCGGCCATGTCGGCAATGCGCAGATGGAATCCCTCGTCCAGGTCCACCAGTTGCCGGATCGGCGTATCGGAGGCCACGCGCTGGCTCTGCTCCAGGTAGGCCAGGGCCTCGTCAAGCTGGGCATCGGTGGCGCGCTCCACGGCCAGCCGCACGCATTCGCGCTCCACGGCCACGCGGGCCTCGTACAGGTCCAGCGACTCCTTCACGTCCAGCTCGCGCCGCATGTAGCCGCGGCTGGCCGGCAGCAAAAAGCCATCGGCCACCAGCCGCGTCAGCGCCTCGCGCACGGGCGTGCGGCTCACGCCCAGGCGCAGCGCCAGTTCGCTCTCGCTCAGGCGCTCGCCTGGCTTGAACTCGTAGGAGATGGCCATGTCACGCAGCGTGCTGTAGACGCTGGAGCCCCGTTCATGGCGGATGTTGGAGATTTTCATGGCGCCATTGTGCCCTTTGGCGCTGCGCATTCTTTTAAGTATACTGAAATGGATTCTTAAAAATCCCGTCACCCAACCTGCCTGGAGACTCCCGACATGACCACCGCTTTCAATGGCGCCGACGCCATGGTCCGCATGCTGCAGCTCAATGGCGTCAAGCACATCTTCGGCCTGTGCGGCGACACCAGCCTGCCCTTCTACGACGCCATGGCGCGGCTGGACCACGGCATGGACCACATCCTCACGCGGGATGAGCGCAGCGCAGGCTACATGGCCGACGCCTATGCGCGCGTCACCGGCAAGGTGGGCGTGTGCGAAGGCCCCAGCGGCGGCGGCGCCACCTACCTGCTGCCCGGCCTGGCCGAGGCCAATGAGTCCTCGGTGCCCGTGCTGGGCATCACCTCGGACGTTTCCGTGGGCGCACGCGGCAAGTTCCCGCTGACCGAACTGGACCAGCAGGCGCTGTACAGGCCCCTGACCAAGTGGAATACCACCATCGACCGCGTGGACCAGATTCCGCACGCCGTGCGCAGCGCCTTTCGCGCCATGACCACGGGCCGGCCCGGCGCCACCCATATCTGCCTGCCCTATGACGTGCAAAAGCACACGCTGGATCCGGCCGATGTCTGGGCCCAGCCAGGGCATGACCACTATCCGGCCTACCGGTCCGCGCCCGATCCGGCGGCCGTGGCCGAGGCTGCCGACCGCCTGGTGGCGGCCCGCTGCCCCGTGCTGATCTGCGGCGGCGGCGTGCTCATCGCAGGCGCCAGCGCCGCACTGGATGCGCTGGCCACCTTGCTCAATGCGCCCGTGTGCTCCAGCGTCAGCGGCCAGGGCAGCCTGGCGGGCAGCCATCCGCTCAATGCCGGCGTGGTGGGCACCAATGGCGGCGTCGAGGCCACGCGCGCCGTGGTGGCGCAGGCGGACCTGGTGATGTTCATCGGCGCCCGTGCCGGCTCCACCACCACCGAGCACTGGCAGATGCCCTCGCGCAAGGTCACCATCGTCCATCTGGACGTGGACGCCATGACCATAGGCACCAACTACCGCACCGACGTGGCCCTGGTGGGCGACGCCCTGCTGGGCCTGCAGGCGCTGCACGCGGCCGTGCAGCAGCGCATCGCCCGCCGCCCCGCTGATGCCGCAGACGGCGCCGCGCTGGCGGCCACCGCGCGCGCCGCCAAACAGGCCTTCTTCGCGCCGCTGGCCGCCTCGCTGGAGCGCCCCATCAAGCCCGAGCGCGTGGTGGACACACTCAACCGCCTGCTGCCCGCGCGCGCCATCGTGGTGGCCGACCCCGGCACGCCCTGCCCCTACTTCACGGCCTATTTCGACGCACCCCAGGCCGGCCGGCACTTCATCACCAACCGCGCGCACGGGGCGCTGGGCTTTGCCATGTCCGCCGGCTTTGGCGCCGCCATCGGCCAGCCCGATTCCGTGGTGGTCGCGGTCATGGGCGACGGCAGCTTCGGCTTCACCTGCGGCGAGCTGGAAACCATCGTGCGCCGCAATGTGCCGCTGAAGATGATCGTGTTCTCCAACAGCGTGTTCGGCTGGATCAAGGCCAGCCAGAAGTCCGGCTACGATGAACGCTACTTTTCAGTCGACTTCAACCGCACCCACCATGCCCGCGTGGCCGAGGCCTTCGGCGTCAAGGCCTGGCAGGTGCATGACCCGGCAGATCTCGAAGCCGCGCTCAAGGCCGCGCTGATGCACGACGGCCCGGCGCTGGTGGATGTGATCTCGCAAGAGCTCCAGGACACGGCCGTGCCGGTGAGCCAGTGGATGGGTTGACTCCAGGCCCCACGCACAGATTCCCGATTTCCTGCCCGCCAATGCGCTTGAAAAGGAGCCTTCCCATGCCCCATCCACCCTCACGCCGCCAGCTGCTGCTGGCCACGGCCGCCGCATGCCTGCTGGGGCCGGCCGGCACGGCATCCGCGCAGGGCGCCGCCCCGCTCAAGCTGGTCATCACCTTCCCGCCGGGGGGCAGCACCGACATCGCCGCCCGCATACTGCAGCCGCGCCTGGGCGAAGTGGCCGGCCGCCCGGTGATCGTGGAGAACCGCCCCGGCGCCGCCAGCCAGATCGCCACCCAGTACGTGGCCAAGTCCGCCCCGGACGGCAACACCCTGCTGTTCAGCTTCGACACCCATGCCATCAATCCCATCGCCAAGTCCCGGCTGCCCTACGACACCTTCAAGGACTTCACGGGCGTGTCGCTGGCGCTGCGCTTTCCGCTGGTGATCGGTGCCTCGGCCTCGGTGCCCGCCAGGGACCTGGCCGGCTTCCTGGAGCTGGCGCGCCGCAACCCGGGCAAATACAGCTACGCATCGACCGGCCTGGGGTCCATGAACCACCTGGTGATGGAGGACATCAAGCGCCGCTCGGGCACCTACGTGCTGCACGTGCCCTACGGCGGCGGCGGCCCGGCCGTGCAGGCCGTGCTCGGCAATGTGTCCGACCTCACCCTGCTCAGCTATGCGGCGCTGCGCGGCCAGATTTCGGCGGGCAAGATCAAGCCGCTGGCGGTGACCGGCCTCAAGCGCCTGCCCGAGCTGCCCGACGTGCCCACCGTGGCCGAGTCAGGCTTCCCGGGCTTCGAGGCCTACTCGTGGATCGGCGTGTTCGCACCTTCCGCCACGCCGGCAGCCACGGTGCACAAGCTCACCGAAGACTTCCAGGCCACGCTGAACACGCCCGACATCCGCAGCAAGCTCATGCAGTCGGGCTTTGAAGTCATGGCCACGGACGGACCCGCCCTCGACCGCTGGGTGCGCCAGGAATATGAGCGCTGGGGCCGCTTCGTGCGCGACAACAAGGTCCAGCTCGAAGACTGAGAATCCGGACGGCACCCCCTACACCACACAGGAGCATTCATGGCACTTCCGCTGGACCACATCGTCATCGCCGTGCAGGACCTCGAGGCCGCCGTGGCGGACTACCGCGCGCTGGGCTTCCAGGTCGCCATCGGCGGCCGCCATCCGGGCCGCACCTCGCACAACGCACTGGTCGTGTTTGCCGACGGCGCCTACCTGGAGATCATTGCCTGGACCGCCCCGGCGCCCGAAGAGCGCTGGTACCGCACGCTGCGCGACCATGGCGAAGGGCTGGTGGACTTCGCCCTGCTGCCCCAAAGCACCGCCCAGGCCCTGGCCGAGGCGCGCGGGCGGGGGCTGGATACCCTGATCGGCCCCGTGGACGGAGGCCGCGTGCGCCCCGATGGCGCGCAACTGCTGTGGCAGACGGCGCGCCACGCCACGCCCGACTTGCCCTTCCTGTGCGGCGACGTCACGCCGCGCGCCCTGCGCGTGCCCGAGGGCAGCGTGCGCGAGCATCCCAACGGCGCGCTGGGCGTGGCCTCGCTGACCGTCGCCGTGCACGACCTGGACGCCAGCCTGGACCGCTACCGGGCGCTGCTGGGCCCGGGCCTGCCGCTGCAGAGGCTGGACGACCAGGGCGCGCGGCTGGCATTGCCGGGCTTCGATCTGCTGCTGCAAGGCGCGCAGGCACTGGAGGCCTCCGACGCACTGCGCCAGCGCCTTGCCACGCGCGGAGAGGGCCCTTGCGCGCTCACCCTGCGCCAGCGGCCCGGCGCCCCGGCACAGCCCCTGGACCTGGCCACCAGCCATGGCGTGGACATGCGCTGGCACGGTGGGAACACGCTCTAAACTCTTCGTTTTCCTTCTCCACCGCCACCAGCATGAACACCGTTTCCACAGCCTCCCCTGTCATCGCCTTCATCGGTGGCGGCAACATGGCCAGCGCCATCATCGGCGGACTGATCGGCCAGGGCCAATCCGCAGACCGCATCGTCGTCGTCGAACCCTTCGAGGCTGCACGCGACGCGCTGCGCACGAACTTCGGCATCACGGCGCATGCCGATGCCGCGGCCGCCGCCAGCGCGCTGGACGGTGCCGGCATCGTGGTCTGGGCCGTCAAGCCCCAGACCTTCAAGGAAGCCGCCCAGGCCGTGGCGCCGCACACCGCCCAGGCCCTGCACCTGAGCGTTGCCGCCGGCATTCCCACGGACTCCATCGCCCAGTGGCTGGGCACGGGCCGCATCGTGCGCGCCATGCCCAACACGCCAGCCCTGGTGGGCAAGGGCATGACGGGCCTGTTCGCATGCGCCCAGGTCGATGCCGCAGGCAAGAGCGCCGTCGAGCAGGTGGTGGCCACCACGGGCCAGTTCGTCTGGGTCGACCAGGAAGCGCACCTGGACGCCGTGACCGCCCTGTCGGGCTCGGGCCCGGCCTATGTCTTCCTGTTCCTCGAAGCCATGACACAGGCCGGCGTGGACATGGGCCTCACGGCCGAGCAGTCCTACCGCCTGGGCGTGGCCACCTTCCAGGGCGCATCGGAACTGGCCGCCCGCTCCACCGAAAGCGCCGACGTGCTGCGCCAGCGCGTGACCAGCAAGGGCGGCACCACCCACGCCGCCATCACCCACATGCAGGCGCAACAGGTGCCCGAGCATTTCGTGGCCGCCATGCGGGCAGCGGAAACACGGGCCAAGGAGCTGGCCGCCGAGTTCGGCCGCTGAGCCCGGCGCAGCGCGCCCCAGGCTCCATGCAAAAGGGAGGCACCGGCCTCCCTTGTTTTTTCAGCCCTGAGCCCTCAGCGCAGCGCAAACCCCAGCGCCACGCCCGCGAACAGGCTGGCACCGATCCAGTGGCTCTTGCTGAAGGCGACGAAGCAGCCCTCGCGCGTGCGGTGGCGGATCAGGGTGAAGTGCCAGATCACCTGGGCCGCGGCCACGGCCAGGCCCACCCAGAAAGGCCAGGCCAGGCCATAGGGCGCCAGCGCCCAGACGGTGAGCAGGCCGCAGAGCACGAAAAAGCCCATGACGGCCACCACGTCGAAGCGGCCCAGGGTGATGGCCGAGGTCTTCATCCCGATCCTGAGGTCGTCGTCGCGGTCCACCATGGCGTATTCGGTGTCATAGGCCAGCACCAGGAACATGTTGGCCAACCACAGAATCCAGGCCGTGGCCGGCACCTGGCCCTGCACGGCGGCGAAGGCGATGAGGATGCCGAAGTTGAAGGCAATGCCCAGGAAGGCCTGGGGCATGGCGAAGAAGCGCTTGGTGAACGGGTAGAGGATGGTGAACAACACGGCGGGCACGGACCAGGCCACGGCCTCCCAGCGCGTGGTCAGCACCAGGCCCAGCGAGACCAGGGCCAGGGCTGCGCCCAGCAGGGCGGCCTCCTTGACCGAGACCAGTCCCGAGGTGATGGGCCGCTGCGTGGTGCGCTTGACGTGGCGGTCGAAGTCGCGGTCGGCGATGTCGTTGATGCAGCAGCCGGCGCTGCGCATCAGCACCGTGCCCAGCACGAAGACCACCAGCAGATGCCAGCCCGGAAACCCGCCCGCCGCCACCCACAGCGCGGCCAGCGTGGGCCAGACCAGGACCAGCCAGCCGGCCGGCCGGTTGAAGCGGACCAGGTCCAGGTAGAGCGACAGTTTGCTGCGCCGGGGCGCAGGCATGGGCGTAGAGGAGGTGGTGGGCATGGCGTCTGGGCGCCGATGGCGGCCGTGGGCCGACCATCGCACGCATCACATTCGAAAATGCCCGCATTGTCGCCGCTGGGCGGGCGGGCTCGGCGGCGCGCCTCAGCAGCGCCTGCCGGCAACGCGGGTTTGCGCCCACTCCACGGCACAGATCACCAGCGCCATCCAGGCCAGGCCCAGCAGCCAGCCGGCCAGCACATCGCTGGCATAGTGCACGCGCAGCACCACGCGGCTGGCGCCCACGCCCAGGGCGACAGCCAGGGCCGCCAGGCCCACGGGCCAGCGCCAGGCCGGGCGCAGGTACGGCAGCAGCAGCCAGGCCAGCATCAGATAGAGCACGAAGGTGCCCGCGCTGTGGCCGCTGGGGAAGCTGAAGCCGCCTTCAGGCACCCAGCCACCCACGGGGCGCGGACGGCCCACGCTGGTCTTGATGGCGCGTATCCACAGGCCCACGCCAGCCGTGGCCACCACCCAGGCGGCCGCATGCAGCCAGTCGCGCCGCCACAGCAGCAGCGCAAGCACGGCGGCCGACAGCGACACCATCCAGGCCACATTGCCCAGTTGGGTGAAGGCGACCACGGGGCGCACCCAGGCATCGGTGGCATGGCCGGCCAGCCACAGGTGCAGGGCCTCGTCGAGCACCGGCCAGTCGGTGCAGGTGGCGCAGCCTGCGGGCTGGGCCAGGCCCAGCATGTCGCGCACCATCACGGCCAGTGCCAGCAAGGCCAGCACGCCGGCGGCAGCCAGGCCCAGCCATGCGGCCCGCGGCATGGGCAGGCCTGCATGGCGCAGCCGGGCCGTGGCAGGCAGGCGCAGATAGAAAAAAAGGCCGCCCAGGGCGGCCAGTACCAGGCACAGGCCGCCCGTGGCGGCGTGTGCGTCAATCCAGGTCCAGAGCATGCGTTGGCATCACTCCCGGGCCAGGGTGGGTACGCGGGAAGACTGGGGTTTGCGCAGCATCAGTCTTCGAGCAGGGCGCGCAGCATCCAGGCGGTCTGCTCGTGCACGGTCAGGCGCTGGGTCAGCAGGTCGGCCGTGGGTTCGTCGCTGGCCTTGTCGGCCAGGGGGAACAGGCTGCGCGCCGTGCGGGCCACGGCCTCGTGGCCGGCGACCAGGATGCGCACCATCTCCAGGGCCTTGGGCGGATCGTGGGGCACGTCGGCCAGGCTGGTGAGCTTGCCGAAGTCGGCATAGGAGCCCGGCGCGAAATGGCCCAGCGCACGGATGCGCTCGGCGATGGGGTCGACGGCGTTCCACAGCTCCGTGTACTGCCCCATGAACATGGTGTGCAGCGTGTTGAACATCGGGCCGGTGACGTTCCAGTGGAAATTGTGCGTGGTCAGATACAGCGTGTAGGTGTCGGCCAGCAGGGCCGACAGGCCCTTGGCGATGGCCGCGCGGTCCTTGTCGCTGATGCCGATATGGATGGCGGAGGAGCGCACGGACGCCGGTGCCACGTCGGCCAGTGCGGCCTTTGCAGGCTGCACTGCCTTGTCCGCCTTGTCGGCCTGCACGGCCTCTGGCTTCTTTGCACCGGACTTGTCTTTGCTGGCATTTTTGGCCATGGGATCCCTTTCAGCTTCGTACAAACGGAAGATGCTCCCGGCAGGTCGCCCGGGAGCCAGTTGCAACGATAACGCAAGCGCAGCGGCCCCACAGGCCCGGAGCGCGCGCCGGTGCGGTCATCAGGACAGGCGTTTGACGCCGGGCAAGGCGCAGGCGTAGACCGCGTTGCGCAGGGCGGCGATGGCCTCGTAGCGCGTGAAGCTGCGGCGCCAGGCCAGGACTACGCGGCGTGTCGGCGGGGCCGAGCCGTCGTCCTCGAGGATGGGCAGGTAGCGGATGTGCGGCTCGTCGGTCTTGCGGCGGCGCGCCGTGGTCTCCAGCGCATCGGCGGGCACGGACAGGCGCGGCACCAGGGTCACGCCCATGCCGGCGGCCACCATGTGCTTGATGGTCTCCAGCGACGAGCCTTCGAAGGTGCGGCGAATGCCTTCGGCATTGCTGGCATAGCGTGCGAACTCGGGGCAGACCTGGAGCACATGGTCGCGGAAGCAGTGGCCCGAGCCCAGCAGCAGCATGGTCTCGTTCTTGAGATCGCTGGTGGAGACATGGTCCTTCTGGGCCAGCGCATGGGTGCTGGGAACGGCGGCCATGAAGGGCTCGTCGTACAGCGGAGCCAGCGCCAGGCCGGTGTCGGGGAAGGGCTCGGCGACGATGGCGCAGTCGATCTCGCCGGTGCGCAGCATCTCCAGCAGCTTGATGGTGTAGTTCTCCTGCAGCATCAGCGGCATCTGCGGCGTGCGCATGATGGAGTTGCGCACCAGGTCCGGCAGCAGGTAGGGGCCGATGGTGTAGATCACACCCAGGGTGAGCACGCCGGACAGCGGGTCCTTGCCGCGCTTGGCGATTTCCTTGATCTCGGCGGCCTGCTCCAGCACGCTTTGCGCCTGACGGATGATCTCCTCGCCCAGCGACGTGACCGACACTTCGCCGGCACTGCGCTCGAAGAGCTTGACATCGAGCTCCTCCTCCAGCTTCTTGATCGCCACGGACAACGTGGGCTGGGACACATAACAGGCTTCGGCGGCGCGGCCAAAATGCTTTTCACGTGCCACGGCCACGATGTATTTGAGTTCGGTAAGTGTCATTGGCGAGCTGTGTCTGGGAGGGAGCCTCGGAAAATACGATGGTCTTACACCAAGAACCTGTGCCGGAACCTTTGTGCAATCAGGCCTTGCGGCCCGCTTGCCGGGGTGCTCCCCTCAAAAGTTCCTGCACAGGTTCTAGGATTTGTCCTAATTCGATTGTGCCAGTCCTCGTCCGCGCATGACCACTGCGCGCTCCCCGACCCGCCGGCTTTTTGTATTTATCCACCTAGTGCAACGGCCGGCGCATCCGGTCGCGTTGCTGCATGAGCTGGTCCATGCCTATCAATGCAGCCAGGCCTATGGCCACGATCACGGTAAAGACCGGAAGGTCCAGGGCGCTGATCACGGCAAAGCCTTGCGGCCTAGCATAACGCTGTGTCTCTGAAATGCATACGAAGTCCGCTGCGGCCATGCCGGTGTAGTGCATGGAACAGACCGCCGCGCCCATGACGGCGGCGGCCAGCGCACGCATGCCCGGCGAGCTGGTGCGAAACGACAGCCACAGCGCGGCGCTGGCCGCGGCCACGGCGATGCCCACGGACAGCAGCACGGTGGGAACGGACCAGACGATGAAGCCCGGAAAGCGCATGCCATACATGCCCAGGTAATGCATGAAGGCCACGCCCAGGCCCAGCAGGGTGCCCGCGCCCAGCACGCGCGCCCCGCTTTCGGGCCGCCGCGCGACAAAGGCCAGCGCCACCGAGGTGGCGGCAACGGCGGCGCACAGGGACAGCAGGGTTTCGACCATGGAGTAGCCCGAACCCATGCCCAGGTTCAGCGCCAGCATGCCCGTGAAATGCATGGACCACACGCCGATGCCGCCCAGCGCCGTGCCTGCCGCCAGCAGGTTCAGCCAGCTGATGCCCTCGCGTCCCCGGATGCGCTGCGCCGCAGTCAGGGCCACGAAGGAGCCCAATACGGCAATGCCATAGGACAGGGCCACCAGGCCCATGCGCCAGGAGGTCTCGACGATCTCATTCGCTTGCACGGCTTCATTCATGTTGGCAGCTCCTCATTCGCAGAAAAATGGGACAACACAAGAGTGATCGTGGCCGTCCTCCCCGTGGGGGAGGCTTGGCAGGCCATCCCCTCCCGGATGGAGCTACCCTGTTTTTTGTGACTCAATGTACCAAAAGGTCACAAATATTCAATGCCGTAACGGGACGGCGCTGTCACCGCCAGGACGGCATGAAGCGCTCCATTTCGATGGCTACAACGCGCGTGGGAACCATGTCTGGCGCGGGCTGCAGGCCTGCGGAAGATGCAGCCGCCAGGCCACGCCTGGACACGTAAAAATACGTAACACAACCACCCGGCAGGAATGGAACGAACCGATCAGGCCTTGAGGAATTCGGCCTTGCCGCCCAGCCAGCGGCCCACATGGCGCTGGGCCAGTTGCGGGTGCTGCTCCAGCATGCGCGGCGCCAGCTCGCGGGCCCAGTCGAGCAGCATCAGGTCCTGCTCCAGATCGGCGAAGCGCAGCATGGGAGCGCCGGACTGGCGCGCGCCCAGGAATTCGCCGGGGCCGCGGATCTCCAGGTCGCGCCGCGCGATCTCGAAGCCGTCATTGGTCTCGGCCATGGCACGCAGCCGGTCCTTGGCCGTCTCGCCCAGGCGCCCACTGTCTCCCACCGAATACAGCAGCACGCAGGCCGAGGCCGCTGCCCCCCGCCCCACGCGCCCGCGCAGCTGGTGCAGCTGCGACAGGCCGAAGCGCTCCGCATGCTCGATGACCATGAGCGAGGCGTTGGGCACGTCCACGCCCACTTCGATCACCGTGGTGGAGACCAGCACGCCCATGACCCCGGCGGAGAACAGCTCCATCACGGCCTTCTTCTCGGCCGTGGGCATGCGCGAGTGCAGCAGGCCGACCATGACGTCGGGCAGCATCTCGCTCAGATAGGCATGGGTGGCCGTGGCGTTGGACAGGTCCAGCGCCTCGCTTTCCTCGATCAGCGGGCAGACCCAGTAGACCTGGCGCCCTTCCGCGACCTGGGCACCTATGCGCTCGATGACCTCGTCCTTGCGGCTGTCGGCAATGAGCTTGGTGACGATGGGCGTGCGGCCCGGCGGCAGCTCGTCGATGGTGGACACATCCAGGTCGGCGTAGTAGCTCATGGCCAGGGTGCGCGGAATGGGCGTTGCGCTCATCATCAGCAGATGGGGCTCCATGCCCGAGGCCGCGAGCTTCTGGCGCAGCGCCAGCCGCTGGGCCACACCGAAGCGGTGCTGCTCGTCGATGACGGCCAGCGCCAGGTTCTTGAACTGCACCTGGTCCTGGATGACGGCGTGCGTGCCCACGACCAGGGCCGCCTCGCCGCTGTGGACCAGCTCCAGCATGGCGGTGCGCTCCTTCTTCTTCTGTGCGCCGGCCAGCCAGGCCACGCGCTTGCCCAGCGGGGCCAGCAGCGGCTCCAGCCAGCCGACCAGCTTGCCGAAATGCTGCTCGGCCAGGATTTCGGTGGGCGCCATCAGCGCGCACTGCCAGCCGGCCTCGATGCAGGCCACGGCCGACAGCGCCGCCACCACGGTCTTGCCCGATCCCACATCGCCCTGCAGCAGCCGGTGCATGGGCATGCGGCGCTCCATGTCGGCAAGGATCTCGGCCACCACGCGCTGCTGGGCGCCGGTCAGGCCAAAGGGCAATTGGTCCAGGAACTGGCGCGCCAGGCCCTGGGCGCTGTCCATGGGCTGGGCGCGCAGCACGGGTGCCCTGAGCCGCGCGCGTTCGCGCTTGGCCTCGTATTGGGACAGTTGCTGGGCCAGCAGCTCCTCGGCCTTCAGGCGCTGCCAGGCCGGATGCGAATGGTCTTCCAGCGTGGCCAGGGCCACATCGGGCGTGGGGTGGTGCAGGAACTGCAGCGCATCGCGCAGGCTGAACAGCGGCGGCAGCCCGCCGTTGCCATGGAACTGCGCCACGGGCGGATGCTCGCCCTGGGGCAGCGTATCGGAGAGATCGGCGCGCAGCATGGCCGTGACCGCCGCGCGGCGGATGTAGGCCTGGGGCAGGCCCGCCACCGTGGGATAGACGGGCGTAAGCGCCGTGGGCAGGTCGCCGCCCGCCGCGCGAAACGCCGGGTGCAGCATCTGCCGGCCCCAGAAGCCGCCCTTGACCTCGCCGCGGATGCGCAGCCGCGCGCCCACGGACAGGGTTTTCTGGTGCGAGGGGTAGAAGCTGAAGAAGGTCAGCACGCATTCGGCCGTGCCATCGTCCACGGTGACCTTGAGCATGCGGCGCGGGCGCAGTTGCACCTCGCTGTGGGTCACCGTGGCCTCGATCTGCACCGTGTCGCCCTCGCGGGCATTGCGCAGCGCAGTGATGCGCGTCTCGTCCTCATAGCGCAGCGGCAGGTGCAGTGCCAGATCGATGTCGCGCACCAGGCCCATCTTCTGCAGCGCCTTCTGCGCGGCGCTGGCTGCGGGCTTGGCGGGCGCTGCGGGCTTGTCTCCCGCCTTCTCCGCTGCCTTGCCACCCTTGCCTGCTGCCTTGCCCTTGCCGGTACGCGCGGCCTTGCCGCCGGGGGCGTCGCGCCCCAGATCTGGGAAGGCAGAGGAGACGTTCAAGGGCATGGGCTATCCTGTTTCAGAGCATGCGCATGGGCATGGACGGGCATGCAGCATAGTGTATGAATATACAGGTGTAGGCAACACGCCACGTTCATGCCGGATGCCCTTGCCCAAAGCACCCTTGAGGCCCCGGGTCTCTGGGGAAGCCGCTACCATGCACGCTGACGTTACGTAGTGTTACCCCGCCACCGAATGCCATGTTGAAGCGTATCAATGTCCAGCATGTCACTCTGGGCATGTTCCTGCACGAGTTCTGCGGCTCCTGGATGGAGCATCCTTTTTGGCGAACCCGTTTCCTGCTCCGCTCCGAGGCCGACCTCCAGCGCCTGCGCTCCACCTCCATCCAGGAGGTCTGGATCGACGTGCGCAAGGGCCTGGACGTGGGTGTCCAGGTGCCTTGCCTGCGCTTTGACCCGCAGGACGAGCTTCGCCACCAGATCCCGGACAGCGCCCGCCCTGTCTCCGAGCAGAGCACGGCCCCCATTTCCACCGCCACCGAGCTGCGCCGCGCCGCGCAGACCTGCGTGCAGGCCAAGCAATTGCTCAGCCGCCTGTTCAGCGACGCGCGGCTGGGCCGGCCCGTGGACGCCACGGCCGCCGGGCAGCTGGTGGACGATGTGACGGCCTCCGTGGCGCGCAATCCCCACGCCCTGATCGGCCTGGCACGGCTGAAGACGGCCGACGACTACACCTACATGCACAGCCTGGCCGTGTGCGCGCTGATGGTGGCGCTGGCCAAGCGCATGGGCCTGGACGACCACAGCCTGCGCAAGGCCGGCATGGCCGGTCTCATGCACGACCTGGGCAAGACCGCGATCCCGGTCGCCGTGCTCAACAAGCCGGGGCCGCTGGACGATGCCGAATGGTCGCTGATGCGCGCCCACCCACGCCATGGCGAGCAGCTGCTGCGCCCGCTGGGCCTGGACGACGAGGTCATCGATGCCTGCCTGCACCACCACGAAAAGGTGGACGGCAGCGGCTACCCCGACGGACTGCAGCAGGGCGACATCGGCCTGCTGGCGCGCATGACGGCGATCTGCGATGTCTACGACGCCATCACCTCGGACCGGCCCTACAAGAAGGGCTGGCCGCCCTCGGAGGCGCTGCGGCGCATGGCCGAGTGGAGCCCCCGCCATTTCGACAAACGGCTGTTCGAGCAGTTCGTGCAGACCGTTGGCATCTATCCGCTGGGCTCGCTGGTGCGCCTGCATTCGCAGCGCCTGGCCGTCGTGGTCGATGCCTCGCCGGGCAGCCTGCTGGCGCCGCGCGTCAAGGTGTTCTATTCGCTGCGCCAGGCCTGCCGCATCACGCCCGAGATCGAGGACCTGTCCGAGAGCCAGGGCAACGACCGCATCATCGCGCGCGAGGACCCGGCGAACTGGGACTTCCCGGATCTGGAGACGCTGTGGCTGGAGTTCGAGCGCCAGCCCCAGACACAGGCCCAGATGGCCAAGTGACCGCCGCGAAATTCCGGGATGACCCCAGGGTTTGCGACAATGGCGGACTTCCGTTCAACGAACTTGGAACGGGCCATGTCCGGCCCTCAAGCACTGCATGTCCTCCCTGTCCCGTGTGTTTTCGCTCAGCGATTTCGACTTCGAGCTTCCTGAGAACCTGATCGCCCAGCATCCTGCCGCCCAGCGCAGCGCCTCGCGCCTGCTCGACGGCCGCGACGATGCCACCCCGCCCACCGACCGCATCTTCCACGAGCTGCCCGACCTGCTGCAGCCCGGCGACCTGCTGGTGTTCAACGACACGCGCGTGCTCAAGGCGCGCATCTTCGGCGAGAAGGCCAGCGGCGGCCGGCTGGAGCTGCTGGTCGAGCGCGTGCTCGAAGGCAACGATGTCGTGGCCCACATGCGCGTCAGCAAGAAGCCCCTGCCCGGCTCACGCATCCACCTGTGCGGCGGCAAGAACCGCGGCGGCTTCGACGCCGTGCTGCGCGGCCGCTGGCCCGACGAGAACGGCCCGCTGTTCCACCTGAGCTTCGAAGGCCCGCGCGGCGAGACGCCGCACGAGCTGATGGAGCGCTTCGGCCACCTGCCGCTGCCGCCCTATATCGAGCGCCACCAGGACACCGGCAACGACCCCGATGCCGCCGAAGACAGCGAGCGCTACCAGACCGTCTTCGCGGCCCGCCCCGGCGCCGTGGCCGCGCCCACGGCCGCCCTGCACTTTGACGACGCCGTGCTGGCCCGCCTGGCCGAGCGCGGCATCGAGCGCGCCAGCGTCACGCTGCACGTGGGCGCCGGCACCTTCCAGCCCGTGAAGACCGAGAACCTGGCCGACCACCAGATGCACAGCGAGTGGTACGAGATCCCGCTGGCCACGCTGGCTGCGCTGGAACGCTGCCGCCAGCGCGGCGGCCGCGTCGTCGCCGTGGGCACGACCACGGTGCGCACGCTGGAGTCCTGGGCCCAGACAGGCCAGTTCTCCGGCGACACGCGCATCTTCATCACGCCCGGCTTCGAGTACCAGGTGGTCGATCTGCTGATCACCAACTTCCACCTGCCCAAGAGCACGCTGATGATGCTGGTCAGCGCCTTCGCGGGCTACGAGCAGGTGATGGCGCTGTACCGCCATGCGATTGCGCAGGAGTACCGTTTCTTCAGCTATGGCGATTCCATGCTGCTGAAGAAGAAAAGCACCCCCTGAGTCGCTTCGCGCCTTCCCCCCGTTGCACGGCGCCTCTCTACCCGCTTCGCGAGGGAGGGGGGGCGTACGGGCAGCCAGCGACACCCTCGCGGCGGGGCGGCGCGGCCGGCTTAGGCCCTTGCTTGGTGTCCCTCGCCTCAGGCCGCGCCAGGTTCAAGCGCCAAGCCCGAAACGCCGCATGTTCAACCAAAGTAATGGCAGAGCCTGCGGCCCTTGACCTCGTGCACGCTGACGGGGATGCCGTAGAGGGTGCTGAGGACCTCGTCCTGCACAACCTCGGCCGGCGTGCCCGCCACGGCCAGGCGTCCGTCCTTGAGCGCGATGATGTGGTCGGCGTAGCAGGAGGCGAAGTTGATGTCGTGCAGCACCATGACCACGGTCTTGCCGCGCTCGGTGACGGCGCGGCGCAGCAGGCCCATCATGCTGACAGCGTGGGCCATGTCCAGGTTGTTCAGCGGCTCGTCCAGCAGGATGAAGGGCGTGTCCTGGCACAGCACCATGGCGATGTAGGCGCGCTGGCGCTGGCCGCCTGACAGCTCGTCGAGAAAGCGCTCGGCCAGCGGCGTGAGCTGCAGGTACTCCAGCGCCTCGTCCACATGGCGCAGGTCTTCGGGGCCCAGCCGGCCCTTGCTGTGCGGAAAGCGGCCAAAGCCCACCAGGTCGCGCACCGTCAGGCGCAGCGTGCTCTGGTTGTCCTGGCGCAGGATGGCCATGATGCGCGCCAGCGCCTCGGTGGGCGTGGTGGCCACGTCGAGGCCGGCCACCCGCACCTTGCCCGCCGTGATGGGCATGAGACGGCTGACCAGGGACAGCAGCGTGGACTTGCCCGCCCCGTTGGGCCCGATGATGGCCGTCAGCGCCCGCTCGGGCACATCGAAATTGAGCTCCTGCAGCACTGCCGTGCCGCCATGGCGCTTGAGCAGATCACGCACCTCGATCATTGGGTCCCCTTGCGCATGAGCAGCACGATGAAGACGATTCCACCCAGGAACTCCACCACGATGCTCAGCACGGTATTGAATTGAAAAAGCTGCTCCAGCAGCACCTGCCCGCCCATGAGCAGCACGCAGCCCCAGAGCACGGCCGCAGGCAGCACCCAGGCATGGCGGCGCGTGCCCATGGCGTGATAGGCCATGTTGCTGACCAGCAGGCCGAAGAAGATCACCGGGCCGACCAGGGCCGTGGACACGGCCACCATGCAGGCCACCACGGCGAGCAGCCGCAGCACGCGGCCCTCGTAGTCCAGGCCCAGGCTGACGGCGGCATCGCGCCCCAGCGAGATCACGTCCAGCACGCGGCGCTGCCGCCAGATCCAGGCGCTGCCCAGGGCGATCAGCAGCAGCGACGGCAGCAGCAGCTGCAGGTTCACCGCGTTGAAGTTGGCGAACATGCGGTCCTGCAGCGCCGTGAACTCATTGGGATCGAGCACGCGCATGGCCAGCCCGGCCAGGCTGCGAAAGAAGATGCCTCCCACCATGCCCACCAGCAGCATCAGGTGCAGGCTGCTGGCATGGCCCACGAACAGCCAGCGCATCAGCAGCACGCTGAAGCCCATCATCAGCACGATGTTGAGCGCATAGCGCCCGACCTCGCCCATGGCGGACACGCCCGCCGCGCCCAGCATCAGCACCATGGACGCCTGCACGAACAGGTACAGCGCATCCAGCCCCATGACGGAAGGCGTGAGGATGGTGTTGTGCGACACGGTCTGGAACACCACGGTGGACAGGCCGATGGCACAGGCCACCAGCGCCATGGTCAGCACCTTGGCGCCCCGGTGTTCCAGCACGAAGGCCCAGTCGGTCTTGACGCCCACGGTCATGAAGGCCAGCAGGCACAGCAGGGCCAGCGCGCCCAGCAGCGCCAGGCGCGCGCCATGGCCCCAGCTGCGCGCTGCAGGCCCATCGGAAGCAACGGATTGCGGCAGGCTGCTCATGCACGGTCCTTGCGGCGGCGCAGGATCAGCGCCAGGAACAGGGCACTGCCCAGCACGCCCAGCACGGTGCCCACGGGAATTTCATAGGGAGCGATCAGCAGCCGCCCGACCAGGTCGCACAGCACGGTCAGGCCCGCGCCGATCAGCGCCACCCACAGCACGCTGCGGCGCACGTTGTCGCCCAGGACCAGGCGCACCACGTTGGGCACGATCAAGCCCACGAAGGGCAGGCTGCCGGCCGTGACCACCACGGCCGAGGTGGCCACGGCCACCACCACCAGCCCCTGCCACACCAGGCGCCGGTAGTTCAGGCCCAGGTTGGTGGCAAAGCTCTCGCCCAGGCCCGCCACGGTGAAGCGGTCGGCCGCCAGGCAGGCCAGGGCCGTGACGCCCAGCGACAGCCACAGCAACTCGTAGCGGCCTTGGACCACCAGCGAGAAATCGCCGTTGGACCAGGACTTGAGCGCCTGCATCATGTCGAACTGCAGCGCCAGAAAGCTGGCGGCTGCCTCCAGCACGCCGGCCAGCACCAGGCCGACCAGGGGCACCATCCACGACGAATGCAGCCGGATGCGCGAGAGCACGGCCAGGAACAGCGCCGTGCCCAGCAGCGCCGCCACGGCCGAAATCCCCATCTTGGCCATCACCGGCCAATGCGGCACCCAGAGGAACGCGGCCAGCATGCCCAGGCTGGCCGACTCCACCGTGCCCACGGTGGAAGGCTCCACGAAATGGTTGCGCGCCAGCATCTGCATGAGCAGTCCGCAGACCGCCATCGATGCGCCGGCCAGCACCAGGGCCAGCGTGCGCGGCACGCGGCTGTACACCAGCACCTGGCTGGCCAGGTCGTCCTCGCTGCGCGACCACAGCACGCTCCAGTGCATGTCGCCGGCACCCACCATCAGGCTGGCCAGCGACAGCGCCAGCAACAGGCCCAGCGCGAAAAGCCAGGCAAGGGCCTGGCGCGATGGGCGTGACATGGGCGCGGCGTGCGCGGTGGCGACAGGCGGGCTCAACGCTTTAAGGTCATGTGCGGGTGAAGGCATCCGACAGTTGCTGGATATTGGCTTTCAGCGCGCCCGGCCCGGCGTTGGACAGGGTGTACCAGTTGGCCGCATTCAGATAGACCACCTGCTTGCCGCGCCATGCCTTGGTGGCACGCACCAGCGGGTTGTCCAGCAGTTGCTGGGCGGTCTTGCCATCCTGGCCGATGGCCACGTCACGGTCGATGACGAACAGCCAGTCGGGATTGGTCTTGAGCAGGAACTCGAAGGAGACCACCTGCCCATGGCGCGCCACCGTCAGGTTGTCGATGGCCGGCTTCACGCCGAACACATCGTGCAGCATGCCGAAGCGCGAACCCGGCCCATAGGCACTGAGCTTGCCGCCCGAGGTCAGCAGCACCAGCCCCTTGCCGGCGTCCTGCGCCTTCCCATGCAGTGCGGTAATGGCCTGCTCCACGGACCGGACCTCGGCCTCGGCCTTGTCCTGCAGGCCGTAGACGGCGCCCAGCGTGCGGATGTTGCGGTAGATGTCGGCCATCTGGTGCTGGTCGCTGACACTGAGGTCCAGCACGGGCGCGAAGCGTGACAGCTCCTTGTACTTGGCTTCGGAGCGGCCGCCCACGATGATGAGGTCGGGCGACAGCGCCTTGATGGATTCGTAGTCGGGCTCGAACAGGCTGCCGATGCGCGCATACCTGGCATCGGCATAGCGGGCCAGCAGCGGCGGCATCTTGAACTCGGGCACTCCCCGCACCTCGCCGCCCAGCGCCTGCAGCGTGTCCAGCGCCGCCAGCTCGAACACCAGCACGCGCACGGGCTTGAAGGGCACCTGGATCTCGCCCTTGGCATGCGGCACGGTCACGGTCTTGCCAGCCGCTGCCGTCTGGGCATGGGACATCTGCGCCGCCAGCGGCAGCGTGACCAGCACGCCCAGGCCCTGGCCCATCTTCGCCAGGATCCGGCGACGGGAATGATTTGCATTCATGGTGTTCATCTTTACAGTGATTGCTGTATTGCCAGGAAGTTCAAACATTGGCCTTTGCGGCATCAGGGAAGTGCGGGCGTGCCGTCCGGCATGCGCTCGCAGGCCGGCAGGCCCTGGGCAAAGCGCCCGGGGTTGAGCAGGGCCACCAGGCCGCAGGCCAGCGAGCCCTGCCACTGCAGGTAGTCATGGCTGGTCTCGTGCTCGGCCTGGGTGACCTCGTAGCCCTTGGCGCGCAGCACATCGGCCAGGTGGCGGTTGGTTTCCAGGATGCCGTCCTGCCCGCCGCGTGCGCGCTCGTAGCGGCCCGCATCCAGATAAAAGCGCACGGGCTGGCGCGGCTCCTGGGCATAGCGGCGCTGCACCCAGCCCGGCACCTCGCCGGCCGGCGACCACCAGAACGATCCCGACATGCTCAGCACGTTGCCAAACCAGCGCGCATTGACCAGACCCGCATAGGCCGAGGCCAGGCCGCCAAAGCTGGAGCCACCGATCACCGTGCGCGCCGCCGGCTGGCCCAGGCCCTGTTCACCCACCCAGGGCATCAGCTCCTCATCCAGAAAGCGCGCGAAGGCGGTGTTGGGCGGCAACTCCCTGCCGCGCGCCTGCGGGCTGGCGTTGTCCACCAGCACCACGGCCGTGGGCGGGATCAGCCCGTCGGCCATGAGGTTGTCGATGAGGGTGGGCGTGGACACCTGCTTCGCATAGGCGTTGCCGTCGAACAGCACCAGAAGCGCCTCGGGCGCCTGGCCGCCCGCCGGGCGGTAGGTCCAGACATCGCGGCTGTTGCCCAGTACGCGGCTGGACAGGCGGTGCTGCACCAGCGCCCCCTGGGCCACGCCCGCGCGTGGCGCCACCCAGGGCTGGGGTGGGGCCTTGGGCAGCTCCAGCACGGAGGCGCCCTGGAAGGCGTCGATGAAGCCCCCCTCGGGGGGCTGCGGAAACACCTTGGGATTGAGCGGATCGCGCTGCGCCGTGGCCAGCAGGGCGCGGCGCTGCTCCATGGCCGAGCCTGCGATCAGCGGCACATCGGGCGCCAGGCGGTAACTGAGCCGCGCGTTGTCGGCCATGCGGAAGCTGGCCCACCAGACATCGCTGCCGTCGAGGTGCTGCAAGGGATCGTGATTGCCGGCCGGGCTGCCGAAAAGGCGAACCCCCTGCATGCCGGCGCGCGGCTGGCCACGCCACAGGAAGGTGACCAGGGACTGGCCGCCGGGCAGCGGCTCCACCATCGGCGCGCCCTCCTCCTGCACGCGCCGCCAGAAGGCGTCTGCCGCCACGCCCGAACCCGCGCCGCGCTGGATAGCCTGCGCCAGGGCCTGCAGGCGTGGGCTTTCCAGCGCAGGCCGCTCCGGGGCCTGCACAGCCTTGGCGCCCAACGGCGCCAGACTGGAGGTCAACCGCAGCGCAAAGCGGCCGGCTGCGGATTTCACCTCGCCGGCCATCAGCGCGTCCGTTGCGATGTGGCGCGCCACCAGCCTTTGCCTGCCGGCCCCCTCCGTGACCCACATCAGCGACTGCGCACCGCCATCGGGCCGCGCCAGGCGGCGCAGGTGCCGGCCCTGGGCATCCTCCAGGTCCAGGGCCACGCCCTGCCCTTCGAATTCACCCTGGACCACGTGGCCGGCGGGCAGATCGACGCGCCAGGACTCGCGCCCACCGGCAGCCAGGACCCCTGTGGCCGCCTGGCCCGGCGCCAGCGTGCCCGACCGTGCGGCCAGGGCCTGCCCCGATGCGGCTGCCGTCATGTCTTCACCGGCATGGACGGCTGCGCCCAGCAGGCACAGCAGCGAGGCGGCCAGGCACAGGCCTTGTCTTGCAGCTTGCGCCATGGCGTCAGAAGTCCACCGTGGCCGAGACACGCACCGTGCGCGGGCCGCCCGTGGTGGCGAAGTTGTCGTTGAAGCTGCCGGCCCAGTAGGACTTGTCGAACAGGTTCTCCACCGTGGCGCGGAAGGTGACGGGTTTGGCCGCGATGCGGGTGGCATAGCGCGCGCCCACGTCCACGCGGGTCCAGCTGGGCATCTTCAGCGTGTTGGCCGAATTCACCCATTGCGCACCCGTGTAGATCAGGCGGCCGGTGAGCGTGGCGCCCGGCAGCGCGGGCACGTCCCATTCGCCGCCCAGGTTGGCCGTCCAGCGCGGCACGCCGTAGACGCCGAAGCCATCGCGCGCGCCGCCCTGGGTCTTGCTCTGGATGGCCTGGGTGTAGGCCAGGCCGCCCAGCACGCGCGTGCCGCGCAGCGGCTCGCCGAACACATTCCACTCCAGGCCCCGGTTGCGCTGCTCGCCATCCATCAGCAGGCGGTTGGTCGCGATCTCCACCACGGACGAGGGCCGCTCGATCTGGAACAGCGAGACCGTCTGCGTGAAATCACCCGTGCGCCACTTGGCGCCGATCTCGAACTGCTTGGTCTTGTAGGGCGCGAACACTTCGCCGGCATTGGCATAGGTGGCGCCGACGATGGAGCCCGCGCTCAGGCCCTGCACATGGTTGGCATACAGCGAGACCGCATCGCCCCAGGGCTTGACCACCAGGCCCAACGCGGGCGAGACGGCCTGCTCGTTGTAGCCCGCCATCTTCTGGTTCACGCGCTGCAGGCGTGCGCCCACGGTCAGTTGCACGGCATCGCCGCCCCAGCTCAGCGTGTCGGCCAGGGCCAGGCTGCTGAGCACATCGTCGCGCTCCTGCTTGATGGCGCCGTAGGGGCCGGCCAGCGTGATGGGCGCGGGGTTGTAGATGTTGGTGATGTAGCTGGCGCTGGTGGCCACGGCCGCGCGTCCACCCTTCTGGTTCATCCAGTTCAGGGAGGCCACCAGCAGGTGGTTCACGCCGCCCGTGCGCAGGCGCCCGCGCACGCCGAACTCGGCCGCCGTGCTGTCGGTATAGCCGTACTGGTTGTAGGTCTGGCCCACGGCCGAGCCGTCGCCCTGGGCGCGCAGCACCACGCGCGTGCCGTTGAGCATGCCGTCGTAGGCATGCTGCGCCGTGCCTGCGGAGCCGAACAGCGTCCAGTCCGCGCCCAGGTCCACCGAGCCGCGCAGCATCAGCGCATCGCTTTGCTGCTTGGCGTGTATGCCGGGGAACAGGTTGGTCGTGGCGTCGGGCGCCGCGATGACCTGCTTGAGGTTCTGCATGCTGACCATCATCGGGCTGCCATCGCGGATGGTGGAGCGGTAGCTGTAGGCATCCAGGCCGAGCGTGAAGCCGTCGCCCTGGTAGTCCAGCGCCAGCGCGCCCAGGCCATGGCGGCGGTTCTGGCCGTCGATCTCGGTGTCGCCGCTCGAGGTGCTGCCGTTGACGCGTATGCCCAGGCGGCGCTCGGGGCCGAAGCGGCGCGAGACATCGGCCTGCAGGCCCAGCTGCGAGCCGCTGCTGAACATGGTGGTCACGCGCGTGAGATCCTGGGCCAGCGGGCGCTTGGTCACCAGGTTGATGGTGCCGCCCACGGCACCGCCGGGCGTCATGCCGCTCATCAGCGCACCGGGGCCCTTGAGCACCTCCACGCGCTCGATCATCTCGACGGGCACGTGGCCGTCGGGCGCCAATCCATACAGGCCGTTGAAGCCCAGCTCCGAGGCATTCACCCCCAGGCCGCGGATGGTGAAGTTCTCGTAGGCATGGCCGGTGTTGGTGGTGAATCGCACCGAAGGATCGTTTTCCAGCACCGACATCAGCGTGGCCGCGTTCTGGTTGGCAATGCCTTCGGCCGTGTAGGAGGTGATGTTGAACGGCGTGTCCATCACATCGCGCTGGCCCAGCACGCCCAGGCCCGCACCCTTGGCCACTTGGCCGCCCGGGGCCACCGCGGGAAGGGTCTGGGGATCGGTGGTGCCGCGCACCGTGACCTCGCCCAGCTCAGCGTCAGCGGCCCAGGCGCCGGCGGGCAGCGCCGCGGCAGCCACCATGGCGCAGACACGGGCAATGGTGCCCAGGCGGTGGAGCGTGCAAACAGGGGTGCAAACAGGGGTGAAGGGGCTGACAGCGCCTGCGCGCGGCAGGCCGATGCGGGTACGGGAAGACATCCGGGAGGGCTTTCGAGACGGAAGGAAATGCGCCGCATCCAGCCCGGAGCCACTCGGACACACTCGGACACAGGCCGGATACGGCATCTGCCCGAATTATAGAAAATGAGAATTATTCTTATTAAGAAAGCGGCAACAACGCACCGCGCGCAAACATGGGCGCACGGCCAGCAAACAATCGCGTTGAAAACAGTGGGGGCCAGGCAACAGGCGGCCCGGCCTCGGCGACGCCAGCGGCCGCTAGAAGGTGTCGCCGCGCTCCATGGCGCGGCGGTGGCGCTGCACGAATTCCTGGTAGGTGTCGATGCCGCGCAGCTGCAAGATGGCATTGCGCACGGCGGCCTCGACCAGCACGGCGATGTTGCGGCCCGCCACCACCTGGATCACCACCTTGCGCACGGGCACGCCGAGCACATCCTGCGTCAGCGGCTCGGCCGGCAGGCGCTCGTACTCGCGCTCCATGGTTTCCTTGCGCACCAGGTGCACGATGAGCTTGAGGCGCATCTTGCGGCGCACGGCCGTCTCGCCAAAGATGGCGCGGATGTCCAGCAGCCCGATGCCGCGCACCTCCAGCAGGTTCTGCAGCAGCTCGGGGCACTTGCCCTCGATCGTGGTCTGGTTGATGCGGTACAGGTCCACGGCATCGTCGGCCACCAGGCCGTTGCCGCGCGTCACCAGTTCCAGCCCCAGCTCGCTCTTGCCCAGGCCCGACTCGCCCGTGATCAGCACCCCCATGCCCAGGATGTCCATGAACACGCCGTGCATGGTGGTGCGGTCGGCGAAATGCTTGGCCAGGTAGGCGCGCAGCACATCGATCACGAAGGCCGACTGCTCGCGCGTGGAGAACATGGGAATGTGGGCGCGCTCGCACATGGACAGCAGCGCATCGGGCGCCGTCTGCCCGTCGGCCAGCACCAGCACGGGCGGCTCCAGCGTGACGATGCGTGCCACGCGGCGCTGGCAGTCCTGCGGCGTGGCATTGCTCAGATAGGCGATCTCGCGCTCGCCCAGCACCTGCAGCCGGTAGGGATGGATGTAGTTCAGGTAGCCGACGAGGTCCGCGCCGGAGCGCGCCGAGCGCACGGCCATCTCGTCGAAACGGCGCTCCGAGGCTCCCAGGCCCGCCACCCACTCCCAGCGCAGGCTGGAGCGGAACTCCTCGAACAGGACATCGGCGCTGATGGCACTGGGTCTCATGGCAAGGCCCGTGAAAAAGGGAAGGAAAAAGTCTGGAAGACTAGACCAGGGGCGCAGCGGAGGACTGCCAGCCGGCAATCATTCCATGCAGCCGGGCCGCATCGGCGCAGGACTTCAGGCGCTCGCGCAGCTGGCTGTCGCTGAGAAGCTCGGCGATTTCGGACAGGATTTCCAGATGCTTCTGGGTGGCCGCTTCGGGAACCAGCAGAAAGATCAGCAGGCCCACGGGCTGCTCATCGGGAGCATCGAAACCAATGGGATTGTCCAGTTGGAACACGGCCGCCATGGGAGCGGTCAGGCCCTTGATGCGCCCATGGGGAATGGCCACGCCGTGGCCAAGCCCCGTCGAGCCCAGGCGTTCGCGTGCAAACAGGCTGTCGGTGATGAGTGCGCGGGACAGGCCATGCAGGCTCTCGAAGAGCAGACCTGCTTCTTCGAAAGCGCGCTTTTTGCTGGTGACGTCGACGCTCACGAGCACTTGAGCGGCGGGCAGGATGGAGGCAAGACGGTTCATGGTTCGGGAAACAATTATGCACCGCAGTGCCGGAAACCGTGGGGAAACCCTGACCCCCATCAAAAACCGCCCCGAAGGGCGGTGGTCGTGCGTGGCTCATCAGCCACAAAAGCGCAGGTATTGTAAGCGCCCGCACAGGGCTGGCGCCTTACCTGTCACCCGACTGACGCCAAGGTCAGCCCAGCATCATCGAGTCGCTTGGCCGAACCATAGCGGCTGCCCTGCTGGCGGGTCTTGTAGCGCACCACCACGCGGTCCAGCTTGTCAGCCAGCGCATCGACGGCGGCGTAGAGATCGAAGTGAGAGGTCTCGACAAAAAGATCCTGGCCCTTGACGCGCAGCGTGCAACCGGCACGTTGGCGCTTTTCCTTCTCCTTTTGGTTATGAACGGTCAGCAAGACCTTTACATCCACCACCTGGTCAAAGTGTCGAAGAATGCGTTCGAGCTTGGCCATGACGTAACTGCGCAGCGAGGGAGTGACCTCCAGGTGATGCCCACTAATCGTCAGATTCATATCTAAACACTCCTTGCTCTGGATGAAAACAGCCCGGTCCACCGGGAGACGATCCGCCGGGACAGGTGCTTGCAGGCCGGAATGCGCATTCGTTTGCTTGCGAATCCACTATGCGCCGGGGTCTGCCCAAAAGCAACGCCGCAAGCCGATAGCGCAGGACGGTGCAGGGCCTTGGAGGCGGGTTTTGCGCGCCATGCAATTGGGCGCACAATCGGCGGGTTTGCCAGGCTGCGCCCCTGGGGTGGGGCTTGCCACGGGCCGCCCGTCACCGTGAGGCGCCGTTGGTTAGAATCGCGCTCCTGCGCGTGCCGCTTGCAGCCATCCGGCCGCTGCAGCCTCTTTGCCAGATTGCCCCTTGCCTCACATGACCACCCAGTCCCGCCCCTCCGCCCTGCACACTTCCAACATTGCCTCGCTGCCGCTGCTCGCGCGCGGCAAGGTGCGCGACAACTATGCCGTGGGCGATGACCGCATCCTGATGGTGGCCTCGGACCGCCTGTCGGCCTTCGACGTGATCATGGGCGAGCCCATCCCCGGCAAGGGCGAGCTGCTGACGCAAATGGCGCTGTTCTGGTTCGACAAGCTCGGCCACATCTGCCCCAACCACCTGACCGGCGAAGCGCCCGAGTCCGTGGTCACGCCCGCCGAAGTGCCCCAGGTCACGGGCCGCTCCATGCTGGTCAAGCGCCTCAAGCCCGTGCTGATCGAGGCCGTGGTGCGCGGCTACCTGGCCGGCAGCGGCTGGAAGGAATACCAGGAATCGCGCTCGGTCTGCGGCGTGCCCCTGCCCGAAGGCCTGACCAACGCCGCCAAGCTGCCCGAGCCCATCTACACCCCGGCCGCCAAGGCCGAGATGGGCGACCATGACGAGAACATCACCTACGAGCGCACGGTGGAGATGGTCGGCGAGAAGCTGGCCTCCCAGATCCGCGATACGGCCATCCGCATCTACAAGGAAGCTGCGGCCATCGCCCTCGAAAAGGGCATGATCATTGCCGACACCAAGTTCGAATTCGGCCTGGACGAGAACGGCGAACTGGTGCTGATGGACGAAGTCCTCACGCCCGACAGCTCGCGCTACTGGCCCGTGGAGGGCTATGCCCAGGCCCTGGCCAATGGCGAGAACCCGCCCAGCTACGACAAGCAGTTCGTGCGCGACTGGCTGGAGCAGGCCCAGGTCAACGGCAAGCCCTGGGACAAGAAGGCCCCGGCCCCGCGCCTGCCCCAGGAAGTGACCGAGAAGACGGCCGCCAAGTACCGCGAAGCCCTGCAGCGCCTGACGGCCTGACGGCCCGCCGTAGCCCGGCCCCGCGCGCCTTTCCCCGCAAAAGAGAGCTTCGGCTCTCTTTTTTTGTTGCGGGCCTGCGTTTTTGCAGCCGGTCATGCCTGCGTCACCAACGCTGCCACAATGTTCGCTTCCTCTGGCTTTTTCTGAAGGAGCAAGCACATGGCTGGCAAGAAGATTCTGATGATCTGTGGCGACTACTGCGAGGACTACGAAACCATGGTCCCCTTCCAGACCCTGCAGGCCGTGGGACACACGGTGCATGCGGTCTGCCCCGACAAGAAGGCCGGGGAACACATCAAGACGGCCATCCATGATTTCGAGGGCGCGCAGACCTACAGCGAAAAGCCCGGCCACAACTTCACGCTCAACGCCAGCTTCGCCGACATCAAGCCCGAGCAGTACGACGCCCTGGTGATCCCCGGTGGACGCGGCCCTGAGTACCTGCGCAACTACGACGCCGTGCGCGCCGCCGTGCGCCACTTCTTCGACAACAACAAGCCCGTGGCCGCCGTCTGCCACGGCGCCCAGCTGCTGGCCGGCGCCGGCGTGCTCAAGGGCCGCACCTGCTCGGCCTACCCGGCCTGCCGTGCCGAGGTCGAACTGGCCGGCGGCACCTATGCCGACATCGGCGTGGACCAGGCGCACACCGAAGGCAACCTGGTCAGCGCCCCCGCCTGGCCGGCCCATCCGGCCTGGATCGCCCAGTTCCTGACGCTCCTGGGCACGCGCATCAGCCACGGCTGAGCACGCAGCGGCCGTTGGCGCCGGGCGGCTCAACCGCCCCAGCGCACCAGCACGATGCCGCCGAAGACCAGGGCCGAGGCCAGCATGCGCACGTGGCCCAGGCGCTCGCGCATCAGCCATGCGGCAATCCAGCCCGCAAACAGCACGCTGCTTTCACGCAGCGCAGACACCAGCCCCATGGGCGCCTGCGACAGCGCCCAGGTCGCCATCCAGCTGGCGCTCAGCTGCATGGCGGCGGCCAGGGCGCACAGGCGCCAGGTGCGGGCATCGGCGCGCAGCACGGCGGGGCCGCGCCGCCAGGCGACGATCAGCACCGTGGCCAGGCCATCGCCCAGCGTGAGCAAGGCCGCATAGAACAGCGCGGAGCCGGATGCGCGCGCCCCCAGCCCGTCGATGACCGTATAGCAGGCAATCATGGCGCCCGTGGCCAGCGCATAGCCGCTGCCGCCATAACCGCTGGCCGCGCCGCTGCGCACCGACAGCGCCAGCACGCCCAGCGACAGGCACAGCACGCCGGCCAGCCCGGGTACGCCCGGCCACTCACCGGCCAGCAGCGCCGCGCCCAGCGTGACGAACAGCGGCGCACTGCCGCGTGCCACCGGGTAGACCACGCCGAACTCGCCATGCTGGTAGGCGCGCGGCAGCACGAAGTGATAGACGGTGTGCACAGCCACCGAGGCCGCCAGCCACCACCACACCGATGCGTCCCACAGCCCCGCCGCGCGCCAGTCCAGCCAGGGCAGCATCAGCAGCGACCACAGGCTGGCCAGCCCCGTGGTCAGCGCCATGGCGACCATCTTGTCGCCGCCCAGCTTGATGGCGCTGTTCCATCCCGCATTCATCAGCGCGGCCCCCAGGGCCGCGGCCAGCACCGCATTGCTCAATTCCATTCCATGGCCTCGTTCTTGATACGGGACGGGATGATGGATTCGCACCCAGATTAGATAAAGTCGAATCTTCGGAACATCATCTTCAGGAAACCTGATGCGACGCCTGAACCTTGACCAGCTCCAGACCCTGGTGGCCGTGGCCGACCTGGGCACGCTGGCTGCCGCCGCCCAGGCCCTTCACCTGTCGCCGCCCGCCGTCAGCCTGCACATCCAGGAGCTGGAAGCTCGCTTGGACACACCGCTGCTGGTGCGCGGCAAGCGAAAGGCGCAGCTGACGCCCGCAGGTGCTCTGCTGGCCGAAGGCGGACGCCGCCTGCTGGCCGACAGCGAATCCCTGCTGCGCCAGGTGCGCAAGCGTGCCGAGGGCTTTGGCGCCAGCGTGCGCATAGGCGCCTCGGCCGGCGTCAGCCCCTTGCTTTTGCCCGAACTGCTGCAATGGCTGGCCGAGCACGCGCCCGGCGTGGAACTGCGCCTGGAAGTCGTGAGCTCCGCCCAGGCCATGCAGCGCCTGGCGACTGGCCACCTGGACCTGGCCCTGGTCGGACTGCCCCAGCCCTTGCCTTCCGGCCTGGAAATGCGGGCCTGGCGCAACGACCCCATGGAGCTGTTCGCCTCGCCGCAGATGGCGCTGCCCGACCAGATCACGCCCGAATGGCTCAACGCCCAGCCCTGGATAGGCTTTGCCGCCGGCACCCAGATGCACCGCCTGCTGTCCCAATGGTTCGCCCAGGCGGGCCTGCTGCCGCAGCCGCGCATGGAAATGAGCTTTCCCGAAGGCATACGCGCCCTGGTCGCAGCAGGCCACGGCCCCACGGTCCTGCCGCGCGAGGAGCCCATGGACGCCGTCAGCCGCACGCTGCAGCAGCGCGGACTCAGCCCCGCACTGACACGCCCGCTGGGACTGGCCTGCCGCAGCGCCGCGCAACAAGACCCGGCCGTGCAGGCCGTGGTGCGCGGGTTGATGCGATTTGCCGATCCCGTACGGCAGTAGGCGTAGGCGCTACAGCCCCGCCTCCTGCAGCACCCACGCACGCAGCGCCTCGATGGCCGGCTGGCCCTGGCTGCGCCGGGGGTAGAGCAGGTGGTAGGCATAGGCCGGGCCCAGGCCCACGGCGATGTCGAACAGGCGCACCAGGCGGCCACGGGCCAGGTCTTCGGCCACCAGGTCCTGCTCGACCAGGCCCACGGCGCCGCCGTCCAGCACGGCCTGCACGACGTGGCTGGAGTCGGTGAAGGCGATGCAGCGGCCTGCGTCCAGGCCCTCCACGCCGGCCGCCGCCATCCACATCGGCCAGTTCGGCCAGACCTGGCCGTCCACCCTGCAATCGACATGGCACAGCGTGTGCGCCAGCAGGTCAACGGGCCGGGCCAGCGGCGGGCCGGACTGCAGCAGGGCCGGGCTGCAGACGGGGATCACCCTGGCATCGAACAGGCGCACCGCCAGGGTGTGCGGATCACGGCCGGTGCCGAAGCGGATGGCGGCGTCGATGTCATCGGCGTCGAAGTCGCGCACCTCGTCGCAGATGTCGAAGCTCAGTTCGATCTGCGGATGCGCGGCGCGAAAGCGCGGCAGCCGGGGCAGCAGCCACTGCGTGGCAAAGCGCGCGCCCAGCGACAGACGCAGCCGCGTCTCGCCCCGGGCCAGTTGGCGCGCCCGGCCGGTGGCGCGCCGCAGCAGGCCCAGCGCCTCGGCCGTGGCCTCCAGCAGCACGCTGCCTGCGGGCGTGAGCTGCATGCTGCGGCTGTTGCGCGTGAAGAGGACGAGGCCCAGCTGTTCCTCCATCTCCTTGATCTGGTGGCTGACCGCCGCCGGGGTCAGCCCCAGTTCGTCGGCCGCGCGCGTGAAGTTCAGGTGGCGCCCTGCAGCCTCGAAGCTGCGCAGGGCGCGCGTGCCGGGTGGAAGCTGGCGCATGGATCTTCAAATTTTTCTTGATGAAGTGCCGAATACTACTTGCTTCCTCTTTTGGGACCGCCATCGAACAATCAAGAAAACTTGATGGATGAACCCATGGAAACCGCCTCTTTCTTCACCAGCCTTATCGATGGGCAGCCCGCTACGGCGGCCGAACTCGCCGCCCTGGCCTTTGCCGGCCATGCCCATTTCACGGCCATGCAGGTGCGCGGCGGCCGGCTGCGCGGGCTGGACCTGCATCTGCAGCGCCTGCGCCAGGCCTCGCTGGAGCTGTACGGCCAGGCCTTGTCCGATGACCATGTCAAGGCGCAGCTGCGGGCGGCGCTTGCCGGTGGTCCGCAGGATGTGTCGCTGACCGCCACGGTGTACTCGCCTGCCGGGGAATTCACGGCCGCCGATGCGCGGCCGCGCATGCTGGTGCGCACCTCGGCACCCGCCTCGGGCCCCGCCGGGCCCTTGAGCCTGGCGCTGTTCGAGCATGAGCGCATGCTGCCCCACCTCAAGCATGTGGGCGAGGTGGCCAAGACGCATCTGCTGCGCCGCGCCGTGGCCCAGGGCTTTGACGACGCCGCCTTTGCCGACCGCCACGGCCGCATTGGCGAGGCCACCATCTGGAACCTGGCCTTCTGGGATGGAGACGCCGTGGTCTGGCCGCGCGCCCAGGTGCTGCCGGGCACGACCGAGTCCATGCTGCGGCGCCAGTTGCAGCGCCTGGGCGTGGCGCAGCGCCAGGCCGTGCTGACCCGGGCCGACCTGCCATCCCTGGCCGGCGCCGTGGTGATGAATTCGTGGTCCCCGGGCATTCCAGTCAGGCGCCTGGCCGATGTGCATCTGCCCGATGCGCCCGGCTTCGTGCAGTTGCTGCACCGCGCGCATGCGGCCGAGGAACCGGTTGCGCCCTGAGCCCTCGCCATGAAAAAAGGGAGCCGCAAGGCTCCCCCGTCTCTTCACCCGTGCAGCGCCGGTCTCAGTTCAGCGCCATGCTGAGCTTGCGGCGGTAGCTGTTGACCAGTTGCGTGGCTTCGTCCTGCTCGGCGCCAGCCTTGCCCAGCAGCTCGATGCCGCCGCTGCTCTTGCCGGGGATGGCGTCCTGCTTCTTGGGCTTCGGGGGCGTGAGCAGCTCCAGGATGCCCACGTAGAGCTTGCGCGCGGCCTGGCCGTTCCAATCCTTGTCGCGCATGATGATTTCCAGCAATTCGTCCATGCTGGCTGCCCATTGGCCTTCGGCGGCCAGGGCCCGGGCCTTGCCGAAGCGGGTGTCGAAGTCGCGCTTGTTCTGCGCGATGACGGCGTCGAACTGCGCAAACTCCCAGTTGCCACGCTCGTCGTTGTGCACGAACAGCATGCACTGCAGCCACTGGTTGAGCGCCTCGAAGCGCGTGGCCTGAGGAATGCGCTTGAGCGGCTCGGCCAGCAGGGCGCCGGCCTCTTCGTAGCCGCCCGTGGCGATCAGCAGGCGCACGTAGTCAAAGCGCGCATCGTCGTTGGCCGGGTCGGCGGCCAGGGCGTCGGCCAGCTTTTGCAGGGCGGCCTGGGTGTCGCCGGCTTCCAGCAACTGGTGGGCCTCGTCGGCTTCGGCCTCGGCGGCCAGCTCGCCTTCGGAGGGCAGGTGCTTGTCGAGGAACTCGCGCAGCTTGCCTTCGGGCTGCGCGCCCATGAAGCCGTCCACGGGGCGGCCGCCCATCATCAGAATGCAGGTCGGGATGGAGCGGATGCCGAACATGCCGGCCAGTTGCTGCTCCTGGTCGGAGTCGATCTTGACCAGCTTGAAGCGGCCTTCGTAGGCCACTTCGAGCTTTTCCAGGATGGGGCCCAGCGTCTTGCACGGGCCGCACCAGGGCGCCCAGAAGTCGACGAGCACCGGCACCTGCATGGAGGCGGCGACGACTTCGGCTTCGAAATTCTCAATGGTGACATCAATCATGTGATCAGACCCTGTGGCAAGGCGCGCGGCCAGGGCGCGCGGACTGTGGCGGTTCGGAGTTCGGCGGCCGAATGCCTCCGATGCGGACCGTGTGATTCTCCAGCAATTCCAAGGCCCAGGGCGTGAACGCCATGGGCGGCAGCCACCCCAGATGGGAGCAGGCTGCGCGCATTTCAAGCCGCCCGGCCGAGGGCGCGGCGCGGCAGCGCTGGGCTATATTGGCGCGCTGTGCCGCCATTGCGGCCTGCCATCAACGCAATGAGGGAGGGCTCGCCTTGATCAAGGTTTCGCAGCTGGTGTTCGAGTACCCCGGCCACCGCGCGCTCGATGGCGTCAGCGTCCATATCGCCGCAGGCACCGTCACGGCCCTGGTGGGGCCCAACGGCGCCGGCAAATCCACGCTGATGCGCTGCATCGCCGGGCTGGACCAGCCGCTGTCGGGCCAGGTCCAGGTGCATGGCATTGCCGTGCAGGAGCAGCCCCGCGAAGTGCACCGGCACCTGGGCTATCTGTCGGATTTCTTCGGCCTCTATGACCGCCTGAGCGTGCGGCGCTGCCTGCAGTACGCGGCCCTGTCCATGGGCGTGCCCCCGTCCGAGGCGCCCCAGCGCGTGGCGCACGTGGCCGGGCAGCTGGGCCTGGCCGATCTGCTGGAGCGCCTGCCCACCGAGCTGTCTCGCGGCCAGCGCCAGCGCGTGGCCATCGGCCAGGCCATCGTCCACCAGCCGCGCGTGCTGCTGCTGGACGAGCCGGCCAGCGGCCTGGACCCCGAGGCCCGCGCCAGCCTGTCCCAGCTGATGCGGGCGCTGCAGGCCCAGGGCATGACCCTGATCGTCTCCAGCCACATCCTCAGCGAACTCGACGAGTACTGCACCCACATCCTGAGCCTGCGCGGCGGCCGCGTGGAAAGCCACGAGGCCCTGCACGGCGGCATTCAGGCGCCGGCCGCTGGCGGCGATGTGCCGCTGGCGCTGTACGCGCTGGAGCTGGCACCGCCCCCGGGCGCCTCGGCCGGGTCGCTGGCGCGGCAGCTGCACCAGGTCCTTCCCGACACCCCTGTGCCGCCGCCCGATGACCAGGGCCTGGTGCATCTGCAGCTGTGGCTGCCCACCCTGCCGCGCGAACGCGCCGACCTGCTGGCACGCCTGGTTGGCGCCGGCCTGCCCGTGGCCAGCCTGGCGCCTGTGCGCGAGCGCCTGCAGGACCGCTACGCACGCGGCCTGCAGGCCGCAGCCCCCCTCACCCCTGCGGAGCAGCCATGACGCACAACCCGGAATTCCAGCGCCAGCTCTGGCTCAACTGGCGGCCCGCCCAACTGGGCTGGAGCCTGCTGCTCACCGCCTTGCTGCTGGCCACGCCAATGGTCCTGGTCCAGCCCAACGATCGCCTGCATGCCCTGCTGGTCGCCGCCCTGATCGGCATGTGGATCGCCGCGGCCGGCCTGGGCAGCGTGCTGGCCGGGCGCGGCCTCAACGAAGAGGCGCACCAGCACACCTGGGACTGGCAGCGCCTGTCGGCCCTGACGCCCTGGCAGATGGCCTGGGGCAAGCTGCTGGGCGCCCCGCTGGCGGCCTGGCTGTACACGCTGTGGTGCGCGCTGGCCGTGCTGGCCACCTCGGCGAGCCAGCCGGGCGGGCTGGCCTGGGGCGTGCACGCCGTGCTGCAGGCCGCGCTGTGGGGCCTGGCCCTGCAGGCCTGGAGCATGCACTCCGTGCTCATGGGCTGGGGGCCGAAGGAGCAGCCCGCGCGCCGCATCCGCTTCGTGCTGGTGCCGCTGCTGTTCGTGATGGTGCTGCCCGGCCCCATCCTGGGCCGGTTGACCGAGCAGCTGGGCCGCGAAGAAGGCCGCCCTGTGCTGTGGTGGTCCGTACCGCTGCACGGGCGCGGCGCCATCTACCTGTTCGGCGCCATCGCGCTGGGGCTGGGCCTGCTGGCCCTGTGGCGGCTGCTGTGCACGCGGCTGGATGTGCGCACCCTGCCCTGGGCCTGGCCGCTGGGCCTGTGCGTGGCGGGCCTGGCCTTTGGAGGCATGCACCTCGATGCAATGCAGTTGCAGGGCCCCGGCCCGGCCTCTTTCTTCGCTTGGACCACCGGGCTGGCGCTGGCGGGCACGGCCTATGTCTGCCTGCACGGCATGGACGAGGGCCTGCGCAGCTGGCGCCAGGTGCAGTGGGGCGTGCTGCAGGGGCGCTGGCGTGGCGCGCTCGAAGCGCTGCCGCTGTGGCCCGTGAGCTGGCTGCTGGCCGTGCTGGCCTGCGCGCTGTGGCTGCTGTGGCCTGCGGGCGGCCAGCCCATGGTGCCGGGCGCGGCCCAACTGGCGGCGCTGGCCACGGCGCAGTTGCTGCGCGATGCCGCGCTGGCCACGGGCTTTTCCCTGCTGGCCGGGCGCATCAAGTCGCCGCTGGCCGCGTTTGCCGTCACCTGGCTGCTGGTCAACATCGTGCTGCCGCTGCTGGCCTTTGGCCTGGCCGGGGCCGATGCCGCCGTGCTGGCCCAGCCGCTGGCAGCCGGCCTGACAAAGCCCGTCACCAGCGGAATGTGGCTGTCGCTGGTCGTGCAGGTGGGGCTGGCCCTGGCCTGGCTGACCCATGTGTTTCGCCAGCGCGTGCTGGGTTTTGCGCGCGAGCAGCACACGGCTGTGCGGTGATTTGGCGCATGGATTACGCGAATTAGGACTAAAAAAGTAAAATCGCGGGTTCCACTAGGCCGGGCCGCAGGCGCCCTCACGACATGAACTCCATCCAGATCGGTGTGGTCATGGGCTCCAGCAGCGACTGGGAGACCATGCAGCACGCAGTTGCCATTCTTCAGCAATTTGGCATTGCCCATGAAGCCCAGGTCGTCTCGGCCCACCGCATGCCCGACGACATGTTCGCCTACGCCGAGGCCGCTGCCGGCCGTGGCCTGAAGGCCATCATCGCGGGTGCGGGGGGCGCTGCCCACCTGCCCGGCATGATCGCCGCCAAGACCGTGGTTCCCGTGCTCGGCGTGCCGGTGGCCAGCCGCCACCTGCAGGGCGTGGACTCGCTGCACTCCATCGTGCAGATGCCCAAGGGCGTGCCCGTGGCCACCTTTGCCATCGGCGCGGCCGGTGCGGCCAATGCGGCCCTCTTCGCCGTGGCCCTGCTGGCCAATGAGGACCCGGCCCTGCGCACCAGGCTCGAAGCCTTCCGCGCCGAGCAGACCGCCGCAGCGCGCGCGATGACGCTTCCCCCGGTGGCCGTATGAGCGCAGATGTGATCCTGCCGGGCGCCACGCTGGGCGTGCTGGGTGGCGGCCAGCTGGGCCGCATGTTCGTGCAATCGGCCCAGGCCATGGGCTATTTCACGGCCGTGCTCGACGCCGACCCGACCAGCCCTGCCGGCCTGGTCAGCCACCACCACATCCGTACCGGCTACGAAGACCCGCAGGGCCTGGCCGAACTGGCGCGCCTGTCGGCCGCCGTCACCACCGAATTCGAGAACGTGCCCGCCGCGGCGCTGAACCTGCTGGCCGCCCAGCGGCCGGTCTCGCCGGCCGGCTCGTCCGTGGCCATTGCCCAGGACCGCGCCCAGGAGAAGGCCCACTTCGTGCGCTGCGGCGTGCCCTGCGCGCCCTATGCGGTGATCGAGACGCCCGCCCAGCTTGCGGCCGTGCACGCCAGCCTGCTGCCCGGCATCCTCAAGACCGCCCGCATGGGCTACGACGGCAAGGGCCAGGTGCGCGTGAAGAACGCCGCCGAGCTGGCCACCGCCTGGGAGCAACTGGGCCGCGTGGCCTGCGTGCTGGAAAAAATGCTGCCGCTGGCCCATGAATGCTCGGTCATCGTGGCGCGCGGCCGTGACGGCTCCATGGTCAACCTGCCCGTGCAGCGCAACCTGCATCGCGAAGGCATCCTCTCCGTCACCGAAGTCTACGAAGGCAACCTGCCGCAGGCCCAGGTCGAGCAGGCGCTGGCCGCCGCGCGTTCCGTGGCCGACGGCCTGGACTACGTGGGCGTGCTCTGCGTCGAATTCTTCGTGCTGCAGGACGGCATGCTCGTGGTCAACGAGATCGCGCCGCGCCCGCACAACAGCGGCCACTACAGCCAGAACGCCTGCGATGTCTCGCAGTTCGAGCTGCAGGTGCGCTGCATGACCGGCCTGCCGCTGACGCAGCCGCGCCAGCACAGCCCGTCCATCATGCTGAACCTGCTGGGCGACCTGTGGTTCAAGGACGGCGAACAGGCCAAGGCGCCGGCCTGGGACCAGGTCCTGGCCCTGCCCGGCTGCCACCTGCACCTGTACGGCAAGCACGACGCCAAGCGCGGCCGCAAGATGGGCCACCTGAACGTCACCGGCCCCTCGCCCGAGGCCGTGCGCTCCACCGCCCTGCAGGCCGCTGCCATCCTGGGTATAGAGCCGTTCTGAAGGCCCGCGCGATGATTCTTGATGGAACGCTGGCGGCCTCTGTCCAGGCCGCCGCACAGGCGCTGCAGCGCGGCGAACTGCTGGGCCTGCCCACGGAAACCGTCTACGGCCTCGCGGCCGACGCCGACAACGACGCGGCCGTCGCGCAGATCTTCACCGCCAAGGGCAGGCCGCCCAACCATCCGCTCATCGTGCATGTGGCCGACAGCGGCGCCATCACGCGCTATGCGCGTGAAGTGCCGCTGTTCGCGCAGCAACTGATCGACGCCTTCTGGCCCGGCCCGCTGACCCTCATCCTGCCGCGCATGCCCCAGGCCGCCCGGGCCTCGACCGGCGGCCAGGACAGCGTGGGCCTGCGCTGCCCCTCCCACCCCGTCGCCCATGCCGTGCTGGCCGCCTGCCAGCGACTGCAGCCGCCCGTCTGGGGCGTGTCGGCGCCCAGCGCCAACAAGTTTGGCCGCGTCAGCCCCACCACGGCGGCCCATGTGGCCGGCGAGTTCGGCGACGCGCTGCTGGTGCTGGACGGCGGCGCCTGCGAAGTGGGGATTGAATCGACCATCGTGGACTGCACGCGCGGCGTGCCCGTGCTGCTGCGCCCCGGCGCCATCACGCGCGACGACATCGAGCGCGCCTGCGGCCAGCGCCCCCTGTCCAAGGAAGAGCTGCAGGAGAACACGCCACGCGCCTCCGGCACCCTGCTGGCCCACTACGCGCCCAACGCCCAGGTGCGCCTCATGGACGCAAAGCAGCTGCAGGCCGGGCTGGACGTGCTGGGCGCCGACGCCAGGAACCTGGCCGTCTACCACCGCACACCGCTGCGCACCGCATCGCGCGCCGTCACGCTGCGCGCCATGCCCGCCGACGCCGCCGCCACCGCGCGCGAGCTGTTCGGCGCCCTGCGCGACTTCGATGAAGTCGGCGCCAGGCTGATCTGGATCGAGACCCCGCCCGACACGCCGGACTGGGAAGGCGTGCGCGACCGGCTGCTGCGCGCGGCGGCGGCCGGATAACACAAACACCCTCTTCTAAGGCTTGCGGGACGGCTCGTACGCCAGCTCCATCCGGTAGGCCAGCGCCAGGAACAGCGACTGCGCCAGGGTCAGCGTGCTGGTCAGGGAGCGGAAGCCGAAGGTGGCTGCGTCCTGGGCCAGCAGGGTGACGGTGGCGCGGGATGCCAGGGGGCTGAGCTGGCTGTCGGTCAGCGCCAGCAGGCGCGCGCCGCGTGCCAGGGCTGCGTCCACCATTTCCAGCGTTTCGGGCGCATAGGGCTCGAAGGAGACGGCCAGCATCACGTCGCCGGGCGCCAGCGCGCGCAGCTCGCCCTTTTGCATGGCGCCCAGGCCGTGCAGCCAGTGCACGGGCTTTTCGGTGTGCTGCAGCGCATAGGCCAAATAGGCGCCCACGGGGAAGGCGCGGCGCGAGGCGGCCAGCCACAGCGAGGGGGCATCCAGCATGAGGTCCACCGCCGCCTCGAACTGCTCGGGCGGCAGGCCGCGCTGCAGGGCCTGCAGGCTTTCGATGCTGCCTTCGATGACCTCGTGCGCCAGGCGCGCGCTGCTGCGTGGCTCGTTGCCCGAGGCGATCAGGCCCCGGATGCGGTCCTGGTAGTCATGCTGGGCCGAGAGCTGGCGCGCCGCATCGGCGCGGAACAGCGCCTGCAGTTCCGAGTACCCCGAGAACCCGAAATGCTTGGCAAAGCGCACCACGGCCGAAGGCTGGACGCCACATTGCTCGGCCGTGGCCTGGATGCCGTCGAAGGCCAGGCGATCGCCCTGCATTTCCACATGGCGGCCGATGGCCTTGAGCTGGCGGCTCAGGGCCTCGAAGCCTTCGCGCAGCACGGTGAGGAAGGCGGCGCGGTCGGCGTAGGGGCCGGCCAGCGAGGGGGCGCCTGCATCGCCAAGGGTTTTTCTATTTTTCATATATATGGAAAACTTTTTCTATTTCGATCTATGATCGCATGCACGCAACGATTATGGACAGGCCCGCACGCGGGTGTCCGCAACGCACAGGCCTATGACGATGAGCATGCTGAACTTTCCCTCCGACCGGCCGCTGGATGTGGCCTGCCTGGGCCGACTGGCCGTGGACCTTTACGCGCAGCAGATCGGCTGCAGCCTGGAGGAGGCCGGCAGCTTTGCCAAGTACCTGGGCGGCTCCTCGGGCAACATGGCTTTCGGCACGGCGCGCCTGGGGCTGCGCTCGGCCATGATTTCGCGCGTGGGTGATGAACAAAATGGCCGCTTCCTGGTCGAGACGCTGCGCCGCGAGGGCTGCGACACCAGCCAGGTGCAGGTCGATGCCCAGCGCCTGACCGGCATGGTGCTGCTGGGCATCAAGGACCAGGAGACCTTCCCCCTGCTCTTCGCCCGCGAGAACTGCGCCGACATGGCCCTGGACGCCGAGGCCATCAGCGAGGCGTTCCTGGCCCGCTGCCGCTGCCTGGCCATCACGGGCACCCACCTGAGCGCACCCGGCGTGCTGGCCGCCAGCCGCAAGGCACTGGAGATGGCAGGCCGCCACGGCCTGGTGCGCGTGCTGGACATCGACTACCGGCCCGTGCTGTGGGGCCTGGCCTCGCGCGGCGACGGCGAGACGCGCTATGTGGCCAGCGCCGAGGTCAGCCGCAGGCTGCAGGCCGAGCTGGGCCAGTTCGAACTCATCATCGGCACCGAGGAGGAATGGCTGATCGCCGGCGGCGTGGAGGGCGACCTGATCGCCAGCCTGCGCCGCGTGCGCGAATGCAGCCGCGCCGTCTTCGTGGTCAAGCGCGGGCCGCTGGGCTGCTCGCTGATCGAGGGCGAGGTGCCCGATGCGATCGCCGATGCGCCCACGGTGCTGGGCGAGCGCGTGGAAGTGCTCAATGTGCTGGGCGCGGGCGATGCCTTTGCCTCGGGCCTGCTGTCCGGGCTGCTGCGCGGCAAGAGCCTGGAGGAATCTGCGGCGATTGCCAACGCCTGTGGCGCCATCGTGGTCTCGCGCCATGGCTGCGCGCCGGCCATGCCCACGCAGGCCGAGCTGGCGCACTGGTTCTCGGGCCACCGCCATCCGCGTCCCGACCAGGACCCCGAGCTGTCCCACCTGCACCGCGTCAGCCGCGCGCGGCCGCAGTGGCCCGCGCTGTGCGTGCTGGCCTATGACCACCGCAGCCAGTTCGACGATCTGGCGCGCGAGGCCGGCGCAGCGCCCGCGCGGCTGCGCCCGCTCAAGCGGCTGATCAACGAGGTGGTCGCCCAGGTCGAGCGCGACCCGGGCAACGCGGGCCGCATGGGCGTGCTGATCGACGGCCGCCATCACCTGGGCGAGGCCGCGCTGCACGACGCCACGGGACGCGGCTGGTGGATAGGCCGGCCCATCGAGCTGCCGGGCTCGCGCCCGCTGCGCTTTGACGGCACGGACTCGCTGGCTTCCGAGCTGCTGCACTGGCCGCAAAGCCATACCGTCAAATGCCTGGTCTTCTACCACCCCGACGACACGCCCGCACTGCGCGCCGAGCAGGATGCCTGGCTGCAGCAGGTCTGGACCGCCACGCGCGCCAGCGGCCATGAGCTGCTGCTGGAAGTGATCCCGCCAAAGGACACGCTGGCGCCCGACGACCGGGGCGAGGCCGTGCTGCGCGCCATACGCCATTTCTACGACCTGGGCCTCAAGCCCGAATGGTGGAAGGTCGGCACCATGGCGCGCGAGAACTGGGAGGCGCTGGACGCCCTGGTGAACGAACGCGATCCCTGGTGCCGGGGCGCCGTGATCCTGGGCCTGTCCCAGCCCGTGGAGCAACTGGTGCAGGGCTTTGCCCAGGCGCGGGCGCCCGTGGTCAAGGGTTTCATGATCGGCCGCAGCGTCTGGGCCGGACCCGCGCTGCAGTGGCTGCGCAACGAGCTGGACGACGCCGCGCTGCGCGATGCCGTCGCCGCCAACTTCCGCGCGCTGATCGCGGGCTGGGATGCCAGCCGCGTGGACGCGCGCCAGGACATCACCGAAGGAGCCGTGGCATGAGCCTTCTCGTCAAGGCCGCGCCCGGCCGCGTCGTCACCGACATCACGCCCGCCAGCGCGGGCTGGAAGCACATCCACTTCAAGGCCCTGAGGCTGCAGGCGGGCGAGGTGGAGGTGCTGTCCACCGGCCCGCTTGAATACTGCATCACCGTGCTCACCGGCCAGGTGGATGTGCAGGTCGGCAGCCAGGCGTTCAGCGCCCTGGGCAGCCGCGCCAGCGTGTTCGAGGAGAGTGCGCCCACGGCCGTCTACGTGCCGCCCGGCCAAAGCCTGCGCATCACGGCGCGCGGCCCGGCCGACGTTGCCTTGAGCGCCGCACCCGCCACGGGCCGCCATGCCACGCGCGTGATTGCGCCCGAAAGCATGCGCCGCAGCGTGCGCGGCCAGGGCAGCAACACGCGCCATGTCTGCGACATCCTGCCCGAGACCGAGGCGGCCGAGTCCCTGCTGGTGGTCGAGGTCATCACGCCCGCAGGCAACTCGTCCAGCTATCCGCCGCACAAGCACGACAGCGCCGACCCCGCCGCGCCGGACGCCGAGACCGTGCTGGAGGAGACCTACTTCCACCTGCTCAACCCCAGCCAGGGCTTTGCCTTCCAGCGCGTCTACACCGATGACCGCAGCATCGACGAAGCCATGGCGGTGGAGCACCGCGACACCGTGATGGTGCCGCGCGGCTACCACCCCTGCGTGGCCCCGCACGGCTACGACCTCTACTACCTCAACACCATGGCCGGGCCCGAGCGGCGCTGGGCCTTCCGCAACGACCCCGCGCACGAATGGATGCTGCGGCCGCGCTGACGTACGGCGCAACAGACACCCATAAAAACCACCGGAGACAAAAAATGCTGTTCAACCCAATGGCCCTGCACCGCCAGGCCTGGCTTTCCTGCGCCCTGCTGACGCTGGGCATGGGCACCGCCCAGGGGCAATCCGCCCCAGCCCCGTCCTCCCAGAGTGCGTCAGCCTGGCCCACCCAGCCCGTCAAATGGGTGGTGCCCTACGCACCGGGCGGCACCACCGACGTGATCGCGCGCCAGCTGGCCGTGCAGATGGGCAAGGACCTGGGCCAGCCCGTGGTGGTGGACAACCGTCCCGGCGCGGCCAGCATCATCGGTGCCACGCTGATCGCACGCGCCCCGGCCGATGGCTACACGCTGGGCACGGCCGACTCGGGCACGCTGGCCTTCAACCCCGCCATGTATGCGCGCCTGAGCTATGACGCGGGCAAGGACTTCAGCTACATCGGCGGCCTGGGCCGCATGCCGCTGGTGCTGGCCGTGCACCCGTCCTTCCCTGCGAAGAATGTGCAGGAATTCCTGGCGATGGTGCGCAAGGAGCCGGGCGGCATCTCCTCGGCCTCGTCGGGCCCGGGATCGCCGCTGCACGTGGCTCTGGAGCTGTTCAAGCAGCGCACGGGCACCCAGATCCTGCACGTGGCCTACAAGGGCTCGGCGCCGGCGCTGCAGGACCTCATGGCCGGCCAGATCCAGTCCATGTTCGTGGACCTGCCGCCCAGCATCTCGGCCATCCGCGCGGGCAAGCTGCGCGTGCTGGCCGTGGCCACGCCCCAGCGCCTGCCCATCCTGCCCGACGTACCCACCATGGCCGAGGCCGGCGTGCCCGGCTTCGAAGCCTATGCCTGGCAGGGCTTCGTCGGCCCTGCCCACCTGAGCCCCGCGCTCACCGAGCGCCTGAACAAAAGCCTGGCCACCGCCCTGCGCCACCCCGAAACGCGTGCCAAGCTCGAAGAGATCGGCATACAGCCCATGGAGATGACGCCGCAGCAGTTCGCAGGCTTCGTGCGCTCGGAACAGGCGCTGTGGAGCGGCGTGATCAAGGCCGCCAACATCAAAATGGATTGAAGCGCAGACATCGCCACATAAAAAAGATCCCGGAGACAAGCCATGACCCTCGCATCCCGCCGCCAATTCATCCACTCGCTGGCCGCCCTGGCCGCAACGCCGGTCCTGCCCGCCATGGCGCAGGCACCGGCCGGCGCCTGGCCCCAGCGCCCCATTGAACTCATCGTGCCCTTTGCCGCTGGCGGCGGCACCGACGTGCTGGCACGCGCGCTGGCCGAGGTGGCGCGCAAGCACCTGCCGCAGGACCTGATCGTGCTCAACCGCGCGGGCGCCAGCGGCGCCGTGGGCTGGACCGAACTGGCCAATGCCCGGCCGGATGGCTACAAGATCGGCATCATCACCGTCGAGCTGACCATGATCCCGCACATGGGGCTGACCAAGATCAGCTCCGACGCCGTGCTGCCCGTGGCCCGCCTGAACGCCGACCCCGCCACCATCGCCGTGCGTGCCGACTCGCCCTATCGCAGCATCGAGGAACTGATCGCCGCCGCGCGCAAGGACGAGGCCGCGGTGCGCATCGGCAATGCCGGCCCGGGCTCGCTGGGCCACCTGGCCGCCGCCGCGCTGCAGGACAAGGCGGGCGTGAAGTTCAACCACGCGCCCTACCGCGGCGCCAACCCCGCCGTGCTCGACCTGCTGGGCGGCCACATCGAGGCCGTGGCCGTCACGCCCGTGGAGGTGGCCACCTATGTGGCGGCCGGCAAGATCCGCCCGCTGGCCATCATGGCCGAGCAGCGCATACAGGCCGGCTGGGAAGCCGTGCCCACGCTCAAGGAGCGCGGCATCGACCTGCTCATCGGCGGCTGGCGCGGCCTGGCCGTGCCCCGCAACACGCCCGACGCCGTAGTCCAGACCCTGCGCAAGGCCATGGCCCTGACCCTCAAGGACCCCGCTCTGCGCGAAACCATGGCCAAGCAGAACATGGGCGAGGGCTACCTGGACCAGCCCGAATTCAAGGCCGTGATCGACCGCGACAACGCGGTGTTCAAGCAATTGGTGGACAAGCTGGGGATCAAGGCCTGAGGGCTCGCCCTCAGCGAATGAACCCCGCCGCAAACGACGCCCGCAGGAACTCCACGAACACCGCCACCGCGCGCGGCACGTGGCTGGCGTAGGGGCGTATCGCGAACAGGTGTTCGCCGAAGGCATCAACGGGCCGCCAGCCGGGCAGCACCTCGCGCAGGTGGCCGGAGGCCAGGCCCGATTGGGCGCTGAAGTCGGGCACCAGGGCGATGCCCAGGCCTGCCATGGCGGCGTCGCGCAGCATTTCGCTGTTGTTGGCGGCAAAGCCGCCGGCCACGGGAACGACGGTGCGTACTGCGTCTGCACTGGCGTCTGCACCGGCGTCCGCACCGGCATCGGCGGGCACGAAGCTCCAGGCCATGGCGCCCTGGGTGCGCGGGTAGTGCAGGCACTGGTGCGCGGCCAGGTCCTGCGGGGTGGCCGGGGTGCCGTGCGCGGCCAGGTAGTCCGTGCTGGCCACCAGCAGCGAGCGCGTGGGCGCCAGCGCCCAGGCCACATGGGTTTCGGGCGGGGTGGAGGCATGGCGCACGGCGATGTCGAAGCCCTCCATCGCCAGCGAGCGCAGGTGGTCAGACAGGTCCAGCTCCAGCCGGATCTGCGGATGGGCGCGCAGGAAGGCCGGCAACCGGGGCATGAGCTGCTGGCGCGAGAAGGCCACGGGCGCGGTCACGCGCAGCAGGCCGCGCGGCTCGGCCGCCAGGTCGCGCACGCCCGCAAAGCTGTCGGCGATGTGCTCGAAGGCGCCGCGCGTCTCGTCCACCAGGCGCTGGCCCGCTTCGGTCAGGCGCACGCTGCGTGTGGTGCGTGTGACCAGGGCCACGCCGGCCGCGCGCTCCAGCTCGGCCACGCGCTGGCTCATGGCCGCCTTGCTCACGCCCAGGCGCGCGGCGGCCGAGGTAAAGCTGCCTTGCTGCTCCAGCACGACCAGCCAGTGCAGGTGGCTCCACAAGGCCTCGGCCTTGGCATCGGGTTTTTCATTTGCCATGCAGGGATTGTTCAGCAAAATGAACAATCAATTCAAGCACAGCGCCTAGGCAGGCCGAAGGCGCACTCCTAGACTGGCCGGCATGAACACCGCAAACACCTCCTTCGCTTCCATCGTCCATTACGTCAACGGCCAGCGCACGGCAGGTGCCAGCGGCCGCGAGCAGGACGTGACCAACCCGGCCACCGGCCAGGTCACGGGCCGCGTGGCCCTGGCCTCGCGCGCCGATGTCGATGCCGCCGTGGCGGCCGCCCAGGCGGCCTTCCCCAAGTGGGCCGACACGCCGCCGCTGCGCCGGGCGCGCGTGATGTTCCGCTTTCTCGAACTGCTCAACCAGCACAAGGACGAACTGGCCCACGCCATCACGGCCGAGCACGGCAAGGTCTTCACCGATGCGCAGGGCGAGGTCAGCCGCGGCATCGACATCGTGGAGTTCGCCTGCGGCATCCCGCAGCTGCTCAAGGGCGATTTCACCGACCAGGTCTCCACCGGCATCGACAACTGGACGCTGCGCCAGCCGCTGGGCGTGGTGGCGGGCGTGACGCCGTTCAACTTCCCCGTGATGGTGCCGATGTGGATGTTCCCGGTGGCCATTGCGGCGGGCAACACCTTCGTGCTCAAGCCCAGCCCCATCGATCCCACGCCCTCGCTGCTGATCGCCGACCTGCTCAAGCAGGCCGGCCTGCCCGACGGCGTGTTCAACGTGGTCCAGGGCGACAAGGAAGCCGTGGATGCGCTGATCGAGCATCCCCAGGTGAAGGCCGTGAGCTTTGTCGGCTCCACGCCCATTGCCAACTACATCTATGAGACGGGCGCGCGCCACGGCAAGCGCGTGCAGGCCCTGGGCGGCGCCAAGAACCACATGGTGGTCATGCCCGATGCCGATATCGAGCAGGCCGTGGACGCGCTGATCGGCGCCGGCTACGGCTCGGCCGGCGAGCGCTGCATGGCCATCAGCGTGGCCGTGCTGGTGGGCGACGTGGCCGACCAGCTGCTGCCGCGCCTGATCGAGCGCACCAAGGCGCTGAAGGTGCTGGACGGCGAGGACCTGGCTGCGGAAATGGGCCCCATCGTGACCCGCGCCGCGCACGATCGCATCAGCGGCTACATCGACCTGGGCGTCAAGGAAGGCGCGCAGCTGCTGGTCGATGGCCGGGGCTTCGACGGCAAGGCGGCCGGCGCCGCCACGGGCACCGACACCTCGGGCGGCTTCTGGCTGGGCGGCACGCTGTTCGACCACGTCACGCCCGACATGCGCATCTACAAGGAAGAGATCTTCGGCCCCGTGCTGGCCGTGGTGCGCGCCAAGGACTTCGCCGAGGCCGTGCAACTGGTCAACGACCATGAGTTCGGCAACGGCGTGGCCTGCTTCACACGCGACGGCAACGTGGCGCGCGAGTTCGGCCGCCGCATCGAGGTCGGCATGGTCGGCATCAACGTGCCGATTCCCGTTCCCATGGCCTGGCACGGCTTTGGCGGCTGGAAGCGCAGCCTGTTCGGCGACATGCATGCCTACGGCGAGGAAGGCGTGCGCTTCTACACCCGCCAAAAGAGCATCATGCAGCGCTGGCCCGAGAGCACGCCCAAGGGCGCGGAATTCGTGATGCCCACGGCCAAGTAGGCACAGGCCCGCTCCATGAAAAAACCAGCCCGCGGGCTGGTTTTTCTTTGGGGACTGCGACCTGTCAGAAGCGGTATCCGATGCCGATGGCGTAAACGTTCGGGTTGAGCTTGAGCGACACGCTCTGGCCCGAGGACAGGTGTGCCGTGGTCTTCAGGAAGCTCTTGTAGTAGGCCACGTCCAGGAACCAGCGCTCGTTGAAGTTGTAGACGAAGCCGATCTGGGGCGTCAGGCCCCACTTGCTGTCCACCGAGGCCGTGGTGGGGTTGGCCAGCGTGCCACCGGTCAGGCCGTTGAGGGAGGCCGTGGTGCGCTCGCCGAAGAACTTGGCATAGGTCACGCCCAGGCCCAGATAGGGACGGAAGGCGGAGTTGGCCTCGCCGAAGCGGTACTGCGCGAACACGGTGGCGGGCAGCACCTTGGTGCGGCCGAGCTTGCCCGTGCCGGAGATGGCGCCATCGCCCACGAAGTCGTGCTTGAACGGCAGGCCCATGGGCACGTCGATGGCCCAGTTGTTGGTGACCATGTAGGTCACGCCGCCCGTGAGCTGGCTGTTGGCCTTCACGTCCACGCGGGTGTCGGGGAAGCTGGGCGTGCTCAGCCAGCCGCTGCTGGTCTGGGGATCGATGCGCGTGGCGCCCAGGCGCACGCTCCAGGTGCCGGCGGACTGGGCGGTGGCGGCCATGCAGGCCGTGGCCATGGCCACGGCGGCGGTGATACGCAGGAATGTCTTCATGGATGTGTCTCCTCGTGCTGCGTGTCTGCTATCACAGCCAGCCGGCGCGGGCCAGGGTGCGGGAGGCCAGCTGGCTCATCTGCTGGTGGCCATAGGGCGTGGGGTGGAAGCTGTCGGCAAAGGCATAGCTCTTCCACCAGTTGGCGCTGGTCTCGCCCACGGGAATGGAGGCGGACAGCGCGGCCTCGGTGCAGGTCGGGAAGCTGTAGGTGGGCAGGCCGTCGGCGCCCACGCCGGTGGCCGGGCAGGCCGCCTTTTTCACGTTGGTGTAGGCGTACTGGGCGGGGTCGGCCATCTGCTGGCGGAACTCGCTGTAGAAGTCGATGATGGCCACGCGGTTCTCCCCCGTGAAACCGGCCGCGACCTGCTGGTTGAAGGCCTTGACCCAGCCGTCGAACACGGTCTCCAGCTGCGCGGCGGCGGCCGAGCCCTGCTGCTGGGCCACGGACTGCAGCACCAGCTGGAAGCGCGGCGTCAGCGTGATGGCGGGCACGTTGAGGATGGCCACGCGCGTGGCGCCCTTGCCCAGCACATTGGTCTGGATGCTGGAGACAAAGCCCTTGGCCAGGTTCTGCATGTACAGGCCACCGGCCTGGGCCATGCCGGTCTGGCCCTGCTGCAGCAGCGCGCCCAGCGTGGCCGCGTCGATCTTGGTGGACAGCAGCGCCTTGAAGTTGGCGCCCTGGTCCCTGGAAGCGGCCAGGAAGGCGCCGATCACATCGGCCGCGTCATTGGCGCCACCGTCGATCACGGCCAGGTCATCGGCCGTGAAGCCTGCCGCGCCGGCCAGCAGGATCTGCTGCGTGATGGAGATGGGCGCCGTGGGCGCGCTGGTGTAGTTGATGCGGCCGCCGCCCACGGCGTAGTTGTTGCACGAGGTGTTGGGCGTGAAGGCCGTGCCGTTGAAGCGCGGGCACAGGGAGATGTTGTACAGGCCCGCCACGCGCTCGGCCCAGACCTGGTTGGAGCCGGCGCCCGTCAGCGTGGCGTTCTGGACGGTGAACTTGTAGCCGAAGGTGCCGCTGTCGGAGAGGCTGTCGCCCATCACCTTGACGGAAGTGATCTTGGCGCGGGGGGTGGTGTCAGCGCCGCTGCCGCCGCCGCAAGCGACCAGCAAGCCGGCCGTGGCCAGAGCGGCCGCGAGGATTCGATAACGATTTGCCAAGATGGAATCTCCGTGAAGTGTTATGAATAGCACGACCGTGCTTTTTTGCTAAAGCCATCGTAACGACACTTGCGCATTGGCGACACCGGGCAACTACGGATAGAAATCGCACGCCGACAAGGCAATTCGCACGCGGGCGAACAGACGATAAGGATCGCCGCATGGCCCGTGGGTAGGACAACGTCCTTGCTGGAAAAACAATGAAAAAGGGCCTGCGAAAGCAGGCCCTGCACAAGACGCGAAGGCGCCCGGTCAGCGGTCGCGCGCCGTCCAGTCCACCAGCGCATCCCAGGCCGCGCGCGCGGCCGGGGCGTTGGTGTGGTTGGCCATGGCCACCAGCACGTAGCGGCGGCCGCTGGCCCCGTCCACATAGCCGGCCAGGGCCGAGGCATCGCGCAGCGTGCCGGTCTTCAGATGCGCCATGCCCTGGGCCCGGCTGAGGCTGCGGCGCAGCGTGCCATCCACGCCGACGATGGGCATGGAGGCCACGAACTCCGGCATCACCGGCGAGGCCCAGGCCTGCTGCAGCATGCGGCCCAGGCCGGAGGCGGTGATGCGCGCCTCGCGGCTCAGGCCGGCGCCGTTGTCGGCCACAGGCTGCTCGGCCGCGCCCCAGCGCGCCTGCCACCACTGGCCCAGGGCCTGGCGCGAGGACTCGAAGCTGGCCACGCCCGTGCGCTGCATGCCCATGGTCAGGAACACCTGCTGGGCCATGACGTTGTTGCTGTACTTGTTGATGTCGCGCACCACCTCGGCCAGCGAAGGCGATTCGCTCTGGAACGCTGGCTGCAGCCCGGCCGGCACGCGGCCGTCGTGCACGGTGCCGGTGAGCTTGCCGCCCAGCTCGCGCCACATGCCCTCGATGGCGCGGGCCGCGAAGGCCTCGGGCTGGGCCGGCGCCAGCGACCAGCTCTTGTCGCCGCAACTGGCCGGGAACGGGCCGGCAAAGGCGATGCGCAGCGGGTCGGCCATGTCCAGCTGCAGACGGGCGCGCCAGTCGCCGCATTCGCTGCCGGCCGGCGCCAGCGGCACGGTTTCCTGCTGCTGGATGCCGGCCAGCGGCGGATCGTATTGCAGCCGCGCCACGCCCGCCGCCGCGTCGGGCGTGAAGCCCACGGTCACGGCCTTGTAGTTGACCAGCAGCGCGTCGGGCGCCACGTTGTAGGGGCGCCAGGGCTCGTTGTCGAAGGTGGCCGCGTCATGGCCGCTCACGGAAAACGCGCTGCGGTCCAGCACGATGTCGCCCACGATGACCTTGATGCCCATGCCCTGCAGGCGGCGCAGCATCAGCCACAGCCGCTCCATCACGAGCTTGGGATCGCCCTGCCCCTGGATGTACAGCGGCCCGCGCAGCACGCCGTCCTGCACCGGCCCGCCCAGGAAGACGGGCGTGCGCCAGACATGCGCGGGACCCAGCTGGTCCAGCGCCGCATAGGTGGTGACCAGCTTCATGACCGAGGCGGGGTTCATGGCCACGTGGCTTTGCCAGTCCAGGCGCGGGGCGGCCCGGCCATCGACCTCGACCACCAGGGCCGAGACCGCGTCGCGCGGCAGCTTGGCGCGCGCAAGCGCTGCCTCCACGGCCGGGGGCAGCCGGCTTTCGCGTGCAGTCTTGGTGGACAGCGAGGCCGGCGAGGTGGGCGCATCTGCCTGGGCGCTTGCCACGCCGGGCAGGACAGACGCCGCCAGCAGCGCGGCCGCCAAGCCTCGGCGTGAACGCGGCGTTCCGAGTGAGAAGGCGGAGGAAATCGAGGAAATAAGGGAAGAAGACGTCGAAAGATGCAACATGGCCGGCAAGTCTACGCCGGTCATTGCAGCCCTGCCGGGCGCGGGACGGGCGGGGCACCGATAATCCTGCACTTGCTGCGGCACCGCCGCCTGCCCCACGCCATGAATCTTCTTGCCCTAGACACCAGTACCGACACCCTCTCCATCGCCGTGCAGCGCGGCGATGCCGTCTGGGAGCACAGCGGCCCCGGCGGTCCGCAGACCTCGACCGAGCTGATCCCCGCCATCCTGGCGCTGATGGCCCAGGCCGGCCTGGAATTCGCCGAGCTGCAGGCCATCGTCTTCGGCCGGGGTCCGGGCTCGTTCACGGGCCTGCGCACGGCCTGCTCCGTGGCCCAGGGGCTGGCCTTTGCCGCCCGCGTGCCCGTGCTGCCCATGGACAGCCTGCTGGCCGTGGCCGAGCAGGCCCGCATGCAATACGGCTGCACCGACCTCATCGCCGTGATCGATGCGCGCATGAACGAGGTCTACCACGCCGCCTATCACTGGAGCGACGGCCGCTGGAACGACATTGGCGAGCAAAGCGGCGACTTCGGCCTGTGCGCGCCCGAGGCCCTGCAACTGCCGCCCGGCACCGTGGTGGCCGGCAACGCCCTGGCCGCCTACGGCGAGCGCCTGGCGCCCCAGGCCAGCCACCTGGCCGCCCTGCCCACCGCCGCCGCCATGCTGCGCCTGGCCCCGGCCCTGCTGGCGGCCGACCGCGCCTTGCCGGCCGACCAGGCCCTGCCGCGCTACATCCGCGATAAAGTCGCGCAGACCACGGCCGAGCGGGAGGCTGCCAAGGCGGCCGCCGCGCTGGCCCTGGCCACGCCCACTCCAGAGGCCACCCCACCCGCACCATGAGCACGCACACGCCACAGCCCTCGCGGCCGCAGCCGCCCCTGACCGACGCTCCGGCGCCGGAGCGGGACAGCGTGCGCTTCGAGCCGCTGAACGTGCTGTCGCTCGACATGCTGCTGCCCGTGGAGCAGCAGGCCTACTCGCATCCCTGGTCCCGTGGCAACTTCATCGATGCCATGGCGGCCGGCAATGAAGCGCAGCTGCTGGTCGATGCGCGGGGCGAACTGGTGGGCTACTTCGTCGCCATGATCGTGCTCGACGAGGTCCATCTGCTCAACATCACCGTGGCCCCGTCGCGCCAGCGCCAGGGCTGGGCCCGCATCCTGCTGGACGCGCTGGCCCTGTGGGCGCGCCAGCGCAAGGCCCAATGGATCTGGCTGGAAGTGCGCGAGAGCAATGTCCGCGCACGCAGCATCTACGCCGCGCATGGCTACCAGGAGGTGGGCCTGCGCAAGAACTACTACCCCATGCACGACGGCCCGCGCGAGCATGCCGTGCTCATGAGCCTCAAGCTATGGCCCTGAATCTAGACACCCGCCAGCGGGCCATGCTGCACGCCATGGGCATCACCGTCTGGCTGCCCGAGCCCGAGACCGCACCCGCCGTGCTGTCCGAGGCCCTGGCTGCGCCCGCCGATGCGCCTGCAGCGGCGCCCCTGGCGGATCCGCCGGCGGCCCGCCCCGTGCCGCCGCCCGTGCAGGAGGCGCCCTCCCCGGCGCCTGATGCACCGGCGCCTGTCGCCGCGCCAGCGCCCGCACGCGTTCAGGCGCCATCGCCTCCCGCACCCGTGCACGCCTCTCCCGCACCCGTCATCCCCGAACGCGAACGCCCGCCGCGCCGCTACGTGCAGCAGCCCGTGGCCGGCGCCCCGGGCCTGGGCTGGCGCCTGGGCCCCGTGCGGCCCGTGTATGCGGCAACCCCGCCTGCCGGTGATGGCGGCGAAGGCGGCTGGCTGATCCTGCTGGAGCCGCCCGCCAACTCCCTGCCCCTGCCACCCGCCCAGCGCCCCGGCCCCGACTGCGCGCGCACCGCGCTGGAAGGCGACGCGGCCCGGCTGCTGGACAACATGCTGCGCGCGCTGAACCTGCAGGACCATCCGCGCCTGTACAGCGCTGCCCTGCACCGCGTGCAGCCTGCGGCCGAAGGACAGGAGGCGCCCGAGGTCCCGGCGCTGCAGCCATCGCTGGAGGCGCTGCTGCGCGATCTGCGCCCGGCCTGCGTGCTGGTGCTGGGCCTGGCCACGGCGCGTGCCGTGCTGCAGCGCCAGGAGGCGCTGGGCCGCCTGCGCGCCGAGCCGCACCGCATTGCGGGCGTGCCCGCCGTGGTCAGCTACGACCCCAACTACCTGCTGCGCGCGCCCCAGGCCAAGGCTGGCGCCTGGGCCGACCTGTGCCATGCCCAGGCTTTTGTGACAGGCCGCCAGATGCCCCCTGGAGCCGCTTCCGAATAGCGCAGCCGGCCCGCATGCTGCAGCGCAACGCTGCATAATCCAACGCTTTGCATCTTGGAGAAAGCTCCGTGGAAACCTACCCCAGTTGGTAGCTTTCAACTCCCGGTTGGCCTGTGGGGTTGAAAGCACCTCCGATACCCCGCACGCCTGAGAAGAACACCTGGAGTGAGCCTATGCTCAACATCTTTACGCTGGCCAATGGCCGCCTGGTTCAAGAAGAGATCGAGTCGCTGGAGGAGCTGTCCCGCTTCAAGCCGATCTGGGTGGACCTGGAGTCGCCCACGGTCGAGGAAAAGCGCTGGATCAAGCAGCACTACGAGCTGTCCATCCCCGAGGATGCGATGGACGACGACATCGAGGAATCCGCCCGCTTCTACGAAGAAGACAACGGCGAGCTGCACATCCGCAGCGACTTCCTGATCGACGATGACGAGGACCCGCGTTCGGTGCGCGTGGCCTTCATCGTCAACGAGCACAACAAGAACCTGCGCAGCTGCGGCGTATTGTTCTCCATCCACGACGAGGACGTGCCCGTCTTTCGCCTGCTGCGCATGCGCGCGCGCCGCGCGCCGGGCCTGATCGACGAGGCCAAGGACGTGCTGCTCAAGCTCTTCGACGCCGACGCCGAATACTCGGCCGACACGCTGGAGCGCATCTACGACGACCTCGAAAAAGCCAGCCAGATGGTGCTGTCCGGCGACGTGACCGACGACGTGGCCCGCGAGGTGCTGGGCGCCATCGCGCGCCAGGAAGACTTGAACGGCCGCATCCGCCGCAACGTCATGGACACGCGCCGCGCCGTCAGCTTCATGATGCGTTCCAAGATGCTCAATGCCGAGCAGTTCGAGGAAGCGCGCCAGATCCTGCGCGACATCGAATCGCTGGACAGCCACACGGCCTTCCTCTTCGACAAGATCAACTTCCTGATGGATGCCACGGTCGGCTTCATCAACATCAACCAGAACAAGATCATCAAGATCTTCTCGGTGGCCAGCGTAGCCCTGCTGCCGCCCACGCTGATCGCCAGCGTCTACGGCATGAACTTCAAGTTCATGCCCGAGCTGGAATGGGAGTTCGGCTATGTCTACGTCATCGGGCTCATGGTGCTCAGCGCCGTGGGGCCCATGCTCTACTTCCGCAAGCGCGGCTGGCTGAAGTAGCGGCAGCCGGCCCCCCTCGGGCCGGAACGCCTTCTCAGGCCAGCGCCACGGCCTCGATCTCCACCTTCAACCCGAAATGCAGCGCCCCCGTGGGCACCACGGCGCGCGCGGGCCGGTGCGCGCCGGCCCAGTCCGCGTAGATGCGGTCGAAGGCCGGCCAGTGCGCCATGTCGTCCAGGTACACGCGCACCTGCAGCAGCCGCGGCACGCCGCTGCCGGCCAGCTCCAGCGCCGCTGCCAGGTTGGCCAGCGCCTGCCGGGCCTGATCCTCGAAACCGGCATCCACCAGGCGCGTGCCGTCGGGCCGTATGGGCAGCTGCCCTGACACGAAGACCAGCCCCTGGCCCGTGGCCGTGTGGCTGTAGTGGCCGCCCGGCGCAGGCAGGTTCGGCGATGCATGGCGCAGATCGATCCCGTTTTCACCAGCCATGGAGCCGCTCCCAGGTTTGCACCGAGCCATCTGCCGCCAGCGCCTGGTAGGCCGGGAACTGCGCGCCCGTGGCGCAGGCATGGTTGGGCAGGATGCGCAGCCGCGTGTCCAGGGGAAAGCGCGTGGCGATGTCGGCCTCCGCCGCGCCATCGGCCCGGGCCAGAATGCCGTGCTCCTGGTTGGCGCCCGTGAGCACGAAGCCCGGCATCACCCGCCCCTGCAGGTCGCAGACCTGGCCGTAGCCGAAATCCTGTTTCTGCCGGGCCGTTCCGCGGTCGCGGCTCATGGCCATCCAGCCCGCATCCACGATGGCCCAGCCCTTGTCGGCCTGGTGGCCGATCACGGTGGCCAGCACCGACAGCGCCACGTCCTCGGCCGTGCACACGCCGATGTTGCGCATCACCAGGTCGAAGAACACGTAGACGCCTGCGCGCACCTCGGTCACACCGTCCAGCCGGCTGGCCGCCAGCGCCGTGGGCGTGGAGCCCACGCTGACCACGGGGCACGGCAGGCCGGCCGCGCGCAGGGCCTCGGCGGCCTGCACGCAGCCGGCGCGCTCGCGCTCGGCCAGGGCCTGCAGCGCCTCGGGCGTGTCCAGCTCGTAGCTGGAGCCCGCATGCGTGAGCACCCCGCCCAGGCGCATTCCGCCGTCGTGCAGCGTGCGGCCAATGGCCAGCAGCAGCGGCGTGTCGTCTGCGCCCACGCCGGAGCGGTGGCCGTCGGTGTCGATCTCTATCCATACCTCGAAGGCCTCGCCCTGTTCGCGGCCGAACGCGGCAATGGCCTGGGCCGCCGCCACGCTGTCCACGATGAGCTTGAGGTCGCAGCCTCGCCGGCGCAGTTGCAGCGCATGCGGCAGGCGGTGCGGCGCCATGCTGACTGCATAGAGGATGTCGGTGGTGCCTGCCGCAAAGAACTGCTCGGCCTCCTTCAAGGTGGAGACCGTGATGCCCGAGGCCCCGGCCGCACGCTGCGCGGCGGCCACGGGCACGCTCTTGCTGGTCTTCACATGGGGGCGCAGGCGCACGCCCTGCGCGTCCATGCGCTGCTGCATGCGGGCGATGTTGCGCTGCATGCGGTCGAGGTCGATCACGGCAGCGGGCGTGTCCAGCGTCAAAAGGGTGTCTTGCATGGCGGCTCCTGAAAAAGACTTGACACAGTCAGCGGCCTGCGGCAAAGCCGCGCAGCCAGGGCAAGGCGGGGGCCAGGGTGGCGGCTTCCCCCTCGGCGGCGGGCGCGCCCGCAGGCCGAGACAGGCCCACGCGGTTGTGCCAGAAGGTGCGCAGGCCCACGGCCGAGGTGCCGAACAGGTCATAGCCCGAACCGGCCACGAAGGCGGCCTGGTCCGCAGGCAGCCCCAGCCGGTCCAGCGCCAGCTGGTAAGGCCGGGGGTCGGGCTTGTAGAAGCCCGCTGCTTCCGAGGTCACCACCACATCCCAATCCACGCCCAGCAGCGCGGCGGCGCGCAGGCCCAGGCGCTCGGAGCAATTGGTCACCACGGCCAGGCGGCAGTGCGGGCGCAGGGCGGCCAGCAGCTCGCGCGCGCCATCCCAGGGCTGCAGCTGGTCCCATTGCGCCTCCAGCCGGTCGGCGGCCGAGGCGGGCAGGCCCCGGTTGCGGGCCGCGTCGCGCACCAGGTCTTCATAGGGCTGGTAGGCGCCGCAGCCATAGGTCAGGCGCAGGTACTCGGCGCGCCAGTCGCGCCCGGCGGCCTCGCTGCCGGCAGCGCTGTTCCATACCGCCCAGGAGTCGAGCAAGGCGGTCAGCAGGTCGAAAAGCACGGCACGGGGCCAGGCGGCGGCGGTCGGTTCCGTCAGTGGGGCTGGGGTGTTCATGGCCTGGAACTGTACGGATGGAACCTGTGCCCGTGGTTAAATCCGCCGTCACCAATCGTTAAGGTAAATTGAATGATTGCCATCGAAGACCTGCAGCTTGCCGCCGCCCTGCTGCGCGAAAGCTCGCTGAGCGCCGCCGCCCGTGCGCTCGATGTGACGCCGCCTGCCCTGTCCATGCGGCTGCGCCGGCTGGAGGCCGAACTGGGCCTGTCCCTGGCCAACCGCAGCGCGCGGCGCCTGGCGCTGACGCCCGAGGGCGAGCGCTTCGCCCGCGAGGCCGTGCGGCTGCTGGGCCAGATCGAGGAGCTGCGCGACTCGCTGCACGGCGATGCCCGCCAGCTGGGCGGCACGCTGCGCATTGCCGCGCCCTTTGGCTACGGGCGCAGCCGGCTGGCCCCGGCCCTGGTGCCCTTCACGCGCCAGCACCCGCAACTGAAACTGCAGCTGGACCTGCGCGAAACGCCCTTCCCCGACCGCCACGATGCCGACGCCGTGGTCCACATCGGCGCGGTGCGCGACTCCTCCTGGGTGGCGCGCGAACTGGCTGCCAACAACCGCTGGCTGTGCGCCAGCCCCGACTACCTGCGCCGCCACGGCACGCCCGCCACGCCGCGCGAATTGCTGGAGCACGCCTGCATCTGCATCCGCGAGAACGAGGAAGACGTGACGCTGTGGCACCTGCGCCCGGCCGCCAGCCGGCGTGCCGTGGACGGCCAGACCCTGCGCGTGACGCCGTCCTACGTCACCAACGACGGCGGCGTGGCCCGCCACTGGGCCGAGCAGGGCCTGGGCCTGGTGCTGCGTTCGCAATGGGACATGGAGCAGGCCGTTGCCGAGGGCCGGCTGGTGCGCGTGCTGCCCGACTGGCATTTCGGCAGCGCGCCCGTCACCCTGCTGGTGCCCACGCGCAAGGGACGCACGGCGCGCGTGCAGGCCCTGGTGACGTTTCTGGAGCAGTGCGCCGCAGCGGGCGCGCTGTAGTGCAGATCAGGCCGTGCGCGCGGACCTGTCCCGGGCATCGCTGGCACCGTCAGCGCCCTGGCCGCGCTCGCGCAGCCACAGCACCAGGCCGCAGACCATGACCACCAGCTGCGTGCCCACCAGCAGGCTGAAGCCTGCGACGAACCCGCCACCGGCCGAATGCGAGGTCCAGCCGATGACGGCCCCCATGAGCGCAGGCATGAAGCCCGCCACCAGGGTCGCCGTGCCGTTGACGACGCCGTAGGCGCTGGCCACATGCTCGGGCCGCGCGCAGTACTGCACGGTGCTGGGAATGGCGGGGCTCATCAGGCCCCAGCAGAAGTTGGCGGCGATCAGGCAGTAGGCCGCCGCGTAGCGGTCTTCCATGTGGATGGCCAGCCAGATGGCCAGCGCCAGGCCCAGGCTGCCGCCGACGAAGATCAGGGGCACCTGGCGGCGCGGCAGGCGGTCGATGACGATGCCGCCGACCAGCACGGCCAGCACCGTGGCGTACTGCGGCAGCGAGGCCAGCCAGCCCATCTCGCGCAGCGAAAAGCCGCGCGACTCCAGATAGGCCGGCAGCCAGTTGCTGCTGCCCCAGAGGTAGGAGAAGAAGGCCGCCGACAGCACGGCCACCAGCACCAGATAGCGCGTGTGCATGGCGCCGCGCACGATCTGGCCGACCTGGCCCACCGCCTCGCCCAGCGAGCGCGGGCGCGGCATGCCGGTGTCCACGCGGGGCATGCGGATGAAGGCCAGCACCAGCGGAATGCCGATGGCCACATTGATCAGGCCCAGCACGTGGAACGAGGTCTGCCAGTCGTGGCCGGCCACCAGGTAGCCGATCAGCGGGTAGCCCACCGCCAGCCCCAGGCCCGTGCCCATGTTCACGAAGGAGTTGGGCAGGCCGTTCTCATGGCTCTGGAAATGCGCCTTGATGTAGCTGCCCGCCAGCGAGTACAGCGGCCCTTCGGAGATGCCCAGCAGGATGCGCGAGGCCAGCAGCAGGCCGTAGCTGTTCATGGCCGGGGACAGAAAGGACACGGCGCCCCACAGCAGCAGGCCGACCACCAGGCTTCGGCGCACGCCGAAGAGCGCCGCGCAAAACGGCGTCAACACGAAGGAAGAAACGCCGTAGCCCACCATGAAGGCCGTGGCCAGCAGGCCCTGGCGCGTGCGGTCGTCGTGCGTCAGCCCGATGTGGTCCAGAAATCCCTGGTCGAGGATGAGGATCGAAAGGTTGATCCGGTCCACATAGGAGATGGCGACGATGATGAAGAGGCTGATCACCCCCCACCAGCGGGCCGCACGCATATCTTTCATGGCAAGTCTCTATCGCCCGATGGGCTGTATCAGAAGAAGTGGCGCACGCCCACCTCGAAGCCGGAGGAGCGGCCGCCCAGCGTGGTGCCCGGGGCCGACAGGCCCTGCACGCCGATGGACTTGGCCGCGCCGTCCTTGTTCTTGAGGAAGGCCACCGTGCCGTAGACCTGGGTGCGCTTGGACAGGTTGTGCCCGTAGCCCACGCTGATCTTGTTCCAGTCGGCATTGCTGCCGTCGGTGTTGTAGTGGCCGTAGGAGGCCTTGAACTCGCCCATGCCCACGGGCGCGGTCACGCCCAGCTGCAGGGCGGTGACCTTGAGGGCGCCGCGCTTTTCGCTGGCCCACAGCAGCATGGGCTTGGCCACGCCGAAGTCCCAGCTCAGGCCCACGTTGCTGGCCGTGAGGTTGGTCGCATCGCTGTCGCCATAGAACTTGCCCGTGGCCAGCGCGCCGTTGAAGGGGCCCTGGCGGTAGCCGAAGCGCAGGCCGCGGTAGTCGCCCTGGTTCTTGTTGGGTGCGCTGCGCGCCTGCTCGCCCATGGCCACCTGCACCTGGCCGTAGAAGCCGCCCAGGTTCTGCGGCAGGAAGTAGCTGACCGCGTTGCTGATCTGGATGGGCGCGCCGCCCGTGGCCGTGCCCGTGCCGGGAATGCCCAGCATGGTGAAGCCCATGGTGCCGCCCACGCCGTTGGTGAGGAAGGGGTCGAAGATCAGCGTGCTCAGGAAGGTGGCCGAATCATCGCGGCCCAGGCGCACTTCGCCGAAGTCGCCCGACAGGCTCACGGTGGAGCGGCGGTTGAAGCTCAGGCCGCCACCGCTGGCCTTGCCCGAGCCGCTGTCCACGTCCATGCCCGCCTCCAGCCAGAAGCCCGCACGCAGGCCGCCGCCCAGCTCTTCCGTGCCGCGAAAGCCGAGGCGGCTGATGTTGGCGCCGCCCGTGGACAGGCCGGTCTTGGACGGGCCGGAGCCGTTCAGGTGCGTGACGCCGACATCGACGACGCCGAAGATCTCGACCTTGGACTGCGCCGAAGCGGCACCGGGCAAGGACGCCAGGCAGGCTAGCGCCACGCCCAGCATGGGCGTATGGATGGTTTTCATGGGGTTGTCTCCTCTGGGGTGGTGGCTTGGGGGGCTTGGGGGTGGTGGGTTGTTGCCGTGCAGGTCTGATTGCCTGCTCAGATATCGAGCACTAAACGTTCGCTCTTGCAGCCGGAAACGCAGACCATCATCACTTTGTTGCTGGCCTTTTCCTTGGGGCTGAGCACCGAGTCGCGGTGGTCCGGAATGCCTTCGAGCACGCGCGTCTCGCAGGAGCCGCAGACGCCTTCGCAGCAGCTGTGGTCCATCTGGATGCCGGCATCCAGCAGGGTGTCGAGCAGCGACTTCTCGGGCGTGATCTCGATGAAGCGGCCGCTGCGCTTGAGCTCCACTGTGTAGTTGCTGCGCGCATCGTCGGCGGCCTTGACCTCCACGGGCGTGAAGCGCTCGACGTGGGCGTTGGCGTGGCCCAGCTCGACGCAGAACTTCTCGAAGGCGTCCAGCATGGGCGTGGGGCCGCAGGCGTAGTGGTGCGTGCCCGCGTCGGGCTGCCGTTGGGCCAGCAGCGCGCGCAGGTCGGGCGGGCCGCCGGCCTCGCTGTCGAAGTGCAGGTGCAGCGGCATGCCCAGCGCCTGCAGCTCTTCCAGGAAGGCCGCGCCCTTGCGCTCGCGGGCGAAGTACAGCATCTCGAACGAGCGGCCCTGGCCCTTGAGCCGGCGCGCCATGCACAGCAGCGGCGTGATGCCGATGCCGCCGGCCACCAGCACGGTGTGCGCGGCGCTTTCGTCCAGCGCGAAATGGTTGCGCGGCTCGGAGATGGTGATGGGCATGCCCACGCGCAGCGACTCGTGCACGCAGCGCGAGCCGCCGCGGCTGGCGCGGTCGCGCAGCACGCCGACCACGTAGCGGTGGCGCTCTTCGCTGGGGTTGCTCAGCGAGTAGCTGCGCACCAGGCCGTTGGGCAGGTGCAGATCGATGTGCGAGCCCGGCGTGAAGGCGGGAAGCTCCCCGCCCGCCACGGGCCGCAGGTCCACGCTGATGGTGTCCTGGGCCTCGAAGCGCAGCGTGTGCACGAAGGCCTGGAGGTTGGTGCTCATGATGCGGCGCCTTCGTCGATCTGCTCCTGGGCCAGGCGGCGCAGGTGGCGGCGCAGGCGCACCAGGCCGATGTCGTGCTGGTAGAGGTTCTCGCGCTCGTTGGCGTCCAGCTCCATCTGCTCCATCATGATCCGGTCCTGCTCCAGCACGGCCCAGTGGCGCGCCTCCAGGCGGTTGCGGTACAGAAAGCGCCAGGTGTCGCGCATCCAGCCCTGCACCTTGCGGCAGCGCCAGAAGAACACGGCGCACAGGTCGGCGCTGATGGGCGTGACGCAGGCCACGATGGCGAAGTTGCCGCCTGGGCCGCCGGTCTTGGGGTACGGAATCTCCAGGCGCATCCAGTGCACGCCCGTGCTGCCCCACTCGGTCCAGTCGAAGTTCACGCCGCGCTGGCCCACCTTCTCGAAGACGAAGCCGTCATCGGTCTCGCGCACCTGGAACGTGGCCTTGCTGTCGCCCTCGGCCATGGAGTGCGACTGCTTGTGCAGGAAGGTGCCGTGCATGGGGTCCATGACGTTGTCCAGCGCATAGCGGTAGTCGCTGCGCCACTCGGCATAGCACAGGAAGTTGGAGTACTCGGGCGAGGTCAGCTCCTCGGGCAGCGTGAACTCGGGCGCCTCGTCAACGGCCTTGTCGCTGTTGTAGAGAAAGATGGCGCCATGGGCCTCGCGCGCATGGAAGGCCAGCGCCGCGCGCGAGCCTTCGAGCTTGCAGCCGGGGCTGCCGGGCACCTTGGTCACCGTGCCGTCGCCGCGCACTTCCACGCCGTGGTAGGGGCAGGCCAGGCGGTCGCCCAGGATCACGCCCTGCGACAGCGGCGCGCCGCGGTGCGGGCAATGGTCTTCCAGCGCATGGACCTGGCCGGCGGCATCGCGCCACAGCGCGATCTTGCGGCCGAAGCGGCGCACGGACACGGGCTGGGTCTTCACGAAGTCCGAGGGGCAGACCGCGTACCAGAGGTTCTTCAGGCCTTTGTTGAGCAGGCCGTCCACCGGATCGATGGTGATGGTTTGTACGTTCATGGGGCTCTCCAGTCCTGCTCGGTATCAATAGCCCAGCCGCGCCATCAGCGCCTGGAAGCTGTCTTCGGTCCAGGCCTGGCCGTTCTCGCCGGCGGGGCCGCTGCGGTTGAGATAGGCCACCAGTTCGGGCAGGGTCTGCACGCCTTCGCCGAAGGCGCGTTCGATGGAATCGCCCAGCAGGTCTTCCATCAGGGTGGGGGCACGTTCGCGCGCCTGGTGCGGCTCGAGATAGCGATCAGCGGCCATGGTTCTCTCCTTCGAAAACTGTCTTGAATCGTGGTTCGGCTTCATTGCCCGGAGCGTCGCCCGCCACCCATATCGTGTGAAACCGGCGCAGCCCGACCTCAGGGACACCGAGGAAGGGCCGCCCCGCACCGAGGGTGTCGTCCCCCTTGGGGGAAGGCGCGAAGCGACTCAGGGGGTAGGTCATTTAGTCAGCGCGGATGTCCAGGTCTTTGATGAGCTTGCCGAAGCGGTTGAAGTCCGCTGCATTGGTCTTCTCAAGCCTCGCGGGCTCGCCGCCTGCTGGCAGCGCGCCGAAGGTGGCCATCTTGGAGACCACGTCGGGCATCTTCAGGATCTCGTTGAGGTGCGTGTTCAGCAGCTTCACGGTCTCGGGCGACATGCCCTTGGGGCCGAACAGGCCCTGCCATGCGGACACTTCCACGTCCTTGACGCCCAGCTCGGCCAGGGTGGGCACATTGGGGGCCAGCGCGCTGCGCTGGCTGTCTGCCACGGCCAGGGCGGTGACCTTGCCGCCGATGTAGGGCGCAATCGGGCCCCAGGTCATGAAGGTCGTGGGCACATGGCCGCCGATCAGGTCGTTGACGGCGGGCGCCACGCCCTTGTAGGGAATGTGGGCGATGCGCGTGCCGGCGGCGCGGTTGAACATCTCGCCCAGGATGTGCATGGGCGAGCCGCTGCCGGGGCTGGCGTAGGTCAGGCCGTCGCGCTTGCCCTGGGCGATCAGGGTCTTCATGTCCTTGATGCCCGAGGCCTGGTTGGTGGCCACGAACATGGGCTGCACGCTGGTCTGCACGATGGGCGTGAAGCCGTGCAGCACGTCGTAGCTGGAGCCCGAGGCCGTCTTGAGCACGAACTGCGCGATGGCGAAGGTATTGGGCGCCAGCAGCAGGGTGTAGCCGTCCGGCGCGGCTTTGGCCACATGCACGCTACCGATGGTGCCGCTGGCACCGGGGCGGTTGTCCACCAGCACGGGCTGGCCCAGGCGCGTGGACAGCTTCTCGGCATACAGGCGCGCCATGGCATCGGTGTCGCCACCGGCCGGATAGGCCACGATGATGGTGATGGGCTTGGCCGGATAGGCCTGGGCCATCGCGGTGCCGGACAGCGTGGCTGCAGCCAGGAATGCAGCGGCAAGAGAAACCTGGCGACGTGTCTTGTTCATGGTGGGGGCCGTGGGGTGGTTGGGTTGTGGGGGTAGGCCGTCAGGCGCGGTCTCAATGCCGCTTGTCGGTGATGAACTTGCCGTCCGATGTGCCAACGCCCTTTTGGCGCCGGGTGTTGCCGTCGATGCCGCCATCGATGGCCCATTCGGCAAACACCGTGGGGCCGGGCTCGAACTCGCGCGGCTGCCAGTCGGCGGTGAGCTGGTCCTCGTCGGCGTAGTACTCGACCAGGGCGCCGGCCGGATTGCGGAAGTACCAGAAATAGGCCGAGGACACGGGATGGCGGCCCGGGCCCAGCTGGGTGTCCCAGCCGCAGCGCGAGATGTGCATGCCGCCGCCGAAGACCTCGTGGATGTCGCGCACCGTGAAGGCCACGTGGTTCAGGCCCGCGTCCTTGGCCGGGCGCTGCAGCAGGAAGATGTCGTGGTGGCCGCCGTCAGGCGCGCAGCGCAGGAAGGCGCCGCGCTCGGGGTAGCGGTCCGAGGCTGCGAAGCCGAAGTTGTCCACGTAGAAGCGCTCGCAGGCCTGCACGTCCTTGACGAAGAACACCACATGGCCGACCTCGATGGGCTGGGCGCGTTCGTAGGCCGGGCTGGCCTGGTTGACGCGGTCCTTGCGGTTCCAGGTGTTGTAGGCAGCACCCTGCACGTCGACATCACGCTTTTGCGTGACCTGCAGGCGCACGGACAGGCCGTTGGGGTCGGTGCAGCCTATGCGCCCCTGGCCCTGCGAGAAGCCTGGCAGCGCGGCAATGCGGCTGGCGTACAGCGCCAGATCGGCCTCGCTTTCCACACCCCAGACCACTTCGCGCAGCGTGGGGCCGGCCTCGATGGCGGGCGGCAGATCGGGATGGTCCACGGCGGCCACGATCACGCGGCAGCCGTTGAGGGTCTCGAACACCAGCCGGTCGTCCGCTTCCTGCACCAGCGCCAGGCCCCAGTCCAGGAAGAAGCGGCGGCAGGTGGCCAGGTCGTCCGCGCCGTAGGTGATTTCGTCTATGCCCAGTACGCTCATGTCGTGCTCCTTCAATTTGCCCAAGCGATGGGGCTCTCGTTCAAGCCCCAGTACATGCTCTTTTGCTCCATGTACTGCTGTATGCCCAGCCGTCCCTTCTCGCGGCCCAGGCCGCTGTCGCGCCAGCCGCCGAAGGGCGTGGAGATGGAAAACTGCTTGTAGGTGTTGATCCAGACGGTGCCGGCCTGCACGGCGCGGCCAATGCGCCAGGCGCTCTTGTAGTCGCGCGTCCAGATGCCGGCGGCCAGCGCGTAGACGCTGTCGTTGGCCTGGGCGAGCAGGTCGTCCTCGTTGTCGAAGGGCATGGCCACGAGCACGGGGCCGAAGATTTCCTGCTGGCAGATCTGCCAGTCGTTCTTCACGCCGTCGATGATGGTCGGGCGGTAGTAGTAGCCGCGCTCGAACTGCGCGCCCTCGGGCCGCTGGCCGCCCGTGAGCAGCCGGCCGCCCTCGGACAGGCCCAGGGCCACATAGCTCTCTATGGATTCGCGGTGCTTGGCGGTGATCAGCGGCCCCATCTGCGTGCGCTCGTCAGCCGGGTCGCCCACCTGCAGCGCGGCGGCCTTGGCCGTCAGGCGCTGCATGAATTCGGCATGCAGGCTGCGCGCCACGAACAGGCGCGAGCCCGCAATGCACGACTCGCCCGAGGAGCTGAAGATGCCGTAGAGCACGCCGTTGACGGCATGGTCGATGTCGGCATCGGCCAGCACCATGGTGGCCGACTTGCCGCCCAGCTCCAGCGAGACCGGCATCATCTTGTCGGCCGCGATGTGGGCGATGTGCTTGCCCGTGGACGTGCCGCCCGTGAACGACACGCGCTTGACCAGCGGATGCTTGGTGATGGCGTCGCCAATCACCGAGCCCCGGCCCGGCAGCACGCTGACCAGGCCCTTGGGCACGCCGGCCTCTTCGCAGATCCTGGCCAGCTCCAGCGCCAGCAGCGGCGTGGCCTCGGCGGGCTTGACGACCACGGCGTTGCCGGCGGCCAGCGCCGGAGCGAGCTTTTGCGCCTCGCTGGCGATCGGCGAGTTCCACGGCGTGATGGCCGCCACCACGCCCATGGGCTCGTACACGCTCATGGTCATGAAGTCGCCGCGCGAGGGCGTGATGGTTTCTTCCATGGTCTCGCAGGCGGCTGCAAAGAACTGGAAGGTGGCGGCGGCGCTGGCCACCAGCATGCGTGTTTCCTTGATGGGCTTGCCGTTGTCCAGGCGCTGCAATTGGGCCAGGGGCTCGGCGCGCTCGCGGATCAGCTGGGCCACGCGGTGCAGCACGGCCGCGCGCTCATGGGGCTTTTTCTGGGCCCAGCCGCTGGTGCGGAAGGCGTGGTCGGCCTTCTGGATGGCCTCTTCCACATCTTCCAGGCTGGGCGCGCGCAGGCGGCCCACCACTTCGCCGGTGGCGGGATAGAGCGTGGTGGATTCGCCACCGCCGCCCAGGCGCCATTCGCCGGCGATATTGATGGGGAGCAGTTCCAGGTTCGACATGGTGAGCCTCTCTCGTTCGTTCGAATCCAGCCGCCTCAGGCGGCCTTGGACGCCGTGGTGGTGGCCGGGATCTGGTCCAGCTTGTTCACGGGCGGGCCCGAGAACGTGGCCTTGAAATTGCCGATGGCGCGCATGTCGATCTCCAGCAGGAAGGGGCCCTTCTTCGGCCAGGCCGAGGCCAGCACGGCGGGCAGCTCGTCAAGGTTCTGCACGCGGGCATGGGGCAGCTGGATGGAGGCGCACAGCTGCGCGTAGTCGGGCGTGTGCAGCTCCACATAGCAGCGGCGGCCGCCGTAGGAGGCGTCCTGGATGTTCTGGATCACGCCGTAGCGCTGGTCGTTCATCAGCACGATCAGGGTGTCGCACTCTTCCTGCACCAGCGTGGCCAGCTCGCCCAGGTTCAGGATGAAGCCGCCATCGCCCGCCAGGCCCAGCGTCTTGCGGCCCGAGCCGCTGACCGCCGCGCCCACGGCCGCGCCGATGGCCATGGGCATGCCCATGCCGATGCCGCCGCCCGTGGCGTGCACGCCCGCGTTGGGCTCGAAAAAGCGCAGCTCGCGGTTGCCCCAGGTGCTGTTGGAGACGGTCACGTCGCGCACCCAGTTGAAGTTGCGGCCCACGGCCTTTTGCAGCTCCTGCACCAGCACGCTGTACGGGCCCAGGCCGTCGCGCATGGTGGCCACGGCCTCGTCGTGCACCTGGCGCAGGTCGGCCAGCAGCTCGGGGTCGGCCTTGTAGCCGCGTGCCTCCAGCCGGTCGGCCAGGCCCGTCAGCGCCAGGGCCGAGTCGCCGCAGACAAAGCCGTCATCGGCATAGCAGCGGCCCTGCTGGGCAGCGTCCACATCGATGCGCAGCAGCGGGCGCGGCAGCTTCAGTTCGTACTTCAGCGTCTCATTGCTGCGCAGGCGCGTGCCCACGGCCAGCATGGCGTCGCAGCGCTGGTAGAAGGCCTCCACGGGCTTTTGGATGTTGTAGGCGCCCAGCGAGGCCGGATCGTCCTCGGCCACGATGCCGCGGCCCTGGCCCGTGCTGACGATGCCGAAGCCCAGCGCCTTCAGGCGCTGCACGGCAGCGACTGCGTGGCGTGCGCCGCCACCCAGCCACAGCAGCGGGCGACGTGCCTTGGCCAGCGTGTCGGCCAGCGCATCCAGCGATGCCTCGCTGGGGGCCAGCACGGCCACCGGCAGCGGCGACAGGTCGGCCGGCATGTCGATCACGGTCTGCTGGATGTCGATGGGAATCTCCACGCTCACCGGCCCCGTGGGCGCGGTCATGGCGGCCTGCACGGCGGCCTTCAGGGTGGACAGGCAGGTCTCGGCGCTGCGCACGCGGAACGCCGCCTTGGACACGGCGCCCAGCATGGTCAGCTGGTCGGGCGCCTCGTGGATGTACGACAGCTTCTGGTCCAGGTACTGCGTCTCGATCTGGCCCGTGATGTGCAGCAGCGGCGTGCCGGCCGTATAGGCCTCCACCAGGCTGCCGGCGATGTTGCCCGCGGCCGGGCCGGTGCTGGTGATGCACACGCCCAGGCTGGAGGTGGAACGCGCGCAGGCATCGGCCATGTTGCCGGCGCCGGCCTCGCCGCGCGCCATCACGAAGCGGACATGGCCGCGCGCATTCATCGCGTCCAGGATGGGCATGTTGTGGATGGAGATCACCCCGAACGCGGCCTGCACGCCGCAGTGTTCGAGGAACTGGGCCACAACGGCGCCGACGGTGATTTTGGATGCGGAAGAAGTCATGTTCTGCTTTGAATCGGGTGAAGGGGCTGGAGCACTACGCTTGCCGTGCAAGACCACCGGAGACGTCGATGTGGCTGCCGGTCGTGTAGGAGGACAGGGGCGTGGCGAGATAGAAGATGGCGCGCGCGGCCTCGTCGGGCGAGCCCAGGCGGCCCAGCGGAATGGACTTCTTGCGGGCGAGGTCGGCGCTCCAGGCGTTCCAGTCCTGGCTGCGGTCCTCGCGCGCCTCGAAGCGGCGGCGCCACTGGCCGGACTCGATCAGGCCGACCAGGATGCCGTTGACGCGCACGCCCTTGGGCGCGAACTCGGTGGCCATGGAGCGCACCAGGTTCTTGAGGCCGGCGCGCGCGGCCGAGGTGGCCACCATGTGCGGCTCGGGCTGCGAGGCCAGCAGCGAATTGACGCAGACGATGGCCGGCTGCGCCGTGCGCTCGAGCTGCGGCAAAAAGGCGCGCGTGGGATGCAGCACCGAGAAGAACTTCAGGTGCAGCTCCTCGGTCCAGGCCGCATCGTCGGTGCTGGCAAACGTCGAGACCCGGCCCTGGCCCGCGTTGTTCACGAGGATGGAGGCGGGACCCAGCGCAGCCTCGCTGTCGCGCGCGAATTGCTGCACCTGGGCGGCGTCGAGCACGTCGCAGGCCTGGGCGAACAGGCGGGCCTCGGGATGGCGTTCGCGCAGCTGCTGCACGGCCTGCTCCAGGCGTTCGGCGCTGCGCCCGCACAGGGCGACACGCGCGCCCTGCGACAGCAGCAGATCGACCGTGGCCAGGCCAATGCCCGAAGAGCCGCCGGTGACGACGGCCGTGGTGTCCTTGAGTTGGGAATCAAACATGGCCGCCTCCTGCGCGCCGGGAATTGAGGGAAAGCAGCTGTGCCGTCTGCGTTTGCGTTTGCGTTTGCGGGCGGTAGTTCAGCAGCTCGGACAGCTCGGCCGCCGCGTCGCAGACGCCGGCGATCAGGGTCTCGGCACGGCCCTCCTCCACATGGGGCGCGGGGACCGTCGTGCCCAGCGCCGCCACCACGCGGCCGCTGTGGTCGCGCACGGGGGCGGCGATGGTGCAGATGGAGCTTTCGTAGAAGCCCTCGCTGAACACATGGCCGCGCTCGCGGTCGGCCTCGACCAGGTTGAACAGGTCCAGCACCGTGCGCGGCGTCTTGGGCGTGTGCGCTTCCAGGTGCTCCTCGGGGTAGAGCGCGCGCAGCTCGGGTAGGGACAGGTCGCCCAGCAGCACGCGGCCCAGGGCCGTGGCATGGGCAGGCAGGCGCGTGCCCACACGCACCGAACTGGTCAGCGGCGTGGGCGGCGTCACCTTGGCCACGTAGACGATGGAGCGGCCATCGCGCACCACGATGTTGCAGGGATAGCGGATCTCGCCGCACAGCCGCGCGATCACGGGCTGGCCCAGCTCGGTCAGGTCCATGGACGACAGGAACTCGAAGCCCAGGCGCAGCACGGACAGGCCCAGCCGGTAGTCATTGCTACCCTCGGCACGCTGCAGAAAGCCCATGGCCTCCAGCGTGTTGAGCATGCGGAAAATCGTGGCGCGCGGCAGTTGCAGGCGGCGGGCCAGCTCGGGCGCGCCCAGCGTGGCATTGCCGCGCCCGAACTCCTGCAGCAGGCGCAGGCCGCGCTCCAGCGCGGGCACCATGTACTTGTCGGCGCCGTTGTCCGCGCTCTCGGCGCTCTCGGCATTCCCGGAAGAGGGGGTGTCGGTCATGGCGAACCCCTTCAATTCATGACGAAGCCGCCGTTGACGGGCAGCACCTGCCCCGTCACGAAGCGCGCGCCATCGGACAGCGCATAGGCCACGGCGCCCGACACATCCTCGGGCCGCTGCTCGCGCTGCAGCGCGCGCTGGTCGATGTACAGGCGGTGGCGGTGCTCGGGCACGTACTCCGTGGCCTCCACCAGCACCAGGCCCGGCGCCACGGCGTTGATGGTGATGCCGTCGGCGCCCAGCTCGCGCGCCATGGAGCGCGTCATGGCCATCACCGCGCCCTTGCTGGCCACATAGGCCATCAGGTTGGGGGCGCCCCACATGGCGGTGTCGGACGCCAGGTTGACGATGGCGCCCCGGCCGCTGTCGCGCAGCGCGGCGCGGCAGGCGCGCGTCATCAGCCACACGCCGCGCACGTTCACGTTCATCACCTGGTCCCACTTGTCCAGATCGATGTCGTCCATGCCCTTGCCGCCCGAATCGGTCACGGCCGCGTTGTTCACCAGGCCGTCCAGCCCGCCCAGCGCCTGCACGGCCTGCTGCGCGCAGCGCTCTATCGACTCCGGATTGCCGGCATCCAGCCCGAAGCCATGGGCCTCGAAGCCCTGCGCACGCAGCCGGGCCACGGACTCGGCCAGCAGCTCCTCGCGCAGATCGGCCATGGCGACACGCGCGCCCTGCTCGCAAAAGGCCTTGGCGAACGCAAAGCCCAGGCCGCGCGCCGAGCCTGTGACGAGGATGCGGCGGCCGGCAAGCTGGCCTGTGGAGGGCGTGGTGTTCATGGCGTACCTCAATCGAAGGGGGTTTGTGTCTGTTTCAAATTTGAAATGACACTTTTTTCTTGAAACAAGCGTGAGTTTAGGACTGATGGTTCGGGGTGGGATTGGGGAAAACACGGAGGCGTGTGGGAAATGGATGACAGAGGTGTGTCTGGGTGTGTTTGGATGAGGGGCTTTTTATGGCTTGTGAGGGCATGCCCGCCCTGCGGGCGGGAGCCGGGTTTCGGCCCGGCGGCCGACCGACTTTCTTGCCGCGCGGCAAGAAAGTCGGCAAAGAAACGCGCCCAAATGCCCGCGACCCCTGCGCTTCGCTCCGGGGCTACCTGCGTCGTGGCGGTTGCGGGGTTCGCTGCGGAACTCGCTGCGTTCACTGCGTGAACTCCGCTCAGACAACCGCAGCGAGTCAGATGACGAAGCAGTCCTGTCCTTCGGCAGGACTGCAACCCCACAACCACCACGCCGCAGGCGCGTTCATACGGGGAGTGGGTGCGGGCCGTCGCTTCGCTCGGCCTGGGGTTTGAGGCGGGGTTGTGGAATGCCTCTATGATTTCGGTGGCCCCCTGTTCCGGGGCTGGTGCTTGAAAACACCATCAACACACAGCGGCAGAGCCTCCCCGAAAGAGAGGCCTCGTCACGTCTGAACACTTGGACAGTGGGCATCGCACCCGCACGTCCACACGGTTTTGGATGGGATGGGGCTACCCGCAAGGCTGCCCGCACGTCTGTGTGCGTGTTTTCAACATCCCATCCACCCTTTCTGCGCTTGAAAACGCAGGTCGGGTGTTTCCGTCTCGCACAGGAGTACGAAAACATGAACGATCAGCGCACCGCTCTTCCCACGCGCGCCAGCTTCGAGCAACTGGCTCGCACCATCACCGACACCAATGGATGGGTACAGGAAGGCTGCAACGAAATATGGGCCCTGGCCCAACTTGTGTTGGCCAGCCTCAATGCACCAGAAGACTTGCGACGTCCGCAAGCCATGGCTCACGCACTGCGCGCCATCCGCGACGGCGCTGAGTCACTGGCCGACTATGTGCAAGGCGAAGCCAGAAGCGTAGGTTGCGACCACACTCAAAGCCCATAGCCACGAGTGCGGCCACATCCGGCCGAGCGCAGCGAAGGCCCGAGCAAACTCCCCGTATGTCAGCGCCTGCGTCGGGCCGCCTGCGGGGTTGCAAGCCTGCCGAAGGACAGGCTTGCTTCGTCATCTGACTCGCCGTGATTGTCTGAACGTAGCGCGCAGCGCGAAGTGAGTTTCACGGCGAACCCCGCAGGTGGCCCGACGCAGGTTGCCCCGTAGCGCAGCGAAGGGGTCGCGGACATTCGGGGTGCTTTTCTTTGCCTACTTTCTTGTAGCAAGACAAGAAAGTAGGTCGGCCGCCGGGCCGAACCCCGGCCTCGAAAAACAACCCCCCGGCAGGGTCAAAAAACGCCCCCACCAGGGTAAAAAATCAAACAGCAAGCCGCCGCAAAAACCCATCAACAACCCGCAACGCATACCGACTCGCCACCACCCGCACAAACTCCGCAAAGTCCACATGCGCACTGTCATCCGCCCGATCGGAAACCGTCCGCATGGCCGCAAACGGCACGCCATAGTCCAGGCAGGCCTGCGCCACGGCGGCGCCTTCCATCTCCACCGCCAGCACCTCATGCCCTGCAGCACGCAGGCCCTGCGCCAGCGCGGAAGAGGCGCCCGCCGTGCCCACGAACTGGTCACCGCTGGCAATCAGCCCCTGGTGCGCGCGCGGCGCCGTGGTGGCGTGGGCGGCGCGCAGGTCTTCGCCCGCCTCGGCCACGAAGGCCTGGGCAGCGGCCAGCAGCGCGGCGGTCATTTCGGGGTCGCAGGGCAGGCGCGTGCGTCCGTAGCCGGGCATTTCCCAGCGCGGGAAGATGGGCGAGGCGTCCAGGTCGTGCTGCAGGTATTCGTCGGCCACGACGACATCGCCCACGCGCACGCCTTCGCCCAGGCCACCGGCCACGCCGGTGAAGGCGATGCGGCGCACGCCGAAGCGCTCGATCAGTGCCGTGGCCGTGGTGGCGGCCGCCACCTTGCCTATGCCCGACAGCGCGCAGACCACGTCGTGCCCATGCAGGCGCCCGCGCCAGAACATGCGGCCGGCGTGGGCCGTGCCCTGGGCGTCGGACATGGCATGGACCAGGCCTTCCTGTTCCTGCGGCAGGGCACTGAGGATGGCGATGGTCATGGTGGCTTCTCTTTCAACGTTTCAACGGCACAGGCAAAAAGCAAAGGCGGCCCGGGGGCCGCCTGCGGGGCGAAAGCGCCCATTGTGCCGCGAGCCTGTGCCCGGTGCGGCTCAGATGGCGATGGCCGTGGCCTGGTTGAGCACGGCGCGCACCACGCTGTAGACGGTGAGGGCCGAGGTCTTGGGGTTGGCCTCCAGCGGCTTGCCACGCATGGTCAATTCCATGGACCCGAAGGCGCCGCGCGCGGCCACATGGTGCACGTTCTCGTCCACGGCCGGGTCGGCGTACAGGCGCACCGTGGTGCGGTCCAGGCCCATGCCGGCCAGCGACAGGGTGGCGGCCACGTTGGCGTTCTTGGGGTAGAGCTGGGCGGCCTCGCGTGCGCTGCCTTCGAAGATGCAGAAGGCTTCCTTGAGGCTGGCGAGGTCGCAGCGCTGTTCTGCGGGCGTGCCGGTCCAGGCCAGGGGCGGCTTGCGGCCGGTGTAGACCACTTCGTCCAGGCCGCCGATGCGGGCTGCGGCCAGCGCATCCACGCCGCCGATGGCGCCCGACAGCAATTGCACCTGGGTGTCTCCGGCCTCGGCCGCCGCCTGCACGGCCTCGGCCATGCCGGGGGCGCTGAGTGCGCCGATGGAGGCCACGACGGCAGGAATGCCGCGCCGCAGGGCGGGCAGCACATGCTCTTCGATGGCGGTATGGCCTGCGCATTCGACGATGAGGTCGGGCCGGTCTTCAGTCGTCAGCGCAGGCAGTGCGCGCGCGTGGGGCGCATGCCGGGCCAGGGTGGCGCGCACGGCGTCCGTCACTTCGGGCACAAGCACCCAGCCCACCTGCACCGCGGCATGGCCCTTGAGCAGTTCGAGCACGCTGGCGCCAATCGCACCGCAGCCAATCACAGCAATATTCATCGTCATTTCTTTCTGAGCAAGAACGCGCTGAGGGCCGGTGGGAGCACCAGTTCCTCAGCGCAGAAAACCAGGATGCTGGGTGCGCAGGTGGCCCGTCAGTTCGACGGCGGCCTCGCGCACCTGTTCCACCCAGTGCGCCATGCGCCCGGGTGCGATTTCGGTAAAGGCCACGGCCATGCCCAGGCCCGCGATGATGCGGCCCTGCGCATCGCGCACGGGCGCGGCAATGCTGGAGACGCCGGGCTCGTAGAAGCCCTCGCCCATGGCGTAGCCGCGCTCGCGGTCCTGCAGCAGCAGCTGCTGCAGTTGCTGCACGTCACGCGGCGTGCTTTCCGAGAATTGCGGCAGCTCGCTGCCGCCGAAGAGTTCGCGCAGCTGGTCTGCGTCCATGTCCTGCAGCAGGGCGCGGCCCAGCACGGTGGCATGGGCCGGCAGGCGCGAGCCCACGCGCACGGCGCCCTGGAAGGCGCCGGCCGGCGCAATGCGCGCCACGTAGACCACGGAGGTGCCGTCCAGCAGCGCCAGGTTGGTGGTGAAGCCCAGGCGCTCGCACAGCGCCTGCAGCACGGGCTCGGCCAGTTGGGCCAGCGGCTGGGTGGACAGGTAGTCGTAGCCCAGGCGCAGCACGGACAGGCCCAGCCGGTACTCGGTGCCCGAGCGTTGCAGATACCCCATGTTCTCCAGCGTCGTCAGCATCCGGAACACCGTGGAACGCGGCAGCGCCAGGGTGCGCGCCAGGTCGGGCGCGCTCCACACGGGCTGCGAAGGCGTGAAGCAGGCCAGCAGGCGCAGGCCGCGCTCCAGCGCAGGGACGGTGTAGCGGTCGTTGTCGTTCGAGAGGGTTTCGGAGGTGTCGCTCATCGCAATTCGGGCCGGTAGGCCATCAGGTCAGCAGGGTGGCCAGCCTCTGTGCGACATCCGCAGGTTGTTCGACGACAGAGGCATGGCCGGCTGCCGCAAGCGTAACGTACCGCGCGCCCAGCCTTGCGGCCCAGGCCGCGCAGGCAGCGGGCGGCGTGACCACGTCGTGCTCGCCCACCCAGACCTCGACCGGCATGGCCAGTTGCCCCGCCGCCTGCCCCAGGTCGCTGCCGCACAGCAGCTCCACGGCCTGGGCGTAGCCGGCAGCATGCAGGCGCGCCGTGTTCCAGCGCACCCATTGGCGCACGGGCTCGGGCGCGGCGGGCGAGACCAGGCGCTGGTCGATGGCGGCGGCCAGGCCTTCGATGCCTTTTTCCTGCAGGGCCGCAAGACGGCCCTGGCGTACCTTGGCCTGCTGCTCGCCCATGCCGGGTGCGCCATAGCCGCCAGCGGGGCTGATCAGCACCAGTTGCTGCACGCGCCCGGCACCGGCCTGCACCGCCCAGGGCGTGCCCATGAGCGCACCCAGCGAGTGACCCACCAGCATGCAGCGGCGCACGCCCAGCGCCTGCAGCGACTGCTCCAGCACGCGGGCGTAGTCGGCGCCCGTGGGCGCGTCGGGTGCCAGCGGCGTGGAGCGGCCATAGCCGGGCGCGTCCCAGGCCAGCACACGCGCGCGCGGCGCCAGCGCCAGGGCCACGTCCAGCCAGGAGGCGGCGCCCGAGCTGATGCCGTGCAGCATCACCACGGCAAAGTCCGAGGCCGTGTCGCCGGCCTCGCGCCAGGCGACCTGGGCGCCACCGGGCAGGGCGATGAGATGTTCGGGGAACTGCGCCTGAAGGCGCTGCTCCATGCATGCGGTTACCGAGGGGGTCATTTCAGTTATCCATGGCGATGGCATGGCCCTTCAGCCATGAGACTGGCACGATCCACGCCAGGGACAGCAGGCAAGGGCCGCCCCGCCGCGAGGCTGTCGTCCCCCTTTCAAGGGGGAAGGCGCGAAGCGCCTCAGGGGGTGCTCCATTTCTAACGTTTGATTTTTGCCAGGGGGTGTTCTGGGGGATAGGTGGGCGTGATGGGCTTCTTGGCGCCCAGCATCACGCACATCAGCGCGTCTTCGTCGCCGATGTTGATTTCCTCGCGGTACACGCCGGGCGGCACGGAGACCACGTCGCGGTCGGTGAGGATGGTCTCGAAGCGCTGGCCGTCCTTCTCCAGCACGAGCTTGAGCTTGCCGCGGATCAGGAAGAAGACTTCCTCCACATCGGTGTGCAGGTGCGAGGGGCCTTCATTGCCGGCCGGGATGACCATGGTGGAGAAGGTGAAGTTCTCGGACGGGATGGTGTTGCTGTCCGCAGCCACGCCCGTGCCGCCCGTGCCGATGTAGCGCATCTGGCCACGGCGGTACTTGGGGTCGAAGTCGGCCTGGAACTTCAGCGCGTCGAAGTCGTACTTGCGCGTGGAAAACCGCGCTACGCGCGATTCCATCCATTGTTCGAAGCTGGAGCCTTCCGGCTGGTCCCAGGTGCGGGGCGTGTTCTGAGCGGATTCGGACATGTGTCTCTCCATCAACGTCGGTGGATCATGGCGGGGAAGGCGCCATTTGTTTTATCCATGAATCACAGTTCATGGGGTAAAACAATTATAGGAAGATTGATCGCACGCAACAAGGGCCACATGCGCAGCGGCATGTGGCCCCTTTGCTGCCCAGTCTGTTGAGGGAACAGCGATGCGGGTGCAACAGCGATGCGGGTGCCTCAGGCAGCCATGCTGCGCCGCCCAGGCCGAAAGCCCGCCTGGCTGGCCGGCCAGACCACGGACAGGCAGGCCAGCGCCAACACCGCCAGCGCCCAGGGCAAGGCGCGGGCACCCAGCCAGCCCAGCAGCAGTCCGCCGGCCACGCCGCCGCTCGCCACGGCCAGGTTGAAGACCGTCACCAGCATGGACTGGGCCACGTCGGCGCCCTCGCCTGCCGCATCGGCCAGCGCGGTCTGCAGCAGCGTGGGTGCGCCGCCAAAGCTCAGGCCCCAGGCCGCAACCCCGATCAGAACGGCCACGGCCGACTGCCCGGCCAGCCCCAGCACCAGCGCAGACACGGCAAACAAGGCCAGGCTCAGCACGGTGAGCGCGCGCAACCAGCGGTCCACCAGCAGGCCCGTGAGCCAGATGCCGGCAATGGCCGCAAGGCCGAACAGCAGCAGCACCCCATCCACCCTTTGCCCCAGACCCGCCGAAGCCAGGAAGGGTGCGATGAAGGTGTAGAGCATGTTGTGGGCCAGCATCCAGCCGAACAGCGCCAGCAGCACGGGGCGCACGCCGGGCACGAGCAGGATGCGCGCCACGGGCTGGCGTTGGTGCGCCGTCTGCCCGGCGTAATCCGGCACACCCAGCCGCACCCAGGCCAGCAGCAGCAGGCACAACGCCGACAGCGCCCAGAACACGCCGCGCCAGTCGAACAGGCTGCCCAGCCAGGCGCCCAGCGGCACGCCGGCCGCCAGGGCCAACGGCTGGCCCACGCCCGCCACGGCCAGTGCACGCCCCTGCAGATGCGGCGGCACCATGCGCCGCGCATAGCCGGCCACCAGCCCCCAGATCACGCCCGCAGCCATGCCTGCGGCAAAGCGGGCGACCAGGGTCAGGCCGTAGTGGCCGGACAGCGCGGTGAGGCTGTTGAACAGCAGCAGCCCGCCCACCGCCGCCATGAACAGCGGCCGGCGCCTGAGCCCGCGCGTGGCGGCCACGACGGGAATGGCGGCCAGTACCGAACCCAACGCGTACAGCGTGACCATCTGGCCGGCCATGGCTTCGGACACTGCCAGTCCCGTGCCGATCTGGGGCAGCAGGCCGGCCGGCAGGGTCTCGGTCATGATGGCCAGAAAGCCTGCCATCGCCAGGGCCAGCAGCCTGCCCAGCGGCAGGCCCGTGTCGCCGGAGGTGTCCATGGGCTGGTTCATTGCCTTTTCCTCGCTGCGCATCTCAGGCATGGGAGGCTGGATGGGATGCCAGGTGGGATGCCGCCATGTCCTTGTCGCCATGCCCGGCGGCCAGCGCGCGCTCGAAGCGGCGCAGCCCGGCCTGGGCGCCATCCAGCAGCAGGCCTGCGCCGGCTGCGGCATCGGCCACCAGTTGAGCGTCCTTGACGGCATTGGCCACGGTGAAGCTGGCGTCGTAGCGGCCTGACAGCATGGCAGCGGCCTTGGCCTGGAAGAAGCCGCTGTCCATGGGCCCGCCCGTGACGGCTTCGACCACCAGGGCCGGTTCTATGTCCAGCCCCTTGGCCAGCGCCAGGCTTTCGGCCAGGCCATGCGTGAGTGCGAAGGCCCAGTGGTTGAGCGCCAGCTTGAGCCGGCTGGCGGCGCCTGCCTGCTGCGCAATCCACAGGCTGCGTTTGCCAATGGCATCGAACACCGGCTGCACCTGGCCGCGCTGCGCCAGCGGGCCTGCGGCCAGGATGACCAGCTGGCCCTGCTCGGCCGGCTGGCGCGTGCCCTGCACGGGGCAGTCGTAGAACACCAGGCCATGCCGATCGGCGAACTGCGCCAGCGGCGCGATGGCGTCCACACCCACCGTGCTCAGTTGCAGCCACAGTGTGCCCGGCTGCAATGCGGGCGCTGCAGCCTGCATGGCCTGCAGCACGGCCGGCCCGTCCTTGAGCACGGTGACGACGATGCGGGCGCCACGCACGGCGTCGGCCGCATCGCCACAGGCCTGAACGCCGTCGGCCGCAAGGGCCTGGGCCTTGGCGGCCGTCCGGTTCCAGGCGCGGACGGTGAAGCCCTTGCGTTGCAGGTTGCGCGCGACGGGCGCACCGATCAGGCCCGTGCCGAGCACGGCAATGGTGGTTTGAAGGTTTGAATGCATGGGAACTCCAGGGTGATGAGAGAGTGAAACAGACAAGGAAAACTGAAATCCGGATTACTGGAACGATCATTCCAATTCAAGGAAAATAAAAACCCGCAACGGCACGACATGCGCGCGGCGGGTGGCGGGTGGCCGGCTACTGCGCCTGCAGCGCCATGTCGACCACGTCGACCACGTCCATCAGGCACTGGCGGCGCTGCGGCGCGCTGCTGCCCTTGCCCAGCACGCGCAGGCCCTGCACGGTGTTCAGGACGAAGCGCGCCAGGGCGCGCGGCTTTTTGCTGTCGGTGATGTCGCCTTCCTGCTGGCCGCGCAGGATGAGCTTTTCCAGCGCCTTTTGCAGGCGCTGGAAGTTGCCGGCCACCCTCTCGGCCACGGCCTCGTCATGGCCGGCCAGCTCCAGCGCGGCATTGGCGACCAGGCAGCCACGGCGCCCGGCATCGCTCAATTCGTCCTGCACGATGCGCAGCAGCAGCTGCCGCACCAGGTCCCGGGCGCGTCCCGGGCCGGACAGCAGTTCCACGTTGGAGGTGGTCACGGCCTCATAGCGGCGCAGCGCATGCTGGAACAGCCCCTGCTTGTTCTCGAAGGTGCCGTACAGGCTGCTGCGCGACAGGCCCGTGCCGTCCACCAGGTCCTGCACCGAGGTGGCCGCGTAGCCGCGCTGCCAGAACACCTGCATGGCGGCGTCTGCGATGTCATCGGGGTCGAAGTCCTTGGTGCGCATGGTGGCTCATTGAATTGGAACGATCATTCCATTCAATGTAGGCGGCCGTTTCGCGGCTGTCAAGATTGCGCCAAAGGGCCTTCACTCGCAGGGAATTTCCAGCCCCACCTTCACGCGGTCCAGCGCCACGATGGTCTTGAACCATTTGACGTTGGGGTTCTCGGCGAACAGGCGCCGCGCCAGGGCCTCGTACTCCTGCATGGTGGCCACGGTGAGGACGAGCACGAAGTCCACCTCGCCCGTGACGTAGTAGCACTGCTGGACCTCGGGCACGGCGAAGTGCGACTTCATGGCGTTGAGCGCGTCGATGCTGGTGCGCTCGGTCATGACCTCCACGATGATGGTGATGGGCCGGCCCACGCGCGTGGGGTCCACGGTGGCGGCCTGGCCGGTGATCACGCCTTCGGCCTGCATGCGCTTGAGGCGGCGCTGTACGGCGGCCGTGGACAGGTTGACCTGCTCGGCCAGCAGGCGCAGCGGCACCGTGCTGTCGCGCTGGACGATGGCCAGGATGGCGCGGTCGAAGCCGTCCAGGTCGGCCAGGTGAGCAGGGTGGGCGGTGTGCTTGGTCATGGGAAGCGAGGACTTTTGGAGGGTGAGAAATTTTCTCGCAAACATCCCCAATTCAGAGACCAAAAAACAGGTGCCGCGAAATAGTATTTCGTCGTTTTCCGCATCCAACGCATGCGGACCTGCCTGCCGAGAAAGCCCATCCCATGGCCACCCTGCTCCACCTGTCTCCCGTGTTTCTTGTGATGTCCATGCTCATGGTTTTGCGCCGCCCGCCTGTGCAGGCGGCCATGGCCGGGGCGGCGCTGGTCGCCCTGCTGTGGCTGGTCGATGCCTGGATGGCGACGGGCACCGCCGCTTCCGGCGCCGCCCTGGCCGCAGCGCGCGACACGGGCGTGCTGTTCCTGAGCACGGCCTTCGTGATCGTGCCGGGCCTGGGCTTTGTGATCCTCATCGAACGCATGGGCGTGAACCAGGCGCTGAGCCAGTGGGTGCGCTCGCTGGGCCTGGGGCCGGCCGATCAGGTGGTGTTCATCGTGCTGGGCCTGGCGCCGCTGCTGGAGGCGATGACGGGCTTTGGCGTGTCGCTGATCGCCACCGTGCCGCTGCTGCTGAGCCTGTTCGAACGGCGCGCCGCGCTGCGCATGGCGCTGGCGGGCATGGCCATCATGCCCTGGGGCACGCTGGGCCTGGCCACGGTGATCGGTGCCTCGCTGGCCCATGTGGACGCGGCAGCGCTGGCCGCTGTGTCCTCGCTGACCAGCGCGCCGGTGTTCCTGGTGCTAGGCGCCCTGTCCCTGCATCTGGCCGGCGAGCGCGGTGCGCGGGCCTGGCTGCTGCTGGGCGGCTTTGGCCTGCTGTTCGTGGGCGTGCTGCATGGCATCAGCCGCTGGATGGGCCCCGAGGTGGCGGGCGTGGGCGCGGGCTTTGCCGTGGCGCTGGGTATGCTGGTGCGCGCGCTGCTGCTGCGCGGCACGGCCCAGGCGGCACCCGGCTGGCCGCGACAGGCCTGGCCGTATCTGGCGCTGGCTCTTGCCATCGTGCTGCTCAAGCTGCTGGCCCTGGCCACGCAGTGGGACCAGCGCTGGATCGTGCAGGGCGCCCAGGTGGCCTGGAAGCCGCTGGCCTCCCCGGGCGTGGCGCTGACCCTGGTGCTGGGCCTGCTGCTGGTGCGCGGCGCCGGCCGTGGCGCTGCCCTGGCTGGTGCTCTGGCCGCCCGCGCCAAACGCCCGCTGCTGACCATCTTCTTCTTTCTGGCCATGTCCCAGATGATGGTCAAGGCCGGTTTTCTGTCCGGCCTGGTGCAGCTGCTGGCCGAGCTGGCGCCCGCTGCCCTGGCGCCCATCGTGGCGGCCTTCGGCGCGCTGGCCGGCTACATGACGGGCTCCAACGTGGGCGGCAACGCGATCTTCATGCCCGCCATCGCCCTGCTGCCCGAGTCCTCGCGCCTGCTGCTGGCCGCCGTGCACAACAGCGCCGCCGGACATGCGGCCCTGGGCTCCCTGTCCATCGTGATGCTGGTGCTGGGCCTGGCACGTACCAATGCCCAGGAAGAAGGCGAGCTGGTGCGCTTCGGCTTTGCGCTGGCGTGCCTCAATGCGGCGGCCGTGGCACTGGCGGCGCTGGTCCTGGCGGGTCTGGGCGTGTTCTGAAGACGTGTTCCCTCCCAATGAAAAGAGGCGCCGCAGCGCCTCTTTTCAAACACGGCAAGCCGCCTGCGTTACTTGCTGTCGCGCAGCTCCCGGCGCAGGATCTTGCCGACCGGGGTCTTGGGCAGCTCGGTGCGGAACTCGATCACGCGAGGCCGCTTGTAGCCCGTGAGGTTGTCGTGGCAGAAGTCGCGCACGGCCTGTTCGGTGAGGCTGTCGTCCTTGCGCACGATGACCAGCTTGACGGCCTCGCCGGTCTTCTCGTCGGGCACGCCGACCACGGCGCATTCGAGCACGCCGGGGCAGTTGGAGACCACGTCTTCCACTTCATTGGGATAGACGTTGAAGCCGCTGACCAGGACCATGTCCTTCTTGCGGTCCACGATCTTGAAGTAGCCGCGCTCGTCCATGGTGCCGATGTCGCCGGTGCGGAAATATCCGTCGGCGGTGAAGACCTTGGCGGTTTCGTCGGGACGCTGCCAGTAGGCGGCCATGACCTGCGGGCCCTTGATGGCCAGTTCACCGCGCGCGCCCAGTTCGGTCACGTCGTTGCCGTCGTCATCGACCAGCTTGAGATAGGTGCTGGGCAAGGGCACGCCGATGGTGCCCGAGAACTCGGTGGAGGTGACCGGGTTGCAGCTGACCGTGGGGCTGGTCTCCGACAGGCCATAGCCCTCGCAGATGGGGCAGCCGGTCTTTTGCAGCCACAGCTGGGCCACGGCGCTTTGCACCGCCATGCCGCCGCCGACCGAGACCTTCAGGTGCGACCAGTCCACGGTGTTGAAGTCCGGGTGGTTGGCCAGGCCGTTGAACAGCGTGCTCACGGCCGGGAAGCTGTGAAAGCGCTGCGTGGACAGTTCCTTGAGCGTGGCCTTGAGGTCGCGCGGATTGGGAATCAGGATGGTTTTGCCGCCCGTGCGCATGGACAGCATCATGTTCACCGTGAAGGCGAAGATGTGGTACAGCGGCAGCGCGCAGATGCTGGTGGGCTGCTCGCCGGCCGGCACCTTGCCCATGGCGGGCTGGTTCCAGGCCTCGGACTGCAGCACGTTGGCGATGATGTTGCTGTGCAGCAGGACCGCGCCCTTGCTCACGCCCGTGGTGCCGCCCGTGTACTGCAGCAGGGCCATGTCTGAGGCCTGCAGCTGCGGCGCCTGGAAGGGCGAGCGCATGCCCTTGGCCAGCGCGTCGTTGAAGCGCACGGCCCCTGGCAGCGAGAACGGCGGCACCAGCTTCTTGACCTTGCGCACCACGTAATTGACGATGGCGCCCTTGAGCATGCCCAGCTGGTCGCCCATGGTGCACAGCACCATGTGCTGCACGGGCGTGGCGGCCTTGCAGGCCTGCAGCGTATGGGCGAAGTTCTCGATGATGACGATGGCCTTGGCGCCCGAGTCCTTGAGCTGGTGCTCCAGCTCGCGGGCCGTGTACAGCGGGTTGACGTTGACCACGACGAAGCCCGCACGCAGCACGGCGGCCACGGCCACGGGGTACTGGGGAATGTTGGGCATCATCAGCGCCACGCGGTCGCCGCGGGCCAGGCCCAGGCTCTGCAGATAGGCGGCGAAGGCGCGGCTTTGCGCATCGACCTGCGAGTAGGTCAGCTCCTTGCCCATGAAGGAATAGGCCACGCGGTCCGCGTAGCGGCTGAAGGCCTCCTCCATCAGGGCCACCAGCGAGGGGTATTGGGAGGGATCGATGTCGGCGGGCACACCTGCCGGATAGGCACCCAGCCATGGGCGGTCACTCATGCTGCTCGTCTCCTGGTTTCTCGATTGAACGTGCATTCTCATAAAAAGCACGGTCGTTCGATACTGTGATAACCCTAGTACTACCCCTAGGGTCACCATTGCGTTGCTCCAGGTCAAAGCCCGCCGGGCCGCGCAGGCCCCCGATCCCAGCCCCGTTCAATCCCAGGCGGGAGCCAGGCCGTCAGGGCTGACCTGGCGGTCGCCGCATTCCAGCGCGGCGATGCGCTGCATGTCTTCGGCGCCCAGCACCAGCTGGCAGCTGTCCAGGTTGGCCTGCAGGTGGGCGCGCTGGGTGGACGAGGGAATGACGGCATAGCCCATGGCCATGGCCCAGGCCAGCGCCACCTGGGCGGGCGTGGCGCCGTGGGCGGTGGCGATGTCGGCCAGCACGGGATCGGCCAGCAGCTTGCCGTAGCCCAGCGTCATGTACGAGGTGGTGTGAATGCCCTGCTGGCGTGCGAAGTCGGTGACGGCACGGTTTTGCAGATAGGGGCTCAGTTCGATCTGGTTGGTGGCGATGTTCGCGGCGCCCACGGCGGCAATGGATTGCTGCAGCAGCGCGATGTTGAAGTTGGACACGCCGATGTGGCGCGTCAGCCCCTGCTCCCTGGCGCGCATGAGCGCGCCCAGGCTGTCCTCCAGCGGCACGCTGCGCGAGGGCCAGTGGATCAGCGTCAGCTCCACATGGTCGGTGCGCAGGGCTTCAAGGCTGCGCTCCAGGCTGGGGATCAGCGCGTCGGCGGACAGGTTCTCGGTCCAGATCTTGGTGGTGAGGAAGAGCTGATCGCGCGGCACGGCGCTGGCGGCGATGGCGGCACCCACATCGGCCTCGTTGCCGTAGATCTGGGCGGTGTCGATGGCGCGGTAGCCCACCTCCAGGGCCTGGCCCACGGAGTGGCGCACCACCTCATCCTTGAGGCGGAAGGTGCCCAGGCCGAACGCGGGCACCACGGAAGCGAGAGAGGCAGTCGATGTCATGCAGGTCCTTCAAAAAAGCAAACAAGGCGCGGAACCACGCCCCGAAGACTGCAGTCTGGCGGGTTAACGCTTGCAGATAAAGCCTGGTATCAGCAGAAAATATTTGACGCTGCAGCAACAATTGCGCCAAGCTGGCGCCCCATGAAAACCACCCTGGACGAGTTGCAGGCCTTTCGCGCTGTGATCGACTGCGGCAGCATCACGGCGGCGGCCGAGCAGTTGGGACAGACCACCTCGGGCATCAGCCGCAGCCTGTCGCGCCTTGAGAAAAAACTGGCCACCACCCTGGTGCGGCGCACCACGCGCAGCCTGGAACTGACCGAGGAAGGCGCGCGCTTCCTGGCCCGCGCGCGCGAGGTGCTGCAGGCCCTGGACGCGGCCGAGGAGGAACTGGCCGCGCGGCGCCAAGCGCCGGCCGGGCTGCTGCGCGTCAATGCGGCCTCGCCCTTCATGCTGCATGCCATCGTGCCGCTGGTCGGCGAGTTCCGCGCGCTCTATCCGCTGATCACGCTGGAGCTGAACACCGATGACCTGCACATCGACCTGCTGGCCCAGCGCACCGACATCGCCATCCGCATCGGCGAGCTGCGCGACTCCACGCTGCATGCGCGGCTGCTGTGCCACAGCGTGCTGCGCGTGCTGGCCAGCCCCGCCTACCTGCAGGCCCATGGCCCAGTGGCGAGCGTGGCTGCGCTGGCGCGCCACCAGCGCATTGGCAACAGCCAGGTGCCAGGCCTGAACCACTGGCCGCTGCGCACGCCCGATGGCGGCGACCGCTGGGATGCCGCGCCCCAGCTCACGGCCTCCAGCGGCGAGACCATGCGCCAGCTGGCCCTGGCAGGCCAGGGCGTGGTCTGCCTGGCCGACTTCATGACCGTGCGCGATCGCGCCCAGGGCGAGCTGGTGCAGGTGCTGGCGCGCGAGACCGTGCAGCAGCGCCAGCCCATCCACGCCGTCTACTACCGCAACACGGCGCTGGCCGCGCGCATCACGGCCTTCCTGGACTTTCTCGCGCAGCGCATGGCGCAGTCCTGAGGGCCGTGTGACGTCCGCCTGAACGGCCTGAACGGCTTGATCGGCCCGTTCGGCTTGTGCATGCAGGGCGCATGCATATGCGTTTTGCTTCGTTGCCACAGGGCTGGCGGTTTTACAGAATCCGGGATTCGCCGCAGCAGGCATGGGCCGGCTGCGGCCGGAGACCGCCTTGCCCCACCTGATCGAAAGCTTTGCCGACATGGCGCCCTTCGTGGCCCTGCGGCGCGACCTGCATGCCCACCCCGAGCTGGGCTTCGAGGAACACCGCACCTCGGCCATCGTGGCCGAACGCCTGGCCTCCTGGGGCGTGGAGGTGCACACCGGCCTGGCCGGCACGGGCGTGGTGGGCGTGGTGCACGGCAGGCATACGGACGCAAGCCATGGCACGCGCACCATCGGCCTGCGCGCCGACCTGGATGCGCTGCCGCTGCAGGAAGAAAACCGGTTTGCCCACCGTTCGCAGCACGCAGGCCGCATGCATGCCTGCGGCCATGACGGCCACACCACCATGCTGCTGGCCGCGGCCTGGCATCTGGCGCGCACGCGCGACTTCGCGGGCACGGTGCACCTGATCTTTCAGCCCGCCGAAGAGATGGGCAAGGCCGGCGCACGCAGGATGATCGACGAAGGCCTGTTCGAGCGCTTCCCCTGCGATGCGGTCTTCGCCCTGCACAACTTCGCGCTGGACCGCGTGGGCAGCTTCGCGCTCAACCCGGGCGCGCTCATGGCCTCCAGCAACACCTTCCGCATCGTGCTGCATGGGCAGGGCACGCATGCCTCGCTGCCGCACACGGGCATCGATCCGGTGGCCGCCACCATTGACCTGGCCCAGCAGCTGCAGACCCTGGTCGCGCGCCATGTGGATTCGCGCGAACGCGCGCTGCTGGCGGTGACGCAGATCCAGGGCTCGGACGCGCCCAACGTGATTCCCGACAGCGCCTGGGTGGGCGGCACGGTGCGCACCTTCTCCGTGGCGGCGCTGGACATCCTCGAAGCCGCCCTGCGCCGCCAGGCCGAGCACACGGCCCTGGCCCATGGCTGCAGGGCCGAGATCCATTTCCGCCGCGCCTCGCCGCCCCTGGTCAACCACGCGGCCGAGGCCGCCTTCGCCGCCGCCGTGATGCGCGAGATCGCGGGCGACGACGCCGTGGACACGCAGTTCCCCGGCGTGCTGGCGGCCGAGGACTTCGCCCACATGCTGCAGGCGCGCCCCGGCTGCTACGCCTTCATCGGCAACGGCCAGGGCGATCACCGACTGCCCGGCCATGGCGACGGCCCCTGCCTGATCCACAACCGCTCCTACGACTTCAACGACGACATCCTTGCCATCGGCGCCAGCTACTTCGTGCGGCTGGTGGAGCGGTGGCTTGCCGTCACCCAGGAAACTTCCCCATGAAAACCTCTCACCCTTCTCCCGTCACCCGCCGCGTTCTGCTGGCAGCAGCCCTGGCCCTGGCCCTGGGACTGGCACCGGCCGTGCATGCCGAACGCGTGATCCGCATCGTCGTGCCCTTCGGCGCAGGCGCCACGCAGGACACGGTGGCACGCACCTTCAGCAATGAACTGGGCCAGGCCCTGGGCGCCACCGTGGTGGTGGAAAACCGGGCGGGCGCGGGTGGCAGCGTGGGCACGGCCCAGGTGGCCAAGTCCGCGCCGGACGGCAACACCCTGGTGCTGGCTGCGGCCAGCCACAACCTGGCCGGCCATCTGTACGCGAAGCTGCCCTATGACCCGCTCAAGGACTTCGTGGGCGTGTCCTTCCTGGGCCGCACGGGCTATGTGGTGGGCGTGCCGGCCGCCTCGGGCGTGCAGACCCTGGGCGAGCTGCTGCAGCGCGCCAGGGCCCAGCCCGGCCAGCTCAACTATGCGTCGGCCGGCAATGGCAGCGCCTCGCACCTGGCCTCGGCCTCGCTGGCCGCGCAGGCGGGCATCAAGCTGCAGCACATCCCCATGAAATCCACGGGCGATGCCACCACCGAGCTGCTGGCCGGCCGCGTGCAGCTGGTCACGGGCGCCACCATCGGCATGCTGGCCTTCCAGAAGGATCCGCGCGTCAAACTGCTGGCCTACTCGGGCAAGCAACGCTCGCGCTTCCTGCCCGATCTGCCCACGGTGGCCGAGTCCGGCGTGCCCGGCTATGCCTTCGACTCCTGGCTGGGCCTGCTGGCACCGGCCGGCACGCCGCCCGCCGAAGTGGAGCGCATCAACGCCGCCGTGCGCAAGGTGCTGGCCGAGCCCGTGGTGCAGGAGCGCCTGGCCCGCGTGGGCGTGGAAGCCGCCACCCTGCCGGCCGCCGAATTCCAGCGCCTGCTCAAGGACGACTGGGAAGCGTCCGGGCGCATCGTCAAGGCGGCCGACGTGCGCATCGAATAGTCACCCAGGCCAATAGTCACCCAGGCCGTCACAGCAGCTTGGTGCCCAGCGGCACCTCGCGGTCGGGCACGCACAGTGCGACCTCACCGTTCTCGTTGTGGAATCCCGTGACCAGGCATTCCGAGCGCATGGGACCGATCTGCTTGCTGGGAAAGTTCAGCACGGCCACCACCTGGCGGCCTATCAGTTCCTCGGGCCGGTACAGCGCCGTGATCTGGGCGCTGGATTTGCGCAGGCCCAGTTCGGGGCCGAAATCGACCTGCAGCACATAGGCGGGGCGGCGCGCCTCCTTGAACACCTGGGCGTCCACGATGCGGCCCACGCGCAGCTCCACCTTGAGGAAGTCGTCAAAGCCAATGGTCTCGTGCAATGCGGATGAAGTAGTCATGCGGCCATGATGCCGCGCCGCCGGTGCCCGCTTTGTCGAGCAACGCTTGCAGTGCCAGGGCACACTGTCCGCCATGAAAAAGGCCGGCATCGCGTCCGATGCCGGCCTGGTGCGGGGCCCTCGACAGGCCCCGCAGCGGTTCGCGCCAGGATTACTTGGCGGCGACCACGCGCACCATTTCCAGGCACTTGTTCGAGTAGCCCCACTCGTTGTCGTACCAGGACACGACCTTCACGAAGGTCTTGTCCAGGGCGATGCCGGCTTCGGCATCGAACACCGAGGTGCAGGACTCGCCGCGGAAGTCCGTGGCCACGACCTTGTCTTCGGTGTAGCCCAGCACGCCCTTGAGCGCGCCTTGCGACTGGGCCTTCATTTCGGCGCAGATCTCTTCGTAGCTGGCTTCGCTGTTCAGCTCCACCGTCAGGTCCACCACCGACACGTCGGAGGTGGGCACGCGGAAGGACATGCCGGTCAGCTTCTTGTTGAGCTCAGGAATCACCACGCCCACGGCCTTGGCTGCGCCCGTGCTGGAGGGAATGATGTTTTCCAGGATGCCGCGGCCGCCGCGCCAGTCCTTGTTGCTGGGGCCGTCCACGGTCTTTTGCGTGGCGGTGGCAGCGTGCACGGTGGTCATCAGGCCGCGCTTGATGCCCCACTTGTCGTTGAGCACCTTGGCCACGGGAGCCAGGCAGTTGGTGGTGCAGGAGGCGTTGGAGATCACGTCCTGGCCGGCGTAGGTCTTGCAGTTCACGCCGAAGACGAACATCGGGGTGCTGTCCTTGGAAGGCGCGGACATGATGACCTTCTTGGCGCCGGCAGCCAGGTGCTTGCGTGCGGTCTCGTCGGTCAGGAACAGGCCGGTGGCCTCGATCACGATGTCGGCGCCGACTTCGTTCCACTTCAGGTTGGCGGGGTCGCGCTCCTGCGTCAGGCGGATGGTCTTGCCGTTGACGATCAGGTTGGAGCCCTCCACCGAGACCTCGCCCTTGAAGCGGCCGTGCACGCTGTCGTACTTGAGCATGTAGGCCAGGTAGTCGGGCTCGAGCAGGTCGTTGATGCCCACGACTTCGATGTCGCTGAAGTTCTGCACGGCAGCGCGGAACACCATGCGGCCGATGCGGCCGAAGCCGTTGATACCGATCTTGATCGTCATATTTGCCTCTTGGATTGACGGATTGCGAAAAACGGAAAAACTGAAACGGTGAGGGCCAGGCCGGGCCTGGCGGGCGGCAAAAAGGGGCCACAGGCCCCTTCTCGCAGCTTTACTTGCCGGCGCGCTGCAGCGCAGCCTGCACGGTGTCGGCCACGTTCTCGGCCGTGAAGCCGAAGTGCTTGAACAGCACGGGCGCTGGAGCCGATTCGCCGTAGGTGTCGATGCCGACGACGGCGGCGCAGCCGTACTTCCACCAGAAGTCGGTCACGCCCATTTCCACGGCGATGCGCGGCAGGTTGGCCGGCAGCACCTGGCTCTTGTACTTGGCGTCCTGCTTGTCGAAGGTGGTGGTGCTGGGCATGGAGACCACGCGCACGGCGACCTTGCGCTCGGCCAGCAGCTTCTGGGCGGCCAGGGCCAGCTGCACTTCGGAGCCGGTGGCGATGATGACGGCCTGGGCCTTCTTGTTCAGGCCGACGGCCTTGGGCTCGGACAGCACGTAGGCGCCGCAGGCGATGTCGTCCAGCGCGTCTTCGGTCTTGGCTGCGTAGGCCAGGTTCTGGCGCGACAGCAGCAGGGCCGTGGGCTTGTTCTTCTGGCTCAGGGCCACGGTCCAGGCGACGGCGGTTTCCGTGGTGTCTGCAGGGCGCCAGACATCCAGGCCAGGGATCAGGCGCAGCGAGGCGGCGTGCTCGATGGACTGGTGGGTGGGGCCGTCTTCGCCCAGGCCGATGGAGTCGTGCGTGAAGACGTGGACCACGCGCTGCTTCATCAGCGCGGCCATGCGGATGGCGTTGCGGCTGTAGTCGCTGAAGGTCAGGAAGGTGCCTGCGTAGGGGATGTAGCCGCCATGCAGGGCGATGCCGTTCATGATGGCGGCCATGCCGAACTCGCGCACACCGTAGTTGATGTGGCGGCCGATCTTGCCGTCTTCGGTCAGGACCACGGCACCCTTGTCGTCCACGCGCAGCGAAGGCGTGCTCTTGGTGTTGGTCAGGTTGGAGCCGGTCAGGTCGGCCGAGCCGCCCAGCAGTTCAGGCAGGGCTGCGGTCAGGCCTTCCAGGGCCAGCTGGCTGGCCTTGCGGCTGGCCACGGTGGCGCCTGCGTCATGCGCGTCGGAGGCGATCTGCGCGGCGATCTCGCCGAAGTTGGCAGGCAGGTCGCCGGCCATGCGGCGCGTGAAGTCGGCAGCCAGTTCGGGGAAGGCCTTGGCGTAGGCGGCGAACTTCTTGTTCCAGGCCGCTTCGGCCTTGGCGCCGGCGGCCTTGGCATCCCAGTCGCCGTAGACGCTGGCGGGGATGTCGAAGGGGCCGTGCTCCCAGCCCAGGGCCGCGCGGGTCAGCGCGATTTCCTCGGCGCCCAGGGGCTCGCCGTGGGCCTTGGCCGTGTCCTGGCGGTTGGGCGAGCCCTTGCCGATGCTGGTCTTGCAGCAGATCAGCGTGGGCTTGGAGCTGTTCTTCTTGGCAGCGGCGATGGCGGCATCGAGGGCCTGGACGTTGTGGCCGTCCACGTCGCGGATCACGTTCCAGCCATAGGCTTCGAAGCGGGCGGGCGTGTTGTCGATGAACCAGGGGGCGACCTTGCCGTCGATGGAGATGCCGTTGTCGTCGTACAGCGCCACCAGCTTGCCCAGCTTCCAGGCGCCGGCCAGGGACGCGGCCTCGTGGCTGATGCCTTCCATCAGGCAGCCGTCACCCAGGAACACGTAGGTGTGGTGGTCGACGATGGCGTGGCCGGGACGGTTGAATTCGGCAGCCAGCAGCTTTTCGGCCAGCGCGAAGCCCACGGCATTGGTGATGCCCTGGCCCAACGGGCCGGTGGTGGTTTCCACGCCGGGGGTGATGCCCACTTCGGGGTGGCCGGCCGTCTTGCTGTGCAGCTGGCGGAAGTTCTTGAGCTCGTCGATCGGCAGCGCGTAGCCCGTGAGGTGCAGCAGCGCGTAGATCAGCATGGAGCCGTGGCCGTTGGACAGGATGAAGCGGTCACGGTCAGCCCATTGCGGGTTGACGGGGTTGTGCTTGAGGTGACGGCTCCACAGTGCCACGGCCATGTCGGCCATGCCCATGGGGGCGCCGGGGTGGCCGGAGTTGGCTTGTTGAACGGCATCCATTGCGAGTGCGCGGATCGCATTCGCCATTTGTTGAGTGTTGGCCATCAGGGCGCTCCGTGAAGGAGGGGGTAATCAGAATAAGCCGGCCATTTTAAAGGACTGGGGTTTTCGGCTCCCGGGCGCGGGGCAATGGCCGCTGGCAATGGTCTACAGTTGCCCTCCATGACCGCCCAGCCCATCCCGCCGTTCCCCGCCGCCAAGGCGCTTTCCCTCACCGAACAGCCGCCTGCCATGCTGCTGGCCGCAGGCCGTGGCGAGCGCATGCGGCCGCTGACCGACACCACACCCAAGCCCCTGCTGCAGGTGCAGGGCCAGCCGCTGCTGCAGCACCACATGCATGCGCTGGCCCGGGCGGGCGTGCGCCGCGCGGTGGTCAATACTGGCTGGCTGGGCGCGCAGATTCCGGCGCGATTCGGCCCCCAATTCGTGCCTGACAACGGGGGCGAGCCGCTGCAACTGGCCTATTCCCCCGAGCCCGAGCAGGCGCTGGAGACCGCTGGCGGCATTGCACGCGCGCTGCCGCTGCTGGGCGATGTGTTCTGGCTGGCGGCCGGCGATGTCTACGCGCCCGACTTCGATTTTCCGTTCGAGGCCGCCCGGGAATTCGCGGCCAGCGGCCGCCTGGCCCATCTGTGGCTGGTGCCCAACCCCGAGCACCACCCGCGCGGCGACTTCGGCGTGGACGAACTGGGACTGGCCTGCGACTGGCCCGAGGGCGATGCCCGCCCGCGCCAGACCTACGGCACCATTGCGCTGCTGCGCGCCGAGCTGTTTGCCGCGCCCTGGTGCGACATCCCGCCCGGCAACCCCGAGGGATGGCGCGTGCCGCTGGTACTGCTGCTGCGCCGCGCCATGGCGGCCGGCCAGGTGGGGGCCAGCCTTTATACGGGCCGCTGGACCGACGTGGGCACGCCCGAGCGGCTGGAACGCCTCAACGCGCCGGGCTGAGACACCGTGCGTCGGTGAGTGCGGCCTGGCGATCGGCGGCTTGGCGCCCTGCCCCCTGCACCTGCAGGCAGCGGCGCGCGCTTCGTGATAGCGTCGCCGGTTCGGCGCAGCGGCGCGCCAGAAAGCCTTTCGATGAGCGTGATCCAGTATGTGATGTTCCTGGCCCTGGTGGGCCTGGCGACGTTTTGCCAGAACCTGACGGGCTTTGCCTTCGGGCTGATCTTCGTGGGCGTGGCCGGTGCCACGCACCTGATGGGCATTGGCGATGCGGCCAACGTGGCCTGCCTGCTGTCCGTGGTCAACGGCGTGGCCTACCTGCGCGCCCACCGCCAGGTGCCGCAGTGGTCCCTGCTCAAGCCCATGCTGATCAGCAGCGTCATCGGCGTGATCGGCGGCGTGCTGCTGCTGCAGTGGCTCAGCGGCAATGCGCTGAGCGGGCTGCGCATGCTGCTGGGCCTGGCCATCGTGGCCTGCGCGCTGTTGCTGTTGCTGCAAAAGCAGGTCAACGCGCAGGTGTCGGGGCCGGTGTCGCTGTGGGTGGCCGGTGTGGCATCGGGGGTGCTGGGCGGGTTGTTTGCCACGCCGGGCCCGCCCATGGTCTACCACCTGTACCGCCAGCCGCTGGACCGCCTGGTGGTGCGCCAGTGCCTGTTTGCCATGTTCCTCACCTGCGCGCTGCTGCGCCTGGTGATGGTGGCCTGGGAGGGCGAGATCACCGCCAGCGTGCTGCTGGCGGCGGCCCTGGCCTTTCCCGTGGTGACGGTGGTGACCTGGCTGCACATGCGCCATCCGCCCGCCCTGCCCAAGCGGCTGGTGGAATGGATGGTCTGCCTGCTGCTGGTGCTGTCGGGCACCAGCCTGCTGGTGTCGGGCTGGAACGCCAGCCACCCCCAGCCCGTGGTGCCCGATGACGAGATGGCCATGGCCGTACCCCAGCGGACCCCGGCCGCAGCCCCCGCGCAGCGCTGACAACAAAAAAGCCCGCCGGGCGGACCGGCGGGCTTTTTTTGAAGGGGAAGGAACCGATCAGTTCACGACCTGCTGCAGCGAACCGGCAGCGTACTTGGCGGCCATCTGCTCCAGCGTGTAGCCCTTGATCTTGGCGCCCTGGCCTTCGCAGCCGAACTCGATGTAGCGGGCCTTGCAGATCTGCTTGGCGGCTTCGCGGGCGGGCTTGAGCCATTCGCGGGCGTCGAACTTCTCGGGGTTCTCGGCCAGGAACTTGCGCACGGCGCCGGTCATCGCCAGGCGGATGTCGGTGTCGATGTTGATCTTGCGCACGCCGTGCTTGATGGCTTCCTGGATTTCCTCGACGGGCACGCCGTAGGTTTCCTTCATGGCGCCGCCGTACTGGCGGATGATTTCCAGCAGTTCCTGGGGCACGGAGGAGGAACCGTGCATGACCAGGTGGGTGTTGGGCAGGCGGGCGTGGATTTCCTTGACGCGCTGGATGGACAGGATGTCGCCCGTGGGCTTGCGCGTGAACTTGTAGGCGCCGTGGCTGGTGCCGATGGCAATGGCCAGCGCGTCCAGCTGCGTGGCCTTGACGAACTGGGCCGCTTCCTCGGGGTCGGTCAGCAGGGCCGAGTGGTCGAGCACGCCTTCGGCGCCCACGCCGTCTTCCTCGCCGGCCATGCCGGTTTCCAGCGAACCCAGGCAGCCGAGCTCACCTTCGACGGTGGCGCCCAGCTTGTGGGCCATTTCCACGACCTTGCGGGTCACGTCCACGTTGTATTCGAAGGAGGAAGGCGTCTTGCCGTCTTCCATCAGCGAGCCGTCCATCATCACCGAGCCGAAGCCCAGGTTCAGCGCGCCCTGGCAGATGGCGGGCGAGGTGCCGTGGTCCTGGTGCATGACCAGGGGGATGTGGGGATACTGCTCGGCGGCGGCCTGGATCAGGTGCTTGATGAAGGGCTCGCCGGCGTACTTGCGGGCGCCTGCGCTGGCCTGCAGGATGACGGGCGCGCCCACTTCGTCAGCGGCCGACATCACGGCTTGCACCTGCTCCAGGTTGTTGACGTTGAAGGCGGGAAGACCGTAGCCGTTTTCGGCAGCGTGGTCCAGCAGTTCGCGCATCGAAACGAGAGGCATGTGTAGGGTCCGTATCAAGTTGTTGAGAGGGGGATGCCCCTGCCGCATGGCAGCCGCCGCTGCGTCATGGGTGCGCTGCGGGGCCACGGCCGGGGGATCGCGGCAGTAACCGCTTGGTAACTGGCGATTTTAACCAGCTGCCGCCAACCCTGTCCCGGGCATTCCCATGCGGTAGCAGGTCGTGAAGCCTTCGGGCGGCGCGGCCTCGCCAAAGCTTCCCTGGTGGGCGCGCAGCACGCGCGCCACGATCTCGTGGCCCAGGTGCAGGCTGTCCACGGGCGCTGCCGCGCGCTCGGCGCCATCGCGGCGGCCGTCGCTACGGCGGCCGTCGTCGCAGACCTGCAGCCAGACCTCGCCGTCGGGCCCCTGCCCGGCCTGGACTTCGATCTGCGTGCCGTGCGGCGTGTGCTTGAGGGCGTTTTCCACCAGATTGCGCAGCGCCAGCTCCAGCAGCACGGCATTGCCCATCACGCCCAGTGCCTCAGGCGCCTGCACGGACAGGCTGCAGTCGCGCTGCCAGGCCGCCTGCGCATGGGCGGCCACCACCTGCCGGGCCAGCGCGGCCAGGTCCACGGGCACGGGCGGCTCGGCCAGCATGGCGCGGCCGGCGCGCGCCAGTGCCAGCAGCTGGCTGAGCACATGGCCGGCATGCAGCGCGTCCCGGCCTATCTGCGCCAGCGCCTGGCGTTGGGCCGGGGCGTCCATGGCACCGGCCGGCGCATCGCCCAGGGCCCGCGCCTGCAAGGCGATGGAGGCCAGCGGCGTGCGCAGTTCATGGGCCACTTCGTTGGCCAGGCTGCGCTCGCGCTCCAGCGCCTCCTGCTGGCGGTCCAGCAAGGTGTTGATGGAGTTCACCACGGGCATGAATTCCCGCAGCGCGTGGCGGTGCGAGACGCGCTCGGCCTGGGCCAGGTCCAGGCGCTCCACCTCGCGCGAGAGTTCGTTGAGCGGCCGCATGCCCCGGCGAATGGCCAGCCCCAGCGCCAGCGCCACCACGGGCAGCAGCCACAGGCCGGGCTCGACCATCTGGCCGGCAATGTCGTCGGCCAGTTCGTCGCGCTCCTGCAGCTCGATCATCACGCTGACCTTGCGCGCATGGTCGCGGCTCCACTGGGTGAAGCTGCGCCAGGCGCGGCGCTCCGGGCCCAGGCGCAGCGTGGCAAAGCCCTGCTCGGTGTCGAAGGAGGGCTCGGGCGCATCGCCCGTGCGCGAGATGAGCCGGCCGGAGCCATCCCACAGGGCCACGCTCAGCGACTGCTGGTAGTCGTGGGCCATGAGGCCGGGGGGCTCATGCACGGGCGTGGCTGCTCCCTGGCCTACGGCGCCTGCGACTTCCAGATTGAGCACCAGCGCAGCCACACCGGCCAGGTGGCCGTCGGTGAGCTCGTCTGCCTCATGCACGCCGGTCTGGTAGCCCAGCGCCACGAAGCTGGCCCAGACCACGACCAGCGCGCCCAGCATCCAGGCCATCAGATGCCAGATCAGCGAGGGGCGGCGGTCCGGCGCGGTGCTCATGTGTTCTCCACGGGCAGGAAATAGCCCACGCCACGCATGGTGACGATGCTGGCATTGCCCAGCTTCTTGCGCAGGTGGTGGATGTGGACTTCGACGGCATTGCTTTCCACGGCCGTGCCCCAGCTGTAAAGGTGCTCTTCGATCTGCTGGCGCGAGAGCACGCGTCCGCGCGCCTGCAGCAGCACCCAGAGCACGGAGAACTCGCGCGGCGACATCTCCACCAGCTTTCCGTCGCGGCGCACGGTGCGCGCGGCCGGGTCGACTTCCAGCTCGCCATGGCGGATCACGGGTGCCGCCTGCCCGCCTGCGCGGCGCAGCATGGCGCGCAGCCGCGCCTCCAGCTCGTCGATGTCGAAGGGCTTGACCAGGTAGTCGTCGGCACCCAGGTCCAGCCCGGCGATGCGCTCGCGCACCTGGTCGCGCGCGGTCAGGATGAGCACGGGCGTGTTGGGGTCCGGCAGGGCCTGGCTGTCGCCACCCGGGCGGCGCGGGCCCCGCAGGCGGCGCAGGATTTCGCTGCCGTCGCCATCGGGCAGGCCCAGGTCCAGCAGCACGGCATCGAAGCGCTCCATCTCCAGCGCATGCCAGGCCTCGGCCACGGTGGCGCAGACATCGACCGCGTAGCGGCGCTGTTGCAGATTGGCCTGCAGGCCTGCGGCAATGCCCGCGTTGTCTTCGACGACCAGTATTCGCATGCGCGCATTGTGCAATGGCCGCTGCCGGCTGCGGCGCCAGACGATGGCCGCACGCCGGGGCATGCGTTAAGACGGGTTTAAGCCGCGCTTCTCATGCTGCCGGCCATGCCGACACCTGAACCCCGAGATTTCTCCGCAGCCCCCGCGCAGGGCCCCTCCTTCAAACGCACCCTGCTGTGGACCCTGGCGGCCCTGGCCGTGGTCCTGGCCTGGGATGCCAGCGCCCTGGACCTGGCCATGGCCCGCTGGTTTGGCGACGCCGATGGCTTTGCACTGCGTTCGGACTGGTTCTTCGTGAACATCGCCCACGAAGGCGCACGCCGCATGGCCTGGCTGGTGGTGCTGGGCCTGACGCTGTGCGTCTGGCGGCCCGTGGGCCCGCTGCGCCTGCTGCCCCATGGGCGGCGCGTGCAGCTGGTGGCGGGCATCTTGCTGTCGCTGGCCCTGATCTCGCTGCTCAAGTACACCAGCGCGACCAGCTGCCCCTGGGACCTGGCCGAGTTCGGCGGTGTGGCGCGCCATGTCTCGCACTGGTCGCTGGGCCTGGCCGATGGCGGGCCGGGCCGCTGCTTTCCCGCAGGCCACGCCTCGGCAGGCTTTGCCTTTCTGGCCGGCTATTTCGCGCTGCGCCGCCATGCACCGCGCGCAGCCTGGATCTGGCTGGCCGTCTCGCTGGCCGCAGGCCTGTCGATGGGCCTGGCCCAGCAGGTGCGCGGCGCCCATTTCATGAGCCACACGCTGTGGACCGGCTGGCTGTGCTGGACGGCTGGCTGGCTCTTCGACCTGGCGGTCACGCGTGCGCTGCGCACCCGGGACAGCGCGCCCGACTCCCTGTGGCCCGCCGCCAGTCTTCCGCCTTCCGCACCCTGATCGAGCATTGCCATGCTGCCCCTGGACCCCGCCCTGTTCACGCTGCTGAACGCCAACGCGCAAACGCCCGCCATCTCGATCGAGGCGGCGCGCGCCATCTCCTCCTGGCTTCCCTCGCTGTGCGCCCTTCCCGTGATGGCCGGGCTGCTGCGCGGCTCGCCCGCCCTGCGCCGCACGCTGGTGCTGGCCCTGCTGTCCATGCTGGCCGCCTGGGCCGTGGCGCGGCTGATCCGCTGGGGCTTCCCGGCGCCGCGTCCTGCCCAGCTGGGCATGGGCGTGCAATGGGTGGATCACGCGCTGCGGTCCAGCTTTCCGAGCATGCATGCCACGGGCGCCTTTGCCCTGGCCCAGGCGCTGACCCTGGGCTGCACGCGCCACCGCCGCTGGGTCATGGTGTCAGCCTGGTCGCTGGCCCTGGGCATGGCCTGGAGCCGCGTGCACCTGGGCGTGCACTTCCCGTCCGATGTGGTCGGCGGCGCCATCGTGGGCATCTGCAGCGCCACCCTGGTCTGGCATGCCGCGCTGTGGCGCCGCCGTGCAGGCGGGCCGCTGCTGGCACGCCTGGGCTCAGGCACGCTCTGAAACAAAAAACCCGGGAAGGCCTGTGGGCCTGTCCCGGGTGGGTTCAATCACTGACGCGCAGCGGATGCGTGCGCATCAGTTCACACGACATATCTTCAGCATGTTCGTGCCACCGGGCTGGCCCATGGGCTCGCCGCAGGTGATGGCATAGACATCGCCGCTTTGCACGATGTTGCGCGCGCGCAGATGGCCTTCGGCCTGGTCCAGCGCGGTGTCGCGGTCGGCGCTGGTGTCCATGAGCAGGGGGCGCACGTTGCGGTACATGGCCATTTTGCGCTGCGTGGAGATCTTGGGCGTGAGCGCGTAGATGGGGATGTGGATGCGGTGGCGGCTCATCCACAGCGCGGTGGAGCCGCTGTCCGTCATGGCGACGATGGCCTTGGCGCCCAGGTGGTGGGCCGTGAACAGCGCGCCGATGGCGATCGACTGGTCGATGCGCGAGAACTGGCGGCCGGTGAACTCGGCATCGCTGTCCGGGTCTTCGGCGGCTTCCGCGGCGGCGCAGATCTTGGCCATTTCCTGCACGGTCTCCAGCGGGTACTTGCCGGCGGCGGTCTCGGCGCTGAGCATGACGGCGTCCGTGCCGTCCAGCACGGCGTTGGCCACGTCGCTGACCTCGGCGCGCGTGGGCACGGGGTTGGTGATCATGCTCTCCATCATCTGCGTGGCGGTGATCACGAACTTGTCCATGTCGCGCGCCATGCGGATCATCTTCTTTTGCAGCGCGGGCACGGCCGCGTTGCCCACTTCCACGGCCAGATCGCCACGGGCGACCATGATGCCGTCGGAGACATGCAGGATCTCTTCCAGGCGCGGAATGGCCTCGGCACGCTCGATCTTGGCGATCAGGCCGGGCTTGTGGCCGTACTGGGCCGCAGCCACGTTGCACAGCTGGCGCGCCATCTCCATGTCGGTGGCGTTCTTGGGAAAGCTCACGGCCACGTAGTCGGCCTGGAAGCTCATGGCGGTCTTGATGTCCTCCATGTCCTTGGCCGTCAGCGCCGGGGCCGTCAGGCCGCCGCCCTGCTTGTTGATGCCCTTGTTGTTGGACAGCTCGCCGCCCAGCTTGACGGTGGTGTGCACCTCGTCGCCGCGCACATGGTCCACGGTGAGCACGATCAGGCCGTCGTTGAGCAGCAGCACATCGCCGGGCTTCACGTCGCGCGGCAGCTCCTTGTAGTCCAGGCCCACGCCGCCCAGGTCGCCGGGCGCTGTGCGCGATGCGTCGAGCACGAAGCGCGCGCCGGGCTCCAGCATGACCTTGCCTTCGGCGAACTTGCCGACGCGGATCTTGGGGCCCTGCAGGTCGGCCATGATGGCCACCTCGCGGCCTGCGCGCTGGGCCGCCTCGCGCACCATGGTGGCGCGGTCGATGTGGTCCTGCGCCTTGCCGTGGCTGAAATTCAGGCGCACCACGTTGACGCCTTCACGCACCATCTGTTCCAGCAGTTGCGGGTCGCTGGAAGCGGGGCCCAGGGTGGCGACGATCTTGGTGGCACGGCGGACTTGCATGGAATGTCTCTCGCTCAGGGTTTGTAATCGGGTTTCAATTCTCACACGAATGCGGTTACATGAAGGCAACATTCCGGCATGTGGCCAGGGGCTGAAAGCCAGGCCCCAGGCACCCCGCAGATCGCGCAGGCGCGGCACGCAGCGCATCGCAAAGCACCGTGGCGTCTGGCCTTTGCCGCTATGGGTTTTGATGCTGCAGCGCAGCATCGCGGGCGCAGGCACGCCGCCATGCCTGCCGCCTGTGAAAGCAGTTTTGCCCGGGACGTTCGCAATGCCTGCCGTCCGCGTGTCGAACCCGCGACAGCCTCGCGCCCCTCCTGGCGTTTGAATGCCCTGCGCGCCTTGTTCGACAAACCAACGACAGGAGACAGACATGGGACATGCTCACGACCATGGACACACGCACGACGACGCCCCGCTGATGGAGGATCTGCTCAGGAACGCTCCCAGCAACTGGGGCCGCTGGGGACCCGACGACGAGGTCGGGGCGCTGAACTTCCTCACGCCCGCCGAGGTGCTGCGCGGCGTGTCCCACATTCGCTCGGGCGAGACGTTCACGCTGCAGCGGCTGATCGGCGACCCGCGCGGCGATCCGGTCTGGCCCGGTCGCACACCGGCCGAGCGCACCATGGTGTTTGACGAGTCCAGCTGGGACGGCCCCGATGCACCCCGGTTCCCCGGCGGCCTGCACTATGCCGATGACAAGCTGGACGCCTTCCTGCAGGGATCGACCCAGTACGACGCGCTGGGCCATGTCTGGTACGGCGGGAGCATCTGGAATGGCTATGACGCACGCACCACCGTCGGCGGGCTGGACAAGGCCAGCGTGGAGGCGCTGGGCGCGCGCGGCATCGTGGGGCGCGGCGTGCTGCTGGACATGGCACGCCACCGCGGCAAGGCAGCGCTGGAGCGTGCCGAGACCTTCACGCACGAAGACCTGATGGCCTGCGCCAAGGCCCAGGGGCACACCATAGAAAAGCACGACATCCTGATCGTGCGCACCAATTTCCTGTCGGGCTTCTACGAAGACCAGGCGAGCTTCTACAACGACTTCTGCGAGCCCGGCCTGACCTACTCGCCCGAACTCGTGGACTGGTTCCATGCGATGGAGATCCCCAACCTGGTCACCGACACCATCGCCAACGAAGTCACCATGGACCCCGTGCACGGCGTGGCCCTGCCGCTTCACTGCGCGCTGATGCGCAACCTGGGCGTGACGCTGACCGAGATCTGCGACCTGGAGGCCCTGGCCGACAGCTGCGCGCGCGACGGCCGCTACACCTTTCTGTACGTGGCCGCGCCGCTGAAGATCCACCGCGCCACGGGCTCGCCCGTCAATCCCGTGGTGATCAAATGAGCGCAGCCCCATCGCACGACAGGCCCTGGCTGGGCCTTTACGCGCCGGGCCAGCCGGCCGAGATGCGGCCGCAGTTCAGCAGCATGCTCGACCTGTTCGAAGCCTCGCTGGCTGCGGCACCCGGCTGCGCCATCGTGCGCTACTTCGACGGCGGGCTGAACCTGCGCGAACTCGACCAGGCCGCCAGCGCGCTGGCCCATGCGCTGCAGGCGCGGGGCTTTGCGGCCGGCGACCGGCTGGCCCTCTATACGCAGAACAATCCGGCCTTCGTCATCGGCCTGGTGGCGGCCTGGAAGCTGGGCGGTATCGCCGTGCCGGTCAATCCCATGAACCGGCAGCGCGAGCTGCACTACATCCTGCACAACGCGGGCGCCCAGGCCCTGCTGTGCCTGGACCAGCTGTACCTGGACGTGGCCCGCGAAGTGCATGCGGCCGGCGGCCTGCCGCTGGCCACCGTGGTCACCACATCGGCGCTGGACTGGCAGACGCGCGGCGATGCGCGCGTGCTCGGCGACGGTCCGCGCCTTCCCGTGGCCGATGGCACGCTGGACCTGCTTGCGCTGGTGCAGGCCGGCGGCCAGCCCGCGCCGCTGGCGCGCCGGCCCGCGGCGGGCGATACGGCCGTGATCACCTACACCTCGGGCACCACGGGCCAGCCCAAGGGCGCCATGAACACGCATGGCAACCTGGCCTTCAATGCCCAGACCTACCGCGACTGGATAGGCATCACGGCGGACGACAGCGTGCTGGGCCTGGCGCCGCTGTTCCACATCACCGGCCTGGTCGGCCATGTGGCCCTGGCCCTGCTGGTGCCCTGCCCGCTGGTGCTCAGCCACCGCTTCCATCCCGAGACCATGCTCGAATCCATGCGCGAGCACCGGCCCAGCTTCACCATCGGCGCCATCACCGCCTTCGTGGCGCTGATGAACCACCCGGGCGTCTCGCGCGAGGATTTCCGCAGCTTCAAGGCCTTGTACTCCGGCGGCGCGCCCATTGCCCCGGCCGTGATCCAGGCCTTCGAGCAGTTGTCGGGCCTGGTCATCCACAACGCCTTCGGCATGACCGAGACCTGCTCGCCCACGCACTTCGTTCCGCTGGGCGCGCGGGCGCCGGTGGACCCGGCCTCGGGTGCGCTGTCCATCGGTGTTCCGGTCTATGGCACGGTGGTACGCATCATCGACGACCAGCACCGCGAGGCCGCGCCGGGCGAGATCGGCGAGATCGTCTCGGCCGGCCCGCAGATCATGTCCGGCTACTGGAACCTGCCCGAAGCAACGGCCGACGCCATGTTCGAGGGCGGGCTGCGCACGGGCGACGTGGGCTTCATGGACGAGCGCGGCTGGTTCTACCTGGTGGACCGCAAGAAGGACATGATCAACGCCGCCGGCTACAAGGTCTGGCCGCGCGAGGTCGAGGACGTGCTCTACACCCATCCCGCCGTGCGCGAGGCCGCCGTCATCGGCGTGCCAGACGACTACCGGGGCGAGACCGTCAAGGCCGTGGTCTCGCTGAAAGCGGGCCGGCAGGCCGCGCCCGAGGAACTCATCGCCCATTGCAAGGCGCACATGGCCGCCTACAAGGTGCCGCGCATCGTCGAGCTGCGCGAGGAACTGCCCAAGACCGTGACCGGAAAGATTCTGCGCAGGCAGCTGCGCTGAGTCCTCCTGCATCGCTCTGCAGAATCAGACGGGGCCGCATTGACCCGGCAGGCGGCCTCTCTCTAGCATCGCCTGTTCATATCTGCGGCCCCCCAGGGTTCGCAGGCAGCAGCCAGAACATCCGGTGCCCCTTGGTTTCGCATGCTCAGCCAACCCATCCACCGCTTTGCCATGCCACCAGAAAATCCAACATGCTCGACCGGCGACATTTTGTTCTGAGCGCCCTCGCCTCCTCGGCGCTGACCGCCTGCGGCGGCGGCGCACCCGCCAACCGCTACCTCCAGACACCCCTGCTCGCCAGCCATGCTGGCTACGGCGCGCGCTTCACGGAACCCGACTTCGTCAACGGCTGGGGCATTGCCATCCGCCCGGCAGGCGCAGGCGGCCATTTCTGGATTGGCGGCGGTGGCACTTCCTGGCAATTCCTGGGTGACGTCTCGCGCTCGTCCGAGCCAAGCCTGCGCACACTGCGTCAGGACGGCCTTCGCAAGGTGGCCGTGCCCCAGTCGGACTCCCGCATCGACGACGGCAGCGCAGGCAAGGTCACTGGCGTGGTCTACCACGGCGCGCCCCTGGAGTCCCACCTGTTCCGAGTGCGCAGCCAGCCCGCAGGCGGGCGCCTGCTCGACGGCGCGGCGCGCTTTGTCTTCGTGACCGACAGCGGCAGCGTCAGCGCCTGGACCGAGCGCGACGCCGAGACGGGCGCCATCGTGCGCGTGGACGGCCCAGCCGTCGAGGTCTTCGATGGCACGGGCCGGGGCATGGCCTTCTTCGGCGCGGCCCTGCATACGGGCCGCTGGGACCGTCTGTGGCTGGCCGATTTCGGCGACCAGCCTCAGATCCGCACACTGGACGCGCAGTGGCAGCTCACCCCCACCCAGGGCTTCGTCAACCCCTTCGCCAGCGGCCCTGCCGGCGTTGCCAGACCTGGCGATCCCGTGCCGTTCAACATCCAGGTTGTCAACGACGGCTCAAGAGACCGCGTCTTCGTGCTCTACGCCATGAGCCAGCCCGACCCCGAGGACGCCAGCGCCTTCTTCGCGGGTGAGGAAGATGCCATGGATGCAGAGCGCGAGGCCGCAACCGGCAACCGCCCCGCGCGCGGCAAGCTGGCCGAGTTCGATCTGGACGGCCGCCTGCAGCGGATCTATTCAGACGATGGCAGGCTCAACGCGCCCTGGGGCGTGGCCATCGCACCGCCCGACTTCGGGCCGCTATCGGGCCGGTTGCTGGTGGGCAACTTCGGCGGCGCGGGCCGCATCTGCGCCTTCGACCTGGACAGCGGCAGCTACGTGGACGAGCTGCGCGATGGCCAGGATCGCCCGGTCGCCATACCCGGCCTGTGGGCGCTGCAGTTCGGCAACGGCGTGGCCCTGGGCGACAGCAACGCCCTGTACTTCGCGGCCGGCCCCAAGGATGAGACCGAAGGCTTGTTCGGCTCGCTGAGGTTTGGCTAGAGTCACACCAGCCCGTGCGAGAGCAGATAGGTGATCGCATGGGCCACCATGGCCGCCTCCAGGCCATAGCGCCAGAACAGGAAGCCGCCCACGGCACCGTGGACGATTTCGAACAGCAACAGCTGCAGCACCAGCCCGTCCGACAGGCCGCCCCAGGTACCCCAGGCCAGCGCCAGCTGCAGCAAGCCCCAGAGCAGGGCCGACAGCATCACCGACCACCAGCCCAGCATCCAGCCCGGGCGGCGGTCGGTGCGCCCGCTCAGCCGCCACAGCAGCCACATCACCAGCGTCATGCCGCCCAGGCGCATCACCAGCTCGGCCGTGATGCCCGCGTACAGGATCTTGGCGCCCAGCGGCATGGCGTAGACGGGGTCGATCAGGGTCAGGTCGTCGGGCCAGGCCAGGGCCAGGGTCACCAGCCAGGCCGCGCCGACCACGCCGCCAGCCAGCCCCGGCAGCGTGAGGTAGCGCACGGCGCGCTGGGGCGAACGCCCGGCCACCCAGGTGGTCAGCAGCGGTGCGGACAGGCCCAGCCTTGGCCCCAGCCACACCCCGACGCCCACGGGCAGGGCCAGCAGCGCGGCCATCACGCCAATGCCGGCGAGCGGCGTGGCCAGCGGCTCCACAGGCAGGCCCAGCAGGCGCATCCAGTCGGGCAGCACGAACCAGGCCATGGCCGCCACGCCGGGCAGGCCCAGCAGCCAGAGCACCGTGAAGATGCGCCAACTCAGCCGTGGCAACGCGGGCGGGACATAGGCCGATGGGGCGGGCATGAGGGTGGACACGGGGCCGGTGGTGGGCAGGCTGGCGTTGTCAGTCACGCATCAAGGCTTCTATCTCGTCGGGCTCCACGGGCACGCCGCGCGTGATCAGCTCGCAGCCCGTCTCGGTGACGATGGCATCGTCCTCGATGCGGATGCCGATGTTGTGGAACTGCTCGGGCACGCCGGCCGCAGGGCGCACGTAGATGCCCGGCTCGATGGTGGTGCACATTCCCGGGCGCAGGATGCGGCTGGGGCGGTTGGTGATGGTCTCGCCCGACAGCGGGTCCTTGCGCTCGTGCGACTGGCCCAGCTCCGAGGGCTCCACATAGCTGCCGCAGTCGTGCACGTCCATGCCCAGCCAGTGGCCCGTGCGGTGCATGTAGAACTGGAAGAAGGCGCGCTGCTCGATCACGTCCTGGGCGTTGCCATAGACCTTTTTGTCCAGCAGGCCCAGGTCCAGCATGCCCTGCGCCAGCACGGCCACGGTGGCGTCGTGCGGATCGTTGAAACGCGCACCGGCGCGCGTGGCCGCCACGGCGGCCTTCTGGCTGTCCAGCACCAGCTCGTAGAGCGCGCGCTGCGGGCCGGTGAAGCGGCCATCGGCAGGGAAGGTGCGCGTGATGTCGCTGGCGTAGCCGTCGAGCTCGCAGCCCGCATCGATCAGCACCAGCTCGCCCGCATGCACGGGCGCCTTGTCGGCCTGGTAGTGCAGCACGCAGGCGTTGGCGCCGGCCGCCACGATGGAGCCGTAGGCCACGTACTGCGAGCCCTGCTGGCGGAATTCATGCAGCAGTTCGGCGTCCAGGTGGTATTCGCGCACCTCCTGGCCTGCGCGCAGCATGCGTGCCGAGCGCTGCATGGCGCGGATATGGGCCTGGGCGCTGATGGCGGCGGCGCGGCGCATGATGTCCTGTTCATGCGCGTCCTTGACCAGGCGCATCTCGTCCAGCAGCGTGCACAGGTCGCCCTGCTCGGCCGGGCACAGCGCGCCGAAGCGCACGCGCGCGCGCACCTGGCCCAGCCAGCCTTCCACGCGCACGGCCAGGCCTTCATGCGTGGCGAACGGATACCAGAGGCGGCCCCGGTTCTCCAGCAGGCGGGGCAGGCGCGTATCGATCTCGGCGCTGGAGAACGCCTGGCTCACGCCCAGCGTGGCCACGGCGGCCTCGGGGCCCAGGCGGATGCCGTCCCAGATTTCGCGCTCCAGGTCCTTGGGCTGGCAGAACAGCACGCTGGTGCCGTCGGCGGCCAGCACCAGGCAGGCATTGGGCTCGGCAAAGCCGGTCAGGTAGTAGAAGTAGCTGTCGTGGCGGTACAGGTAGCCGGTGTCCCGGTTGCGCTGGCGCTCGGGAGCGGTGGGAATGATGGCGATGCCGCCAGCGCCCAACTGGGCGGCCAAGCGTGCGCGGCGTTGAGCGTAAACAGATGTCATACAGCTATCGTACTGCCGTCCGGGGTTCTCCACAGTCCCCTGAACAGGGGAACTTGGGGGTCGGACAGCAGGCGTCAGGCTGGATTCAGTGCAGGCGCCATCACTGCCCCAGGGCGCGCCGGTTCCAGGGCGCCTTCATCAGAACGCGCGCCAATCCGCAAAAGCCCGTGGCACCGGCCACGATCAGGCCGCAGCCCACGAAGGCCGACAGCAGGTGCCACCACGGGGACACCGTGGCGCCGAGCACGGCGCCCAGCAGCGCCAGCCCGCCCGCGCCCAGTTGCACCTGGCGCTGCAGCTCCAGCGGCTGGCGGCTGTCGCGCAGCACGGGCAGGCCTTGTGCCTTCCAGGCGTCCAGGCCGCCGTCGAGCACATGGCCGGCACAGCCGGGCGGCAAGGCTGCCGCCAGGGCCTGGGCGTTGAGGCGCGTGCGATGGCCGGAGCGGCAGTGAAACACCACGGCTGCGGGCGCGCCGGCCAGGGCTCCCGCCGCCAGGCGATCCATAGGCAAGCTGCGGGCGCCGCCTATGCGTTCGCGAGCATGTTCGTCCGGCGCGCGGATGTCGATGAGCCAAGCGCCCTGCTCCTGCATCTGGCGGGCGGCTTGGGAGGAGACGGAGGAAAGGGACATGGATCAGCTCCTTGGGAACAGAGGATTTCAGGCGCAGAAGATGCTCTTGAGCGTGGCCACCAGCTTTTGCACATCGGGATTGGCGATGCGGTAGTACAGCGTCTGCGACTCGCGGCGGTAGGCGACCAGACCCTCTTCGCGCATGCGGGCCAGGTGCTGGGACAGGGCCGACTGGCTCAGCGGGATCTCCTGCAGCAATTCGCCCACGGACAGCTCGCCATGCTCGATCAGCAGGCACAGCACCAGCAGGCGCCTCTCGTTGCCCACGGCGCGCAGCAGCGCGGCGGCACGTGCAGCGCCTTGCTGCAAAAAGGCCTGTTCGGGAGAGAGCGTCGGTTCGGTCATGGTTGATCAAGAACAATCTAATTTAGCAAATTCTAATATAATTGCCGACAGGCTGCACACGAGCCATCGAACCAGGAGTGCCTTCATGACATCACCGCTGCGCATTGCACCGTTCTTCGACGCCAACACCCACACCGTGACCTACCTGGCCTGGGACGCGGACACGGCCGAGGCCGCCGTCATCGACCCCGTGCTCGACTACGACCACGCCAGCGGCCAGGCCCACGCCGGCTCGGCCGATGCCGTGCTGGACGCCGCGCAGGCCCAGGGCCTGCGAGTGCGCTGGATCCTGGAAACCCATGCCCATGCCGATCACCTCAGCGCGGCCCCGTACCTGCGCGAGCGCACGGGCGCCCCGATTGCCGTGGGCGAGCACATCCGCGAGGTGCAGCGCATCTTCCGCCCCGTCTTCAACCTGCCCGCGTCCGGCGGCGACCAGCCCTTCGACCGGCTGCTGGCCGACGGCGACAGCCTGCCGCTGGGCGGGTTGCGCATCGAGGTGATGCACACGCCCGGCCATACGCCGGCCTGCGTGTCCTACCGCATCGCGGACGCGGTCTTCGTGGGCGATACGCTGTTCATGCCCGACTACGGCACGGCGCGCGCCGACTTCCCCGGCGGCGACGCGCGCACGCTGTTCCGCTCCATCCAGCGCCTGCTGGCCCTGCCGCCCGCAACGCGGTTGTTCATGTGCCATGACTACAAGGCGCCGGGCCGCGACCGCCATGCCTGGGAAACCACGGTGGACGCGCAACGCGCCGGCAATGTGCATGTGCACACGGGCGTGGACGAGGCCAGCTTCGTGGCCATGCGCAACCAGCGAGACGCCACGCTGTCCGCGCCCGCCCTGCTGCTGCCCGCCATCCAGGTCAACATGCACGCAGGGCATTGGCCTGCGGCCGAGGCCAATGGCGTGCACTACCTCAAAATCCCGCTGCGCATGAAGCACCGGCCCCGGGCAGCGGACGCAAAGCAGGCGTAGAGTCGTCCGTTGCCTCTCCCACCCCTCTTGCGACACCCCAGGACAAGGACCTTCCATGATCCACAGCGCCCACGCCACCAGCACGGACACCCCCTATCGCGTCACGCTCGGCGACCCCCAAGGCCACCGCTGGCATGTGGACGAGCCCGCGGACAAGGGCGGCGGCGACACGGCGCCCAACCCGCTGCAGCTGCTGCTGTCGGCCCTGGGCGCCTGCACCACGGTCACGCTGCAGATGTACGCGGCGCGCAAGCAGTGGAAGCTGGAGCAGGTGGACGTGCAACTGCGCCTGAACCCCGAAGGCACGCCCGCCAGCGGCAACCTGATCGAGCGCCAGATCACGCTGCAAGGCGCGCTGGACGACGAGCAGCGCCAGCGCCTGCTGCAGGTGGCCGAGGCCTGCCCCGTGCACAAGCTGCTGGCCGGCGAGGTGCACATCCAGACCGCGCTGCAGCTGCCGGCCTGAGCCCGGGCCGGGCCACCATGCAAAAAGCCCTGCAGCTGTCAGGCCGCAGGGCTTTTGGGAGTGGATGGGGACATGGCCGGCGTCAGGCTTGGCTGACCTCGATCTCCCCGGTATCGACATAGAGCTCGAACTCGCGCTTGGCCAGCGACACGGTGATCGGCTGCTCGTCCTGGGTCCAGGACAGCACATAGCTTCCAATGGCCGTGGCCACCTGCACACGGGTGCCACGCGGAATGTCTTCCAGGGGGCCGTCGCCTACCCGGTGCTGCACATTGCCGGTGACCGTGGCTTCGAACTTCTCGGGGAATCGCTGGACTTCCACGGCGCTCTGGACCGCCTCTTCAGCGGCTTCGGCTTGCGTCTGTACGGATGTATTCATGGCGTTTTCTCCTGTAAGAGTGAGGCCGGCGCCCGCCAAAATGGCGGGCGCCGGTCCGTTCTTCGAATGTAAACAATGTTCCTGAGAACGCGCTGTCAGCGAACAGGCCCAATCCATGCGAGCCGCGTTTGCCTGCTGCGCCGCGCTGCACGACACTGGTGGCTTCCCCCACGAAACAGGCCGATCCGACCATGTCCGACACGTCCCAACCCCAGCACCTGCCCACCCGCACCGCCGATGTGGGCGGCATTCCCATCCAGCGCGCCATTCCCCAGCGCGCCCTGCGCAAAGTCGGCGCCTGGTGCTTTCTCGACCACGCCGGTCCTGCCGACCCCGCGCCACCGGGCATGCAGGTCGGCCCGCATCCGCACATCGGCCTGCAGACCTTCACCTGGATGATCCGCGGCGAAGTGCTGCACCGCGACAGCCTGGGCCACACCCAGATCATCCGCCCCGGCCAGGTCAACCTGATGACGGCCGGCCACGGCATCGCCCATTCCGAGGAAAGCCAGACGCCCTCGCACATCCACGCCGCACAGCTGTGGATTGCGCTGCCCGAGTCGCACCGCAACGGTCCGCCACGCTTCCAGCACTACCCCGAGCTGCCCAGGACCACGGTGGGCGACTTCACGGCCACGGTGCTGGCCGGCGAAGCGCTGGGCCTGACATCGCCGGCCGAGGTGCACACGCCCCTGATGAGCGTGGACCTGCATGCGGACAGCGCAGGCAATGGCAATGCCGTCGCCACGCTGCCGCTGCGCGCCGATTTCGAGCATGCCGTGCTCAGCCTGGAAGGCAGCGTGAGCGTGAACGGCCAGCCCCTGCCGGTGGAGGAACTGCTCTACCTGCCCCTGGGCACGGCCTCGGTCGCCATCGAGACCACGCCCGGCAGCCGCCTGCTGGTCATTGGCGGCGAGCCCATGGATGAAGCCATCTTGCTGTGGTGGAACTTCGTGGCCCGCACCAGCGAAGAAATCGCCGAGGCCCGCGCGCAATGGGAAGCGGAGGCCGGTCAGGATGCGCAGGCCCTGCCCGCAGGTGCGGCGCGCCGCTTCGGGCCGCCGCTGGCATCGCCCCTGAAGCCGCTGCATGCGCCTTCGCTGGACGGCGTGGTGCTGCGCGCCTCGCGCTGAACGCGCTTGCTGCGGCGATCGACCTGCAGCCATGGCCCTGCCCAACAAAAAGGCGCCCCAATGGGCGCCTTGCCGTTTGTGTTGCGGGAATTTCGAGGGTCAGGCCGGGCTGGCCGCATCCACCTCGGTGCCGTCTTCCACGCCGCGAACGCTCTCGCGGCCGTTCTTGTCCTTGAGCTTGCCCAGGTCGGTCTCCACGGCCCGCTTCAGCTTTTCAATGGCCGCGTTGAAGGCATCCTTGACCTTTTCAGCCTCGGCGTTCACGGCGATCGGCGGGCGGCCATTGGCCCGGGTCTCCAGAACGCAGCGCTTGCCGGGAGCGCCGGAGGTCTTGAGCGCATCGACGCCGGTGAGGAAAACCTCCACGCGTACCACGTAGTCCTTGAATCTCGCCAGCTTGGCGTTGATCTCTTCCTGCGCCCATTGCGCCAAGGACTCGCCACCCTGGATCGAATCGTCGGCATGAACCTGAACTTGCATGCATATCCTCCTAGTCGCCAAAAGCCGCACCACCGGCGCGGCGGGGTTGTCGGGGCCATTGATGAACTGGCGAATCCATCGTAACGCCATGCGGGCTGCCTGCACAGCAAGTCGCACCCTGCGTCGTCAGGTTTTTCGCGCTGCAGCATCCGCAGCCCCAACCCCTGCCTACAGGCTACACCCGCGGGCGGGGCGCCTGCACGAATGGACCGAAAAAGCTTGAGATGCCTCAAGACAACTCTTGCATTCACCTACACCTATTTGCAGTGATGGCCCTGCGCCGGTCGCGGGCGTTCAACCCCTTCCTACAGGTCGCAGGCACGATTGGGCTTACAACGTGACCATCAGGACTTTCCCCTTGCCCACCACCCCATGAGCCCACTTGCCTCACGCCGCCTCAAGATCGGCCTTTCGGCCTGTTTCTCCCATGCGGACCCGCAGCGTCCGCTTTTCACGGGCAAGACGCTGCAGTACGTGGAGCAATCGATAGCGCACTGGATCATGTCGGCCGGCGCCATGGTGGTGATGGTGCCCTGCCCCACAGGCGAGACCGCGCGCGGCGACGTGACGCTGGAGCACTATGCCGAGTGGCTGGACGGCGTGGTCATGCACGGCGGCGCCGATGTCTGGCCCGGCAGCTATGGCGAGGAGCCCATGCGCCCCGAATGGCTGGGCGACCGCGTGCGCGACCTCTACGATCTGGCCGTGGTCGAGGCGTTTTCCCAGGCCGGCAAGCCCATCTTCGGCGTCTGCCGCGGTCTGCAGCTGATCAACGTGGCCTTCGGCGGAACGCTCTATCAGGACATCGAGACCCAGGTGCCCGGCTCGCAGCTGCACCGCAATCCCACCGAGTACGACCGCCACTACCACGACATCGCCATCGTGCCCGGCAGCCGGCTGGAGGCGCTGTACCCCACGCTGGACCGCGCACGCGTGAACAGCATCCACCACCAGGGCATCAAGGACGTGGCGCCCGAGTTCGATGTGGAGGCCTGGAGCCTGCCCGACCGCATTCCCGAGGCCATCTTCCGCAAGCCCGGCACGCTCAAGAGCTATATCGCGGCCACGCAGTGGCACCCCGAATTCCAGTTCCGCAACCCGGACACCAGCACGCTGGATGACAGCGTGCTGCTGCGCGACTTCCTGGCCGCCTGCTCACGCGCCCGCGTGAGCCCGGCCGTGAGCCACAGCCCCTTCCAGATCCGCAACCGCGCCGCGCGCCTGCTGCGCCGCGCCTTGCTTCGCAGGCATTGACGGCCCGGCGCCGCCAAGCGCCTGCGCCACCACCTGCTGCAACTGCCCGCGCAGCCACGCATGGGCGGGATCGGCCTGGTGGCGCGCGTGCCAGATCATGAACATGGGCAGCGGCGGGCAGTCCACGGGCACGACAAAGCTGGCCAGCGATGACAGGGCCGTGCGGCCCAGCAGCGACGGCGCCGTCGCCAGCAGCGGCGTGCCGCGCACAAAGGCGGCCAGCGCCGCAAAGCCCGGCACGCGCACGGCAAAGCGGCGCTCCAGCCCGCGCGCCTGCAGTTGCAGGTCCAGGTCCAGCGCCTGGCGGTCGGCATAGGCCACGGTGGCGTGGTCGGCCTGCAGATAGTCGGCCAGGCTGGCCGGCGGCTGTCGCACGGCGCTGTCATAGAAGACTGCGTACTCATCGCTGAACAGGCGCTTTTGCACGATGTCCGTGGCATCGGGCGGGCGCGGGCTGATGGCCAGCAGGCAGGCGTCCGAGCGCAGCAGTTCGGCATCCGGCGCGCCGCTGTCGATCACGCGCAGCACCGTCCCGGGCGCGGCTGAGCGCAGGCGCCGGGCCAGCGCGGGCAGCAGCAGTTCGCGCTGCAGGTCGTTGGCGGCAATGGTGATCTCGGCACGCCAGTGCGCGGGGTCAAAGCTGGGCCCCTGGCCGAACTGCTGCATCTGCCGCAGCAGCTCGCGCGCCGGGTCCTGCAGCTCCAGTGCATGGGCCGTGGGCGCAATGCCCCGCCCCTGCCGCACGAACAATCGGTCGCCCGTGATGGCGCGCAGCTTGTCCAGCAGATGGCTGACGGCCGACTGCGTCACGCCCAGGCGCTGCGCCGCCGCCGTGACGCTGCCCGTCTCCAGCACGGCCAGCAGCAGTTGCAGCAGCCGGCCGTCCAACTGCGATCCATCGATTCGTCTCATGCATTCCATGATTGGCCGCCGCTTTATCTTTGGCAACGCGGGCCGGACACTGCCGCTGATCCAACGCAAATACCGGAGACAAAACATGGCCGATCAGCCGCAGATTCCCGGCACCACCCTGTTCGATGGCAGGCAGGCCCGCAAAGGCTATGCGCTCAACAGCATGTGCTTTTCCTTCAACGAGCTGGCCAACCGCCAGGCCTTCCTGGCCGACGAGGAGGCCTATATGCGCAGCTACGGGCTGAACCAGGAGCAGGCCGATGCCGTGCGCGCCCGCAACGTGCTGCAGATGATCGCGGCCGGCGGCAACGCCTACTACCTGGCCAAGCTGGCCGGCATCTTTCACCTGGACATGCAGGACATAGGCGCCCAGCAGACCGGCATGACCAAGGCCGAGTTCCAGGCCCTGCTGCGCTCGCACGCCTGAGCCCCGCCGCAGACCACACGCAAGACACAGCACAGGAGACACCCACCATGGCACATCTCATCGGCGGCCTCGGCACCTCGCACATTCCCGCCATCGGCAACGCCATCCACAAGGGCCTGCAGAACGAGCCCTACTGGAAGCCCTTCTTCGACGGCTTCCCGCCCATCCGCGAATGGCTGGCCACGCAGCGCCCCGACGTGGTGGTGATGTTCTACAACGACCACGGCCTGAACTTCTTCCTCGACAAGATGCCCACCTTCGCCGTGGGCGCGGCCGAGCGCTACTGCAACGCCGACGAAGGCTGGGGCATTCCCACGCTGGCACCGCTGCGCGGCCACACGGAGCTGTCATGGCACCTGATCGAGTCCCTGGTGCGCGAGGATTTCGACGTGGTCAGCTGCCAGGAGATGCTGGTGGACCACGCCTGCACGCTGCCGCTCAAGCTGTTCTGGCCCGAGGGCGACTGCCCTGTGGCCGTCGTGCCGGTGTGCATCAACACCGTGCAGTTCCCGCTGCCCTCGGCGCGCCGCTGCTATGCGCTGGGCCAGGCCGTGGGCCGAGCCATCGCGCGCTGGAACAGCGACCAGCGCGTGGCCGTCATCGCCTCAGGAGGCCTGTCGCACCAGCTCGATGGCGAGCGCGCGGGCTTCATCAACAAGGCCTTCGACCTGCAGTTCCTTGAAAGCATGGCCACCAATCCCGAATGGGCCACGCAGTTCAGCGTGCATGAACTGGTGGAAAAGACCGGCACCCAGGGCGTGGAACTGCTGATGTGGCTGGCCATGCGCGGCGCCCTGTCCGCGGCTGCGCCCGGCGTGCGCCGCGTGCACGGCAACTACCACATACCGATCTCCAACACCGCCACGGCGCTGCTGGCGCTGGAGGCGGTCTAGTCGGAAAACACAAAGGCCGCCGGGCATGCCAGGCGGCCTTTGTGCTTTGCGGGGCCGTGCGGACCGGGTGCATCCCGGCCCTGCCTCTCAATGGTGGTGGCCGTGGCCGCCGTGCACGTGGCGGTGCTCGATTTCCTCGGGCTTGGCCGCGCGCACTTCGGTGACCTTGCAGGAAAAGTGCAGCGCCATGCCGGCCAGCGGGTGGTTGCCGTCCAGCAGCACCACGGGGCCCTTGATCTTGACCACGTGGAAGATCTGGGGCTGGCCCTGGTCATCGGTGCCGCGCAGCTGGCCGCCGACCTTCACGCCGGGCGGGAACTCGCCCTTGGGGATGGTGCGGGTCAGGCTCTCGTCGCGCGCGCCGAAGGCGTCTTCCACGGCCAGGTCCACGGTCAGCGTGTCGCCCACGGCCTTGCCGTCCAGGGCGGCTTCCACCTTGGCGAAGATGTTGTCGTAGCCGCCGTGCAGATAGGCCACATCGCCCTTGTCGAGCAGCTTGCCCAGCTTGTCGGTGATCTTGTAGTTGATGGTGACGGCGGTGTCTTTGGTGATGTTCATGGCAAAGGCCTTGGAAAACCGCAGCGCAGAAGGCGCGCCGCGCAAAGCTGCCATTGTCGGCGACCTGGGGCATTCCAGCGTCGCGGCCGTGGGTTCACCGGCCGCCCAACCTCAAGCCAGGCACTCGCGCGCACATTCGAGCAGGCTGCGCGCCCAGCGCGCGCGGGCCGAGGTGTTGAGCCACAGCAGGCCGACCTTGCGCGCATCGGCGGGGCGGGAGCCAGCTCCGTCCGCAGCAGCGCCCTGCTCCGGCAGCGCCAGCACGCGCACGTCGCGGCCCTGGGAGAGCACGGGGCCTATGTCGGGCACCAGGCCCACGCCCAGGCCCTGGTCCACCATCATGGCCACGGCCAGCACCGAGTTCAGTTCCATGCGCTCCAGCGGCGCAATGCCCTGGGCGCGCAGGTAGCGGTCGGCCAGCCGGCCACCGGCCAGGGATCGGTCGTAGCGCACCAGGGGCCGGGTGCGCAGCAGGGCCAGCGGGTCCTGCTGCGCATCGCGGGCGCGGCACAGCACGACCAAAGGCTCCTGGCGCAGCTCGGCCCAGCACACGGTCTTGGGCAGGTCGAACGAGGGTTGCAGGCAGATCAGCACGTCCAGCTCGGACTGGACCAGGGCCGTGTACAGCTCGGGCGTGAGGCCGGCGCGCACGCTGATGCGCACCTCGGCGTGGCGCGCCACGAAGGCCCGCATCACGGCGGGCACAAAGCCGTGCAGCGCCGTGTTCACGGTGCCCAGCCGCAGCTCGCCGCCGTCCGCGTCCGAGGCCACCCACTCGCGCAGGCCCTCGAAGTCCTGCAGCAGCTGGCGGCCACGCTCGAACAGCCGCTCGCCCGCCTCGGTGGCGCGCACGCTGCGGCCATGGCGCACCAGCAGCGGCGCGCCCAGCTCGCCTTCCAGCACGCGCATCTGCTGGGCAATGGCCGAGGGGCTCAGGTCCAGCTGGCGAGCGGCTTCGGACATGGAGCCGGCGTCCACCACTCTCAAGAAATTGTGTATGTATCTCACGTCCATTTCACACATTTTCTTGAATCACAACGCAGATGCAACTGCTGTTTTCCCAGGCTGCGCTGCACCACACTGCGTGACAACGACTATTTTCAGGAGACAGACGCATGGATTCCCGGCCCACCTCTCAAACCGCTCAAGCCTCTCAGACCTCTTTGCCGCGCCGGATGTGGCTGTCCACCGCCGCCGCCGCGCTGGCCGCCTGTGCGCTGCCGGCCTGGGCCCAAAAGCGCGGCAGCCGCCTGGTGGTGCCGTTTGCGCCGGGCGGCGGCAACGATGTGTTCGCGCGGCAGATGGCGCATGGCCTCAACGAGTCCTTCGGCTACGGGATGATCGTGGAGAACAAGGCCGGCGCGGGGGGCAACCTGGGCACGGAAGCCGTGGTGCGTGCGGCCGGCGACGGCAGCACCTGGCTGCTGGGCCACACGGGCACGGTGTCCATCAATCCCTCGCTGTATCCGGGCCTCAAGTTCAATGCGGCCACCGATCTGCAGCCGGTGGCCATGTTCGCCTCGTCGGCCCTGCTGCTGGTGGTGCCGGCTTCCTCGCCCGCGCGCAGCGTGGCCGACCTGGCCGAGCAGATGCGCAAGCGCAGCGGCGAGATGAACTACGCCTCCAGCGGCTCGGGCACGGGCGGCCACCTGACGGGCGAGATGTTCGCCCACGCGCTGGGCGCCAAGGCCATCCACGTGCCGTACAAGGGCACGGCCCCGTCGCTGACCGACCTGGTGGGCGGCAATGTGGACTTCAGCTTTGGCGTGATTCCCGCGGCCATGGCCCTGGTGAAGGCCGGCAAGCTGCGCGCCCTGGCCGTGACCGGCGCCAAACGCCAGCCCCAGCTGCCCGACGTGCCCACGGTGGCCGAGTCCGGCGTGCGTGCGCTGGCCGACTTCGAGAGCTCGCTGACCTACGGCATCCTCGCGCCCAAGGGCACGCCTGCCGAGACGGTGCGCGCGCTGGGGCGCGACATCCTCAAGGTGGCGTCTTCCGAATCCTTCCAGTCGCGCCTGGGCATCGAGGGCGCCGTGCCGCTGCTGGGCGATGGCGCGCAGTACGCGGCCCGCATCCAGGTGGAGAGCGCCAAGTGGGCGGCCGTGATCAAGGCCTCGGGCGCCACGGCCTGAGACCGGCAAGGACAGCATGTCATTGGTGAAGGACTATCTGGGCCCCGCCGACAGCGGCCACTGGTTTGCAGACGCGCGCTGGCTGGACGCGCTGCTGCGCTTCGAGAGCGCGCTGGCCCAGGCCCAGGCCGACTGCGGCCTGGTGCCGCGCCCGGCCGCCGAGGCCATTGCGCGCGCCTGCGCGCAGGCGCCGCTCACGTGCGAAGGCGTGGTGGAGCAGGCACGCGCCAGCGGCGCGCTGGGCCTGGCCGTGGTGCGGCCGCTGCAGCAGTGGCTGCAGGCCCACGCCCCGGAAGGCCTGCCCTGGCTGCACTGGGGTGCGACCACGCAGGACGCCGTGGACACGGCGCAGGCCCTGCTCACGCAGCAGGCCCTGCAGGCGCTGCTGGCCGAGCTGGGCGCGCTGCAGTCCGCACTGCAGGCCCTGGCCCGCACGCACGCGGCCACGCCCATGCTGGCGCGCAGCCTGCTGCAGCCCGCGCAGATCACCAGCTTCGGCTTCAAGTGCGCGCAGTCGGCTGCCGCCGTGGGGCGCAGCATCGAACAGCTCGAAAGGCTTGCCACCGCTGCGCTGTGCGTGCAATTGGGCGGCGCCGTGGGCAATGGCGCCGTGCTGGGAAGCCACCGTGCCGAGGTGGAGCAGGCACTGGCCCGGCGCCTGGGCCTGTCGGCCTGCGGCCGCAGCTGGCATACCCAGCGCGACGACTGGATGCGCCTGGCCATGGAGGCCGCCGTATGCGGCGGCAGCCTGGCCAAGCTGGCCAAGGACTGGTCGCTGATGTCGCAGTACGAGGTAGGGGAGATCGCCGAGGCGCCGCGCGGCAGCACCTCCAGCGCCATGCCGCACAAGCGCAATCCCGTGCACCTGATGCAGGCGGTGGCACAGGCCCAGGCCGTGCCCCAGCTTGCGGCCCTGCTGCTGGGCTGCATGGCCCAGGCCCATGAGCGCGCGCTGGGCGAGTGGCAGGCCGAGGTCGCGCACTGGCCCGACCTGTGGCGCCATGTGCATGGCGCCGCCGCCGCATTGCGCCAGGCCGCGCAGTCGCTGCAGGTGCATCCGCAGCGCATGCTGGGCCATGTGCGGGGCCTGCACGGGCTGGTGTTTTCAGAGGCCTGCGTGCACGCCATGGCGCCCTGGACGGGCAAGCCCGAGGCCCTGGCCGCCGTGGAGCTGCTGGCCCCGCAGGCGCTGGAGCAGGGGCGCGAGCTGCGCCTGCTGCTGGCCGAATGGGCCGCGCCCCGGCTGAACGCAGCGGCCCTGCAGGCGCTGCAAGATGCGCTGGCCCGGGCCTGCGACCCGGCCCGCGCCGTGCAGGCATCGCATGATGCATGCTTGGCGCTGCTGGCAGCGCCGCAGATCCACGCCAATGCCCATTCCCATGCTTGACACAGGAACCCCCGCCATGACCGAACCTTCCGCCGACGCCCTGCAGCGCGGCCTTGCCAACCGCCGCCGCGTGCTGGGCGATGAATGGGTGGACCAATCCGTGGCGCGCGCCAACGAACTGAATGTGGAGTTCCAGCGCATGATCACGGCCTATGCCTGGGACGGCATCTGGAGCCGCCCCGGCCTGGAGCGCCGCACGCGCCGCATCATGGTGCTGGCCATCACGGCATCCATGGGCCGCTGGGAAGAGTTCGAGCTGCACATCCGCACGGGCCTGCTGGCCGACCCGGCCGATGCCGAGGCGGCGCCGCTGGACCTGGACACCATCCGCGAAGTGCTGCTGCAGACCGCCGTCTATGCCGGCGTGCCCGCAGGCAACACCGGCATGGCCATCACGCTGAAGATCCTCAAGGAGCTGGGGCGCACGCCCGCGCCGGCCAGCTTTCATCCACCCGCAGACACGGCCTGACGCGGCCTGACCGGACTCAGGCGGCCGGAGGCTGCTCCTCGGCCGCAGCGCCCGGGTAGCGCGCAAAGCGCCGGTTCTCTGCGCCATGCACCGGGTCCTGCTCGGCCCAGGGCCACCCGCCGAACTGGGTACGCCGGTAGTCCTGCATGGCCTGCATGATTTCCTGCTGCGTGTTCATCACGAAGGGGCCGTACTGCGCCACGCTCTCGCCAATGGGGCGGCCCTGCAGCACCAGGCATTCCACGGCGTCGGCGCCGCTGTTGTGCAGCTCCCAGTCCTGCGTGGCATCCACATGCAGGGCCGCATGCTGTACCAGCGCCGTGGGCCCGACCTGCAGTGCCTGGCCTGCAAAGAAATACAGCATGCGCTGCGTGTCCACGCCGGCTGCGCGCGGCAGCGTCCAGCGCGCGCCGGGCTCCAGGCGCAGCGTCCAGATGGCCACGTCGCCCTCGGGTTGCGAGGCCCAGGATTCGGGCGGCGGCGGCAGGGCGGCCGCCGTGCCGGGCAGGCTGCCTGCCACCACGGTGACCACGGTCCTGCGGCCTGCGGCGTCTGCGTGCTCCAGGCGCGGGATGCGCTCGTTCCAGAACATGGTGAAGTGCGGCTCCACCATCTTGGAGCGCGCAGGCAGGTTCAGCCAGATCTGGAACAGCTCCAGCGGATTGGGCGCGTCGCTGTTGAGCAGCGGGAACATCTCCGAGTGCTGGATTCCCTTGCCGGCCGTGAGCCACTGCACGTCGCCGCCGCCAAAGCGCGCGGCCGCGCCCAGCGAATCGGAATGGTCGATCAGGCCCTTGCGCACCAGGGTCACGGTCTCGAAGCCGCGGTGCGGGTGGCCGGGAAAGCCCGGCACGCCATCGCCGTGGTACATGGAAAAGCCGTCCTTGCGGCTGAAGTCGCTGCCCATCTGGCGGCCCTCCAGGTCCACGGCCTGCACGCCCAGGCGGCCATCGCTGGGCGGATAGGCATCGTCATGGTGGGCACAGAACAGGAAGGGGTCCATGGTGGGCCACAGCGGGCCCAGCGGCTGGCTCTGGAGGACGGGGGTGGTGGCTGCGGTCATCGTGGCTCCTGTGAGGCTGCGCCCGCAAGAAAAAAGGGGGCGCTGCATTCTCGGACAGATGCGGCCCCCGCGCCGGTTTTGAAAGCCACCATGGCTGGGACAGTGCGGCCCAGGAATGCAACGCCCGCCAGGTCAGTTGCGCGGCGGCGTCACCAGGCCCTTTTGCACGGCCGGGCGCGCCACGAAGGCGGCCAGCACGCGCTGCAGCTCGGGAAAGCGCTCCCAGCCCAGCAGTTCGGCCGCGTTGTAGCCCTGCTCCACCACCATGTTGCGCACCCAGGGCCACAGGGCGATGTCGGCAATGGTGAACTGCTCGCCCATCACCCAGGCGCGGCCTGCGAGGCGGCGCTCCAGCACACCCAGCAGGCGCACGGACTCGTTCACGTAGCGGTCGCGCGGGCGCTTGTCCTCGAAGTCCTTGCCCGCGAATTTGTGGAAGAACCCCAGCTGGCCGAACATGGGGCCGACGCCACCCATCTGGAACATCAGCCACTGCAGCGTTTCATAGCGCGCGGCCGGGTCGGCGGGCAGCAGCGGGCTGCCGGACTTCTCGGCCAGGTAGACCAGGATGGCGCCCGATTCGAACAGCGCCAGCGGCTTCCCGCCCGGGCCTTGCGGGTCCAGGATGGCCGGTATCTTGTTGTTGGGAAAGGTGTCCACGAACTCGGGCGAGAGCTGGTCATTGCTCTCGAAGCCTACGCGGTGCGCCTCATACGGCAGGCCCATCTCCTCCAGAGCGATTGACACCTTGACGCCGTTGGGCGTGGGCAGGGAATACAGCTGGATGCGGTCCGGCTGCGTGGCCGGCCACTTGCGCGTGACGGAAAAGGCGGAAAGCGGATTCTGTGAAGTCATGGGGCACCTTGAAGGCTGGACGGGTTCGCCAAGAAATCGATGGCCGCTGCATCGTAACGTTCGGCGCCCAGCCATGCTTGGCACGCTAAATAATGGCGGACCCGGCCCTGCCGCCGGGTCATAACAATCAACGGAGACATGCATGACAAGACATTCCACCCGCCGCCACGCACTGGCCCTGCTCGGCACCACCGCCGCCGCCTGGGCGGCCCTGCCCCTGGTCGCCACAGCGGCCGGCTACCCCGAGCGCCCCGTGACCGTGGTCGTGCCCTACTCGCCCGGCGGCGGCGTGGACATCATCACGCGCCTGGTCACGCCGCCCATGGCCGAGCTGCTGGGCCAGTCCCTGGTGGTGGACAACAAGCCAGGCGGCGGCACCAACATCGGCATGGGCGCGGTGGCACGCGGCGCGGCCGACGGCTACCTGCTGCTGACGGCATCCAACACGCTGACCACCAACAAGGCGCTGTACGCCAAGCTCAATTTCGATCCGCTCAAGGACCTCATCCCAGTGGGCCGCATCGGCGAGGCGCCGCTGGTCGTGGTGGTCAACGCCAAGTCGCCCCACAAGAACCTGGCCGAACTGATCGCCGCCGGCAAGGCCAAGGCCGGCGCCCTGTCCTATGGCACGGCTGGCGTGGGCAGCTCGGGCCACATGGCCAGCGCCCTGCTGGAGCGCGCAGGCGGCTTCCAGGCCGTGCACATTCCCTACAAGGGCGGCTCGGCGGCCGTGACCGACCTGCTGGGCGGGCGGCTGGACTTCATGGCCATCAACCCGCTGGAGGTGGCAGGCCATGTGGGCAGCGGCGCGCTGCGCGCCCTGGCGGTGCTCAACCACAATGGTTCGCGCCTGCTGCCGGGTGTGCCCACGGCACGCTCGCTGGGCGTGAACGTGCAGGCCACCGTGTGGTGGGGCCTGGTGGCGCCGGCCGGCACGCCGCCGGCCGTGGTGCAGGCGCTGAACCAGGCTTTGAACAAGAGCCTGGCCCAGCCCGCCGTGCTGCAGAAGCTGGCCGACATCGGCGCATCGCCCATGGGCGGCACGCCGGCCGAGTTCGGCGCCTTCATTCAGGCCGAGAGTGCCGAGCTGGGCGAGGTGATTCGCGCCGCCAATATCCGCGCGGACTGAGGCGCGGGCGAAGGGAAGGTCGAAGGCGCGCCGCTGCGCTCAGCGCGGCGCGACGGGCTTCTGGACCAGGGCCACGCTCAGGCCGTCCGGCGTCACCGTGATGGCGCCGGGCTCCATGTTCAGCGAGTCCATCAGGGCCAGTTCCTTGTCCTGCAGCTGGTAGAGCACGAGCTGGCCCAGCGCCTGCTCGGCCAGCGCGCTGGCGTAGGTGGTGAGCATGTCGCTCATGGCGGGCGCCAGGTCATTGATGACCAGGCTGTTGACCTTGATCTGGTGGGCGCGCAGCGTGCGGTCCGTGGGCTCGTAGCGCAGCGCGAAGTCCAAGTTCAGATGGCCGCCATAGCCCTGCTTGAGCACGGGCCCCGACAGATCGGCCTGCAGCACCGCATTGAGCGCGTTGCGCTCGGGCAGCAATCCCAGCACCGGCGAATGCAGCTTGAGCTGCAGCATGCCGGCCACGGGGAACTGCCGGGGAAAGCGCTGGGCCACCACCTCCTGCAGCCTTTGCCGCGAAACCGAGACATTCCCAGGTCCGGACTTTCCCGAACATCCGGTCGCGGCCAGGCTCCAGCCCGCTGCCACGACCATCAACAAAAAGCGGCGATTCATCACGACAGCACAAGCCTCAGAAAGCCCGACACGAAACTCTGAAGCGCCATGCATGCCATACGCATGGCGCTATGTTTTTTGAGAGCGACATTGTCCCGCCAGGGGCTATTCCCTGTCCCTGCAGTGGGTGTTGCCCGGCACCTGCGCGCAGCCACTTCGAGAACGAAACGACATAGCAGCTAGTGCCCGCCGGACATAGGCAGTACCGGCTCCCATACGGAAACTCGGCCGCTCGCAAAGTTCCCGCCTTCCAGAAGAAATCAAGGAGACACCATGAAGAAGAACATCGCCCTCGCCCTGCTGGCCACAGGCTGCGCGGCCGGCCCCGCCCTGGCGCAGTCCACCAGCAGCGTGAGCCTGTACGGCATCATCGACGTGTCGGTGCGCGCGCAAAGCGGCCTGTCGGGCGCCAATGCGCCGGCTGCGGGCAGCATGGGCTCGGTCAACAGCGGCGTGGGTCCCACCAGCCGCTGGGGCATACGCGGCAGCGAGGACCTGGGCGGCGGCCTGCGCGCCATCTTCAACCTCGAATCCACGCTGGGCGCCGACGTGGGCGGCATCGGCGGCGTGGCCGGCACCTTCGACCGGGCGGCCATCGTGGGCCTGGCCGGCCACTGGGGCGCGATCACGGCTGGCCGGCAGAACACGCTGATCTCCGACTCCGTGGGCCTGGTCGATCCCATCGCCCTGCGCTTTGCGGGCCTGAACCCCAACATCCAGGTCACCAGCCTCACGGGCCACGGCCTCAACAACGAATGGGGCGCCACCAACACCAAGGTGGGCTCCAACCGCGTCAACAACTCCATCAAGTACTCGGGCAGCTTTGGAGGCCTCACGGCGCGCGCCATGTACAGCTTCGGCGAGACCGGCGTGTCGGCCTCGCGCCTGGACACGCGCGGCCTGGGCCTGGACTGGCGCCAGGACGACCTGGTGCTGACCAGCGCCTACACCCAGTTCCACGACGCCAGCGGACGCACGCTGGACGCCGCCAACATCGGTGGCGCCTGGAGCCGTGGCGACCTGCGCCTGATGCTCAACTACGGCCGCAACAAGGCCGAGACCAGCGACACCGCTAAAACCACGAACAAGATCCTGGCACTGGGCGCGCGCTACGCCATCACACCCGTCATCGGCCTGAACGGCGGCTACTACAAGGTGGACCGCGAGCGCACGGGCCAGGGCGACGACGGCTTCCAGCGCCTGATCGGCTTCGTGGACTACCAGCTGTCCAAGCGCACCAGCCTGTTCCTGGAGCTGGACACGACCAAGTGGAAGAACGGTTACCAGGGCGCAGGCAACAAGACGCGCGCCAGCGGCATCAGCCTGGGTATCACGCACAATTTCTGACCCCCTGAGCGGCTGGCGCCGCTTCCCCCAGGGGACGACGCCCTCGGCTAGGCGCCCCCGCCGCGAGGCGGCTCTTGCTCGGCGTCTCTGAGTTGGAGCACGCCAGTTTCACAGGCTGTGATCGTGATTCGCAGACCTGCAAGCCGCCGCGAAATCCAGCTTTGCCGCGCCCTTGGGCGCGGTTTTTTTATCTATTCATATATCCATTCATGGATTTGCATAAATCCTTGATTTTCAATAAATTAACCCCTTGTTTCATCCATTCATGAATTGATTCCCCATGCCCACTGAAGACCCCTCCCTGCAGGTGCTGGCAGCACTGCGCCGCCAGGGCGGTGCGCTGGCGGCGCGCGAGTTGCAGCAGATGCTGGGCGTGAGCCAGCCCACGGTGTCGCGCGCGCTGGCACCGCTGATCCAGTCAGGCCAGGTGCGCAAGGTGGGGGCGGCGCGCACACAGCGCTATGTGCTGCCGCGCCAGGTGGCGGGCGTGGGCGCCGAGGTGGCCATCATGCGCGTGGACACCGAAGGCCATGCATCGCCCTTCGGCCGCATGATCGCCCTGCACGGCGGCGGCTTCTGGGTGGATGAGGCCGACGGCCTCAGCGAGCAGCACGACGGCCTGCCCTGGTTCCTGGACGACATGCGGCCCCAGGGCTTCATCGGCCGCAGCTTTGCGCACAGCCACCCCGAACTGCAGCTGGGCGGCGACCCGCGCCAGTGGGGCGAGGACGATGTGCTGCGCGCCCTGGCCCGCTTTGGCGAAGACCTGCCGGGCAACCTCATCGTGGGCGAAGCCGCCTTCGAGCGCTTCCACTCCCTGCCCGTGCGCACGCTGCGCGCCGCCTCTGCGGCCGACTATCCGCGCCTGGCCATGCAGGCCATGCAGGGCACGCATCCGGGCTCGTCGGCGGGCGGCGAGCAGCCCAAGTTCTGCTGCATCACGGCCGGGCGCAGCGTCATCGTCAAGTTCTCCCCGGCAGGCAACGCGCCGGCCGAGCAGCGCATCCGCGACCTGCTGGTCTGCGAGCACCTGGCACTGCAGACCCTGGCCGAAGACGGCCTGCCCGCAGCGCGCACGCGGCTGTTCCTCGATGGCGGCCGCGCCTTCCTCGAATCGGAGCGCTTCGACCGCAGCCAGCCGGCGCCGGGCGATGGCGATGTGCCCGTCTCACAGGCCCACCCGGGCAGCAACCCGGGACGCATCGGCATGGTGTCCCTGCAGGTGCTCAATGCCCAGTACGTGGGCGAGGTGGACAACTGGGCAGCCACGGCCAACCGCCTGGCCGCACGCGGCCTCATCACCGAGGCCGACGCGCGCAGCCTGCGCCTGCTCGAAGCCTACGGCCAGCTCATCGCCAACACCGACCGGCACTACGGCAACATCTCCTTCGTGCTGCCGCAGCCCCATGGCGACTGGGCGCTGTCGCCCACCTACGACATGTTGCCCATGCTCTACATGCCCATCAACGGCGAGATCGTGGAGCGCGACTTCGGCGCCCAGCCCCAGCGACCCACGGCCGCCACGCTGGCCGAATGGCCGCATGCCCAGGCGCTGGCACGCCGCTTCTGGCAGACAGTGGCGCAGGATGCGCGCATCTCCGGGGACTTTCGCAGCATCGCTGCGCGAAATCTTGAATTCATGAGTGCCTGATTGACAGGCAATAGCAATGAGATTCAGATGCAAATCTGTGGATAACACCGGTAATTTCTCTTGAAAAACCTGTGCACATACTCTTGAGAAACATTTGCACAAGCTGTGCTTTGACTGCGCAAAACCTGCCATCCACAAGGGCAGTACGCCACCGCCTGCACAATCGAAGGCTTCCTCATCCGACAAGAGCCTGGCCACCGATGACAAGCATTGCCCCTTCTCACGCCGCAGACCCGCGCATCGCCGACGTGCTCAGCTACTGGCTGGGCTCCGCGCATCCTGACAACGCGGGCGCCCTGGCCTGCAAGAACCTGTGGTTCATCAAGTCCGATGCCACTGACGACCAGATCCGCGAGCGCTTCGGCGCCCTGGTCGAAGATGCGCTGGCCGGCCAACTGGACGGCTGGGCCGGCACGGCGCTGGGGCGGCTGGCGCTGATCGTGTTGCTGGACCAGTTCACGCGCAACCTGTTCCGGGGCACGGCACGCAGCTTTGCAGGCGACCCGCAGGCGCTGCAACTGGCGCTGGACGGCATCGCCCTGGGCCATGACCGGCATGCCGACCTGCCAGCCGTGGCGCGCATCTTCTGCTACCTGCCGCTGGAGCATGCCGAAGACCTGGCCCTGCAGGACCGCAGCGTGGCCGCCTTCCAGGCCCTGGCCGACCAGGCCGGTGACGCTGGCGGCGAGGGCGTGCGCGAGTTCCTCGCCGGCACGCTGGACTACGCCCACCGGCACCGCGACGTCATCGTGCGCTACGGCCGCTTTCCGCACCGCAATGCCATCCTGGGCCGCACCAGCACGGCCGAGGAACTGCAGTACCTGTCCCAGCCCGGCTCAGGGTTCTGAGAGCGCAGCGGATCTCCTTCACCCACAAAAAAAGGGAACGTGCCAACGTTCCCTTTTTTGCTTTCGGCGCGCTGCCGGCATTCAGGCCGGCTGCGCCTGCGGCTGGCGCTCGCCGCCCTTGCGCTCGCCATCGCGCATGCGCAACGCCCAGCGCTCGATCGTGTAGAACGACAGCGCCGACAGCGCCACCGAGATCGCCAGTCCCAGCGCCACCACCACGGGCCACGAGAAGTCGGCGCGCAGATAGCGCACCACCGGGTAGTGCCAGAGGTAGACGCCATAGGACAGGCGGCCCAGCTTCACCAGCGTGGGCGACGACAGCATGTCGAAGACCAAGCCCGAGCCCTGGCTTGCCGCCACCAGCAGCACCACGGCGGCGCATTCCACCACGGTGATGCCCCAGACCATGGCGTCCTGGTTGTCCCATTGCAGCGCCATCAACAGCGGCACGGCCAGCGGCACCCACATGGCGTGGTGCATGCGCGCCTTCAGTGCAGCGATGAAGTCGGGCCGCTCGATCATCACCGCCGCCAGCAGCGCACCGGCGAACAGGCCCGAGGCACGGGTGTCGAAGCGAAAGAAGATCTCATAGAAGTGCTGGCCCTGGTCCACCCAGTACACGCGCCACAGCCAGCTCAGCGCCCACAGCAGGGCAATCGGGCGCCACAGACGGCCCGGCTTGGAAAAGCGCAGCAGCAGCACCAGCAGCGGCGGCCAGATCAGGTAGAAATGCTCCTCCACCGACAGCGACCACATGTGCAGCAGCGTGTCCGGGCTGTCGAAGAAGGCGATGCCGTAGTCGGCCAGATAGAGGATGGAGACCAGCGCATCGGTGTAGATGTCGTTCAGGTCCGGCCACAGCAAGGGCGCGAAGATGCAGTACGCGCCCAGGAACAGGGCCAGCGCCGGCATCAGGCGATAGAAGCGGCGGCGGTAAAAGCGCCAGAAGCCGATGCGGCCTTCGGATTCGTTCTCCATCAGCAGCAGCGAGGTGATCAGATAGCCGCTGAGCACGAAGAACAGGTCCACCCCGAAGAATGCGCCATCGAACAAAGGCGCATGGGAGTGCGACAAGATCACCAACAGGATCGCCACGCCCCGCAGCCCGTCAAGGGCGGGGTTGTAGTGCAGTTTGAAATCCTTGACCACCAAAACCGGACACCTTTCCAACGCCGGGGCATACGCCCCGGGCCATGAACAAACCCCATGAAAAATGGAGCACGCGGACATGGCGCAGCCGTCCCCGGGAGGGTCGCAACGCATGGTCCAGCGCGATAAGAGAGACGGCACGCCCCAAGGTTCCCGGCGGATGCTGTGACCAGCAATCCGCGAGCCGCGGCTGCGGCGCACCTGGAGGATGCGGGCCGCCTCTACGGGCGGCCCTGCGTGCACGAACATGCCCTGCAGTACAGGGCAATGGCTGATGAATTTCAGCGAAATCCGATTTTAGCCATCACCGCCTGCGGGCCAGGTTCGATGGACATTCGGCCTGGAGTCCTGGGTCACCCCGCCCCGCCGCCTGTCCACCTCTCATCGCACGCCGCGAGTATGGGCAGCGCACCGCGGCCGGAACGTAACAGGAAGTTGTCGCCGACACTGCTGTGCCCGGCCTCACGCCGCCCTGCGCCGCCCTGTTGAGCCACTGGCGAACACAGGGCAAGGGGAGTTGGATGCGCTGTCAACAATTTGGAACAAAACGCCACCAATCCCAATGAACACCAGCATCTTCCGCTATCGTTTTTAACAAGCAGGCGGACAAACGGAAGAGATCGCGTCCTGCAGACCACGGCGCGCGTCACTGTCTGTCTGCACCGGCTGCTGGTTCTTGGCGCGCAGATAGTGCTCGGTGAACAGCGCCAGGTAGCTCTCCAGCGCGCGGCCTGCGCGCCGGTCCCCGCCGTCGCCCGTCAGCTCCAGGCACAGGGCCGCCACCTCGCTGGTGCAGAAATGGTCTTCGCGCTGGGAGCGGCGCAGGCGGTACTGCGAGACCTGGTCCGGGTGCAGGCTCAGCACCGGAAAGCGGTCCAGGTAAGGGCTCTTGCGGAACATCTTGCGCGCCTCGGGCCAGGTCGCGTCCAGCAGGATGAACAGCGGGCGCCGGCCTTGGTTCGGTTCAGTCCCGGCCTGGGCTCCGGCCCGGGGCGCCGGCAGCGTATGCACCACGCGCTGCGGCGGCTCCACGAACTCGCCGGGAAACACCACATAGGGCTGCCACTGCGGATCATCGAGCAAGGCCAGCAGGCCCGCATCGGCCTCGGTGCGCGCCCAGCCGAAGGCATGCGTCTGCTCCACCACATCGGCGATCAGCCAACCCGTATTGCTGGGCTTGAGCGGCTCGGCATCGTGCATCAACAGGCAAAAGCCCGCCCGCGTCGGCAGCATGGGACGCAGCGCGCAAAGGCAGTGCGAAGGCCGCAGCCGGCAACCCTCGCAGCGCTCGCCGCGCGGCCCGCCGCGTGACAGAAAGGGCCGCGTGCTGCGCGCCAGCCGCTGCGTGCGCAGCCGCGAGACCGCATGCGGCGCCACGCCGGAGTCCACGCCGCGCAGATAGGACAGAGGCACGCAGGCATCCTTCGCCGCAGCAGGCACTGCTGACATTTCCAGGCTCATCCCACGCTTTCCAGCTCGAACAGCGGCAGCTCGGCGCGGCGGCTCAGCCACACGCCGCCGCCCAGTTCCTTGAAATGCTCGGCCAGCCCGCGCCGGTATAGATCGGCCCGGTGGCGGAACAGGCGCGGATCGGTCAGATCCTCATCGATCACGCCGCGTTCGTAATCCTCGCGCGCCACCGCCTCCACATACAGACCGCCTCGGCTCAACCGCCCCAGATTGGCCAGCGCGCGCTTGAGATCCGGCGGGCTCAGATAGGGCAGCACGCCCTGGCAGATCACCAGATCGAAGGGCTCTGCAGGATCATGCGCCGCATAGTCCACCACCGAGCCACGCTCCCAACCGAAGCGCCCGCACAGGTACTCGCTGAACTCCACGCCGTGGTAGCTGGCACCGGGGAAGTGGCGCTGCACCGCCTCGCGCCACAGACCGATGCCGCAGCCCACATCCAGCACGCGGCGCACGGGCACGCGCACATAACTCAGGTAGGAACAGACGAAAGCGCCCAGACGGTTCACATGCTCGGTATCGACCACGCTGGTCTTCTTGTCGAAGTAGTAGCGCTGGTAGTACGCCTCGTCGAACCACTGGTCACTTGCTGATTGCACGCATTCTCCTTGGGGGTGAGCGCCCGGCGGGCGCGTTCGGGCGGGAGTATGGCGCAGAGGGGTTTGTATATGCCGGGATGCGGTATTCGCTCAGGCCTTGGGCGGCCGATGCAACAGGCACAGCTTGTTGCCATCCAGATCCCGCACATAGGCCAGGTACAGCCGGCCACCGGGCGAAGCCTCGCGCCAGCCGGGCGGATCCTCGCAGGTCACGCCCCCGGCTGCCACGGCGGCGGCATGGGCCGCGTCGGCCTGCTCGGGCGACTGCGTCGCAAAGCCGATGGTCGCGCCATTACCGTGGCAGGCAGACTCGCCGTTGATCGGTGTGGAAATGGCAAACGTGCCGCCCGCGCTGCGGTAGAAATAGCGGTTCTTGTTGGCCATGCCCGGCGCAATGCCGAGCGCTCCCAGGAATGCGTCGTAGAACTGCTTGGATTTTTCGAGGTCGTTGACCCCGACCATGACGTGGCTGAACATGCCTGTGTCTCCTTGGTTGATGCGAACCGGGATGTTAGCTGCGGCCCGCCGTCCTGCTGTCACCCATGCGCGCCAGCGACCATACTGTCGCCCCCGCCACAGCCGGCGGACATTGCACCGATACCGCGATACCGAAACCATGCGCCTTCTTCACACTTCCGACTGGCACCTGGGCCAGCACTTCATGGGCAAGAGCCGCCAGGCCGAGCACGCTGCGCTCATCGACTGGCTGCTGGAGCAGGTCGATGCCCAGGCGGTCGATGCCGTGCTCATCGCGGGCGATATCTTCGACACCGGCGCGCCGCCCAGCTATGCGCGCGAGCTGTACAGCCAGCTGGTGGTGCGCCTGCATGCGGCGGGCGTGGCCCTGTTGCTGCTGGGCGGCAACCACGACTCCGTGGCCACGCTGGCAGAGAACCGCGAGCTGCTGGCCTGCCTGGACACCACCGTGGTTGCCGCCGTGGGCGAGACGGCCAGCCACGTGGTCGAGCTGCCGCTGCGGCGCCGGCCGGGGCAGCCGGCCGCGCCCGGCTGCATCGTCTGCGCCCTGCCCTTCATGCGCCCGCGCGACCTGGTGCTGAGCCAGCCCGGCCAAAGCGCCGAGCAAAAGCAGCAGGCGCTGCAGGCCGCCATCGAGTCCTGCTACCGCAGCGTGCACGACGCCGCCATGGCACGCCGTGACGCGCTGGCCGCCGCATCCGGCCAGCGCCTGCCCATCATCGCCACGGGCCATCTCACCACCGTGGGCGCCAGCAGCAGCGAGTCCGTGCGCGAGATCTACGTGGGATCGCTGGACGCCTTCCCCACCTCGGCCTTTCCGCCCGCCGACTACGTGGCGCTGGGCCACATCCACCAGCCGCAGAAAGTGGGCGGCCTGGAGCACATCCGCTACAGCGGCTCGCCCATTGCGCTGAGCTTTGACGAGGCCCGCCAGTCCAAGCAGATGCTGCTGGTGGACCTGGGCCCCGAAGGGCTGCAGGCCGTCACGCCGCTGCCCGTGCCCTGCTTTCAGCCCATGGCATCGGTGGCAGGCAGCCTGACCGCATTGACGGATCTGATGCGCGCCACCGCCCAGGCCGGCAGCCCTGCACGGCCCGTGTGGTTGGAGGTGGTGGTGGAGCAGGACGACTACCTGCCCCAGCTCACCGACCGCGTGCAGGCCCTGGCCGATGAGCTGCCCGTGGAACTGCTGCGCGTGCGGCGCCAGCGCGGCCGGGCGGTGGCCGGCATGGCCGCCGCCGCTGGCGAGTCGCTGCACGAGATCAGCCCCGCCGACGTCTTCGAGCGCCGCCTGGCGCTGGAAACACTGGAGCCCGGTCTGGCCCGGGCCCTTACCCGGCGCTACCAGGAAGTGGTGGCCGGGCTTGATGCGCCCCAGCCAGGCGCCGGCGAACACGGCGAGGAGGCCCGCGCATGAAGATCCTTACGCTGCGGCTCAAGAACCTCAACTCGCTCAAGGGCGAATGGCGCATCGACTTCACGCAGGCACCGTTCGCGGGCAACGGCCTGTTCGCCATCACCGGGGCCACAGGCGCGGGCAAGTCCACCCTGCTCGATGCCATCTGCCTGGCGCTGTACCACCAGACACCCAGGCTGAACAACATCTCGGCATCGGCCAACGACCTCATGACGCGCCACACGGCCGACTGCCTGGCCGAGGTCGAATTCGAGGTCAAGGGGCAGGTCTACCGCGCCTTCTGGAGCCAGCGCCGCGCACGCGACAGGCTCGATGGCGCGCTGCAGGCGCCCAAGGTGGAACTGGCCCGTGGCGACGGCAGCATTCTCAGCAGCCAGACGCGCGACAAGCTGGAGCAGACCGCCGCCATCACCGGCCTGGACTTCGAGCGCTTCACCAAGTCCATGCTGCTGGCCCAGGGCGGCTTTGCGGCTTTTCTGCAAGCCAATGCCAATGAGCGCGCCGGCCTGCTGGAAGAGCTGACAGGCACCGAGATCTACGGCCTCATCTCGCAGAAAGTCTTCGAACGCGCCCGCGATGCGCGCCAGCGCCTGGACCAGCTCAAGGCCCAGGCCGATGGCGTGGAGTTGCTGACGCCCGAGGCGCGCGATGCCCTGCAGGCCCAGGCCGACAGCCTGGTGACGGAGCAGGCCGCGCTGCAGGCCGACTACCTGCGCACCCAGGCCCAGCACCAATGGCAGCAGCAACTGGCCCAGGCCACCCAGACACTGCAGGCCGCCCGCACCGGCTGCGCAGACGCCGCCCAGGCACTGGAGCAGGCCACGCCCGAACTGGAAAGCCTGGCCCATGACGAGCCCGCGCAGGCGCTGCAGCCGCTGCACCAGGCCTGGCAGCGCAGCACCGCCGCCTGCGATGACAGCCGCCAGCAACTGCAGCAACTGCGCGAGCACGAACAGCAGACCCAGGCCCGCCTGCTGCTGCAGCACCGCCATGCCCAGGCCCTGTCCGCCCGCCTGGCCCAGGCCGCGCAAGACACCCTGGCCCGCCAGCAGGCCGAGCACCAAACGCTGGAACAGTTCTGCACCCACCATGCCGCCCATGCCCTGCTGGGCGAGCGCCTGGGCAGCTGGCGCCAGCAGTTCAAGCTGCGCGCCAGCCAACAACAGCAAGCGGCCAGCCAGCAGCAGGCCCTGCGCAAGCTGGATGCCGAACAGGCCCGCATGGCGCAAAGCGCCGAAGCCGGCGCGGCCCAGGTCCAGGCCGCCACCGACGCCCAGGCCCGCGCCAGCGCCGCACTTCAGCACGCGCAGGACGAACAGGCGCAGCGCCTTCAAGGCAGCGGCGGCATGGCCGAGCTGCGCGCCCGCGAGCAGGCAGAGCAGGACCGCCTGCACCTGTGGCGCCAGGCAGAAACCCAGGCCGCGCAGCGCCGCGAACTTGCGCGCCAGCAAGCTGCGCTGGAGCAGGAATTGCGCGATGGAGAGGCACAGGCGCGGGCGCAGGACACATCGCTGCAAGCCCTGCGGCAGCAGTACAAGAGCGTCAAGGAACAGGTCGCGGACAAGCAGACCCTGCTCCTCCAGGAGCAGCGCATCCAAAGCCTGTCCGAGCACCGCCACGCCCTGCAGCCCGGCCAGCCCTGCCCGCTGTGCGGCGCGCACGAGCACCCGGCCGTGGCCGCCTACGAAGCGCTGGACGCCTCGGCCACCGAAGCCGCGCTGCGCCGCAAGCAGGATGAACTCGACGCCCTGCAAACCCAGGGCGAAACCGCCCGCGCCACGCTGGCCGCCACCACGGCCGCGCAGGCGGCGCGCCAGCGCCAGGCCGACGAGCTGGAACAAGACATCGCACGCTGGCACGACACATGGCAGGGCCTCACGCAACCCCTGCAACTCGCGCCAGACAGTTGGCAACAGGCCGACACCCTCGCCGCATCGGCCCAGGCCTGCGCCCGCCAGCTGGACACGCTCAAACGCGCCGTGCAGGCCGCCGAGCAAGGCGAGCAGGCCGTGCAACAGGCCAAGGACGCCGCCCAGCACAGCCGCCAGTCACTGCAGACCGCGCAAGGCCAGCTTGCGCTGCAGCAGCAGGCCCTGGCCGACCACAGCGCACGCCGCGAAGAACTGCAGCAATCCATCGCCGGCCTGCAGGCCGAAGCCCAGGCGCTGAACGCGCAGTTGCAGGCCTCACTCGGCGAGGCCGGCCACACCCTGCCCGACGACGCCCAGCCCTGGCTTGACGCGCGCGAAGCCGAATGGCAGCACTGGCAACAGGCCCGGCACGACCTGCAGCAACTGGCCCAATCCATGGCCTTGCAGCGCAAGGAATGTGAGGCTGCCGAGGCCGATGCGCAGCGCTGGAAAAAACAGTGGGAAACACAGTGGGAGGCGCAGTGGGAGGCGCAGAGAACGGCGCAGCCCCATCCCGCCGATACGGCTGTGGCAGAGCCGCCTTCCCTGCCCTTGCCGCCCGTGGAACAGCTGCCGCAGGCCCTGGCCGAATGCGCCAGTGACATCGCCGCTCTCACGCGCCAGCAGGATGCCCTGCAAGGCCAGCAGCAACAGGCCCAGGCCACGCTGGCCCGCCAGCGCGAGGAAGCGGCCCAGGCCGAATCCGCATGGCAGGCCGCCCTGCGCACCAGTCCCTTTGCTGACGAGCCCGCCTTCCTGCAGGCCCTGCTGCCCGCACCCGAACGCCAGCGCCTGGTCTCGCTGCGCCAGCAACTGCAGGCGGCACAACAGCGCGCGGCCACCCTGCTGGAAGCCGCGCAGCGCGAGCACGCGGATCTGCAGGCCCAGGCCCTGACCGACCTGGCACCCGAAGCCATCCAGGCGCTGCTGCAAACACTGCAGGAGCGCCATACGACACTCAGCGAACAGCTGGGCGGCGCCCGCGCCCAGCTGGCCGACGACCAGCGCCGCCGCCAGGGCCAGCAGGCCCTGTTCGAGCACATCGCCACCCAGGCCAGCGACAGCGACCTGTGGCAGCACCTGGACGGCCTCATCGGCTCGGCCAAGGGCGACAAATACCGGCGCTTCGCCCAGGGCCTCACCCTGGACCACCTGCTGCACCTGGCCAACCTCCACCTGGCGCGCCTGCACGGCCGTTACCTGCTGCGCCGCAAGCCCGAGGGCGAGCTGGAACTGGACATCGTCGACAGCTGGCAGGGCGACACCCCGCGCGACACGCGCACGCTATCGGGGGGCGAAGCCTTCCTCGTCAGCCTGGCCCTGGCACTGGCCCTGTCGGACCTGGTCAGCCACAAGACCTCCATCGACTCCCTGTTCCTCGACGAAGGCTTCGGCACGCTCGATGCCGACACGCTGGAGATCGCGCTCGACGCACTCGACCGGCTCAACGACAGCGGCAAGATGATCGGCATCATCAGCCACGTGGAGGCGCTCAAGGAGCGCATCGCCGTGCAGGTGCGGGTGGAGAAAGGCGGTGGCGTGGGGCATTCGAGGTTGGTGGTTTCTTCGTGATCCGAAGCGTTTCAAAATCTCTTAGGCTGTTGTTTTTAAAAGAATTTCGGTATAAAAGAGAAATTCTCGAAAAAATACCGAAATGCAAGACCTCCAGCCATCAGCGGCCCGCCAGTACATAGACGCCGTATCCACCTTCGAAGCCCTGGAAGAAGCCCGGGATGAAGGGGCTCAAGTACGCGGTGGCATGTATTGGCATGCGGGTCCGGCGTCGTCTCCTCAATCCAGCTACCTGATCCGCACCACGCCTGCGGGCGCCGAAACCAGCCTCGGTCTTCGCACGCCGGAAACCGAAGCCATCTATGAACGCTTCATGCAGCGCAAGCAGGAAAGCGCCGAGCGTTTGGCCGGGCTCAAGGCCGCATTGGCCCAGCACCAGCGACTGAATCGCGCGCTGCGCGTAGGCAGGGTGGACCCGCTGGTGGTGGAGCTGCTCAACCGTCTGTCGATCACCGGGCTGAGTCCGCACTTTCGCGTGGTAGGAACGCATGCGCTTTACGCCTACGAGGCGGCAGCCGGCTTGCGGCTACAGGCAGATGCCCTGGCCACGCGCGACATGGACCTGTTGTGGGATACCCGCAAGCGGCTGCAATTTGCCACGCAACTCGCCCGCGTAGACAGCTCCATGCTCGGCGTACTGAAGAAGGTGGACAGCACGTTCCGCCTGCGCAAAAGCCAGCTCTACACGGCCGTCAACAAAGACGGTTTTGAAGTGGACATCATCCGTCGCGAACGTGTGGCAAACGATCCCCACCCCATCAAACTCAGCGACGCCGAGGAAGACTTCTGGGTGGCCCAGGCCAGGCGTGCCAACGTGCTGCTGGATGCGCCACCGTTTTCAGCCGTCATCGTCGCCAGCAATGGAGCCATGGCGCGCATGCATACCGTCCACCCGGCAACCTTCGTCGCGTTCAAGCGATGGATGGCCGGCCTGCGCGAGCGAGAGGCCATCAAGCGCAGGCGAGATGTACTGCAAGCGGACGTGGTGCAAGCGCTGGTGGACGGGTACTTGCCTCCATGAGTGCTTTCGGATACGTCTGAGACCTGTGCAATCTGTGAGCAGGCAGGTCTGGGCTCAACGCGCATACGGGAAGTCATTGCGCGCCACTGCTCTGCTCGCAGGCTGCAGCTCAATACGGAACTGTCACCAAACTGCCGCCCAACGCCTGCACCATCCTGCGGGCACGGCCTGCCTGGCCGCCGTTCACTCCTTTTCAAGGACCGCTCCATGCAAGTGCGCTTTCCCAATCCCTTCGGCCTGTCCCTGCCCGACGCCCAGGCGGTGCGCGACTACCAGGCCGCGCAAGGCTTCTCCGACGCCTACGCGCAGTTCCTGATCACGCAGAACGGCCTGGACTTCGACCGGCTCGAAGCGGAGCCCGACCGCGAGGACTACCTGCAGGCCGACGACGAGACCGGCGACAACCACGCCTGGCTGCGCACCCTGCACCACTTCCGCGCAGGCTCGGAGCACTGCGACGTGGAGGACCACCAGCGCGAGAACCTGTTTGCCGCGCACTTCATGGTCATTGGCCATGACCCTGGCGGCAACCCCTTCGTGGAAGTGCTGCACGGCGCCTTCAAGGGCCGCATCGGCAGCCTGGACCATGAGCTGTTTGCAGGCTGCGAGGACCTGGAGCAGTTCCTCGAAGAAATGGAACTGAGCGGCTTTGCCGCCGCCAGCGTGGACGAGCAGACCGACATACTTTGCGACGAAGACCAGGGCCTGATCTGGTTCCACGCCAGCAGCATGGACAGCTTCTTGCAGCAATGCGTGTTCTGCGACGAGGACGGCTCGGGCTTCGTGGTGGACGAGCCGGGGTTGGAAGAGGATTGAGCCACGGGGCGGGCCTTGCCCGCAACCTGGCAGACAGCCCGAAGGCGTTGAAGCAGGCCGAGGCACAAACGGCCAGCGCGCTGGAGCAGTGCGATGTGGATATCAGCGGAACTTCACCGGCTGCACCCCCCGGTGCTTGGGCCTGACCACCACGGTGCCCGCAATCTTGTCGTGCCAGCCTTGCTTGCGCGGGTCAAAGGCCACCCAGATCAGCCCCAGGCACAGCGGGATGATGGACACGAAGTAGGCCAGGTAGCGAATGATGGCCTGCCGTGTGCTCATGTCCGCGCCGGTCTGCGCGTCCACGATCCTGGCGGCGATGAGCATCTTGCCCGGCGTGGCCTGTTTCTTGATCCAGAAGATGACGACGGCAATGGCAGGCAGCACCCAGGAGATGACGAAATCGGCCGGGCCGTGCAGCAGTTTTTCGGATTCCAGGTATTCCCAGCCATAGATGGAGATCAGGGCCGGAAGCATGAGCACGAGCAGGATCACGGTGTCGATCAGCGCGGCGCCGGTACGGGCCCAGAAGCCCACGTACTCGAGATCGTCATCCTGCATGGTGCGCCCTGGTTGGCATATGAGGCTGCCAGTGTGCCACCTCGGTGCCCCGCCAGAAATGCCGCGCAAGGCCAGGGCCTGCGCGGCAGGGTTGCGGCGGCCTGTCGGTCGAACTATCGATCGAATACTGCCTGCAGGTCCTTCTGCCCCGTCACGCCGGACTGCAGCGCCAGCATCAGCAGGATCCGCGCCTTGGGCGCGCGCAGATCGTCGGCCATGACGGCGCCGGCCTCGAACGAGGTCTTGCCGCCGCCCTCGAAGCCGTAGCTGGGCATGACGCGCCCGTTGTGCACGCGCGTGCTGACGACCACGGGCACGTTCTTGCCGATGGCGTACTTGGCGGCATCGAGCATGGCGACGTTCATGTTGCCCATGCCCAGGGCGTCGATGACGATGCCCTTGACGCCACGGTCCACCGCTTGGCGCACGGCCTGGCCGTTGGCGCCGCCGTACATGGGGAAGATTTCCACCTCGGGCATGGTCTGCGCCTGGATGGGCAGGTGCTGGCGGCGCGCGGGGGCGGAGGCGAAGCTGACGCGGTCCGGGTAGACCTCGCCCAGAAAGCCGAATTCACCCGAACGGAAGGTCTCCACGTTGGCCGTGTGTGTCTTGGTGACGTAGCGCGCGGCGTTGATCTGGTTGTTCATGGCCAGCATGGCGCCCTTGTCGCGCGCCTTGGGGTCCACGGCGATGCGCACGGCGTTGAGCAGGTTGCGCGGCCCGTCGAAGTCGGACACCGAGGCATTGCGCTGCGCGCCGATGAGCACGACGGGCTTGGACGACTGCACGGTCAGGTCCAGCCAGAAGGCGGTTTCCTCCAGCGTGTCCGTGCCGTGCGAGACGATGGCGCCAGCCACCTCAGGGCGGGCCAGCGCGGCCTGTACGGCCTGGGTGAGCTGCACCCAGCGGGCCGGGTCCATGTAGTCGGAGGGCACGTTGGACAGGTTGTTGACCTGGATGCGCGCGTACTTGCCCACGTCGGGCACGGTGGCCAGCAGGTCGTCGCCCGAGATCGCGGGCACGGGCGCGTTCTTGACCGGGTCGATCTTCATGGCGATGGTGCCGCCCGTGGCAATGAACTGGACCACGGGCTTTTCCTGGGCGGCGGCGCTGGTAGCAATCATGGGCAAGGTGCAGGCAGTGAGCAGGGCGAGGGCGGTGCGGCGGAAGGCTTTCACGGGTGTTGTCTCCTTGTTGTGATGTCAAGGAGCATGCTAACCATGGCGTGCGGCCGGCCCGCGCTGCCGGCCCTGCGTGAAACCCTGATGGACAGGCGCGATCAGCGCGCATCAACGCGCATCAAAGCGCCAGCGCGGCCTCGATGTCCGTGGACAGCTTGGCCGGCGCATCCTGCGGCGCATAGCGGCGGATGACCTGGCCGTCGCGGCCAACGAGGAATTTGGTGAAGTTCCACTTGATGGCCTTGGTGCCGAGCACGCCCGGCGCCTCGGCCGTGAGCCAGCGGTACAGCGGGTGGGCGTTGGCGCCGTTGACGTCGATCTTGCCCATGAGCGGAAAGCGCACGCCAAAGTTCAGGTCGCAGAAACTGGCGATTTCCGATTCGCTGCCCTTTTCCTGGGAACCGAACTGGTTGCACGGGAAGCCCAGCACCACCAGGCCGCGCCCGCCGTACTGCTCATGCAGCGCCTGCAGGCCCGCGTACTGCGGCGTGAAGCCGCAGGCGCTGGCGGTGTTGACGATGAGCAGCACCTTGCCGCGGTAGTCCGACAGGGGGACGGCCTGGCCCGTGATGGAGGTGGCCTCGAAGTCGTAGGCCGAGCGGGGCGCGGCGGCGGTGTCATTCATGCGGGTGCTCCTGGAGTGGAGCGCCCATGGTAGCGCCGGGACACCCAGGGGCGCGCTGGCCGGGCATGGGGATGCGGACTTGTCTCACAGACAGCAGGCGACCAAAAACTTACCTTGGAAGGCAACAGGCGGGCACATCGGCCCGCCTGGTCCCGTTTCGCTGGCAGGTGTTTACAAGCCGCATAGGCGCATGCCTGCCGTAGTTTCCGTCCCACGATGAAGAGACCACGTATGAACCCCAACAGCACCCCCACGAAGCAAGCCAAATCCAACGCCGGCAACGGCCACCTGGCGCTGGACCCCAAGGCCCTGGAGGCCGCCAAGCACAGCCTGGACGATGGCGCCGTGACCCCGCACTTCGGACCCTGGCGCGAGGACATCATCAAGCTGCTCAATGACTCGCTGGCCACCGAGCTGGTGTGCGTGATGCGCTACAAGCGCCACCACTTCACGGCCGTGGGCCTGGCTTCGCCCGCCATTGCCGACGAGTTCCTGGTCCATGCCAACGAGGAAATGGCCCACGCCGACAAGCTGGCCCAGCGCATCGTGCAGTTGGGCGGCGAGCCCGACTTCAACCCCCAGACGCTGACCCAGCGCAGCCATGCCGACTACAACGGCGAGATGGACCTGAAGGCCATGATCCGCACCAACCTGATCGCCGAGCGCGTGGCCATCGAGGCCTACAGCCAGATGATCGACCTGATCGGCGACAAGGACCCGACCACGCGTCGGCTGATCGAATCCATCCTGGAGCAGGAGCAGGAACATGCGGACGAGCTGTCCGACTGGCTGGAGAAATAAGCACTTCCCGCCAGTACCCGCCAGCCCGACAATACCGGGGCTTGGCCCATAGGCAAGGCACCCCGCGCGAGCGGGGTGCCGTTTTTTTGGGCATTCTCTCGGCTTCGCGGAATGGTCCCGCCCTATCGGCCCTGATGTCCTGTCATCAGGGCCGTCTTGCAATATGCGCTTTTCTTTCAATGAATTGAAGCTGCCCGACGCTGTGCTCGCAGCCTGGCAAAGGCTGCTGGCCAGCCGCATCGGCCAGCGCGTGGCGGCCCTGCCCTGGTGGCACCGCTGGCCCACGCGGCGCGAATGGCTGCTGTTCGCCGCCGCGCTGCCGCTGCTGTTCGCGCTCTATGTGCTGGCCCTGATCCCGTTCACGCCCGGCATCCGCGACATACGCAAGGCCAAGCTGGAGCAGCCCGCCCAGATCATGAGCGCGGATGGCAAGCAGCTCGCGCAGTTCAAGCGCAGCAACCGGCAGTGGGTGAAGCTCGACGAGATGTCGCCCTCGGTGATCAAGGCGCTGATCGCCACGGAGGACCACCGCTTCTACGAGCACCACGGCATGGACTGGCGCCGCACGCTGGGCTCGGTGGTGCACACGCTGCGCGGCGATCCGCAGGGCGGCTCCACCCTCACCCAGCAGCTCGCACGCAACCTGTACCCGACCGAAATCGGCCGCGCGCCCACGCTCAACCGCAAGCTCAAGGAGGCGATCACGGCCTTCAAGATCGAGGCGCTCTACACCAAGGACGAGATCCTCGAGACCTATCTGAACACCGTGCCCTTCCTCTACAACGCCTTCGGCATAGAGATGGCGGCGCGCACCTATTTCGACAAACCGGCCGCGCGGCTGACGGTGCTGGAAAGCGCCACGCTGGTGGGCATGCTCAAGGGCACGAGCTACTACAACCCCGTGCTCAACCCCGACCGCGCGCTGTACCGCCGCAACACGGTGCTGTCGCAAATGGTCAAGCGCGGCGTGCTGCAGGAGGCCGAGTTCGCCCAGCTCAAGAAGCGCCCCATGCGCATCAACTTCGAGCGCCAGGAAGAGCCCCTGGGCATGGCGCCCCACTTCGCGCAGCAGCTGCGCAAATGGCTGATCGACTGGGCCGACCGCAACGACTACAACATCTACACCGACGGCCTGGTGGTGCACACCACCATCGACTCGCGCCTGCAGAACTGGGCCAACCAGGCCGTGGCGCGCCAGACGCGCACGCTGCAGGGCGTGGCCAACGGCGCCTGGAGCCAGCGCGACGGCTGGAATGCCGCCAACCCGCTGGTGCAACAGCTGGTGCGGGAGACCCCCGCCTGGCGCGCGGCGCGCAAACGCGCGGACGGCCAAGGCAAGGACAAGGCAACGGACAAGGACAGCGAGGAAGACACCCTCAAGGCCCTGCTGGCCGACAAGGCCTTCATGAAGCAGCTGCGCGAGGACAAGACGCGCGTGCAGGCAGGCTTTGTGGCGCTGAACCCGGCCACCTCCGAAGTGCTGGCCTGGGTGGGCAGCCGCGACTTCACGCAGGACGCCTACGACCATGTGCAGCAGGCACGGCGACAGCCCGGATCGACCTTCAAGCCCTTTGTCTATGGCGCCGCGCTGCAGCAGGGCGCCACCCCCGACGACAAGCGCGTGGACGGCCCCGTGGAAATCAAGCTGCCCGGCGGCGAAGTCTGGCGCCCCACCGACGCCACGCCACCCACGGGCCGCGAGATGACGCTGCGCGACGCCCTGGCCTACTCCAAGAACACCATCACCGCCGAAGTCATGCAGTCCGTGGGCCCCGCCCGCGTGGCACGCCTGGCGCGCGCCCTGGGCGTGCGCCAGAGCCCGCTGGACGAAGTACCCGCCCTGGCCCTGGGCAGCAGCCCGGTGTCGCTGCTGGAAATGGTCAACGCCTATGCCAGCCTGGCCCACGGTGGCCGCTGGCTGCCGCCCATGATGGTCACGCGCATCGAGGACGCCGAGGGCAAAGTCATTGCCGAATTCAGCCCGCCCAAACCCGAGCGCGCGCTGGACGAAGACCACGCCTACGCCCTGGTGGACATGCTGCGCGCCGTGGTGGACAAAGGCACGGCCGTGGCCGTGCGCCAGCGCTACGGCATCCACGCAGACGTGGCCGGCAAGACCGGCACCACCCAGGGCAATGCCGACGGCTGGTTCATCCTCATGCACCCGGAAATCGTCACCGGCGCCTGGGCAGGCTTCAACGACCCGCGCATCACCCTGCGCAGCGACCGCTGGGGCCAGGGCTCGCGCAGCGCCCTGCCCATGGTGGGAGACTTCATGTCCCGCGCCCTGCGCAGCCCCGTCATCGACGCCAAGGCCCGCTTCGAGCCGCCCGAACAAAGCCACTGGTGGTCCGACATGGTCGGCCGCCTGCGCGAACGCATGCAGGACTGGTGGCCTGACCAGCCGCCGCCCGCACAGCCCGGCCAACCCACCACCCCGGAGCCAGCACCGGCTCCAGAACCCGCACCCGAGCCCACGGAGCCACCCGGCCCGGGCCTGTCGCCCGGCGAGGAAATCATAGAAAGCACCCCCGCCCTGCCCGCACCCAGCATCCCACTCACCCAGGGCACGCTGGGCCCCACGGACCAGCGCGCAGTGCAGGAAGCCCCCCTCGCCACACCCGCCCTGCCCGGCGGCGAAGACGCCCCCGCAGGCACCGGCGTGGTGATCACGCCGATCCAGCCCTGACCCGGTTGGCTGTTGGCTGTTGGCTGTTGGCTGTTGGCTGTTGGCTGTTGGCTGTTGGCTGTTGGCTGTTGGCTGTTGGCTGTTGGCTGTTGGCTGTTGGCTGTTCCCCAGCCTCCCCCCTTCTGCCCACGCCTGCGTTGGGCGGGATGCGGGGTGGCAGCCCTGCCGAAGGACAGGGCTGCTTCGTTGTCTAGCTCGCCGTGATGTTTGAGTGAAGCGCGCAGCGCGCAACGAGTTTCACGGCGCACCCCGCATCCCGCCCAACGCAGGTCGCCCGCAGCGAAGCGAAGGGTCGTGGGCAGTGCGGGCGCGCTTCTTTGCCTACTTTCTTATCGCGCGATAAGAAAGTAGGTCGGCCGCCGGGCCGAAACCCGGCCTCGAAAAACAACCACCCGGCAGGGACAAATCCAGCGAAAGAATCAAAGCACAAAGAGTCACCGCGAAGTCCGCGTATGACTCACATTGGCATCCACAGTCCCAAACACCGTCACCCCACTGCCACTGGACGCCTGGCTCCCCGAAACATCCCCAGGCACGCCGCCCGCACAGCCAGCCAGCCCCACACTCAAGGCCACCAGCACCATCGCGGCCAGCCCACGCATGCCGTACTTCATCGCAATCTCCTTCATCTCCGGCACAACCGACCGGCACAGCCCATGTTAGCCGCGCCAACCCGCCGCCCCGTGAGCGAAGGTAATCAACCTTCCAGGTAAAGCGCAGCCAGCCGCTCGCGTGCAGCGCTGTCGATGCCCAGCGCATCCCGCAGATACCCCTGCATTCCACCGAAGTCGGCCCGCACCATGTCGGTGGCCGCCGCCAGGTAGGACGCCTGCACGCGCCACAGCACATCCATCACCTCGGCCGGCATGGGAGCGAAGGTGGTGGCGGGGCGCTGGTAGAGCTGGTTGGTCAGCAGGTAGTCCTGCATCACGGTGTCCTCGTCCACGCCCAGCGCGGTGAGCAGCAGGGCGGCGGCCCAGCCCGTGCGGTCCTTGCCGGCCGTGCAGTGGAAGACCAGCGGGTCCTGGCTGTCCAGCAGCAGTTGGAACAGCTGTGCAAAGCGTGGCGCGTAGTCGTGCACGAAGCTGCGGTAGGTGTCCTGCATCAGCTCCTCGGCATGGGCGGCCGTGAGGTCGTTGCCTGCGGCGATCAGGGCGCTGGCGCGCTGCACCACGGTGGGCTCGACGATGAGCGCATGGCGGGCAATGCCCGGCCATTCGTAGGCCAGGTGGGCGCTTTCCATCTTGCCCCGGAAGTCCGCGCTGCGCGCGAGCTTCAGGCCCTGCAGCACGTCCAGGTCCGCTGCGCTGAGGCCAGCCAGGTGGTCGGCACGGAACAGCGTGCGCCAGCGCACGCGCCGGCCATCCAGGCCCGTGTAGCCACCGAGGTCTCGGAAGTTGGAGGCGCCGTCCAGGCGGATGGAGCGCGAGGGCGCCGGGGAGGAAGCAGCGGCGGCAGCCGCTGCCGGGGTGAGCATTTCGGTATCCATGCCCGCTAGATTAGCCCAAGCATGTGTTGTCCCCGTGTCAGGCCGGCGACCCGCTCCGGCAAGGTGCAGAAGCGGGTCGCAGGATCAGGTCAGGCAGGCGCCTTACGCCAGATGCTTGCCCACGATGCCGGCCAGCTCGAACATGTTCACGCTGTCCTTGCCGAAGACGGGGCGCAGCTTGTCGTCGGCGCGGATGACGCGCTTGTCCTTGGGGTCCTGCAGGTTCTGGGCCTTGACGTATTCCCACAGCTTCTTGACCACTTCGGTACGCGCCACCGTGCCTTCGCCGATGACGGCGGCCAGGGCCGCGCTGGGCTGCAGCGTGCCGGCAGCCGGCTTGCGCGCGGTCTTGGTGGCGGTCTTGGTGGCCGTCTTTGCCGTGGTCTTGGCTGCAGCTTTCTTGGCAGGCGCCTTCTTGGCCGGCGCGCTCTTGGCGGCCGCCGTCTTGCGCGGCGGGTACTTGCTGTCGCGCTGCTCGAACTCGAAGTTCACCTTGCCGGCCGCGCCATCCCAGACCAGGAAGGCCTTGAAGCTGCGGCGCGTGCGGTTGGAGACGAACTTGTCCAGCAGGTCGGTCTTGCCGGTCTGCAGCAGCTTTTGCATCTGCTCGCGCTCTATGGGCTGCTGCAGGATGATCTGGCCGCTCTTGAAATCGCAGCTGGGCGTGGCCTGGGCCAGCGTGGGCACGGCCTTGGCGCAGACGTAGTTGCTGCCGTGCTCGAAGACCGGCGCGCCGCACTTGGGGCAGGGGCCCAGCGATTGCTGGCTGGCAAAGTCCACCAGCTCGCCCGTGTCTTCGGAGGCGGCGTCGTCGCCGAAGTCGAACTCGAGCTTGTAGTTGCCGCCTTCCTCATCGTGCACGATGGTGACCTCGGCCACGAAGGGCCAGCCGGCCTTGGAGCGAAAGCCGTCCAGCGGGCCCAGTCGGCGGTCGCGCAGCAGTTGCTCGGCCTCGGCCGTCTCGAAGGTGCGGCCTGCAGGCGACTTGGTGAACGAGAAGCCGCAGCCTGCGCCCTGTCCGTCGCTGCCCGTGCAGCCGTAGCGGCGGTAGTTCTCCTTGACCACGCCGCCGCAGTTGGGGCAAGGCGTGGACAGGGTGGCGTAGTCGCCGGGCACGGTGTCCCGGTCGTATTCCTTGGCCTTCTTGACCAGCTTTTCCGTCATGGACTGGATCTGCTGCATGAAGGCATCGCGCGAGAGCTGGCCCTTTTCCATCTGCGCCAGCTTGTACTCCCATTCGCCGGTGAGGTCGGCGCGCGAGAGTTCTTCCACGCCCAGGCCGCGCAGCAGGGTCATGAGCTGGAAGGCCTTGGCCGTGGGAATCAGCTCGCGGCCTTCGCGCAGCATGTACTTTTCGGTCAGCAGGCCTTCGATGATGGCCGCGCGCGTGGCAGGCGTGCCCAGGCCCTTTTCCTGCATGGCCTCGCGCAGCTCGTCGTCCTCGACCTGCTTGCCGGCGCTTTCCATGGCGCCCAGCAGCGTGGCTTCGGAGTAGCGCGCGGGCGGCTTGGTCTTGAGGCCCTTGGGATCGACCTGGCCGGCGCGCGGCTGCTCGCCGGGCTGCACCGCGACCAGAGGCTGGCCCTTGTCGCCGTCCTTGCCGCCTTCGACCTCGTTGGCGGCTTCTTTGCCGTAGATGGCCAGCCAGCCGGGCTTGACCAGGATCTTGCCCTCGGTCTTGAAGCTGTGCTGCTCGACCTTGCTGATGCGCGTGGTCACCTGGTGCTCGGCGCTGGGGAAGAACACGGCCATGAAGCGGCGCACGACGAGGTCATAGAGCTTTTGCTCGGCCTCGGACAGGCCGCTGGGCGCCTGCGTGGTCGGGATGATGGCAAAGTGATCCGACACCTTGCTGTTGTCGAAGATGCGCTTGGTCGGGCGCACATAGTTCTCGTCCAGCGCCTGCTGGGCAAAGGGCGCCAGGTGGCGCATGCCACTGCCGGCCAGCATGGCGAAGGTCTGGTGCGCCACGGGCACGTAGTCCTCGGGCAGGGCACGCGAGTCGGTACGCGGGTAGGTCAGGGCCTTGTGGCGCTCGTACAGGCTTTGCGCCAGCGACAGCGTGGTCTTGGCCGAGAAGCCGAACTTGCCGTTGGCCTCGCGCTGCAGGCTGGTCAGGTCGAACAGCAGCGGGCTGGCCTGGGACGTGGGCTTGGACTCCTCGGTGACCTGGGCCGGCTTGCCGCGCACGGCGTCGGCAATGGCCTGGGCGTCGCGCTGGTTCCAGATGCGGTCGGCGCGGGCTTCCGCATCCTCGCTCTTCTTCCATTGGGGATCGAACCACTTGCCCAGGTACTGCCCGGCCTGCGCATCGAAGGCGGCATGCACTTCCCAGTAGTCGCGGCTCACGAACTTGCGGATCTTTTCCTCGCGCTCCACCACCAGGGACAGCGTGGGCGTCTGCACGCGGCCCACGGTGGTCAGGAAGAAGCCGCCATCGCGAGAATTGAAGGCCGTCATGGCGCGCGTGCCGTTGATGCCCACCAGCCAGTCGGCCTCGGAGCGGCTGCGCGCGGCGCTGGCCAGGCCCAGCATCTGCGCGTCGCTGCGCAGGTTCTGGAAGCCGTCGCGGATGGCCTGCGGCGTCATGGACTGCAGCCACAGGCGCTTGACCGGCTTGCCCAGGCCCTTGCCGTCGGGCTTGGCGCCTGCGGCGTACTGCTCGATCAAGCGGAAGATCAGCTCACCCTCGCGGCCCGCGTCGCAGGCGTTGATGAGTTCGGTGACATCCTTGCGCTTGGCCAGCTTGACCACGGCATTGAGCCGGCTCTTGGTCTTGTCCACGGGCTTGAGGTCGAAATACGGCGGAATCACCGGCAGGTTGGCAAAACTCCATTTGCCGCGCTTGACGTCGAACTCCTCGGGCGCCTGGATTTCCACCAGGTGGCCCACGGCGCTGGTCACGACGTAGTGCTCGCTCTCGAAGTATTCATCGTGCTTGTCGAATTTGCCCGCCACCGGAGTCAACGCGCGGACGATGTCCTGCGCGACCGAAGGCTTCTCAGCAATCACCAGGGTCTTTGTCATTGTGTGTACTCGTCATTCCCCGCAGGACCTGCATGTCGCAGCCTGCGCTTCTACAATCCATGGCTCACGCGTGTACGTACGTGTACGCGCACGCGCATGTGTGCCTATTCAAGTTATCAGAGAAAACATGCCCCGCACAGCTTTGGCCCCTTCCGGCGGCCGCCGTATCCAGACCCGCCGCTCGGGTGTCCATGGCAAGGGCGTCTTCGCCGCGCAGGATCTTGCCGAAGGCGAGGTCCTTGTCGAGTACGTAGGGGAAATCGTCAGCTGGCAGGAAGCCCAGGACCGGCATCCGCACGACCCCAGCCAGCCCAACCATACCTTCTACTTCCACGTGGACGAAGACCGCGTGATCGACGCCAACTACGGCGGCAACTCGTCGCGCTGGATCAACCACAGCTGCGCTCCCAATTGCTACACCGATGAGCGCGATGGCCGGATTTTCATCGTCGCGCTGCGCAACATCGCCGCCGGCGAGGAGTTGAGCTACGACTACGGCCTGATCATCGACGAACCCTACACCAGGAAGCTGAAGGCCGAGTATCCATGCTGGTGCGGCGCGGCCACCTGCCGCGGCACGCTGCTGGCGCCCAAGCGCGGCTGGCGCCCGCCCATGCCCGGCGATGCATTGCCGGCCAGCGCAAAGCCGGCATCGGAACAATCTGAAAAGACAAAGCGGGCCAAAAAGCAGCAGGTCAAAGCGGAAAAGCCTTTGGAAAAGCCCTTGGAAAAGCCCTTGGAAAAGGCCTCCCAAAAGCCAAGGAAAAAATCCCGCAAATCCTCCACAAAGGCCGGCGCATGATGGCATCGTCCCCCATTCACTGGCCTGCGGAATCGCTGTGGCAGGCCATCGAGCCGCGACTGCCGGGCTTTTCCGTGGAGATCGTGCCCAGCATCGGCTCGACCAATACCGAGTTGATGGCGCGTGCCCGCGATGGCCGCAACGAACCCGTGCTGCTGGTGACCGAAGTGCAGACCGCCGGCCGAGGCCGGCTGGGCCGCCAGTGGACCAGCGGCGTGGGCGATTCGCTGACCTTCTCGCTGGGCATGCCGCTGGCGCCTGCCGACTGGTCCGGCCTGTCCCTGGCCGTGGGGCTGAGCGTGGCGCAGAGCCTGCAGCCGCAATTGCCGGCCCCGGGCTCGCAGCGCCCGCGCATCGGCCTCAAATGGCCCAACGACCTGTGGATCGACGGCGACCGCAAGCTCGGCGGCATCCTGATCGAGACGGCCAGCTTTGTCGGCAGCGCCGCGCATGAACCCGGCACGCCGCGCTACGTGGTCGTGGGCATCGGCCTGAACGTGCGCCCGCGCCCCGGCGACGGCATGCGCACGCCCCCGGCCAGCCTGCTGGAGCTGGACGAGCGCCTGGACGCGCCCACCGCCCTGGCCTGCGTGCTGCCGGGCCTGGTCTCCGACATCCAGACCTTTGCCGCCCAGGGCTTTGCGCCGCTGGTGGAGCGCTTTGCCCAGCGCGACCTGCTGCGTGGCCGCGCCGTCAATCTCAGCGATGGCGAAAGCGGCACGGCCGAGGGCGTGGGCCCCGATGGCGCGCTGCTGGTACGCACGGCGCGCGGCCTGCAGGCCATCACCAGCTCGGAAATCAGCGTGCGCCCGGCTGCTGTAGGCTAGGGCGGGTGACTCATCACTAGGGCCCAAGAAACGACATGCTGCGAATCGCCTTCCTGCTGCTGGTGCTGGCCAATGCCGGCTACTACCTCTGGAACCACGGCCAGCTCCAGGCCCTGGGCCTGGCACCGCCATCCCAGACCGAGCCCGAGCGCCTGGGCCAGCAGGTGCGCCCGGAGGCGCTGAGCCTGCTGAGTGTGGACAACGCGCCAGCCCCCTCCTCGGCCACCCCGGCCACGGCTCCTGCATCCCCTGCATCCCCTGCGGCACCCGCAGCACCTGCTGCCCCTGCCAGTGGCGAGGAACCCGCCGCACCGGCTCGCCCCGAGAAAGCCGCGGGCCAGCCCACCAGCTGCCTGGTGGCCACGGGCATCGAAGACCGCCATGCCGAGGCGCTGCGCCGCGGCCTCGTCGCCCAGGTCGCCAGCGACCAGTGGGACCTGAGCAGCACGCACCAGCCGGGCCGCTGGATGGTCTACATGGGCAAATTCCCCGATGCCGAGTTCCTGGAGCGCAAGCGCGCGGAACTGCGTGCACGCAAGATCGACTTCGACCGCGCAGGCGGCGCGCTGGAGCCGGGCCTGTCGCTGGGCCGCTTCTCCTCCGAGGAAGCGGCCACGCGCGAGCTAACCAACGTTGCGCGCCAGGGCGTGCGCACGGCCCGCGTGGTGCAGGAGCGCCCCGACATCACCCTCTACACGCTGCGCCTGCCCCAGGCCACGCCCGCGCTGCGCAGCCAGGTCGAGTCCATGGGCGGCAAGGCCTTCGAGGGCAAGCCGTTCAGGCCCTGCTGAGCCCCGCCAGGGCACGATGAAAAAAGGCCCGCGATCCTGTGATCGCGGGCCTTTTGCATTTCACTCGCAGGGGCTTCAGAGCGTACGCGGATCGGTGGCCATCAGTTGCTCCACCAGCACCTTCAGGTCGGTGGTCAGGCGCAGGTAGCCGGCCTGGTCGAGATCCAGGGTCTGCTCGTTCATGTAGAGCTTGCGGTTGATCTCGATCTGGATGCTGTGGCGGTGCTCGGCGGGCTTGCCGTAGCGGCGCACCAGCTCCACGCCCTTGTAGGGATGGTTGTAGTCCACGCTGTAGCCGCGCTCGCGCAGGAAGGCGCAGATGCGCTCGGACAGCGCCGGGCTGGCCGTGCTGCCGTCGCGGTCGCCGATGACGAAGTCGGCATGGACCAGGCCCGGGTGCAGCGTGGCGTGGCTGGCTGCGACGGAAGGCATGGAGTGGCAGTTGATATGGATGCTGTAGCCATGGCGCGCATGGGCGCCGTCGATGGCGCGCTCCACGGCGGCGTGGTAGGGCTTCCAGCAGCGCTCGATGCGCTGCAGCAGTTCAGCGGCGGGCAGCTGGCGGTCATAGATGGGCACGCCCTCATCGGTGAACTTCCAGATCAGGCCCTTGCCCAGGCGCACCTTCTGCAGCACGACCTGGTCGGTGGTGACGGGCAGCGGCCACTGGCCCTCGATCATGGTGGTGTCGATCTCGGTGGTGTCGCGGTTGGCATCCAGGTAGATGCGCGGGAAATGCGCCTCCACCCAGCTCACGCCCAGGCCCGGCGCAAAGGCGTAGATCTTCTCCACATGCGTGTCCTCGGCCTGGCGCAGCGTGGCCAGCGGCAGGCAGGAGCCGAAGTCCGCCGGGTAGACCGTGCCGCTGTGCGGCGAGTCCAGCACCACGGCACTGGCGCCGGCAACGCTGGTGACCATGGGCGGCGCGGCATCGGCCGCGCCGGAGCCTGCCGCACCGGGCAGGGATTGCAGGAAGTTCTGACTGATCAGTCGCAGGACGGGATGCATGAGGAAGTGGTCTATCTCGGTTACGCATTGCACCGCTGCGCTGCGGCCAGCCCGCCATGAAACTGGCGCGTCCCAGGCCAGGGACGCCGAGCAAGGGCCGCCCCGCAGCGAGGGCGTCGTCCCCCTCCCGCGAAGCGAGAGAGGGGGAAGGCGCGAAGCGCCTCAGGGGGGAGCCTTTAATCCAGCTGGATCTGGGCCGTGGCGGCAATCTTCTTCATCTTGGCGACTTCGCTGGCGATCTGCTTGGTGAAAGCGTCGCTGCTGGTGCCGGAGATGTACAGGCCCTGGGCCGCCATGCGCTTTTGCACGGCCGGGTCCTTGAGCGCGGCCGCGATGGCCTTTTGCACGCGGGCGATCTGCTCGGGCGGCGTGCTCTTGGGGGCCACCAGGCCGAACCACGAAGGATCATTCAGGTCGGCATGGCCGGCTTCGGCGTAGGTCTGCACGTCGGGCAGCACGTCCAGGCGCTCATGCCAGGACACGGCCAGGGCCTTGACCTTGCCGCCCTTGATGTGGGGCAGGGAGGAAGCCACCTGGTCGAAGTACACGGGCACCTGGCCGCCGAGCACATCGTTGATGGCCGGGCCTGCACCGCGGTAGGGAATGTGCTGCATCTCGGTGCCCGTGCTCTTCATGAACTGGGCGCCCCACATGTGGCCGATGGTGCCGTTGCCGGGGGTTGCGAAGCTGACCTTGCCGGGGTTGGCCTTCAGGTACTTCACGAACTCGGCGAAGTTGTTGGCGGGCACCAGCTTGGGGTTGATCACGATCACGCCGGGCGCCTTGACGATCTCGGTCACGCCGACGAAATCGTTGATGGCGTCGTAGGGCAGCTTCTTGAACACGGCGGGGTTCACGCCGTGCGTGGACAGCGTGGCGATGCCGAAGGTCACGCCGTCGGTGGCACGCGCCACTTCGGCCATGCCGATGGAGCCGCCAGCGCCGGCCTTGTTTTCGATCACCACGGCCTGGCCGCCCAGCAGCTTGGGCAGCACGTCCTGCATGTTGCGCGGGACCATGTCGGTGGAGCCACCAGCAGGGAACGGAACGACGATGCGCAGGGGACGGGAGGTGTCCTGGGCGAAGGACATTCCAGGAACGACAGAAGAAGCGGCGATGGAAGCAAGGAAATGACGTCGTTGCATAGGATCTTTCTTACAAACAAGTTCAGATTAAAAGAAATCTGCTCACAAAAAAAGCAAATACTGTGCCTGTTAATATTCCAAACAGGAATACTTTCATCATATCCCTGTCATGAGTTTGCGCCGCCTCAACCCGCCCACGCATCTGCTGCGCGCTTTCTCCACCGTGGTGCGCTTCGGGGGCGTCTCGCGCGCGGCCGAAGCCTTGCACCTGACGCAAAGCGCAGTCAGCAAGCAGATCCAGGAGCTGGAGAAATGGGTGGGCGTGCCGCTGTTCGAACGCGAGCGCAAGCGCTTGAGGCTGACGCCCGCGGGCGAGCGCTATGAGCGCGCAGTGCGCGCCCTGCTGGGCCAGCTGGAGGCAGCCACCCTCGAACTCATCACCAGCGATGACAGCCGAGGCGCGCTGCACCTGTCATCGCTGCCGACTTTCGCGGCCAAGTGGCTGATCCCCAGGCTGCCCCAGTTTCAGCAGCGCTATCCACAGATCACGCTGCACTTTGTACCCTACGTACACAGCTACCAATTTGACAGTCCGGGGCTGGACTGCGCAATTTTGTTTGGCGACGGGCACTGGAATGGCGCGCATGCCCACTATCTGGTGGGCCGCCAGGTGGCGCTGATCGCACCGCCGCGCGGCGCGGGCCCCGAGGCACGCATCACCACCCCCCAGGACGTGGCGCGCTGCACCCGGCTGCGCCATGTGACCATTCCCGATGCCTGGGCACGCTGGAGCGAGGCCCATGGCGTCAACGGCATCAGCCCCCTTGCGGGCCCGCAGTTCGACCAGTTCCAGACCATCATCCGCGCCGTCATGGCCGGCATGGGCATCGCCCTGGTGCCGCGCTGCCTGGTGCAGGACGAGATCGCGGCAGGCCTGGTGAACGAGCCCCTGCCCCAGCACGGCTACCAGAGCGCACTGGGCTACTGGCTGTGCTATCCGGCCGACCGCGCCAACCACGGCACCCTGGGCATCTTCCGCAACTGGCTGGTGGACCATGCAGCGCAGACGCCGGGACGGATCGCGGTGGCGCCTGTGGCTCCCGGGGAATCTGCGGCAGCCGGGGATGCCCCGCCACCTATGCCGCAGGCTTGGGCGACGGCGGCGAGCGCAGCGCCGTGAAGCGCACGCTGAAACGCGCACCCGGCGGCTGCTGGCCAGGATGCGCATCTTCCAGCACCACCTGGGCGCCATGCTGGCGAGCGATCTCCAGCACGATGGGCAGGCCCAGGCCCGAGCCATCGGCCTCCGAGCCCAGCACGCGGTAGAACGGCTGGAACACCAGCTCGCGCTCGGCCTCGGGCACGCCGGGCCCCGAATCCTCCACCTGCAGCAACAGGACCTGGCCGAAGGGATCGGCCAGCACGCGCACCGTGACCATGCCGGGCCGGCTGCTGCTGGAAGGCGTGTAGTTGATGGCATTGTCCACGAGGTTGCGCACCAGCTCCGTCAGCAGCGTGGCGTTGCCTTGCAGCCAGACGCCGGTGGCCGATGACTCGGCGCCGTCGTATCCCAGGTCCACATGCTTGTCCATGGCGCGCGGCAGGCAGTCGCGCACCACGTCGGTGACGATGCGCACCAGGTTGCAGGGCTGCATGGCCAGGCCGCGGCCCACGCCGGCGCTCTCGGCGCGCGCCAGCGCCAGCAACTGGTTCACCGTGTGCGTGGCGCGAATGCTGGAGCGCGCAATCTGTGCCAGGGACTGCCGCAACTCCTCCGTGCTCACGCCCTCGCGCTGGGCCAGTTCGGCCTGCATGCGCAGCCCGGCCAGCGGTGTCTTGAGCTGGTGGGCCGCGTCGGCCAGAAAGCGCTTTTGCGTGGCCAGCGAATCACCGAGCCGGCCCAGCAGGTCGTTGACCGAGTCCACCAGCGGCACGACTTCCAGCGGCACGTCCTTGTGGTTGATGGGCGAGAGGTCCTCGGGCCGGCGCGCGCGGATGCGCTCCTCCAGCCGGTGCAGCGGCTTGATGCCGCGAGCCAGCGCCAGCCACACCAGCAAGGCGGCCAGCGGCAGGATGACGAACTGGGGCAGCATCACGCCCTTGATGATTTCCGTGGCCAGCACGCTGCGCTTTTCGCGCGTTTCGGCCACCTGGACCAGGGCCTGGGGCTCGTCGGGCAGGGGCATGCGCACCCAGACATGGGCCACGCGCAGGTCAATGCCGCGAAACTCCGCATCGCGCAGTTGCACGGCCCCGCCGGTCGGTGCACCGCCGGGCGATAGATCGCCGGATGGCGGATCGTCGGACTCGGGCGGCAGCGGCAGATCGCGCTCGCCGGCCAGGTATTCGCCCTTCACGCCCAACACCTGGAAATACACGGTGTCCGACTCGTCGGCGCGCAGGATCTCGCTGGCCGATTGCGGCAGGTTGAACAGCACCTTGCCCTGCTGCACCATCACCAGCTGCGCCAGCGCCTGGGCGTTGTACTCCAGCGCACGATCGAACGGCTTGTTGGCCAGGCCCTGGGCCACCAGCCAGGTCAGCGCCAGGCTCACGGGCCACAGCAGCAGCAGCGGCGTGAGCATCCAGTCAAGGATCTCGCCGAACAGTGAGCGCTGTTCACGCTGGAAGATTTTCATCGGCGGGCAGCCCTCACGACGGGTTCACGGCCCCGTGGCATCCGCCACTATGCGCAGGCAAGCCAACCCGGGCCTGACAGCCAGGGCAGCGGCCTCAGGAAGCGATCTTCTCAAGGCAGTAGCCCAGGCCGCGCACGGTGGCGATGCGGATGGGGCCGCGCTCTATCTTCTTGCGCAGGCGGTGGATATAGACCTCGATGGCGTTGTTGCTGACCTCGTCGCCCCATTCGCACAGGCGCTCGACCAACTGGTCCTTGCTGACCAGCCGGCCCGCACGCTGCAGCAGCACTTCCAGCAGGCCCAGCTCGCGCGCCGACAGCTCGACCATCTTGCCGTCGATGGTGGCCACGCGGCCGGCTTGGTCGTAGACCAGGGGGCCGTGCTTGATGGTGCTGCTGGCGCCACCCATGCCGCGCCGCGTGAGAGCGCGCACACGCGCCTCCAGCTCGGACAGCGCAAACGGCTTGGCCATGTAGTCGTCGGCGCCGTAGTCCAGCCCCTGCACGCGCTCTTCCACGCTGTCGGCCGCCGTGAGGATGAGCACCGGCAGCGCATCGCCCCGGCCGCGCAGCTTCTTGAGCACTTCGAGCCCGTGCATCTTGGGCAGGCCCAGGTCCAGGATGAGCAGGTCGAACTCGCTGCTGGTCATCAGCGCGGTATCGGCCTCGCTGCCGTTGGCCACATGGCTGACCACGGCGCCCGAGCCGCGCAGGCTGCGCAGCAGACCATCGGCCAGGACCTGGTCGTCTTCGGCAATCAGAATGCGCATGGGGTTGTCTCCTGAAATACAGACGCGCTCTGGATGTTGGAAATGCGCGTCTTTGATTCCTAGGATTCTAGGATGCGCCCCGCCCCACGGGCAGGGACCTTACCCGAGTGAGCCGCCGCCCGCATAGGCCTCCAGCCCCAGCGCCACCACGGTGGCGATGTCGTCGCCGACTTCCTCGCGGAACTCGGCCTCGGCCTGGGACACGGCGTCATGGAAGGCTTGCAGCCATGCCAGGCCCGCAGGCGTGAAGCGGATGCGGCGTGCGCGCGCATCGCGCTCGTCGCTTTCGCGCGTGACCAGGCCCCAGGCCTCGCACTGGGCCACCAGGTCGCCCATGGACTGCTTGGTCATGCCAGCGCGCTCGGCCAGGTCGGTGAGCCTGTCGCCAGCCAGCGACAGATGCCGCGTGATGTGGATGTGGGCCGCACCCACCTTGTCGCGCGCCGCAAGATTGGACAGCGCCAGCGGCACCTCCACATCGCGCGCCATGAGCTGCAGCACACGCGCGTCGAACCGCCGCATGGCATGGCCGAGCAGGCGGCCCAGGTGGGTCTGGCGCCAGGCGTCGGCGGGCGGCGTGACGGGGGAAAACTCACTCATGGATGCATTGTGGAGGCAAATCCAACAAGTCAGGAAAACTGACTAAAAACACCAACAAAACAAACCAACAAGCCCATAAACTACTGTTCAAGCATCCAGCCTGAATGCAAATACAGAGCTGAAACCCCAGCCAACCCAGGAGTCCGCATGAACACCGCCGTCACCACCGCCAACAGTGAAAAAGCCAAGGCCCTGCAGGCCGCACTCGCCCAGATCGAAAAGCAGTTCGGCAAGGGCACGATCATGCGCCTGGGTGAAGGCGAAGCCATCCAGGACATCCAGGTCGTCTCCACCGGCTCGCTGGGCCTGGACATCGCCCTGGGCGTGGGCGGCCTGCCCCGTGGCCGCGTGATCGAGATCTACGGCCCTGAATCCTCGGGCAAGACCACGCTGACGCTGCAGGTCATCGCCGAAATGCAAAAGCAGGGCGGCACCTGCGCCTTCATCGACGCCGAGCACGCACTGGACACCAGCTACGCCCAGAAGCTGGGCGTGAACCTCAACGAAGTGCTGATCAGCCAGCCCGATACCGGCGAGCAGGCCCTGGAAATCGTGGACAGCCTGGTGCGCTCGGGTGCCGTGGACATGATCGTCGTGGACTCGGTGGCCGCCCTCACACCCCGGGCCGAAATCGAAGGCGAGATGGGCGACCAGTTGCCCGGCCTGCAGGCCCGCCTGATGAGCCAGGCGCTGCGCAAGCTGACAGCCACCATCAAGAAGACCAACTGCATGGTCATCTTCATCAACCAGATCCGCATGAAGATCGGCGTGATGTTCGGCAGCCCCGAAACCACCACGGGCGGCAATGCGTTGAAGTTCTACGCCTCGGTCCGCCTGGACATCCGCCGCACCGGCACCATCAAGAAGGGCGACGAGGCCATCGGCAACGAGACCAAGGTCAAGGTCGTCAAGAACAAGGTCTCGCCTCCATTCAAGACCGCCGAGTTCGACATCCTCTTCGGCGAAGGCATCTCGCGCGAAGGTGAAATCCTGGACATGGGCGTCAACGCCAAGATCCTCGACAAGTCGGGCGCCTGGTATGCCTACAACGGCGAGAAGATCGGCCAGGGCCGTGACAACGCTCGCGAATTCCTGCGCGAGAACAGCGGCTTGGCCGTGGAGATCGAGAACAAGGTGCGCGACAGCCTGGGCATCGCCCTGCTGCCCACGGCCGGTGGCGATGCCCCCGAAGCCAAGGCCGCCAAGGCGGGCAAGGCCAAGGCCGACAAGGACGGCGTGATCGAAGCCTGAGCGGCCTGACCCCTCACTGCAGGCGCTGCCGCGCCTGCACACACTGTGTTTGCCATCTTGGCGCAGGCTCACGTCTGCGCCTTTTTTATCGCCGGGACGCCCCAAGGCAAAAAAGCGGCCCCCTTGGGGGGCAGCGGACCTTGCGCAGCAAGGGGAGCGTGGGGGCCTTTTTTATTCGGGACGATTCAGGAGACATTGCCGCATGGGATTCGCCAAGCTGTCGCTCAAGGGCCGGGCGCTCAAGCTGCTGGGCCAGCGCGAACATTCACGGCTGGAGCTGGAACGCAAGCTCGCCCCCCATGTGGAGGAAGGCGAAGACCTGGGCGCCATGCTCGACGCGCTGGAGCAGCGCGGCTTCATCAGTGCCCAGCGCGTGGCCGAGTCCGTGCTGCACCGCAAGGCCGCGCGCTTTGGCACGGCACGCGTGGTGCAGGAGTTGCGCAACAAGGGGCTGGACGACGGACTGGTGCGCGCCGCCGCAGAGCAACTGCGCGCCACCGAACTGCAGCGCGCCCTTGCCGTATGGCGCCAGCGCTTCGGCGCACCACCGGCCACACCGCAGGAACGACTCAAGCAGATGCGCTTTCTGGCCGCCCGCGGTTTTGGTGGAGAAATTGCGAGCAAGGTGCTGCGGGGCCGCAGCGAAGACTGGGATGCAGGAGCAGAGGACGAAGGCTAGTCTGCGCGCCGGGTCGCACCCCAGCACACCAGCGACCCCACGGTCACCAGCACCACGCCCTGCCAGAAGCCCCAGCCCGGCTGCACCTGCAGCCAGGCACTGGCCAGCAAGGCAGAGAACACGGGCGTGAAGTACGACGCTGCAGCCATCACGGCCAGATGCCCGTGCTGTATGCCGTGCTCCCAGCAGCTGTAGCCCAGGGCGGTGAGCCCGCCCACGGCCAGCAATTGCAGCACCACGGTGCCCGACCATTGCATGCCTCCTTCACCGCCCAGCCACAGCCATTTGATCCACAACGCCAGCGCGGTCCATATCAGGAAAAGGCCCACGGCATTGTGGCCACCGCCCCAGCGCCGCGCAGCCAGCGAATAGCAGGGCCACAGCAGGGCGGCGCCAAAAGCGAGTCCATACGCCAGCGGGTTGGACAGCATGTGGTCCGCCATGCCCCGCAGTTGCAGCGAGTCGCCGCCCAGCACGCGCGTCAGCCCCCACAGGCACAGCAGCACGCCGGGCCACAGCCACCAACGCGCATGCTGCTGGCGCAGCAGCACGGCCAAAACGATGGTCAGGCTGGGCCACAGGTAATTGATCAGCCCCAGCTCCAGCGCCTGGGCGCGGTCCTGCGCCAGGCCAATCGCCAGCGACAGGCAGATCTCGTAGACCGCAAACAGCAGGCCGCAGCCCCAGAAATAGGCCGGATGCATGGCCCGCCACTGCGAGGGCCTGGGCAGGCCGCGCACGGCGGCCACGCACAGTGCGCTGACCGTGTAGAGCATGGCGGCGCCGCCCACGGCGCCCAGCGGCTCGGCCACCGAGCGCATCAGGCCCACGGTGCAGCTCCAGCACACCACGGCCAGCAGTCCGATGGCGGTGGCCCGGCCGGCGGCCACGGGGGAGCTGTTCTGCAGGGAAGACACGTCGATGGCTGCGCGCGGCAGATCAGTGCGGCTGCAGCAGCTGGCGCAGCGAGTGGTACAGCGCATCCGAGCCATGCGCGGTGTTGTCCGCATCGAACGAGAACTCGTTGCTGGACTGCGTGCCCGTCGCATCCTCGGGCCGGGCTTCCATGAAGAAGGACAGGAAGCGCGCACCCTGGCGGCGGTGCATGGTCAGCACTTTCTCCAGCCGCTGCGGCGACAGGGCCACCAGCGGATGGAACTCCGTCACGCCATAGGCCGTGTGGCCATAGCGGCGCAGCATCTGGCCGACCAGCGGGCCGTAGGTATCTTCGCCGTACAGGCTGACACCCAGGGACAGCCCCGGCATGCGCTGCAGGCTGCGCTCCACGGCGTAGCGGTTGGCGTCCCAGCTCGGATTCGCATGGGGGTTGAGCTGGTGGGCAAAGCGAGGAACCCGGCCCAGGCAGCCGTGGCCGATGTGCTCGGAAAAGCCCTGGATGTAGTCGGCCACCTGCTGCTCGCGGAAATCGTTCCAGTCCGTGACCAGCGGGTTGTAGAACAGCGCCAGCCGGTCCTGCGGGCTGTCCACCCAGAATTCCACGCCGTCCGGCAGCTTGCCGAAGTCGGGCAAGGCCTCGGCGGCATGGGGCCTGGGCTCGCCCTGGTTGCGGTCCATCACGGCGATCTGGCGCGTGGCCAGCAGGCCCAGGCTGCGTCCACCGGCCTGCAGCACCACGTCGATGCGGTGCAGGCCCTCCCCCAGCGCCGGATAGCGGATGTCGGCACGCCAGCCCACATCGGGCGTGAGGAACCCGGGCTTGGCCTGTGCCACGTCTTGGCGGTGCATGTGCACGGGGGCGTGCGAGTAAGGATGCCCGTCCACGAAGACGGCCACGGCCAGCTGCTTTTGCAGCTTCGCATCGGGCGAGTGGACCCAGCCGGACACGGGCACGGTGCCGGCTGCATAGCTGTCGATGTGCTGGAAAAAGTTCTGCAGCGGCTCGCTGCGGATGTTGCGCGACGGCGGCTCGACCGCTTCGAAGCTGTCAAAGCCGGACTTCAGGTGGGCATTGAGCCGTGCGATGTCGCCATAGCGCTGGCGCAGGAATGCATGGAAGCCCGCCACGGAGGCCGGGCTGTAGTCGGTGACCGCATAGCCTTCGGCCGCGAATCCCATGCCGGCCTCGAATCCCGGGAACAGCTGGTGCGTCTCGCCAAGCACGGTGAGGGCGCGCAGCTGGTGCATGGCGGCATCGCCTGCGGCGCACATGCGCTCGGCCAGGGCATCGACGACCAGTTTGCGCACGCGCGTGACTTCGTTGTCCTGCCGGGCGACCGACCACGGGAAGATGCGCGCGCCCAGATAGCTGTCCAGCGGCAGCGGCCCCTTGGGGGTCCACGCAAGATTGGCGGGATCGGCGGCCAGGCGCTCCTCGGCCTTGGAGTGCACCTCGAAATGCGTGGCGAACAGATACAGCACCACGGGTCGGTGCGCCTGCGCCACCGTGCGCACCACGCGGTCCAGCGCCTCGCCCCGGACTTCCCAGGCCTGGCCATTCCACTGCACATAGCGCAGCAGCGGCACGCTGAGCGTATAGCCCAGGTCCAGTTCACCCTGGGGCCGGCCCAGGCGCTGCAGCGTGGCTTTCACCATTTCTGCGGCCGAGCCCTGCGGACCCAGGCAACTGGCGGGTATCTGCTGAAATTCCTTGGGAAAGTCCTCGCGCAGCCCGTCCTGCACCAGACAGGCCTCCATATTGCCCAGCAGCGGACTCAGCAGCAGGCGCGATGAAGACGGCAATGCAGGCCGCAGCTTCCAGGCAAACACAACGACCAGCAGGCACAGCACGGCCAGGGCCAGGACATGGCCCCAGACCGGACTGCGCCGGCCCGGCAAGGACGGGGGCGCGGGGGGCCTCACAGGCCCAGCATGATCTGCAGGTTCTGCACGGCGGCGCCGCTGGCGCCCTTGCCCAGGTTGTCCAGGCGGGCGATCAGCACGGCCTGGCGGTACTGCTCATTGGCGAACACGCGCAGCTCCAGCTTGTTGGTGTCCGTCAGCGTGTCGGCGGCCAGCTTCATGTCCTCGGTCGGCGGCAGCACCGACACCCATTGCTCCGGCGTGTTGGTGGCCGCGTAGTGGGAGGCCAGCGCATCGTGCAGGTCGGCCGCCTTGGGCGCGCCCGGCAGCAGGTCCAGATGCAGCGGCAGCTGCACCAGCATGCCCTGGCGGAAATTGCCCACGGCGGGAATGAACACCGGGCGACGCGTCAGGCCGGTGTATTGCAGGATCTCGGGAATGTGCTTGTGCGTCAGGCCCAGCGCATAGGCCTCGTAAGGCGCGGCCGTGCCGGCCTCATAGGCTTCGATCATGCTGCGGCCGCCGCCCGAATAGCCGGACACCGAGGGCAGGCTCAGGCCGTGGTCGGCGGGGATGAGGCCCGCGGCAACCAGCGGGTGCAACAGCGCGATGGCTCCCGTCGCATAGCAGCCGGGGTTGGACACACGCTTGGCAGTCTTGACCGCCTCAAGCTGGCCGGAACGCAGCTCCGGAAAGCCATACACCCAGTCGGGCGCCACGCGGTGGGCCGTGGATGCATCGATGATCTTGATGGTGCGGCCGGTCTCGGCCTCGATGGAATCGACCATGGCCACGGTCTCGCGCGCGGCATCGTCATGCAGGCACAGGATGACCAAGTCCACGCCGGCGATCAGCGCACGCTTGGCGGCAGGATCCTTTCGCAGCTCGGGGGCAATGCTGACCAGCTCCACGCCGGACAGATCGACCAGACGCTCACGGATCTGCAGCCCTGTCGTGCCTGCTTCGCCATCGATAAAGACTTTTGCCATCGCTGTATTTCTCCTGCTGCGCGGCCCTCCTGGAGCCGCTGCGGCACCATTGCCGCGTTCCAGCTGCGGATTCTCACCGAAACCGGGTCCCCCTGCGCCCGTTGTCGCAAAACGGTTGGCAGTGGCAATCAAGGGCGCGCTGACATGCGCCTGTTACAAACGGCGGGCAGCGCCGTCTGCAGATCCTCTATAAGACAAAAGAGCTGTGGCGTCTGAAAGAAATGTCGGGAAACCGTCTTTTCCCTGACATATCAATGCATTGCACAGTTCCTGACATGCTGCTTGGCCCGCAGGAAATTGTGGATTCTGCGCATGGGGGCGTGTCGGATGGCGCAGTGCAGCATGGTACATTCGGCGATTGCCAGGTCACTCCGCCTTGAGGCAGCACCCCAGGGCTACCGGGTCAATCCCCCCCTATTTGTTTGAGAGAGACATCATGAAGATTCATGAATACCAAGGCAAGGACATCTTGCGTCAGTTTGGTGTGCCTGTACCTCGCGGTATCCCTGCGTTCACAGTGCAAGAGGCCGTCGAGGCCGCCCAGAAGCTCGGCGGCCCCGTGTGGGTCGTGAAGGCCCAGATCCACGCTGGTGGTCGCGGCAAGGGCGGCGGCGTGAAGGTTGCCAAGAGCATTGACGACGTCAAGGCACTGGCTGGCCAGATCCTGGGCATGCAGCTGGTCACGCACCAGACCGGCCCCGAAGGCCAGAAGGTCCGCCGCCTGTACATCGAAGACGGCGCCGACATCCAGAAGGAATACTACCTGTCGTGCGTGACCGATCGCGGCACGCAGAAGGTGGCCTTCATCGCTTCCAGCGAAGGCGGCATGGACATCGAGGAAGTGGCCCACTCCACTCCCGAGAAGATCATCACCATCTTCGTTGACCCCCTGGTCGGCCTGACCCAGGCCCAGGGCGAAGAACTGGCCAAGGGCATCGGCATGCCTGCCGACTCCACCGCCCAGTTCATCGACATCTGCCAGAAGCTCTACAAGTGCTACATGGACACGGATGCCTCGCTGGTCGAGATCAACCCGCTGAACCGTGACAGCAAGGGCAACGTGGTTGCCCTGGACGCGAAGTTCAACTTCGACGCCAACGCCCTGTTCCGCCTGCCCGAAATCGTGGCCCTGCGCGACCTGGACGAAGAAGATCCCGCTGAAGTCGAAGCCTCCAAGTTCGATCTGGCCTACATCTCGCTGGACGGCAACATCGGCTGCCTGGTCAACGGTGCAGGTCTGGCCATGGCCACCATGGACACCATCAAGCTGTTCGGCGGCGAGCCGGCCAACTTCCTGGACGTGGGCGGCGGCGCCACCCCCGAGAAGGTCACCGAAGCCTTCAAGATCATGCTCAAGAACCCCAAGGTCGAAGGCATTCTGGTCAACATCTTCGGCGGCATCATGAAGTGCGACACCATCGCCACCGGCGTGATCACTGCCTGCAAGGCCGTGAACCTGCAAGTGCCCCTGGTCGTGCGCATGAAGGGCACGAACGAAGAACTGGGCAAGAAGATGCTGGCCGAGTCCGGCCTGCCCATCATCAGCGCCGACACGATGGCCGAAGCGGCCACCAAGATCGTCGAAGCCGTCAAGTAAGCAGGCCCGGAGAAAACACCATGTCGATCTACATCAACAAAGACACCAAGGTCATCACCCAAGGCATCACGGGCAAGACGGGCCAGTTCCACACTGAAAAGTGCATTGAATACGCGAACGGCAAGAACTGCTTCGTGGCCGGTGTGAACCCCAAGAAGGCCGGCGAAAAGATCTTCGACGTGCCAATCTACGCCTCCGTCAAGGAAGCCGCGCAAGGCACGGGCGCCACGGTCTCCGTGATCTACGTTCCCCCCGCAGGCGCTGCCGCCGCGATCTGGGAAGCCGTGGAAGCCGACCTGGACCTGGCCATCTGCATCACCGAAGGCATCCCCGTCCGTGACATGCTGGAAGTGCGCAACAAGATGCGCGCCAAGGAAGCCGCAGGCGGCAAGCGCACCCTGCTGCTGGGACCCAACTGCCCCGGCCTGATCACGCCCGACGAGATCAAGATCGGCATCATGCCCGGCCACATCCACAAGAAGGGCCGCATCGGCGTGGTCAGCCGCTCCGGCACGCTGACCTACGAAGCCGTGGCTCAGCTGACCGAACTGGGCATTGGCCAGTCGTCGGCCGTGGGCATCGGCGGTGACCCGATCAACGGCCTCAAGCACATCGACGTGATGAAGGCCTTCAACGACGATCCCGACACCGACGCCGTCATCATGATCGGCGAAATCGGCGGTCCCGACGAAGCCGAAGCTGCCCGCTGGTGCAAGGACAACATGAAGAAGCCGATCGTCGGCTTCATCGCTGGTGTCACTGCCCCTCCCGGCAAGCGCATGGGCCACGCCGGCGCGCTGATCTCCGGCGGTGCCGACACGGCCGACGCCAAGCTGGCCATCATGGAAGAGTGCGGTTTCGTCATCACCCGCAATCCTTCCGAAATGGGCCGCCTGCTCAAGGGCCTGATCTAAGCGGCACCGGTTCTGCGCGACATCCTGGGGTTCGCCCCAGGAGAAAATTACGCAGAATTACGAATCGGTAAGGCGGCAAGTCCGCCCTACACTGACGACTCCAAAAAAGAAAAAGCGCCAGAGGCCACCGCCCTGGCGCTTTTCAACTCATAACAGTGGAGAAACCATGGAATACCTGCAAAGCGCCGATTTCTGGATCGGCCTGTTGAAGATCGTCTGGATCAACATCATTCTGTCTGGCGACAACGCAGTCGTCATCGCCCTCGCAGCACGCTCGCTGCCCCCCGCACAGCAAAAGAAAGCCGTCATGTTCGGCTCCGGCGCCGCCGTGGTGCTGCGGATCATCCTGACCGTGGTCGCGGCCAAGCTGCTGGAGCTGTCGTTCCTGCAGATCGTGGGCGGCTGCCTGCTGCTGTGGATCGGCTTGCAACTGCTGACCGGCGAAGAAGAGGATGAAGGCGAATCCAAGGGTCACGGCAGCATGATGGTCGCCATCCGCACCATCCTGATCGCCGATCTGGTGATGAGCCTGGACAACGTGATCGCCGTGGCCGCCACGGCGCAGGGCAACATGGTCCTGCTGATCCTGGGCCTGGCCATCAGCATCCCGCTGGTGGTCTTCGGCTCCACGCTGATGATCAAGCTCATGGAGCGCTTCCCCGTCATCATCACGCTGGGCGCTGCCCTGATCGGCTGGGTCGGCGGAGAAACCATCGTCAACGACCGCCTGCTGCACGACTACGCCATCAGCCATCCCTGGCTGCACTACGTGGCGGCTGCCGCCGGTGCCGTGCTGGTCGTCGGCATTGGCAAGCTCCTGCAGTCGCGCTCCGGCGCCAAGCACGCGGCACAGGCCTGATACCGCCGCAGGTGGCCCCTCGCCACCTCCACAACGCACTGCCTCGGCAGTGCGTTTTTGCTTTGTGAGGGTCCGTCCTTGATGTGGCGTCAAGCTGACGAGCCGCTGCGCCGGCCCATTCTTGGCACTTGGGGGCACTGTTTTCAATTACGCTGTGCACCGGCTTCACCATTGCATCTGCACACAGGGACTGATGGCAACACCGCCGCGCCCGCCCTTCGCCACCATGCCCAGCGCACCCAAGACCCCGGACCAGCCCTGCCGACAGGCAGTCCCTGCGCAACACTGCGCCATGGTTGCACGCACCGATGTGGGCCGGCGCCGTGACAACAACGAGGATGCGGTCACCATCCACCCCAACGCCCAGCCCTGGCCCATTGCGGTGCTGGCCGATGGCATGGGCGGCTACAACGCCGGCGAAGTCGCCAGCGCCATGGCCATCAGCCTGGTATCCGTGGCACTGCAAAGCGTAACCACCGAGGCGCCGGCAGCCAACACTCCGCAAGCCCGCCAGGAATTGCAGCAGTCACTGGCCAATGCCTTGAACCTGGCCAACGCCGCCATTCTTACGGCTGCCCGGGAAACACCGGGCTGCCGCGGCATGGGCACCACCATCATTGCCGCAGCCCTGCTGCCAGGCCTGCTGATGCTCGCCCACCTTGGCGACTCGCGGGCCTACGGCTGGCGCGAGGGTCAACTGCTGCGCCTGACCCGGGACCACACCTGGCTCCAGGAAGAAATCGACGCAGGCCGCATCCAGGACCACGAAGCCCGGCAATCCGGCCTGGGCCACCTGCTCACTCAGGCCCTGGGCGTCACGCCGGACGTCACGCCCGATTTCAATGAGTGGCCGCTGCAACCCGGCGACCGCATCCTGCTGTGCTCCGACGGCCTCACCGACATGCTCGATGACCAAGCCATCGCCGCCCTGTTCACCCAATCCAGCCCGCTGCCCGTCTTGCTGACCTCGCTGCTCGCCGCCGCCAATGAAGCCGGCGGAAACGACAACATCAGCGCGGCGCTGATCGAGATACAGGCGAGCCCGCCCCCTGCAGCCAGCACTTCCCTCGATTGAGCCCACACAGCGATCGACGGCAGATCCCAACCGATGGACGCGCTTGCCTGCACCGCCCTCGCAGGTTCCAATTGTTAAAAATGATTGCAAATCCAACAATCAGGAAAAGACAATCCATAGTCTGTATCAAATACCATGGCAGACCTCGGCGCGCGCAGGCCGCAGACATAATATTTAGATACACCCCAGCTCCGGATCGCCCAGTGGATGGTGCAAGCCGGGCATAACAAAGGAACTTTGAGCATGCCGACCCTGGTCATCTCCATCGACGGCGCCGTCATCAAGGAAGTGCAGCTGGCCAAGGAGCGCACCACGCTGGGACGCCGCCCCTACAACGACATCGTGATCGACAACCTCGCCGTCAGCGGCGAGCACGCCGTTCTCAGCATCGTCGACGGCACCGTCATCATCGAAGACCTGCGCAGCACCAACGGCACCTATGTCAACGGCCAGCCCATACTGCGCCAGACCCTGAACCACGGCGACCTGCTGGACATCGGCAAGTACAAGATCCGCTTCGTGCAGCAGCAGGTCAGCGCCTCCTCGCGCTCGGCACTGGCGGCCATTGCCGCAGCAGTGGAGGCAACCCGCCCAGCCCCCTTGGCGGAAGACCTGCCATCGCAGTTCAGCACCCAGACCCCCTCAGGCTTCGACCACACCCTGCCGCCTTCGATGGCCGGTCTGGCCACACGCCAGGCTGCCATCCGCATGCTCAACGGCAACGCCGCCGGCCGCGAAGTACCACTGGTCAAAGTCGTCACCACGCTGGGCAAGCCCGGTGTAGCCGTCGCCTCCATCACCCAGAAGCACCACGGCTTCGTGCTGGCCCAGCTGGAAGGCGACTCCCCCAGCCTCAAGCTCAACGGCCAGGAAATCGGCCGCCGTGCCATGCCGCTGCAGCACGGCGACACGGTGGAGCTGGCAGGTACGCAGATGCAGTTCCTGGTGGCGTGAGGGACCAGCTCGATCCCGTCGACAAGCTGTGCATGACGTCTGTAGCAAGCGCCACGATCTCTGACAAAAACGTCACAACAAGTGGATCAATTTGTCAGAGAATGGCATCCAACCGTGTCAGTTGCAACCAAACCATACATAAACTTGGACCTTGGCCCTCTGGATCGACTGGCACGGCTCTTGCTCAATAGAGCATGCAATCAACCCCTATGAGGAGAAGTTCATGAAGCGTTCCATCCAGCAAGGTTTTACCTTGATCGAATTGATGATCGTTGTGGCGATCATCGGCATTTTGGCAGCCGTGGCGCTGCCGGCTTATCAGGATTACACGAAGCGTGCCCGCGTTTCGGAAGCCCTGTCGCTGATGAGCGGCGCCAAGGCCTCGGTGACCGAGTACTACTCTACAAACAACACATGGCCTAGCAACAATGCGTCTGCAGGTTTGGCCCCGATGCGCTCCATCTCTGGGGGCAGCGTGCTCAGCGTCGAGGTTACAGGCAGCAAGATCACTGCCGTGGTTCGGACCAATATTGAATCGGGCAGCAAGAAGGTGGTCCTCAAGGGTACGGCAACGACTGGCGGAGTGACTTGGAGCTGCAAGAACGCCGTTTCCGGCACCGATGTGAACGCCAAATTCCTGCCAAGCGAATGCCGCTAATCTAAAAAATATAAATAGCCACCAGTATAGGTGGCTTGGTTACAAGCCTAGCGCATCGCCCAAAGTGGAGATGCGCTTTTTTTTGAGGCGCAGATGGCTAAAGGCTTCACATTGATAGAGCTGATGATTGTTGTGGCAATCATTGGCGTACTGGCAGCCATTGCGCTACCAAATTACCAGGACTATGCCTCTCGCGCCAGGGTGACAGAGGCGCTCAACCTGATGGCCGGCGCAAAAATCTCGGTAACAGAATACCGACTCATCCGAAATTCATGGCCCTCCAATAATACAGACGTGGGTTTGGCCCAACCCACCTCCATAAAAGGCTCCAGCGTCCAGTCAGTACAGGTCAATGGCAGCGTGATCACGGCGACCATGCGCAGCCTTGCGATTCCTGGCGGAGGAGTGGTTGTTTTGAAGGGAAACAACACGGGAGACTCAATGACCTGGCAATGCAACCCCTCTGCTGGAACGACCGTTCAGACAAGATTTCTTCCATCAGAGTGCCGTCAATAGAAATAAATCTAAAATACCCATACGTGTAGAGCTATTGACTAATAATGGAAATCAACAAATTCTTGCTGAATCACAAGAGAAATCCAGAAGATATAAATGGGCGCTTGCTGGCAGCATGGATGGCAATATTATTTGCCATATTTTTCGCTTATAGCCAAGGGCTTGATGGGTCATTCATATTTGATGACTTTCCAAACATAGTAGACAGTGACCAGCTGGTGCTGAAGAATCTTTCACCAGCAGAATTATGGCGCGCAGCATTTTCAGGAGATGCGGGCCCACTACGACGACCTGTGCCCGTTCTCAGCTTTGCCTTGAATATCTACTTCAGCGGGCTTGATCCATGGTATTTCAAGTTGACCAATATATTTGTGCATCTTTCCTGCACGATTGCCATCGGAATCTTGGTCTCCCGGTTTCTACGAGCCTGGAATTTACAGCAAACCGCCGGATCAGCTTCTGAACCTGGCCATAGGGCATGGGCTTGGGGTGGCTGGCTGGCTGCGTCCATCTGGGGTCTGCATCCACTCAATTTGACCAGCGTGCTCTATGTGGTGCAACGTATGACGAGTCTCGCAGCACTTTTTGGCCTGCTGGCAGTTGCAGGGTACATCGAGGCGCGTTCTCGCAGCGCTTTCACTCCCAACGTTTCAAATACATCGAGATCAGGAATTCATCACTATGCGAGTGCCGTGGTTTTGCTTGTCCTGTCATGCCTGAGCAAGGAAAGTGGGCTTCTTTTTATTCCGTTGATCATTCTATGTGAATTTTTCCTTTTTAAATTCAAAAATCGTGGCTCAAGCATCACAGTGTTCGGCCAATCTCTGCAGCACTGGGCCATTTATGCAGTTATCTTGGTTGCCGTTTGCATTATTATCTGGATCGCTCCAAGAATACTGGATACAACGCGCATTCCATATCGAGATTTTTCTACTCCCGATCGTCTCTTGACGCAGAGCAGAGTACTTGTTTTTTATCTCAGTGAATTTTTCATCCCCCAAATTTCAAAAATGTCTCTGTATCATGATGATATAGAGATATCCCGCTCATTCTGGCAACCGCTGACGACAGCATTGGCGATAAGCTTTGTATCGATCGTAAGTTTGAGTCTATTTAAGTTACGAAAAAATTACCCCATCCTTCTATTCTCTTGGCTCTGGTTTTTGATCAGCCATAGCCTGGAATCCAGCATTTTTCCGCTGGAACTTGTGCATGAGCACAGAAACTATTTCGCGACCGCAGGATTCTGCATCGCCTTCGCATATTTCTCGATTCCATTTTTTGTCAAGGCGGGTAATAAAATATGGATCATCGCACCTACCCTCATTATCCTTCTAGGATCGTCAACTGCAATTCGCGCACTGGAATGGTCATCGCCTCTGGTGTTGGCCACCATGGAAGCATCAAGGCATCCATTATCCATGCGAGCCAACTACCAATTAGGCAGTGAATTAATATTCGCCGCCGACCAAGCAACAGACAAGCGGTCTTTGCTGGCACAAGCCAAATCCGCTTTTGAAGCGGCTGCTGCCTCTCGCAGCGACTCTGTGTCTTCGTATTTCGGTCTGCTTGCGGCGAAATTTGCCTTGGCTAAAGAAGAAGATGCACACGCCGATGTACAGGACATCGTAGACTCACTGATTTTTCGGCTGAAAAACAATCCCGCAGAAGCTGCTATTCCGGCACATATTGCAGCGCTCTCCCACTGCCAGCTGAGCGGTCCGTGCAGCCTCCAGGACATGGATGCCCTCGCACTGATCACGGCCCCTATTGAGAACCCATCCATGTCCCCCTCCGCCAAGGGTGAAGTCCTCAAGATGGCGGCAGAGTATGCCATTGCCCGCGCCAATGACTGGACATTGGCTCAAACCATGGTCGAAGAAGCCCTGAACCACTCAGATGTGCCCAGCACACGTATTGTTTATGCCCAGGTGCTACGCAATAGAGGAGATTTTCAGGGGTCCAGACTACAACTCGAAGTCGCCAAGAGAATGGATGGTTTCGGGCGATACACTTCCGCAATCGAACGGGAAAATCTACTGTTGAAACAATCCACCTCCGAAGAGAAAGCACAATGACAAACCCTGTATCTAAGACTTATCTGGCTCAGGTCAGCATTGTTCTTCCTGCCAAGAATGAAGTGGATGCAGTCGGTCAGACTGTGACCAAGATAAGGCAGCAGTTTCCAGAAATCCAGATTCTGGTCGTGGACGATGGCTCTTCGGATGGAACGGCACAAACAGCCATATCTGCAGGGGCGCAGGTAGTCCGGCATCCATACAGCAAGGGTAACGGCGCTGCAATCAAAACTGGAGCTCGTGCGGCAGCAGGAGAAATCATTGTATTCATGGACGCCGATGGACAGCACGATCCAGCGGATATTCCGCGTTTGCTTGAAAAAATACACCAAGGCCATGACATGGTGGTTGGCGCTCGTCAAAAAGGCTCTCAGGCAAGCGTTGGGCGAGGACTTGCAAATGGTTTTTACAACCGTCTTGCAAGCTGGATGACGGGGCATCCAATCGCCGACCTGACATCCGGATTTCGTGCAGTAAGGACCGCCAAGTTCCGCGAATTCCTGTATCTCCTACCCAACGGCTTCTCATATCCCACAACATCCACAATGGCATTCTTCCGGGCAGGCTATTCTGTAGCCTATTTGCCGATACATGCATCACAGCGTATAGGTAAAAGTCATATTCACTTACTGAAGGATGGAACCAGATTTCTCTTGATTATTTTCAAGATAGGAACGTTATTTTCACCTCTTAAAATATTTGCCCCAATCGCGTCAATCATGTTTATTTTGGCATCTGGCTGGTATCTATACACTTACTTGAGTGGCAATCGATTCACCAATATGAGTGCACTGCTCTATTCTGGAAGTGTACTGATATTTCTGCTCGGCCTCATCTCGGAGCAAATCACCGCTCTCATGTACAAAGACGGCAAGTGACCACAATACCGCATGACTGTCAGAGTCCAGGAGCCTACGTGGAAAACAAGCCCTCAATTCCGCAAATAACCACGGTCATACCCACCTATAAAAGACCAAGTAAGCTCAAACGCGCCATCGTCAGTGCGGCCCAGCAACTGGGCATCTCTACCAAGGTAGCTGTCTTCGACAATCACTCCTTGGATGAAACAGAGGATGTAGTGAATGAACTTCAAAAGACATATTCTCAAATAATTTATCATTGCCACCCCGAGAATATAGGAGCCCTGGGAAATTTCATCCATGGAGTCGGCACAGTCGATACTCCATTCTTCTCCATTCTTTCTGATGACGACTATCTTCTACCGGACTTCTACCGGCGAGCCATAGATGACTTGAACGATCATCCAGAGGCGATGTTTTGGGTGGGTTTGGGATTGCACTTTGATGAATCGAAAAACATCATTGATGCCAGGGTTCAACGCTGGCCCAAAGAAGGCATTTATACACCCCCAGAGGCTGCCTATTGCATTGCTGGCGGATTACTTCCTGTATGGACAAGCATTGTTTTTCGCCGAGAAATCCTGGATGACACAGGATTCATAGATACGAGCATGCTGGGCGTAATGGACTATGAGTTTTTATTAAGGATTTCCCTTCGATACCCACTGATCCTAAGGAAGCATCCTAGCGCCGCTTTCTTCATATCTCAAGATACATATAGTGGCTCTCAGCCACTTTCCTCATTTTGGCCTGGGTGGAAAAAAATGTTCAAAAAACTGGAATGTTATTCCGAAACATCTAAAATACACCACGATAACCTATCAAGAATGCTCAGGCATAGCGGTGAAAGAATGCTTTTCCGCCGAGGAGTCAATGCAATTGTACATAGACGGTATGATTTTGCGAAAGATGCATCCACGGCACTCAAGGAGGATTGTGGAAAGCTCCTTACCTCGTCCATGCTCAGTGCAGCGACAATCATCTGCGAGCATTCCAATTTTGCACACAAAATATTTTCGTTCATCTACCGAAATCTCGAAAAACGACTGATCAATTCAAGGCGTCATCTGCAGGATGATTTTGGCCATCTCCTGGATAAATTATGAGTCAACTATTTGTCGACCACTTAAGCCATAAAAAATAGAGACCTCCTACAGAGAGCAGGCTGACAAAAATAATTGCCGGCAATGCAACCGGATCGCCCACTAATTGCGCAAGTAATGGAAATATCATCCCAATGGAGCATACAACTACCACTGAAAATATACTTGGCAAAATGATATCCGCAACATACCATTTCATCATCTCTCCTTTCAGTATTTTCCTATGCATCAGAAAAATACCCAGGCTGACATAGGTCAAGTTCAGCAGAGGCCACGCACATGCCGCACCCAGCGCGCCATATCTATCCGCCAAGTACCAGATCATTGGTACCAGCCAAATAATCGAAAACACATTGAGCAATAGCGATAGTCTGGTGCATCCATAAGCCAGCTGTATAGCATATGGGAGATTCATGATCCCATTCAAGGCGGAGCCGATCACTAAAAGTACAAAGACTTGTGCATTGCTTGCTGCAAAAAATCCGTCCCCCGTCCAAAGCTTCAATATGCCTTCCGCGTAGAGAACCATGATGGCAGCCAAAGCGGAAACACTCACCGCCAGAACTCTATTGCTTCTATGGTATAGGCCTATTAAATCCTCAATATTTCCTTGTGCCACAAGGCGGCTGTAGCGAGGATAAAGTGCGGAGAAGAAGGGCGTGAACACACGCGACAATGCTCCAGCAGCCGTTGCTACCAGAAAGTAGTGCCCAAATGCATCCAATGGTAGAATACGCGCCAGTACAATGCGATCAGTCTGGGCCAAAACAAACGACACGCATGCAATTCCGAGTATACCCAGTGCAAAGTGCCTTATACTGAAAGCAATGTCACGTTGAAATCGCGCATGCCGAACAGGGATCGGCAGTTTATAAAAAAATATGGCTCGCGCGGCTAACGTTTGAAGAGCGGCAATGAGTACTTGCCACCATGCAAAAGTTTCTATGCTTGAATCCGTGAATATCAACAAAGGTATCACGACTATCCAACGCAGCGAACTAAAGACTATCTGTATAATATTCTGTGATATTTGGCGTTCAAGCCCCGCTAAGCCTCCTGCATAAAATGAAGAAGGCCATTGCAGAGCAATGGCCAATGCCAATATCGAAATAGCATAAGATACTTCGCTTTGGCTCATATTTACAGGCTTGAGCCAATATGTGGAAATCAGATGACCGATGAGTGGCGCCGCCATCAAGGTCAGCACGCACAACGGAAGAAACAGGCACTCCAATGTGCGAACCGTATCGCGTGCAGATTGTGCGGACATTTCAACTGGATCATGCCGCGCCAACTCACGATTCAAGGTGGTGGCCATACCTGCATCCAAGGTATACCAAAGCGCCTGAAGACTGATGTATACACCCACAAGGCCATATGCTTCTCCACCCATCACTCTCAAATAGACTGGCATGAAAAGGACACCAAGAAGCGCTGTCCAGACCTGCCCGACCAGATTTGCAATGATATTGTGATGAAGTTTCGTCACCGGATTCGATTTGAATATTATTTCGTTCTGCGCAAATATCCATCCGGAGCAACCGTGATCCGAATCTTGGACTCGATATCACGGTCAATCTCGAAATTATCATTTTCCTTCAGAAATTCTTGAACAGCAGTCTTGGGATTGTCTCCTACGTCCCAGGGTCTATCCGGAAAGGAACCGGGTTGCAAATCTTCCACAACGGTGTCAAAAACGACGCAATACCCCCCCACACTGACTAGTAGCGCATATGCACGTAACTCAGCCAACACATGAGCGTGAGTATGATTGGAGTCTAACACTACGATAACGCGCTTATCCTTAGCCAGCTCGCGCACTTGATCGACGATATGCTGGTCAATGCTGGACCCCTCTATCATCCGAATACGCTTGAACATACTGTGATTTTCTATCTCAACCCTGTTGTGAGGACGTATATCTATATCTATCCCCAGAACCTCGCCATGCCCTACCAGTTCACACAGCGAAGCATAGTATATCAGTGACCCTCCATGCGCTATTCCCGTTTCTATAATCAAATCAGGTTTCACGCTCCAAATTATTTCTTGCATGGCAAGCATATCCTGGGGGTATTGAATAATTGGTCGTCCCATCCAGGAAAAATTGTAGGAGTATCTATCTTCAATGCTTTTATGCATCCATTCTCTAGAGAGATCCTGCATATCTTTCTCATTCGAATTCATCATCACTCGCCTCTAAAGTAAAAATTTTCCAGAAATACAGATTTTACAAGAACACCAGTTTGGTATCTATACACTCATCTGTCAGAATTCTCTTATTCTCATCCATATAGTTTGGATTCATCACCACGGCATAAGCAACATGGCGGTCCTTGAGCCTTTTAGGACCTACAACGGGATGCCCTGTCCCTGAAATAAAAAAACCCTGTTTAGCAGGATTCAAATCAACGATACAGTCAATCAGTTTCTTTTGAGGGTCAATTAAATTAGCCAACGTAACGCCCTTGGCACCCGCTCCCCATAGCGCTATGGGTCCAGAGCTTTTCATTCGCGTTATTTTCTCCTGGAAATCCAGAATCGAATTCTTCTCCTGAAGTGAAAATTTCCTTGCAAGGTCCACTATCCTCTCAGAGGAATATACCATCGGCATCGATGCTCCTGTGACAGCACCTTCAATCCAAAGATATTGCCCACCGAACACCTTACCAACGCTTTCGACATGAAATCCCACACGTTGGAAAGCCGTCATCAGTGACTTTGCGGTGAACAAGGAACAATGTTCATAAAAAAAGTCCCAAAGCACTCCATTTTCAAGAATCCACTCGACGCATGGCGTTTCGAAGAAGATTTTTGCTCTCGGTGAGCCTGCAAGAGCCTTCCCCACAGATTGCAGCAATTCGACCGGATTTCGCACATGTTCAATCACGTGTCTGCATATGATGACGTCGGCAGCCACGTCCGTGCAATTTTCGTCATAGAAGCATTTGCGGAACCGTATTCGGCCATCTAAGTCAGTATCAGGACCCACATAACTTGGGTCAAATCCATAGCCTTTGTTATTGGCACCAGGATAGTCGATCAGCTTTTTAAGAAATTGCCCTCGACCACAGCCCACTTCAACAATAACCGAATCTCTAACATCATTCTCGTTGACCAACTTTTCGACAATTTCATCCAAGTACGAATTAAAATGCTCGGAGCATGTTTGATTATTATCGTAGCTTGGCCCATAACTCAGCAATTTTTCATCAAAGCTTCGGTTGAAAACAAAGCCACAGGACGCGCAAACGCACATGTCTAAATCTCCTCGAGCACCCATGCGTGCGGATTCACTCGATGGAAAGATGATGTTTTGATGCACGGGAACGTCTGTTCTTTTCAGAAATTCGATCACCTCACTGCTTCCACACAACATGCATCCCTTATTCATTTTCGCCTTGCCTTTCTTTGCATATGTCTCTCAGGCCCTGCTGCAAATCAACCGCGGGATGCCAACCGGTCGCCAACAAACGCCTATTGCAGCCAATGAGCAAGTCAACCGTTGGCAGATCTTTTTCCTGCAAATCGAGCATGCAATCCGGATTCGCATTGAGTATTTTTGCCAACTCGACCACAACATCTTCCAGCGCCACAGGGCTTCCTGAACAAATATTGTATGCTCCTGAAAAATCCCGCCCAAGCAGCGTGACCATTGCACTAGCAACATCAGAGACATGGAGTAAATCCCTGTACGCTTTTGCTTTGATCTCAAAGGCCTCACGCCGCCCTTGGAACACATCAATCAACGAGGGAATAAGACGCTCTGGACTTTCGCCTATACCAAACGGATAAAATATGCGACCCCAGACACATGAAACCCCATATTCAAAGCATATCTTCTCGGCAATTCGCCTCGTGACATCTTTTGCCACTCCATAGGTGGTTGAAGGTTCAAGAGGTGTCGCAGCTTCCCTGCAATAACCAGAACTCCAGTCATACTCTGCACATGTGCCAGAAAAAATTATTTTTTTTCCCCCAGAAACACAAAATGCCTCTACCATCTTGGTAGTAGCATCAACCCATCTCCAGTTTTCTGGCGACGTCCAGAATTTCGAATGTTCGACATACCAAGCCAGATGAATGAAATGGGTTATCTCATTTTCCGAGAATATTTTCTTCCAGTCATTTTCTGCCAACAGATCTACATGATGGAAGCAATCAGCGCCGTCAGGACAGGTGCGCCCCACAGCAATCGTATCTATCCCACGATGCTGCAGCTCACGCAAAACATGCCGGCCAATAAATCCGCTGGCTCCAGTTATCAGAACTCTCATATCGGCATGTTTTCGAGGATTTTCAAAGCAGGCACAGCAACAGCAAAGCGACCACCCCATTCCCGTACATAGTCAAGCTGAGTCAATATTTCATCTTTCAAATTCCAAGGCAGAATGATCACTATATCTGGGCGATCCTCTCGCAATCGCGACTCATCCACAATAGGAATTCGACTGCCAGGCATATAGAAACCTTGCTTTGATGGATTCTTATCGACTACATAGGCCAACATATCTGCGCGCACACCTGCAAAATTCAGCAAGGTATTACCCTTTGCCGCAGCTCCATATGCAACCACCTTCTGACCATTGAATTTTGCTTGCAACAAGAATGTAAGCAATTCATCTTTTATACGAAGAGCTTGGGCCTGGAAATTTCTATAAAAATCCGAGCTACGTATACCTGCCAGATCTTCTCGTTCTTGCACAAAAGAGACTGCAGCTTCCGTTTTGAATGGAGTGGGAGAATCACTTCTCTGCGCGAAAATACGAAGACTGCCGCCATGGGTAAATAGCTCCTGCACGTCAAATATCTGCAGGCCATTTTCCACAAAAATGCGCTGCACTGCAGTGAGCGAAAGATAGGAAAAATGCTCGTGATACAGTGTATCGAACTGAGCTTGTTGGACGAGCTGCAGCACGTGTGGAAATTCAAAAGTTGCGACACCTGCCGGTTTGAGCAATATAGAGAAGCCGGCAACGAAATCATTAATGTCGGGCACATGCGCCAGTACATTGTTGGCGACCATAAGATCAGCTGCATGGCCTTGCCCATGCAACTCTAGAGCCAATTCACGGCCAAAAAAACTTTCCACGACCTGCAGGCCCTTGTCTCGGGCTGCGGCTGCCGTGCTCGCAGTGGGCTCTACCCCAAGACAGGGAATCCCTAGTTCTGCCACATACTGGAGCAGATAGCCGTCGTTGGATGCAATCTCCACCACGTGGCTGGTTTTTTCAAGGCCGAAACGATCGCGCATGGTATTCGCATACCGGCGCGCGTGGTCGAGCCAACTGCTGGAAAAAGAACTGAAGTAAGCATAGTTCGCATCAAACAGTTCATGGGCCTGCGCAAAATCTTCAGTCTGCACAAGCCAGCAGCGTTCGCACACGAGAACACGCAGCGGATACCACCGCTCAGGCTCATGCAAAGCCGCAGTGCTCAGGTAGGCATTGGAAGGAGGTGAGGTCCCCAGGTCAGCCAGAGGAAGGGAAACCAATGCGTCACAATGACGGCAGCGCATGCTCACAATGCAATTCCTTCAAAATCTGCGCCAAGAGGCGGGTGGCTGGCATCTCGGGCCGAACGCTCCCGTACGGGCAACGGCCAAGCAATCGACAGGCGCGGGTCCAGGGCATCGGCCCCAGCCTCGTGTTCAGGAGAATGTGGGACAGAGTGCAGATAGACCAGCTCACTGCCTTGCTCCAGCGCCTGAAAGCCATGTGCAAATCCGGGGGGGATTAACAAAGACACTTGATTAGCGGCGGAAAGACACTCTGCATGCCACTTCAGGAACGTGGGTGAACCGCAGCGCAAGTCCACCACCACATCCCACACAGCCCCGCGCAAGCAGTTCACCAGTTTGGCCTCCACCATGGGAGCGCACTGCCAGTGCATTCCGCGCAACGTTCCAACGTTCTCAGTTTGGGTATGAGTGATCTGAGCGATCGGCCAGGTCCAGCCTGCATGGGCGAGCTCCTGTCCGCAAAACATGCGCGTCAGAAATCCGCGTTCATCTCCACGACGCTCACGCTGGATGCGCATTACTCCCGAAAGAGGCGTAGCCGATACAACAAAGCGCGAGGCGGTCATGGGTAAGAAATGGCATCTGTGGCCATGAATGCTTCGAGATCTGCATCGCATAATGCGCGCGCACATGCTCCCGTACTCAACGCCTTGTACCAGCACATGGTACGCAGTATGGAAGCCTTCAGCTGCCACCGAGGCACAATACCGAGACACTCACGCGCAAGCGCCGTCTCCAATGCCAGAAGACCCGCTTCATGGGGCCCCGAGGTCTCGTCCCCATAAGAGACGGCAGCTGATGGATAGGTACTACGGGCAATCTCCACGACCGCCCGGACAGAGGCTGCATCCTGAGGTGAAGGGCCGAAATTGTAGGCTCCGGCGAGGGCGCCATCGCGCCATAGGACCTGGGCCAGGCAAAGATAGGCGGCCAAAGGCTCGAGTACATGCTGCCATGGTCGCGTGGCCCGGGGCCGTCGGATCATCAATGGCTGCCCCGCCTCCCAGGCACGTACAGCGTCGGGCAATAATCGGTCTGCTGCCCAATCCCCCCCACCAATCACGTTGCCCGCACGAGCGGTGGCAACGGCAATCCCCAGATCCGACAGAAAAGCCTGTCGATAACTGGCAACCACCAATTCTGCAGCCGCTTTGCTTGCACTGTACGGATCATGACCACCCAATGCGTCCTCTTCACGATAGGGATAGGCCCATTCCCGGTTACGGTATACCTTGTCCGTCGTCACCACTACAACAACGCGCACGCCGCCTGAGGTTCGCACGGCTTCAAGTAAATGAACGGAGCCCATGACATTGGTAGCGAATGTATCCACGGGTGCAACGTAACCAGGCCGAACCAAGGCCTGGGCGGCCAGATGGAGCACAATTTCAGGCCGGGCACCGCGTACGACATCGGCCAAGGCCTGGGCATCGCGGATGTCGCATAAATGGCTCTCTGCCATGCCTTGCTCCACCCCTGCCAGGTTGTAGAGCGCAGGGGTTGTTGCAGCAGGCAGCGATACGCCTGTGACATGGGCACCCAGACGCTGCAGCCACAATGCCAGCCACGCTCCTTTGAAGCCGGTATGACCCGTCAGCAGCACACGCTTGCCACGCCAGAAATCGACGCACGGGATCATCGCCAAGTTTTCCATGGGGGTGCTCCCGTTTCCCAAAGTTGCTCCAGCTTGATCTTGTCACGCAGCGTGTCCATCGGCTGCCAGAAACCGGCATGACGGTAAGCCGATAGCTGGCCTTCCTGGGCGAGGCGCTCCAGTGGCCCTCGTTCCCAGATGTCATCATCGCCGGCAATGTAGTCAAGTACCTGGGGCTCCAGTACAAAGAAGCCGCCATTGACCCATGTGCCATCGCCTTGCGGCTTCTCCGTGAAGCTGGTGATACGCTGCCCATCCAGATCCAGCGCTCCAAAGCGGCCGGGCGGCTGAACGGCACAGACCGTGGCCAACGTGCGGCTGCTGTCATGGAAGGTGATTTGCGCTCTGATGTCGACGTTGGCAACACCATCTCCATAAGTAAAGCAAAACCGCTCCCCCTGCAGATAAGACGCGACGCGCTTGAGGCGCCCACCAGTCTGGGTATGTTCTCCTGTATCCACCAACGTAACGCGCCACGGCTCGGCGTGTCGTGAATGCACTTCCATTCGGTTGTACTCCATGTCGAACGTCACATCCGACATGTGAAGAAAATAGTTGGCAAAATACTCCTTGATCAAGTATCCCTTATATCCACAACAAATCACGAAATCATTGATGCCATGTGAGGCATATATTTTCATGATGTGCCAAAGAACCGGCCGACCTCCAATCTCAATCATGGGTTTTGGACGAACACCTGTTTCTTCGCTTATGCGGGTACCCAGCCCTCCAGCCAAAATTACTGCCTTCATTTAACACCACCTTTTATTTCAAAACCTCTCTGTATAGAGCAATGTATTTATTAAGCATCTTCTGAACAGAAAATTTTTCAACCGCGACTTTTCTCGAGTTTACAGAGAATCTGGAATACATTTCTGATTGCGAGGCAATTTTACGGATACTATCAACAAATCCTTGGATATCGTCCATGGCAGCGAGCAGACCTGTTTCCTCATGTTTCACCAACTCTTTTAGCGATGAGCCACACGCCGCTACTACTGGCAATCCACAGGCCATAGCCTCCAATACAGACAAAGGCAGTCCCTCACTTCGGGAAGGAAACAGCAAGGCATCAGCCTGCTGCATAGCCAATACGACCTCCTTAGCATCGTGGAGACGACCTATATCGTGCATATTGGGACATAGTTGCCTCTTTTCGGACATCGAGGCAAGCCCGCCGGTAAATGCTAATTCATAATCTTCACCCAGAATTCTCATGATGGGTTCCAGCAAATCCACACCCTTGAGCAATTTCCAACTTCCAATGTACAGCAGCCTGAAGGGCCTGCATCCACTTCGCTGCACACCTGGAATGAACAGGGACGTGTCTACACCGTTGTGAATGACATGCATAGGAGACTTCAGCAACGTAGCAACTGCTGCATCCGCAGCAAATCTGCTGACAGCCACCACTTGATTTGCAGCACCCATGTTAGCGCTTTCAATCTTCTCAATCCAATGTCGATGATAAAAGGATCGCAGATTTCCTTTATAACGGACTGCATCAGGATGATGAATGGAATGATGCAATGTCGCAACCACCGGAAGATGCTTCGGAAGAAACCGAGGATGCAACCAAGTATTGACATGAGCAATATTCGCCCAGTCTGGCGGTCGAGGAATCTTTACAGACCAAGGGGCATATTCTGCTCGCAGTGGCAGCCAAGTAATCTCCGCGCGCAAACCATTTTCCCGCAGGCCTTTCGCAAGCACTTCAGTAAATACATCAGTACCCGTTCCTGCACGTACGGTAGGCAGCCAAACAGCGGGCTCTTTCTTCATGATTCTGAAATACGCTCCATGTCGTCAAAACCACACTCTAGGAGGTTATCGATATAAACAGAAAATGCAGTGAAATTTTCAAGCACTTTACATACCCTGAAGGTTACGTCACCCCATGAATCACATCCAGAAATTTCCAAAATGGATTAATAGCCACCATTATTCGCAACATGGCATCACATCTATGACATACTATTAGATGTTATCCATAGCTTTCTTATCTTTCAGACTTACTGATAAATCATCGACTCTCAATGCGGCATTCATTTTTACTCCAAACTCTGTCCACTCAAATTGGCGCGCAAAGCTTATACATCCCTCGCGCCAAGATTTATTTTCGGGGGATCGCCTCAATATATTCAATACTGTCCTTGCCATTCCTTCATAGTCATCAGGCGTCAAAAGTTCACCGGACCGACCTACAGCAACGGCATCTATCACACCTCCGTTGGCGAATGCGACTGTCGGAACCCCATGAGCTGCAGCCTCAATAGCCACCATACCAAAGCCCTCTGGATCATTTGGAATATTTCTTATCGGAAATATATGTAATGAAGCACACTCAAATGCGGTCGCTAACTCCGCCTCACTCACCGAACCTAATAATCGAATATTTTTTTCAACTTTTCCTGCTCGCGCAGTATCCATAATACTCTGCGGCGACTGCAAATCTGCGCCAAGTGCATTTGAAGGCGATTCACCAATAATCACCAAAACTGCATGAGGGTGGGCATACACAATGCCAGGCAAAGAATTTTGAACAAACTCTCTCAATCCTTTCCGGGACGTGAGCCTCCCAACAGAAATCAGCAAACTTTTCCCTTCTAGCCCATACTTCCCCAAGAAGTGCTGCTTTGCTTCCAGAGAAACAGGTTGCGCAGGTAAGCTAACTCCAGGGTATACGGTATGAATTCTATCCTCTGTGACATTTGCAGCAATTGCCAATCTTCGAGTAACAGAGCTATTGACTATAATCGTATCCATACGCCTAATGAATGGAAGCCAAGCGTATTGATAGATGGGATGCTTTACCGTAATATCTAGACCATGAACATAGGCTGTACAACGGGCTTTGGCCACTTTAGCCCCAAAATACGCTGCAGGTGCTGTGAGTCCACTTCCCGCCAAAACCAGGTCGGGCCGCCATTCTTTGGCTATTCGTACTGCATTCGTGGCAGATAAAAACAAAAACTTCCATAATGGATGCAATGCCACTTCTGTGAACGTAACCCCCTTAGGACCTTGAGCCGCAGAGCCTTCGGGCCCGATGATATGCACTTCGGCAAGACGCGAAAGTTCCTCCGCCATATGCCAATTTAACCGTTCCATCCCGCCTACCAGCGGGGGCAAATTGCGAGTAACGACCAGTACGCGTGGGCGACGATTGGAAGAAGACACTGATGACATCTATATTTACCCCTTGGCGACCCCCGCAGCAAGTCTTTTATGTTCAGATTGCTTTTACAAACCACCTAAAGTCTTCGCAACTTTATTTCTAAAATTTTTATTTATCTATTAGATAAGATAATTTTAAATCTGCGCCTTGATTTTATATAAATAATAAAATTCATCATAATCGATAGACCGCTCTACACTCTCGAAACTATCCACAGCTCCGAGCGCCAGCGGTACGCATTTAAAATAAATTGATGCACGTCTTGTCAACCGCGATCTTCATCTCGTGGGACCAGTCCAATGGCGGCACTGAGGTGAATGCTCTCCGGCAGCTTATTCATTTCAGCTGCCTTGGTGCTGCTGAGAGGCGCCATGATCATGCATTTTTCACTAGGCAAGAATAATATTTCTGCTGCTTTTTAAGCGGCCACGTGTATCCACAAATATCTTCGCATTCCTCTCCAGAAGAGAGTAGTCAAACCCATCATGATCTGTGGCCAGCAACACACAGTCATAGCTCGCCACGGATTCCTCATTCAAAGATATAGAACGCAAATCAAAATAGTAGTTACGCTTGATTGGAAACACCGGCACGTGCGGATCACTGTATTCAACATTCGCGCCCTTGGCCTGCAGCAAGTCCATGATCTCCACAGCGGGCGATTCCCTCGTATCGTCAATATTCTTCTTGTAGGCCAGCCCCAGCACCAATATACGGCTCCCTTTGACGGCCTTGCCTCGCTCATTAAGTGCATCGGCGACCTTGCCCACCACCCAGTGCGGCATATAGTGGTTGATTTCACCAGCCAGTTCGATGAAGCGCGTATTTACGCCATATTCACGCGCCTTCCATGTCAGGTAGAAGGGGTCGATGGGAATGCAGTGGCCGCCGAGGCCGGGACCGGGTCGATAGGGAACAAAGCCGAAGGGCTTGGTCGCCGCAGCGTCGATGACTTCATGGATGTTGATGCCCATCTTGTCGGCCACGATCTTCATCTCGTTCACCAAGCCGATGTTGACGCTGCGGTGGATGTTCTCCAGCAGCTTGGTCATTTCAGCCGCCTTGGTACTGCTGACGGGCACCATGGTCTGGATGGCATGTTGGTACAGCGCCATGCCCAGTTCCAGGCAGCTGGCAGTGCACCCTCCGATCACCTTGGGGATGTCCTTGGTGCCGTAATGCAGATTGCCAGGGTCTTCGCGCTCCGGGGAGAACACCAGAGCGCAATTGGAGCCAGGCTCCAGTCCACGGCTGCGCAGGCGCGGTGCCAGCACTTCGTCCGTCGTGCCGGGCCAGGTTGTGCTCTCCAGGCTCAGCAATTGACCTTCGCGCATGTGAGGCAGCGCCGCCTCCACCGTGTTGATGATGAAGCTCAGGTCGGGCTCGCGGTGAATATTCAGGGGCGTGGGTACGCAGATGATCAGGGCATCTATTGCTTCTGTCCGTGCAAAGTCAGTGGTGGCCTCGAATCCCTGTTCCAACGCACGTCTGATCTGCTCGGGAGTGATTCGCTCTATATAGCTGCCGCTTTCGCCCAGCGTACGGACCTTGGCCTCGTCAATATCAAAGCCCACTACCTTGATGCCGACCTCGGCGAAGCGAAGGGCCAGAGGCAAGCCCACATAGCCCAGACCGTAGATACCCACGCGCACGGAGCCATGGGAGATTTTTTCCTTGAGGCGCGTAAGGGCCCCCGGGTTGCCAGCATGCATGGTGTTTCCCTCTGATTTCTTGTCGTTCTCTGTCACGGACATCCCGCGACCTTCCAGCAGTTATTGTGAACCGGCCTTTCTTGCTCTGGTACCGGCAATCGCACGACAGACGCTACTGCGCCACAAAGCTCCCCGTCTTGCCTCCGTGCTTCTCCAGCACCCTGATTCCCTCCATCACCATGCCCTTGTCCACCGCCTTGCACATGTCATAGACCGTGAGCAGGGCCGCCTGCACGGCTGTGAGCGCCTCCATCTCCACCCCGGTCGGACCAACGGTCTCGACGGTGGCAAGACAGCGGACGGACGACGTTTCGGGCAACGGATCAAACTCCACAGCCACCCGCGTCAACGCCAGCGGATGGCACAGCGGTATCAGGTCACTGGTTTTCTTGGCGGCCATGATGCCGGCGATGCGCGCAATGCCCAGTACGTCACCCTTCTTGGCGGTGCCGCTCTGGATGATGGCCAGGGTGGCGGGCTGCATGGTGATGCGGCCTTCGGCGACCGCGATGCGGTGGGTTGCCGGCTTGGCGCCGACGTCGACCATGTGGGCCTGGCCCTGGGCGTCGAAATGGGTGAGGGAAGACATGGCAACTCCAAAAAATGCACTGGCCGGTCTACGGCAGTCCTGACACACTGGTCAGTCCTGCCGTGAACGTTCGGCGAACCGAGGCATCATAGTGGGGTGTTTCACCGCCCCGTGCCGATGCACGGGCCCGGCCCCTTGGTTCTTACCTGCCCATGCGCCCATCACGCCTGAAGACACGTATCGCCGTCGGCCTGCAGTTGCTGGCGGCCTCTCTCACCATCGCAACGCATGCCCCCGCACAGGCCCAGTTGCGCCTGCCCACGCTGGGCGACGGCGCGGCCACGACGACCAGTGACGAGCGGCGGTTGGGTGACCGCATCATCCGCTCGCTGTACCGCGATCCGGACTACATCGACGATGCGGTGCTGCAGGAATATGTGGAAGGCATCTGGCAGCATCTGGTCGATGCGGCACGCACGCGCGGCGAGCTTTCGGATGAGCTGGAAGAGCGCTTTGCCTGGGAGATCCTGCTGGGGCGCGACCGATCGGTCAATGCTTTTGCGCTGCCCGGCGGCTATCTGGGGGTGCACCTTGGCCTGATCGGCGTGGTGAGCACACGCGACGAGCTGGCATCGGTGCTGGCACACGAGCTGAGTCACGTCACCCAGCGCCATATCGCGCGACTCATTGCGCAGCAGGGCAAGCAGACGCCGTTGATGATCGGCTCGATGATTCTGGGCGCCCTGGCCGCCAGCCGCAGCCCCGATGCCGCCATGGCCATGATGATGGGCGGCCAGGCGCTGGCCGTGCAGAACCAGTTGAATTTTTCGCGCGACATGGAGCGCGAGGCCGACCGCATGGGCTACGGGCTGATGGCGCCTGCAGGGTTCGCGCCGCAGGGCTTTGTGACCATGTTCGACAAGCTGCAGCAGGCGAACCGCCTGAATGACAACGGCAGCTGGCCCTATCTGCGCAGCCATCCGCTGACCACGGAACGCATGGCCGACATGCATTCGCGCCTGCCGCGTGGCGTTGCGCCTGCGCCTGCGCCATCCCTGGAGCACGTGATGATGGCCGCACGGGCCCGCGTGCTGTCGCGCCCCGGCGTGGATGTGCTGCGCCAGTGGGCCGAGCAGCCGCGCTCCACCAGCTTTGGCAGCCAAACCCAAACCCAGCAGGTGGCGCAGCTATATGCCGCCACGCTGAGCGCCGTGCAATTGCGTGATTGGGCCGAAGCGCGGGAAATGTCCGGGCGGCTTCAAGTGGCAACCGCCGCAGATGCCGGCGCCCAGCGGCAGGCCAGGCTGCTGCAGGCCGAACTGGAGCTGACGGCCGGCAAGCCCGGCGCCGCGTTGCAGGCGTTGCCACCGCTCTACCTGCCGGCAGCTGCGCCTGCCCAGGCCAATCCCACGGAATCCATCCCCGCCAAGACAACGGAGAGCGGCCCCAGCCTGGCCACCGTCAATGTGGTCGAAAACCGCGCCGTGCGCAGGCCGGAATTGCTGATGCGCACACAGATCCTGCTGCGCGAGCAAGGCGCCGCCAGCATGGCGGGCCCGCTGCAGACCTGGGTGACGGACCACCCGCGTGATGCCAGCGCCTGGCAGTTGCTGGCCCAGGTGCAGCGCGCCCAGGGCCAGGAGTTGCGCGCGCTGCGTGCCGAGGCCGAGGCCCAGGTCGCGCACTACGACTACGCGGCGGCAGTGGACCGTTTCAAGGCCGCGCAGGACCTGGCCCGCAAGGGCGGGCCCAAGGTGGATTTCATTGAAGCCTCCATCGTGGACACGCGGCTGCGTGCCGTGGAGGAGCTGCTAAGGGAACAGGCGCGCGAGAAGTGATTCGATGGCCAGGCCCAGCAGCGAGTAGATGAGCGCGCCCAGCATGGCCGCCCAGAAGCCCGCGACGTGAAAGCCGCTGAGCAGGCCCGAGGCTGCCCAGAACATCAGTCCGTTGACCACGAAGAGAAACAGCCCGACCGTCACGATGGTCACGGGCAGCGTCAGCACCACGAGGATGGGGCGCAGCACCGCATTGAGCAGGCCGATGACCAGCGCCGCGATCATGGCCGAGCTGAAGCTGTTGACCTGCACGCCACCGTAAAGATAGGCCACGACCAGCAGGGCACCGGCGCTGAGCAGCCATTTGATCAGGATTTTCATGCGGGCAGCATAGCAGCAGCCGGCAGATCCAGGTTGAGGCGGCGCACTGGAAACCGTGGAGCGGAGAACCCCATGAAAAACGGCATCCCGGTTTCCGGGATGCCGCGTCCTGAAAGCGATCGCCTGACCAGAGCGGCCAGGCAGATGCCAGCCGCTAGATCATCGCTTCCTCGAACACCAGGCCCATCAGCGCGCCGATGGCCGCCAGCGTTCCCGGAAGATTCCAGCGCCGGCCCAACGGGGCGGCAGGCGCCACGGCGGGAGCCGTGGCTTCCTGCTTGGGGCGGCGTGCATCGACGATCTGGGCCGTGCCGTGCTCCTGCTGTAGCTGGGCCACCAGTTCGGCCAGCGGGCCCTTGGCCAGCACCGGCGTGATCCTGCCAGCGCTGTCACCGAACACCGGCAGCAATTGGGCGAACAGCTTGTCCGCCCACTTGCCGCGCCAGCTTTCGCGTGCGCTGTGGCTCACCCATTTGCTGACCCGGTGGGTAATGCGCGGTGCGCAGGCCACCAGCAGCCAGTGCGAGGCCTGGGCCTGCGGCGAGGCGGCCAGGGCCTGTACCAGAGGCAGAGCGTAGGAAGCGTCATCCACGTAGACGATGATGGGGTTCAAAGCAAGTCCTTGTCGAACTGGGTTTGCGGGAGTGGGAGAGGCAGGCGGCCGGGGCCGCCCTTGCCATGGATTGTCGCGAATCGGCGCGGGCGGCCCATCGGGCCAACCCGGCGCCCACCTCAACTTTTCAGCGGATCAGGCTCCGTGGGCACCGGCCTTGGGAGCAGGACGGCGCGAAGCGATGTACTTGCCCAGGGCCAGCACCAGCAGGGCTCCGAACACGCTGGCACCGTACTTGAGCATGTCGGTCTGGGGCAGCTTGACCATCCAGTCCCACTTCTCCGTATTGGCGAAGACGGGGTCGGTGACCAGCATGCCGCCGGCAATCCAGCCCAGCAGCATGCCGCCGGCCACGATGATGATGGGGAAGCGCTCCATCAGCTTGATCACGAGCTGCGAGCCCCAGACGATGATGGGGATGGAGATCAACAGGCCCAGCACGACCAGCAGCATCTGGTGCTCGCCCGAGCTCTGGGCAGCGCCGGCGATGGCGATCACGTTGTCCACGCTCATCACCAGGTCGGCAACGATGATGGTCTTGATGGCGGCCAGCAGCTTGTCGCTGCCCTGGATGTTGTCGTGGCCGTCTTCATCAGGAGCAATCAGCTTGATGCCGATCCACACCAGCAGCAGTGCGCCGACGAACTTCAGGAAGGGCAGCGCCAGCAATGTCATCGCGAAGGCGATCAGGATGACGCGCAGGATGATGGCACCCGCCGTGCCCCAGATGATGCCCTTCTTGCGTTGCTCGGGCGGCAGCTTGCGGCAGGCCAGCGCGATCACGACCGCGTTGTCGCCGCCCAGCAGGATGTCGATGATGATGATTTGGCCCAGGGCCACCCAGAACGGGGCGTGAGTCAGAAAGTCCAAGTCCATAAGGTCCTCGCTGTTGAGTAAGGCCGGCGAGAACTCCTCCCTCCTGGAGAAACACCCACCGGCACAGAAAGACCGATGCAACGCCGCAGCGCCTACCCGGGCAAGGACATGCCTGGCTCAGGGGAGAACACATTGATCGACCGTCATCAGGTCCATCAAAGGTCTTGCTCGGCTGCGGTATGCACCGCAACCCGGAAGGCCGGAAGCTTGCGCTTCGTATTGACGACCATTCCGATGCCGGCACGGTGGCTTTGCAAAAACCACCCCCGCCGGCAGAGAGCTACTCCCCTTCGAACCTGTGGATTGCAACACAAAGCCGCCACGGCACGCAAGTGAAAAAACCCTTCATTTCCACGGAAAGCACAAGTCGCGCATCCCCCAGACCATTTATCTGCCTACCTCAAATGCTTCACTATCCATAGCAACCCTTGAACCAACGGAGTGTTGCAGCCATGCCCGGCCACGCGCGGGCAGGCGTCTTATCATCGCTGTCCCTTCCCCCTGACCGTCCATGACCGCACTGCACATCACCGATATCGAAGCCGCCATCAACTACTGGCGTGAGCGCCATCCGTCCCCGGACGGCGTGCTGCTGCAGCCCGAAGTACGGGCCCTGGCCGAGGTGTACGCGCTGATGATCTTCTGGCATGAGAGCGAAGTACAGGTTGAGGGCTTTCCCTCGCACGCCATGGCGGCCTGGCTGGCCTGGTACGACACCACGCCCGATACGCCCTGCATCGCCATCTGCTCCACCAGCCAGGGCGACGAAAGATGCAAGGGCTGCGGCCGCAGCTTTGACGAAGTGCAGCTGTGGACCGCGATGGAGCCGGCACAAAAGCGGATGGTCTGGCGCAGGATCACGGCAGAGGGCGACTCCTGGCGTTTCACCCGCTATGCAGAACGTGCGGCCGAGCGCACGGACACATCGCGTGACTCTGGTTGATTGCCGGCTGATCTGCCGGATACCGCACCGGACCAGTGCGATGTTGCAGACGGCCTAACATCGGCCGCCATGCTGCAGACCGCCGCTTACCGCCACAGCCACCTCCGCCTTTGCTTGCGCCTCACGGCACGTGATGCGGGCGAGACGCGCGTGCCGGCCGGCAAGGCCTGGCCCGCCACGGCCGCGCGCCTGCGCGAGCGTGATGCGGCACGGCTGAACATCGGCCCCCGACAGGCCGCACGGTCTTGATGCGCTGCCCTGCGCGGAACCGGGCAGCGTCGCTTCACTGAATCCGCTCTTCTTGCGCCGCCTTCATCCTGAAGCCTGAAGGCGGTTGGATTTTCACGCGTCTGCCCGGCCACAAGTCCAGCCGACGGCCAGCCGACGAAGCGAGCCCTGCCGTGACCTGTCTAGTCCTTGCCCCAGCCGGACCCTCTTTTGCCGCCCCCTCTTTTTCCACGCTCTTGCGCCATCTGCGCCATCTGAGCGATACCGTGGCGCATCGCGCCCTGCCCCGCTGCGCGCCACGCCACGTCACCGAGCTGCGCATCGACGTGATGCAGCCGCTGGTGGAGGGCGAGCTCGAAGCCATTCACGAGCGCCTGTACCAGCCCGGCAACAAGCTCCATGGCCTGGAGCGCCGCCCGTTGCACGACCCGCAGTTCCAGCTGCACTGGCGTGAAGCCGACGGCGAATGGTTTGCCTACGTGGAGGACATGGAGCGGCGCTGCCTGGCCGGCTACACGGTGTTCAATCGCCTGGTCGAGGTGGACAAGCGCACCGACCGCCGCGTGCGCTCGCCGCATTCGCGCTTTGCGCCACATTACCAGCGGCGCGGCATTGCCAGCGCCGTGTATCGCAGCGTGCTGGACAAAGGCACCTGCCTGGTCAGCGGCGCACGCCAGTCGCCGGGCGCCCACGGCCTGTGGAACCATCTGGCGCGAAGCTATGACGGCCGATATGTGGGCATTGCGGACAGCAAGTCGCTCATCCATCTTGGCCGCAATGTGCCGGACGATGTCATGGACCGCCTGTCCACGCGCCGCATGCTGCTGGGCGCGGGCTGGACCGTGGAGTCCTTCGCCCAGGCCGTACGGATGCAGTTGCCGGGTTGAGACGGGGACCTTGAGCGGGAGCCCGTTTACTTCCAGCGCAGCGGCTCGATGAAGACCGTGCCCAGGTTGCTGCTGAGCGTCAGTGCGCCTTCCTGGATGGTGGCCTGAAGCTGCATGCTCCGCTCGGCCAGCTCCGCCAGGGATTGGGATGTTTCGGAGGGAATGCGCCAGACCTGCAGCTTGTTCAGCCGCGCCAGCTTGCCCTCCAGGCCCTTCCACCAGACCTCGGCCGCATGGTGGAAGGCGTAGAGCACCACCGCATCGGATTTGTTGCAGGCCTTGGCGATGGGCTTTTCCTCGGGCTGGCCGACCTCGATCCACAGGCGCTTGGCGCCCGTGAAGTCAGTCAGCGAGACATCGGGGTCTTCGGGATCGGACAGGCCTGCGCCAAACGCCAGCGTGCCGTCGCCCTTGCACATGTCATTGAGCTGGTGTGCATTGAGGGCCAGGGCCACCAGGCGCACCATCATGCGTTCGTCCGTCTCGCTGGGATGGCGCGCCAGGGTCAGCGCATGGTCGGCGTAGTAGCCGTGGTCGATGTCGGCGATGGACAGGTTCGCCTTGAAGATGGTGGATTTGAGGGCCATGAGACAGAACCTATCAAAAACAATAGCTGCCGCAGCAAGCCTGTGCTTGCATCGGCAGCCCTGAATGGTTGAAGCGCGCCCTTCATGGCGCGGCAAAGGATGGATTAGACGCGGCGGGCCAGCTCGGCCGCCTTGCCCACATAGGAGGCAGGCGTCATGGCCAGCAGGCGGTCCTTGTCGGCCTGGGGGATTTCCAGGCCGTTGATCAGGCGGTGCAGGTCTTCGGCCTGCACGGTCTTGCCGCGCGTGACTTCCTTGAGCTTTTCGTAGGCGCCCTGCACGCCGTAGCGGCGCATGACGGTCTGGATGGGCTCGGCCAGGACTTCCCAGGCGTGGTCCAGGTCTTCCTGCAGGCGCTCTTCGTTGAGTTCGAGCTTGTTCAGTCCCGTCATCAGCGAGCTGTAGGCCAGCGTGGCATAGCCCATGGCCACGCCAATGTTGCGCAGCACGGTGGAGTCGGTCAGGTCGCGCTGCCAGCGCGAGATGGGCAGCTTTTCGGCCAGGTGCTTGAGCAGGGCGTTGGCCAGGCCCAGGTTGCCTTCGGCATTCTCGAAGTCGATGGGGTTGACCTTGTGCGGCATGGTCGAGGAGCCGATCTCGCCGGCCTTCAGGCGCTGCTTGAAGTAGCCCAGGGATACATAGCCCCAGACATCGCGCGAGAAGTCGATGAGGATGGTGTTGGCGCGCGCGATGGCGTCGAACAGCTCGGCCATGTAGTCATGCGGCTCGATCTGGATCGAGTAGGGCTGGAAGCTCAGGCCCAGACCCTGGGGCTCGGGCGACTCGATCACCTTCTTGCTGAAGGCTTCCCAGTCGAACTCGGGCCAGGCCGACAGATGGGCGTTGTAGTTGCCGACGGCGCCATTCATCTTGGCCAGGAGCTTGACCTCGGCGATGCGGGCAGAGGCCTTTTCCAGGCGCACCAGCACGTTGGCGATTTCCTTGCCCACGGTGGTGGGGCTGGCGGTCTGGCCGTGCGTGCGGCTGAGCATGGGCACGGCCGCGTAGGCGTGGGCCATCTCGCGCAGCTTGCCGGTGATGCCCGTCAAGGCCGGCAGCAGCACGCTGTCACGACCGGCGCGCAGTTGCAGCGCATGGCTGGTGTTGTTGATGTCCTCGCTGGTGCAGGCGAAGTGCACGAATTCGGCGGCCTTGAGCAGCTCGGGACGGCCGTCGAACTTGCCCTTGATCCAGTACTCCACGGCCTTGACGTCGTGGTTGGTGGTCTTTTCGATGTCCTTGATGGCCACGGCATCGGCCTCGGAGAAGTTCTTCACCAGATCCTGCAGATAGACGCGGGCGCCTTCGGTCAGGGGCTTGAACTCGGCAAAGCCGGCGTCCGACAGGGCGATGAACCAGGTCACCTCCACCTGCACGCGGCGGTGCATATATCCCATCTCGCTCATGATCGGGCGCAGAGGAGACAGTTTGGCGGCGTAGCGGCCGTCGAGCGGGGACAGGGCGGAGATGTGCGGCAGATTCATGGGCCGTGATTGTAGGTGCGCGCGGCAAAAACGGGGGCTGTAGGGGGAGATCGCCGGGCAGCGCATAGAATCGGCTGCCCGCCCATGGGCCGCCTCTTCGCCACGGAAAACAGCCATGAAACTGATAGGTTCCTCCACCAGCGCCTACGTACGCAAGGTACGCGTCGTACTGGCCGAGAAAAGGCTCGACTATCAGTTCGTCGAGGAAAACCCCTGGAGCCGCGAGCTGTCGCCGGGCACCGGCAACCCGCTGGGCAAGGTGCCGCGCCTGGTCATGGACGGCAGCGATGCCATGTTCGACTCGCGCGTGATCGTCGAATATCTGGACACACTTTCCCCGGTAGGCAAGCTGATCCCCGGCACAGGCCGCGAGCGTGCCGAGATCAAGACCTGGGAAGCCCTGGCAGATGGCGTGCTGGACGCCGGAGCCCTGGCCCGCCTCGAAGCCACCTGGGATGGCCGCAGCGAAGAGCAGCGTTGCCAGGCCTGGATAGACCGCCAGCTGGCCAAGGTGCGCGCCGCACTGAACGTAATGTCCCAGGGCCTGGGCGACAAGCCCTATTGCTGCGGCATCCACTTCACCCTGGCCGACGTGTGCGTGGGCTGTGCCCTGGGCTGGCTGGACTTTCGCTTTCCCGAACTGGACTGGCGCGCCGACCACCCCAATCTGGCCACCTTGCAGGCCAAGCTGGCGGAACGCGCCAGCTTTGCGGCCACACGCCCGCCCCTGTCCTGAAAACGGGTCACCCCCGCAACGACAACGGCAGCTGCCGCGGCAACAAAAAAGGCCACCCGATGGGTGGCCTTTTTGCTGGCATAAAAAAGTTGCGAAGCATCCCGAAACGAATAAAGAGAGGGAGGGAGGAGAAGCGCTTCGGGCGGAACAGTTCAGGACTGTGGCCCCAGAGGCTTCGCAACGTGAAATTCGGTCTGGATACCCTCTCTCGTCAACCTGTCCAATAGATGAGCTACTTTTGCAGAAGTTCCAGGGGTCGGGGGCGGGAAAAATGTAACATTTTGACGAGGAGCGTCATTCTGCTGTAGGCCGTGTTCGATGGATGCTGACGGGACGGCGTCGGCCAGGGCCGACCACCTTCCCTCCCCGCATCCTCACACCAGAGCGGCCCCCGTGAAAACCGCTTCCCACAGGGCCTTGACCGGCGCACTGAGCGGTTCGGCCTGGCCGGGTACCAATTGGGCCGTCCGCTCGTCCAGCCGCGCCACGTGCTGCAGGCGGCGCAGTTCACGGTAGGCCCGGGCTGCCTGCTGGCCCACGCCTGCAGGCAGCAGGCCCGCCTCTTCCGCACGCTGCAGCAGCGCGATGTTGCCAAGATTGGCCATCAGACCCGGATGCAGGGCCGATTGCGAGAGAACCAGGTACTGGACGGCGAACTCCACATCGACCATGCCGCCGGGGCTGTGCTTGACGTCGAAGAGGCCGCCGCGCACCGGATGCGCAGTGCGAACGCGTTCGCGCATGGCCACGATCTCGTCGCGCAGGGCCGCAGCGTCGCGCGGTGCGGTGATCACGGCCTCGCGCACGGCGTCGAAGCGGGCCTGCAGATCGTCGCTGCCCAGCACGAAGCGCGCCCGCGTCATGGCCTGGTGCTCCCAGGTCCATGCCGTGTTGCTGCCGCGCTGCTGCTGGTAGTTGGCATAGGAGGCAAAGCTGGTCACCAGCAGGCCGGAGTTCCCATTGGGGCGCAGCGCGGTGTCGATCTCGAACAGATCGCCCTCGCCCGTCTTGACGGCCAGCCAGTTGATGAGCTTGCGCACAAAGGCGGCATAGATCTCGGAGGCGTGCTCGTCGTCGTCATCGAAGACGAAGACGATGTCCAGGTCGCTGCCGTAGCCCAGTTCCTTGCCGCCGAGCTTGCCGTAGCCAATGATGGCGAACTGCGGCGACTCGCGGTGGCGGTTCTTGAGCCGGCTCCAGCACCAGCTGGCCGTCACGCGCAGCACGCAGTCGGCCAGCGCACTGAGGTCGTCCGCCACCTGCTCGACCGTGATGCGGCCCTCGATATCACGCGCCAGCGTGCGAAAGACCTCGGCATGGTGGGCGCGGCGCAGCAGGTTCAGCAGGGTTTCGTCGTCGTCCTCGCCCGTGGTCTGCAGCGCGGCCAGGCGCAGGGCCAGCTCATGCTCGAAATCCATGGGAGAGAAGCGCTCGCCCAGCATGGCGTCGTTGGCCAGCTCGTCGATCACGCCCGGGTGCTGCTGCAGATAGCGCGCGGGCCAGCGCGCCGCGCCCAGCAGGTCCAGCAGCCGCTCGTGCACGGCAGGGCGCTCCAGCAGCAGGGCCAGATAGCTTTCGCGGCGCAGCAGCGGCTCCAGCCAGTTCAGAAAGCGCACTGCGGCGTCTTCGGGCACGCTGCGCTCGGCCACCCATTGCGCCGTGCGCTGCACAAGGCGGAACAGCCGGCTGCGCGCCTCGTCGCGCAGGTTGGCGATGCGGGCGTTGCCGCGCCAGTCGGCCACGTGGGCGGCCAGGGCGGGCGGCAGCTGCTCCATGAGTCCATCGATCTCGCGCGGCGTTCCTCCCTGTGCAGGGCTGCGGGCGCCGTTGCATCGGCCCGCGCTGCATTGCGGCGGGGCAGAGCCGCCGAGCAGGGTGTCGAACTCCTCGGCCACCTTTTCGCGGTGGGCGTCGAACTGGTGCAGGAAGGCGCAGGTATCGGCAAAGCCCATGGTGCGCGCAATCCATTCGAGGTCGTCATCGCGCGTGGGCAGCACATGGGTCTGCTGGTCGTCCAGGTACTGGATGCGGTGCTCGACACGGCGCAAAAAGGTATAGGCCGCGCCCAGGGCGTCGGCCACTTCCTGACTCATGAGGCCGGCGCGCGCCAGGCGCCCCAGCGCCTCCAGCGTGGGGCGGCAGCGCAGCTCGGGGAACTGGCCGCCACGCACCACCTGCAGCAATTGCACGGTGAATTCGATCTCGCGGATACCGCCGCGCGAGAGCTTGACGTCATTGGAGCGGCCGGGATGGCCCGCGCTGCGCCGCGCCGCATGCTCGCGGATCTGGCGGTGCAGCGAACGCAGCGCATCGAAGACCGCGTAATCCAGATAGCGGCGAAAGACGAAGGGCAGGACCACGGCGCGCAGCGCCTGCACCTGCGTGGAGCGCACGCTGTCCATGGGCGCCACCACCCGGCTCTTGAGCCAGGCGAAGCGCTCCCACTCGCGGCCATGGGTCTGCAGATACTCTTCCAGCGAGGCCAGCGAGACAGCCGACGGCCCCGAGTTGCCGTTGGGCCTCAGCGCCAGGTCCACGCGGAACACGAATCCGTGCTCGGTGGTGTCGCCGATCAGGCCATAGATGCCTTTGACAACGCGCGCGAAGTACTCATGGTTGGAGAGAACGCCGCGCCCGTCGGGCAGGCCGGCCGTGTCGCCGTCCTGCTCGTAGACGTAGATCAGGTCGATGTCGCTGGAGACATTGAGCTCGCGCGCGCCCAGCTTGCCCATGCCTATGATCCACAGCTGCACGGGCCGGCCCTCGGGGCCTTGCGGTGCGCCATGGCGCGCATCGAGTTCGGCGCGCACCTGGATGCAGGCGCGCTCCAGCGCCAGCTCGGCCAGCTCGGTCACGGCCCGCGTGACCACGGCTAGCGGCGCCTGCTGCTCGCAGTCGAGCACCATGGTGCGCTCCATGACCAGCTGGCGCAGCACGCGCAGCGCGGCCGACAGGTCCAGCCCGCGCTCCAGCAGCGCCGACAGGGCCTGCTCCATGGAGGCGCGCTCGGGCGGGCCCGGCGGCAACAGGCTCAACTCGTCGCCATAGCGACGATGCAGCCGTTGGTGGAAACGGGAATAGGCGGCCTGTGCGGGGACATTCAAGGCCGTGTCTGCCATTGCGTGCTCTGAGGATTGCATACGGAACGCGAAAGAAGCGGCCACTCACGCGCAGAGGGATCGCAGCAACCCTTGGTTACCGTCCGGTCCCCGAGGGTGCCGGTCATAATTCCCGTCATAGCTGATGCCGCCGATGATCGAACCGAAACCGCACCCCACACGCCTGACCCGTTGGATGGCCGGCCTTGCGCGGTGGTCACTGGGGCTGGTCCTGGCCTTCTGGCTGGTCCTGGGCTCCGTGTGGGGGGTGCTCCATGGCTGGATTGTGCCGCGAATCGGCGAATGGCGTCCTCAGCTGGAATCCCTGGCCTCACGCACGCTGGGCCTACCCGTGCGCATAGGCAGCATCACGGCCCGCAGCGAGGGACTGGTCCCCCGGTTCGAGCTGGGCGACGTGGTGGTCGAAGACCCAGAACACACCGCGGACGCCCTGCGCCTGCCCAGCGTGGTGGTGGCCGTTTCGGCCCGCTCGCTGATGCGCCTGGGCGTGGAGCAGATCTATATCGACCGCCCCGAACTCGTGGTCCGCCGCGCGGCCGATGGCCGTGTCTTCGTGGCCGGCATCGAGATCAGCCCTTCATCGGGCGGGGACAATGCCGCCGCCGACTGGATGTTTTCCCAGACCGAGCTGGCCCTGCGCGGCGGCAGCCTGCTGTGGGTGGACGAACTGCGCCAGGCACCGCCGCTGGCCTTGCGCGATGTGGATCTGGTGCTGCGCAACAAGGGCTGGAGCCACGGAATCCGCCTGGATGCCACGCCGCCCGAAGGCTGGGGCGAGCGCTTCATGCTCGCCGGCCTGTTCCGCGAGCCGTTGCTGTCCACGCACGAGGGCAACTGGCAGCGCTGGAGCGGACAGGCCCATGCGATGTTCACGCAGATCGACCTGTCCCGGCTCGGGCAATACATGGATACGTCCGACCTGCGCCTGCAGCAGGGCCGGGGCGCACTGCGCGCCTGGATCGACCTGCGCCAGGGCCAGCCCGTGGGTGCCATGGCCGATGTGGCGGTGAATGCCCTGCAACTGCAGTGGCGCGAGAACCTGGAGCCGCTGCAACTGCAGGCGCTGACGGGCCGGCTGAGCGTGCAGCACCAGGACGGCTGGCGCTTCGCCGCGCAGAACCTGGAGTTCTCCACGGGTGACGGCCTGCACTGGCCTGCCGGCAACCTGCGCGCGCGCTACAACCCTGCGGGCGCAAGCACGCAGGGGGCGCTGGGCGAGCAGGGCGAGTTCCAGGCCGATGGCATTGACCTGGCCATCCTTGCCCAGTTGGGCCGGCGCCTGCCGCTGCCCGAGCAGCTGCAGCGCCATCTGACCGACATGGCCCCGGCCGGCCAGCTGCGCCAGTTCCAGGGAAGCTGGCGCGGTCCGCTGGAGTCCTTGCAGCAGTACAAGGCCAGCGGCGAACTGCAGCAGCTGTCGATCGACGGAGTGGCATCGTCCGAAGGCCCCACGAAGCCGGGCATGCCCGGCATCAAGGGCCTGAACGCGCGCTTCTCGCTGGACCAGGACGGCGGACAGGCGCAGCTGGAGATGGAGGGCACGGGGCAGCAGCCGGCCGCGCTGTCCTTTCCTGGCGTCTTCGAGGAACCCGAGATCCCGCTGCACCGCCTGCAGGCCAGCCTGCGCTGGCAGTTGCGCGGACAGGCCATCAGCGTGCAGGTGCCCAACCTGCGCTTTGCCAACGATGACACCGAGGGCGAGGCCCGTGCGCAATGGCACACCGGCGACGGCAGCGACAAGCACCCGCGCTTTCCGGGCGTGCTGGACCTGCAGGGCCAGTTGCGCAACGCAGACGGCACGCGCGTGCACCGCTACCTTCCGCTGGAAATCCCCGCCGATGCGCGCCATTACGTGCGAGAGGCCATCCACGCCGGGCGCGCAAGCACGGTGAACTTCAAGGTGCGCGGACACCTGGACCACGTGCCGGCAGAAAAGCCCAGCCAGGGCGAGTTCCATATCGCTGCCAAGCTGCATGACGTGCACTATGAATATGTGCCACCCCATCTGCTCACGCATGGCGAGGCGCCCTGGCCGGCCCTGGTCGATCTGTCGGGTGAGCTGGTCTTCGACCGTTCATCGATGGCCGTGCGCAATGCACGCGGCGAGTTCGCGGGCTACCCGCAGCTGCAGATGCGCGACATCCAGGCCAGCATTCCCAACCTGGGCCACACCGAGGTGGCCGTCACCGCCAAGGGCCAGGGCCCGCTGGCCGACATGCTGGGCGTGGTCAAGACCTCGGCCCTGTCGGCGCTGACCGGGCACGTGCTGGACGGCAGCGAGGCCACGGGCGCCGCGCAACTGGCCCTGCAGCTGCAATTGCCCATCGACCATCTGGACCGCAGCAAGGTGTCTGGACAGGTCACGCTGGCGGGCAACTCCCTGCAGCTCGATGATCAGACGCCCCATCTGAGCCAGCTGCGCGGGGCCGTCAAGTTCTCCGAAACCGGCTTCTCGCTGGCCGGCCTGCAGGCGCGCGCGCTGGGCGGTGAGCTGCGCGCCGATGGCGGCATGCAGGCGCTGGCGCGCAATGCGCCGGCCACCGAATCCTCCGTCAAGGTGCGCGTGCAAGGCACGGCAACGGCACAGGGGCTGCGCGAAGCCAGGGAGCTGGGCTGGGTGGCCGACCTGGCCCGCCATGCCGAAGGCCAGTCGCCCTATTCCCTGCTGCTGAAGGTGCGGCGCGGAACACCCGAAATCCAGGTCCAGTCCAGCCTGCAAGGCATGCGCATCAACCTGCCCGCCCCGCTGGGCAAGGCAGCGGAGTCCATCCAGCCATTGAACGTGAGCCACCAGCTCGCACCCGCCAGCTTCACCTCGCCCGATGCCCCGCTGCGCGACCAGATCAGCGTGCAACTGGGCGATACGGGCTCGGTGTTCTATGAGCGCGACATCAGTGGCAAGCACAGCCGTGTTCTGCACGGCAGCATCCTTATCGGCCAGGAAGCGGGCACGGCTTCCACTTCGGGCCAGGGCGTGCAGGCCCATGTGCAGCTGCCGCTGTTCAATCTCGACGACTGGCTGGCACTGGCGCCGCAGTCCAGCGGCGCCAAGCCGGAGCCCGCCGATGCCGCGGACCCGGCGCGCGAATACCTCCCCGACCGGCTGACCCTGCGCGTCAAGCAGCTGCAGGCCAAGGGGCGGCAGCTGCACGACGTGGTGGCGGGGATATCGCGCGATGGCGGCTCGTGGCACAGCAACCTCGCCTCCCAGGAGCTTGACGGCTACGTGGGCTTTCGCGAAGGCACGGATGCCCAGCCCGAAGGGCAGCTGGTGGCCCGGCTGTCACGCCTGACGGTGCCCGAGGCCAAATCCGACCGCGTGGACGCCCTGTTCAGCGAGGGGCCGCGCCAGCTGCCGGCCCTGCAGATCGTGGTGGACGACATGCACCTGTCAGGCCACGCCCTGGGCCGCCTGGAAGTGGAGGCCCGCAACCGCCCCGTTCCCGGCGATGCGGCGGCGCGCGAATGGCAGTTGTCGCGCTTCAACATCGCCACGCCCGAGGCCACGCTGACGGCCAGCGGCCAGTGGCGCCTGCCCCAGGGCCAGTCCGAACACCCGGGGCGCAGCCAGTTGCAGTTCCAGCTGGACCTGCGCGACGTGGGCAAGCTGCTCACGCGCTTCGATATGCCCGGCGTGGTGGGCAACGGCAAGGGCGTGCTGCAGGGATCGGCGGGCTGGACGGGCTCGCCCATCACGCCCGACTTCCGCAGCCTCTCTGGCTCCATGCACCTGGATGTGCAGACCGGCCAGTTCCTCAAGGCCGAGCCGGGCCTGGCCAAGCTGCTGAGCGTGCTCAGCCTGCAGGCGCTGCCCCGCCGGCTGACCCTGGATTTCCGCGATGTGTTCAGCAACGGCTTCGCCTTCGACTTCATGCGCGGCGACGTGCAGATCACCGACGGCGTGGCGCGCACCAACAACATGCAGATGAAGGGCGTCAACGCCGCCGTGCTGATGGAGGGCACGGCCGACCTGGTCCAGGAGACGCAGAATCTGCATGTGGTGGTGGTGCCAGAGATCAATGCCATGACGGCCTCCCTGGTGGCCACGGCCATCAACCCCGTGGTCGGCCTGGGCAGCTTCCTGGCGCAGGTGCTGCTGCGCGGCCCGCTGATCGCGGCGGCCACCAAGGAATTCCGCATCGACGGCAGCTGGGACGAGCCCCAGGTCACGGCCCTGCCGCGGCGCCGGGCCACGACACCCTCCGATCCTGCCGCCAACAGCCCCGCCAGCACGCCCTCCGGCGCCACCGAGCCCGCTTCTTCAGGAGAGAACCCATGAAAATCGCAGCCCTGCAAATGGTGTCGGAACCCGATGTGCGCGCCAACCTCGACCAGGCGCTGGCCCTGCTGCGCCAGGCGCGCGACCAGGGTGCCGAACTCGCGGCCCTGCCCGAGTATTTCTGCGCCATGGGCCTGCGCGACACCGACAAGCTGGCCTACCGCGAGAGCTTCGGCGCAGGCCCCATCCAGGACTTCCTGCGCCGCGCAGCACGCGAGCTGCAGCTGTGGATCGTGGGCGGCACCCTGCCCCTGGTGGCCGATGACGATGCCCATGTGCTCAACAGCTCCCTGGTGTTCTCGCCCCAGGGCGAATGCGTGGCGCGCTACGACAAGATCCACCTGTTCCACTACGACAACGGACGCGAGCGCTACACGGAAGCCACCGTGGTCCAGGCGGGCCACACGCCCGTGACCTGCGACATCACCTCGCGCGAGGGCGAGACCTGGCGCCTGGGTCTGAGCGTGTGCTACGACCTGCGTTTTCCCGAGCTGTACCGCCGCCTTGCCGAGCAGGGCGCCGACCTGCTGCTGGTGCCCGCCGCCTTCACCCACATCACGGGTCTGGCGCACTGGGAAGTGCTGCTGCGCGCCCGCGCCATCGAAAACCAGGCCTACCTGCTGGCGCCCGCCCAGGGCGGCCACCATGAAAACGGCCGCCGTACCTGGGGCCACAGCCTGCTGGCCGATCCCTGGGGCATGGTGCTGGCGCAGCAGGCCGAGGGCGCCGGCGTGGTGCTGGGCGAGATCAAGCGCGAGCGCCTGGCGCATGTGCGCCGCCAGTTGCCGGCCCTGGAGCACCGCGTCCTGTGAATCCACCGCACCCGCCCATGCCGCCCATGCCGGCCATGTCACCGATGTCGCCCATGCCCGAAGGCCGCTGGCCCTGGCGCCGCTGGCGCACGGCCTGGCGCCGCTGGTCGCTGTGGAGCCTGCTGGTCGCCCTGGTCCTGAGCATGCTCGTCACCATGGTCTGGCTGGCCGGGCGCTACGAGGCCTCCCAGGTCCAGGACAAGCTGGAGCGCGACACGGCCAATGCCGTGGCCGACATACGCGCAGCGCTCAACCGCAACCTGCAGGACCTGCAGGCGCTGAACGCGCCCGACAACGAGCCCGCCGAATGGAAGACCCGCGCCGCCGAGCTGCTGCAGGTGCGCCGCGAGCTGATGCGCATCGAGTGGCGCGACGCGGGCCTGCAGATCCGCTCCCATGCCGAGACCCCCTATCGCAACGTGCAGTGGGAAGACCAGCTGCGCACGAACAACACCCACCCCGAGGCCGTGCTGACCTGCACCCACGCGCGCCGCCTGAACGGCCCCGCCTACTCGCCCAGCTACTTCCAGCTGCTGGCCGAGGGCCTGGGCACGGAGATGATGGAGGTCTGCCTGCCGCTGACGCAAAGCGGCCACATCATCGGCTTCGTCATCGGCACCTACAGCCTGCAAAGCCTGCTCATCACCCAGGTCAGCAAGAACCTGCCGCGCACCCAGGAAGTGTCCTTCACCGAGCCCGACGGCACGCGCCTGGCCCTGCTTGGCGCCTCCTGGCGCGGCACGCGCATGTTCACGGCGCAGCAGCTGCTGGATCTGCCCGGCAGCACCCTGGTGCTGCGCATGGACAGCTGGCACCGCGCACCCAGCGTGTTCCCCAACGTGCTCACGGCCCTGGTGACGTTGATGTCCATCGCCCTGGTCTCCGTGGTCGCCGTGCTGGTGCGAGACAACCGCCGCCGCCTGCGTGCCGAGCGTGACCTGGGCGATGCGCTGGCCTTTCGCAAGGCCATGGAGGACTCGCTGGTCACGGGCCTGCGCGCGCGCGACCTGCAGGGCCGCATCAGCTATGTGAATCCGGCCTTCTGCAACATGGTGGGCTTCACGGCCGAGGAGCTGCTGGGCCTGAGCATCGCGCCCTACTGGCCGCCCGAGCGCGCCGAAATCTACGCGCGCCGGCGCGACAACCGCCTGTCCGGCAACGCACCGCCGCCGCGCGAGGGCCACGAAAGCATCTTCATGCGCAAGGACGGCACACGCATTCCGGTGCTGATCTTCGAGGCGCCGCTGATCAACGCCCAGGGCCAGCACACGGGCTGGATGAGCGCCTTCATCGACATCAGCGAGCAAAAGCGCATGGAAGAGATCTCGCGCGCCTCGCAGGAGCGCCTGCAGGCCACGGCCCGCCTGGCCACCGTGGGCGAAATGGCGTCGCTGCTCAGCCATGAACTCACCCAGCCGCTGGTGGCCATCTCCAGCTACGCCACGGGATCGCTGAACATGCTGGGCAGCGACGACGGTGCGGCAGGCAACGCCGGAAACGAAGCCCATCTGCGCCAGCAGTTGCAGGACTTGCGCATGGCCATGGAGCGCATCAGCTTCCAGGCCGACCGTGCAGGCCGCGTGATCAAGAGCGTGCGCGACTTCGTGCGGCGTCGCGACCAGTCCCGCGAAGTCATAGGTGCCGCCGAACTCATAGACGCCGTGCTGCCGCTGGTCAGCCTGCAGGCGCGCAACCTGGGCGTGCGCGTGACCACCGATATCGAGCCCGGCCTGTCGCCCGTGCTCTGCGATCCGACCATGATCGAGCAGGTGCTGCTCAACCTGGCGCGCAACGGCATGCAGGCCATGGACTCGCCCGAGACCGTGGACCGCGAACTGCAGTTGCGCGTGCGGCGTGCGGCCGCCAGCACGCGCCGCAGCTGGGTGGAATTCGCCGTCATCGACTGCGGCAGCGGCATCCCCAAGCATGTGGCGGAGCAGTTGTTCACGCCCTTCTTCACCACGCGCAACGAGGGCATGGGCCTGGGCCTGAGCCTGTGCCGCACCGTGGTCGAACAGCATGGCGGCCACCTGCAGCACAGCCCGCACAGCCCGCGCGGAACCGTCTTCGCCTTCACGCTGCCGACCCACAACCCGGCACAGGTGGAACCATAGATGGAACAATAGGCCCATGGAACCTGTACCCGACGCCACCGTCTACATCGTCGATGACGACACCGATGTACGCGAAGCGCTGGCCTGGCTGCTGCGCTCGCGCCGCCTGCTCAGCGAATGCTATGACAGCGCAGAGGCCTTCGACGCCATGCTGCAGTCGCGCCCGCCGCCACGCAATCCCTGCTGCCTGCTGCTGGACATGCGCATGGGCGGCATGAGCGGGCTGGCGCTGTTCAACCTCATGCTGGAGCGCAACCAGATCGCGGGCATGCCCGTGATCTTCCTGACCGGCCATGCCGACGTACCCACGGCCGTGGACACGGTCAAGCGCGGCGCCTTCGATTTCTGCGAGAAGCCCTTTTCGGACAACGCGCTCGTGGACCGCATCGAGCAGGCGCTGGAACTGTCAGCCCAGCACCAGGCCGAGACCCGCGCTCGCGAGGCCGTGCGCGCGCGCTTCAACGAACTGACGGAGCGCGAGCGCGACGTGATGCGGCTGGTGGTGGAGGGCATTCCCAACAAGCTCATCGCCGACCAGCTGGACATCAGCGTGCGCACCGTCGAAGTCCACCGCGCGCGCGTCTTCGACAAGATGCAGGTCAAGTCGGCCGTGGAACTGGCCAACCTGCTGCGCACGCACGGCTGACATCCTCAGAAATACGTAGCGATCACGTCCACCACGTCGTAGCCATCGTTGACGACGGCCATCTGCCGCCATTTGTCGAAGGTCAGGCAGGGGTGGGAGATATCGAAGGCCAGCATGTCGCCGACGCGCAGGCCATCGTCCTCGGCCACCTTCAGGAAAGCATGCTGGTCCATCATGGCCGTGACCTCCCAATGGGGCGGTGCGGCCACCGGCGCGGCATCACCGGGGCGGTAGCGCAGCGCGGGCCGGGGCGGCACGGCCTCGAAGGCGGTATCGCGCTTGCCCAGCGCCACGATGGCGCGGCCAGGCTCGGGCAGTGACTGCACATAGGCCCAGACCTGCAGCGCAGGCAGCAGGCTGGCACGCATCTGCTGCGCCACGGGGTTGGTCTGGTCGATGCGCTGCTGCGCTGCCTGGTAGATGCCCGCGTCATGCGTGAGATAGCAGCCGGGGCGCAGCACCAGATCCAGCGCTCCCCCTATATCGGCCTTGCCGAATTCCTGGGCCACCACGTCGTACCAGGCCGAGCCGGCCCCCGTGAGCACGGCCGGGCTGCGCTGCAATCGTCCATCGCTTGCGAGCCGCTCAAGCCAGTGAACGGCGCGCCGCAGCAGGGTGCGGATGGCATCCTCTTCCTTGAGCACGCCTTCGTAGACCTCGATGCCGGCCAGTTGCACGGCCGCGCCAGCTCTTGCCAGCGCGTCCAGCAGCGGCTGCATCTGCGCATCGGAGCGCACTCCCGTGCGCCCGCCGGGCGGGCCCAGCTCGATCAGCACCTGCACGGACTGGCCCGCCGCGCCAAAGAAGGCCGCCAGTTGCTCGACCTGCTCGGCGCAGTCCACCAGGCAGAAGAACTCGAAACCGGGGTCGGCCAGCAGCTCGGCCACGGCGGCCATATTGCGCCGTCCGATCAGCTGGTTGGCCATGAGCACGCGGCGCACGCCGTGGGCATGGGCCACGCGTGTCTGCTGGGCGGTCGCCAAGGTAATGCCCCAGGCGCCCGCATCGATCTGCTGGCGGAAAAGGCGGGGCGCCATGGTCGTCTTGCCGTGGGGCGCGAGCTTGGCGCCGTAGGCGTCCACAAAGCGCTGCATCCAGGCCAGGTTGTGCGCCAGGCGCGACTGCGAGAGCACGGCGGCCGGCAGGCCCAGATCCTCGCGCAGCAGGTTCCAGCCCTGAGCTGCAGCGTCCTGCGGCGCGCAGGGCGCCGACAGCGCACCCAGGCCCTTGTCGAGCGGGCTGACCACGTCGGCCATGCCTGCTGTGCTTGCTTCACTCATACGACCCCCCATTGATGGATGGGTGCCAGCATAGGGCAAGGAAGGGGGCTGCCCACGCAAAAACGCCCCGCGTTGCGGGGCGTTGCATCCGGGCCAGAGCCGGGATCAGCGGGGCTGCTGGTACTGGGGCTGGTATTGCGGCTGCTGGTACTGCGGCTGCTGTTGATACTGGGGCTGCTGCTGTTGCTGCGGGATCTCGCCCACGAAGATTTCCACGCGGCGGTTCATGGCGCGGCCGCTGGCCGAGTCGTTGGAAGCCACGGGCTGGTGCGAGCCACGGCCTTCGGTGGCGATGCGAGCGCCCGAGACGCCGCGCATGGTCAGGTAGTTGCGCGTGCTGTTGGCGCGGTCCAGCGACAGCGGGTTGTTGATGGCGTCCGAGCCCGTGCTGTCCGTGTGGCCGATGATGCGCACCTCGGCATTGGGGTTGTTGCGCAGGCCTTCGGCGAAGCGGTCCAGGATGGGGGCGAAGTTGCCCTTGATGTCGGAACGGTTGGTATCGAACGAGATGTCGCTGGGAATGTCGAGCTTGAGCTGGTTGTCGGCCGTCTGGCTCACGTTCACGCCCGTGCCCTGGGTGGCCTGCTCCATCTCGCGCTTTTGCTTTTCCATGTTCTGCGACCAGATGTAGGTGCCCAGTGCACCCACGCCGGCACCGATCACGGCGCCCGTGCCGGCCCTGCCGCCGGTGACCGCGCCCAGCACGGCGCCGGCTGCAGCGCCCACGCCAGCACCCGTGGCCGTGCGGCGCTGGGTGTCGCTCATGTTCGCGCAGCCGGAGATGAACAGTGCGGCAGCCGTTGCGGCGGCCAGAACGATGTGCTTGCGCATGGGAAACTCCTTTTTGAATCTTGGGAACGCACCGTGCGGTAGCGCCAGGGTCCCCATTGTGGAAAGCAGGCTGAGCACAGCCTATCAGTGCGGGCAGGGCATACCCGTAGGACGGCGCCCGCTCCGCGAGGCTGCCTCCACGGCCGTCACGGGCCGCTGCGATCCTGCCCGGGAGAGGGTTTGTCTGGAGACGGATGCGAATCCCGTGGCGTGTCCACGGGCAACTCGCCCTTGCGGCGCCCGGAGAACATGGTCCACCACACAATAGCGACCAGAATCACCAAGGCCAGCAGTGCTTCGAGCAAAATCAACCCCATGAATTTCCACCTCCTGCGCCATGCCGCGATGGCGCTGATTGTAGGGACGCTGGTCGCCTGCACGACCACCACCAAGCCGGTCTATGACCCTTCGCCCGTGCCCGACCTGCAGCCGGGAGGCCCGGTCACCGTGACACCCAGGCCCCCGCTGGTCACCAACACCCCCACCAAGAGCCGCTGGATCGCAGCCGACTGGAGCGAATTGCCCGGCCTGCAGGAAGACGCGCTGCACGAAGCCTGGAATGCCTGGCTCAAGAACTGCGAACGGCCCAGCTCGGTCTTCGCGGGCCTGTGCCGGGACGTGCGCCAGCTGAGCATTGCCACGGGCGACGAGCAGCGCGCCTGGCTCATGGCCAATCTGCAGCCCTACCGCATCGAAGCGCTGGGCGGTGGCCCGGACGGCATGCTGACCGCCTACTACGAGCCGCTGTTCGAGGCACGGCGCCTGCCGGGCGACGGCTTCAACGTGCCGCTGTACAAGACGCCGGCCGGCGCCGGCTTCGGCAGCCGCAAGCCCTGGTTCTCGCGCCAGCAGATCGAGACGATGCCCGAGGCCCAGGCGGCCCTGGCAGGCCGCGCCATCGCCTGGCTGCGCGACCCGGTCGATGCGATGGTGCTGCACATCCAGGGATCGGGGCGCCTGAACATCACCGAGCCCACGGGCGCGCAACGCACGATCCGCGTCGCCTTTGCGGGCACCAATGACCAGCCCTACAAGAGCGTGGGCCGCTGGCTGCTGGACCAGGGACTGGTGCGCGACGCCACCTGGCCCGGCATCAGCGCCTGGGTGGCCGCCAACCCCGGCCGCGTCAATGAAATGCTGTGGAGCAACCCGCGCTATGTCTTCTTCCGCGAGGAGCCGCTGGAAGGCCTGGACCTGCAATTCGGCCCCAAAGGCGCCCAGGGCGTGGCCCTGACCCCGGGCCGCTCCATCGCCGTGGACAAGCAGAGCATTCCCTACGGCACGCCGGTCTGGCTGTCCACATCCGGGCCCACCGTGGCCCTGAACCGCCTGGTATTCGCCCAGGACACCGGCAGCGCCATCGTCGGCGCCGTGCGCGCCGACTACTTCATGGGCTGGGGCCCCGAAGCCGGCGACCTGGCCGGCCGCATCAAGCAGAACCTGCGCCTGTGGGCCTTCTGGCCGCGCAGCCTTGCCAGCCAGGCACCGCACTTGAGGTGACCCCCTGAGCGGCTACGCCGCTTCCCGCTTTGGGGTGCGCCGGTTTTATCCTTTGCGCCAAGGCTCGCCCCGCATGGCACAAGACCAGCGCAGACACACCTCTATCCACTGTCCCTCGCTCTGGCGCGGCCCAACGCCAGGCGCGCCGAGCAAGAGCAGCCTCGCTGCGAGGGCGCCGTCCCCCTCAGGGGGAAGGCGCGCAGCGCCTCAGGGGGTATCGAAGTACCTCGTAACGCGCGGCGGTTCCTTGCCCTTGTGATAGGCCAGCTTGCGGTCGCGCAGGGCCACGTCGGCGGCGGTGACGCGGTCGAAGCGGCGCAGGTGCTCGGTCCAGGATTCGTCGATGATCTGCTCCACGTAGCGCTCGGGGTGGCTCATGCTGTGCAGCAGGCTCCAGCCCAGCGCGCCCTGGCGCATGCGGCTGCGGCGGCTTTCCTGCATGAGGGCGCGGAAGGCCTCGGCCTGGGTGGGGTCTATCTGGTACTCGATGGTGACGACCACGCGGCCGGCTTCGGGGATGTTGACCTCGGGGCGCTGGAAGGCCTTGGAGGGACTCAAATCCTCCTCGATCTGGCGGTCGCGCACCAGGCGCTGGACCAGCAGCATGCAGACCACGCCGCTGGCGGCGGCCACCATGAGGCTGCCCCTCACCCCCACCATGCTGGCCACCTGTCCCCAGAGCGCGGCGCCTGTCGCCGTACCGCCCATGATGGACATCTGGTAGATGGACATGCCGCGCGCCCGCACCCAGTTGGGCAAGGCCATCTGGGCCGAGACGCCCAGCACGTTGGCGGTGGAGATCAGCGCCATGCCGGCCAGCATCATGGCCGGCACGGCCATGTAGACATTGGGCGACAGGGCCACTGCCAGCGTGGCCAGCGCATGCACGGCAGAGCCCGACCGGATCAGACTTTCCTTGGACATGGCCTGGCGCAGGCGCGGCAGGAACATGGCGCCCACGATGGCGCCCGCACCCATGGAGGCCAGCAGCAGCGTGAAGGTCTCGGCGCCGCCCCCGCCCTCGGTGGGGCCGTGCAGGCGCTGGGCCACCAGGGGCAGCAAGGCCATCACGGCCGTGCACTGCAGGAAGAAACACACCGTGCGCGCCAGCACCGCATGCATGCGGGGCGACTCGCGCACGAACTGCAGGCCCACGCGCATGGCCGAGGGCAGGCGCTCGCGGCCCAGCGGGTTGGCCACGTGGCGGCGCTTCCAGCGGATCAGCACGATGCCCGAGAGGATGGACAGCACGGCGTTCAGCACGAACACCCATGCGCTGCCCAGGCTGGCGATGATGGCGCCGGCCACCAGCGGGCCGATGATGCGCGAGGCGTTCATGGCCACGGCATTGAGCGCCATGGCCGAAGGCAGGTGGTGCTTGGGCACGAGTTCGGGGATCAGCGCCGAGAACACGGGCCAGCGCATGGCCAGGCCGATGCCGTTGGCAAAGGTCAGCACCAGCAGCCAGTGCGCCGTCATCTGGCCGGACAGCACGAACAGGCACAGCACCAGCGCCACGGCCGCCACCCAGAACTGGGTGACGATGAAGTAGCGGCGCCGGTCCAGGATGTCGGCCAGCGCGCCGCTGGGCAGGCCCAGCAGGAAGACGGGCAGCGTGGAGGCCGATTGCACCAGGGCCACCAGCACGGGCGAGGTGGTCAGCGAGGTCATGAGCCAGGCCGCCGCCACATCGTTCATCCACATGCAGGTATTGGCCGCCATCCAGATCAGCCAGAGCATGCGGAAGGTGGGGCCGGACAGCGGCGCCCAGACGCCCTGCTGGGCCTGGGCCGCCTTCTGGCCTTCGGCCTCGGCAGCCGCCTTGTCGGCGGCCGTCATGCCTGACGGGTCTTCGATCAGGGTGCCCGGCGCCCCCATGCCCGAAGGCTCGGCCGGGGGCGGGGTGGAAGGCTCGGATTCAGAGGCAGGCGGCTGGGCGGGGACTGGTGTTGTTTGTTCTGCGGCCATGTGCCCCTGATTCTCGGCCCAAACGCGGGGGTGGCGCCAGAAATGGTTGTTGCACTAAGAACCACGATCACCGCCTTGCACGGCAGGTGTTTTTTGCTCCTTTTGCAGGAGCACACTGTCGCTTCGGCGCGACCTTCACAGGCCAGTCCGCCGGCCTGCGGCTACTGGTCCGGCAGGCCCTTGCCCGCCATGGGCCCCAGCTGGGACAGCGGCAGCGCATGGCTGGACTTGATCTCGCCCAGCGAGAAACTGGTCTGCATGTCCTTCACATTGGGCAGGTTCAGCAGCGTGTTGCGCGCGAACTGCGCAAAGCTGTCCAGGTCGCGCGCCACCACCTGCAGCTCGAAGGTGCCGGTGCCGCTGATGTAGTGGCAGGTCACGACCTCGGGCAGCTTGCGGATGGCGTCCTCCATCTCCAGCGTCAGCGTGCCGGCCGTGCGCACGGCATCGAGCCGCACGAAGGCCAGCACGCCCAGGCCGATCTTGTGGCGGTCGATGTCGGCGTGGTAGCCGCGGATGAAGCCCGCCTCCTCCAGCGCCCGCACACGGCGCCAGCAGGGCGCGGCCGACAGGCCCACGCGCTGGGCCAGCTCGGCATTGGTCAGGCGTGCGTCGGCCTGCAGGTGGCCGAGGATGGCAATGTCGAATTTGTCCAAAGTTTGCACAAAACACCGTTTTCAAGAAAGATTCTTGCTCAGGATACTTGAAACAGCGCAAAGAAAGCAAAGACCTATCAGACGAGCACGAATACACTGAAAAAAGGCGATTTGGTTCAGACAACGAGTGCCGTGCATGCCTCTTTCCCGTTCCGGGCAGGACATGACAGGGCGCCGACCATCGATGGAGACAAGCCATGAATGCCCCACTGCCCGAAGACGTGCGCCGCGCCCTGGAGACGGTCACTCTCGACGACAAATACGCTCTGCAGCACGGCCGTGCATTCATGAGCGGAGTACAGGCCCTTGTGCGCCTGCCCATGCTGCAGCGCCAGCGCGACGCTGCAGCGGGCCTGAACACCGCAGGCTTCATCAGCGGCTACCGGGGCTCCCCGCTGGGCGGCTATGACCAGGCGCTATGGGCCGCGAAAAAGCACCTCGAATCCAACAACATCGTCTTCCAGCCCGGCGTCAATGAAGAGCTGGGCGCCACGGCCGTCTGGGGCACGCAGCAGCTGGATCTCTATCCCGAGACCAAGAAGTTCGACGGCGTCTTCGGCCTGTGGTACGGCAAGGGCCCGGGCGTGGACCGCTGCTCCGACGTGTTCAAGCACGCCAACATGGCGGGCACGGCCAGGCACGGCGGCGTGATCGCGCTGGCCGGTGACGACCACATCAGCAAGAGCAGCACGGCCGCCCACCAGAGCGACCACATCTTCAAGGCCTGCGGCACGCCGGTGTTCTTTCCCAGCAATGTGCAGGACATCCTGGACATGGGGCTGCACGCCTTTGCCATGAGCCGCTTCTCCGGCCTGTGGTCGGGCATGAAGACCATCCAGGAGGTGGTGGAGTCCTCGGCCAGCGTGTCGGTGGAGCCGGACCGCGTGAACATCATCCTGCCCGAGGACTTCCAGATGCCGCCCGGCGGCCTGCACATCCGCTGGCCCGATGCGCCGCTGGAGCAGGAGCAGCGGCTGATGAACTACAAGTGGTATGCGGCCCTGGCCTATGTGCGCGCCAACCGGCTCAACCACAACGTGATCGACGGTCCCAACGACCGCTTCGGCCTGATCGCCAGCGGCAAGGCCTACAACGACATGCGCCAGGCCCTGGCCGACCTGGGCCTGGACGACGACACCTGCCGCCAGCTGGGCATACGCGTGCACAAGGTCAACGTGGTCTGGCCGCTGGAGGCCACCATCACGCGCGACTTCGCGCGCGGCCTGCAGGAGATCCTGGTGGTGGAGGAAAAGCGCCAGGTCATCGAATACCAGATCAAGGAAGAGCTGTACAACTGGCGCTCCGACGTGCGGCCCAACGTGGTCGGCAAGTTCAGCGATGAGCACGGCGGCGAATGGTCGGTGCCCAATCCCAGCCAGGACTGGCTGCTGCGCCCCAATGCGGACCTGACGCCGGCCCTCATCGCGCGCGCCATCGTCCAGCGCCTGACCAAGATCGGCGTGCCCGAACACATCGCCCAGCGCATGCACGAGCGCATTGCCGTGCTGGACGCCCGCGAGGCCGCGCTCAAGGCCGCCCAGAGCCAGCCCACGGGCGACCGCGTGCCATGGTTTTGCAGCGGCTGCCCGCACAACACCAGCACCCGCGTGCCCGAGGGCAGCCGCGCCGTGGCCGGCATCGGCTGCCACTACATGACGGTGTGGATGGACCGCTCCACCAGCACCTTCACGCAGATGGGTGGCGAGGGCGTGACCTGGGTGGGCCAGGCGCCCTTCACCAAGGACGCGCATGTCTTCGCCAACCTGGGCGACGGCACCTACTTCCACAGCGGCCTGCTGGCGATACGCCAGAGCATCGCGGCCGGCGTGAACATCACCTACAAGCTGCTGTACAACGACGCCGTGGCCATGACGGGCGGCCAGCGCGTGGGCGAGCGGCCCGAGGGCCACTCGGTGCTGCAGATCATGAACAGCCTCAAGTCCGAGGGCGTGGCCAAACTGGTCATCGTCACCGACGAACCCGCCAAGTACGACGGCGTGCCGCTGGCCGAGGGCGTGACCGTGCACCACCGCGACGAGCTGGACCGCATCCAGCGCGAGTTCCGCACCCTCAAGGGCTGCACGGCCATCATCTACGACCAGACCTGCGCCACCGAAAAGCGCCGCCGCCGCAAACGCGGCACGCTGGCCACGCCCGACAAGACCGTGGTCATCAACGAATTGGTCTGCGAAGGCTGCGGCGACTGCTCGGTGCAGTCCAACTGCCTGTCGGTCGAGCCGGTGGAGACCGAGTTCGGCCGCAAGCGCCGCATCAACCAGAACACCTGCAACAAGGACTACTCCTGCGTGAAGGGCTTTTGCCCCAGCTTCGTCACCATCGAAGGCGGCCAGCTCAAAAAGCCCAAGAAGGAGAAGAAGGGCGACCTGTCCATGCTGCCCGCCATCCCGGAGCCCTTGCTCCCCGTGGCCGAGCAGGCCTGGGGCATCGTCGTGGCCGGCGTCGGCGGCACGGGCGTGATCACCATCGGCTCGCTGCTGGGCATGGCCGCCCACCTGGAGGGCAAGGGCGTGATCACCCAGGACGCGGCCGGCCTGGCGCAAAAGGGCGGCTCCACCTGGAGCCACATCCAGATCGCCAACCGCCCCGAAGCCATCTACACCACCAAGGTGGACATGGCCAAGGCCGACCTGGTGATCGGCTGCGACCCCATCGTCACGGCCACGCCGACCACCATGTCCGTGATGCAGCCGGGCCGCACCTTCGTGGCGCTCAACAGCCACGGCTCGCCCACGGCAGCCTTCGTCACCAACCCTGACTGGCAGGCGCCGGACGACCGCTGCGCCAGCGCACTGGCCCAGGCCGTGGGCCCCGAGCTGCTGGGCAGCTTCGACGCCGAGCAGGTGGCCGTGCAGCTGCTGGGCGACAGCATCTACACCAACCCGCTGATCCTGGGCTACGCCTGGCAAAAGGGCCGCGTGCCGCTGTCGCATGCCGCGCTGATGCGCGCCATCGAACTCAACGGCGTGCAGGCCGACAACAACAAGGCCGCCTTCGAGTGGGGCCGCCGCTGCGCCCATGACCTGGCTGCCGTGCGCGCCCTGTTCCAGACGGCCCAGGTGATCCAGTTCGTCAAGAAGCCCTCGCTGACCGAGATGGTGGCCAAGCGCGTGGACTTCCTCACGGGCTACCAGAACGCCGCCTATGCAGCCGAGTACCAGGCCTTCGTGGACAAGGTCCATGCCGCCGAGCGCGGCGTGGCGGGCTCCGGCACGCGCCTGTCGGAGGCCGTGGCCCGCTATCTGTTCAAACTCATGGCCTACAAGGATGAGTACGAGGTCGCGCGCCTGCACACCGATGCGGCCTTCAGCCAGCGCATCGCCGGCATGTTCGAGGGCGACTACCGCGTGGTCCACCACCTGGCGCCGCCGTCGTCGGCCGGCAAGGACGAGCACGGCCATCTGGTCAAGAAGTCCTACGGTCCCTGGATGCGCAAGGCCATGGAAGTGCTGGCGAAGATGAAGGGCCTGCGCGGCACTGCGCTGGACCCCTTCGGCCGCACGCAGGAGCGCCGCACCGAGCGCGCCCTGATCCAGGAATACCGCCAGTGCATCGAAGGCCTGCTGGCCGAACTCACGCCCGAGCGCCTGGCGCTGGCCGTGGAGATCGCCAGCATTCCCGAGGACATCCGCGGCTACGGCCATGTCAAGGAGCGCAACCTGGCAGCGGCCCGCATCAAGTGGAAGGCGCTGATGGCACGCTGGAGCGCACCGTCACGGGGTGCGGGCAGCACGGGCAAGCCCGCCGTCGGCGTCGCCTGAAACCACACGGACCGCCCCGCTCCAGGGGCCTCCTGTAAGATCGCTGCCGCCGCCCGCACCGCAAGGTGTGGGCGGCGCGGCTCCGTCAGGGTCCGTTCCATGGACCGTCAAGCCGGGCGCAAAAATCACGAAAAACCGCGCTCCACCCCTTTAAAAACGGCAGATGGCAGCCAGTTGCAGCCATCGTCGCCGAAAAACCCGCAGCCGCCAGATCCTGGCAGCCCATGTGGGTCAGGGCTGACGCATACAATGCTCCGTTCTCCTGCGCAGGCCCGTGCATACGGCGTGCGCAGCGACCCTTTTTCGACCTTCCAATCCTGGAGTCTTGCCCGTGTTTATTTCTTCCGCTTTTGCCCAGACCGCACCCGCAGCAGCAGCCTCCGGTGGCGACTTCATGTCGCAGCTGTACGGCATGGCACCGCTGGCACTGATGTTCGTGGTGCTGTACTTCGTGATGATCCGCCCCCAGATGAAGCGCCAGAAGGAGCACCGCTCCATGATCGAGGCGCTGGCCAAGGGCGACGAAGTGGCAACGTCCGGCGGCATCATCGGCCGCGTGACACGCATGTCCGAGCAATTCCTGCACATCGAGATCGCCTCGGGTGTGGAAGTCCAGATCCAGCGCAGCGCCGTCGTACAGGTGCTGCCCAAGGACACGCTGAAGTAAGCGCTGTCCCTGTCTTGCGGGTGTGCGGACCGCGCAGGCGGCAGCACACCCTTTTGTGCGTTGCTGTCTACAAAGAGCGAAGAGCGCGATCATGAACCGATATCCGGTCTGGAAGTACGCGATCATCGTGATCGCGCTGCTGGTGGGGGTGCTCTACACCCTGCCCAATTTTTTCGGTGAGGCGCCTGCCGTGCAGGTCTCCTCGGCCAAGGCCACCATCAAGGTGGACAACGCGGTGCTGCACAGGGTCGAGGAGGCCTTGAAGGCTGCCGATGTCAAGCCCGATGTGCTGACCATCGAGGGCACCTCGGTGCGGGCGCGCTTCAACACGCCCGACGAGCAGCTCAAGGCCAAGGACGTGATCCAGAAGGCCCTGATCCCCGATGCCAACGACCCGGCCTACATCGTGGCGCTGAACCTGGTGTCGCGCTCGCCGCAATGGCTCACGGCCGTCGGCGCCAAGCCCATGTACCTGGGCCTGGACCTGCGCGGTGGCGTGCACTTCATGCTGCAGGTGGACATGGCTGCGGCCCTGACCAAGAAGGCCGACTCCTTTGCCGGCGACCTGCGCACCTCGCTGCGCGACAAGAACATCCGCCACGGCGGCGTCTCGCGCAACGGCAACACCGTCGAGATCCGCGTGCGCGACGAGGCCATGCTCACGGCCGCTCGCAATCTGGTCACCGACCAGTTCCCCGATCTGGCGGCCACCTCCGAGCCTGATGGCGCCGGCTTCAAGCTGCTGGCCTCCATCAAGCCCGAAGCCCTGCGCAAGGTGCAGGAACAGGCGCTCAAGCAGAACATCGTCACCCTGCACAATCGTATCAACGAGCTGGGCGTGGCCGAGCCCGTGATCCAGCAGCAGGGTCTGGACCGCATCATCGTCCAGCTGCCCGGCGTGCAGGACACGGCCAAGGCCAAGGACATCCTGGGCCGCACGGCCACGCTGGAAGTGCGCCTGGTCGACGAATCCTCCGAGGCGCGCGGCGCCGAGCTGGGCTCGGGTCCCGTGCCCTTCGGCTCCGAGCGCTACCTGGACCGCAACGCCCAGGCCGTGATCGTGCAAAAGCAGGTCGTGCTGACCGGCGAGAACCTCACCGACGCACAGCCCGGCTTCGACAGCCAGACCCAGGAACCCACGGTCAACCTGGTGCTCGATGCCAAGGGCGCGCGCATCTTCAAGGACATCACGCGTGAGAACGTGGGCAAGCGCATGGCCATCATCCTGTTCGAAAAGGGCAAGGGCGAGGTCGTGACGGCTCCCGTGATCCGCACCGAGATCGGTGGCGGACGCGTGCAGATCTCGGGCCGCATGACCACGGCGGAAGCCAACGACACGGCCCTGCTGCTGCGCGCCGGCTCCCTGGCCGCGCCCATGGAGATCATCGAGGAATACACCATCGGCCCCAGCCTGGGGGCCGACAACATCAACCGCGGCATCCACTCCGTGGTCTGGGGCCTGGTGGCCATCGCGGCCTTCATGTGCGTGTACTACATGCTGTTCGGCGTGATCTCCACGGTGGCCCTGTCGGTCAACGTGCTGCTGCTGCTGGCCATCCTGTCCATGCTGCAGGCCACGCTGACCCTGCCCGGCATCGCCGCCATGGCGCTGGCGCTGGGCGTGGCCATCGACTCCAACGTGCTGATCAACGAGCGCATCCGCGAGGAACTGCGCGGCGGCGTCTCGCCGCAGGCCGCCATCCATGCGGGCTACGAGAACGCATGGCACACCATCCTGGACTCGAACGTGACCACGCTGATCGCGGGCCTGGCGCTGCTGGCCTTCGGCTCCGGCCCGGTGCGCGGCTTCGCCGTGGTGCACTGCATCGGCATCCTGACCAGCATGTTCTCGGCCGTGTTCTTCTCGCGCGGCCTGGTCAACCTCTGGTACGGCCGCCGCAAGAAGCTCAAGAGCATCTCCATCGGCCAGGTCTGGAAGCCGGAAGACACCAGCCAGCTGCGCTCCGTGGCTGCCAAGGGTTCCAGCGTCGCCGATTCCGGCGCCAACAACTGAAAGGGGGAAGACCATGGAGTTCTTCCGCATCCGCAAAGACATCCCCTTCATGAAGTACGCGTTGGTCCTCAACGCGATCTCCTTCATCACCTTCGCGCTGGCCGTGTTCTTCCTGCTCACGCGCGGCCTGCACCTGTCCGTGGAGTTCACGGGCGGCACCGTGATGGAGGTGGCCTATACCCAGACCGCCGACATCGCCAAGGTGCGCGATACCGTCTCCAAGCTGGGCTACAGCGACGTCACGGTGCAGAACTTCGGCACGTCGCGCGACGTGATGATCCGCCTGCCCGTGCAAAAGGACGTGTCCTCCGCGCAGCAAAGCGAGCAGGTGCTCACGGCGCTCAAGAAGGAAGACGCCGAAGTCACGCTGCGCCGCACCGAGTTCGTGGGCCCGCAGGTGGGTGACGAGCTCATGCACAACGGCCTGATGGCACTGGGCTTCGTGGTGCTGGGCATCGTGATCTACCTGGCCATGCGCTTCGAATGGAAGTTCGGCGTGGCCGCCGTGATCGCCAACCTGCACGACGTGGTCATCATCCTGGGCTTCTTCGCGTTCTTCCAGTGGGAGTTCTCGCTGTCCGTGCTGGCCGGCGTGCTGGCCGTGCTGGGCTACTCGGTCAACGAGTCGGTCGTGATCTTCGACCGTATCCGCGAAGCCTTCCGCAAGTTCCGCAAGCTCAGCACCACCGAGGTGATCGACCACGCCATCACCAGCACGATGAGCCGCACCATCATCACCCACGCCTCCACCGAGGCCATGGTGCTGTCCATGTTCTTCTTCGGCGGTCCCAGCCTGCATTACTTCGCGCTGGCTCTGACCATCGGCATCCTGTTCGGCATCTATTCCTCGGTCTTCGTGGCCGCCGCCATCGCCATGTGGCTGGGCGTCAAGCGCGAGGATCTGATCAAGGCGCCCAAGGCTTCCACGGACCCCAACGATCCCAACGCCGGCGCCACTGTGTAAGCGAATGTTCTAGCTCCAGACCGGCTTACACTCGCGGGCATGCCCTCCCTGCCCACCCCTTCCAACGCGCCTGCTGGCACCCAGTCTTCACTGGGCCAGCAGGCGCGTTTGCATTGGGTGCGTGGACTGTGCAAGGGCCTGCCCGGCGTGGCCCAGCAGCTGCTGGCCCAGATGGAACAACAGGCCCAGGCCGTGGGCACCGCACGTGAAATGCAGGAGCGTCGCGAGGCCTGGTCCAGCTACCGCCAGCACCAGGCGGCCTGGCTGAATGCCTGCATGCAGGCGCTGCAGGGCGCACTGCAGCCGGGCAGGGCCACACCGGCCTCCTTGCCACAGCGCGGGGCGCTGCAGTTCGAACTGCTCAGCGACGATGTGGTGGAGAACAAGATCCTGGCCTCCCGCATGGCGCTGGCCATGGGGGAAACCACGGCACCCGTCTTCGATACGCTGCGCCTGCGCATGCAGGCCATCGAAAACCAGGAACTGCCATCCGACGACATTCTGCGCAGCGAGTCCGTGTGCCGCCATCTGGTCGAGCAGTGGCTCGCCAGCGGCCTGCAGCGCGGCGATCTGCAGCGCGTGAACGATCTGCTGCAGACAGTCCTGGCACCGCTGCTGGTGGCCGGATACCAGGCGGCCCACCAGCTGCTGGACGGCCAGGGCGTCACCCGTTCGCAGGACGTGGCCATGCGGGTGCGGCGCACCGAGGGCGGCCACTCCACGCGCGCCATGGGCCTGGGCCCGGCCACGGCGCCTGCCTCGACCTCGCAGCCTTCCTCGGCCTATGCGCCCACGCAGATGGGTGGCGTGCCGGGCGCTGCCGACTCCTATCCGCCCAACGGGGCACTGCCCCAGGGCCAGATGCCCGTGGGCCTGACAACACTTTCGCGTGCACGCCACCGCGCCCATGAAGTCGTGGGCCAATTGCGCCGCCTGCTCATGCAGCCGGGCGTGGGCGTGCCGGGCCTGGTGCCCGGCGTGGGCGGCGTGGGCGGTGGCCTGCAGCAGGCCCCCGCATCGGCCGCGCTGACCCAGGCCCTGCTGGAGCAGCGCGTCGTGGCCCAGACGCAGTACCAGCAGATGCTGGCCCGGGGACTGACCACGCTGCAAATCGATGCCAGCCCGGCCGCCATCGGCCAATTGGTGGGCCAGGTGCGCGAGCGCTCGGCCGAGCTCAAGCGCAAGGCCACCACCTCGGGCGAAAAGGCCACCATCGAGATCGTGGCCCTGATGTTCCAGGCCATCCTGACCGAGGACCGCATCCCGCCCTCGGTGCGCGTATGGTTTGCCCGGCTGCAGGTGCCCGTGCTGCGCGTGGCGCTGGCCGAGCCGGAATTCTTCAGCAACCTGCGCCACCCGGCCCGGCTGCTGATCGACCGCCTGGGTTCGTGCGTGATGGGGTTCGACGCCTCCAGCATCAGCGGCAGCGCGCTGGAGTCGGAGATCCGGCGCATCGTCCAGGTCATCGAGCAGTACCCGGAGACCGGCCAGAAGGTCTTCGTGCTGGTGCTGCGCGAGTTCGAGGACTTCCTGGCGCGCTACCTGACCCAGTCGCAGGACAAGGCCAAGATCGTCAGCGTGGCCCAGCAGGTGGAGCAAAAGGAAACCCTGGCCATCCAGTACACGATCGAGCTGCGCCACCTGCTCACCGACATGCCGGTGCGCGAAGAGATCCGCGAGTTCCTGTTCAAGACCTGGACCGAGGTGCTGGCCCTGGCCGCCGTGCGCCACGGCGCCAAGGACGCGCGCACCATGCGGTTCAAGCAGGCAGCCAGCGAACTGGTCTGGGCCGCCAGCGCCAAGCCCACGCGCCAGGAACGCTCGCGCGTGATCCAGACGCTGCCGACGCTGCTGCAGACGTTGCGCGAAGGGCTGGCCCTGATCGGCGTCACGGGCGAGGGGCAGTCCGCACGCATCAAGCTGGTCACCGACACGCTGGCCGAAGCCTTCGTCTCCAAGACAGCGACCATCGCACCGGCCCGCATCGAGGCCATGGCCCAGCGACTGTCCCATCTGGAGCAGTACATCAGCGAAGACGGCATGCTCGACGAGGACATGCCGCTGTCGCCCGAGAACATCGAGATGATCCTGGGCGTGGACACGGCCGGGCTCAACGTCATCCCGAGCACCAACACCCCCGTGGACCCGGTGATGCTGGAGTGGGCCACCTCGCTGGAGCCGGGCCGCTGGTTCACGCTGGACCACAACGGCGCGCGCATCCAGGTGCAATACACCTGGCGCAGCCGCCGCAAGCAGCTGCACCTGTTCGCCGCGCTCGATGGCACCTGCCACCTGCTGCAGCTGCGGCGCATGGCCTCCTACCTGCAGTCCGGCCTGCTGTCCGTGCATGACGAAGAGGCGCTCACGGTGCGTGCGACGCGCGATGCGCTGGAGAAGATTCAGGCGAACCCTGAAAGGCTAAGCTCCCCCTGAGGCGCTACGCGCCTTCCCCCCGTGGCACGGCGCCTCTCTACCCGCTTCGCGGGGGAGGGGGACGATGCCATCGGCTAGGCGCCCCCACCGCGAGGCGGCTCTTGCTCGGCATCTCCCGCTTGGGGACGCGCCAGTTTTTGAGATCAGGCCTGGGCCAGGCGCTGGAACAGGCCGCCGGGCAGGCGCTCCACGCGGCCTTCCAGTTCCAGCTCCAGCAGGTGGGCCTGCAGGGCTGCGGCATCCATGCCTGTGCGGTCCATGAGCTCGTCCAGCGACAGCGGGTCGTGGGCCAGGGCGCGCAGGGTGGCGTCGTTCTCATGGTGCTGGGCGGACTGAACAGCTGCCGCTGCCGGTACCTGTTTGGCAAGCGGCAGGCGCACGGCCGTTCCCTGCAGTTCATCGAGCACGTCCTGCGCCGTTTCCACGAGCTTGGCGCCCTGGCGCAGCAGCGCATGGCAGCCGCGCGACTGGGGCGCGTGGATGGAGCCGGGGATGGCAAAGACTTCGCGGCCCTGTTCGCTGGCCAGTCTTGCGGTGATCAGCGAGCCCGATTGCAGGGCCGCCTCGACCACCAGCGTGCCCTGGGACAGGCCCGCAATGATGCGGTTGCGCTGCGGAAAGTGCGCGGCCATGGGACCGGTGCCCAGCGGATACTCGCTGACGATCAGCCCATGGCTGGCCACTTCGCGGGCCAGGCCGATGTGGCGCCGTGGATAGACCTGGTCCAGGCCCGTGCCCACGACGGCAATGGTGACAGGCGCCGCCTGGGTGCCCGCGCGCAGCACCGCGCGCAGTGCGCCCTCATGGGCAGCGCCATCCACGCCCTGCGCCAGTCCGGAGACGATGCACAGGCCGGCCTCGGCCAGCGCCTGCGCCATGGCGCGCGCATTGGCCGCGCCCTGGACCGTCGGCCCGCGGCTGCCGACCATGGCCAGGGACTGTGGATAGGGGAACCAGGGACCAGAACCTGCCATGCAGCGCTCGCTGCCCTGCACATGCAGCAGCAGCGGCGGATCTTCGGTCTGCAGCAGCGCCTGCGGATACTGGGGATGGCCCAGCGCAAGCACGGCATGCAACTGCCCGGAAGCGGGCTGGTCCAGCCATTGCGCCGTGGCCGCCACAAGCTGCTCCAGGCGCTGGGGCACGGTCTGCAGCGAATGGGCCTGTGCCGCCGTCACCAAGCCGTGCCAGGCGGCTGGAGGGCCGCTCCAGATGTTCTGCGCGCCACCGCAGGCCGCCAGCAGGCGCCGCGCCGTGGTGCGGCCCACGCCGGGCGTCAGCAGCAGCCGAAGCCAGGCGGACAGCTCCTCGGGAGCGAGCCGGTCGGTGGACTGCAAGGCGGCCGCCATGGCGTTGCCGGCAGGCCGCTGGGGCTCAGGGAGCCGGCGAGGTCAGGCTGTCGCCCACCTCGACGCCGCGCCGTGCCTCCAGGATCAGCGCGTAGGAGACGCGGTCGAAGGTGCGGAACACCATGGCGTGGCCATTGCGTTCATCGGGCAGCTGCACCTGCTCCTTCTTGTCGCCCGTCTTGTCCACAATGCGCGCGCCACGGCGGATCAACTCCAGCACCGTGCCCACGTCCATGCCGTCCTGCGTGCCCTTGTTGATGGCAATGACCTGGTTGTTGGCCGCCCAGCGCACGGCCTGGTCGCCGTACAGCGACACCACATGGGCCTTCACGGCAGCCTGCGGCGCATGCGGCGCATAGTTCATGTAGGTTCGTTCCGGTGCGGGCAGCAGGCGGTCGCCAGCACGCATCTCTGTCTTGGCGCGCGACAGGTCCACCGTGGCGGGAGAGGCCTGCTCGTGCTTTTCGCCCTTGCTGTCCACGATCTCCAGCGAGGTCTCGCCCTCGATGAGATCGGCCAGGCCCAGGTACTTGGCCTCGTAGCCCAGCACCTCGCCGGAGATGGGGTCCTTGAGCGCCACCGCATCGCGGAAGACACGGTACTGGCGCGGCAGGCCGTCGCCCTTGCGCAGCGGCGCCTCGGCCGTGCCGCGTGCATAGGCACGGTCACCGCTGGCCATGAGCACGCGCTCGTCCGTGGTGGCGATGAGGCGGGGTGCGCGCAGCAGCGTTTCGGCATCCACCACCAGCGGCTCGGCCAGGAAGGGCTCGATCAGATGGGGCTGCAGCGTGGGCAGGGCCGCCTGCGCCAGCGACTCGCTGCGTGTGCTCGGAGACACGCGCACCACACCGGGCTCGCCGCCGTCGCCCATGGGACGCGCCGTGCTCAGGCGGGCATAGCCATCACGCTTGTCCAGGTACAGCACCTGGCCCGGATAGATGAGGTGGGGATTGGCGATGGCCTGCATGTTCATGCCCCACAGCTCGGGCCAGCGCCAGGGACGGCGCAGGTACATGCCGGAGATGCCCCACAGCGTGTCGCCGCGCTTGACGGTGTAGCTGTCGGGCGCATCGGGCGCCAGCTCGCCCACGGGAACGCCCTGCTGGGCCACCTGCTGGGCGGCCGAGCGCTGCGATGCCGTCACCGGAAGCTGCTGCGCGTGGGCCGCTGCGAACGCAGCGATCAGGGCCGTTGCGACAGTCCAGGTACGAGCTGTGGCGAATGCAGTCATGGAATTCCTCTTCTTGTGGCTGACGCAGCGTCCCTCCTAGGCACTGCGGCACGGCCGATCTTGTCATGAACGGCCATACAGGTCTTACAAATCAGCAAAGATTCTGCGTGCAAGGCCATGAGAGGGCAACGCTTATTGCGTCGTCCCGCTGCGCCCAGGCAGAAAAGTGGCGAAAATAACGACATTCACCGACCACGCCATGTCCATTCTGCCCATTCTTTGCTATCCCGACCCCCGTCTGCACACCGTCGCCAAGCCGGTTGCCAAGGTCGATGACCGCATTCGCCAGCTGGTCCAGGATATGTACGCCACCATGTATGACGCCCAGGGCGTGGGCCTGGCAGCCACCCAGGTGAACGTGCACGAGCGCGTGGTCGTGGTCGATGTCTCCGAAGGCCGTGACGAGCCCTTTGCGCTGATCAACCCGGAGCTGCTCTGGGCCAGCGAGGAAACGCAGCTGGGCGAAGAAGGCTGCCTGTCGGTGCCCGGCATCTATGACGGCGTCGAGCGCTCCACCGCCATCAAGGTCAAGGCCCTGGACGAGAACGGCAACGAACGCATCATCGAGGCCGAAGGCTTCAAGGCCATCTGCATCCAGCATGAGATGGACCACCTGATGGGCAAGGTCTTCGTCGAATACCTGTCGCCGCTCAAGCGCAACCGCATCAAGACCAAGCTGCTCAAGCAGCAGAAACAGGCAGAACGCGCATGACCCACCTGCCAGCGCTTCGCTTCATGCCGCGCTGGAAGATGGACGGCGCGGGCCTCGTTGCCTGGGCGCTGCTTGCCCTGGCCTTGTCCCTGCTGCTTGCCGGCTGCGCCGTGCCCGAGTGGCAAAAGCCCGGCACGCCGCGCTCCGAGATCGAGCGCTCCATGGGCCGCCCGACCCTGAGCCTGCCGCTGGACTGTGGCGGCACGCGCCTGGTCTACAGCCGGCAGCCTGCGGGCCAGCAGGTCTACCACATGGATTTCGACGCCAACCAGCGCCTGGTGCGCGTGGAGCAGGCGCTCACCATCGAACGCTTCCACGCCCTGCGCAATGGCGAGGACACCCGGGAAAGCGTGCGTCAGCTGTTCGGCCCGCCTGCGCTGATCGAGAGGGTCTACAGTTTCAACGGCGACATCTGGACCTACCGTATTCTGGAAAATGGCATTCGCCGCCAGGCCCATGTGCATATCGACCCCGCCGGCGTGGTGCGCCGCGTGATGTTCACCGACGAAGTGTTCAACGACGACGACCGTCGTTGAGCCGGCACACCGTCCCACTGTCCCTACTGGATTGCATGAGAGTCATTTTTGCCGGCACGCCCGAGTTCGCGCGCGTTGCCCTTGAACGCCTGCTCGCCGCGGGCTTTACCGTCCCCCTGGTGCTGACCCAGCCCGACCGTCCCGCCGGGCGCGGCATGAAGCTGCAGGCCTCTCCCGTCAAGCAGTGCGCTCTGGAGCATGGCATTGCCGTGGCCCAGCCGCGCAGCCTGCGCCTGGACGGCAAATACCCCGAAGAGGCCGCCGCCGCCCGCGCCGCCATCGAAGCGGCCCAGGCCGATGTCATGGTCGTGGCCGCCTACGGGCTGATCCTGCCGCAGTGGGTGCTCGATACGCCCCCGCGCGGCTGCCTGAACATCCACGCCAGCCTGCTGCCGCGCTGGCGCGGCGCCGCCCCCATCCACCGCGCCATCGAGGCCGGCGATGCCGAGACCGGCGTCACCATCATGCAAATGGATGCAGGCCTGGACACGGGCGACATGTGCCTCATCGAGCGCCTGCCCATCACCGCCGACGACACCACGGCCAGCCTGCACGACAAGCTGGCCGACCTGGGCGGGCGCCTCATCGTCGAGGCGCTGGAGATGAGCGCCTGCGGCGGCCTGCCGCGCACGCCCCAGCCCGCCGAGGGCGTGAACTACGCGCACAAGATCGAAAAGGCCGAAAGCCAGATCGACTGGCACCAGGATGCCGAGGCCATTGCCCGGCGCCTGCGCGCCTTCAACCCCTTCCCGGGCGGCGCCACGCAGTACGGCGATGAAGCCATCAAGGTCTGGGAGGCTCACGCAGACCCCGCCGACCCCGCCGTCGCCGTGGCGGCGGCAGCGCCCGGCACCGTGCTGTCCGCAGGCGCCGACGGCGTGCGCGTGGCCTGCGGCCATGGCGTGCTGTGCATGACGCTGCTGCAGCGCGCGGGCGGCAAGCGGCTGGCGGCGGGCGATTTCCTGCGCGGCTTCGATCTGCCTGAAGGAGCCGTTCTGGACGGTGCTGCCAGCGGCGGCACGCCATGAACCTGCAGCCCCTGGTGGAGCGCGCACGCGGCATTGCGCGCGATCCCGCCTTCATGACCGGCGTGCGCGACATGTCGGGCACAGCGCTGGGCATAGGTGCCTGGGGCCTGGTCACGGGCGTGGCCATGATCAAGAGCGGCATGTCCCTGCCCCTGGCGCTGTTCATGGGCCTGCTGGTCTATGCCGGCAGTGCCCAGCTGGCCGTGCTGCCGCTGATGGCCGTGGGCGCGCCCATGTGGGTGGTCTGGTTCACGGCCATCTGCGTGAACCTGCGCTTCGTCATCCTCAGCAGCATGTGGCGCAGCTACTTTGCCCACCTGCGCCTGCGCCACCGCCTGGCCATCGCCTATTTCAGCGGCGACGTGATCTTCGTGGGCTTCATGAAGCGCTACCCCGATGCCCGGCCCCAGCCCGAGCAGTTGCCCTATTTCTGGGGTGCCGCCTCGACCAACTGGCTGGCCTGGCAGATCCCGTCCACGCTGGGCATCCTGCTGGCCGACCAGGTGCCCCTGTCCTGGGGCCTGGGCTTTGCGGGCGTGCTGGCCCTGATGGGCGTGCTGCTGTCCATGCTCAACGACCGTGCCACCTGGGTGGCAGGCGTGGTTGCGGCCAGCGCGGCCGTGGCGGCCTTTGCGCTGCCGCTCAAGCTCAATATCCTCGTGGCCATCGCGGCAGCCGTGGCCGCAGGCCTGCTGGCGGAAACGCTGCAGCAGCGTCTGCGCGCACTGCAGGCGCCTGAAAAAGGGGAGTCGAGCCCGGTGATTCTCCCGCCCGATACAGCCCATGGCGAGCGCCATGCCCGGCTGCCGCTGGACGAAGACGTCCGACCCGTGCAAACCAAGGAAAAGGAAACGCTCTGATGGATCTGTCCTGGCTGTGGCCCTGGCTGGCCTGCGTGGGCCTGGCGGCCATCACGCTGTTCACACGCGCCTTCTTCCTGATCCCAGAGCGCGAGGTGCCCCTGCCGCAATGGCTCAAGCGCGGCCTCAAGTACGCGCCGCTGGCGGCCCTGGCGGCCGTGATTGCGCCCGAGATCGTGATGACCAACGGCCGGCTGATCTCCACCGTGGTCGATGCGCGCCTGCCGGCCCTGGCTTGCGCGGTCATGTATTTTTTTTACAAGCGCAGCATCATGGGAACGATCGCGCTTGGCATGGCGGTCTATCTGCCACTGCATATCGGCCTGGGCTGGTAGGCGCAGCGCGGCCGAGAGCGCCCGGCTCCCCGGCTGAAACCGGATTACAGGCGCTCCCGATGCCCCGGATCGCCGGTGCGCACGCCCGCTGCCAGGCCGGGCACGCCGCCTACAATGGCCGCGCTTTACCTCTTTTTCGTTTCAATTCCATGGCGATCGCCACCGATCGCAACGCCGCCGTCATGAACATTCTCCGTTTCTCCGATCTGTGCGCCCAGGGCAAGGCCCAGGGCCAGCGCGTCTTCATCCGCGCCGACCTCAACGTGCCCCTGAACGATGCCGGCGAGATCACCGAGGACACGCGCGTGCGCGCCTCCGTGCCCGCCATCGAGATGGCACTGAAGGCCGGCGCCGCCGTGATGGTGACCAGCCACCTGGGCCGCCCCACCGAAGGCGAGTTCAAGCCCGCCGATTCGCTGGCGCCCGTCGCCCGCCGCCTGGGCGAGCTGCTGGGCCGCGAAGTGCCGCTGGTCGCCGACTGGGTGGACGGCGTGCAGGTGGCGCCCGGCCAGGTCGTGCTGCTGGAGAACTGCCGCGTGAACGTGGGCGAGAAGAAGAACAAGGAAGAACTGGCCCGCAAGCTGGCCGCGCTGTGCGACATCTTCGTGCACGACGCCTTCGGCACCGCCCACCGTGCCGAGGGAACCACCTACGGCATCGCCCAGTTCGCGCCCATTGCCTGCGCGGGCCCCCTGCTGTCGGCCGAGATCGACGCCATCACCAAGGCCCTGGCCAACCCGCGCCGCCCGCTGGCCGCCATCGTGGCCGGCTCCAAGGTGTCGACCAAGCTGACCATCCTGCAGTCGCTGGCCAAGAACGTGGACCAGCTCATCGTGGGCGGCGGCATTGCCAACACCTTCATGCTGGCGGCGGGCCTGAACATCGGCAAGAGCCTGGCCGAGGCCGATCTGGTCGGCGAGGCCCGCGCCGTGATCGACGCCATGGCCGCACGCGGCGCCGAGGTGCCGATTCCCACCGACGTGGTGGTCTCCAAGACCTTTGCGGCCGACGCGCCCGCCACCGTCAAGAAGGCCACCGAAGTGGCTGACGACGACATGATCCTGGACATCGGCCCCGAGACCGCCGCCCGCCTGGCCGAGCAACTGCGCAAGGCCGGCACCATCGTCTGGAACGGCCCCATGGGCGTGTTCGAGTTCGACCAGTTCGCCAACGGCACCAAGGTCGTGGCCCAGGCGATTGCCGAGTCCGACGCCTTCAGCATCGCCGGTGGCGGCGACACCCTGGCCGCCATCGCCAAGTACGGCATCGAGGACAAGGTCGGCTACATCTCCACGGGCGGCGGCGCCTTCCTGGAGGTGCTGGAAGGCAAGACCCTGCCCGCCTTCGAAATCCTGCAAAAGCGCGCCAACGGCTGAGCACGGCAACATCCGGATACGGGGCACTTTCTTGTCAGTGCCTCGCGGCGAAGCCACAATCGACACTTTGCGCAGCTGCAGCAATCCGCCGCAGCGCGCCCCCGCACCGAGGAGAAATCCATGCGATCGTTCAAATCCGCTGGCGGCCTGGCCCTGGCGGGCCTCTGCCTGGCCCTGGCGGGCTGCGTCAATGCACCGATGACCAGCTACTTCGAAGCCACGGCCCAGCCCAAGATCGGCGCTGCCGGCCACTGGGACTCCGTGGCCAACGATGTCGTCGCCAAGACGCTGGAGACACTGCAAAAGACCGGCATCGAGCGCACCACGCCGGTCCACGTGGCCCTGCCGGCCGAGCCCAGCCAGTTCGACAAGGGCTTTCGTGAGCTGATCATCACCAAGCTCGTGCAAAGCGGCGTGACCGTCATGCAGCAGCCGGCCCAGGCCCAGCTGCAGGTGAGCTATGGCGCCCAGGTCGTGCGCCACGGCAAGCGCCTGCCCAACCCCGAACTCGTGCTGACGACGACGGTGGTGCGCAACAACCAGTACCTGGCGCGCAAGACCGACGTCTACTACCTCGAAAAGAGCGACGCCGTGCTGTTCACGGCCGAGGACGAGCGCCCCGAATTCCCCGCCAAGAACCTGAAGGTGGTGGGCCAATGACACTGCGCACGCCCCTCCTGCCTGCCGCACTGGCTGCGGCGGCCCTGCTGTCCGCCTGCGCCGTGCCCGCTCCCGCGACCACGCCCGAATCGTCGGCCGCGCGCCGCGGCGAGCCCACCTACCAGTCGGCCGCAGCCAACCCCTTCATCGCCAGCAGCCGCGCTGCCGTGGACGAGCTGGTCAAGGGCCTGAACACCGAGGAACTGGGCGAGGCGCCCGTGCTCGTGGCCACCGTGGTCAACGTCAACGACCTGACGCGCTCGGCCCCCCTGGGCCGCACGCTCAGCGAGCTGTACGCTTCCCAGCTGTCCGCCAAGGGCTACAACGTCAAGGAGCTGAAGCTGCGCGGCGATGTGTACGTCAAGGAAGGCACGGGCGAGCTGCTGCTGTCGCGCGAGATCAAGGACATCGCCCGCAACCACAATGCGGCCCTGGTCCTGGTGGGCACGTACTCGGCGGCTGCCAAGTACACCTATGTGAGCCTGAAGCTGGTTCGCACCGACGACAGCCGCATCGTGCGCAGCCACGACTACGCGCTGCCCAACAACATCGACATCCAGCGCCTGCTGGGCGCCCCGGCCACGGCGCAACGCTGAGGCCCTGCGGCCTGACTGCGCCCGTGTGCGCAGTCAGGCTGCGTCTTCTTCTCCCGACCTTCCCCTGCTTGCCCTCAGCGGCCGCGCGCCGGCCACAGCACCGAGGCGATGGCCACCACCATCAGCGCCACGGCCGTCCAGTCCTGCCAGTGCAGCACCTCGCCCAGCCACCAGGCGCCGCTGAACACGCCCAGCACGGGGATCATCATCACGCTCAGCGTGGACGCCACGGGCGGCAGGCTGCGCGCCAGGAAGAACCAGACCGTCTGGCCAAAGCCCAGCACCAGCACGCCGTTGAAGACGATGGCACCCGTGGCCTGGGCGTCGGGCCAGTGCCACAGGTGGCGCTCGAAGACGAAGGCCAGCACCGTGAGCGTCAGCGCGGTCAGCGCCACCATCCACAGCGTCATCGTCAGCAGGGGCACGGGCACCTCGGCGCGGCGCAGCTTCTGCGTGCCGAAGGCCCAGCTCAGCGCGGCGGCCAGCATCAGGCCCACGCCGATGGGGCGGCTGCCCAGGGCGCCGACCTCGTGCCACAGCAGCAGGAGCACGCCCGCCAAGGCCGCCGCCACACCCGCCCAGGCACGCGGCGCCAGCCGGTCATGGAAGAACAGGCTGCCCAGCACGGCCGAGAAGATGGGCATGGTGTAGCCCAGGATGGCCGCCCGCCCGCTGGACAGCATGGGGATGGCAATGATGATCAGGCTGTTCCACAGCACCATGTTGAACAGCGTCAGCTGCGCCAGCCGGGGCCAATAGGCACGCGGCACGGCCAGCGGCAGGCGGCGCCAGACCACGAAGGCCGCCAGGATGGGCAGTCCCACCCACATCGAGGCCATGCGGAAACTCAGCGGCGGGAAATGCTGCACGCCCAGCTTCATCACCGGCCAGTTGATGCCCCAGATCAGGGTCAGCGCGATCAGCAAAAGGATTTGTCGGGCGGTGAAGGCAGGCATAGGCCGCCGATTGTGCCCGCGGGCCGCCAGGCCCGCTGGATGCCCGGCGACAGGCCCCGGGAAGGGCCGATCGCTAAAATCGCGCCCCATGACCTTTCTCGACATGCTGCGCAATGCCACCGCCCAGAACCAATCCATGCTGTGCGTGGGCCTGGACCCCGAACCCAGCCGCTTTCCTGCGGCCATGCGCGGCGATGCAAGCAAAATCTACGACTTCTGCGCCGCCATCGTCGACGCCACGGCCGACCTGGTGAACTCCTTCAAGCCCCAGATCGCCTACTTCGCGGCCCACCGCGCCGAAGACCAGCTGGAAAAGCTCATGGCCCACATGCGCGCCGTCGCCCCCCATGTGCCCATCATCCTGGACGCCAAGCGCGGCGACATCGGCTCCACGGCCGAGCAATACGCCAAGGAAGCCTTCGAGCGCTACGGCGCCGATGCCGTGACCCTGTCGCCCTTCATGGGCTTCGACTCCATCACGCCCTACCTGCAGTACGAGGGCAAGGGCGCCTTCCTGCTGTGCCGCACCTCCAACCCCGGCGGCGACGACCTGCAGGCGCAGCGCCTGGCCGACCTGCCGGGCCAGCCCCACCTGTTCGAGCATGTGGCGCGCCTGGCCCAGGGGCCCTGGAACACCAACGGCCAGCTCGGCCTGGTGGTGGGCGCCACGCGCCCGCAGGAAATCGAGCGCGTGCGTGAATTCGCGCCCTCGCTGCCGCTGCTGATTCCCGGCGTGGGCGCCCAGGGGGGCGATGCCGTGGCCACGGTCAAGGCGGCGCGCATCGGCGGCGGCCCCATCATCATCAATTCCTCGCGTGCGGTGCTCTATGCATCGCAAGGCGACGACTTCGCTGCCGCCGCGCGCACCGCCGCCCAGGCCACGCGCCAGACGCTGCAAGACGCAGCCGCTGCCTGAGACGGCAGGGAAGCCCGGCCATGCAAGGCAAATGGCTGGAAGACTTCCTGCTGCTGGCCCAGGAGCGCAGCTTCACGCGCGCGGCCGAGCTGCGCCATGTCACCCATCCGGCCTTCGGGCGGCGCATCCGCGCGCTGGAGGCCTGGGCCGGCACGCCCCTGGTCGAGCCCGGTGGCGGCCCCGTGCGGCTGACGCCGGCCGGCGAAGCCTTCCGCGATACGGCCGAGCAACTGGTGCGCACGCTGGCCCAGTCGCACGATGAACTGCAGGCCGTGGCCGGGCGCCAGGCCCGCGTGATCACCCTGGCCACGGGGCGCACGCTGGCGCGCACCATCGTGGCCGACTGGCTGACGCGCCACGGCAGCGTGCTGCAGACGGCCGAGCTGCGCGTGGTCACACGCACGCTGGACGAGACCGTGGCCATGCTGCAGCGCGGCGAAGTCAGCTTCACGCTGGTCTACCACCACGCCGCCATTGGCGTGCGCCTGGACGGTCGCCAGTTCAGCTACCTGACGGTGATGCAGGACAGGCTGGTGCCCGTGGCCCGCGCCGATGCCCAGGGCCGTCCGCTGTACGAGCTGTCGGCCAGCCACCAGCCCGTCGCTCCCGTGCCCTACCTGGCCTTCTCGCACAGCATGGCCCTGGGCCGCCTGGTGGAAGACCACCTGGCCCGGCATCCGCTGGCGCCGCGCCTGCGCCGCTGCGTGGACTGCGACTCGGCCGACGCCCACTACGAATACGTGCTGCGCGGCCTGGGCCTGGCTTGGATGCCGTGGTCCATGGTGCGCGGCGACTGCCAGGCCGGCCGCCTGGCCGTGGCCGGCGACCCGGGCCTGGAAGTGCACTTCGACGTGCGCCTGTACCGTCCCAAGCGCCACCTGGGCCCCGCGGCCGAGCAGTTCTGGAGCGACATCACGGGCGCCTGATGGGTGCATGCGTGCGCCCTCCTGGTGCAAACCCGCACCGCGCTGTGGAACAAGCGGGTTTTGGTGCTGCAATGGCTCCGCCTCGTGCCGAATCAGCACCAAATGCCTGGGTAGTCCTTCGCACAATCAATCTCATACATTTCAGGAATAACCCCATGCCCAGCAACTCCCTCCTGCGCCGCACCGCCCTGGCCTGCGGCCTGCTGATCGCCGCCACCGGCAGCGCCTTCGCCGACGACGCCGCCAGCTACCCCAACCGCGCCATCACCATGATCGTGGGCTACCCCGCCGGCGGCAGCACCGACCTGGTGGGCCGCTTCGTGGCCGATGGCCTGGCCTTGCGCCTGGGCCAGCCCGTGGTGGTGGAGAACCTGGGAGGCGCCGGCGGCGCCATCGGCGCGCAAAAGGCCGTCAAGGCCACGCCCGACGGCTACACGCTGTTCGTGGGCGCCAACAACGAGCTGGCCATCGCACGGCTGATCAACAAGAGCATCAAGTACTCCATCGGCGACTTCACGCCCATCGGCATGATCGGCTCCCAGCCCATGGTGCTGGTGGCCTCGCAGAAGGCCGGCGTCAAGACAGCCGCCGAGTTCAGCGCCCTGGTGGCCAAGAACCCGGGCAAGTTCAGCTACGGCAGCTCGGGCGTGGGCACGGCACTGCACCTGGCCGGTGAAATGATCAAGGAGCAGGGCAAGCTGCACATGACCCACATCCCCTACCGCGGCGTGGCGCCCCTGACCACGGACCTGGTGGGCAACAACATCGAGTTCGGCATGTTCGTGCTGTCCTCGGGCCTGCCCCAGATCCGCGCGGGCAAGGTCATCGCCCTGGGCACGACGGAGGCCAAGCGCTCGGCCATCACGCCCGACATCCCGGCCCTGTCCGAGCTGCCCCAGTACAAGAACGTGGACATCAACGTCTGGTTCGCGCTGATGGCGCCCAAGGGCCTGCCCGCACCCGTGGCCGCCAAGGTCAAGAAGGCGCTGGACGAGACCATGGCCTCGCCCGAGTTCCGCAAGAAGATGGAAGAGGCAGGCTCGGTGGTGGCCGATCCCAAGACGGATGCCGGCAAGTACATCAACGCCGAGATCGCCAAGTACACAAAAATCGTCCAGTTTGCCCACATCGAGAACTGAGCCAGCCATGGACGCTTTGCAATTTGACCTCCCCCTGCCCGACCTGAGCGCCTGGCGCGCGGGCAATACCGGTACCGAGGGCGTGTGGCAATTCGACTCGGGACGCCCGGGCCGCCACGTGATGATTTCCGCGCTGGTGCACGGCAACGAGATCTGCGGCGCCTGGGCCGTGTCCGGGCTGCTTCAGGCCCTGAACAACGGCCTGGCGCTGGACAACGGCCGCCTGACCCTGGTGCTGGCCAACCTCGATGCCTTCGACCGCTTCGACGCGGCCAGCCACGATGCCTCGCGCTTCGTGGACGAGGACATGAACCGCCAGTGGATAGACGCACGCATCGACGAGGGCAGCACCCGCGAGCGCCGCCGCGCCGCCGCGCTGCGCCCCTTCGTGCAGCAGGCCGACTGGCTGCTGGACCTGCATTCCATGCACGAGCCCTCGGCCCCGCTGCTGCTGACCGGCATGCAGCCGCGCAACCGCGATCTGGCACGCCAGATGGGCGCGCCGGCGAACATCGTCGTGGATGCCGGCCACAAGGACGGCACGCGGCTGCGCGACTACGGGCGCTTCGGCCTGCCCGACGCCGAGGCCGGCGACTCGCGCTCGCTGCTGATCGAATGCGGCTTCCACGGCGATCTGGCCAGCCGCGACGTGGCGCACGACCAGTGCCTGCGTTTCCTCGAAGTGGCCGCCATCTTCGACAACAGCGCGCTGCAAGCCGCCCTGCCCGGCTGGAAGCAGGCCGACGCACCGGCCCAGTGGGCGCTGGAAGTCACGGCGCCCGTGGTGGCCAAGAGCAGCGGCTTTCGCTTCACGGCGCCGTTCACGGGGCTGGAGCGCTTCGAGAAGGCCGGCACGGTGATCGGCGACAACGATGGCGAGCCGGTGATCACGCCCTATGGCGACTGCGTGCTGGTCATGCCCTCGGTGCGCCAGGCGCGCGCGGGCGTGACCGTGGTGCGCTTTGCGCGGCGCTCGCCGCTCTGAGCCTCAGGGGCGCTGACAGCGCGCGGGCGACAGCCGTTCAGGCTGCACGCCCTGCGCGGCCAGGCGCACATCCAGCGGCTCGCCGCACAGCAGGTTGCGCGCCAGCAGGCTGTAGCCGAAGGCGCTCTGTATGCCGTAGCCGCCCTGGGCGGCCACCCAGAAAAAGCCCGGCAGCGGCGCAGGCGAGGCATCCCAGCCCACGGCCATCTCGCCGTCGGCCACAAAGCTGCGCAGCCCGGCCCAGGTGTGGGAGGGGCGGCGGATCTGCAGCGTGGTCACTTCCTCGATGCGCCAGATGCCCGTGGCCACGTCCAGCTCCTCGGGCGCCACGTCCTGCGGCGCCACGGGGTCGGCGTTGGCGGGCGAGCCCAGCAGCTGGCCTGCATCGGGCTTGAAGTAAAAGCCCTCGTCGGCGCTGATCACGGCGGGCCAGTGCGCGGCGTCCATGCCTTCGGGCACGGCAAAGGTGAAGGCACTGCGCCGCTTGGGCACCAGGCCGATGGGCGCTGCGCCCGCCAGCGCGCCCAGCGCATCGGCCCAGGCGCCGGCCGCGTTGACCACGCAGCGCGCACGCACCCGGCTGCCGTCGGCCAGGTCCACGGTCCAGACACCTGCGTCATGCGCCAGCGCACGGACCTCGGCGCTGCAGCGCAGCTCGCCGCCGCACTGGCGCAGGCCGCGCAGGAAGCCCTGGTGCAGGCCATGCACGTCGATGTCGCGCGCGCCGTCGTCCGCAAAGCCATCGACCAGCAGCGTGGTGTTCAGGCAGGGCACCAGGGCCTTGAGTTCATCGGGGCCCAGGCGCCGCGCCTGGGGCGAGTGCAGGAGCGCCTCGGCATGGGCGGCATCGAGCAGGTCCTTCTGCGCGGCCGTGCCCACATAGAGCACGCCGCGCGGCGCCAGGATGGGCGCTTGCACAAAGCCCTGCGGCGGCTGCTCGTAGAAGGCGCGGCTGGCCCGCGTCAGCGCCTGGACCTGCAGCGGGCCATAGTGCTCCTCATACAGCGCGGCCGAGCGGCCCGTGCTGTGGTAGCCAGGCTGGGATTCGCGCTCCAGCACCAGCACCGAGGCGCCGCCATCGCGCGCCAGCTGCCAGGCGACCGAGGCACCGGCCATGCCCGCGCCCACCACCACGAAATCACGGATGCTGCTGTCCATGGCCGGCCTCACTTTGCGTTCTTGCGGCCTGGCTTGGCCTGCGCGGGAGCCGACGCTGCCTCCAGGTAGGGCCGCAGATAGCGCCCCGTGTGGCTGGCCAGGTTGGCCGCCACGTCCTCGGGCGTGCCCGTGGCCACCACCTGGCCGCCGCCCGAGCCGCCTTCGGGGCCCATGTCGATGATCCAGTCGGCCGTCTTGATCACGTCCAGGTTGTGCTCGATGACCACGATGGTGTTGCCCGCATCGCGCAGCTGCTGCAGCACCTTGAGCAGCAGGGCGATGTCGGCGAAGTGCAGGCCCGTCGTGGGTTCGTCCAGGATGTAGAGCGTGCGCCCCGTGTCGCGCTTGGACAGTTCCTGGGCCAGCTTGACGCGCTGCGCCTCGCCGCCCGACAGCGTGGTCGCGCTCTGGCCCAGCCGGATATAGGACAGGCCCACGTCCAGCAGGGTCTGCAGCTTGCGGGCGATGGTGGGCACGTCCTTGAAGAAGGCATGGGCGTCCTCCACCGTCATCTCCAGGATCTGGGAGATGTTGCGGCCCTTCCACTGCACCTCCAGCGTCTCGCGGTTGTAGCGCTGGCCGTTGCAGATGTCGCAGGGCACATAGACATCGGGCAGGAAGTGCATCTCCACCTTGACCACGCCGTCGCCCTGGCAGGCCTCGCAGCGGCCGCCGGCCACGTTGAACGAGAAGCGCCCGGGGCCGTAGCCGCGCTCCTTGGCGGTGTTGGTCTCGGCCATCAGGTCGCGGATGGGCGTGAACAGGCCCGTGTAGGTGGCCGGGTTGCTGCGCGGCGTGCGGCCTATGGGCGACTGGTCCACATTGATGACCTTGTCGAAATGGCCCATGCCGATGATGTCGTCGTGCGGCGCAGCCTCGCCGCCGGCACGGTGGATCTGGCGCGCGGCCTCGGTATAGAGCGTGTCGTTGACCAGCGTGCTCTTGCCCGAGCCCGAGACGCCGGTCACGCAGGTCAGCAGGCCCACGGGAAAGTCCGCCGTCACGCCCTTGAGATTGTGGCCGCGTGCGCCCACCACGCGCAGGGCCTGCAGTTGCGGCGCGCCGGGGGCGGTTGCGTTGTCGGGATTGGCGGGGGGCTGCTGGGTGCGGGCAGGGAAGCCCTTGGCCGCTGGCCGGGCCTCGCCCTCGGCCGTTGCCTCCAGCACGGGTTGCCAGGGCGTGCGCCGCGCAGGCACTTCGATGCGCTGGGTGCCCGCCAGGTAGCGGCCCGTGGGTGAATCGGGGTTGGCGCGCACCTCTTCGTAGCTGCCCTGGGCCATGACGCGGCCGCCATGCACGCCCGCGCCGGGCCCCAGGTCGATGATCTGGTCGGCCGCGCGCATCATGTCCTCGTCGTGCTCGACCACGATGACGCTGTTGCCGATGTCGCGCAGGTGCTGCAGCGTGCCGATGAGCTTGTCGTTGTCGCGCTGGTGCAATCCGATGCTGGGCTCGTCCAGCACATACATCACGCCCGTCAGGCCGCTGCCGATCTGGCTGGCCAGGCGGATGCGCTGGGCCTCGCCGCCGGACAGGGTGTCCGCGCCGCGCTCCAGGCTCAGGTAGCTCAGGCCCACGTCGTTGAGGAACAGCAGGCGCGAGGCGATCTCGCGCACCACCTTGCCCGCGATCTCAGCCTTGGCGCCCGACAGCTGCAGGGACGCGCACCAGGCATGGGCCTCGGCCAGCGTGGCGTGGCCCACCTCGTAGATGGCGCGTGCCTGCTCGCCCTCGCCAATGCGCACGAAGCGCGCCTCGCGGCGCAGCCGCGTGCCGCCGCAGTCGGGGCAGACGGCGACGCTGCGCAGCCGCGCCAGATCGTCGCGCACCACGCTGGATTCGGTCTCGCGCCAGCGCCGCGTGATGTTGGGAATGATGCCCTCGAAGGGATGGCTCTTGACCATGGACTCGCCCTTGCGCGCGCCGCTGTCGAAGACGTAGCTGAAGGGCATTTCCTCCTCGCCCGAGCCCCAGAGCACCACATGGCGCACCTTCTCGGGCAGCTCCTCGAAGGGCAGCTCCACATCGGTGCCATAGTGGCGCGCCACGCTCTCCAGCATGGAGAAGTAGTAGCCGTTGCGCCGGTCCCAGCCCTTGACGGCGCCGCTGGCCAGGCTCAGCGTGGGGAAGGCGACCACGCGCTCGGGGTCGAAGGACTCCGTGCAGCCCAGGCCGTCGCAGCCCGGGCAGGCGCCCATGGGCGAGTTGAACGAGAACAGGCGCGGCTCCAGCTCGGGCAGCGAATAGCTGCACAGCGGGCAGGCGAACTTGGCGCTGAAGAGGTGCTCTTTGCCGCTGTCCATCTCCAGGGCGATCACGCGGCCGCCGGCGTCGGCGCCGCCCGCGCGCAGGGCGGCCTCGAAACTCTCGGCCAGGCGCTGCTGGGCGTCGGCGCGCACCTTGAGGCGGTCGATCACCACGTCGATGTCGTGGCGCTCGTTCTTCTCCAGCGCGGGCAGGGAATGGGACTCGTGGATCTTGCCGTCGATGCGAAAGCGCACATAGCCCTGGGCCTGCATCTGCGCGAACAGCTCGGCGAACTCGCCCTTTTTGTTGCGCGCCAGCGGCCCCAGCACCATGAGGCGCGTGTCCTCGGGCAGGGCCAGGGCCGCATCCACCATCTGGCTGATGGTCTGGGACTGCAGCGGCAGGTTGTGGTCGGGGCAGTAGGGCGTGCCGGCGCGTGCGAACAGCAGGCGCAGGTAGTCGTTGATCTCGGTCACCGTGCCCACGGTGGAGCGCGGGTTGTGGCTGGTGGCCTTCTGCTCGATGCTGATGGCGGGCGACAGGCCCTCGATCAGGTCCACATCGGGCTTGTCCAGCCGCCCCAGGAACTGGCGCGCATAGGCCGACAGACTCTCCACATAGCGGCGCTGGCCCTCGGCATACAGCGTGTCGAAAGCCAGGCTGGACTTGCCCGAGCCCGACAGCCCGGTGATCACCACCAGCCGGTTGCGCGGAATGTCCAGGTCGATGTTCTTGAGGTTGTGCGTGCGCGCACCGCGGATGGCGATGCGTGACTGCGCCAGCGCCAGGCCAAGGTAGCGGCCGTCGGGCTGGGAGCGGGAGTCGGCGGCCCGGTCCAGGCCGCCGTCTTCGGAAATCGTGTGGGAACCAGGCATCGGGAAAACCCCTGCGAAGGCGAACCCGCCATGATAGGTCAGAACCCGTGCCACCGCATGGCGGCTCGGTCTGCGGGGCGGCAGGGCCTTCTGCGGCGCCCCTTCACAAAACTGTCTTGCACTGCCTTGCATAACCCAGCCACCCCGCAGCGCCGGCCTATGGGCGAGAATGGCGGATTGCTTGCCCCCACAACAGTGCACCCCGTGCTCGATTCCCCCACACCCGTCCACGGCGCCCAGGCGCCAGCCCCCTCCTCGGCCGCATCGGGCCGCATGACCCCGCAGGAACGCCGATCCAGCGCCAGCCTGGCGCTGATCTTTGCGCTGCGCATGCTGGGCCTGTTCCTGGTGCTGCCGGTGTTCGCGCTGGAGGCCCGCAAGTACCCGGGCGGTGACGATCCGGCCATGATCGGCCTGGCCATGGGCCTGTACGGGCTCACCCAGGCCGTGTTCCAGCTGCCCCTGGGCCTGGCTTCGGACCGGTTCGGGCGCAAGCGCGTCATCGTCGCCGGGCTGCTGGTCTTTGCCGCGGGCAGCCTGCTGGCGGCCACGGCCGACTCGCTGCTGGGCCTGATGTGGGGCCGGGGCCTGCAGGGCGCGGGCGCCGTCTCGGCTGCCGTGACCGCGCTGCTGGCCGACCTCACGCGCGACAGCGTGCGCACCAAGGCCATGGCCATGGTGGGCGGCAGCATCGGACTCATGTTCGCGCTGGCCCTGGTGCTCAGCCCCCTGCTGGCTGCCTGGGGCGGGCTGCCTGGCATCTTCGGCCTGACCTGCGCCCTGGCGCTGGCGGGCATTGCAGTCGTGCTCTGGGTCGTCCCGCCCGAGCCCGCGCGCCACGCCGACCAGCCGCGCGGCCGCATGGCCGAGCTGTGGCGCCACGGCGATCTGGTGCGCCTGAACCTGGGTGTCTTCGTGCTGCACACCGTGCAGATGTCCATGTGGGTGGCCGTGCCCGCCATGCTGGTGCAGGCGGGCCTGGACAAGCAGGCGCACTGGCATGTCTACCTGCCGGCCGTGGTGCTGTCCTTCGCCGCCATGGGCGGCCTGTTCGCCATGGAGCGGCGCGGGCGCCTGCGCGCGGCCCTGCTGGGCGCCATCGCCCTGATCACCCTCGTGCAGATCGGCCTGGGCCTGCTGGCGGCCGGCGGCGCGCAGCCGCCACTGTGGGCCATGGCCGTGCTGATGTTCGTGTTCTTCTGCGGCTTCAACGCGCTGGAGGCCACCCAGCCCAGCCTGGTCTCGCGCATGGCGCCGGCCCCGCTGCGCGGCGCGGCGCTGGGCGCCTACAACACGCTGCAATCGCTGGGCCTGTTCGCAGGCGGCGCGCTGGGCGGCGCCGTCGCCAAATGGGCCGGCATGCCGGGCCTGTTCACCCTGACGAGCGTCCTGGCCGTGCTGTGGCTGGTCGTCACCTGGCCGCTGCGCCCCGTGGGCCGCCACGGCTGAACGGCGGATTTTCAGACGGTTACAAGCCGCCACCACAGGCGGTTGCCACGGGATATCCGCCCCCTGCCATCGGCGGACGGCTTGCGGCACAATGGCGCGTCTGGCCCGGGATCCATCCCTCTATGCCCGGGCCACTTCCCTATGTAAAGGTATTTCACTCATGGCATCCGTCAACAAAGTCATCATCGTCGGCAACCTCGGACGCGACCCCGAAATGCGCACCTTCCCGAGTGGCGATCAGGTGGCCAACGTGACCATCGCCACCACCGACCGCTGGCGCGACAAGAACACCGGCGAGAACAAGGAAGCCACCGAGTGGCACCGCGTGGTCTTCAACGGCCGTTTGGCCGAAATCGTGGGCCAGTACCTGCGCAAGGGCAGCCAGGTCTATGTCGAAGGCAGCCTGCGCACCCGCAAGTGGACCGACCAGGCCAGCGGCCAGGAACGCTACGCCACCGAAATCCGTGCCGACAGCATGCAGATGCTGGGCAGCCGCCAGGGCGGCGGCGGTGGCCAGCAAGGCGGCGGCTACGGCGATGAAGGCTACGGCGACAGTGGCTACGACGCCCCTCCCCAGCAGCAGCAACAGCGCCGCCCGGCCCCTGCCCCCATGGCAGCGCCCGCACCGCGCCAGGCTCCTCCCCAGCGCCCCGCTCCTGCGCCCATGGCACCCCCGCCCCAGCGCGCAGCCTCGGGCTTTGACGATATGGATGACGACATTCCGTTCTGATTCGGACCATCAAGGTTCTTGAGCATCCAGACCCGCTTTCCCCGGAAAGCGGGTTTTGTTTTTCCAGGCGCCCGACGACAAATCCCATGCCCCTGCCGCGTGCCAGAACCCTGTTGTGGAGTCTTGTCCTGTGCCTGCCGCTGGCCGTGTTCGGCTGGCTGGCTGCAGCCCTGTGCCTGATCTCGCAGGAGGACTACACGCCCGAGCCCGGCAGCTTCACCTACTACATCGGCATCTCGTCTCTGGTGCGCCATGCGCCCCTGGTGGGCGCGCTGGGCAAGGCGGAGTACTTCGGCACCGTGGGCGACGGCAACAAGCCGCCACACGGCCTGGTGTCCTATGACGTGGAGTTCGCAAGCATTGGCCCCGCCACGCACGCCTTCGATGCCTACCTGCTCGGCAAAGGCTATTCCCGGAGTGCGGACGACGAAACGCCCGGCCCCTCCTACGGCATGGGGCGGCGCGTTCGCCATGCCAGGTACACGGCGGCTTCGGGCCAAGTCGTCTACGTGGAAGTGGTGCAGGCCTCATCGGCCGAGCAAGGCCCTGTGCGCTACCGCGCCACCATGGCGCACTACGACTGATTGCGGCCAGGGGTCCATCCCACGACAGGCAGCACCCCCTCGTACAATCGCGCCCGTGATTTCAGTCCACCGGCACCGTCAACCCGAGGCTCGCCAAGCGCGCAGCCGGGATGCCGCACGCCTTCACAGCTTTACGCTGGCCCGCATCGCGCGCGGCTCGCAGAGCCGGCGCTCGGGCTGCACCCGCCTGGCGCCGCCGTAGCACGGTCGAACCGTACAAGCCGCCAGGTTTCGGGCATCGCCCGACACCCGGCATGTTCATTCCCGTCTACAAAATCCTGCCCCGCCCTGTCACACCCAGCGCGGCGGGGCCGGCCATTTCCATGTCGAAACACCCCCATCCCTTTCGCGCCGAATGGGCGCCCAGCATTCCGCGCGAGCTCATGGCCGGCGCCGTGGCCACCTTTGCGCTGATCCCCGAGGTCATCGCCTTCTCCTTCGTGGCCGGGGTCGATCCCGCCGTCGGGCTGTTCGCCTCCTTCATCATCAGCATCGTCATCGCCTTCACGGGCGCGCGCCCGGCCATGGTGTCGGCGGCAGCGGGCTCGGTCGCCCTGGTGGCCGCTCCGCTGGTGCATGCGCATGGCGTGCAATACCTTTTTGCGGCCGGCATTCTTGCGGGGGCCGTGCAGATCCTGTTCGGCGTGCTGCGCCTGGGCGTGCTGATGCGCTATGTGTCGGGCTCGGTGCGCACGGGCTTCGTCAATGCGCTGGCCATCCTGATCTTCTCGGCCCAGATGCCGCACCTGATCGGCGCCAATGCCGCCACCTGGGCCATGGTGGGTGCCGGCCTGCTGATCATCTACGGCCTGCCCCGGCTGACCACGGCCGTGCCCTCGCCCCTGGTCTGCATCGTGGTGCTGACGGTGGCGGCGCATTGGCTGGACCTGCCCTTGAAGACGGTCGCCGACCTGGGCCTGCTGCCGGACGGCCTGCCCAGCTTCGGGCTGCTGCAGGTGCCGTGGTCGCTGGAGACGCTGCGCCTGATCGCCCTGCCCGCGCTGGCGATCGCCATGGTGGGATTGCTGGAGTCCATGATGACGGCCAGCGTGGTCGATGAACTCACGGACACGCCCAGCTCCAAGAACCGCGAGTGCAGCGGCATCGGCGTGGCCAACATCGCGGCCAGCCTGTTCGGCGGCATTGCCGGCTGCGCCATGATCGGCCAGACCGTGGGCAATGTGCGCTACGGCGGCCGCGGCCGGCTGTCCACGCTGTTCGCGGGCGCCTTCCTGCTGATCCTGATGGTGCTGCTCAAGCCCTGGGTGTCCCAGGTGCCGGTGGCGGCGCTGGTGGCCATCATGGTGATGGTGTCGGCCTCCACGCTGGACTGGGGATCGGCGCGCGCCCTGCTCAGGCATCCCAAGCTGTCCAGCGCCGTGATGCTGGCCACCGTGGTGGTCACCGTGGCCACGGACAACCTAGCCGCCGGCGTGGGCGTCGGCGTGCTGCTCAGCGGGGTGTTCTTCACCTTCAAGGTCTCAAGGCTGCTGTCCGTCGAGAAGACGCAGGACGATGCAGGCCTGACCTACCGCGTCTCGGGCCAGGTCTTCTTCGCCTCGGCCGACCAGCTGGTCGATGCCTTCGACGTGCGGGACATCGAAGGCCGGCCCGTGCGCATCGATCTGACCAACGCCCATTTCTGGGACATCACGGCCGTCAATGCGCTGGACAAGGTCTGCCAGCGCCTGCGCAAGCACGGCAGCACGGTCGAAGTAACAGGCCTGAACGAACACGGCCGGGCACTGGTGTCGCGGCTGGATATCGGCATCGAGTAGGAAACCTGCCCCGGGCATGGTTTCCCTGCGCCGGCAGACCGCTTGCTTTCCTGGGGCAGACGCGGTCTGCTCTTTCGCAAAGAGAAATCCGTCAAATATCGAATGGGTCATTCAGAAAATTCTCTATTTCAAAGAGTTACTCTTTTGAAATAAAGATTTCAGCCCGCTCATTTAGGATCTGGACCGCTGTCACCCCGAACCCGTTCCATCTCTTCCATGCGACTCAGATCCGTTATCTTGGGCCTTGTCCTCCTGGTCTTTGCCGCATCCGCATCCTGGTTGGCCGTGTATGGGTTTCTCATCTCCCAGGAGGACTACTCGCCTGAGCGGGGATCGCTCAGATATTACGTAGGCATCTCTTCCCTGATACGCAATGCGCCAGCGACAGGGACGATGGCGCAGCCCGCCTACTTCGGCTCCGTCGGTGATGGCAACAAGCCCCCGCAGTCCGAGATGACCTTCGAGACCAGCGCCAAGGACATCACCGAGGCCACTGCGGCCATCACCAGCTACCTGCGCCAGAAGGATTTCCACCAGAGATCCATCGATGCCGAAAATGCCGCCGCATCGTTTGTCCCCGAGGGAGAGCGCCTTGTCCAATACGCGCAATACGCGTCATCGGCCGGCGAAGTTGCCGTACTGGCGGTCACCCAGGCAATCGCAACAGGGCTGTGCAAAGTCACGCTCACCCATTACGACTGAACATGTCCAGCAGATCCCACATACCCCGAAGACTCATCTATACCTGCAACTGCGGATGGATTGACCTGGGCCACCTCCAATCGGTCGAGAGCCATCGCAATCGCTACGCCAGTGCGGCCTATCTCTGGAAAGACATACTGCATGAGCGCGGCATCGGGATTCCCGGTCACTCCGACAGCCATCTGATTCAATACAAGCAATCCATGGGGCGCTTTGGCCTGACCCAGGAATTTGCCAAGTTCTATCTCGTCAAGAAAGGCCTGTCTCTTTCAGCGAAGCGCTCCGTGGCCCTGGCCATATTCATGGAGGTTTCCATGGGCTTCGAGAGCCTGCAGGCATCCATGTCGCTCCTCACAGACAGTGGATTCAGCCAGGAAGACCTCGTTTCCAACCTGATTGGCTTCTACATGGTCGTGCACGGGGCACTGGACTGGAAGAACCTGTGCAAGCCGGTTTCCACCGAGGCATCGCTTGCCGTCTGGGATGCCAACGGTCCCGTGGGAAGCCATAAAAACAAAGTCTTCCAGCCGCAGTTCCACGCCTGCGAGGAATGCAAGAGCAAGCACCATGTGCAGTTGCCGCGCTTTCCTTCCGCGTTTCAGTCCATACAGCCCGCATCCAAGGGTCTGCACTTCATCGAAGCATCTGATGGGCTGCCAGTGCCAAAGCACATGCTTTCGACACTGTTTCCCTGAGTCTTCCTGCCCTGCGCCAGAACGCAGGCGCCCTCAACGCTCATCGAACGACAGCACCACGCGCTCGGTCAGCGGATGCGCCTGGCAGGTCAGCACGAAGCCGCAGGCGACTTCGTTCTTGTCGAGGGCGAAGTTGCGCTCCATGCGCACTTCGCCCTCGACCACCTTGGCGCGGCAGGTGCCGCAGACGCCCGAGGTGCAGGAATAGGGCACTTCCAGCCCGGCCGAGGAGGCCGCGTCCAGGATGCTGGCCTGGCCGCGCGTGAAGGGGATCTCGCGCGAGAGGCCGTCGCGCACCAGGGTGATGCGGGCGGTGGCGGCGTCGCCGGGCTGGGCCTCGTGCACCACGGCGCCCACCGTGCCCTGGCCTGCGGCCGGCAGGGCCACGCCGAAGCGCTCGATGTGGATGCGCTCCTCGGCCACGCCGGCGGCCAGCAGGGCGGCCTCGGCCTCGTCGTTCATCTGGAAGGGTCCGCAGATGTAGACATGGTCGATGTGTGCGGCCGGCACCACGCCCTGCAGGAATTCGGCGATCTTGCTGCGGTCCATCACGCCCATGTTCAACGGCAGGTCGGTGTGCTCGTCCGAGAACACATGCTGCAGCGACAGCCGCGACATGTAGCGGTTCTTGAGGTCCTCGATCTCTTCCTTGAACATGGTGGACTGCAGCTGGCGGTTGCCGTAGATCAGCGTGAAGCGGCTGGCGGGCTCGCGCGCCAGCACGGTCTTCATGATGGACAGGATGGGCGTGATGCCGCTGCCGCCGGCGATGCCCACATGGTGGCGCGCGGCCCCGGGCTCGATGGGCACGAAGAAGCGGCCCTGGGGCGCCATGACCTGCAGCGTGTCGCCGGGGCGCAGATGCTCGTTGATCCAGTTGGAGAACTGGCCGCCGCGCACCTTGCGCACGCCCACGCGCAGCTCGCCGTCATCCACGCCCGCGCAGATGGAGTAGCTGCGGCGCAGGTCCTGGCCGTCGATCTGGTGGCGCAGCGTCAGGTACTGGCCCTGGGTGAAGCCGAAGACCTCGCGCAGCGCGGGCGGCACGTCGAAGGAGACGACCACGGCCTCGGCCGTGTCGGGCGCAATGCTGCGCACGCGCAGCGGGTGGAACATCGTGGTCGTGGTCATATCGGCTTGAAGTGTTCGAAGGGTTCGCGGCAGTCCAGGCAGCGGTGCAGGGCCTTGCAGGCCGTGGCGCCGAAGGCCGACAGCCGCTCGGTGTGCGCGCTGCCGCAGTGCGGGCAGGCAACGGGTTCGGGCACGGCGATGCCCTGGCGGCGGCGCACCAGGCGGATGGGCGAGGTGCCTTCCGGCAGGCCGGAGTCGCCACAGCGCCCGGGGGGCGCGATGCCGTACTCGCGCAGCTTGCGCCGGCCGTCGTCGCTGATCCAGTCCGTGGTCCAGGCCGGGGCGCGGCGCAGCACGGCGCGCGCGGGGCCCAGGCCCGCGGCCTCGATGGCCTCGAGCACGCTGCGCTCGATGACCTCGGTGGCCGGGCAGCCCGAGTAGGTGGGCGTGAGCACGATCTCCATGCCCTGGCCTTCGGGCAGGGCATGGACCTCGCGCACGATGCCCAGCTCGCAGACCGAGATCACGGGCACCTCGGGGTCGGGCACGTCCTGCAGCGCGGCCCAGGCCAGGCGCTCGCGCTCGGCCAAGCCGGATGTGACGGCCACAAGCCGTGCGGCAGCCATCACCACACCCCGCCCGGATAGGCGCGCTGCAGGTGCTGCATCTCGGCCAGGATGAAGCCCATGTGCTCGCTGTGCACGCCGTTGCGGCCCGTGCTGCGGAAGGCGGATTCGGCCGGCATGTCCAGCGTGGCCTCCTGCAGCAGGGCAGCCATCTCGGCCTGCCAGGGCTCGCGCAGCTCGGACCAGGCCGGACCCAGGCCGCTGGCGCGCGCGGCGGCGTCCGTGGCGTCGTCGGTGAACAGCTCGGCCGCGTAGCGCCACAGCTGGGCCAGGGCCGCCTCCATGCGCTGGCGCGATTCCTCGGTGCCGTCGCCCAGGCGCACCACCCAGTCGCCCGCGTGCTGCTCGTGGTAGCGCGCTTCCTTGAGCGCCTTGGCGGCGATGGCGGCCAGCTCGGCGTCGCTGGAGTGCACCAGGCGCTCCCACATCAGGCGCAGCCAGGTGGCGGCCATGGCGTTGCGCAGCACGGTGAAGGCGAAGTCGCCGCGCGGCAGCTCGGCCAGCGTGGCGTTGAAGTAGTCGCGCTCGTCGCGCAGAAAGGCCAACTGGTCCTCGTCGTGCGCGCGGCCTTCGAGCTGGCCGGCGCGCGTGAGCAGCGCACGCGCCTGGCCGACGAGGTCCAGCGCCATGTTGGTCATGGCGATGTCCTCTTCGAGGATGGGCGCGTGGCCGCACCACTGGCCCAGGCGCTGGGCCAGGATCAGGCAGGTATCGCCCAGGCGCAGCAGGTACTGCACCTCGGGACGGGCGTCGATGGCGATGGAGGAGGCGTTCATGGCAGCTCCCCGCTCACATGTGGTCCACCGAGGGCGGCAGCTGGTAGAAGGTCGGATGGCGGTAGACCTTGTCCTGCGCCGGGTCGAAGAACATGTCCTTGTCGCCGGGGTCGCTGGCCACGATCTGGTCCGAGCGCACCACCCAGACGCTCACGCCCTCCTGGCGCCGCGTGTAGACATCGCGCGCCATCTGCAGCGCCATCTGCGGGTCGGCCGCATGCAGGCTGCCGCAGTGCTTGTGGTCCAGGCCGGCCTTGCTGCGGACGAAGACTTCCCACAGCGGCCATTCGTTGGTGATGTTCTGTTCGACGGCGGTCATGCGGCCTCCTTGCGGGTCTGGTTTCTCTGTGTCTGCTTGCGGGCATGGGCCAGGGCGGCCTCGCGCACCCAGGCGCCTTCGTCCCAGGCCTTGACGCGGGCGCCCAGGCGCTCGCGGTTGCAGGGACCGTCTCCGGCGATCACGCGCCAGAACTCGTCCCAGTCGATGGGGCCATGGTCATGGGCCTGGCGGGCCTCGTTCCATTTCAGGTCGGGGTCGGGCAGGGTCACGCCCAGCACCTTGGCCTGGTCCACCGTGGCGTCGATGAACTTCTGGCGCAGCGCGTCGTTGGAGATGCGCTTGATGCCCCAGCGCATGGACTGCGCGCTGTTGGGCGACTGGTCGTCGGGCGGGCCGAACATCATGATGGACGGCCACCACCAGCGGTTGACGGCGTCCTGCACCATGGCCTTCTGCGCCTCGGTGCCCTGCTGCATCATGGTCAGCAGCGCCTCGTAGCCCTGGCGCTGGTGAAAGCTCTCCTCGCGGCAGATACGCACCATGGCGCGCGCGTAGGGCGCATAGGAGCAGCGGCAGATGGGCACCTGGTTCATGATGGCCGCGCCGTCCACCAGCCAGCCGATGGTGCCCATGTCGGCCCAGGTCAGCGTGGGGTAGTTGAAGATGGAGCTGTACTTGGCCTTGCCCGTGTGCAGCGCGTGCAGCATCTGGTCGCGGCTGCTGCCCAGCGTCTCGGCGGCGGCGTAGAGGTACAGGCCATGGCCGCCCTCGTCCTGCACCTTGGCCAGCAGGATGGCCTTGCGCTTGAGCGTGGGCGCGCGGCTGATCCAGTTGCCCTCGGGCAGCATGCCGACGATCTCGCTGTGCGCGTGCTGGCTGATCTGGCGCAGCAGCGTCTTGCGGTAGTTGTCGGGCATCCAGTCCTTGGCCTCGATGAATTCGCCGGCATCGATGCGCTCGTCAAAGCGCTGCTGCAGGCGCATTTCGTCGGCCGAGCGCACGGCCTTGCCGCCATCGCCCGCTTCCTTGCCCATGGTGTCCATGGCCTGGGTATACATGTGCGATCTCCTTCAATGAAATGGTTGACGACGGCCGGCGGTGCCTCAGCGCGGCCGCTTGTCGTACACGCGCCGGGCCTTGCCGGTCTGCGTGCGCTCGATGGTGTCGGGATCGAAGACGCGCACCGCCGTGGAAATGCCCACCAGGGTCTTGATGCGCTGCTGCACCCACTGCGCGATCTCGCCGCGCTCGGCATCGCCCAGGCCGCGCCGCTGCGGCTGCAGCTCGCAGTGCACCTCGACGGTGTCCAGCAGGCCTTCACGGCTGATGTGCATCTGGTACAGGCCCGTGAGGCTGGCATTGGCCAGCACGATTTCCTCGATCTGGGTCGGAAAGACGTTGACGCCGCGGATGATCATCATGTCGTCGCTGCGCCCAACGATCTTGCCCATGCGCCGGAAGCTGCGCGAAGTCGGCGCCAGCAGCCGCGTCAGGTCCCGCGTGCGGTAGCGCACGATGGGCATGGCCTCCTTGGACAGCGACGTGAAGACCAGCTCGCCCTCGCTGCCGTCAGGCAGCACCTCGCCCGTGTCCGGGTCGATGATCTCGGGATAGAAATGGTCTTCCCAGATCACCGGCCCGTCCTTGCTCTCCACGCATTCGCTGGCCACGCCCGGGCCCATGACTTCGGACAGGCCGTAGATGTCCACGGCATCCAGCCCCGCCTTGCCCTCGATCTCGCGGCGCATGGCCTCGGTCCAGGGCTCGGCGCCGAAGATGCCGATCTTGAGCGAGCTCTCGCGCGGGTCCATCCCCTGGCGCTGCATCTCCTCCACGATCACCTGCATGTAGCTGGGCGTGACCATGATGACGTCGGGCCGGAAGTCCTGGATCAGCTGCACCTGCTTTTCGGTCTGCCCGCCCGACATGGGCACCACGGTGCAGCCCGCGCGCTCCGCGCCGTAGTGCGCGCCCAGCCCGCCCGTGAACAGGCCGTAGCCGTAAGCCACATGCACCATGTCGCCGGGCCGCCCGCCCGCCGCGCGGATGGAGCGCGCCACCAGGTTCGCCCAGTTGTCGATGTCATTCAACGTGTAGCCCACGACCGTGGGCTTGCCCGTGGTGCCCGAGGAGGCATGCACGCGTGCCACCTTCTGGCGCGGCACGGCGAACATGCCGAACGGGTAGTTCTCGCGCAGGTCCTTCTTGGTGGTGAAGGGAAAGCGGGCCAGGTCGGACAGCGTGCGCAGGTCGGACGGATGCACGCCCTTCTCGTCGAAGGCGCGGCGGTAGTGCGGCACGTTGTCGTAGGCATGCTGCAGCGACCAGCGCAGGCGCTGCAGCTGCAACGAGGCGATCTCGTCGCGGCTGGCGGTTTCGATGGGGTCGAGGTCGCCGGGGGCGGGGCGCAGGTCTTTGTTCATCGGGGTTCTGGCGTCGTGAGGCAAGGGGTTCAGAATAATTGACCGACCGGACGGTAGGATTATAAGATGCAGCTTTCTTGAGCAACAAGGCTTGTTGTCCGGTACTAACCCTGATAGCGACGCCACATTCCAACCCAGGAGACATCCCATGCCCGCCCACGCCCTCTACGAACGCCACCGCCCCCTGCTCGACGACGCGCTGCAGGCCCTGTCCCGCCGGGGCCACTGGTCGCCCTTCCCCGAGGCGCCCTCGCCCAAGGTGTATGGCGAGACCGCCCAGGCCCAGGGCCATGCCGCCGTGCAGGCGCTGTTCGGCAAGGACTATCCGCTGCAGCAGCCCGGTGAACGCGCCCGCGTGGCCACCGAGCAATCACCCTATGGCGTGGCCCTGGACATCCGCTACCCCGAGTGCGATGCCCAGGCGCTGGTGGATGCCGCCCACGCGGCCGAGCCTGCGTGGCAGGCGCTGGGACCACAGGGCCGCACCGGCGTGCTGCTGGAGGCGCTGACGCGCATCCACCAGCGCAGCTTCGAGATCGCGCATGCGGTGATGCTGACCACGGGCCAGGGCGCGATGATGGCCTTCCAGGCCGGCGGCCCCCATGCCCAGGACCGCGCCCTGGAAGCCATTGCCGTGGCCTGGAAGGCCATGGCCGACGTGCCCGCCGAGGCCGTCTGGGAAAAGCCCCAGGGCAAGCATGCGCCCGCCGTGCTGCACAAGCGCTTCGAGATCGTGGGGCGTGGCGTGGCCCTGGTCATCGGCTGCGCCACCTTCCCGACCTGGAACACCTACCCGGGCCTGTTCGCCGCGCTGGCCACGGGCAACCCCGTGATCGTCAAGCCCCACCCCAACGCCGTGCTGCCGGCCGCGCTCACCGTGAGCGTGCTGCGTGATGTGCTGACCGAACAGGGCCTGGACCCCAACCTCGTCACCCTGGCCGTGAGCGACAAGCCCGAATTGACCCAGGCCCTGGCCACGCATGCGGCCGTGGCCTCCATCGACTTCACGGGCGGCAATGCCTTCGGCCAGTGGCTGCAGTCCAACGCGCCGCAGGCACGCCTGTATGCCGAGATGGCCGGCGTGAACCTGGTGGTGATCGAGTCCACCGATGCCTACGCAGGCATGCTGCGCAATCTGGCCCTGTCACTGTCGCTGTACAGCGGCCAGATGTGCACCACCACGCAGAACCTCCTGATTCCGGCCGGCGGCATAGAGACTGACCAGGGCCACAAGAGCTTCGAGCAGGTCGGCGCCGATCTGGCCGCCGCCATCGACCAGTTGCTGGCCGATCCCAAGGTGGCCTTCACCGTGCTGGGCGCCATAGGCTCTGCGCAGACCGTGGAGCGCGTGGAACAGGCGGCCACCGTGGGCCGCGCCGTGCGCGCCTCGCAAAAGCTCACCCATCCCGAGTACCCGCAGGCCGAGGTGCGCACGCCCGCGCTGCGCGCGCTGGACGTGGCGGACGCTGCCATCTACGAGCGCGAATGCTTCGGCCCCGTCTCCTACCTGGTGGCCGTGCCCTCGGCCCAGGCCGCGCGCGAGCTGGCCGAGCGCAGCGTGCGCGCGCATGGCGCGATGACGCTGGGCCTGTACTCCACGGATGCGGCCTTCGTCGATGCGGTGGCGGCCTCGGCGCTGCGCTCGCGCGTGGCCCTGTCCATCAACCTCACGCAGGGCGTGATGGTCAACCAGTCGGCAGGCTTCTCGGACTTCCACGCCACGGGCGGCAATCCCGCGGCCAATGCCAGCTACACCACGCTGGCCTTCGTGGCCGACCGCTTCGTGGTCGTGCAGCGCAGGTGGTAAGGGACCGGGCCGAGCCTAGGCCTGGCGGGCCTTGCGCGGCTTCTTGCCGTCCGGCACGCTGACCGCGCGCACGCCGCCGAAGAACAGCTGGGACACCATGGTGCCTATGGCGTCATGGTCCAGCGTGCCGCCCGGCTTGAGCCAGGTGAAGGTCCAGTTGATCATGCCGAACAGCAGCATGGCCAGGGGCTTGCCCAGGGCGCTGTCGGCAGGTTCTCCGCGCACCTGGGCAATGGTCTGCGCAAAGGCCGCGACCACGCGGCGCTCCACGTCCAGGATGCGCTGCTGGTCTTCCTCGCGCAGGAAACGCACGTCCTCGGTCAGCACGCGGTGGGCATTCTGGGCCTGGGCGTACTCCTGGCCGAAGCCGCGGATCAGCGCATGCAGGCGCTGCTCGGGATCGGCATGGGCCTGCAGGGTGTCGTTGACCAGGGCTTCGAGGCGCAGCACATGCTCTTCGGCAATGCGCACGGCCAGGTCGTGCTTGTCGATCACATAGTGGTAGAGCGTGGCCTTGGAGACGCCGCAGGCCGCAGCCACCTCGTTCATGGAGGTGCCCGCATAGCCGCGCTGCGCGAACAGCTGGGCGGCGTGGGAGAGGATCATTTCACGCTGGCCATCGTAGCCAGCAGGGTCACGTACGCGTGCCATGCGGCGGCGTCCTTTCGGTAGGTGTCGTTGCCAGGGTCCGCCCGTGCGGCCCGGGCCGGAATTATGGACGGCGCAGCGGCGCGCGCCCCCGCGATTACCAGTTTTCAGGGATATGCAAAGATGCGGGCTTCGCCCACAGTCGGGCGGCCATCCTGCCCCTTTTTACGCCCGCCGCTGCGCACGCCTTTTCCATGCCCGCCCACCTGCTTGTCCCAGAGTCCACGCTTCCGGCCCCGGTGCTGGTGGTGGAGGACGAGCCGCTGATCCGCCAGCGGCTGCAGTCCGTGCTGGGCCAGCTGGGCTACACGCCCGATGCCCTGCTGTTCGCCGGCTCCCTGGCGCAGGCGCGCGCCTGCCTGGCCGAGCCCGTGGCGCTGGCCCTGGTGGACCTGGGCCTGCCCGACGGCAGCGGCATCGACCTGATCGCCGAGATGCGCAGCGCAGACCCGGCCGTGGGCATCCTGGTGATCTCGGCCTGGAGCACGGAGGACGCCATCCTCGCGGCGCTGCGCGCAGGCGCCACCGGCTATGTGCTCAAGGAACGCGACGACCTGGAAGTGTCGCTGTCCATCCGCAGCGTGCTGCGCGGCGGCGCCCCCATCGACCCCTTCATTGCGCGCCGCGTGATCGCCGAGCTGCAGGGCGCGGCACCCGCCACGCCGGAGAGCACCGGCACCGAGTCCACGCTGAGCGCGCGCGAAAGCCAGATCCTGCGCCTGGTGGCCGACGGCCTGACCAACCGCGAGATCGCCGAGCAGCTGCACCTGTCGCGCTACACGGTGGAATGCCACATCAAGCACATCTACCGCAAGCTGGCCGTGTCCTCGCGCACGCGCGCCGTCAACACGGCACGCGTGCGCGGATTGCTGGGCTGACGGCCATGGGCTGGGGGCGCCGGTGGTGCGGCCTGGTGCGGCACTTCGCCCTGGGCCTGGCGGTCCTCCTGTGCAGTACCTGCGCCTTGGCCCAGGCCTGCCTGCCGCAGATCCTGTCCATCCAGTCCGCCAAGACCGCAGGCCAGGGACCGCCGCCCATCGCCAGCGCGGTACGCGACTGGCACAACGTGACCCTGCCCGACCACTGGCTGGACCGCTGGCCCGGCTACAGCGGCGCCGCCTGGTACCGCATCGACTGGCAGCGCGGCTGCGCTCACCCCGCTGCCGCCGCTGCCACCGCTCCCGCCGCCGCCGATCCCGTGGCGCTGGCCCTGCACTCCATGGTCATGGCCGGCGAGGTCTTCGTGAACGGCGACCTGCTGTGGCGCGACCGGCACCTGGTCGAGCCCCTGTCGCGCAGCTGGAACATGCCGCGCTTTTGGCTGCTGCCCGAATCCGCCCTGCATGCGGGCACCAACAGCGTGTGGATACGCGTGCACGGCCTGGCCGAGCAGACGCCCGGCCTGGGCGAGGTGCGCCTGGGCGAGCCCGAGGCGCTGCGCCAGTGGCACGAGCAGACCTGGTGGAACCAGCGCACGCTGTTTGCCATGAACATCGTGGTCTCGCTGGTGCTGGGCGTGCTGTTCGCCTTTGCCTGGCTGCAGCGGCGCGCCAGCAAGGCCTTTGGCTGGTACGCGCTCAATGCCTTCTGCTGGGCGCTGTTCCTGGCCAATATCCTGGCCACCGAGGCCTGGCCCTTCCCCGACACCCTGGCCGTGGCACGCGGCAATTTGCTGGTCTTCTTGCTGTTCGGCCAGAGCTTTTGCCTGTTCACCTGGCGCTTCGGCAGGCTGCACCTGCCCCGGCTGGAAAAGCTGCTGTGGGCGCTGACGCTGGCCGGCATGGCCGCCGCCATCTTCGTGCCCTGGTGGCTGGTGGACGGTGTGCTGCACATCGGACTGGCGTACTTCGGCATCTGCGTGGCCGTGTCGCTGCACTTTCCGCTGCACGCCTGGCGCACGCGCGAGCCGGGCCACCTGGTCTACGCGGCCTGCCTGCTGGTCTTCCTGTGCGCGGGCCTGCACGACATGCTGGCGCTCAAGAAGGTGATTGGCCCCGCCACGCCCTGGATGCCCTATACCGCGCCGCTGACCATGCTGGCCCTGTCCATGGTGCTGGGCCGGCAGTTCGTTCTCAGCATGCGCCGCATCGAACAGTTCAACCAGGAGCTGACCGAAAGCGTGGCGCGTGCCTGCGACGAGCTCGGCGGCACGCTGGCGCGCGAGCATGCGCTGGCGCTCAGCCACTCGCGGCTGCAGGAACGGATGCAGCTGGCGCACGACCTGCACGACAGCCTGGGCGGCTCCCTGGTGCGCTCCATCGCCATGGTGGAGCAGGCGGGCGGCCCCATGCACAACCGCCAGTTCCTGTCCGTGCTCAAGCTGCTGCGCGACGACCTGCGCCAGATGATCGACAGCGGCACCAGCGTCTCCGTCACCGTGCCGGACACGCCCCAGGCCTGGATCGCGCCGCTGCGCCACCGCTTTGCCAGCCTGTTCGACGCGCTGGACATGCAGTCCGACTGGCATGTGCCGGCCGCCTGGCCGCAGCCGCCCGGTGCGCTGCAGTGTCTGGCGCTGACGCGCGTGCTGGAGGAAGCGCTGGCCAATGTGATCAAGCACAGCCGCGCCCAGTGCGTGCAGGTGCAGCTGCAGTGGCCCGAGCCGCATTGGCTGATGCTGCGCATCACCGACGACGGCGCAGGCTTTGACGTGGCCGCCGTGCAGCAGGCCGGCATGGGCGTGGGCCTGCGCAGCATGCAGGCGCGCCTGCAGCGCCTGGGCGGCCATCTGGACATGGATTCAGAACCCGGCGCCACCCTGCTGGCCGCCTGGCTGCCCGTGCCCGGCGATCACCTCCCCGACAGCATGGGCAGCACGGCGCACGGCGTCCTCAGCGGGAAAAGCGCCCTATCCCCGCACTGACGCCGGCCGGGGTCAGCACATCGTCGAAATACTCCAGCGTGAGCTGGTTGCCGTCGAACGTGGCCTTGGACAGGCTGCCCGGCGAATCGCCCTCGGGCACGAAGCTGAAGACCTCGCCATCCCAGTGGCTGAGCAGCATGCGCTGCGAACCCAGGCTGACCTGCAGCCCCCCGCCGCCCGTCTGCAGGCTGACCTGGGCCGGCCCGTAGAAGCGGTTGGCGTAGCTGCCCACATAGGCGCCCAGCGGCCGGGGCGGGCGCGGGAAAGGGGGCCGGGTCTTGCCCACCAATTCGCCATGCGGCTGCATGATGGGTGCCAGCCGCTTGGTCCAGATGCTCTCCCAGTCCTGGCGCTGGCGGCCCCATTCGACCTGGTCCAGGAACTGCGAGACCACGATCTCGGGCACGCCGATGGGCATGCCGTTGGTCAGCACCACGATGCCCAGCTTGAGCTCGGGCATGACGGTGAAGCTGGTCGCGCTGCCCGTGCCGAAGGCGCCCGAGTGGCTGTAGGTGGTGCGCCCCGCCTCGGACACGCCCACGTTGAAGCCGAAGCCGTAGTAGCGCGCAGGCTCGCCGTTGCCGGCCGGCGACTGCAGCATCTGCGGCGACAGCGCCGTGCGCAGCGCCTGCGCATCGACCACCTGGCGGCCCTCGAAGCGGCCCTCGTCCAGCAGCATGGTCATCCAACGCGCCATGTCGCGCACCGTGGAGCTGACGCCGCCGGCAGCCGACTGCGCATCGGGCCGGCGCACCGGCCCCGTCTGCCACACGCCGTTGACGCGCAGGTGGCCGGCCGCGCGGTTGGCGCGCGCCTCGAAATCGGCAAACAGCGAACTGGTCTGCGTCATGCCCAGCGGGCCGTAGACGGCCTGCTGCGACAGCGCCGCCCAGGACTGGCCCGCGATGGCAGCCACGGCCTCGGCGCCCGTGGTCAGGCCGAAGTTGCTGTAGGCGTACTGGGTGCCCACGGGCCGCAGCGGCAGGTAGCGCAGGCGCTCCAGAATCTGGCGCTGGCTGTAGCCCAGCTCCTCCAGCGCATCGCCGGCCTGGCCGGGCAGGCCCGAGCGGTGGGCATACATGTCGCCCACGGTGATGCGCTGGGCCGCGTCGGCGTCCTCCAGCGTCCACCAGGGCAGGCCCTGCTGTACGCGCGTGTCCCAGGACACGCGGCGCTGGCCCACCTGCTGCGCCACCACGGTGGCGCCCACGGACTTGGAGACGGAGGCGAGCTGGAACACCGTGTCCGCATCCACGGCCAGCGACGAGCCCAGACGGCGCACGCCCATGCCCTGGGCATAGACCAGGCGCCCTTCATGCACCACGGCCACGGCCACGCCGGGCACGCCCGTGCGCCGCATCTGCGCGCGCACCTGGCCGTCGAGTTGATCGAGCGCACGCTTGACGCGGTCCGTCACGGGCGGATCGATGGGATCGCCCCAGGACACCTCGCCGTTGCATCCGGCCGTGGCCACGGCGCCCAGGGCCGCTCCCAGAAAATGCCGGCGCGCAAGAATCGATGAAGCCATGGGGTCTCCTGTGGTGCTGTCGTGAAGAACAAAAGGAAAAAGAAAAAGGGGCGGTTGTGCCGCCCCCCGTGACGATAGCAAAACGCGCCGGGCCGCATCCTGCCCGGCATCAATGCCGCATCAGTGCCGCATCAATGCGGATCCACCGCCGCGATGATGCCGCCGCCCAGGCACACGTCGCCGTCGTAGAGCACGGCCGACTGGCCGGGCGTGACGGCCCATTGCGGCTCGGGAAAATCCAGCCGGAAGCCCTCGGGCGTGGCGCCCGAGATCAGGGCCGGCGAGTCGGGCTGGCGGTAGCGCGTCTTGGAGCCGTAGGCCTTGCCCTCGGCGGGCGCGTGGCCGGCCACCCAGCTGACCTGGTCGGCCAGCAGCGACTGCGACAGCAGCCAGGGATGGTCATGGCCCTGCACCACGCGCAGCGTGTTGGTGTCCAGCTCCTTGCGCGCCACGAACCAGGGATCATGGTCGCCGCCGCCGCGCGGCGCGCCCTTTTCCTTGACGCCGCCGATGCCCAGGCCCGAGCGCTGGCCCAGCGTGTAGAACGACAGGCCCACATGCTTGCCCAGCTTGCGGTTGCGGTCGTCGAGGATGTTGCCGGGCTCCTTGCTGATGTAGCGGTTCAGGAAGTCGCGGAACGGCCGCTCTCCGATGAAGCAGATGCCCGTGGAGTCCTTCTTCTTCGCGTTGGGCAGGCCGATCTCCTCGGCAATGCGGCGCACCTCGGTCTTCTTCAGCTCGCCCACGGGGAACATGGACTTGGACAGCTGTGCCTGGTTGAGGCGGTGCAGGAAGTAGCTCTGGTCCTTGGCCGGGTCCAGCCCCTTGAGCAGCTCGAACAGATGCGTGTCGGGGTTCTGGCGCACGCGGGCGTAGTGGCCCGTGGCGATCTTCTCGGCGCCCAGGCGCATGGCGTGGTCCAGGAAGGCCTTGAACTTGATCTCGGCATTGCACAGCACGTCGGGGTTGGGCGTGCGGCCGGCCTGGTACTCGCGCAGGAACTCGGCGAAGACGCGGTCCTTGTACTCGGAGGCGAAGTTCACATGCTCGATCTCGATGCCGACCACGTCGGCCACGGCGGCGGCATCGACGAAATCGACATTGGACGAGCAGTATTCGCTGTCGTCGTCATCTTCCCAGTTCTTCATGAAGATGCCGACCACTTCATGGCCCTGTTGCTTGAGGAGATGGGCCGTGACAGCGGAGTCCACACCGCCCGACAGGCCCACCACGACGCGGTGTTTAGTCATGGGCAGCGATTATCCCCGCGCCCTTCAAAGGCTGCGCGCCACGGGCTTTGCGAGCGCTTTCTACACCGGCGCGGCCGCCCTGCACCCCGCCAGGATGTCCAGTGCGGCACGGCGCCCACATTGAAACAATCATTTACACAAGCAACAGCCGGTTCGCAGATGATCGGGCGCAGCCAAGCCCTGCCCCTTCGCAGGCGCCCAGCCAGGCACATATCAATTCACAACAGCAAAGAGGGGGTTCCATGCCCGGTTTCGTCCGCAAGATCCTTATTTTCATCACCGGCTACGCGTGGCTGGTTCTCTTGGCAGGCCCTGGTCTGGCCGCACTGTCGCTGTACAGCGGCTGGAAGGCCGAAGGTGACCATGCCTACGTGGCCCGCGAGCAGCTGGCCACGGTCACGGGCAAGGTGGTCGAAGCCGCCGAGGTCACCGTCAAGAAAAAGCGCCGCTCCACCAAGCACTACTACCAGATCAGCGTGCAGCCTGATGGCGGCGGCGAGGTGCGCAAGCTGCGCATCGACTACAGCACACCCCAGCAGCTGGTGGCGTCCCTGATCGACGAGCAGGTCACCGCGCTGGCCGACCCGGATGACAGCGACCTGACCTATGAGGTCAGCGTGGCCGGCAAGGCCCTGATCAGCTACGAGGAAACACGCCAGCGCCTGCTGGCCGAAGCCAGCGCCTCGGCCCAGTCCTTCAGCGGAGCAGGGCTGTGGATTGCCGTCCTGATCCTGACGCTGATCGGCGCCGGCGGCGTCTGGCTCAACCGCCGGCTGCGCGCCGCACAGGCCAGCGCCGAAAGCCAGGCCGTGGCCGCCTGAGCCGCGCGGCTCGCTGCACAGCGCGGCACGCATACATCCCATCACGAGAGAGAGAGGGGGCCGGGCGCCTGCGCGCCCCGTCCCTGTGGTCCTGCAACCTTTGGAGAAGTGATCCATGAATCCCAACGTCCTGACCCCCGAGTCGCCCGACGGCGCACCATTCGAGCGCCGTGATTTCATCGTCGCCACCTACAAGCACCTGGGCGCGGCCATCCTGGCCTTCGTCGTGCTGTCCGCGCTGCTGATGGTCAGCGGCTTTTCCGGCGCCACCGCCAAGATGCTGGTGGCCAGCGGCAGCAAGTTCCTGTGGCTGGGCGTGATGGGCGCCTTCATGCTGGTGGGATGGCTGGCCTCGCACCTGGCCGACAACGCCGAAAGCCCGCAGACCCAGTTGATGGGCCTGGGCCTGTACGTGCTGGCCGAGGGCCTGATCTTCGCGCCCATGTTCGGCATTGCCCAGCTGGTGGCACCGGGCGCCATTGGTGCGGCGGCCTTCATCACGCTGCTGCTGGTGGGCGCGCTGACCTGGACGGCGTTCACCAGCAAGACCGATTTTTCCTTCCTGGGCGGCACCCTCAAGGTGGTGGGCCTGGTGGCCCTGGGCACCATCATCGCGGGGGCCATCTTCGGCTTCAAGCTGGGCATCTGGTTCTCGGGAATCATGGTGGCCTTCGCGGGTGCCTGCGTGCTCTACGACACCTCGCGCATCATCCGCGACTACCCGGCCGACCGGCCTGCAGGCGCGGCCCTGCACCTGTTCGCCTCCATCGCACTCATGCTCTGGTATGTGCTGCGCATCCTGATCAGCCTGGCCAGCAGCGACGACTGATCACCACACACGGCAATGCAGACGACACGGGCGGCATGCGCAGGCATGCCGCCCGTGTCGTCTTTTCTTTGGCCGCCCTGAAATAATGACCGCTTCCCGACCCCTGCACCGCCAGCCCGCATGCGCTACGACCTGACCGATCTCAAGCTGTTCATGGCCATCGCCCAGGCCGGCAATCTCTCGCGTGCCAGCCAGGCGCGGCACCTGACGCCCTCGGCCGCCAGCCAGCGCCTGCGCAATCTGGAGCAGGCCCTGGGCTGCCAGCTGTTCACGCGCGAGCACAAGGGCATGCGGCTGACCGAGGAAGGCCACGCCATGCTCGAGCATGCGCGCGGCGTGTTCGCCGCCATCGACGGCATGGAGGCCGAGGCCGCCCTGCTGGGCAGCAGCCTGCAGGGCAAGGCAACGCTGGCGGCCAACAGCTCCTCGCTGCACGGCTTCATCGGCCCGCACATCGGCGAGTTTCTGACCGCCTTTCCCGAGGTGAACCTGACCCTGGTCGAGCAGACCAGCGAGACGATTGCCGCCAGCGTGGCCGAGGGCGAGGCCGACCTGGGCGTCTATGCGGGCGAGCCCATGGCGGGCGCCGTGGCCTGCGAGACCTTTGCGCTGGACCGCCTGGTGGTGATCGCCCCGCCCGGCCATCCGCTGGTGCCCCAGCCGGGCGAGAGGCAAGACGACGGCGAAGGCCCTTCCTGCCGGTTCTTCGACACCCTGTCCCATGCCTTCGTGGGCATGGCGCTGACCAGCAGCAACTACGCCTTTCTGCGCGAGCTGGCCAAGCGCCATGGCCGGCCGCTGCGCTGCCGCATCCACGTGGACGATTTCACCTCCATCGTGCGGCTGGTCTCGCAGGGCGTGGGCCTGGCCATCATTCCGCAAAGCATCTACCGCAGGCTCGGCACCGCGCATGCGGTGGCCTGCCTGCCGCTGGAGGAAACCTGGGCACGGCGCCCGCTGCAGCTGGTGCGCTCCAGCGAACGGCCGCTGACGCCCACCGCGCAGCGGCTGCGCAGCTTTCTGAAAGGGCTGGCCGACAAGGCCTAGGCCCGGATTCAGGGCTGGGGCTGGGCCTTGGCCTGCTTGCGTTCCAGGAAGGCATTCATGTGGTGCTGCGGCTCGCCCGTGTTGAAGGCCGCGCCGAACTCGGCCACGCTGTCGGTGATGGCCGAGTCCACGCCCATGCCCTCCCAGCGGCGCAGCAGGCGCTTTTGCTGGCGCAGCGCCTCGATGCCGATCCCGCCCAGCCCCTCGGCAATTTGCGCGATGCGCGCATCCAGCTGGTCGCCGGGCACGCATTCGTTGAGCAAGCCCCAGCGCTCGGCCTGCAGGGCACCGATGTTCTCGCCCGTGAGCAGCAGCCAGCTGGCGCGCGTGCCGCCGACCTGCGCGGGCATCATGGCCGCGTGGATCACCGAAGGAATGCCAACCTTGACCTCGGGCATGCCCACCACGGCATCATCGGCCGCGATGCGCAGGTCGGCCGCCATGGCCAGCTCCAGCCCGCCGCCCAGCGTATGGCCCTGCAGCCTGGCGATCACGGGCACGGGGAAATGCCGCACCGCGTTGCACAGGTCGCGCAGCCCGCTGATGAAGGCGCGTGCCGAGGCGGCGTTGAGCGACGCCATCTCGCGGATGTCGGCCCCCGCCACGAAGGCGCGCGTGCCCGATCCGCGCAGCACCAGGCAGTGCAGATCGGGGCGCTCTGCCAGTTCGGCCAATTGCGCGGTCAGCGCGCGGATCACGGGTGTGCCCAGGATGTTCAGCGGCCCGCCGCCGGTGATGGTGAGCACGGCGGTCTGCGGGGTGGGAAAGGTCACTTGTGCATGCACGGCAGATCTCCTCAAAGTTTCTCGAATCCGATGTCGCGGATCAGCTGGGACCAGGCGCGGTTGGAGCGCTCCACCGTCTGCCTGAATTGCGCAGGCTCCTGGAAGTCCACGACGGCGCCCTGCTGCTCTATGGTCTTGATCAGCTCGGGCTTTTGCAAGGTCTTGCGCATGGCTTCGCTGAGCCTGGCAAGAATGGCGGGATCGAGCCTGGCAGGCGCGCCCAGGCCGTACCAGGACATGTCGTTCATGGGCTTGAGACCGGCCTCGGCATAGGTGGGCACGCCCGGCAGGGCCGGCAGGCGCACGGGGCTGGACACGGCCAGGGCACGCAGCTGGCCGCCCGCGATCAGCGCGCCCGAGGACGGCATGTTGTCGAACACCACATCGAGCTGCCCCGCCATCAGGTCGTTGAGCGCCGGCCCCAGGCCCTTGTAGGGCACATGGGTGAGGGTGGTGCCCGTGGTGCTGCCGAACAGCGCACCGCTCAGGTGGCTGAGCCCGCCATTGCCCGAGGAGCCGTAGTTGAGCTTGCCCGGCGCGGCGCGCGCCGCGTCGCTCACATCCTTGGCGCTCTTGTAGGCCGAGCCTGCGCTGACCACCATCACGCCCGGCACGTTGGCGATGTTGGTGATGGGCGTGAAGTCCTTCACCGGGTCATACGCGGGCTTGGCGTAGACGTTGGGATTCACCGCATGCGAGCTCTCCACCATCATCACCAGGGTGTAGCCGTCGGCCGGCTGCTTGGCCGCATAGGCCGAGCCCGTGCTGCCGCCCGCGCCGGGGCGGTTTTCCACCACCACGGGCTGGCCCAGCGTCTCGCCCAGGTAGCGGGCCGCCACGCGCGCGATCACATCGGTGGCGCCGCCCACCGCATAGGGCACGACCAGGCGTACGGGCCGCTCGGGATAGCTTCCGGCCCCCGCCGCCCCGGCCGCCCCTGCCGCCCCCGCTGCATATGCCAGCGGCAGCGCCGCCAGCGCGGCGGCTGCCACGGCGGCCTTCAGTGCTTTCATGCGTTTCGTCATCCTTGTCTCCTTCTTGGCTTGTCGATGTCTATGGATTCAGAGGTCCTGCGGCGCCGCACCGAGCACGGGCGGCGGCGGCACCTGGGCGCCGCTGCCGGCCGGCACCATGGGGTTGCGCACCAGCTTCAGCGTGCCCAGCTGCGGGTGCTCCACCGTCTGCAGCATCTGGCGGTGCCGTACCTGCGGATGGGCGAAGACCTGTTCCATGGTGTTGATGCAGCCCCAGGGCACCTGGGCGGTGTCCAGCGCGTCGGTCAGGGCCTGCAGCGGCCAGCGGCCCAGCGCCGCGCGCAGCAGCGGGCGCAGCTGCGCCATGCCGGTCAGGCGCGCGGCATTGGTGGCAAAGCGCGCGTCCAGGTGCCAGTCCGTGCCCAGCACGGAGCACAGGGCGGCGAACTGCCCGTCATTGCCGATGGCCAGGATGAAATGCCCGTCTGCGCAGGCAAACACCTCGTAGGGCGCGCAATTGGGATGGGCGTTGCCCGTGCGGCGCGGGTTCTCGCCGCTGACCAGGTAGTTGGCCGCCTGGTTGGCATTCATGGCCACGGCCACGTCCAGCAGCGCCAGGTCGATGTGCTGGCCGCGCCCCGTGCGCTGGCGCTGCACCACGGCCGCCAGCACGGCGCTGGTGGCATACATGCCCGTCATCAGGTCCACCACGGCCACGCCCGTGCGCAGTGGGCCCGCGCCCTCCTCGCCATCGGCCACGCCCGTGTAGCCCATGAGGCCGCCCAGCCCCTGGAACACGTAGTCGTAGCCGGGCTTGTGCGCAAACGGGCCGCTCTGGCCGAAGCCCGTGATCGACAGGTAGATCAGCCCCGGGTTGATGGCGGCCAGCGCCGCGTAGTCCAGCCCGTGGCGCGCCAGCGCGCCGGCCTTGTAGTTTTCCACCAGCACGTCGGCATCGCGGATCTGGCGCAGCAGCCAGGCATGCGAGGCCGGCTCGGTGAAGTCCAGCGCCACCGACTGCTTGCCGCGGTTGCAGGACAGGAAATAGGCCGACACGGCCTCGCCACCGGGCGCCTGCACGAAGGGCGGGCCCCAGGCGCGCGTGTCGTCGCCCGTGCCGGGACGCTCGATCTTGAGTACCGATGCGCCCAGGTCGGCAAGGTTCTGGGTGCACCAGGGTCCCGCCAGGATGCGGGACAGGTCCACCACGCGCAGGCCGTCGAGGGCGCCGGACAATCCATGGGTTTGTTGCATGGACTCCATGCTCGCGGCATGGCGCGCGGTGGTCCATCGGTCATTGCTTCATGCAGCGTTCGCGGAAACTGCATGCCCCGCGAAGGGGATGGCTTCCTCCACCGTTTCCCAGATGAACCGGCCCGACGGGCTTTGCTGCTCCTCCACCACATGCGCCACCAGCCCGGCCGCCCGCGAGATGACGGCAAAGCCGCGCATCACGGCCGTGGGCACGCCGATCTCGCCCAGCAGGGCGGCCACGGCCCCCGTGGCATTGATGGTGATGGGCCGGCCCGCTGCGGCGTCCACGGCGGCAGAGAGGATTTCGAGCGCGCGGATTCTGCTGCCCGCCAGTTCGGGTTCGGCGAGGCCCATGTCCAGCAGCTTGTAGGCGCGCGGGTCCACGGGCTTGTGCAGGTGGTGGCCAAAGCCGGGGACGGGGCTTTTCAACGCCTTGTGGTGCTGGGTGATGGCGCGGGCCTCGGCCTCGGGGTCGGCGGCGGCGGCAATGCGGTCGAGCAGCGCGGCGCAGTTCTCCATGGTGCCCACGAAGGAGCTGCCCACGGCCAGCAGGCCGGCCGAGACGGCGCCCTGCAGGTTCTCGGGCGCGCTCATGTAGATGAGGCGCGTGGCGATGGCGCTGGGCGTGAGGCCATGCTCCATGAGCACAATGAGCACCACATCGGCGATGCGCAGGTCCACGGGGCGCGGCGTGCGGCCCAGGATCTGCATCAGCATCACCTCGGTGAAGGTCTTCTTGCCCATCAGGTCCTCGACCAGGTCGGCATCGCGGTAATGCAGGCTGGTGAGGGTGTGGGTGCACAGGCGGGTGACGGGGGGTTGGTGCGTGGCCATGGCCAGGGTCTCCTTGTGATGGTGTGCGGGATCAGCGGGGTGCCAGCGCAAGCTCGCGCACGGCCGTCTTGAGCAGCTTGCCCACGGGCGAGCGCGGCAGGCTGGCGTGAAAGTGGATGCGCTTGGGTGTCTGCACGGGGCCCAGGCGCTGGCGCACGAAGGCGATCAGTTCGGCCTCGTCCGGCCGCTGGTCGGGGCGCAGGTCGGCGCGCAATTGCACTGCGGCCTGCACGGCCTCGCCCCAGTGGTCGTCGGGGATGCCGAAGACCACGCACTCGTGCACGGCCGGGTGCTGGCCCAGGGCGTTTTCCACATCCACGGGATAGACGTTGAAGCCGCCCGTGATGACCAGGTCCTTCAGGCGGTCCTTCAGGTGCAGGTAGCCCTGCGCATCGATCAGGCCCCGGTCCCCCGTGTGCAGCCAGCCGTTCACCAGGGTCTCGGCCGTCTTGCCGGGCAGGCGCCAGTAGCCGCTCATCAGCAGATCGCCGCGCGCCACGACCTCGCCCACCTCGCCCCGGGGCAGCAGGCGGCCGTCGGGCGCCATGATGGCCAGGTCGCTGAACCAGGTGGCCCGGCCCACGGAGGTCCACAGGCCTTCGTCCTCGAAGTCCTCGGGCCGCATGGCCGTGAGGATCTGCGGCGCCTCGGTCTGGCCATAGGTGGTGGCCAGCACGGGGCCGAAGAAGGCGCGCACCTGGCGGATTTTCTCGGGCGGCATGGCGGCGCCGCCGTAGATGAGGCGGCGCAGGCCGGGGAAGTCCGCACGGCTGGCGCCCGGCAGCGCCATCAGCATGTAGATCAGGGTGGGCGGCATGAAGCACACGGTGCCGCCGCGCAGGGCAAAGGCGCTGCGCACGGCCTCGGCACCCGCACCGTCGAGCAGCACATGGCAACCGCCCTGCGCCAGGATGGGCAGCAGATAGGTGGACGTGCCATGCGTGATGGGCGCGGCCATGACGTAGCGGTCATGCTCATCGAACCCCCAGGCCTGGATCTGGTTGGCAATGCCGGCCATCCAGGCGCGGCAGGGCTGCATCACGCCCTTGGGCAGGCCCGTGGTGCCGCCCGTGAACTTGATGGCCTGGATGGCATCGGCGGGCAGTTCGGGCCCCACGGGAACGGCGCCACTGTTCGCCTGCTCCAGCGCCGCCGTGCCCTCGCCCAGCACCAGGTGGATGCCCGGCGCCCCTTGCACCAGTGCAGCGCCACCCGCATCGCACAGCACGATGGAAGGCTCGGTGGCATCGATGATGCGGCGCACCTCGGACTGCGTGCTCTTGGGATTGAGCGGCACCCAGACCTTGCCGCTGGCCATCACCGCCAGCAGGGCGGCGATATGGTCTGCGCTGTTGCCCGCGCAGATGCCCACGCGGCTTTGCACGGCGGGCTCCAGCGCCTGCAGGCCGGCCGCCAGCGCGGCCACCTTGCAGGCCAGCGCGTCATAGCGGATACAGCCGCCCGGCGCGTCGATGGCGATGCGCTGCGGCCAGCGTTCGGCCGCGCGCCAGAAAAAATCAATGGGTTGCATGGGGGTCGTCTCCTTGTGGGGCGGTTGTGTTGAGCTTTTGCCGAACGTGTGCCGAACTACTGGGCGGTGGCGCCCGAGGCCTTGACCACCTCGCGCCAGCGCTTGATCTCCGACGCCGCAAAGCTGCGCATCTGCGCCGGGGTGCCGGGCTCGGGCGTGGCGGCCATCTCGCCCAGGCGCTGGCGCAGCTCGGGTGCGGCCAAGGCGGTGTTCAGGGCATGGTTCAGGCGCTCGATCACGGCGGGCGGCGTGCCCGCAGGGGCGGCCAGGCCGAACCACGACTGCACGTCGAATCCCGCATAGCCCGACTCCGCCAGCGTGGGCACATCGGGCAGCAGCGCCGAGCGCCGGGCGCTGGTGATGGCGATCGCGCGCAGCTTGCCTGCCTGCACATGGGGCAGGGCCGAGGGCGCGTTGTCGAACATGGAATCCACCTGCCCGCCCAGCAGGTCGGTGATGGCCGGTGCGCTGCCCCGGTAGGGCACGTGCAGCATGCGCAGGCCCGACAGCTGCCGGAACATCTCGCCCGACAGGTGGATCGACGAGCCGCTGCCCGACGAGGCGAAGCTGATGCCCTGCGCACTCTGCCGGGCATGGCGCACATAGTCGGCCACGCTCTGTATGGGCAGGCGCGGGTTGACCACGAGGATGTTGGGAATCTTGGCGATCAGGCCGATGGGCTCGAAGTCCTTGACCGGGTCATAGCCGAGCCGGGGGTAGAGCGAGGCATTGATGGTGTTGGCAATGGTGTAGACATACAGCGTGTAGCCGTCCGCAGGTGCCCGCGCCACGGCCTCGGCCCCCACATTGCTGTTGGCGCCCGTGCGGTTGTCCACCACCACGCTCTGGCCCAGCTGCTCGCCCATCCGGGCGGCCACCAGGCGTGCGATCACATCGGTGGCGCCGCCGGCCGCATAGCCCACCACGAGCCGCACGGGCCGGGCCGGCCAGGCCGCCGGCTGCGCCAGCACGGGCGCGGGCGCCAACGCCACGGCCGCGACGGTCGCAGCGGCCATGCCAGCCAGTGCGCAGGTGAAGGAACAGGCCAGCAGGCGCCGGCGCGCCCACGGATTGAAACGGGCAGGGGTTGTCATGTCTTGTCTCCAGGTGATCGTTCTGATGTCTGCTTATGTCTGCTTGTGTCCGCTTATGTCTGCCTGTGTGGGCTTTCGACGGCCTGCGGCACACTGCGCGCTGCACGCAGGCCCTTTTCTGCCCTGCCTGCAATCACCGGGAAATTCTTTTCCATGCCTTCGCGCAGCACCAATCCAAACGTCCGGCCAGCGGACATTCCAGTCTCCGCCGACGATGCCGGCAGCCGCACGCTGCGCCGTGGCCTGCAGGTGCTGGACGCCGTGCTGGCCGCTGGCCGCGAAGGCCTGCGCGTCGCTGACCTGTGCCGCGCCACGGGGCTGGAGCGCGCCACGGTGTACCGCCTGCTGTCCACCCTGGTGGACAGCGGCTATGTGGCGCACAGGGGGCGCTTCGGCTATGCGGCCGGCCACCGGCTGGCGGCCACGGCCGCCAGCGCAGGCCAGCCCAACATGGCCGTGCGGCTGCAGCCCGTGCTGGAGCACGTGAGCGCGGGCTGCGCGGACGCGGCCTTTGCCATCGTGCGCGAAGGCGCGGCATCGCACTGCATCGCCCGCCATGTGGGCACGCATCCGGTGCAGATCCTGGTGATCCAGGTGGGTACGCGCCAGCCGCTGGGCGTGGGAGCGGCGGGACTGGCCCTGCTGGCCGCCCTGCCCGATGCCGAGGTGCAGGCCGCGATGGCGGCCAACGCGCCCGTGCTGGAGCAGTACGGCGGCATGACGCCCGAGCGCATGGCCCTGCTGGTGAAGGCCACGCGCCAGCGCGGCTGGTCCGTCATCGGCAACCATGCCACGCGCGGCGTGCTGGCCGTGGGCATGGCGGTGCGCAATGCCGAAGGCGAGCCCGTGGCCGCCGTCAGCGTGGCCTCCACGCTGGAGCGCATGCCCGGCGAGCGCCAGAAGCTGATTGCGCGCTCGATAGGCGAGGCCCTGGCGGCCCTGCTGCCGCGCGGCATCTGAGGCCAAGCCCCGGTCTGCACCGACAATCGGCGCTGCACACCACGAGCGCCGCCCCCATGGAACTGAGACAACTCCGCTACTTCGTCCGCATCGTCGAACTGGGCTCCATGAGCCGCGCCGCCCTGGACCTGGACATGGTCCAGTCCGCGCTGAGCCAGCAGGTCAGCCGCCTGGAAAGCGAGCTGTCCACCCGGCTGCTGCAGCGCACGCCGCGCGGCGTGGTGCCCACCGAGGCGGGCGTGGCCTTCTTCCGCGAGGCCCAGCTCACGCTGCGCCATGCCGAGCAGGCCGTGCGCAGCGCACAGCAGGCGCGGCTGTCGGGCTCGGTCAGCGTGGGCCTGGCGCCCACCACCTCGGCCATGCTGGGCCTGCCCATGATGCAGGCCATGCGCGCGCGCTACCCCGATGTGCGCCTGCACATGGTGGAGGGCATGTCCGGCCACCTGACCGACATGCTCAATGCGCGCGCGCTGGACATGGCCGTGCTGTTCGACGCCCGCCTGCACGGCGGTCAGGCCCGCGCAGGCGGGCGGCGCTGGCAGGTGCACCCGCTGATCGAGGAAGAACTGTTCCTGATCCGCGCGCGCGGCCACCACCCCGAGCCGCTGCCGCCGCAGATGGCGCTGGCCGACCTGGCCGGCGAATCGCTGATCCTGCCCACGGGCCTGCACGGCCTGCGCAGCACGCTGGACACGGCCTTCTCGCAGGCGCGCTTCACGCCGCATCTGGTGCTGGAGGTGGATTCGCTGTCCATGGTCATGGCGGCCGTGGATGCGGGCCTGGGCAGCACGGTGCAGCCCTGGGCCTCCATGGGCCGCTATGCCGATGCCGCGCAGCGCTTCGAGTGGTCGCGTATCACGGACAAAGATGCCCTGCGCACCAACTTGCTGTGCAGCCTGTCCGAGGATGAGCTGTCGCCCGCCGCCCTGGCCGCGCGCGTGGTGCTGATCGACTGCGTGCGCCAGCTGCTGCGCGGCGGCGCCTGGGCCGGCACGGCCCTCATCCATCACGAAGACTGATACCCCCATGCCGGCGGGCCCCTGCCCGCCGCGCGGCGTTCTCCCTACATTCGCAATCCCCACGATGGCGAATGCAAGGAGAACTCCATGGACCCCGATGTCCTGGTCATAGGCGGCGGCAATGCCGCCCTGTGCGCGGCCCTGATGGCGCGCGAGGCAGGCCGCAGCGTGCTGCTGCTGGAGGCGGCGCCGCGCGACTGGCGCGGCGGCAATTCCGGCCACACGCGCAACCTGCGCTGCATGCACGACGCGCCCCAGGACGTGCTGGTCGAGGCCTACCCCGAAGAGGAGTTCTGGCAGGACCTGCTCAAGGTCACGGGCGGCATCACCAACGAGCACCTGGCGCGCATGGTGATCCGTGCCTCCTCCACCTGCCGCGACTGGATGCGCCGCCACGGCGTGCACTTCCAGCCGCCGCTGTCGGGCGCCCTGCATGTAGCGCGCACCAATGCCTTCTTCATGGGCGGCGGCAAGGCCCTGGTCAATGCCTACTACCGCAGCGCCGAAAGGCTGGGCGTGCAGGTGCGCTACGCGTCGCCCGTGGGCCGGCTGGAGATCGAGGACGGCGAGTTCAAGGCCGCCTGGGTGGGCGAGCAGCGCATCACCGCAAAGACCTGCGTGCTGGCGGCGGGCGGCTTCGAGTCCAACCGCGAGTGGCTGCGCGAGGCCTGGGGGCAGAACGCGCGCGGCGAATGGCCGTCCGACAACTTCCTGATCCGCGGCACGGCCTTCAACCGCGGCGTGCTGCTGCGCCACCTGCTCGAAGACCATGGCGCCGACCGCATCGGCGACCCCACCCAGGCCCACATGGTGGCCATCGACGCGCGCGCGCCGCTGTACGACGGCGGCATCTGCACGCGCATCGACTGCGTCTCGCTGGGCGTGGTGGTCAACCGCGAGGCCGAGCGCTTCTACGACGAGGGCGAGGACTTCTGGCCCAAGCGCTATGCCATCTGGGGCCGCCTGGTGGCCCAGCAGCCGGGCCAGACCGCCTGGTCCGTCATCGACGCCAAGGCCATTGGCCGCTTCATGCCGCCGGTCTTCCCGGGCGTGCGCGCCGACTCCCTGCCCGAGCTGGCACGCAAGCTGGGCCTGGACGAGGAACGCTTCATGCAGACCCTGGATGCCTACAACGGCGCCTGCCGGGTCGGCCACTTCGACCACACGGCGCTGGACGACTGCCACACCGAGGGCCTGGCGCCCGCCAAGACCCACTGGGCCCGCCCCATCGACACGGCGCCCTTCTACGGCTACCAGCTGCGCCCCGGCGTGACCTTCACCTACCTGGGCCTGAAGACCGACGACACGGCGGCCGTGCGCTTTGCCGGCCGGCCCAGCACCAGCCTGTTCGTGGCCGGCGAAATGATGGCCGGCAACGTGCTGGGCAAGGGCTATACGGCCGGCGTGGGCATGTCCATCGGCACGGCCTTCGGCCGTATCGCGGGCCGCAACGCGGCCCTGGCCGCCACGGGCCACCCCGCCGTGCGCGGCGCAGTGACAGAGAAGGCTTGACCGAGATGCAGACCCTGAACGCCCTGGCCCAAGAAGCCCAGGACCTGGCCGCCGGCCGGGTCATCCCCATCCTGCCGGTCTCCACCGAAACCGCCGCTGAAGGCGAGGTGGCGCGCGCCCTGCAGATCTGCAACGCCTGCCGCTACTGCGAAGGCTTTTGCGCGGTCTTCCCGGCCATGACGCGGCGCCTGGAGTTCGGCAAGGCCGATGTGCACTACCTGGCCAACCTGTGCCACAACTGCGGCGCCTGCCTGCATGCCTGCCAGTACGCGCCGCCGCATGAATTCGCCATCAACATCCCCAAGGCCATGGCCGAGGTGCGCGGCCAGACCTATGCCGACTACGCCTGGCCGCCCGCCCTGGGGCGCCTGTACCAGAGGAACGGGCTCACGCTGTCGCTGGCCCTGGCCGCAGGCCTGTCGCTGTTCCTGGTGCTGGCCGTGGCCCTGCAGGGCGGCCTGGGCCGGCTGTGGGGCGCCGACCTGGGTGCCAACTTCTACAACCTGTTCCCGCACAACCTGCTGGTGGGCATCTTCGCGCCCGTGTTCCTGTTCGTGGTGCTGGCGCTGGCCATGGGCGTGCGCCGCTTCTGGAAGGACGTCAAGCCCGCCACCGGCGGCGTGGACGTGGGCACGCCGGCGGCGGCCGAGGCCGCGCACGACGTGCTGCGCCTCAAATACCTGGACGGCGGCCACGGCGAGGGCTGCCACAACGAGGACGATGCCTACACCCTGAGCCGCAGGCGCTTTCACCACCTGACCTTCTACGGATTCATGCTGTGCTTTGCGGCCACGGCGCTGGCCACGGTCTACCACTACGTGTTCGGCTGGGCCGCGCCCTACGAATTCCCCAGCCTGCCCAAGCTGCTGGGCGCCGTGGGCGGCACCAGCCTCATGCTGGGCACCGCAGGCCTGTGGCGCCTGAACCGCAGGCGCCACCCGCTGCATGGCGACGCGCGCCAGAAACCCATGGACCTGGGCTTCATCGCCCTGCTGTTCCTGGTCGCTGCCAGCGGCATGGCGCTGTGGCTGGGCCGCGGCACGCCGGCCCTGGCCCTGCTGCTGTGCCTGCACCTGGGCGCGGTGATCGCCCTGTTCGCCACCTTGCCCTACGGCAAGTTCGCGCACGGCGTGTTCCGCACGGCATCCCTGCTGCGCCACAACACCGAAAAGCGCCAGCCCAGCCCCATCGGGCTGGGCGCCGACTAGCCGCATCCGCCCCGATTCCCAGCCAATGACGGAGACAACCCCATGATGAACAAGCGCAACTTCCTGCACGCCACCGCCCTGGCCGCCTCCCTGCTCGCACTGGCCGCCAGTGCGCAGGCCCAGGACTTTCCTCCCAAGAAGCCCGTGTCCCTGGTCGTGGGCTTCGCCGCCGGCGGCGCCGCCGATGCGGCCGCGCGCCTGATCGCCAAGAAGCTGGGCGAGAACATCGGCCAGAGCGTGGTGGTGGAGAACAAGGGCGGCGCGGGCGGCAACATCGCCCACCAGCAGGTGGCCAACGCGGCGGCCGACGGCTCGGTGCTGCTGTTCGGCTCGGTGGGGCCGCTGACCATTGCGCCGCACCTGATGAAGCTGCCCTACGACCCCTTCAAGGACCTGGCGCCCATCTCGGGCGGCGTGAACTTTCCCAACGTGCTGGTGGTGCACAAGGGCGCGGGCGTGAAGACCCTGGCCGAGTTCGTGGCCAAGGCCAAGAAGAACCCGGGCACGGTGGACTACGCCTCGACGGGCGCGGGCTCGGCCTCCCACCTGGCAGGCGAGCTGTTCAACCAGCGCGCGGGCATCGACATGGTGCATGTGCCCTACAAGGGCGGCGCGCCCGCGCTGCAGGACCTGCTGGGCGAGCGCGTGACCAGCTACTTCGCCGCGCCGCCCACGGCCCTGCCCCACATCGAGGCCGGCAAGCTGATCCCGCTGGCCACCACGGGCCTCACGCGCCCGGCGTACATGCCCGACATCCCTACGGTGGCCGAAGCCGGCTATCCCGGCTTCGAGGCGCTGAACTGGTATGCCTTCGTGGCACCGGGCAAGACGCCCAAGCCGATGCTGGACCGCTGGAACACCGAGATCGTCAAGGTACTCAATGACCCGGGCGTCAAGGAGGCGCTGAACAAGCACGGCCTCACCCCCCAGCCCACCACGCGCGCCGAGTTCGCGGCCTTCATGAAGAAGGAATACGAGCAGTGGGGCAGGCTGGTGAAGGAGCGAAAGCTCTCGGCGGAGTGAGCGGCTTGCAGGCGTTCAGAGCTTGATCGGCTTGCGTGCCACGGGCGCTGCAAATCCCGCGCACAGGCGGTTCCAGACATTGATGCTGCCGATGGCATAGGTCAGCTCCACCATCTCGCGCTCGCTGAAATGCGGGCGCAGTGCCTCGAAGTCCTGCTGCTCGGGATGGGCCTGGCTCAGGCGCGTGCAGCGCTCGGCCCAGTTCAGGGCGGCGCGCTCGCGCCCGTCGTAGAAATCCACCTCGGGCCAGGTGACGATGCTGTTGATGCGCTGCAGGTCCTCGCCCCGGGACAGCAGTTCGCGCGTGTGCATGTCCACGCAGAAGGCGCAGCCGTTGATCTGCGAGACGCGCAGGAACACCAGCTCCAGCAGCTGGATGCCCAGGCTGGACTGGTTGAGCAGCGCGTTGATGCCGGCCTGGGCCTTGTACAGCTCGGGGGCCACGGCCTGGAAGTTCAGGCGCGGCGTGGGGGCGGCAAGAGGACGGGCGCCGGTGGCAGCGGAAGACGAAGCGGTCATGGAAAACACTCCTTGAGGGATGTAGCAGCCGGCCGGAATGGCTGGCCCATACCTTCAAGACGCGCGGGGCGTGCGCGTTGTGACAGCGTTGGCGAAAATTCTTTCGCAGCCCCGGCCTCCATCCCCCATTCCCGCCCTGGCTGGCGCTCAATCCGCCACGATGCGCCGCTCCGTGGCGATCTTGCGGTACAGGGCGTTCTCGGCCGCGATCTCGCGCGCGAACTCCTCGGGGCGGTTGCCGATCACGCGCGAGCCCGTGTCCTCGATCTGGCGGCGCACCTCGGGGCTGGCCAGTGCGCGCTGGGCGGCCGCATGCAGGCGCGCCACGATCTCGGGCGACAGCCCCTTGGGGCCGTAGATGCCATAGAAGGCGCTGCGGTTGACCGGCTCCAGCCCCAGCTCCTTGAAGGTGGGCACCTGGGGCAGCTGGGCCAGGCGCTCGGGCGCGGCCACCGCCAGCGCAGTGAGCCGGCCCGCCTTGATGAAGGGCAGGGCCGAGGGCAGGTTGTCGAAGACGATGGGCACCTGGCCCGCCACCGCATCGTTGAGCGCAGGGCCCGATCCCCGGTAGGGCACATGCGTGAGCGACAGCCCCGAGCGGCTGGACATCAGCTCCATCAGCATGTGGCCTATGGAGCCCGTGCCCGCCGTGCCGTAGGCATGCTTGCCGGGGTTCTTCTTCACCTCCTCCACGAAGGCCGCAAAGCTCTGCGCCTTGAAGCCCGGATGCACGGCCAGCACATTGGGCGTGGCCGCAATGTTGGTGATGGGCGTGAAATCGGTGAGCGGGTTGTAGGGCAGGCGCGGGTTGATGGCCGGATTGGTGGCCGTGGTGGACACGGTGGCCACGCCCAGCGTGTAGCCGTCGGGCTGGGCGCGTGCGGCCTCGTGCGCGCCGATGGCGCCTCCGCCGCCGCCCTTGTTGTCCACCACCAGCGGCTGGCCCAGGGCCTCTGCCATGCGCGGCGCAATCGCGCGCGCCACGATGTCGGTGGTGCCGCCGGCCGCAAACGGCACGATCAGGCGCACCAGGCGCGTGGGATAGGCGCCGGCATCGGCCGCCATGGCGCCCGGTGCGGCACCAGCGGCCAGCAGCAGGGCGCACAGGCTGCGGCGTGAAGTGAAGTGGTTCATGGGATGTCTCCTGGGAATGGCTGTGTTTTGAACGGACGGTGGAGGTTTCTGTCAGGCCGATGCGCGGCGCACGATGTGCGAGCGGTCCAGCGCGCCGCAGGAGGAGGCGCCCAGCATGGCCAGGTTGCGGTCCACCTCGTCGCGCAGCAGGCCGATGGCGTGCAGCACGCCGGCCTCGCCGCCCACGGCGGCGGCATAGTTGAAGGGCCGGCCCACCAGCACCATGCGCGCGCCCAGCGCCACGGCCTTGAGCACATCGGAGCCGCGCCGAAAGCCCCCGTCGATGAGCACGGGATAGTCCGGTCCCAGGGCTGCCACCACGTCCTCAAGAATGCGCATGGCCGACACCGCGCCGTCGAGCTGGCGCCCGCCATGGTTGGACAGCACGATGCCGTCGGCCCCCACGCGCCGGGCCTGCAGCGCGTCCTCCACGCTGAGCACGCCCTTGATGACCAGCGGCCCCTTCCAGCGGCGGCGGATGGCCTCGATGTGGCGCCAGCTCAGGTGGTCGCGTGCCGAAAAGTCGCGCATCACGCTGGACGACATGATGGGCGCGCCGCGCGTGGCAAAGGAGTTCTCGAAATGCGGCATGCCGTGGCGCAGCAGCGTGCGCAGGAAGGTGCCCGCCACCCAGCCCGGGCGCACCATGCCGTCCCAGGCCAGGCGCAGGCTGGGCTTGAGCGGCGTGGAAAAGCCGGTGCGGATGTTGTTCTCGCGGTTGGCGGAGATCGGTATGTCCACCGTCACCACCAGGGTGCGAAAGCCTGCGCGCTCCACGCGGTCGATCAGCGCGTCGATGCGGGCCTGGTCCCCGGGGATATAGGCCTGGAACCAGGTGGCCGGGCTCTCGCGCGCCACCTCCTCCATGGGGATCAGCGAAGTGCCGCTCATCACCGACACAATGCCAGCGCGCTGGGCCGCGCGCGCCAGCACCAGGTCACCCCGGTAGGTGGACAGCGCATTGATGCCCATGGGCGCAATGCCGAAGGGGCTGGCATAGCGCTCGCCGAACAGCTCCACGGCCTGCGAGCGCTGCGACACATCGGCCAGCACGCGGGTGGTCAGGCCCCATTCGCCGAACACCTCGCGGTTGTCGCGCAGCGAGGCGTTGTCCTCTGCCGCCCCGGCGATGTAGCCGAAGATGGGCCGGGGCAGCCTGCGGCGCGCGGCCTCCTCGAAATCATGCAGCGACAGCATGCGGCGCAGCACGGCCGGGGCGCGCGGCGCCGGCAGGGCGGTTGCCGAAGGCGTGGAGGCAGAGGCAGAGGAGGGAGCGATGGCGGCCATGGTGCGGACCTCGGAATGTTCAGGAACCGGCGCCACTGTAGGCCGCGCATCCATTGAATGAAAGTGGATTATTTAGAATGCACTTGTTCGCTTTTTGCCAATGACAAACCCATGTCCACACCCTCGGTCAAGCAGCTCGAAGCCTTCTGGTGGGCCGCCACCTGCAGCAACTTCGCCACGGCAGCGCAGCGCGTGCACCTGTCCGTGTCCTCGCTGTCCAAGCGCATCACGGAACTGGAATCCGCGCTGGGCCAGCCGCTGTTCGACCGCAGCGGCCACCGCGCCGTGCTCACCGATGCCGGCCAGCGCCTGCTGCCCGCCGCGCTGGAGGTGCTCAACGCCATGGCCGCGCTGGGCCAGGCCCTGGACACGCGCGAGGCGCTGGCCGGGCATTGCCGCTTCGGCGTGGGCGACCTGTCGGCGCTGACCTGGCTGCCGGCCTTCGTGGCCGCCGCACGCCAGGCCCATCCGCAGCTGGTGCTGGAGCCCCATGTGGACGTGGGCGGCGTGCTGGAGCAGCGCCTGGACGACGGCGAGCTGGACTTTGCCGTCATCGCGGGCCGCTCCTCGCGCAGCAGCCTGCTGTCCCGCCCCGTGGGCGCCGCGCGCTTTGCCTGGGCCGTGGCCCCCGGCCTGGCAGGCGCAGGCCGCCTGGGCGCCACGGCCCTGCTGCAGCGCCATGCGCTGGTCACCCTGCCCCCGCAGGCCGGCACCACGCGCCTGCTGGACGACTGGCTGCTGGCCCAGGGCGCCAGCGTGCGCGAGCGCATCCTGTGCAACAGCTGGGGCGCCGTGGCCGGCATGCTGCGCGCCGGCCTGGGCGTGGGCTTCCTGCCCACCGGCTGGATCGCCGCCCTGGGCCTGCGCGCCGTCGGGGGCCCCCATCCCAAGGCCGCTCTCGCCCCCCTGCACTACGCCTTCCAATGGCGGCGCGGCGACGCCCGCGCCCTGATCCCGGCCATGCAGCAACTGGCGCAGGCGCAGGTGGATTTCACGGTGATGCCGGGGTTGGTGGGGTCAGGGCCGCACGCCTCGCCGCATCACACTCGCAGCAAAGGCCATCCAGCCGAAATCGGGCAAGATGGCACTTGGAAGCAGACCTCCCCCAACCTGTACGACACAGACGAAGATGCCGCCTGCCATCGCTGAAGTCATTGAAATCCAGGGCCGCTCCGAGCAAGGCGCGCAAAAGCCGTTTCTGTGCCGGGCCGACGATGGCCAGACCTACTACGTCAAAGGACGGCAGACGGATCGGTCCAGCCTGTGCAACGAGTGGATCTGTGCGCATCTGGCCGTGCAGTTGGGCCTGCCGCTGCCGCCCTTCAAGCTGCTGCATGTCAGCCAGGAACTTCTGGACGAGGCGCCCAGGCCATGGCGTGAATTGGGCTGCGGCATAGCGTTCGGCTCGCAGCGTCATCCCGGATGCACCTGGTTCGACAAAGCCCAGATCCTGCATGTACCGCAGGACCTGCAGGCCAACATCCTCGCCTTCGACTGGTGGGTACAGAACGTGGACCGCATGGACGGCAACTCCAACCTGCTGTGGGATGCGCATCGCAGCGCATTGGTGGTCATCGACCACAACCTCGCCTTCGACCCGCATCTGGACGCCGCAACCTTTATCGAGAATCACATTTTCAGAGGCTGCTGGCAGAAGACAGATCTTGTGTCGCGCGACCGGCTACAGGATCAACTTTCCGAGGCGATGGATGCCGTTTTCCGCTTTGCCTGCGACAATATTCCACCGGAATGGCATTGGAACAACCCGGAATGCGACATCCCCGCCAGGGTGGACATCAATGCCATTGCCGCGACGCTTGCGAAGTGCAAATCGCCCGACTTTTGGAGGTTCACATGAAGCCTCTTGCCTGCCGCTATTCGATAGTCCAATTTGTCCCGTATGCCGAGACCGGCGAGTTCGCCAACGTCGGCATTGTGCTGACCTGCCCGCAAAGCGGGTACTTCGGTTTTCTGCTGCAAAGCCGCAAGTCCAAGCGCGTCACCGATTTCTTCGATGCGCTTGACAGGGATTTTTACAAGAGCGCAGTCAAGGCCGTGGAGGAAGAGTTGTCGCGGCTCGAGACCCTCGCCCACAGCCTGGCGCCGCAGGCGAAGACAGATGCTTTGAGGGGGATGATGGCCGCGCTCGAGCAGCCACGTGAAGCCATTGTGCGCTTCAGCCCCGCCAAAGTGGTGCTCACCCAGGATCCGGCCCGGGAGTTGCAGCAGCAGTTCGACCACTATGTCGACCATGCTTTTGCCACGCCCGAGTACGTGGAACGCACGATGAACGAACGCCTGAGGGCTTTGCTGGGCGGCCTCGAATTGGATGCGCCGTTCAGGCCGGCGCGCATAGGCAACGAGTACGTCAGTGCCCGGTTCGACTTCGTGCAGACGGTGGGCGACAAGCCCCGCAAGATCATCAAGGCCCTGCATCTGGGCCAAAGCGATGCCAACGACATTGCTGCGCATGGCGACGTCTGGACCGGCAAGATCGCGCGACTGATCCGGCAGCGTGAATTGCCCGGAGACATCCTCGTCAACGTGAACCTGCCTCCACAGGACAAGCAGGCTCACAGGGAAGTCAGCCAGGACATCATGCGGGAGCTCGAGCACCACAAGGTGATCGTGGTGGCTGGCGAAGGCCAGTCCGCCATGCAGAGTATCAAGGAATTCGCGCAGCACTAGGCGCAGCCCTGCCGACCGCGCGTTTACTGGGCACAGCGCCGTCCAGCGGTCAGCCCTCCCCCCACTCCACCAACTGCGGCCGCACCTGCACCACCTGCCCCGCGCGCAGGCCTTCGCCGTCGATGGCGCGGAAGGCCTCGGCCATCAGGCCTTCGACGTTCTGGCGCACCATGTGCACCGGAAAGCGCAGGCATTCGGCATAGGGGTCCCAGTCGTAGCTGCCAAAGCTGCATTGCGCCAGTTCCGCATCGGGCAGTGCGCGCAGGAAGCGGATGGCGCCCTGCAGCGTGATGCCCGATGAGAACAGCAGGGCGCGCGGCAGGCCGCCCAGGCGCTGGTAGAGCGCTGCCATGGCAAGGCGGGCCGCTTCGGGGTCGTAGCCGCAGCAGAGGATGTGCTCGTCCGCCACCGGCGTGTGGGGCGCCAGGGCTTCGCGAAAACCGGCCAGGCGCTGCTCGGTGGCGTACTCCTTGCGGACGCCGCCCAGAAAGCAGATGGCGTCCTGCGGCGCACCTGCCGGTGGCCTGGAGCGCGCCAGCAGCAGGCGTGTGAGTTCGGCCGCACCCCAGCGGTTGTCGCTGGTGACGGAGGGCGCCTTTTTCCCGGGCAGATCCACGTTGACATGGCGCACGCCGGCCTTGCGGCATTCGGCGCTGATGGCGTCGGGCCGGGTGGCGCCCGTGACGATGAGGTGCTCCACGCGAAAGGCGATCAGCGAGCGCACGGTCTCCACCTCCAGCGCGCCGTCGCGCAGCGTGCTGACCACCAGCGGGCACAGGCCGCGCCCATGGGCCAGGCGCTCGAAGGCCTGGGACAGCGCGCCGAAGAAGCGGTCCTCGTGCGTGGGAATCACCATGCCGATCAGCCCCGAGCGCTGGCGGCGCAGGCCGCTGGCCTGGCGGTTCACGGCAAAGCTGTGTTCCTGCGCGAGCTGCTGCACGCGGCGCGCGGTCTCCTCGCTGATGCGCCGCGACTGCCAGCTGCCGTTGAGGATGGCGCTGACCGTCGAGGCCGAGGTGCCGGCCAGTTCGGCCAGGTCGTAGATGGTGGAGGTTCGGGGGCGGTTCACGGTGCTCTGCAGGGGTTGGGACGGGAGCGCTCGGCGGCCATCGTAGCCGCTGCGGCAGCGATTCGGGCGGACCGGCACCGGCACGCAGCAGCGGCCCGGGAAATCCCGCATCGGCAATGGAAGTCCATCTGTCTATAGTTTGCGCAATCGATTGTGCAAAACACAGGGAGGAGCGCCATGTTCCATGGATTCAGCCGGTTCTCGAGGGCACTGTTGGCTTGCACCCTGACGGCGCTGGCAGGCACCGCCGGTGCCGAGGATGTGTCGGTGGTGGCCAAGGTCGGGGGCATTCCGTGGTTCAACGCCATGGAGACCGGCATCCGCAAGGCAGGCCGCGAGCTGGGCATCTCCAGCGGCATGGTCGGCCCCACCGAGGCCGATGCGGCCCAGCAGGTGCGCGCGGTCGAGGACCTGATCGCACGCCGCAGCAAGGTCATCGCCGTGGTGCCCAACGATGCCAGGGCGCTGGAGCCCGTGTTCCGGCGTGCGCGCAGCGCGGACATCAAAGTGCTCACGCACGAGTCGCCCGACCAGAAGGGCGCCGACTGGAACATCGAGCTGAGCAGCGTCGCGGGCTTTGGCGAGCGCCACATGGACAGCCTGGGCAAGGCCATGGGTGGCGAAGGCAAGTACGTGGTCTTCGTGGGCTCGCTGACCGTGCCGCTGCACAACGCCTGGGCCGATGCGGCCATCGCCCACCAGAAAAAACAGTGGCCGAAGATGCAGCTGGTGTCCGAGCGCTTCGGCGTGGCCGAGAGCCTGGACGACTCCTACCGCAGCGCCCAGGACCTGATGCGCGCCCATCCCGACCTCAAGGGCTTTCTGGCCTTCGGCAGCCAGGGCCCCATTGGCGCGGGCCGCGCGGTGGCCGATGCGCGCAAAGCCGACCGCATTGCCGTGGTGGGCTCGTTCTCGCCGGGCCAGGGCGCAAAGCTGGTGCGCGACGGCGTGATCCGCGAAGGCTTCATCTGGAACCCCGCGCTGGCCGGCGAGGTGATCGTGCATGTGGGCAAGATGCTGATCGACGGCCGCGAGCCCACGGACGGCATGGAGATACCGGGCCTGGGCAAGGTGCAGGTGGACCGCGAGCGCCGCAACATCCAGGGCCAGAAGCTGGAGCCGATCAACCGGCAGACCATAGACCGGCTGGTCGGCCTGGGCCTGTGAGCCGCGCGCTGCCATGGATGCCACCACAACGGCGCTGGTCCGCATGCAGGCGGTCACCGTGCGCTTTGGCGACGCCACCGCGCTGCATGCGCTGGACTGGGACGTGATGCCCGGCGGGGTGCACTGCCTGATGGGCAGCAACGGCAGCGGCAAGAGCACGGCGATCAAGGTGCTCAGCGGCGTGCACGCGCCGCAGCCGGGCGCGCGCATCGACATCGGCGGACAGCCCGTGCAGCGGCTGGACCCGGCGCTGGCCAAGTCCCTGGGCATCCAGGTGATCTACCAGGACCTGTCGCTGTTTCCCAACCTGAGCGTGGCCGAGAACATCGCCTTCGACCAGGCCATGGGCCGCTGGTGGGCGCCCGTGCGCCGCAGGCGCCAGCGTGAGGCGGCCCAGGCCGTGATGCGGCGCCTGGGCATTGCGCTGCCGCTGGATGCGCGGGTGGGCGACCTGCCCATTGCGGGCCGCCAGCTCGTGGCCATCTGCCGGGGCATGGCGGCCCGGGCCAGGCTGCTGTTCATGGACGAGCCCACGGCCTCGCTCACGCGCACCGAGGTCGATGCGCTGCTGGCCGTGGTGCGCCGGCTCCAGGCCGATGGCATGGCCATCGTCTTCGTGAGCCACAAGCTGGACGAGGTCATGGAGATCGCCGACCGCGTCACCGTGCTGCGCGACGGGCGCAAGCTCGGCACCTGGCCCGCCGAACAGTTGTCGGGCAGGCAACTGGCCGCGCTGATGACCGGACAGGAAGTGGATGAACGCCTGCATGCGCGCGACATGTCCGCCGCGCCCGCGCTGCTGGAAGTGCGCGGCCTGGGCCGCGACGGCGACTACGAGGACGTGAGCTTCGATGTGCGCGAGGGCGAGATCCTGGGCCTGACCGGGCTGCTGGGCGCGGGCCGCACCGAGCTGGCCCTGGGCCTGTTCGGCATGCGCCGGCCCGATCGCGGCAGCATCCGCCTGGGCGGCCGCACGCTGGCGCTGCGCAGCAACCGCGACGCCATGGCGGCGGGCATTGCCTATGTGCCCGAGGACCGCCAGTCCATCGGCCTGAACCTGCGCCAGTCCGTGCAGGACAACCTGGTGCTGGCCATGCTGCCGCGCCTGTCCGGCCCGCTGGGCTGGCTGCCCGCCAGCCGCCGCGCCGCCACTGCGGCCCAGTGGCGCGACCGCCTGCACATGCGCCTGCCCGCGCTGGACGCGCCCGTGCACCAGCTGTCCGGCGGCAATGCCCAGCGCGTGGTGCTGGCCCGCTGGCTGGCGACCGCGCCACGCCTGCTGATCCTCGACTCGCCCACCGTGGGCGTGGACATCGGCAACCGCCAGGGCATCTTCGAGATCGTGCACGGGCTCGCCGCACAGGGCATGGCGGTGATCGTCATCTCGGACGAGGTGGCCGAGGTCCATGCCCACTGCGACCGCGTGTTGCACATGCGCGGCGGGCGCATCGCCGGCGAGTTCCTGCCACGGGCGCATTCCGAACGCGAGATCGAGGAGGCCGTCCATGCCTGAACACGCACACGCGCTGCTGCACCACCCCGTGGCCCGGCTCGGCCTGGCCATTGCCGCCATGGCCCTGCTGTTCGGCGCCCTGGCGCCGGGCTTCTGGACGCTGGGCAACTGGATGGACGTGGCCGAGGGCGCATCGGTCACCGCCATCATGGCCGTGGGCCTGCTGGTGGTGCTGGTCGCGGGCGGCATCGACATCTCGTTTGCCGCCACGGCCACGGTGGCGCAGTACCTTGCGGCCCTCGCGGCCACACGCCTGGGCTGGGCACCGGCGGCCAGCATCGCGCTGGGCCTGGCCACGGGACTGGCGCTGGGCGCATTCAACGCCCTGCTCATCCACCGCCTGCGCGCCACCTCCATCATCATCACCATCTCCACGCTGAACCTGTACTTCGCGCTGCTGATGCATGGCACGGGCGGCCGGTCCATCTACGACCTGCCGTCGTGGTGGAGCGATTCCGTGGTGCTGGCCCGCTTCGCAAGCGCCGACGGCGCAGACCCCGTGCGCCTGACCCTGCCCATCGCCGTGGCCGCTGCGGCCGCCCTGCTGACCGCGCTGCTGCTGGGCCACAGCGCGCTGGGGCGGCGCCTGTACGCCTTCGGCGGCAACCCCGAGGCCGCCCACCGCATGGGCATCGGGCTGGGCGCCATCCAGGGCGTGGCCTATGGCTGGCTCGGCATGATGGCGGCCATCGCAGGCCTGGTGCAAGCGCACCGCGTGGGCGAGTCGGTGCCCAACGCCCTGGTCGGCACGGAGCTGTTCGTGCTCGCAGCCGCCGTGCTGGGCGGCGCCAGCCTGTTCGGCGGCACGGGCAGCGTGGGCGGCGTGCTGATGGGCGTGCTGCTGCTGGCCGTGCTGCGCAACGGGCTGAACCTGCTGGGCGTGTCGCCGTATTTCTTTCAGGTGCTGCTGGGCGCCGTGGTGCTGGCCTGCGCCGCCGCAACGGGACTGCGGCGCACGCAGCGACGCAACCAGCAGCGCAGCGCTGACGCCACTCCTGCAGCGCGCTTGGCGGGGGCCGCGCCATGAACCGCAGCACTGGCGCGCCGCTGGGCCTGATCGCGCTGCTGGCGCTGCTGTGCGCCGTGTTCACGCTGCTGCTGCCCGGCAGCTTCGCCACCCTGGGCACGCTGCAATCGGTGCTGCTGCAAATCCCGGAACTGGGCCTGCTGGCACTGGCGCAGATGCTGCCGCTGGTCAGTGGCGGCATCAACCTGGCCGTGGTCGCCAGCGCCAACATGGCGGGCCTGGCCATGGCCTGGGTGCTGGTGGGAGGCCTGTCGGCGCTGGGCCTGGACCTGTCGGGCCATGAGGGCCTGCTCATCGCCGCAGCACTGACCGTGGGCGCCCTCGCCAGCCTGCTGGTGGGGCTGGCCAGCGGCTGGCTGGTGGCGCGCGTCAACGCCCATCCCATCCTCGTCACGCTGGGCACCATGTCGCTGATCAACGGCCTGTGCGTCTGGCTCACGCGCGGCAAGCCCATTGCAGGCTTTCCCGAGGCCTTCCAGGCCCTGGGCTCGGCCCAGTGGCTGGGCCTGCCGCTGCCGTTCTGGATCTTCGCGGCCGTGTGCCTGCTGGTGGGCCTGTACCTGGGCAGCACACGCCACGGGCTGGCCATCCGCATGGTCGGCTCCAATGCCGAGGCCACGCGCCATGCGGGCATCGATACGCGCCGCGTGCTGATCGGCGTCTACACCCTGTCCACGCTGCTGTGCTGGATCGCGGCCGTGCTGATGATGGCGCGCTTCAACTCGGCCAGTGCGGGCTACGCCCAGTCCTACCTGCTGGTCACGGTGCTTGCGGCCATCCTGGGCGGCACCGATCCCATGGGCGGCTTCGGCCGGGTGTCGGGGCTGTTCGTCGCCCTGCTCATCCTGCAGGTGCTGTCCAGCGGAGTGAACCTGCTGGGCGCCAATGCCCAGCTCACGCAGGCCCTGTGGGGCGCCACCATGATCGCCGCCGTGGCCGCGCGCCACCTGCTCGCGCGCTGGCGGGGCCGTGCCCGGGCACCCGCCGAACCCTCCCCTTCACGCTCTCGCAGAGTCCACCCGGAGCCCCTATGAACCCCCTCGGCATCCACGCCCTTGTCTGGGCCGGCGACCTGTCGCCGGCCTCCACCCGCCATGTGATCGAGCAGACGCGCCAGGCCGGTTACGACCTGGTCGAGCTGTCCCTGCACGGCCCCCGGCTCATGGACCTGGCGCTCACGCGTGATCTGCTGCAGGAGCATGGACTGGCCGTGGGCTGCTCGCGGGGCCTGACCTTCGAGGCCGATGTCTCCAGCGAAGACCCCGCCGTGGTCGCGCGCGGCCAGGCGCTGCTGCAAGAGGGCGTGGACATCACGGCGCGCCTGGGCGGGCGCTACTTTGGCGGCATCCTCTACGGCGCCATGGCGAAATACGGCCACCCCTGCACGCCGCAGGGCCGGCGCAACGCGATCGAGGCCGTGCGGCGCATTGCAGACTTCGCGGGCGAGCGCGGCGTCACGCTGGGCCTGGAGGTGGTCAACCGCTACGAAAGCAATCTGCTGAACACGGCCGCGCAGGCGCTGGAGTTCATCGACGAAGTCGGCCAGCCCCATGTCTGCGTGCACCTGGACACCTACCACATGAACATCGAGGAAGCCGACCTCGCCGCCCCCGTGCTGGCCTGCGGACAGCGGCTGGGCTATGTGCACATCGGCGAGAACCACCGCGGCTACCTGGGCGCGGGCCACATCGACTTCGCGCAGTTCTTCGGTGCGCTCGCGCAGATCGGCTACCAGGGCACCGTCACCTTCGAGAGTTTCTCGTCGGCCATCGTCAACGAGCAGCTGTCGAACGCGCTGGCCATCTGGCGCCCGATGTGGCAAGACGGCATGGACCTGGCCCTGCACGCACGCGACTTCATGGCCGACGGGCTGGCCAGCGCGCAGCAGGCACGCGCATGACGGCCATCCTGCCGCCCGAGGCCCTGGCGCGTGCGTTTGCGCTGGCGCGCTCCGGCCCCCGCCGCCTGCTGGGCCTGGCTGGCCCGCCCGGCGCAGGCAAGAGCACGGTCTGCGCCGCCCTGCTGCAGGCGCTGGGCCCGCTGGCGGCGGCCGTGCCCATGGACGGCTTCCACCTGGCGCAGTCCGCGCTGCAGCGCCTGGGCCGCGCGCAGCGCAAGGGCGCGCCCGACACCTTCGACTCGGCCGGCTACGTGGCGCTGCTGCGCCGCCTGCACACGCCCATGGCCGGTGAAACGGTCTACGCCCCCGAATTCCGGCGCGCCATCGAGGAGCCCATTGCAGGCGCCATCGCCATCGCGCCCGGCGTGCCCCTGGTCATCACCGAAGGCAACTACCTGCTGATGGATGAACAGGATGCGCCGGGCACGCGCTGGCATGCCGTGCGCGCGCTGCTGGACGAGGTCTGGTACGTGGACATGGACGACCGCCTTCGCATCGAACGCCTGACCCGCCGCCACGAACTCCACGGCCGCAGCCCCCAGGCCGCACGCGACTGGGTGGCGCAGGTGGACGAGCCCAATGCGCGCCGCATTGCGGCAACGCGGGGGCGGGCGGATTGGGTGTTGCGCTGGGGGTGAGACTGCCGAACGCAGCCCCCGCTCAGAACGCCACCACGCCCCCGTCCTTGCGCGGGTCCGATCCGCCGATGTAGTGGTCGCCGTCGCGCAGAACCAGTTGTGCGCCGCCGAAGGCGAAGACGCCATGGCCTTCCTCCACCGTGACTTCGTGGCCGCGTGCGCGCAGGGCGGCGACGACTTCGGCATCGAAGGCGGGTTCCACGGCCACGCCCTTGCCGCCCGTCACGCGCCAGCGCGGTGCGTCGGCGGCGGCCTGGGGGTTCTGGCCGTAGCGCAGCACGCGCAGGGCCATCTGCAGGTGGCCCTGGCTCTGCATGGGACCGCCCATGACGCCGAAGGCCATCTGGGGCGTGCCGTCGGCGTTCATCGCAAAGGCCGGGATGATGGTGTGCGAGGGGCGCTTGCGCGGCGCGACCTCGTTGGCATGGCCGGCTTGCGTGGTGAAGCCGTGGCCGCGGTTTTGCAGGCTGATGCCGGTGCCCGGCACGACCACGCCAGAGCCGAAGCCCATGTAGTTGGACTGGATGAACGAGACCATCATGCCGCTGGCATCGGCCGTCGCCAGGTAGACGGTGCCGCCCGGGCGCGGTGCGCCGTAGGTGGGCGCGCTGGCGCGCTCGCGGTCAATGAGCGCCGCGCGTTCGCGCAGGTAGCCGGCGTCCAGCAGATGGGCGGATTCGACGCGCATGTGGTCGCCGTCGGCGTTGTATTCGTGCAGGTCGGCCAGGGCCAGCTTCATGGCCTCGACCTGCAGGTGCACGGACTCCACGCCGTCCAGCGGCTCGGCGCCCACGCCCAGTGCGTCCAGCATGCCCAGCGCCATCAGCGCGGCAATGCCCTGGCCGTTGGGCGGGATCTCGTGGATCACCGAATCGCCAAAGGTCTGCGACACCGTGCCGACCCAGTCGGCCTGGTGGGCGGCCAGGTCGGCCTCGGTCATGGCGCCGCCGCAGGCCTTGGCGTGCTCGGCCATCGAGCGCGCCAGTGCGCCACGGTAGAAGGATTCGCCCTTGGTGGCGGCGATCTCCTCCAGCGTGCGCGCATGGGCTTCGCTGCGGAACACCTCGCCCGCCTTGGGGGCCTTGCCATCGGGCAGGAAGCACTCGGCAAAACCGGGCTGGTCGCCGAGCTTGGCTCCGCCCAGCGCCCACAGCGTGGCGATGGTGGGCGAGACCGCAAAGCCGTCTCGCGCATAGCGGATGGCGGGCTGGGCCAGTTGCTCGAACGGCAGCTTGCCGAAGCGGCGCGACAGCTCCACCCAGGCCGAGACGGCGCCGGGCACGGTGACGGCGTTCCAGCCCTTCTCGGGGATGCCGCCCAGCGCGGCGAAGTACTCGGGCGTCCAGGCTTCGGGCGAGCGGCCCGAGGCATTGAGGCCGTGCAGTTCCTTGCCATCCCACAGGATGCAGAAGGCATCGCTGCCCAGACCGCAGCCCGTGGGCTCGACCACGGTCAGCGCCATGGCCGTGGCAATGGCCGCATCCACGGCATTGCCGCCGGCCAGCAGCATGGACAGGCCGGCCTGCGCGGCCAGCGGCTGCGAGGTGGAGACCATGTTGCGGCCCAGCACCGAAGAGCGGTGCGAGGCGTAGGGAAGTGTCCAATCCGTAACAGTGCTTGTCATATCAATTTCCATAGCGCCAACGCGCCACCGATAGCTTGAGGAACCGCAGGCACGGCCCAGCTCAGGGACGCCAAGCAAGGGCCGCCCCGCAGCAAGGGCGTCGTCCCCCTCCCGCAGGAGAGGGGGAAGCGGCAAAGCCGCTCAGGGGGTGCTTCACTCAATCCAATGTGATTTTGTTGTCTTTGATGACCTGCGCCCAGCGCGCGCTGTCGGCCTGCACCATGGCAGCGAACTGCGCGGGCGTGCGGGGCGATGCGGCCTCCACGCCCTGCTTGGCCAGGCTGGCCACCACCTCGGGATTCTGGATGGCCTTGTTGAAGGCCTGATTGATCCGCGCCACCAGCTCGGGCTTCATGCCGGCCGGGCCATAGACGCCGAACCAGGTGACCGAAGAATAGCCAGGCAGGCCGGACTCGGCCACCGTGGGCAGGTCGGGCGCCAGCGCGCTGCGCTTGTCGCCGGTCACGGCCAGTGCGCGCAGGCGGCCGCTGGCCACATGGGGCATGCCGGTGGGAATGGAGTCGAACAGCAGGTGCACCTGGCCCGCGGCCAGGTCGGTGATGGACTGGGCCGTGCCCTTGTAGGGCACATGGGTCAGCTGCAGGCCCGCGCGCGCCGCGAAGGCCGCCGCGTTCAGGTGGACGATGGTGCCATTGCCGCTGCTGGCGTAGTTGAGGGCGCCAGGATGGGCCTTGGCATAGGCGATCAGCTCCTGCACGTTGCGCACGGGCAGCGAGGGCGTGACCAGCAGGATGCTGGCCGCGCCGCCGATCTCGGCAATGGGCGTGAAATCCTTGTCGGCCTTGTAGGCCAGACGGGTCATCAGATGCGGCGAGATGGCATGCGTGCTGCTGGTGGTGAACAGCAGCGTGTAACCGTCCGGCGAGGCCTTGGCGGCCTCGCCCGTGCCGATGGTGCCGCCCGCGCCGGGGCGGTTGTCGATGACCAGCTGCTGGCCCAGGTCCTGGGACATGCGCTGCGCCACCACGCGCGCCACGAGGTCGGTGGCGCCGCTGGCCGGAAAGGGCACGACCAGGCGCACCGGGTGCGAGGGCCAGGACGCCTGGCCCTGTGCCACGGCGGGCAGGGCGATGGCGCCAGCCAGGGCACAGGCTGCAGCCACGATGGCGCGGCGTGGAAGTAAAACGCTGGGCAATGCCTTCATGGGCACACTCCTGGACAGGGGTTGGACGGCTGCAGCCGCTGCTCCCCAGCAACGCCGCAACAGGCCATCGTAGAACCCTCGCCCCTTTGCCGCCATCAGCAAATTTGCAAACCTGCGTTGCCTCTGCGGCAAATTGATGACAATCGGGGCGACATGCCCGACGCCCGCCACCTTCTTTTGCAGGACACCGCGCTGCGCTACTTCCACGAAGTGGCGCAATGCGGATCGCTGACCGAGGCCTCGGCGCGGCTGCATGTGGCGGCCTCGGCCATCAGCCGCCAGATCGCGGCGCTGGAGGGGCTGCTGGGCACGCCGCTGTTCGAACGCCACCCGCGCGGCATGGTGCTCAATGCGGCCGGGGAGATCCTGGCCGACCATGTGCGCCGCGCCGGCCTGGACGCCGAGCGCGCGCTGGGCGAGATCGAGGCCCTGCAGGGGCTGCGCAGCGGCCGCGTGCGCATCGCAAGCTCCGACGCCTTTGCCAACGAGTTCCTGCCGCGCCTGTGCGCAGCGTTCCAGCGCGCGCATGCCGGCATCGTCTTCGAGGTGATGGTGCTGCCCACGCCTGCCGTGCCAGAGGCCGTGCGCAGCGGCACGGCCGACATCGGCCTGTGCTTCAGCCGCGCGCCTGAAAAAGGCATTGCCGTGGCCTGCCGCGTGGCGGCGCCCCTGGTGGCCCTGGTCGCACCCGGCCATGCCTTGGCCCAGGCGCGCCGCCTGTCGCTGGCCCAATTGGTACGCCACCCCCTGGCACTCACACCGGCCGATACTGCCGTGCGCCAGTTGCTGGACGCGGCCTGCAGCCGCCAGGGCCTGATGCTGATGCCGGTGATGGAGAGCAACCACGGCAAGACCCTGCTGAACTTTGCAGCCCAGGGCGCCGCCGTGGCCGTGGCCAGCGAGATCGCCGCGCGCCACATGGTGGCCACAGGCGCACTGGTGGCCGTGGCGCTCAGCGACCGGGGCATGGACCTGCGCGACATCGAGGTGCAGACCCTGGCCGGCCGCACGCTGCCCCATGCGGCGCAGTCCTTCCTGGAAATGCTGCAGCTGCGGTTGCCCGGTCCCTGGTAACCGGAGGGCATCGCGGGCAGCGCCCGCCAGACACCACGGAAACAGGGCCGGCCAGAAAAGAGACCACAGTCCGAACATGGGCGGAGGGGCAAAACTCGGAAAGCTCCGGTTTTTACTGCCCTGCAGACCCGTGATTCCTCCATCGCCCTGATCGGTCCACCGAAGACGGGAGCGGATCGGGCATGAATCGGATAGGACTACTCTGATTCTGACTCAGCCGATTCGGATTCTCCTGCGCGACCGGACAGCCAGCCGCCGGCGCCGTTCCTATCATTCGCATCTCTGTCGCCGGGCTTCCTTTACGGAACCCCTTGACTCCCGCTCCTGAATGAATACACGGACAACCCGGCCATCGCCGGACCTGCAAACAAGAGGCAAGGCATGTACACGAACCAGGCCGGAGGGCGCAAGCGGCAATTGCAGCGGGAGGCACAGCATGGATGAGCGAACCGAACTGACCTTCATGCTGCATGGCCTGTCGGACCGCGACGCCAAGCTGTTCCGCTCCTATGTGCTGATGGTGAATCACCGCACACGGCACCGCTGGACGTGGCGCGAATCCCAGGCGGACATGACGGTGGCGCATGGCGAACTGGCCGAAGCGCCTGCCGCCCCGCCCGCGTTGACGCTGCGCGTGGGCGGGCAGCCCAAGGGGGCCTTTCCTGCGGGCGGCCATCTGAGCATGCCCCTGCGCGCCGATGCGCTGGAGGAATGCCTCAACACCATGGGCGCACGCATCCTGTCGGTGCACGGCAAGCCGGCCAGCGCCAAGGCACACGCCAGCGGCCTGCACACGCAGCATCAGCTGATGCTGCTGCAGCTGCGGCGCTGGCCGTCGCCGCAACTGCTGACGAGATCCCACCATATCCGCCTGGCCACCTTGCTGACAGGCCAGCCCACGACGATGCAGACCCTGTGCCAGCGCTCGGGCCTGCCGCCCGAGATCTGTGCCGGTTTTCTGAACGAGCTGGACGCCGCCGGCCTGCTGCGCTGGGCCTCGGCCCGCCCGCCCGCCGCACCGCCCCCCGGCAACCCTGCGCCGGACAGGGGCGTGCTCGAACGCATACGCCTTCGCCTGGCCCGGTTTGCAGGAGCGCGCCCATGAGCGAACTCAAGATCCTGATTTCCGGCCCTCCAGGCGCAGGCAAGACGACGGCCATCCGCTGCGTCAGCGAGATCGCCCCCGTGAGCACCGACGTGCGCAACACCGATGACACCCTGGACAAGGCGCTGACGACGGCCGGCATGGACTATGGCGAGTTGACCCTGGACAACGGCGAGAAGCTGTACCTCTACGGCACGCCCGGGCAGGAGCGCTTTGACTTCATGTGGCGCATCCTCTCGCGCGGCGCGCTGGGCGTGATCTTGCTGATCGACAACAGCCGCTCCGATCCGCTGGCCGACCTGGATATCTATGTCCAGGGCCTGTCCGATGTCTTGCGCAGCACGGCATGCGTGGTGGCGGTATGCCGCATGCAGGAGTACACGGCGCCTGATCTGGACAGCTTTGCCGTGCACCTGCAATCGCGCGGCCTGCTGTGCCCCGTGGTGCCGGCCGATGTGCGCAACCCCCAGCAGGTGGTGGCCCTGATCGAGCTGTTGCTGCTGCAGATTGAAGCCCTTGCCCAGGAGAAGTCCCATGAAGAATGACGCTGCCTTGAAGGCTGCAGCCCAGGCGGCGGTGCAGTCGCTGATGAGCAGGTTGCACGGCGTGCGTGGCTGCGTGGTCAGCACCGAGGACGGCTTCGAGGTGGCCGCCCGTGCGCAAGGCCAGGGCAGCACGGCGCGGCTGTCGGCCATGGCCAGCTCGATGGCGGCGCTGGGCATGATCGCCGGCGAGGAGAACCAGCTCGGGCATTGCGCCAACGTGGTGGTCGAGGCGGCCGAGGGCTTCATCGTCATGCTGCAGGCACAGCGCCCGGGCCTGACGCTGGTCATCAGCGTGGTGGCCTCGCGCGAGGCCGTTCTGGGCCAGGTTCTCTATGTCTCGCGCGAGGCCGTGCGGACGCTGGAACAAGCGTGATGGCAAAGGCAGGCAAGGGCTGCTCATATGCATCCGGCAAGAAGGCACCGCGAAGGTGCAGAACATTTTCGCAACACAAGGGAGTTAGGAAAACAATGGCCAATATCAAGCAAACCATGGATGAACTGATGCGCTGTGACGGCGCCATGTGCGCCGCACTGGTGGACTACAACAGCGGGATGATCCTGGGACAGGACGGATCGGGCGTGGACCTGGAGCTGGCTGCCGCCGGCAACACCGAACTGGTGCGCGCCAAACTCAAAACCATGCGCTCGCTGGGCCTGGAAGACACCATCGAGGACATCCTCATCACGCTGAGCAAGCAGTACCACATCCTGCGCCCCTCCACCCACCACGAGGGCCTGTTCCTGTACCTGGTGCTCGACAAGACCAAGGCCAATCTCGCGCTGGCGCGCCGCAAGGTGCAGGACGTGGAGAATGCGCTGGTGGTCTGAACAACAGCCCTTGACTGGCTGCGCCGCTCAGAACCGCTCGGCGCACAGCGCCTGCCACTGCAGGATCTCGATCTCGCCGCGCTGCACCCGGATGAGGCCCCGCGCCTGCAGGCCCTGCAGCAGCACGTTGGTGGTCTGGCGCGAGATCGACAGCATGCGCGCCAGCTGCTCCTGCGTGATATCCAGGCGCGGCCGGGCCGGCACATCGTCCAGCCGCTCGCCGTAGCCGCGCGCCATGGCCACCAGGCGGCGCGCCAGCCGCTGGGGAGCGGGCAGGAGGGCCAGATCCTCCAGCGCCGCAAAGGCCGCCCGCATGCGCCCCGACATCAGCACGCCCAGGTCATGCCAGTGCGCGGGGTGCTGCTGCAGCCAGTCCAGCAGCGGCTGGCGCGGCACCTGCAGCACCACGCTGGGCTCCATGGCGTGGGCATCGTGGGTGCGCGGCGAACCGTCGAACAGCGCGATCTCGCCAAACCAGGTAGCCGGTCCCATGCGCGTGAGCAGGGCCTCGCGCGCATGCTCGCTCTGCCCACCCACACCAGAGAAACCGATGCTGCCCCGGACCACGGCGAACAGCCCACCCTCCAGCGCATCGCCGCGCAGGAACAGGGCCTCGCCCGTCTTCAGGCTGCGCGGCTGGGCCAGCGCCAGCAGCAAATCGGCAAACTGCGGCGCCAACGCGCTGAACCAGCGGCCGGCGCGCAGCGTGGGCAGGTAGGAAAAGGCGTGGGCAGTTTGCATGAGAGGGGACGTCGGGTGGCTGACAGACACAGCCGGCGGGCCTGCGTATTTTCGCCGCTGACATCGAACATGCCAGGAGACCTTTCCATGCAAGCCTCACACCCCCTGCCCCGCGCGCTGGCGCGCCCTTCCCGCCTGCTGGCCAGCCTGGCCACAGCCGCTTTGCTGGGCGCTTGCGCCCACGGCAGCCTGCCCGTCTCCGACATGGCCAGGCCCCAGCCGGCCAGCGCCGCCACGCGCGCGGCCCAGCAGGCGGCCTTGGCGCAGCAGCCGCTGGACGATGCGCAGGCCATGGAGGACGCCCGGCGCGGCCTGATCGCACCGGCCGACACCCTGGTCGTGCGCAATGCCCAGGGCCGTCCCATCTGGAGCATGCAGTCCTATGCCTTCCTGGAGCAGGACCAGGCGCCCGACACCGTGCACCCCGCGCTGTGGCGCCAGGCCCAGCGCAACCGCGTCAGCGGCCTGTTCCAGGTGACCGACAGGCTCTACCAGGTGCGCGGCCTGGACCTGTCGAACATGAGCATCATCGAGGGCGAGACCGGCCTGATCGTGGTCGATCCGTTGATGTACACCGAGACCGCCCAGGCCGCCATGGACCTGTACTTCCAGCACCGCCCGCGCAAGCCCGTGGTGGCCGTCGTCTACTCGCACAGCCATGTGGACCATTTCGGCGGCGTGCGCGGCGTGGTGCGCCAGGAAGAGGTGGATGCGGGCCGCGTGCAGGTCATCGCGCCGGCGGGCTTCATGGCCGAGGCCGTGGGCGAGAACGTGATCGCCGGCCACGCCATGGGCCGGCGCGCGCTCTACCAGTTCGGCATGCTGCTGCCGCGCGATGCCAGGGGACAGGTGGACGCAGGGCTGGGCAAGGCGGGTGCGCCCGGCACCATGGGGCTGATCGCGCCCACGCGCGTGATCGACAAGCCGCGCGAGACCCTGCGCATCGACGGCGTGGACATCGAGTTCGCGCTCACGCCCGAGGCCGAGGCGCCGGCCGAGATGATCATGTACTACCCCCAGTTCAAGGTGCTGAACATGGCCGAGATCGCCGTGCACACCCAGCACAACCTGCTGCCGCTGCGCGGCGCCCAGGTGCGTGACGCGCTGGGCTGGTCCCGCCACCTGAACGACGCCCTGCACGCCTATGGTGGCAAGGCCGAGATCCTGATCGCCCAGCACCACTGGCCGGTCTGGGGCCAGCCCCGGCTGCAGCACCTGCTGGCCGGCCAGCGCGACACCTACAAATACCTGCACGACCAGACCGTGCGCCTCATGAACCACGGCTACGTGGGCTCGGAGATCGCCGAGATGCTCAAGATGCCCGAATCCCTGGCCCGCGACGGCGCAACGCATGCCTTCTACGGCCACCTGCGCCACAACATCCGCGCCATCTACCAGCACTACCTGGGCTACTACGAAGGCAACCCGGCCCAGCTGGAGGCGCTGCCGCCCGTGCCCGCCGCGCGCAAGACCGTGGAATACATGGGTGGCGCCGACGCCGTGCTGCGCCGTGCGCAGGCCGACTACGAGCGCGGCGAATACCGCTGGGTGGCGCAGATCGCCTCGCAGCTGGTCTTTGCCGACCCGGCCAACCAGGCCGCGCGCCGGCTGGCGGCCAATGCCTATGAACAGCTGGGCTACCAGATGGAATCGGCCACGGCCCGCAACGCCTTCCTGCAGGGCGCGGCGGAACTGCGCCAGGGCGTGCCCCAGCTGCCCAGGCCCGGCAGCACCGCGCGCGACCTGGTGCGCAGCCTGCCGCTGGAGATGTTCTTCGACTACCTGGGCGTGCGGCTGGACGCGGGCAAGGCCGCAGGCCAGCGCATTGTGCTCAACTGGACCTTCACCGACACCGGCGAGCAGCGCAGCCTGAACCTGGAGAACAGCGCCCTCACCCAGAGCCCGGGCCTTGCGCCCGCCGCCCATGCCAGCCTGCGCCTGACGCGCGCCACGCTGGACGCCATTGCAGGCCAGGAGACCACGATGGCCGAGGCCATCAAGAGCGGCCAGCTGCGCATCGAGGGCGACGCCTCCAAGGTAGCGGCGCTCATGTCCATGCTGGACCGCTTCGACAGCGTGTTCCCCATGGTGGAGCCACGCCCCGAGCGGGCCGCTCAGTAACCGTGCTGGGCGCGGAAGTCGCGCGCCTTGCCGAAGTGCCCGTTGCCGATGAAGGGCACGGGCGGGCGCAGCGCCGACAGCGGCGAGGGATGGTTGCTGGTCAGCACCAGATGGCCCCGGTCGGCCGGAATGAAGGTGCGCTTGGACTGCGCATGGCTGCCCCAGAGCATGAAGACCACGGGGCGCGCGCCCTGGGCGATGTGCCGGATCACCGCATCGGTCAGCAGCTCCCAGCCCTTGCCCGAGTGGCTGGCCGCCTGGCCTTCCTCCACCGTGAGGCAGGTGTTGAGCAGCAGCACGCCGTTCCTGGCCCACTTGACCAGGCTGCCGCCCGGGTTGGGAAACGGCGGGAAGGGCACGCCCAGGTCACGCTGCATCTCCTTGAAGATGTTCTGCAGCGAGGGCGGCATGCGCACGCCCGGCGCCACCGAGAACGACAGGCCTTCGGCCTGTCCCCGGCCGTGGTAGGGGTCCTGCCCCAGGATGACCACGCGCACTTCCTCGGGCGGGGTCAGCTCCAGCGCGCGCAGCGGCTGGGGCGGAAAGATCACCGCGCCGGCTTCCAGGCGCTGGTGCAGAAAGGTCAGCAGCTGCTGGCCCGTGGCACCCGCGAAGAAGTCCTCGACCAGGGGCTGCCAGTCGGGCGCAACGGGCCAGTCGGCGGGATCGGCGGATTGGAGTTGGTCGGCTTGCGCCGGGGCGATTGCGTCGTCTTGAAGGGCCATGGCGGATGGGGCACCAGCGCACGCACGGCGCGCGATGGTGGTTCCTCGAAGGTACGAAAGAAACGGGAATGCACCGGCGCGCGGCCGGTGCATTGATGTCCTGAGGATACCCGCAGTCGCACAGCCGCCCGGCCTGTGCGACATGCACGTCAGCGCATCAGCGCGTCCGGCGGCGCCGGCGCATTGCCGCCATGGCCAGCAGCACCGAGGCCGATGTGGCCGCCAGACCCGCGAGGTTCCACACGGGAATGGCGGCAGCAGAGGTCGCCGCCATCACCATCAGACCACCCGGATCGACCACCACGCCATTGGCCTGCAGGTCATCGTCGCCCAGGCCGCCGTCCTGGACTTCCAGGGTATAGGTATTGGCCGAGGTCACCTTGAAGCCGTCGTTGAAGGCATACCAGTGCGGTGCCGGGTTGGCCGCCGTGGGACCGTACTTCCAGTACTGGGCACCCGCAGGCAGGGCCTGCGGCATGGTGACGCTGAGCTTCAGCGTCGCGCCTGAGTTGCAGCCCGACGAGCGCAGGTCCAGCACACCCAGCGGATAGGCCGCCGCACCCTGGGGCGGCGCCGTGGGCAGGCTTTGCGCGCGCACCAGCGATGCCGATTGCAGGCTGCAGCCGCTGGCCGGATTGCTGACGGTCAGCGTCGCGCTGCCGCCTTGCAGGGTCGAGATGGTGGTGGCGCCAGCGACAGGGGCGTTGACCGTCAGGGGCTGCGAGGCGGGCCCCGCACCGCTGCTGGACTGTGCCGCCACGCTGCAGTTGTAGGCCACGCCGGGTGTCAGGCCGTTGACCGCCACCGTCGGAGTGCTGGACGTGCCCGTCAGCACCGCGCCGCCGCCTTGCGGGACACATTGCGCCACATAGCCCGTGACCGTCTGGCCGGGGATGGAGGCCACCGGATCGAAGGTCAGCTGCACGGCCGTGCCCTGCGCGAAAAAGCCCGTATCGGCAGGTGGCTGAAGTGCGCCCGGAACGCTGCCGGACCAGACGCTCATCGCATCCACGCCGAAGAACAGGCTTTGCCGGTTGTCCACCTCGGCAATGCGCAGGCGCACGGTCTGGCCCGCGTAGGCCGACAGGTCGAACTGCAGCGACTGGTAGCCGCTGCCGCTGTCCGAAGGACCGGGCGCCGTGGCCGGCAGCCACTGGAAGACGTTGGCCAGCACACCGGCGCCCAGGCTGTCGGGCGCGGCGGCAGGGTTCATGATGTCGATGCGCACCTGCTGGTTGGGCGCAGCCACCGTGTAGTCAAGCGTGGCCGGCGCCGCAGCGACCTTGGCCGCATTCTGGACATGGACGCGGGCGCTCAGCATGGCCGGGCTGCCCGCCGGAATGGCGACGTCCTGGTAAAGCACATGGCTGCCGGGGCCGGGCTGGTCGCTCATGAGGGCAAACGCCCCGTCGGGAGGTGCAGGCACGGCCACGGGCGTGATGGCGCCCCTGGTGCCTTGCTGGGCGGCGAAGCCGCCCTTGGAGCCGGCCTGGGACACGGATTGCCAGCCCGTGAAAACCAGGGAACCCGGACCGGAGTTCTGCTCGAAACTGCCGTTGGCCAGCAGTTCGGCGGCTTGCGCCGGGCCCAGGGCCGCAAACACCGCAAGCCCCAGACAGGACTTGCGGGCAACGCCTTTTACGCTGTGCATGATGCTGCCTTGCGCCGATCAGCGTTCGTAGACGGTGTCGGTGGGCGCGCTGTCCTGGGTGTTGCCCATGACCCGGTTGTTGTTGAACGAGGTGATCTTCCCGCCTGCCACAGCGTTGAACGCCTTGTCATTGCCGAACACCGTGGTGTTGGACAGGTAGACCTGGGCGGTCGTGCTCTGGACACTGATGGCGGCGCGTTCCGGCTCGCCCTGTGCTGGCACTACATTGCCCAGCAATTGCGAGCGTTGCACCAGAACAGACACAGAAGTAGCGCTCGTCTCGACCTTGACCGCCGCCTGCGTGAAGCCCTGGATCCTGACGTTGTCCAGCACCACTTTGCCTGCCTGGAAGATTCTGACGCCGAACGTTCCTGTGCCGTTGCCGACGATGTCCAGATCCCGCAGCACCACGGTGTCAGAAACACCCGCGTTGATGGTGATGCCCGCAGTACCTGAGACCAGCACGCCGGCAAGCACGCCTGTGCCGTCCACCTGCATGGACTTGGTGATGGTGACTCCACCGACGCCCGCAGGATCCAGCACGTTGATCTCGCCATTGGCGGCCGTCCTGGCGATGGCGCCCGCAAACGTCTTGCAGGGAGCCGTGCGGCTGCAGGGGTTGGCGTCATCGCCCACGCCCGAGACCCAGGTGCGCGTGGCCTGTGCCCAGGCGCCGGACGATGCCAGCGCGGCCGATGCGCAAACGATGAGGGCAGCCCAGCCGCGGCTGGACAGGAAAGGGGCACGGGGCATGAACGACATCGAAGTCTCCGTAGGCGATGGGCTGCGGCCATGTTGCCGGATCGGCATTTCATGCGCATTGTCAATAATTATCATGCAAACGAAAAACTTTTAGAAACACTATTTGCACAAAAAAAAGCCCGCACGCATGGCTGCGGCGGGCTGCTTCGGTGGCGCTCCACCGAGGGACCGATCCGGTCTTGGCTTCAGGCAAACAGCTTGGCCAGCGCCTCTCCCGGCTCCTTGGCGCGCATGAAGGCCTCGCCCACCAGGAAGCTGTGGATGCCGGCATCGCGCATGGCCTTGACGTCCTCGCGGCTGCCGATGCCCGACTCGGTGACCAGCAGGCGGTCGGCGGGCACGTTCTTTTGCAGGTCCAGCGTGGTCTGGATGCTGACCTCGAAGCTGCGCAGGTTGCGGTTGTTGATGCCCACCAGCGGCGTCTTGAGCCGCAGGGCGCGGTCCAGCTCGGCGCCGTCATGGACCTCGACCAGCACGGCCATGTCCAGGCTGTGGGCGATCTGTTCCATCTCGGCCATCTGCGCGTCGTCCAGGCAGGCGGCGATCAGCAGCACGCAGTCGGCACCCATGGCCCGCGATTCGTAGATCTGGTAGGGATCGACCATGAAGTCCTTGCGCAGCACGGGCAGGTGGCAGCTGGCGCGCGCCTGCTTGAGATAGTCCACGCTGCCCTGGAAGAACTGCTTGTCGGTCAGCACCGAGAGGCAGGCGGCGCTGACGCCCTTGCCGTCGCCATCGGCATAGCTTTGCGCGATGTCGGCGGGGATGAAGTCCTCGCGGATCACGCCCTTGCTGGGGCTGGCCTTCTTGATCTCGGCGATCACGCCGGCCTGGCCGGCGGCGATCTTGGCACGCAGCGCGCCCACGAAGTCGCGCGTGAGCACGCGGCTTTCGGCGTCGCGGCGCATGTCCGCGAAGGGCATGCGCTTCTGGGCGGCGGCCACTTCCTGCACTTTCACGTCGCAGATTTGCTTGAGGATGTCGGACACGTTGCTTTCCTTGGTTTCTTGTATTCGGTGGTCGATGGGGGCTGCGCGGCTCAGGCCGTCAGCCGGGCCGTGTAGGCCACGAGTTCGTTGAGCTTGGCCAGGGCCGCGCCGCTGTCCAGCGCCGCCTGGGCGCGGGCCATGCCGTCCTCGATGCTGGAGGCCACGTTGGCCGCATACAGGGCGGCACCCGCGTTCAGGCAGACGATGTCGCGCGCGGCACTCTTTTCGCCATGGAGCACGCCCAGCAGCATGGCCTTGGATTCCTCGGGATTGTCCACCTTGAAGGCGCGCGTGCCCACCATGCGCAGGCCGAAGTCCTCGGGATGGATCTCGTACTCGCGCACCACGCCGTCCTTGAGCTCGCCCACCAGGGTGCCCGCGCCCAGGCTGATCTCGTCCAGGCCGTCGCGGCCATAGACCACGATGGCGTGCTCGGCGCCCAGGCGCTGCAGCGCGCGCACCTGGATGCCGACCAGGTCCTCGTGGAACACGCCCATGAGGATGTTGGGCGCGCTGGCCGGATTGGTCAGCGGGCCCAGGATGTTGAAGATGGTGCGCACGCCCAGCTCCTTGCGCACGGGCGCCACGTTCTTCATGGCCGGGTGGTGGTTGGGCGCGAACATGAAGCCGATACCCACGTCGGCGATGCTGCGCGCGATCTGCTCGGGGCTGAGCTGGATGTTGACGCCCAGCGCCTCCATGGCGTCGGCGCTGCCGCTCTTGCTGCTGACGCTGCGCCCGCCGTGCTTGCTGACCTTGCCGCCCGCCGCCGCGATCACGAAGATGGAGCAGGTGGAGATGTTGAAGGTGTTGGCGCCGTCGCCGCCTGTGCCCACGATGTCCACCAGGTGGCGCTTGTCCTCCACATGGACCTTGTTGGAGAACTCGCGCATGACCTCGGCCGCGGCCGTGATCTCGCCGATGGTCTCCTTCTTCACGCGCAGGCCGGTGACGATGGCCGCCGTCATCACGGGCGACAGCTCGCCGCGCATGATCAGGCGCATCAGGTGCAGCATCTCGTCGTGGAAGATTTCGCGGTGCTCGATGGTGCGCTGCAGCGCTTCCTGGGGGGTGATCTGGGTCATTGCGGTGTCTCGGTTGGGTGCCGGCCTGCTCAGGCCTTCTGTTCCAGGAAATTCTTGAGCATGGCGTGGCCATGCTCGGTGAGGATGCTCTCGGGGTGGAATTGCACGCCCTCGATGGCCAGGCTGGTGTGGCGCACGCCCTGGATCTCGCCGTCCTCGCTGGTGGCCGTGATCTCCAGGCATTCGGGCAGGCTGGAGCGCGCAATGGCCAGCGAGTGGTAGCGGTTGACCGTGAACTGTTCAGGCAGGTCGGCGAACACGCCCTTGCGGTCGGTGGTGATGACGCTGGTCTTGCCATGCATCTGCTGGCCCGCGCGCACGATGTCGCCGCCGAAGGCCGCGCCAATGCTCTGGTGGCCCAGGCACACGCCCAGGATGGGCAGGCGGCCCGCGAAGTGCTGGATGGCGGCCACGGAAATGCCGGCTTCCGCCGGCGAGCAGGGGCCGGGCGAGATCACCAGGCGGTCGATCTTCTCGCGCTCGACCAGGGCGATCACCTCGTCCAGCGTGGCCTCGTCATTGCGCACCACGGTGACATCGGCACCCAGCTCGCCGAAGTACTGGACGATGTTGTAGGTGAAGCTGTCGTAGTTGTCGATCATCAGCAGTCTGGTCATACCGGCTCCTGGGTCTCAAAGGGAAAAACGGGTGGCGCGGGCATGCCGCAGCGAAGGCTGGCGCGGGAATGCGCGCAATGCTGCCTGGGTCTGGAAGGGGGAATCTGAGGGCATCTGGGCAATCTCCTGGGTTCTGGGAGCCGCCGTGCCGGGGAGCCATCTGCTGGGTGAGCCTTGCTGCCGTCACGGCGGCAAGGCGCGGTACGCAACCGCAACGACGTGCCGCTTCCTTATTGGAAGCGCCACCACTGTGCAACGATGATCGAAACGGGCGTACCGTTCATGGCTGTCTTGGATCGAGAGTTCAGGTGTCTGGAAGACGGGAATGCAGCAGGCTGCATGGCGGAGCATGCTAACACAGGGTCCGCGCAGCGTGGCGGGACGACCCTGCGGGCGCCTCACTTCAGGAAATCCGGCTGGTCGAACTTCTGCTTCAAAAAGCGCCCGTTGGCCAGCAGCGCCTGCGCATCGCTGGCCGCCACATGGGCCACCACCTGCTGCATCTGCCCGGCCAGCAGCGCCAGCTGCTCGGTCAGCAGTTGCCTGGCCGTCTTGCCGTCCTGCACGGGCTGGGTGACACGGAACAGCGGCGGCAGCGCCGCATAGTGCGACAGCGTGGCGGGCAGGTACTGCAGCACCGTCTCGCGCACGGTGAACAGGCCGTCGTTGAAGACCGGGCCGGCGTCGGCCAGCGAGGGCAGCACCTCGTGCACCGAGCCGCGCACGCTGTCCAGGTGCTTTTGCATCTCGGGCGTGAGCATCGGGCGGGCCTTTTGCACCAGCTCGTCGATGCGTTCGCGGATGTCCTCGGCGCTCCAGTGCTGCTGCAGCGCCCGCTCGAAGCTGGCGCCCGCAGGCTGCAGGGCCCAGCCCAGCAGCAGGCCCGCGACGTACAGCCCCAGCGTGATCCAGCCCCAGCCGCCGCCGATCACGCCGGCAAACAGCAGCACCGGCCCCAGCAGGGCCAGCGCCAGGCCGGCGAGGTTGCCGTTGCCGTAGAAGAAAAGCTGCAGGCGGCGCATCAGGCGGGTCCGATCGGTGGCGGCGCTGTCACTGGTAGCCCCGGATTTCCTTGAACACCAGCGGCAGCCCGCTCTTGCCGGTGTTGCGCGCATCGAAGGCACGCCCGCCCGTCAGCGCGGCCAGGGCCTGCATTTCGCCGGACTGCGCCTCGCCAAAGATGATGGGAAAGACGCGCACCAGCGGCGCGCCGCCGTCGCGCGCCATGCGCTGCTCGCGCTCGAATGCGGCCCAGTCGCGGCCGGCCGTGTTGGCGCCATCGGTCAGCAGCACGATGCTGACGAAGCGCTCGGGATCGGCCCGCAGTTCCTGGCGTGCCTGCTGCTGGGCCAGCGTGAGCGCGTCGTAGATGGCCGTGCCGCCGTCGGCCACCAGGCTGTCGGCATAGGCCAGCACCTGGGCGCTTGCGGCCTGCAGGTCGCCCGCCGCGAACTGCACGCGCGCGGGCTGGCCGACCAGGCCCGAGAACGGAATCAGCAGCACGCGCTCGCGCGCCTGGAAGGCGGCATAGCGCTGGCTGGCGGCCGAGGCCTCGGCGCCGGACAGCAGCTTGAGCGCCTCCTTCATCTGCGCCAGCCGCGCACCCTTCATGGAGCCGCTCACGTCCAGCACGAAGATGCTGGTGGCCGGGCGGCGCAGATCGCTCTGGTAGGCCGAGAGCACGGCATCGATCACCTCCAGCCGGTTCGGAAAGCTCAGCTCCACCACGGGCGCCGTGGGCAGCGCCTGGCTGGCCTGCGCCTCGGGGCTGGCGGGGCGCAACTGGGCCTGGCGCAGCGGCTGGCCCTGGAAGGCGGGGGCCTTGAACTGGGCGACCAGCCGGTCATAGTCGGCGCGCCGTGCCGCGTTGAGCAGCATCAGCGGATAGTCGGCCGAGATCACGCCGTCGCGCGGGTAGACCAGGGTGAGCCGGTCGGCGGCGGGCAGCTTCTCGTTCAGGCGCAGGATCACGGCCTCGTAGTTGACCAGCGCATCGACGGCGCCGGGCTCGCGCTCGAAGGCCTCGGCCAGCCAGCCGGAGCTGCCGGCGGTGAGCTTCTGACCCGACAGGAAGTCCTTGAGCACCTTGGCATTGACCTCCCTGGCGTCCAGGTCCTCGGTCTTGCCGGCCACGGCCGAGGCCACGGCGAACAGTGCGCTCATGCCGGTGTTGGAGCTGGCCGGATTGGTCATGCCGTAGCGCAACCGGCCCTGGGCGGCAGCGCGTGCGATGTCGGCCCAGGTGGGCGGTGCCTTGTCCCAGCCCAGCTTTTGCAGCACGGGGGCCTTCACGCCCAGGGCCACGCGCGAGTAGAAAAGCTTTTCGCGCGCCAGCGGCTTGTTCGCCAGCGCCAGCGCGGGATAGGCGCCATTGGGCGGCAGGATGGCGTCGTACTGCTCGCCCGCATTGATGCGCTCGACCATCTCCAGCGTGCCTGCATAGCTGAGCTTGAGCGGCACGCCCGCCGCCGTGGCGGCCTGCTCCAGCGCGGGCGCCACGTCCTTGAGTTCGGAGCCGGCCAGCACGGTGAATGCACCCTGGGGAGCGGCGGACGGATCGGACTTGGCGGCGGCCTGCGGCGCGGGTTCGGGCGACTTGCCGCAGCCGGCCAGGGCCAGCGCAAGGCCCAGCAGCCACCAGGCCGCCAGGCGCCGGAACATGCTCACAGCACCACCTCGCCGGCGGGCGCCTGCAGCGCCTCGCGCACGTCCTCGCGGCGGCTCTTTTCCAGATAGGCGCGGGACTTGTCCACCTCCTGCGACAGCGTGTCCACCGTGGTCTGCATGGAGGCCAGGGCCTTGACCTTGAAGTCGGCCATGGCGTCCATGGTCTGGTAGATGTTGCCGAAGGCCTGCTGCAGCCTGGCGATGTCGATGGTGCTGCTGGCCGCCTGCTCGTGGATCTTCCCGCTTTGCTCGCGCAGCAGCTCGCTGGTGCCGGCGATCAGGTTGCCCGTGGTGGTGTTCAGCGCCGTGATCTGGTCCAGCACCAGCTTCTGGTTGGCCAGCGCCTGCGCCACGATGACGGCCGTGCGCAGCGCGGAGACCGTGGTGGTGGTCGCGCGGTCCACGCCCTTGGCCAGTTCGAGGTTGTTCTTGCGCACCAGGTCCAGCGCCAGGTAGCCCTGCACGTTCACCGCCATCTGGGTGAGCAGGTCGGTGACCTTCTGGCGTGCGTAGAACAGCATGTCCTCGCGCACCACGCGCGCCTTTTCCGGGTCGCTGGCGTCCAGCTGTGCCGCCTTGGCCTCCAGCGCCGCGTCCAGCTTCTTGCCGATGTGGATGTATTTCTCCAGCCGCTCCATCAGGCCCCACAGGTTGGCCTTTTCCTGCTCGATGGCGGCGTTGTCGCGCAGCAGCTCATCCTTGCCGCGCTTGAGGCTGTCGATGATGGCGTTCAGGTGGCTCTGGCTGGACTGGAACTTGTCGAAGTAGTCCACCAGCCTGTTGCCCATGGGGATCAGGCCCAGCAGCTTGCGCGGCTTGAACAGGTCGTCCTGGCGCGAGGGGTCCAGCGCCTCCACCTGGCGGCGCAGGTCGATCAGGCCCTGGCCGATCTGGCTGCCCTGGTCGAACAGGCCGTTGTTCAGCGTCTTGACGGGGCGCTCCAGCATGCGGTTGGAGACGGCGGCAGCGGCCTGCACCTCCTTGTTGCCCATGCCGTGGATGCGCTCGACCGCGCCCTTGAAGGCGGGCGACTGGCTGTCGTTGGCGGTGATGTCGTCGATGAACTGCGCCACCTGCGCGTCCAGCTGCTGCACTTCCTCGGCCTTGAGGCGGACCTTGCCGCTGGCCGACTCGATGGGCACGGGCAGGGCGGGCGCAGGCGGCTCCAGCACGAAATCCTGCTCCTGTGCAGGCACGGCCACGGCGGCGCTGGCAGCGGTGGTCTGGGGGGTGTTGCTCATCGGTTGCTCCTGGAACGTTCGGTCATTTGAAGCGCTGCTCCATGTCCACGATCATTCGCTCCAGCCACTCCTGGCTGGGCGGTTCGATCACATCCACCAGCTGCGCGGGCGCCTGCACGCCCTGCCCGGCCCAGCGCTCGGGCCCGTGCGTGTCGCCGCCGGTGCGAAAGCCGTATTCCTGCGCCAATGCGCGCAGTTGCGGATCGGATTCGAGCAGCTGGCCCACGCGATCGCCCGCAGGCGTGTAGGGCACGAGCACATGCTTGGAATACAGCGTGGGCTGTGGGTAGAGCATCACCATCTCGCCGCTCCTGCGCTGCGGGTGGCGCAGCAGGAACTCCACCAGCTGCGATTCATAGGCCACCAGCAGCGGCGCCTTGCCCATGCCCAGGGCCAGGTAGTCCTCGAAGGGGCCGGCCGACGAGCTTTCCTGGAAGCCCTGGCGCAAAAACAGCGGCGCCACCTGGGGCATCACGCGCTCCAGGTCGGCCGGGCTCTGCACCACCTGCTGGCCGTTGAGCACATAGCTGGCCAGCGCCAGGTACATGGCGGCGCTGTTGGAGCTGCGCACATCGGTGCTGGCGGGCAGCACGGCCTTGCCGGTGGCAAAGGCGCCGGAGGCCTTCAGGTCACGCCAGCGCGTGCCCTTGCCGGCCATGGCCAGCAGGGCGGGAAGATCGGTCACGTAAAAGAAGTCGCCCTGCTTTTGCACAACGCCGTTGGCGATCAGGATCTCGGCAATGGGCCGCCAGCTGGCGAACACGATGGGCGTGTAGAACGGCGTATAGACCGTGCCGGCCCTGGCCGCCGCCTTGAGCTGGGCCGCAGCCGGCGCCCCCGAGGGAAAGCCGAAGTCGTACTGCTTGGGGTCGTAGCTGTTGGCAATGCTGCGCGAGCCGGCCTTTTGCACCGTCACCGTCACGCCGTGGCGCGCCAGCACGTCGCGCACGCGCTCGTCCTGGAAGAAGGCTTCCTTCTCGGAGCCGATCAGGCCGCGTGCCGTCACGGACTGCTGCTGCGTCAGCTGCGCCTGGCGGTCCTGCACCAGGGCCGTGCGCGAGTACCAGACGCCGCCGCCCACGGCCGCCAGCAGCAGCGCCGCCAGCCCCGCCGCCAAAGCACGGCGCGCGTTCATTGAGAGGCTCCGCCCTGGATGACGGCAAGATGAAATTCGGTCATGAACGCGCGGGCCGTTGTCATGTCTTGTTCAAAAAAACTTCTTATACGGAAGTTTTGTGACACAACGACGACACGCGGCCCGGCCCGCGCCGCGACTACCTCAGCGCGAGTTGCTCAGTGAAGCTGCGCCCGCCGGGCGTTTCGCGGTGCTGCTGGGTGCGGTGCTCCACCAGCTGGTCCCACGTCTGCATCTGGCGCTCTTGCGTCTTGCGCAGCGCGCCGGTGACCTGCTTGCCGGCTGTCTCGATCAGCGTGGTGATGGTGCGGCTGTCCTGTACCTTGGTCAGGTCATAGTTGCCCGACTGCAAATCCAGCATGCTGCGGTTGCGCGCCTTTTTGGACTCGGCGTTCAGGGACTCGGTCACCACCTGGGCGATCGACTCGCCCTCCCTGCCGCGGGACTGCCGGGTGGTCTTCTGGCCCACCTGGTACTCGGCGCGGCCGATTTCGGTCACGGCGCCGAATTCATTGGTGTTCTCGAAATCACCGCTGAAGCTGGCCTGGAAATCGGCCAGGCCGCTTTGCAGGGACTGCACGGAACGCTCCAGCCCGGAGAGCGCGACGATGGCGCCCGGCGCGGCCGGCGCCTGCGCGTTGTGCAGCTGACTGAAGGCACTCTTGAACATGTCCACCAGCGCCGCATCCGCACGGCCGCGCTGCGCGGCGGCATCAAAGCGCTTCAGATGCTGGTCCAGCGCGGACTGGCGCTGTGAAGCGCTGGCGCCCACGGGGGCATCGGACTCCAGGTTGACGGCCAGCTCGCCCGCCGCGCCCTTCATCGCCACCGATCGGCCATCGGCGCCCACATGCAGGCTGAACGAGGACAGGGGCTGCGAAGGCTTGGGGTTCTTGATGTCCAGGTCCAGGCCGGACAGCACGCTGCGGTCGAAGTCCATCAGCTTGCCCAGTTCCAGCTGGGGCTTGCCCGGCTTTCCCAGGCCTTCCAGCGCTTCGTCCAGCCCGTCGGCCAGCTGGGCAATGGCCGCGCTCTCGGCCTTGCTCAAGGTGCCGGAACTCTTGACCTCGACCCGCAGCCCGCTGCTGCTTCCCGCTTCGCTGCCGTCGTTCGTGGCAATCCGCAGCTCCACGGTCTGGCCCGATTGCGTGCGGATCTTCAGGCTCACGGTGGCAGCGCCCACGGACACATCGCTCAGTGCGGACTTGTCCAGGGCCTGCGCATCCGCGCTGCCTGCGACGGAGTCGGCCGCCGTGGGCGCCTGGTACTCCGCCACCGTCTGTTGGTAGTCCGACGGCGTGGCCGCAAAACGCGACAGCAGGGCGCCGCCCAGGCCGCGCCAGCGGTCGGCCAGGCTGGCCGACGGGCCCAAGCCCAGGTTGCGCGCCATCAGGGTGCTGATGTCGTCCCTGTCTTGCGAGGCCCAGGCCCGGGTCAGCCTGAACTGGCCCAGTTCCACGGGCTGCGGTTTGGCATAGATGACGCTGGACCCTGTGGACTGGCCCAGCGTGACCTGCGTGCCCGGTTCGGCGGGTGCAGCAGCTGCCGTGGTCGCTGACGACCTCACGGACACCGTGGGCCGCATGCCCGCTGCGCTGGCGGCAAAGCTGGCGCCGGTGGATGAAATGCTGGTCATGGATTGATCGTCTTCCTTCGGTCTTGTCCTGACTGAATGTGGCGGCCCAAGCCTTTGCAGGCAGGGGATTTTCTCTGTTCATGGAGCATCGGCAGATTTCCGATTTTCTTTACCCCCCGTGCACCAATATGGTGTGAAAACCTTGTATTCATTGAAATCCGGCCAATACAGGGAATGTTTGGCTGTTGGCGCAAAAAAGACGCCATTGCTCTACTGGACGCAGCGGCCGGCGGCAAGCGACATCCTCTCAGTGAGGCCGCCCTCTTTGACCTGAGTCAAGACTATGAAGTGAACTGCATCGATATAACGAAACGGCATCGCCAAAATCGGTCGCTGCAGTGCAACATAGATAGAATGAAAAAGACCAGGAGACGATATTGGCATGCAAACCTTTGATTTGCATGCATCAAAACAAGCTATCAAAAGCTTCGTAGTCACAGGAAATACAAACATTCGCCGTGGCGCATATGTCGGCAATGCCGCGCCATGCCTCGTGATTCCTGACGAAGCCGCCCCAAGGCGGCCTGTTTCCCGGCAGACCTTCTGATCTGGAGCATTCGAGATGACGCTATTGGCTGGCAAAAAAGGCCTGATCGTCGGCATCGCCAACCGCGACAGCATTGCCTGGGCCTGTGCCCGGGCCATGCATGCGGCGGGCGCCGAGATCGGCGCGACCTGGCAGAACGACAAGGCCCGTGGGCATGTGGAGCCCCTGCTCGACGAGATCGGTGCCGAGCTGCGCATGCCGCTGGACGTGGGCGACGACGAGCAGATGCGCGCACTGTTCGATGCCGCCGCCGTGCGCTGGGGCCGGCTGGACTTCGTGCTGCACGCCGTGGCCTACGCCCCGCGCAAGGACCTGCAGGGCCGCGTGGTGGACAGCTCCCGCGAGGGCTTTGCGCTGGCCATGGACATCTCCTGCCACTCCTTCATCCGCATGGCGCACCTGGCCGAGCCGCTGATGGCCGCCAGCGGCGGCAGCCTCATGACGCTGAGCTACCTGGGCGCCAGCGAGGTCATGCCGCACTACGGAATCATGGGCCCGGTCAAGGCCGCGCTGGAGTCCACCACGCGCTACCTGGCGGCCGAGCTCGGCCCCTCGCGCATCCGCGTCAATGCCGTCTCGCCCGGGCCCATCGCCACGCGCGCGGCCTCGGGCATTGCCGCGTTCGATGAACTCGTGGCCGACAGCGTGCGCCGCTCGCCCATTGCCGGCGAATTGCAGCCCGACGACGTTGGGCCGCTATGCGCCTTCCTGGCCTCGGACGGGGCGCGCGCCATCACGGGCTGCACGCTGTATGTCGATGGCGGCCACCACATCCTCAACTAGCGGCTGCCGCACCGGCGCCCCGCAGCACTGCAGATGACCCTCCCATTCCCCCGAACCGCCGCCGCCGCGCTGGCAGCCGCACTGGCCGCCGCCCTGGCGGGATGTGCCTCCCTGGCGCCGCCGCACGAGCCGCCGCCCCTGCCCACGCCCGAGGCCTGGCCTGCCCATCTGCAGGCGGGCGCCCAGGGTGTCGCCGCCGCCGGCCTGCCCTGGCGCGACTACTTCACCGACCCCGTGCTGCGCCAGCTGATCGCCACCGCGCTGGAGCACAACCGCGACCTGCGCGTGGCCGCTCTGCGCGCCGAAGAGGCGCGCGCGGCCTTCCAGATCCAGCGCTCCGAGCTGTTCCCGGCCATTGGCGTGGGCGGCCAGGCCGCACGGGCGCGCGTGCCTGGCGACCTCAACCTCTCGGGCCGCTCCGTGGTCAGCGGCGAGTACCGCGCCGAGGTCGGCTTCAGCAGCTGGGAGCTGGACCTGTGGGGCCGCGTGCGCAGCCTCAAGGACGCGGCCCTGCAGACCTGGCTGGCCAGCGATGCGGGCCGCCACGCGGTGCAGACCGCGCTGATCGCCCAGGTGGCCGACGGCTACCTGGGCCTGCGCGAGCTGGACGAGCGCGTGGCCATTGCGCGCGAGACGCTGGCCACGCGCCAGGAATCCTTTCGCATCTTCACGCGCCGCGAGGCCGTGGGCGCCAGCTCGCGCCTGCAGCTGGCCCAGGTCCAGACCCTGCTGACCCAGGCGCAGGCCCTGCTGGCCCAGCTGGAGCTGGCACGCGCGCAGCAGCTGCACGCCCTGGCGCAGCTGGTCGGCGCCCACCCGGGCCCGCTGCCCGCCGCCGCACCCTTTGACGACGCCCTGGTGCTGGCCGAGCTGCGGCCGGGCCTGCCCTCGGAACTGCTCACGGCGCGGCCCGACATTGCCGCGGCCGAGCACCAGCTGCGCGCGGCCCGGGCCCAGATCGGCGCGGCGCGCGCCGCCTTCTTCCCGCGCATTGCGCTCACGGCCCGCTGGGGCACGGCCAGCGCCGAACTCGACGGCCTGTTCGACGGCGGCAGCCGCGCCTGGGCCTTCGTGCCCACGGTGTCCCTGCCCATCTTCGACGGCGGCCGGCGCCACGCCAACCTGGAGCTGGGCGAGATCCGCAGCGACATGGCCGTGGCCCAGTACGAGAAAGCCATCCAGACCGCCTTCCGCGAGGTGGCCGATGGCCTGGCCGCGCGCCGCTGGCTGTCCGAGCAGATCACCGTGCAGCGCACCGCCGTGCAGGCCCAGGCCGAGCGTGCGCGGCTGGCGCAGCTGCGCTACGACAACGGCTCGGCCGCCTACCTGGAGGTGCTGGACGCCCAGCGCGACCTGCTGGCCGCACGCCAGCAACTGGTGCAGGCGCGGCGCGCCCTGCTGTCCAGCCAGGTGGGCCTGTATGCCGCCCTGGGCGGCGGCAGCGGGGCGGAACCTGCCGCGCTGCCAGCCACCCTGCCGGCCACGCCTGCCGATCCCCCGAATTCCTGAAGCCTCCGGACCCGCCCATGGACAAGAACACCTCTCTGAAGAACAAGATCGTGCCGATCGCCGCCGTGGCGGTCCTGGCCCTCGTGGCCTGGTGGGCCTGGAAGACCTTCACGCCCAAGGGCCCGGGCGAGGGCTTCGTCGGCAGCAACGGCCGGGTCGAGGCCACCGAGATCGACATCTCCACCAAGCTGCCCGGCCGCGTGGAGGAAATCCTGGTGCGCGAGGGCGACTTCGTGCAGGCCGGCCAGCCCGTGGCGCGCATGCAGATCGACACCCTGCGCGCCCAGCGCCAGGAAGCCGACGCCATGCGCCAGCAGGCCGAGCACAGCGTGGCCGCGGCCGAGGCCCAGGTCACCCTGCGCCGCAGCGACCTGGCCGCCGCCCAGGCCCTGATCGTGCAGCGCGAGACCGAGGTGGACGCCGCGCAGCGCCGCTTCAAGCGCTCGGAAACGCTGGCGCGCGAGGGTGCCTCTTCGGTGCAGGAGCTCGATGACGACCGCGCCCGCGTGCGCGGCAGCGAGGCGGCGCTGGCCGCCACGCGCGCCCAGGCCGCCGCTGCCCAGGCCGCCGTGAAGGCGGCCGAGGCCCAGGTGGTGGGCGTGCGCTCCCAGGTGCAGGCGGCCACGGCCACGGTGGCGCGCGTGCAGGCCGACATCGACGACGGCGTGCTCAAGGCCCCGCGTGACGGCCGCGTGCAGCTGCGCGTGGCCCAGCCCGGCGAAGTGCTGGGCGCAGGCGGGCGCGTGCTCAACCTGCTGGACCTGTCCGATGTCTATATGACCTTCTTCGTGCCCGAGACCGCCGCCGGGCGCATCGCCCTGGGCAGCGAGGTGCGCCTGGTGCTGGACGCCGCGCCCGAGTACGTGATCCCCGCCCGCGTCTCCTTCGTCGCCAGCCAGGCCCAGTTCACGCCCAAGACCGTGGAGACCGCCAGCGAGCGCCAGAAGCTGATGTTCCGCGTGCGCGCCCAGATCCCGCCGGAGCTGCTGCGCCGCCATCTGGAACAGGTCAAGACCGGCGTGCCCGGCATGGCCTGGCTGCGCACCGATGCCAGCCATGAGTGGCCCGCCAACCTGGCCATCAAGCTGCCAGCCCAGCCCGCGCAATGAGCGAGAGCACGACGCCCCATGCCAGCGGCTGGGTCGTGCGCCTGAAGGGCGTGCACCAGCGCTATGGCCAGGTCGAGGCGCTGGCGGGCATAGATCTGGACATTCCCGAAGGCCGCATGGTCGGTCTGATCGGGCCGGACGGCGTGGGCAAGTCCAGCCTCATGGCGCTGATCTCCGGGGCGCGCAAGATCCAGGAAGGCAGCGTCGAGGTGCTGGGCGGCGACATGGCCCAGCGCCGCCACCGCGAGGCCGTCTGCCCGCGCGTGGCCTACATGCCGCAGGGCCTGGGGCGCAACCTCTATCCCACCCTGTCGGTGGAGGAGAACCTGCAGTTCTTCGCGCGCCTGTTCGGCCATGACGCGGCCGAGCGGCGCCGGCGCATCGACGACCTCACCCAGGCCACGGGCCTGCGCAAATTCCTGGAGCGGCCGGCCGGCAAGCTGTCTGGCGGCATGAAGCAGAAGCTGGGCCTGTGCTGCGCGCTGATCCACGACCCCGACCTGCTCATTCTTGACGAGCCCACCACGGGCGTGGACCCGCTGGCGCGCGCCCAGTTCTGGGACCTGATCGCGCGCATCCGCCGCCAGCGCCCCGGCATGAGCGTGCTGGTGGCCACGGCCTACATGGACGAGGCCCAGCGCTTCGACTGGCTGGTGGCCATGGACGAGGGCCGCGTGCTGGCCACGGGCACGCCGGCCGAGCTGCTGCAGCGCACAGACAGCCGCTCGCTGGAAGAGGCCTTCATCGCCCTGCTGCCCGAAGAGAAAAAGCGCGGCCATGCGCCCGTGACCATCGCCCCCCTGCCCGAGGGCGGCGAGGACGACATCGCCATCGAGGCCAGGGACCTGACCATGCGCTTTGGCGACTTCGTCGCCGTGGACCATGTGTCCTTCCGCATCCGCCGTGGCGAGATCTTCGGCTTCCTGGGCTCCAACGGCTGCGGCAAGAGCACCACCATGAAGATGCTGACCGGCCTGCTGCCGGCCAGCGAGGGCCAGGCCTGGCTGTTCGGCCAGCCCGTGGACCCGCGCGACATCGACACGCGCCGCCGCGTGGGCTACATGACCCAGGCGTTCTCGCTGTACGGCGAGCTGACCGTGCACCAGAACCTGGTGCTGCATGCGCGCCTGTTCGGCGTGCCCGAGGCGGACATCCCCGCGCGCGTGGCCGAGATGCTGCAGCGCTTCGACCTGCAGGCCGTGCAGCACAGCCTGCCGGCCGCCCTGCCGCTGGGCATGCGCCAGCGCCTGTCGCTGGCCGTGGCCATGGTGCACAAGCCCGAGCTGCTCATCCTGGACGAGCCCACCTCGGGCGTGGACCCCGTGGCGCGCGATGGCTTCTGGCGCCTGCTGGTGGAGCTGTCGCGGCGCGACCGCGTGACCATCTTCATCTCCACCCACTTCATGAACGAGGCCGAGCGCTGCGACCGCATGTCCATGATGCATGCGGGCAAGGTGCTGGACAGCGACACGCCCGCGCGCCTGGTGGCCAAGCGCGGCGCGGCCACGCTGGAGGAAGCCTTCATCGGCTACCTGGTCGAGGCCGGTGGCGGCGAGGCCCCGGCCGAGGAACAGCAGGCCGCACCAGCCACCCCCGCTGCCGTGGAAACGCACACTGCGCGCCGCCGCCATTTCAGCGCCCAGCGCATGCTCAGCTATGTCTGGCGCGAAGCGCTGGAGCTGCAGCGCGACCCGGTGCGCGCCACGCTGGCCCTGGTGGGCTCGCTGATCCTGATGTTCGTGATGGGCTACGGCATCAGCCTGGACGTGGAGGACCTGCGCTTTGCCGTGCTGGACCGCGACCAGACCACCATCAGCCGCAGCTATGCGATGAGCCTGTCGGGCTCGCGCTACTTCATCGAGCAGCCGCCGCTGACCGACTACGACGCACTGGACCGCCGCATGCGCAGCGGCGAGCTGACCCTGGCCATCGAGATCCCCCCGGGCTTTGCGCGCGATGTGCTGCGCGGCGGCTCCGTGCAGGTGGGCGCGTGGTTCGACGGCGCCATGCCCACGCGCGCCGAGACCGTGCGCGGCTACCTGCAGGGCATCCACCAGCACTGGCTGACCGAGCAGGCGCGCGAGCGCCTGGGTGTGACGCCGGCCGGCCTGATCGACATCCAGACGCGCTTTCGCTACAACCCCGACGTGCGCAGCCTGCCGGCCATGGTGCCGGCCGTCATGCCCCTGCTGCTGCTGCTTTTGCCCGCCATGCTGACGGCGCTGGCCGTGGTGCGCGAGAAGGAAAGCGGCTCCATCACCAACCTCTACGTCACGCCGGTCACGCGCACCGAATTCCTGCTGGGCAAGCAACTGCCCTATGTGGTGCTGGCCATGCTGAACTTCCTGCTGATGTGCCTGATGGCCGTCACCCTGTTCGGCGTTCCCGTGACGGGCAGCTTTGCCACGCTGGCCCTGGCGGCGCTGATCTTCAGCGGCGCCTCCACGGGCTTCGGCCTGCTGGCCTCCACGCTGACGCGCAGCCAGATCGCCTCGATGTTCCTGGTGCTGATCGGCACGCTGATTCCCACCACGCAGTTCGCGGGCCTGGTCGATCCCGTGTCCTCGCTGGAGGGGGCGGGCCGCATCATCGGCGAGGTCTATCCGGCCAGCCACATGATCGCCATCAGCCGCGGCGTGTTCAGCAAGGCGCTGGGATTTCGGGAGCTGGCCGGCTCGTTCGGGCCGCTGCTGCTGTCCGTGCCGGTGATCCTGGGCCTGGCCATTGCACTGACCAGAAAGCAGGAGAGCTGAAATGCGCACCCGCCTTTTCTCCAACATCTACCGGCTGGGCGTCAAGGAGCTGTGGAGCCTGTGGCGCGATCCCGTGCTGCTGGTGCTCATCGCCTATGTGTTCACGGTCTCCATCTACACGGCGGCCACGGCCATGCCCGAGAGCCTGCACAACGCGCCCATCGCCATCGTGGACGAGGACGGCTCGCCGCTGTCGCAGCGCATCGCGGGCGCCTTCTATCCGCCGCAGTTCGCGCCGCCGGCCATGATCGACCGCACGCAGATGGACCCGGGCATGGACTCGGGCACCTACACCTTCGTGCTCAACATCCCGCCCAACTTCCAGCGCGACGTGCTGGCGGGCCGCGCGCCCGAGCTGCAGCTGAACGTGGACGCCACGCGCATGAGCCAGGCCTTCACGGGCAACAGCTATGTGCAGCAGATCGTCACGGCCGAGGTCAGCGAGTTCGTGCGGCGCTTTCGGGGCGCCACCGCCCTGCCCGTGGACCTGGTGGTGCGCGCGCGCTTCAATCCGGCGCTGGACAAGGTCTGGTTCGGCGGGCTGATGCAGATCATCAACAACGTGACCATGCTGTCCATCATCCTCACGGGCGCGGCCCTGATCCGCGAGCGCGAGCACGGCACGGTGGAGCACCTGCTGGTCATGCCGGTGACACCGACCGAGATCATGCTGGCCAAGATATGGTCCATGGGACTGGTCGTGCTGGTCACCGCCTTTGCCTCGCTCAACCTCGTGGTGCGCGGCGCCCTGGGCGTTCCCATCGAAGGCTCGCTGCCGCTGTTCCTGGCGGGGGCCGCGCTGTGCCTGTTCGCCACAACGTCGCTGGGGATCTTCCTTGCCACGCTGGCGCGCAACATGCCACAGTTCGGCATGCTGCTGGTGCTCGTGCTGCTGCCGCTGCAGCTGCTGTCGGGCGCCATGACGCCGCGCGAAAGCATGCCCGGGCTGGTGCAGAACATCATGCTGGCCGCGCCGACCACCCACTTTGTCGAGCTGTCGCAGGCCATCCTCTACCGCGGAGCGGGGCTGGACGTGGTCTGGAAGCCCTTCCTCGCGCTGGCCGCGATCGGCTCCGTGCTGTTCGCCCTCACGCTCACCCGTTTTCGCAAGACCATCAGCCAGATGGCCTGATTTCGTTCCCGCCGCCAAGGCATCTTTCCATCTCAACCAGCAAGGAGTTTCATATGAGCGCACAGACCATTCCCCTCCATCTGCTCAAGGCACAGCTTGAACTGCAGCTGCACCTGAGCCGGCTGCTGCAGGAAAGCGGCCAACAGTGGCTGGAGCATGCCGCACGCAACGGCCCCGAGCGCATCGCCGAGACCGGCAGCGAGATCGAGGGCGTGCAGCAGACCAGCAGCTGGCAGGAGCTGGCCACCCTGCCCGCCCAGGCCTTCTGGCGCCACGCCCACCTGCGCATGGGCCATGCCCAGGCCCTGGCCCAGACCGCCATGGCCAGCCAGATGACCCTGGCCCAGGGCGTGCAACAGGCCGTGCACGACTGGCAGCAACAGGTGGCAGCCACGCTGGGCAACAGCACCCAGGGCGCAGCCGACACCGCCGTGCCGTGGAGCGACCTGCTCGCCCGCTGGACCTCGGCCGTGCAGTCCGTGGCCCAGCCCGCCCATGCGGCGCAGCAGCCCATTGCGGCAGCCGCCGCCGAAACGGCCCGCGACGCCACAGCCCAGGGCTGACGGGCCCCAAGGAAGCCGCCACGCGGTCCCGCAGGTTCGGGGCCGCATGGGCGCGGGGCGGCCATCCGCACCCAGCCACAAGCAATCACACGCAATCTAAGAGCAGGGCATGACATGCCGGTAAAGGAGTGGGCCAGATGAACGAGAACCTGCAGAGCCACGGCACCGTGGACGTGGGAGGGATGTGGGGCGATCCGATGAAGCTGTCGCAGGCAGCCGCGCAATACGCCACCGATGCCTGGCAGCGCTCGCTGCTGTATGCCGACATCCGGCGCCAGCGTGGCAACCAGTACCGCGAGCATCTGGCCGAGGAAGTGCCCAATGTGCTGAGCTTCCGGGCCGAGATCGTGATGTCGGGCCTGGACCTGCCGCGCCCCGTCAACTACGGCCTGGCACGCATCGCGCCCATGGAGGGCACGGTCATCGACCCGGCCAAGCGCCCCTTCATCGTCGTCGATCCGCGCGCGGGCCACGGCCCCGGCATCGGCGGCTTCAAGCCCGACAGCGAGATCGGCGCCGCGCTCAAGGCCGGCCATCCCTGCTACTTCGTGGGCTTCCTGCCCGACCCCGTGCCCGGCCAGACCGTCGAGGACGTGATGCGCGCCGAGGCCCAATTCGTGCGCAAGGTCGCCGAGCTGCACCCCGAGAGCCGGGGCAAGCCCGCCGTCATCGGCAACTGCCAGGCCGGCTGGCAGATCCTCATGACGGCTGCCGTCTGGCCCGAGCTGTTCGGCCCCATCATCGTGGCCGGTGCGCCGCTGTCGTACTGGGCCGGCGACAACCCCATGCGCTACGGCGGCGGCCTCATGGGCGGCAGCTGGATGACGGCGCTGACCAGCGACCTGGGCGCGGGCCGCTTCGACGGCGCATGGCTGGTGCAGAACTTCGAGAACCTCAACCCGGCCAACACGCTGTGGGAAAAGCAGTACCAGGTCTATGCCGACGTGGACACCGAGGGGCCGCGCTACCTGGGCTTCGAGAAGTACTGGGGCGGCTATGTCTTCCTGGAAGGCCGCGAGATGCAGTACATCGTGGACAACCTGTTCATCGGCAACCGGCTGGCCACGGCCGAGCTGACGACCTCGGACGGCGTGCGCATCGACCTGCGCAACATCCGCTCGCCCATCGTGGTGTTCTGCTCGCATGGCGACAACATCACGCCGCCGGGCCAGGCCCTGGGCTGGATCACCGACCTGTACCGCGACGACGAGGACATCGCCGCGCACGACCAGACCATCGTCTTCGCCACGCATGACAGCATCGGCCACCTGGGCATCTTTGTCTCGGGCGCCGTGGGCCGCAAGGAGCACCGCGAGTTCGCGGCGCACATCGACATCATCGACCTGCTGCCCGCCGGCATCTACCGCGCCGAGATCGCCGACCGCCCGGCCGGTGTGCCGGCACAGGATCTGACCGACGACGCCTACCTGATGAAGATCCGCCGCAGCGACCTGGCCGAGGTGCGCTCCATCGTCCGGCCCGACCCCGAAAGCGAGCGCCATTTCGCCGCTGCCGCGCGCGTCTCCGAAATCAACCTGGCCCTGTACCGCAACACCGTGCAGCCCTGGGTGCAGGCACTGTCCACGCCGCTGTCTGCGCGCTGGCTGCAGGCCATGCACCCGCTGCGCGTGGGCTATGAATGCTGGTCGGACTCGCACCCGCTGGCACCCGTCGTGGCCCAGGCCGCCGAGCATGCGCGCGAGGACCGCCACCCCGTCGAGCCCGACAACCCCTTCCTGAAGGCGCAGCAGGCCATGTCGCAGGCCGTGGTGCATCTGCTCGACACCTACCGCGACCAGCGCGATGCCATGCAGGCGCGGCTGTTCCACGCCATCTATGGCTCGCCCCTGGTCCAGGCCCTGGCCGGCCAGAGCCGCCAGGACGACGGCCCGCCGCGCCCGCACCCCGGCGAATCGCCCGAGCACTGCCAGTACATGCGCCAGGAGCTGGCGCGGCTGCACGAAAGCGTGGCCCAGGGCGGGCTGTACGAGGCCGTCATACGCGCCCTGTTCCACGTGCTGCGCGCACGCGGCGAGGCCGATGAGCGCCACTTCCGCCACGCCTGGCGGCTGCTGCAGGACCACCTGGGCGGCGTGCCGCCCGACATGGCGCAGTTCCGCCGCATCGTGCGCCGCCAGGCCCTGCTGATGCAGCGCGAGCCCGACGCCGCCATGGCCGCCATCCCCCGGTTGCTGGCCGCCTCGCCCGCCGCCGACATCCGCTGGGGCATGACCACGGTGGACGAGCTGGCCAACCAGGGCGGCAACCTCAGCGATGCCGAGCACCAGCGCCTGCTGCAGGCCATGGGGCATTTCGTGCAGGCGCTGGAGGCGGCCGAGTCCAGGCAGGCGAAAGAGCAGGCCGAGCGGCACCCGGCCATCGCGCCAGCCTCGGCGGCCGAGCCTGAACCCGCACCTGTGTCGGCACCTTTGACGGCACCCGTGACGGCACCTTCGGCAGCGCCTCTGACCGCCCCTGTTGCGGCTCCTGCTGCAGCTCCTGAACAGGCCCCCGAGCCCGCACCTGTTCCCGACTCCGCGCCTGCCGCCAAGCGCCCCGCACGCGCCCAGGCCAGCCGCGCACACCCCAGCCCCCGGAAAAAGCGATGAACCTCTCCCCCGATTCCGATGCGGCCCTGCCGCCCGAAGACCTGGCCCTGCTGCGCAACCACAGCTTTGACGAACTGGGCGTGGGCGACAGCGCCAGCCTGGAACGCACGCTGAGCACCCAGGACCTGCGCCTGTTCGCCGCCCTGTCGGGCGCGGCCGTGGCCGACGGCGCCGGTGCCGGTGCCGGCACGGTTGCCGGCGCCGACGATGACGACACAGCCCTGATCGCCCACGGCATGTGGGGCGGCATGCTGCTGGCCTCGGTGCTGGGCACGCGCCTGCCCGGCCCGGGCACCACCCTGGTTGGCCAGACGCTGCGCTTTCTGGCGCCGCTGGCCGCAGGCGACCGGCTGACCGTGCGCGTGGAGGTGCTGGCCAAGCAGGCCGAGCAGCGCCAGGTCACGCTGGCCGTGGCCTGCACCAACCAGCATGGCGCCGCCGTGATCGAGGGCCAGGCCACCGTGCATGCGCCTGCGCGCCACATCGAGCGCCAGCGCACCAGCCTGCCCGAGATCCGCCTGGAGGCCGGTGGACGCGACGGCTTGCAGCGGCTGCTGGCCCATGTGGCCGGCCTGCCGCCCATCCGCGTGGCCGTGGTCCATCCTTGCGACGAGCCCAGCCTCTCGGCCGCGCTGGACGCGCGCCGCGAAGGCCTGATCGACCCCGTTCTGGTGGCCCCGCGCGCGCGGCTGGAGGCCGTGGCGGCCGAGCACGGGCTGGACCTGGGCGGCCTGCGCATCGAGGACGTGCCGCACAGCCACGCCGCCGCCACGCGCGGCGCCGAGCTGGCCGCCTGCGGCGAGGTCGAGGCCATCATGAAAGGCAGCCTGCACACGGACGAACTCATGGCCGAGGTGGTGGCCGCCGCCGCCGGCCTGCGCACCAAGCGCCGCGTCAGCCACTGCTTCGTGCTGCAGACGCCGCACTACCCGCGCCCCTTCATCGTCACCGATGCGGCCATCAACCTCGCGCCCGACCTGCAGCAAAAGGCCGACATCGTGCGCAACGCCATCGCCCTGGCCCATGCCATCGGCGTGCCCGAGCCCAAGGTCGCCATCCTGGCCGCCGTGGAGACCGTGAGCCCGCACATGCCGGCCACGCTGGACGCTGCCGCGCTGTGCAAGATGGCCGACCGGGGCCAGATCGAAGGCGGCGTGCTCGACGGGCCGCTGGCCTTCGACAACGCCGTGTCCATGGCCGCCGCGCGCACCAAGGGCATCGATTCGCCCGTGGCGGGCCAGGCCGACATCCTGGTCGTGCCCGACCTGGAAAGCGGCAACATGCTGGCCAAGCAGCTCATGTACATGGGCGAGGCGGCCAGCGCCGGCATCGTCATGGGCGCCAAGGTGCCCGTGATCCTGACCAGCCGCGCCGACAGCCGCGCCTCGCGCATCGCCTCCTGCGCCATCGCCCTGCTGCTGGCCCACCGCTACCGGAACTCCCCGCCATGATCCCTGCCCACACCGCATCCTCCCCCGCCCGCGAACTGGTCGTGGTGCTCAACTGCGGCTCATCCAGCATCAAGTTCGCCGTCTTCGACGGTGCCCAGCGCCCGCTGCCGCGCAAGCCGCTGTGGAACGGCAAGGTCCAGGGCATAGGCGGGCCCGCGCCCGACTTCGGCGAGAGCGGCGTGCCGCCCTTTGCCATTGCCCTGGATGCCGCCCACCCCTACCGCGCCGCGCTGCAGCTGATCCGCGAGCGCATCACCGCGCGCCTGGCGCAGCTGGACGGCGCCCGCGTGGCCGCCGTCGCCCACCGCGTGGTGCACGGCGGCAGCCGCTACTTCGAGCCCGTGCGCGTCGATGCCGGCGTGCTGGCCGACCTCAAGGCCTTCATCCCGCTGGCGCCGCTGCACCAGCCCTTTGCGCTGGAGGCCATGGACATCCTGCTGCGCGAGCGGCCCGAACTGGTGCAGGTGGCCTGCTTCGACACCGCCTTCCACCACACGCTGCCCAAGGTCGAGCAACTGCTGCCCCTGCCGCACGCGGCCTGGGAGCGCGGGCTGCGCCGCTACGGCTTCCACGGCCTGTCCTACGAATACATGGCCACCGCCCTGCCCGAGAGGCATGGCGATCTGGCACGCGGGCGCACCCTGGTGGCCCACCTGGGCAGCGGCGCCAGCCTGTGCGCCATGCAGGGCCTGCAAAGCGTGGCGACGACCATGGGGTTCTCTGCGCTGGACGGCCTGATGATGGGCACGCGCACCGGCGCGCTGGACCCCGGCGCCGTGATCTACCTGATGGAAATCGAAAAGCTCAGCCTGCAGGAAGTGGGCCGCATCCTGTACCACGAGTCCGGCCTGCTGGGCGTCTCGGGCACCTCGTCCGAGCCGCGCGTGCTGCTGCCGCTGGAGTCGGGCACCGATGCCCAGGCCGAGCGCGCGCGCGATGCGCTGGCCCTGTACGTGCGGCGCATCGTGCGCGAGATCGGCGCCCTGGTCGCCGTGCTGGGCGGCCTGGACCTGCTGGTGTTCACCGCAGGCGTGGGCGAGCACAGCGCCGAGATACGGCGGCGCGTGTGCGAGGGCCTGGGCTTTCTGGGCCTGCGGCTGGACGCCGAGGCCAATGCGCGCGATGCGGCCGTGATCTCGGCCACCGGCAGCGCCGTCACCGTGGGCGTGGAGCCCACCAACGAGGAATGGGTGGCAGCGCGCCATGCGCTGCGCTGGCTGCCGGGCAACGCGATCCCCGCATGAGTGTGAACAGGCCCTAGGAACGATCGTCCTGCGCACCGCCTTCGCGCAGCCGCGCGAACTCGCGGTGCTCGTAGGCAATGCATTCCTCCATGAGGTGGCGGTACACCGCCTCCATCATGTCGGGCTGGCCGCCCTCGGCGGCCGTGCGCTCGCGCACGCGGCGCACGATGGCCTCGATGCGGCCCTCGTCGCGCACCTGGGCCGCATCGGCCTTGATGCGCGCGGCCTGCTGCATGTAGCCCATGCGCGTGACCAGCAGCGGCACCAGCACATCGTCCAGCGCATCCACATTGCGGCGCACATCCAGCATGTCGGTGCAGTGCTGCACCAGGTCGATGGCCTGCTTGGCGCGGTCCGTGCTCATTCCAGTCCTTCCTCCACCAGCTCGGCCGCGCGCATCAGTGCGCGCGCCTTGTGCTCGGTCTCTTTCCATTCCATCTCGGGCACGGAATCGGCCACCACGCCGGCGGCGGCCTGCACGTAGAGCGTGCCGTCCTTGATCACGCCCGTGCGGATGGCAATGGCCAGGTCCATGTCGCCCGCAAAGCTCAGGTAGCCGCAGGCGCCGCCGTAGATGCCGCGCTTGGTGGGCTCCAGCTGGTCGATGACCTCCATGGCATGCACCTTGGGCGCGCCCGTCAGCGTGCCGGCCGGGAAGGTGGCCTTGAACACGTCCATGTTGTCCATGCCGTCGCGCAGAATGCCCTCCACGTTGCTGACGATGTGCATCACGTGGCTGTAGCGCTCCACGGCAAAGGCCTCGGTCACCTTCACGCTGCCCGTCTTGGCGATGCGGCCGATGTCGTTGCGCGCCAGGTCGATCAGCATCACGTGCTCGGCGCGTTCCTTGGGGTCGGCCACCAGCTCCTTTTCGGTGGCCTTGTCGGCCTCGGGCGTGGCGCCGCGCGGGCGCGTGCCGGCCAGCGGGCGGATGGTGACCTTCTGGCCCTCGTCCGTGTTCTCCTGGCGCACCAGGATCTCGGGGCTGGCGCCCACCACATGGAAATCGCCCAGGTGGTAGTAGTACATGTAGGGGCTGGGATTGAGCGAACGCAGCGCGCGGTACAGGCTCAAGGGGCTGGCCGTGAAGCGCTTGTGGATGCGCTGGCCCACCTGCACCTGCATGAAGTCGCCCGCGGCGATCAGCTCCTTGGCCTTCTCCACGGCCGCCAGGTAGTCTTCCTTGGCAAAGCTGCGCTGGGCCGGGTGGCTCTCGCCGGCCTTGATCTGCGGCGCGCTGACCGAGTAGCGCAGCAGATCCTTCAACTGCCGCAGCCGCTTCTTGGCGCGCGTATAGGCCTCGCTCTCGCCGGGGTTGGCATAGACGATCAGGTACAGCTTGCCCGACAGGTTGTCGATCACCGCCACTTCCTCGCACTGCAGCAGCAGGATGTCGGGGCAGTTGAGCGTATCGGGCGGGCAGGAATCTTCCAGCTTCTTCTCGATGTAGCGCACGGCGTCATAGCCGAAGTAGCCGGCCAGCCCGCCGCAAAAACGCGGCAGCCCCGGGCGCAGCGCCACCTTGAAGCGCTTTTGGTAGGCAGCGATGAAATCCAGCGGATTGCCCTTGGCCGTCTCCACCACCTGGCCATCGGTCACCACCTCGGTGCATGCCGCATCGCCAAAGCCGCTGGCGCGCAGCAGCGTGCGTGCAGGCAGGCCGATGAAGCTGTAGCGCCCGAAGCGCTCGCCGCCCACCACGGACTCCAGCAAAAAGCTGTGCTTGCCGTCACCGCCCGCATGGGCCAACTTGAGGTAGAGGGACAGGGGGGTTTCGAGGTCCGCAAACGCCTCGACCATCAGAGGGATGCGGTTGTAGCCCTGCGCAGCAAGGCTCTTGAATTCGAGTTCGGTGATCACGGGGGAAGGCTCCGGATTGCGTGGCGCTGGCAGACCTGGTGTGGGTGCGGGCTGCGTATGGGTTGCGCCGATTCATTCGATTGGCCCGTAGGGCCTCGGGTGCACGCCGGGTCGCGCCCCGGGTGCTTCAGCTGTTCAGTTGGACAGGCTTGCGCCAGGGCCAGGCTCCCCGGTCTCCACAACCTGCAATGAACATGCGATGAATGAACATAGCGGGCAAGTGTAGCGCAGACGCGGCGGGGTACAAGTGCGGACCGGCGCCTTGCGGGGGCGCCGCAGGGGCCTGCCATGGCCACAATTGACACCCTGGTCAGCCTGACCAACAATGGCAGCACAACCTGACCAGAAAGGTCGACCATGCCGTCCCATTTCTCCGCCCGCACCGACGCTGCCTTGCCCGAGGGCGAACGCGACCCGCTGAACCGCGCCCTGCGGGACCTGAGCCATCAGGTCGGCTCGGCCATGCCGCGCAACACCACGCCCATGCCGATCTCGGTCTTCAAGGCGCAGTACGGCGCGGTGCTCAAACAGGCCGATCACGACGGGGTGGCCCTCATCTCCCAGGGCCGCAAGCGCTATGTGATCGTCAGCGAGGAGCACATGGTGGCCCTGTCCGCCAACGAGCGCGCCCCCCGCACGGTGGCCGACATCTGCAGATCGCTGCCGCTGCCGCGCCAGGCCATGGATCTGTCCGCTGCACAGATGTCCGGGGCGCGCGGCGATATCGACGTACCCGCCCGGCGCGCGCCATGAGCCGCTACCTGCTGGGCCCCCGCTGCCTGCTGTGGATGGCAAACCAGGAGCCCGCAACCCTGCAGTGGTTCTCCACCATCCGGCCGCTGGACTGCATCGTCAGCGACCTGTCCATGGCCATCGCCAAGGCGGCCGTGGCCGAGGCATTCCACGACCTGCGCGACCGCAACGAATGGTTCTCCCTGCTCGACGCGCTGTATGCCAACCTGCGCGCCGAAGGCGCCTCCATGCTGACCAGCGTGGACAACAAGGTGCTGGAGCGCTTCATCGAATGGCGCAACTTCGCGCCGCTGGACAGCCAGGGCCCGCAGGGCACGGCGCCCCTGGCGCAGGACCTGCGGCTGCTCATCGCCACGGCCGACCTGCTCAAGGTCTGCTACACCGAGCCCGCCAACCTCTACCTGACGCAGGCCGCCGCCCGGGGCGTCACCGTGCACGCGCTGTGATGGACTTCGACGTACCGCCCCTGTCCAGCGCGGTGCGCCAGGGCCTGCGCCGGCGCCGGGTCGTCCTGAGCCTGTCGGGCGGCGGCTATCGCGGCCTCTTCAGCGCCCATGTGCTGGAGCGCATCCACCGCGAATTCGGCAACGGCGACCTGCTGGAGAAAGTGGACCTGTTCGCCGGCACCTCCATCGGCGCCATCATCGCCACCGCCCTGGCCAGCGGCTGCCAGCCCGCGCGCATCAAGCAACTGCTGCTGGACCACGGCCCCGCCATCTTTCCCTCCAAATGGCTACCCGGCCTGCGCCAGGCCATGGGCAAGGCGCTCTATGACAGCGCCCCGCTGCGCGCAGCGATCAAGGAGGCCATGCCGCAAGCGGAGCAGTCCGCCCTGGGGCAACTGCAGGTGCCGCTGCTGCTGCCCGCCGTGAACTGGAATTCATCGCAGCTGCACGTGCTGGCCAGCGGCGCCCTGCCCGACAGGGACCGGCTGGGCCTGACGCTGATGGACGCCATGCTGGCCTCATCGGCCGCCCCCACCTACTTTCCCGCGCACGCCGCAGCAGGCCATGTCTTCGTGGACGGCGGACTCGCCGCCAACGCGCCCGACCTGCTGGCCCTGCAGGCCGCACGCCAGCTCTGGGGGCCGGCGGCCGACATCGTGATGATCAGCATAGGCACCGCCAACCCCCAGCAGGGCCAGGACCCCGTGGCCATGCCCCGGCGCGGGCTGACCCTGGTCAAGCCCCTGCTGGACCTGGTCATGGCCGCCCAGGAAGTCCAGGCCGTCAAGGCGGCCCGCCAGGAACTGGGCACCAGCAGCTACCTGCGCCTGAACTTCACGCAGCCCGCAGCCCAGCAAAAGCGCCTGGGCCTGGACATCGCCAACGCCGACAGCACCCGGCTGCTGCAGGCCCTGGGCGACGAATGCATCGCCGCCCTCACGGAGCAGGAAAAGACGCTGCTGAAGAACGTCCTGGGCTGAAACGCCAGGCCAAGCGAAGCGAAGGCCCGACAGGGCTTGCAAAGAGAATCAGCGCTCAAACGCCGCCGAAGCCGCAGCCATCCGCCGCAGATACGCCGGATCCTCCTGCAGGCAATGCACGTAGCTCACCTCGTCCTCCACCAGCTCCTCCATCCGCTGCGCAGCCCCGCAAATGGCCTGCAGCGCATTGGCCACCACCTCCAGATTGCGATGGCCCTCGGGCCGCTCCAGCCAGGCCAGCGCCAGCTGGCCCAGGGAATACACCTCGCTGCTGCCCTGCAGCGTCAGCCGGCCGATCTCGGTCACGGCATGGCTCAACTGCTGCGGCGTGGGCTGGGTCAGGGTTGTGGAAGCGGTACTCATGGCGCAACCCCTTCCACGGCAGACGCGCCAGAGTGAGGCGCTTGATGGGAGGAGGGGAAGGCAGAAATGGAAATGCCGTACATGATTTCGTACTCCTTTGCGAGAGAACAAAACCACCGGCCCGTGTTCTTACGCACAGACAGGTGGACGGGATGTTAAGAACACGTGCAAAGCCGTGCGGACGCCCTTGCGGGTAGCCCCATCCCGCCCGTAACCGCAGGGACGTGGGCATGCACCCACGATCCGACAATTCAGACGTGACAAGGCCTCGCTCACGGGGAGGCAGCACCGCTTTACACGCAGGTGTTCTTACGCACCAGCCCCTGAACAGGGGGCCGCCGCAATGATAGAGGCTTTCAAGACGGCAAACGCCCCAGCGCTCCAGGCCGAGCGAAGCGAAGGCCCGAACCCACTCCCCGTATGGCCGCGCCTGCGCCGGGCTGCCTGCGGGGTTGCAGTCCTGCCGAAGGACAGGACTGCTTCGTCATCTGACTCGCTGCGGTTGTCTGAGCGAAGTTCACGCAGTGAACGCAGCGAGTTCCGCAGCGAACCCCGCAGGCAGCCCGGCGCAGGTTGCCCCGCAGCGCAGCGAAGGGGACGCGGACATTCGGGCGCTTTTCTTTGCTCACTTTCTTGTAGCGAGACAAGAAAGTGAGTCGGCCGCCGGGCCGAAACCCGGCCTCGAAAAGAAACGCCCCGACAGGGGCTTGCAAACAGAATCAGCGGTGCAACGCACAGACAGGTGGACGGGATGTTAAGAACACGCATTGCGACGTGCGGACGCCCTTGCGGGTAGCCCCATCCCGCCCAAAACCACTGGGACGCAGGCTCGCGCCTGCGCTCCGGAAACAAGACGAAAGCCACGAGCCGGTGTTCTTACCCACAGACAGGTGGACGGGATGTTAAGAACACGCATTGAGCCGTGCGGACGCCCTTGCGGGTAGCCCCATCCCGTCCATAACCGCAGGAACGTGGGCATACACCCACGACAAGAAAGCGGACCGAGCAGGATGATAGCCACCCTCCATCGGCCCGCGAAAACCCTGTTGCCACCCCCACCCAATCCCCACAACATCTCGCCCGGACGTAACAAACCGCAACCGGGCCACAGCCCGCCCCCCGCAGGAGACACCATGACCGCCTTGCCCCGCTGGATGAAAACAGCCGCCCTGGCCATGGCGCTGGCGATGCCGCTGGCCGCCACTGCCCAGGAGCCGCCGCGCACCGTCGCGGGCGTGGCCTATCCCGCCCAGGCCGGGGTGGGCGGCCAGACGCTGCAGCTCAATGGCGCGGGCATTCGCTACAAGGCCATCTTCAAGGTCTACACGGCGGGCCTGTACCTGGAAAAGCCGGCCGCCAGCCTGCAGGAGATCGCGGCCCTGCCCGGCCCCAAGCGCGTGAGCGTGACCATGCTGCGCGAGATCGATTCGGCCGAGCTGGGCAAGCTGTTCGCGCGCGGCATCGAGGACAACATGGAGCGCGCGCGCTTCTCACGCCTGGTGCCCGGCGTGCTGCGCATGAGTGACATCTTCACGCAGCACAAGAAGCTGCTGCCGGGCGAGAACTTCTCGGTGGACTGGGTGCCGGGCCAGGGTGCCCAGGTCTTCGTCAAGGGCCAGGCCCAGGGCGCGCCCTTCCAGGAGCCCGAGTTCTTCCAGGCGCTGCTGGGCATCTGGCTGGGCCCGCACCCGGCCGACGATCAGCTCAAGAAGGCATTGCTGGGCGGTTGAACGGCTGCGCGGGCTCCTGCACCGGCCCGGCAAAGCGCGCCTGGATCTCCAGCCCCGTGGCACCGGGCAGGGCCGTGAGCGTCCAGCCGTGGGCGCGCGCAATCTCCAGGCAGATGGGCAGGCCCAGGCCTGCGCCCAGGTCGCGCCGCTCGCTGCTGCGCCAAAAGCGCTCGAAGATGCGCGGCAGGTCCTCGGGCGGCACGCCACGGCCCTGGTCCAGCACCGAAAAGCCCAGGCCGCAGGCCTTCACGGTGACGGTGGCGCCCTGCGGGCTGTGCTGCACGGCGTTCTCGATCAGGTTCTTGAGCAGCACGAAGAGCGCGCCCCGGTCGGCACGCCAGGCAAGGGCATCGTCCTTGACCTCGCAGTGGATGTGCACGCCGCATTTTTCGGAGGCGCGGGCCATGAAGTCGCAGACCTCGCCAATGATGTCGGCCGGCGCAATGTCTTCCATGCGGTAGCGCTGGTGTTCGCAGACCTCGGCCAGGTGCAGCAGCTGCTGGACCTGGCGCGCCATGTGGTCCACGTCCTTGAGCAGCTCGGGGCTGCGCCGGTCCTCGGGCTCCAGCTCGATCTGCACGCGCATCAGGGCCAGCGGCGTCTTGAGCTCATGCGCGGCCATGGACAGGAATTCCTGCTGGTTCCTGAAGCCGGCCTGCAGCCGGTCCAGCACGTGGTTGAAGGCCTCGACCAGGGGCGCGAACTCGCGCGGCAGGTCCTTGGGCTGCAGGCGCGTGCCCAGCGTCTGCGGGGTGATGCGCTGGGCATCCTGCGCGGCCACGCCCAGCGGCCTGAGCATGCGCTGCAGCGTGCGGTGCGTGGAGAACAGGAACACGACCAGGAAGACCACGCCGATGGCCACCATGCCCCGCCACAGCGCGGGCAGGCCCACCGATTCACGCAGCCAGTCCACCATGCGGTCGCTGACGGCTATCTGCACGTGCCACGTCGTGCCGTCGTGGACCAGCGTGGCCGTGCCCGCGCGCATGACCACGCCGCCGCGCTCGTAGGCAAAGGCCTTGAGCTCGGGGTCGAAGCCCCGGCCGGTCTGCGTCAGCGGCTGCATTTCGCCGTTGGGGGCGAAGACCACGCGGCCGCGGGCGTCGGTGATGCGCAACTGCATTTCCTCGCCCAAGCTGGTCAGCATCCAGGCCTTGAGTTCACGCTCGCTGAAACCCTGGGGCACGCCCTTGGCATCGAAGCTCACCCACTCGGCCAGCTTCTCGGCCGCATGCCCCATGCCGCGCTGCAGCGCGTAGCTGTCGAAGGGCTTGGCGACGAGGATCACCAGCGCGCCGACCAGCAGCGCGCTGAACACCATGCTCAACCCATAGACGGCCAGCAGCCGCGAGCGCAGGCTACCGGGCCAGCAAAGGTTCGCGAAGCGCATAGCCCTGACCCCGGATGTTGACGATTTCCATGCATGAGCCGGCCGCGGCCAGCTTGCGGCGCAGCCGGTGCAGGGCCACATCGAGGGCGTTGGGCGTGACCACGCTGCTCATGCCCCAGGCCGCCGCCTCCAGCGTGGAGCGGCGCACCGTGGCGCCGGCCTTGCGCACCAGGCTGAGCATGATCTGCAGCTCCGCCGGCGGCAGCGCGATGGCCGAGCCCGCGCAGTGCATGCAGGCCTGCTGCGGGCTGATGCTGATGTCGCCCAGTTGCGGCGCCAGCTCCTGCACCAGGGCCGGGCGGCGCAGCAGGGCGCGCACGCGGGCGATCAGTTCTTCCATGGGAAAGGGCTTGGTCAGGTAGTCGTCGGCCCCGGCTTCCAGGCCGCCCACGCGGTCGCTGAGCGCGTCACGGGCCGTGAGCATCAGGCAGGGCGTGGAGCGGCCTGCGGCGCGCAGGCGCTGCACCAGTTGCAGGCCGTCGCCATCGGGCAGGCCGCGGTCGATGACGATGACGCCGTAGTCGATGTCCTGCAGGGCCAGCCAGGCCGTGGAGATCTGGTGGAAGACGTCGGTCTCTATGCCGGAGTTGGCCAGCGAGCGGCTGACCAGCGTGGCCAGCCTGGCATGGTCCTCAATTAATGCGATGCGATTCATGGTTTCCGTCGTTGCCGCACAGGGACAGCAAATGCTCCCTGATCCCGGTGATGCGCTGCGGCGCCATGGGCTCCACCAGCACATGGATGACCCACAGGTCCTCGACCATGGCGCGGCATTGCAGGGCAATGTCCTCGGACACCAGATCGTCGGCGCAGGCCGCGTCCACGAAATCAAACCATATGTTCTGGAATCTTGCGCGGGTCAGCAACTGTGCGGCCGTCTTCTGGCCGCGCTGGCGGGACAGGGCATGCTCGCAGACGCAGCGCACGTAGGCGCGCAGGTGGCGTGCGGGGCCTGGCGGCTCCTCGGCCAGCGCCTGCAGCAGGTCCTCGCGGAACTTGAGGATGAGCAGCTCGAAGATCGTCTCCAGCCGCACGGCACGGTGCTGGCTGCATTCTTGGAAGCGCGAACCCAGGGAATACGCCTGGCCCGCCGCCTGGATACCTATCACGTCCTGGTAGATGGAGGCTTGCATTGCGATGGCACGTTCTGTCGTTTCAGGCTCCGTCGGTCCGCCGCGAGAGCGGCAAACCTTCGGGGAAAACGGCCATGCTCCCCGATTGCGTCTTACTGGCGACTTACCGGCCCCTGAATCTGGCCCATTACACCGGGAATATGCAGGCGGCCGGTTTGATCAATATTGGCTCAAATATCTTCCTGCCAGCCAGCAACATACCTGACCAGCGCCCACTGCGCCAGCCACAGCGCCATATAGCCAAAGGTCTCCACCAGCTCCTCCAGCACGATCACCTGATAATCAAACCATTGCTGCAGGACAATGAAGCCATGACCTTCCGCATTGGTGGATATCACCATGGCCGCGACAAATGTCGCCAGGCTGAATATCGGCAGCGCCTTCTCGCGCACCAGGCGCTTGATGACCTTGTTCCAGACACCGTGGCGCACAAACCAATAGCAGCAAAGCAGCAGCATGGCACCCACCACCCATTTGACGGCGGGCCGGTACCACAGCACCTGGGAGCTGATCACCGGCCCCCACTTGCCAGCCTCCAGGCTGGGCAGGAAAGCCGCGCCCCAGGCCAGTTCACGCCCCAGAAAGGCCAGCCAGAACAGGGAGGCGATCCACCACAGTGGCGCTGCAAAGGAGCCCTTTTGCCGCCGCGCCGCAACCAGGGCCGCCACCATGCCCAGCAGCAGGGTCACGGCCTGGATATTCTCCAGGAATCCATTTTCCCAGCTCAGGCTTTGCGGCAATACAAAGCTCAGGGGAAAACTCAATACCAGTCCCGCCAACAAAGCCCAATTCCAAAGCCGCAGCAAGGAATCATCGTGGTATTTGGACGTGGATATTCTTGTTTTTGAAAGGGAAGCAGTCATTTTGATACAGGGCGTCTGGCGCTTTATCTGTTGATATGGTTTTTGCAAGCACGCAATATCCCGGAATACTTACCAGGAAGCCGGAAAAATGGCGGGCGCACGGGCCTTCCCACCGTTTTTCATTACAGCAGACTTGCCACCAGATTGCAGCACTGTGTCAAATTTGCCCTGCCGGGCGCGCAGTTGCCACCGCAGCCCGGCCAGGGCGGGCCGGGCTCGGCCCGTTGCCAGAACGGGCTGGGCTCAGGCGACGCGGACCGCCCGCGGGGGCAGCGCCGCCAGGGGCGCGGGCTGCACCAGGTCGCGGTAATAGTTGGGCAGCGCGAACAGTGCGGGGTGCACTTCGGCGTTGTAGTAGCGCAGGTCGGGCAGGCGGCGCTCGGCCAGGCGCTGGCGCAGCTGGGCGGGGGGCAGCGCCGCCGCATCCAGCGTGTCGGAGGCCACGGCCAGGCCCCAGTAGGCGCCGTACAGGGGGATGTAGAGGCCGTAGCAGCGCACGATGGCAAAGCGCTCGCGCAGGCTGGCCACCAGCCGCGCCACCTGCTCGCCATGGAAGACGGGGCTGCCCAGGTGCAGCACCAGGGCGCCGCCCGGCGCCAGCACGCGCTTCATGCGCGCCAGGGCCTGGTCGGAGTACAGCGCGCTGGCAGGCGTGTCGGGGTCGGTGAGGTCCATGAGCGCGAGATCGAAACGCTCCTCGGTGTGCTCCACCATGGCCATGCCGTCGCCTATGCGCAGCTGCAGGCGCGGGTCATCGAACACGCCCCGGTGCACCTGCTGCAGGTGCGTGCGTGCGGCCTGGACCACGGCCTCGTCCAGCTCGGCCACCACCACCTGCTCCATGGACGGGTGCTTGAGCAGCTCCTCGGCCGCGCCGCCATCACCACCGCCCAGGATCAGCGCCTTGCGCGGCGCCGGGTGGGCCAGGGCAGCGGGGTGGACCAGGGCCTCGTGGTAGAAGAATTCCTCGCGTTCGGAGGTCATGAAGCGCCCGTCCAGGCGCAGCACCTTGCCGAACTGCGGCGTGTGCAGCAGCTCCAGTTCCTGATGGGGCGTCTGCACGGTTTCGCGCCGCGTGGCGCGCCAGCCAAAGCGCGCATGGGGCGTGAGCGCCTCCAGCGCCCAATCGCCTTCATCGGCCGCCGCCTCGTCCTTGGCGCCGGGGCCGATGTCGCCGCGCATGAGCTGCTGGCGCACGACGCGGCCCGGCGCGTAGGCGGCGATCACGCCCTCCATCAGCGCGCGGGCCTTGCCCGAGTTGTCGGCGGAGAAGTTGCAGACGTAGACATCGACGGTGACGCAGCCGGTCTCGGGCCAGGTGTGTATGGCCAGATGCGATTCGGCCAGCAGCACGGTGCCGGTGACGCCGCCGGGCTGGCCCTGGTAGTCCGGGAACTTGACCCAGCGGTCCTCCACCAGGGTCAGGCCGGCCTGCGCGGTCTGTGCGCGGCACAGGGCGGCGATGGCGTCGGCGTCGAGCATGTGGCGCGCGTCGCCCTGGCATTGGTAGAGATCGGCGGTCAGGTGCAGTCCGTGCATGTCGCGTGCTTCCTCCTTGTCTGTGGCCGGATCGCGGCCAGGATGGCAAAGCAGACGACTCTAGCAAAAACATAAATCGCACCGTCAAAGTGCGTTAACCATCGCCAAATCCCATTCTTTTTCCAACAAATTTGGAGGCTGCGCGTCTCAGGCCAGTTCGGTCAGCGCATCGACGAAGCCATCGGCATCGACCTGGCGCACGGGCTGGCCGTGGTTGTAGCCGTAGCTGACCAGCACCACGGGGCAGCCGGCGGCGCGCGCGGCCTGGGCGTCGTTGCTGGAGTCGCCCAGCATCAGCGTGCGCGCGGGGGAGGTGCCCAGGGCCTCGCAGGTCTTGAGCAGGGGCAGGGGGTCGGGCTTCTTGCGCTCGAAGGAGTCCCCGCCGAAGACCTGCTCGAACAGCGGCGCCAGGCCCTTTTGTGCCAGCAGCGGCTGTGCGAAGGACAGCGGCTTGTTGGTCAGGCAGGCCAGCCGCAGGCCGCGCGCGCGCAGGGCCTGCAGGCCTTCGAGCACGCCCGGATAGACCTCGGCGAACTGGCCGTTGAGCTGCAGGTAGTGGTGCTCGTAGCGCTGCCAGGCCTGGCCGTAGATGGCATCCACATCGGCCGCGCCCACATGGGCCAGCACCGAGCGGATCAGGTGCTCCGAGCCCTTGCCCACCATGTTCTCGATGGCCTGCGGGGCGATGGCCGGCAGTTGCAGGTCCGCCAGCATGCGGTTGAGGGCTTCGGCGAAGTCGCCCAGGGTGTTGACCATGGTGCCGTCGAGATCAACGATGGCGGCGTCCAGTTGCGTGGAATCGAGGGGAATGAGGTGCACTTGCACGGCCTTGCAAACGGTTGAAGGATGTCGGGCACCGATCGTAGTGCCTGCGCAAAGCCGTTGGTGACAGCGGAGTCTTGCGGAACTCAGGTCCCGGACTGCAGCGGGTGATCGTGCGTGCCCTGAGCGCCCTGAGCGCCTTGAGCGCCGTGCGTGCCGTGTGTTCCATGCGCCAGCCAGTTTTCCCCGGCCTGCCAGCGCGCGGCCCAGGCGGGCAGCTGGTCGGCGGGCATGGGCCGGGCGATGCCGTAGCCCTGGGCCACGTGGCAGCCCATGTCGCGCAGGCGGCGCGCATGCTTGGGCGTTTCCACGCCTTCGGCCACCGATTCGAGCTGGAAGGTGCTGGCCAGCTGGATGACGCCTTCGACGATGCCCAGGTCGTCCGGGTCGGCCAGCATGTCGCGCACGAAGCTTTGGTCGATCTTGAGCGACTGCACGGGCAGCTTGCGCAGGTAGGTGAGCGAGGAGTAGCCGGTGCCGAAGTCGTCCAGCGCAAAGCGTATGCCCAGCTGCCGGCACTGGCCCATCACCTGGATGGCCTGCTCCATGTCGGCAATGGCGGCGCTTTCCAGGATTTCCAGCTCGATCAGGTGCGGCGGCAGGTCCGGGTGGCGGGCCAGCACCTGGGCCATCTTGGCGTGGAAACCGCCGTCCAGCAGCTGGTTGGCGCTGACGTTGATGCTCACGCACAGGTCCAGGCCCTGGCCGAACCAGCGCGCCGCCTGGGCCACGGCCTCGCCGATGACCCAGTCGCCCAGCGGCCGCTCCAGGTCGCTGCCCGCGATGAAGGGCAGGAACTCGCCCGGCGCGCGCAGGCCCTGGCGCGGGTCGTGCCAGCGCAACAGGGCCTCGGCACCCACCAGCTTGCCGCCGCCCAGCTCCACCTTGGGCTGGTAGTGCAGCAGGAATTCGCCCTTCTCCAGCGCCTGGCGCAGCCAGCCCAGCTGCAGGCGGCGCGCATGGGCCTTGCGGTCGTTTTCCGGATCGAACAGCTGGTAGCGGTTGCGCCCGGCCTGCTTGGCCACGCACATGGCCTGGTCGGCATGGCGCAGCAGCAGGTCGGGGTCAGCCTGGTCGTCGGGGTAGAGGCTGACACCCACGCTGGCGGTCACGGACAGCACCCGGTCCTGCACGGGCACGGGACGGCTGGCCGCCTCCAGCACCCGGTCGAGGATGGTGGAGCAGTGCTCGGCCGAGCCGATGTGCGACAGCAGCAGCACGAACTCGTCGCCGCCGAGCCGGGCCAGCGTGTCCTCGGAGCGCAGCACGCTCTTGAGGTGGGCGGCCACGCCCACCAGCAGCGCATCGCCTGCGGCCGCGCCGTGCAGGTCGTTGATTTCCTTGAAGCCGTCCAGGTCCAGGAAGCACACGGCCAGGGAGCGGCCCTCGCGCGCCGTGCGCAGCATGGCCTGGTTGAGCCGGTCGATCAGCAGGCGGCGGTTGGGCAGGCCGGTGAGCAGGTCGTAGTGGGTGACGCGCTCGAGCTCGGCCTCGTGGGCCTTGATGTGGCTGATGTCGGTGAAGACGCCGATGTAGTGCTCGATCTCGCCACCGGCGCCCTGCGCGGCGGAGATGGACAGCATCTCGGCGAAGATCTCGCCCGTCTTGCGGCGGTTCCAGATCTCGCCGTGCCAGAAGCCGTCGCGCGCGATGCAGGCCCAGATCTGCCGGTAGAACTCCGGCCCGTGCAGGCCCGAGGACAGCACGCGCGGCGTCTTGCCGATCACGTCCTCGGGCGCATAGCCGGTGATGCGGGTGAAGGCCGGATTGACGCGCGTGATGCGCCGCCCCGGATCGACCACCATGATGCCCTGGTGGCTGCTGTCGAACACCACGGCGGCCTGGGCCAGTTCGCGCTCGAAGCGCTTGCGCTCGGTAATGTCCCGGGAGATGCCGAACAGGCCCGCGATGTGGCCTGCGGTATTGCGCACCGGGCCCTTGGTGACCAGGAGGTCCAGCGTCCTGCCCGGCTCCACCGTCAGCTGCTCCTCATGCGTGGCCACCTCCTGGCGCAGCACCGCCTGGTCCTTCCTGCGGATGGCGCTGGCGATGCCGAAGGGAAAGAGCGCGAAGTCATCCTTGCCCACGATGTCCTCGGCCTGGCGGCCCACCAGGCTGGCGGCGGCCCGGTTGACCAGCAGGTAGCGCCCGCGCAGGTCCTTGACGAAGACGGCGTCCGAGGTGCCCGAGATCACCGAGTCGAGCAGTTGCCGCTGCATGTTGGCCTTGCGCAGCGAGCGCTGCAGCGTCTCGGCCAGCACGCTCACGGCCAGGCCGTTGACGGCCACCACGCCCCACTGCGCCCAGTCGCGCACGGCGACGCCGTCGGTCTGGTCCAGGCTGTAGGCGGCAAAGGCCGTGGCCAGCAGGCCCGGCCCCAGGCCGCCGATCAGCGCACTGACCAGCACGGGCAGCATGAACAGCAGCAGCAGCGAGCGTTCACCGAAATGGCTGGCCAGCGTGCTGCTGGCGGCCAGCACGGCCAGGCTCATGGCCAGGGCAAACAGATAGGAGGCCCAGACCGGAAAGCGGCGCGGCCCCATTTCCTGGGCGATGGCGGAGGCGCCGATGCCCTGCCCGGCCGGCACCGAGCACAGCGCGAAAAACAGCAGGAAGTCCGTGGCCAGCACAAAGAACAGCCCTTTGACGACGGAAAGCCAGCCGATATCCGCACTGCCTGCCAATGCGAACAACAGCTTGTCGGACAGAAGGATCCAGCCGAATGCGAACAATCCGTAGCTCACCGTGATCAGTCCGATAAATCGGCGTCTTGCTGATTTGGCCATTTCAGCGTGGCACTCCCTGTGTGTATGGCTGTCCCGAATTATTGCCAATCCCTGCTGGCAATCACGTCGTCATTCACCGAAAACAGGGGCAATAAAACCATTTGCCGCACACTGGCTCATTCATAGAGAAATTGCATCGCAGGTTTTTCGCAATGGATGCAGGAATATCCGTTCTGCCATTTTTCGGGGCTGGCGGCCAACTCATTCCGGGCTTTGGCGGCAGGGCTGCTGCTCGGTGCGGGCAGCCTCGGCATGCAGCCAGGCCAGAAAGGCCGCCACGGCAGGCCGCCGGGCGTTGCGCGCGGGGTAGACGGCAAAGTGGGCCTTGACGCGCAGGGCCCGGTCCACGCCGAAGGGGGCCACCAGCCGGCCGTCGGCAATGTGGCCGCCCGCATTCATGGCGCTTTCCAGCGCCACACCCAGGCCCTGCGTGGCCGCGTCCAGCGACATCTGGGCGCGGTCGAAACGCACGGCAAAGCGCTCTGGCGCGCGCAGCTGCGAGAACGACTGGAACCAGTCCGACCACTGGACGATGCTGACGTTGCTCTGGATCAGCGGCACATGCAGCAACTGCTGCACGCGCTGCAGCCCATGCTCGGCCACGAAGGCGGGGCTGGCCAGCGGCAGGATGTGCTCCTCGAACAGGGGCTCCACCTCCAGCTCCGGCCACTGCGCAATGCCGTAGCGGATGTCGATATCGGCCTGGCCCAGCGCGAAGTCGCTGTGCGAGTGCGCGGCCGACAGGTTCAGCGCAATGTGCGGGCAGGCCCGCGCAAAGTCCCGCAGCCGGGGCATGAGCCAGAGGCTGGCGATGCTGGGCGCGCAGTGCACGTACAGGCTGTTGCTCATGCTGTGGCGCAGGTCCTCGGTGGCCGAGACGATGGCCGCCAGCGCCCCGCCCACCCGCTCCAGGTAGGCCTGCCCCGGGCGGCTCAGGCGCACGCCATGCGCGCTGCGCTCGAACAGGCGCACGCCCAGCTGCGCCTCCAGCTTGGCCACCTGGTGGCTGACGGCCGAGGCCGTCAGGTGCAGCTCGGAGGCCGCCAGCGCGAAGCTGCGCCGGCGCGCCACGGCCTCGAAGGCCTGCAGGTGGGCACTGCTGGGAATGGATGCCATGGCAAGTTCCTCGAAGACGCGGGCAGCTCACGGGCAGACACCGGGGGACACCGGAAGACCCCGGGAGACCCCGTACGTGAGCTGAAGAACCGTCATCTTAGGCTGATGAAACATCGTTTGTCTTCATGCTCGTGACAGCCCAAGATGGCTGCATCCACCACCACTACAGCGGAGACAGGCACATGCTGCTCAAGGACAGGGTCGCCATCATCACCGGCGGCGCAGGGATCAACGGACTCGGTTTTGCCACGGCGCGCCAGATGGCCGCCCAGGGGGCCCGCGTGGCCATCCTCGACCTGGAGCGGGCCGATCCGGCCGGCGCGGCCGCGCGCCTGGGCGACGGGCACCTGGGGCTGGTGGCCGACGTGACGGACAAGCCCTCGTGCGAGGCGGCGGCCGCCGCCGTGCTGCGCGCCTTCGGGCGCATCGACGCGCTGGTCAACAACGCGGGCATCACGCAGGCCGTGGGCACGCTGGAGATCGGCGGGGCCGACTACGACCGCGTGCTCGACGTGAGCCTGCGCGGCACGCTGTACATGTCCCAGGCCGTGCTGCCGGCCATGCGCAGGCAGCAAGCGGGCGCCATCGTCTGCATTTCTTCCGTCTCGGCCCAGCGCGGCGGCGGCATCTTCGGCGGTCCGCACTACTCGGCCGCCAAGGCCGGCGTGCTGGGCCTGGCCCGCGCCATGGCGCGCGAGTTCGGCGGCGATGGCATACGCATCAACTGCGTCACGCCTGGCCTGATCGAGACGGACATCACCCAGGGCAAGCTCGGCCCCGAACGCAAGCGCGAGATCTCCGCCACGATTCCGCTGGCACGCCTGGGCCGCGCCGACGATGTGGCCGGCGCCTGCGTGTTCCTGGCCAGCGACCTGGCTGGCTATTGCACGGGCATCACGCTCGATGTGAACGGCGGGATGCTCATCCACTGACTGCATCACCCGCACCCACCGGCCTGGCCATGGCGCGCATGGCCCCCCAAAAAGCAAAGGAGACAAGACCATGCAGAACAAGCATTTCCAACGCGCTGCCCTGGCCGCAAGGGCCTTGGCAGCCTGCGCCCTGCTGCTGCCGGCACTGGCCGGCGCCCAGGCCGTGAAGCTCACGCTGGGCCACGGCGCGGCCCCCGACAATCCGCGCCACCTGGCCTCGCTGAAATTCGCCGAACTCGTGAAGGCACGCAGCGCGGGCCGTATCGAGGTGCAGGTCGCGCCCTCGGCCCAGCTGGGCGACGACGCGGCCATGGTGACGGCCCTGCGCACGGGCGCGCTGGACCTGTCGGCCAATTCCCAGGGCGCGGTGGCAGCGGCCGTGCCCGAGTACGCGGCCTATGGCATGCCGTTTCTCTTCGCCACGCCGGCCCGTGCCTTCCAGGTGCTGGACGGGCCGCTGGGCCGGGAGCTGGCCGACAAATCGGCCGCCAAGGGCATGGTGGTGCTGGGCTACTGGGACAACGGCATACGCCACATGACCAACAGCAAGCGGCCCCTGCGCAGCGTGGACGATCTCAAGGGCCTGAAGATGCGCACGCCGCCCGACGCGGTGCTGGTGGACATCATCCAGGCCCTGGGCGCCGAGGCCCAGCAGATCAAGTTCGCCGAGCTGTACGTGGCCCTGCAGCAGGGCGTGGTCGATGGTCAGGAGAACCCGCTGGCCAACTTCCACGCCAGCAAGCTGTACGAGGTGCAAAAGCACCTGACGCTGACGGGCCACATGTTCCAGATGACGCCGCTGATCATGGGCAAACGCAGCTGGGACCGGCTGCCGGCCGCCGACCGCACGCTGCTGACCGAGGCCGCGCAGGAGGCCACGGCCTACCAGCGCCAGCTGGCGCGCGAGGCCGACGACAAGCTGCTGGACGACATCCGCGCCAAGGGCGTGGAGGTGAGCACCATCGACGCGCGGGCCTTCGCCCAGGCCACGGCCAGGGTGCAGGACAAATGGCTGGCCAGCCCGGCGGGCCCCTATATCGCCAAGGTCGTCAAGGCCGCAGGCGCGCAGTGAAGTGCAGGGAGCCATCCATGAATCTCATCGAACGCCTGGTCACGGGCCTGTGCCGCGCCGTGCTGTGGACCAGCACCCTGGTGATCTTCGTGATCCTGGTGTGCAACACCGCCCTGCGCTATGCCAGCGGCGCCAGCCTGCAATGGGCCAACGAGGTGCCCGAGCTGCTGTTTCCCTGGCTGGTGATGTCGGGCGTGGTGCTGGCCGCCGCCCATGGTGCCCACATCACCACCAGCTTTCTGGTCGAGGCGCTGCCGGCCCGCGTGCAGCGCGCCACGGCCGTGCTGGGCTGGCTGGCCGTGGCCGCCCTGTACGCCACGCTGGCCTGGTCCACGCTGAACATGCTGGAGATCGTGCATGACGAGCGCAGCCAGATCCTGGGCATTCCCGGCTCGCTGACCTATGGCTGCGTGATGGTGGGCATGGCGCTGCTGGCCTTGCTGGCCCTGCAGTCGGCCTGGCGCGCCTGCGTGGCGGGCGGGGGCCGGGCATCCGCAGGGGCTGCAGATGCGCCCGATGCCGCAAGTGCCGATGCCGAACCCGCGCGGCCCGTGGCCGCCGCGCACTGGTGAAGGGGGCAGGTCCATGTCCTTCATCATGCTTTTCGTCTTCATGGCGGGCGCCGTGATCGCCATGCCCATTGCCCACGCGCTGCTCATGGGCGCCATGGCGGCGGCGGCCACCTCGGACCGCGTGCCGCTGGACCTGCTCGTGCAGCAGATGGTGGCCCAGGTGCAGAGCTTTCCGCTGATCGCCATTCCGTTCTTCATGCTCACCGGCTCGCTGATGATGGGCGGGCGCCTGGGCGAGGCCCTGGTGGGCGTGCTGTCGGCGCTGATAGGGCGCTTTCACGGCGGGCCGGCCCAGGTGGGGGTGATGTCGTCCACGCTGTTCGGCGGGGTGTCGGGCTCGGCCGTGGCCGATGCCTCGGCCATCGGCTCGCTGATGATCCCGTGGCACAGGCGGCTGGGCTATCCGCCCGCGTTCTCGGCGGCCACGCTGGCGGCGGCGGCCACCATCGACATCCTGATCCCGCCGTCGATCCCCATGATCCTGTTCGCGCTCAGCGCCAATGCCTCGATTGCGGCGCTGTTCGTGGCGGGCATCGTGCCGGGGCTGCTGATGTGCGCGGGCTTCATGGGCGTGTGCTGGTGGGTGGGCCGCAGGCGCGGCTTTCCGCGCGACACCACGCCCTTTGCCTGGCCCGCCTTCCGGCGCCACCTGCTGTACGCCAGCCCGGCCCTGCTGCTGCCGGTGCTGATCATCGTGTTCCTGCGCTTCGGCATCGCCACGCCCACCGAGGTGGCCGTGCTGTCCACGCTGTATGCGGGCCTGGTGTCGGCCGCCATCTACCGCGACCTGGGCTGGCGCCGGCTCAACGATGCGGTGGTGCATGCGGGCCTGGCCACGGGCGTGGTGCTGCTGGTGATCATGGCCTCGTCGGCCATCGGCTGGCTGCTGACCTTCGACCGCATGCCCGACGGCATCGTGCAGTGGGTGCAGTCGCATGTGCATTCGGCCTGGCTGGTGATCGTGCTGATGAACCTGCTGATGCTCTTCATCGGCATGTTCATCGACCTGCCGGCCGCCGTGCTGCTGCTCACGCCGGTGTTCGTGCCGCTGGCCCAGAGCATCGGCATGGACATGACCCAGCTGGGAATCATGATGGTCGTGAACCTGGCCCTGGGGCTGTACACGCCGCCCGTGGGCACGACGCTGTTCATCACGAGCTCGCTGGCCCGGGTCAAGGTGGGCCAGACCGTGCGCGAGCTGATTCCCTTCTACCTGGTGGCGCTGGCGGTGCTGGCGCTGGTGTCCTATGTGCCGGCCAGCATCCTGCGCTGAGCCGCGCGCCCTTCCATCCCGAGGAGACGATGCATGAACCAAGAACTGCAACAGCGCCTGGACCGGCTCGCGGCCTGTGCCTGGCGCATACGCCGCCGCGCCCTGCAAATGGGCGAGGTGCAGGGCCAGGGCTACATAGGCCAGGCCCTGGGCTGGGCCGATGTGCTGGCCGTGGCCTATGGCGACGCGCTGCGGCTGCGGCCCGATGAGCCCGGGTGGGAGGGCCGCGACCGCTTCCTGCTCTCGCACGGCCACTACGCCATCGCCTTCTACGCGGCCCTGGCCGAGGCGGGCATCCTGTCCGACGAGGAACTCCAGACCTATGGCAGCGATGACAGCCGCCTGCCCATGTCGGGCATGGCCAGCTATACGCCGGGCATGGAGATTTCGGGCGGCTCGCTGGGCCAGGGCCTGCCGATCGCCGTGGGCATGGCGCTGGCGCTGCGCCACAAGGGCAGCGATGCCTTTGTCTACAACTCCATGTCCGACGGCGAGCTGGACGAGGGCTCGACCTGGGAGGCCGCGCTGTCCGCAGCCCACTACGGCCTGGACCGGCTGATCTGCCTGGTGGACGTGAACAACCAGCAGGCCGATGGCCCGTCCACGCGCATGCTGGGCTTCGAGCCGCTGGCCGACAAATGGGCCGCCTTCGGCTGGCATGTGCAGCGCGTGGACGGCAACGACCTGGCCCAGGTGGTGCAGGCCTTCGACGCGGCTCGGGCGCTGGCCGAGGACCGGCCCCGCGTCATCCTCTGCGACACGCTGATGGGCAAGGGCGTGCCCTTCCTGGAGCAGCGCGAGAAGAACCATTTCATCCGCGTCGATCCGCCCGAGTGGCAGCAGGCCATCGCCATCCTGGACGCATCGCAACCCCTGGAGCCCGCCCTGCCATGAACATGCCTCTTGCCACCCCCAAGCCCCGGCCGACCACCTCGGCCATGATCGCCTCCATCGCCGCCGAGGGCCAGCGCGTGCAGGCCGCGCCCTTCGGCAAGGCCCTGGTGGAGCTGGCCGCCAGCCGGCCCGATGTGGTGGGCATGACGGCCGACCTGGCCAAGTACACCGACCTGCACCTGTTCGCCCAGGCCCACCCCGGGCGCTTCTTCCAGATGGGCATGGCCGAGCAGTTGCTCATGGCCGCCGCCGGCGGCATGGCCAAGGAGGGGCTGACGCCCTTTGCCACCACCTATGCCGTCTTCGGCACGCGCCGGGCCTATGACTTCATCCATCAGGTGATTGCCGAGGAAAACCTGGACGTCAAGATCTGCTGCGCCCTGCCCGGCCTGACCACGGGCTACGGCCCCAGCCACCAGGCCACGGACGACCTGGCCATGATGCGGGCCGTGCCGGGGCTGACCATCGTCGATCCCTGCGATGCGCTGGACATCACCCAGGCCGTGCCCCAGATCGCGGCGCACCGCGGCCCCGTCTACATGCGGCTGCTGCGCGGCAACGTGCCGCTGGTGCTGGACGAGTACGACTACCGTTTCGAACTGGGCAAGGCAAAGATGCTGCGCCAGGGCCGCGAGGTGCTCATCATCTCCAGCGGCTTCATGACCATGCGCGCGCTGGAGGCCGCCCAGCTGCTGGCCGCCGACAACGTGGGCGCCGCCGTGCTGCACTGCGCCACCATCAAGCCGCTGGATGTGCAGGCCATCGTGCAGGCCGTGGCCAGCGGGCCGCGCCTGGTGGTGGTGGCGGAGAACCATTCGGTGGTGGGCGGCCTGGGCGAGGCCGTGGCCGGCGCCCTGCTGGAGCGCGATGTGCGGCCCGCGCGCTTTCGGCTGGCGGGCCTGCCGGACGCCTTCCTCGACGCGGGCGCCCTGCCCACGCTGCATGAGCGCTACGGCATCAGTGCCCAGGCGCTGGCGGGGCGCATCCGGCAGTGGCTGGGCTGAACGCCGGCGTTGTGGCAGCGGGCGCTCCAGAGCAAAGCAGTGCAGATGAGGGCTACTTGGCGGGATCCCCGTCGCGCAACGCCAGCAGGTAGCCCATGCCGCGCACCGTGTGCAGCAGCTTGACCGCATAGGGATCATCGAGCTTGCTGCGCAGCCTGCACACCGCCACATCCACCACGTTGTTCAGCGCATCGACGGGCAGGCTCCAGACCTGCTGCACCAGTTCGGCGCGCGTGACCACATCGCCCTGGCGCTGCAGCAGCAGCCACAGCACGGCGAATTCCTGGCGAGTCAGGTCCAGTCGCCGGCCGGCACGCTCGGCCCGCTTTTTCGACAGGTCCAGCACCAGATCCGCCAATGTCAGGCGCAGGCCCTCCTGGCCGGCAGAGCCTCGCATCCGCAGCCGTGCACGGGCCAGGAACACCGGCAACCTGACGGGTTTGACCAGGTAGTCATCGGCGCCGTTCTGCAGGCAGAACACCTGGTCCTCCAGACTGTCGTTTGCGGTGACCACGATGGTGGGCGTGTCGCCCGCCTGGAGCAGGGTCTGCAGGACCGCACGCCCGCTCTGGCCAGGCAGTTCCAGATCCAGCACGAGCAGGCTGTAGGCGCGGCTCAGTGCCAGGTTGCGGCCCTGCAGACCGTCATGCACGACATCGACGTTGAATCCGTCCTGGCACAGGCCCTGGCACAGGTACTGCGCCGACGGCGGGTGGGCATCCACGATCAGGATCTTCATGTCTTTTCCTTCGCACGCGGGCACAGGCGAGGCTCAGGCCAGCACCTGGCGGAGGATCTGCTGCTGCCGCCTGGCCCATTTCGTGCCAATGCGAATGGCATCGCGCTGCTGTGAGGAGGCAGAAGCGAAGAAGACCGTTTCACTGATCTGCAGGCGGTGAAACAGCCGCCGCATCTGCAGGGATCGGGCCCTCAGCGAGCCTTCCGGCGCCAGGGATTCCCCCTGCTGTGCCGAGAACATGGACGCAGCCTGCTCCAGGCAGCGCTGGGCATCGGGCGTGGTCGCGGGCACGGCACGGGGCTCGCACAGCCGGGCCTTCGCCACCAGGGGGTTGTGGCCCACCACCAGCCCCCAGGGACGCATGGCGGTCGAGGGATTGACCGACAGCGCCTCCAGCTTGGTGAGCCCGAACACGCGCGCCAGGCGCAGGCGCATGGCCAGCAGCGGGGCATCTGGCTGTACCGCCTCGATGGCCGCGAGGGCCTCCTCCTCGTTGTCACCGCCCACGGGCAGCAGCAAGGAACGCAGCAGCAGCCCGGCCAGCACGTCCCCCTTGGCCGCTGCAGCATGCAGCAGGGCCACGCCCTGTTCCATGGGTTCGATGTGCGTGGCATCACGCAGCACCAGTGCACCCAGGCGGCGCTCGGCCTCGGGCAGTCCGTGACGTGCCGCCTTCTCCAGGCAAAAGCGTGCCAGGGTGGGATTGGCCACCGAGCTGCGGTAGTCGGAGCAGATGCGGAACAGGTGCAGCCAGGCGGTGACGATGCCGCCATCGGCAGCGCGCAGCAGCAGGGCTGCGGCCTTGCGCAGGTTCTGCGCATTCACGAGGTTTTCGGGAGCCAGGTGTGCACAGGGCAGCCCCGAAAGCGCCCGTCCAAGCACGTGGCAGGCGCGCACGTCGCCATTGGCAGCGCATCGGTCCAGGCTGGCTTCGATACAGCCCACGGTCAGCCATCCCAGGCCATGGCCCGCCACCTCCGCCTGGTGGACCAGGTCGGCAATCAGCTGCTGCATGACCGGGCCATGAGCGGCATGAGGCAGGTCGCGCAGGAGCTCCAGCATCCGCACGGCGCGGTGCGACTGGCCCATGGCCATGGCCTGCCGGGCCTCGCAGGCCATGACTTCGGCAATGTCCAGCGGCTGTATGGCGCGCAGGATCTGCAACGCCTGCAGCAGCTCGCCGGATGTGTGCGCAGACACGCTGCTTGCCAGATGGCTTGGCAGGGCGGCGCTGCACTTGCCAAGGCACTCCAGCGCCAGATCGAGCTCCCCCCGGATGAGATGCCATGCGGCAAGCTTCTGGCGCCCGACATCCTCATACTCCGCCGCGATCCTCAGGGTCTCCAGCAGCCCGTGCTCCAGCAACTCCCTGAGCGGCAGATGCAAGGCTATGCAGACCGAGGCCTGGCGCCTGGCCTGAGGCAGTGCGGCCTGCAGATACTCCAACCCCACCGGGATGCTCCTGGAAACGCCGGGTCCCCCGGTCAGATACGCCTCCCCGAGCTGAAGCCTGGCGCCCGTGTCCCCTCGCCTGGCCAGCATCCTCAGCTTGACATCCTCGCGCCGCATTTTTCTGTCCCCTCCTATCTTGCGATACCCGCTCTCAGCCGTATCAACAACCCGATACGAATTGATTTTTTCTTCTTTACCGGATTCAACCCCCGGGATGCTATCAATCTCCAGAATCCATCTACCCAACAGAAAAGTGACATTCAAGACATATTGAAGAAAGATAACTGCCATGAATGGAATTGCAATCCATTGGTGTTGGCCGGACGGAACATGTTGAGCCCAAAAAACCTGTGATTGGCTTGCCACCCCCCGTCGATTCTTTTTCAAGGCTCCTGGTGCCGGCCTGTGAATTCTAGTATTTACAACAGCATCCGTTTTTAAATGGATGCGCATGGAATCCAAATTCAATACAAGGACCAGGCATGAAATTCAATCGTATATTGGCGGCCGCACTGCCCGTCATTTCGCTGGCGGCCAGCGCGCAGTCATCCATCACCCTGTTCGGCATCGTTGACGTCAATGGGCGCTACGTGAAGAACAGCGATCTGCCCAGCAACATGACCATGAACAACAGCGGGCTGTCATCGGGCCGGTTTGGCTTTCGCGGCACCGAGGATCTGGGCGGCGGATTGAGGGCCGAGTTCTGGCTGGAGTCAGACCTCTATGCCGACACCGGCACGACAAACGCCAATGGCAAGTTCTTCCAGCGCCGCTCCACGGTGAGCTTGGCGGGCGGCTTCGGTGAGCTGCGCCTGGGCCGCGATTTCACGCCGGCTGCGCAAAATCCCACCAAGTTCGACCCGTTCAACGTGATCGGCCTGGCAAACTCCAACATCATCAGCCGCCTGCCCGGCACCTTCTCGAACTACTACCGCAGCGACAACGCCATCCAGTACTTCACTCCCAAATGGAGCGGTTTCCAGGCAGAAGTGATGTATGCCCTGGACGAAGACCCCGTGAGCAGCGCCGGCCGCCATTTCGGCAGCCGCCTGACCTACGACAACGGCCCTCTGAACCTGGCGCTCACCTATGGCTCGACCGATGTGAACGCTGCGGGCACCAAGCTCAAGCAATACGGCGCAGGCGCCTCCTACGATTTCGGCTTTGCCAAGCTGATGGGGTATTTCCAGCGCGAGGACCTGCCCTATGGCACCTATGGAACCCGCATCGCGGGCTCCGAGGACCGCTGGCAGGTCGGCCTTACCGTGCCCGTGGGGGCGAACTACATCCGCGCCTCCTATGTGCGCACCGATTCGCGCCGTGGGCCGGTTGCCTTCAATGGCAGCGATGCCAACAGGTATGCGATCGGCTATGTGCACAACCTGTCGCGGCGCACGGCGCTGTACGGAACCCTTGCACGCGTGACCAACAAGGGCGGGGCCAATTTCAGCCTCAATGGCGGCACCACCGGATTGGCTGCGGGCGGCAGCTCCACAGGCGCTGAACTCGGCATGCGCCACAGTTTCTGAAGATTTCCACGCATTTGCGGCAATATGGCTGAAATGTCATCCGGCTGCCCGGATATATAGAAGCCGATGACTCTACAGTCTCCGCCATGGACTGAATACAGTTCATGGCGGATTTCATGAATCCGCCCATGTATCCGCCCTATTTCGGAGGCATATTCAATGAAATCCATATTCATATTGGGCACCGCAGCAATCGTCATGGCTGCATTGCCGGCCCATGCGGAACGCTTTGCAAACGGCAAATCCTATTACGGATCGCCCGCGCCTGCGGGCGTCTACCGTACTGTCGATCTATCGCAGAAAGCGCCCATCAATATCGCCTGCGGCGAAACCGTGAATTTCACCAGCCAGGGCCGCACATTCGCGTGGAAGGTCAGCTCCATCCAGCACAACCATGTCCCGGTGGCGCGCTTTGCGCCGCCCGGTTTCGACACGCAGGGCAAGAGCATCTTCGTCATGCCCGGAGAGCATGAGCTGGGCGGCTGAAAGCGCCGTTGGCAACGAAAAGGGCCCGCAATTCGCGGGCCCTTTTTTGCTGGAGACAGGCCGAAGCTCAGGCGGCCAGGGCGCCGCGCATGGCGTCGATCACGGCCTTGTAGTCAGGCTTGCCGAAGATGGCGCTGCCGGCCACGAAGGTGTCGGCACCGGCATCGGCCACGCGGCGGATGTTGGTTTCCTTGATGCCGCCGTCCACTTCCAGGCGGATGTCGCGGCCGCTGGCCTCGATGCGCTTGCGCGCGGCCTCGATCTTGCGCAGCGTGCTGTCGATGAAGCTCTGGCCGCCGAAGCCGGGGTTCACGCTCATCAGCAAGATGAGGTCGATGTCGTCGATGACCCAGTCCAGCACGTCCAGCGGGGCGGCGGGGTTGAACACCAGGCCGGGCTTGGCGCCCTGGGCGCGGATGTTCTGGATGCTGCGGTGCACGTGGGCCGTGGCATCGGGGTGGAAGCTGATGTAGTCGGCGCCGGCCTTGGCGAAGGCCGTGGCCAGTTCGTCCACGGGCGAGACCATCAGGTGCACGTCGATGGGCACGGGCTGGCCGTCGGGCGTCTTCGCATGGGGCTTCAGGGCCTCGCAGATCATGGGACCGAACGTGAGGTTGGGCACGTAGTGGTTGTCCATCACGTCGAAGTGGATCCAGTCGGCGCCGGAGGCGATCACATTCTTGACCTCGTCACCCAGACGGGCGAAGTCGGCAGACAGGATGGAGGGGGCGATGCGGTAGGTGGGGCTCATGGCCTGCGATTGTCGCAGCTAGCCCATGCCGGCACCAGCGACGGCACAAAGCCATGGGCGGCGGCGCGTGGGGACGTTCGCAAGCCGGTACATTGCGGGCAGTTACCATTGCCGCCATGCCCATGAACGAGTTCCAGGTCCAGGTCCGCCCCGCCTTTTTGCCAGAGCAATCCGCTCCAGCGGCGGGCGTATACGCCTTCTCCTACACGATCACCGTGACCAATACCGGCCAGGTGCCGGGCCAGTTGATCGCGCGCCACTGGATCATCACCAACGAACTGGGCCATGTCGAAGAGGTCAAGGGCCTGGGTGTGATCGGCCGCCAGCCGCTGCTGCAGCCCGGCGAGACCTTCGAGTACACCAGCGGCTGCCAGCTGCGCACGCCCAACGGCAGCATGCAGGGCAGCTATCTGTGCATCAGCCACGAGGGCGAAGTCTTCGAGTGCCCCATCCCGCGCTTTCATCTGCAGTCGGGCGCTGGCGGCGACAGCTTTCCAGACCCTGACAACCGCGTGCTGCACTGAGCGCGTTCCTCGGGGGAGGCGCTAGTCTTCCGCCCTGCCGCAAGACCCCTACATGAAGCGAATCACCCAAGACCTGCCCGGCCTTCTGGCCGCACTCGACCCCGAGGCCGACCTCGCCCACCGCCATATCTGGCTGATCCACCTGCTGGAGTGGGTGCGCGCGCCCAAGCCGTCGGTGGACGGCGCCGTGCAGCGTGTGCAGTTGCTGGTGGAGGCCGTGGAGGCCGACCCGGCCGTGCGCCAGCGCCTGCATGCCTGGTGGCTGCGCTTCATCGACACCGTGGACATCACGGCGCTGCTGGCCGATTTCGGCTTTGCGCCGCGCACCAACATGTTCAGCGAGCTGTCCGAGCGCGCACGCTACAAGCTGCTGCCCAGCACGCCGGAGACGGTGGATGCCTCCGAGCTGTTCATGCTGGCCATGCCCGACGAATTCGACGCGCGCTGGCTGCACGCGCTGGAGGCGCCGCTGCTCGAACGCATCGCACTGCTGCTGACCGATGGCAGCGAGGGCCAGGGCAGCAGCTTCTGGCAGAACAGCCTGCTGGGCTCCATCACCTATTGCACGGGGCAGATCCTGTCCACGGGCTTCTCGCCCGAACTGCGCCTGCGCATGGACGAGCAGGCACGCGACGACCAGCCCTTCCACGCCCTGATCCACGACGCAGAGAGCCTGCGCGTGGAGGTGATGCACGCGCTGCGCACCAATGACCGGCGCGATGCGGCCGAGGCCCGGCTGCGCGAGCGCCTGGATGCCTGCCGCGCGGCCGTGACATCGGTCTACACCCATTTCGAGTCCGAAGGGATTTCGGTGGGCCTGGTGTTCCGCCTGCGCCAGCTGCGCGCGCGCATTTTGCGCGTGCGCCGCCTGCTGGACTGCCTGGTGGCCGACAACCGCGCCACCGAGACGGCCGACCTGCTGGCCAACCTGGTGTCCGTGGGCATTGAGCGGCGCAGCCTGCGCGCGCTGCTGTCCACCAACACCTCGCTGCTGGCGGCCAAGGTGGCCGAGCGCAGCGCCGAGACGGGCGAGCACTACATCACGCGCACCGGCCGCGAATACCTGTCCATGGCAACCAAGGCCGCTGGCGGCGGCTTCGTGATGGCCTTCACCACGCTGCTGAAGTTCGCGCTCTACGCGCTGGGGCTGTCGGCGTTCTGGGGTGGGCTGGCGGCGGGCATCAACTACTCCATCAGCTTTGTGCTGATCCAGCTGCTGCACTTCACGGTGGCGACCAAGCAGCCGGCCATGACGGCACCGGCCATGGCCGCCAAGCTCAAGGACCTGCGCGCCAGCGAGGCCATCGAGGAGTTCGTGGACGAGGTCGCCCACCTGGTGCGCTCGCAGGTGGCGGCCGTGCTGGGCAACGTGCTGGTGGTGCTGCCCATGGTGCTGCTGCTGTCGCTGGGCTATGCCCAGCTGTTCGGCCACACGCCCATCGACGGGCCGCATGCGATCGCCGTGCTCGACTCGCTGAGCCTGCTGGGCATGTCGCCGCTGTTCGCGGCCTTCACGGGCGTGCTGCTGTTCGCCAGCAGCCTGATCGCGGGTTGGGCGGAGAACTGGTTCGTGCTGCGCCGGCTGGACTCGGTGATCCGCTACAACCCCGGCATCACGCGCTGGCTGGGCGCCAAGCGCGCCGACCGCTGGGCGCATTTCTGGCGCAAGAACATTTCGGGCTTTGCCGCCAACGTCTCGCTGGGCATGATGCTGGGCCTGGTGCCCGCGTTCGCGGCCTTTTTCGGCCTGGGGCTGGAGGTGCGCCACGTCACGCTGTCGGCAGGCCAGATCGGTGCCGCCATGGCGGCCCTGGGCTGGCAGGTGCTGCACTCCGACATGTTCTGGTGGGCGGTTGCCCTACTGCCGGTCAATGGCGCGTTGAATGTCACTGTCAGCTTTTATCTGGCATTCCGCGTTGCGATGAGGGCACACAATGTCAGCGGAGTCGACCGCTCGCGCATCTATTCGGCCATCCGCCGCCGTCTGCGCACAGCGCCGCTGAGTTTCTTCCGCCCCTGAGCCTGCGGGACCTCGGGAACCACGCGGAACCCACGTGCTGGCGTGCCCGCCCGGCCTTGCAGCCCGGCAGTCACGCCAGTGGATCGCCAACGAAGTGTCCCCGTGCCAAGCGCACGGGACGCGGGCTTGCCCGCGCCGCAGGGAAGGCCCTGCGGAGCTTCGCTTGCGGGCCACTGGCTCGCGCAAAGGACCTCGCTTATGAATGACATGCTGAGCTTCTGGGAACCGTGGCTGCGGCCATCGGCCGGGTTGGCCACGGTGCAATGGTCCCTGCTGCTGGCCGTGGCCACCATGGTGGGTTACGCCTGCCAGCGCCATGCGGCCCTGCCCAAGGTGGTCGGATATTCGCTGGTCGGCGGCATTGCCGGGCTGATCGGCTTTGGCGCCAACACCGCCTGGCCGCTGCAGGGCACGGGATTGTTCCTGCTGGAGCTGGGCGTGGCCATCGTGCTGTTCGAATGCGGCGGGCGCATCACGCTGCGCTGGTTCCGCCACAACCCCATGGTGCTGGTGCAAAGCGTGGCCGAATCCGCGTTGACCTATGTGCTCGTCTCCCTGGTGCTGGGCTGGCTGGGCGTGGCCTCCGAAGTGGCCGGGCCGCTGGCCCTGGTGGCCATGGCGGCCTCGCCCCTGGTGCTGACGCGCGTGGTGGCCGACATGCGTGCCGCAGGCGCCGTGACCGATCGCGGCCTGGTGCTGGCCACCCTGTCCACGCTGTATGCGCTGGCCCTGGGCAGCGCCAAGGCGGGCATGCTGACGCAGCCCAAGGCAGGCTTCGTGGCCTCGATCATGCCGGTGCTGGTGGTGCTGGGCGTCTCGGTGGCCGTGGCCCTGGTGCTGGCCGTGCTGATGCGCCTGGCGCTGCGCTTCATGAGCCCGGCCAGCGAGAACACCTCCATCCTCTTTCTCACCCTGATTTCGGCCAGCGTGCCCGTGGCCTCGTACCTGGGCGGCTCGGCGCCGCTGGCGGCGCTGCTGGGCGGCATCCTGCTCAAGCAGTTCAACCCGCGCCCCTGGGCCTGGCCGCGCCAGCTGGGCACGGCGGCCTCGCTGCTGACCATGCTGATGTTCGTGCTGGTCTCCACCGTGGCCGCACAGGCCGACTGGAGCGCGCCGGTGGCCGGCGTGGTGGGCGCCGTGATCCTGGCACGCCTGGTCGCCAAGACCATGGGCGTGGCCGTGGGCAATGTGGGCACGGGCGCCAACTGGCGCCAGGCCTTCTGGGTGGGCTGCGCCATGGCGCCCATGTCGTCGGTGGCGCTGCTGATTGCATCGCAGTTCGTGGCCGCCGCGCCCGAGCTGGGCGCGCAGATCGCAGGCGTGGCCCTGCCCACCATTTTGGTGATGGAGGTGCTGGGCGCCGCCCTGGCCACCGTGGCCATCTACCGCTCCGGCGAAAGCTCCCGTCCCTGGAAGCCGCTGAGCCGCACGAATACCGCAGGAGATGAACGTGAGTCTTGAAGCCTTCAACTCGTCCGAACCGCTGACCCTGGGCGTGGAGCTGGAACTGCAGCTGGTCAACACCCACGACTACGACCTGGCTCCCTACGCCGAGGACATGCTGCGCCTCATGCTCAAGAACCCGCTGCCCGGCAGCGTGGTGCCCGAGATGACGAACAGCATGATCGAGATCTCCACCAGCGTCTGCCATTCGGCCTCGGAGGTGCTGGGCCAGCTCAGCCAGATCCGCGATGCGCTGGTCAAAAGCGCCGACAAGCTCAACATCGCCGTGGTGGGTGGCGGCACCCACCCCTTCCAGCAGTGGCATGAGCGGCGCATCTACGACAAACCGCGCTTCCAGGAGCTGTCGCAGTTGTACGGCTACCTGTCCAAGCAGTTCACCATCTTCGGCCAGCACGTGCACATCGGCTGCCCCGACGCCGACGCGGCCCTGCTGATGCTGCACCGCATGTCGCGCTACATCCCGCACTTCATTGCGCTGTCGGCCTCCAGCCCCTATGTGCAGGGCCATGACACGGCCTTCGACTCGGCGCGGCTGAACTCGGTGTTCGCCTTTCCGCTGTCGGGCCGCGCGCCCTGCGTGCTGCACTGGAGCGAGTTCGAGCAGTACTTCGACAAGATGACGCGCACGGGCGTGGTCAAGAGCATGAAGGACTTCTACTGGGACATCCGGCCCAAGCCCGAGTTCGGCACCATCGAGATCCGCGTGTTCGACACGCCGCTGACCATCGAGCGCGCAGCCGCCCTGTCCGGCTACGTGCAGGCGCTGGCTGCCTGGTTCATGGACACCCAGCCCTTCACGCCCGTGGAAGACGACTACCTGGTCTACACCTACAACCGCTTCCAGGCCTGCCGCTTCGGCCTGGAGGCCGTGTACGTGGACCCGGCCACGGGCGAGCACATGCCGCTGGCCGACCACATCCTCAAGACCATGGATGCCGTGGCCGACTACGCGGCCCGCCATGGCGCCGCGCCCGCCCTGCATCTGCTGCGCAGCGACGTGGCCGCCGGCAGCAACGATGCCCGCTGGCTGCGCGAACGCCAGCGCAGCGAGCAGCTGCTGGCCGAGGTCTCGCGCCAGGCGGCCATGCGCTTTCGCGGCCAGGCCGTCTGAGGCCTGCGTTCAGCGCAGGCTCAAGGCAGCACCGCCGCCGCACGCGCGGCGGTGATCTGCGCGTCGGCGTCGCGCTGCAGCAGCAGGCGCTGGCGCACCAGGTCCTGGGCCGCAGCCGTGACGGCGCTCACGTAGCCGGCCTGGTCGACATACAGCTCCTCCAGTGAAGGCCGCCCGTCACCGTCCGCCAGCCGCGCCGCGCGCGTCTTGTGGAAGGGGATGAAGCTGCCCGTGAGGTTGGACAGGTCCACGATGCCCGGCGTGGCCACGTAGTTGAACTCCATGCTGGTGCCCAGCGGTGCCCGCGCTTCCACGCTGCGGATGCCTGCGCGCGTGAGGCCGGTGGCCGCATCGACCTGGGGCACGAGGATGGCGTAGTCCTTGCCCGTGGCGCGCGGCGGCTGCAGCGTGGCGATGCCGCTTTCGTCCTGCGGCACGTACTGCGGGCCGAAGTCGAGCAGCGCAAAGCCGTTGTGGCGCGCCAGGTAGCGGAACTCGGGGATGGCGGTCTGCACGCCGCCCACGCTCCAGTTCAGGCCCTTCATGGCGGGAAAGACTAGCTTGTCGGGCCGCACCAGGGTGCCGTCGGCCAGCTTGGGCACCTGGCTGGCCGGCGGCTCGGTGCCGCGCACCACCCAGTCCTCCAGCGCGATGAACAGCGCGCGGAACGTGTCGTTGAAGTGCACCACGGTGCCGGCCGGATAGACATTGCGCGTGGGCGCATAGCCGATGCTGGCCGTGCCGCCTGCGCCGCCATGCTGGGTGCTGGCGTAGTAGTAGATGCGCGCATTGGCGGGCTGGGCGATGTCGCGCAGGCCGTTGGCATCGGTCAGCACGGGCGAGCCCTGCAGCTGCCAGAACTCCGTGCCGGACAGGCCCAGGAAGAACTTGGGGCAGGTGTTGCTGGCTTCGCAGCGCTTCATCACGCCGCCCTGGCGGCCGCTGACCTCGTCGCTGTAGTCCTTGTCCAGGCCACGCGGCGCGGTCTGTCCGAAGGCCGTGTGGTCGGTGCGCAGGCCGCCCCCGCCTCCGGGCACGGCGAAGCGCGTGTTGATGTTGGTCTGGCGCGCGGCCACATGGGCATACATGCCGTCGAAAACCTTGCCGCCATCGAGCGCCTGGTTGAAGCCCAGGTGCAGGAAGGTCTTCATGGCATTGCCCGACTGCGAGGTGCCCTGGCCGATGGTGTGCGTGATGCGCCCGGCCAGCGGATTGGCCTTGCCGTCGGCGTCGGCCGACTTGGCGCGGAAGAAGCTCACCGTATCGCGCAGTGCGGCCAGGCCCACGCCCATGACCTTGGGGTCCTTGGCCACGTAGACCAGCTCGTAGAGGTACTGCGGGTCGAACCCGCCCTTCAGGCAGACGCTGGTGGCCGCAGGCGTGCCGGGGAAGGGATTGGCGGCGGCATCGCAGCTGGCGAACTTCCAGTCGCCCGCAGGCACGGTCTGGCGCGCATCGGTTTCGTTGATGCGGCGCGTGAGCGAGTAGCCGGCCTGGGTGTTGTCCAGGCTGGCGGGCTCGTAGGGGATCATGGTCCCGTTGAACACGCCGCCGGGCAGGGTCATGGAGGGCACGGCGGCGGCCGGGACCAGCTCGGTGCGGTAGCTGCCCGTGATGCTGCTGCCGTCCTTGTTGCGCGCCACGGGCACGGTGACCGTCAGGCGCGCGGGCGTGGACTTGGGCACATCGCCCTGCCAGGCCGAGTACAGCAGCACATAGCCACGCTCCAGGTAGACCGCATCGCCGGGCGCGGCCGTGGGGTTGGGCATGGTCAGGATGTTGCCGCGATTGGGCGCGTCATAGCGCAGCACGCCGCTGGCCTTGGACATGTCCTTGGGCTTGAGCATGACGAAGTCGGTGCTGTACTCGACCATGCCGCGCGCATTGACGGGCGCCAGCGCCAGGTCCTGGATCACGGCGTTCTTCGGGTCGGCCGGGTCCAGCTCGCCGCGCAGCACGCCGGTCACTTTCTCGTAGGCGCCGACACTGCCGTAGCTGCCGGCAAAGTCCTCGGTGGCGCTGATGCTCAGCTGCATGCGCGGCGCCTGCGAACCGGCGGGCGAGTCACTGCCGCCGCAGGCGGTCAGCAGGCCGGATGCGGCCAGGGCAAGGGCCAGTGGATGGGTGGATCTGATGTGCATGTTGTCTCCTTGGGGTCATGGCACAGGCAAGGCTCCGCCCTGGCCGCCGTGCATTGCGGCGGCCTAGGACGGTTCGGATAAAAAGGGAACGGGAGAGCGGGGAACGGGAGAGCGGGGAGCGGCCTACTCGGGCTGGATGCCGGCGGCCTTGATCACCTGGCCCCACTTCTGGGTCTCGCCCGCCTGGAAGGCGGCCAGCTCCTGGGGCGTGGCGGTCCAGCCCTCGGAGCCGGACATCTCGAAGAAGGACTTGGCGCCCGCGCTGTGCACGGCGTCGGACAGAAGGCGGTTGAGCCGGGCCACCACGGCCTCGGGCGTGCCAGCGGGCGCGTAGGCCGCGAACCAGTAGCCCATGTCATAGCCCTTGACGCCGGCTTCCTCCAGCGTGGGCACCTCGGGCAGCTGCGGGCTGCGTTTGGTGGTGGAGTAGCCCAGGGCGCGCAGCTTGCCCGACTTGACCTGGGGCACGCCGGTGGAGGTGTCGGTGATCATCAGGTCGATCTGGCCGCCCAGCAGGTCGGTGATGGCCAGCGGATTGCTCTTGTAGGGCACGTGCATCAGGTCCACGCCGGCCAGCTGCTTGAGCATTTCACCGGCCACGCGGCTGGAGGAGCTGCCGCTGCCGAACGACAGCTTGCCCGGCTGCTTCTTCGCCGCCGCCAGCAGGTCGCCCACGTTCCTGTACGGCGCATCGGCGCGCACCACCAGCACCTGGCCGCCCTTGCCCAGCCCGGCCACGGGCGCGAAGTCCTTGACCGCGTCATAGGGCAGCTTCTTGTACAGATGCTGGTTGGCCGCATGCGTGGTGTTGGTGGTGATCAGCACCGTGTAGCCATCGGCCGCCGAGCGCGCCACCTGCTGGGCCGCGATCATGCCGCTGGCGCCTCCCTTGTTCTCGACCACCACCGCCTGCTTGGTCGCCGTGGTCACGGCCTGGCCCAGCGCCCGTGCCAGCTGGTCGGTGGCGCTGCCGGCCGCAAACGGCACGACGAAGGTGATGGGCTTGGACGGATAGTCCTGCGCCAGGGCCGGTGCTGCGGCGGCTGCCAGCGCGCAGGCGGCCAGCGCGAGCGCATGGCGGCGGGGGAAGTTGTGCGAAAGGTTCATGTCTGTCTCCTTTGTTGTGATGAATGTGTGACGGGCGGGTGCTGCCGGCTACTCCGGCGCCAGGTGGGGCAGCAGCGAAGCCGGTATGTGGACCTGCATCTGCAGCAGCCAGTACGACAGCGCCTTGCCGTGGCTGTCGAGGTTGAGCGCGTCGTTGACGCCGCCGTCCAGCACCGCGTCCAGCACCCAGTTCATGGCCTGCAGGCGCTGCAGCACGAAGCGCTGCACGCGCGCCGGGCGCCGGGCGGCGAAGTGCGCGGCCACGCGCTCTTCGGTGATCTGCTCCACCAGCACGGGCCAGCAGGCGGCATTCCAGGCGATGAGGCTGATGTTGGAGCGGTTGCCCTTGTCCCCCGTGCGCCCGTGCGCCAGGCGGTACAACGGCACGGTGACGGGCATCGTGGTCTGCAGTGTGTTCATGCGGCGTGCTCCCCGGCTTCTTTCCCGGCCTCTTTCTCGACCCCTTTATCGATCTCTTCCTCGGCCCACTTCCACCCGGTGGCGACGCTCTGCTGCGCCAGCAGGCAGGACACCGTGCCCAGCCGCGCGCGCAGCGCCGTGCGCACGCCGCCGCCGCCGGCCGGCCCGCAGGTGTACAGCGCGTTGACCTCGCGCGGCAGGCGCCGCGCCTGGGCCTGCGTGGGGCGCAGCCAGGCGGCGCGCAGGCGCACGTCCTGGG